>NZ_KE384300.1:0-38479 GCF_000425065.1 Actinomadura rifamycini DSM 43936
CCGCCGCGCGCCGCGCGCCGCTCCCCACGCCGCGCCTCGTCCTCCCACCAACTCGTGCCGCCCAGGCCGCCCGCCCCAGCCACAAGCCCCGCCCCCCGCCCGGCCCCCGCTCGCCGCCCGGCCCGTGCCGCGCCCGCCGCCCCGTGCCGCGCCCCCCGCCCCGCGCCGCGCCGCGCGGCCCCGCGCCCGCCGCGCGCCGCGCGCCTCGCCCGGCCCGCACGGCGTGCCCCGCCTGCCCGCGTGGCCTGTCCGGCGCTCGCCCGTCATGCCGCCCGCGGGGCCTCCCTTCCGCTTGTGCTGCCCGCGCCAGCGGTCCAGTTGTGAGCCCCAGACGTCGCCGGCCCCGCTCGTTGCCCGCCCTGGGCCGCATGTCCGCGTCCTTGGCCCGTTTGTGCTGGCCGTGCCGTCGTCCGGGCACCGCATGTCCGCGTTCACCCGCGCCGCCCGTTCGCTTGTGCCATCGGCCCACGCGTGGATGGCACGTGGCATCGATGGCGCGAGAGGCGCGAGTAGCGCGGACGAACGGTGTGAACGTGCGGCATGGCCAGCATGGGTAGGCGGGCCACCTGAGTGGACGGCGCGGACGGGTACGAGCGGGTGCCGCGCGTGACATGCAGGGCGCGGGGTGGCGTGGCGTCGCGGGTGGCGCGGACAGACGGCGCGAGCGTGCGGTACGGGCAGGACGGACAGCACGAGGCGGGCAACGAAGCGGGGCGAGCGGCGAGCGGGACGGCCGACAAGCAGGGCCCCGCCGGCCGATCGGGCACTGCGGGCAGCACGAGCGGGCGGGCAGCACGAGCGGGCGGCGCGGACGGGTAACGAGCGGGCTCGCCACTGGACCGAGCAGTGTGAGCAGGCGGGAGGACGGTGTGAGCGTGCGGTACGGGCAGCAGGGCCGGCCGGACGGCGCGGGCGGCGACACGGGGCGGCCGACGAGCGGGGTGGGCGGCGAGTGGAGGGCTCACTGCTGAACCGAGCGGCGCGCGCGGGAGAACGGCGCGGACAGCCATGCGTGCCACGCGCGCCATCCGTTCGTGCCCGTCCGCGCCGTCAGCTCGCGTGGCCCGCCTGCCCACGCTGTACGTGCGCGCCGTCCGTCCGACGTTGTGCTCCCGTCCTTTCGTGCCGGTCGGTCCAGTGGCGAGCGCCTGGTTGTTGCTCATGCGCGCCGCTCGCCTGTATTGCCCGTTCGCGGTGCCCGACGCAGCCGTCAGCGGTCTGTGCGGAGGTCTCTCGACGACCACGCCTGCGGACGCGCCCACCTGGATTGCGGCGGCACCTGTCCTGCTTGCGCGCCGCGTGGGGTGGGGCGGCGCGGTGGTGCATTGGTCGGTTGGTGTTGTGGCTTACGGGGTGGGTGGTGGGGGCGGGGTTTTGGCGGTCGGGGTCAGGCGCCAGCCGGCGGAGGCGCGTTCGACGAAGCCGCCGGCGGCGAGCAGGCCGAGCTTGGCGTTGACCGTCGGCAGGGGGACACCGGCCTTCGCCGCCAGCTGGGCCGGGCCCGCGTGGCCGCGGGCGGGGAACGCCTCCAGGACGGAGCGGGTCACGGGGTCCAGGCGGTCGCGGGGGAGGACCGGTGTGCGCGGGGCCGGGGCCAGGTCCTCGCCGATGCGGCCGACGGCTTCGACGACCTCCTCGTGGCGGGTGACCAGGAGTGTGCCCTCCTCGCGGAGCAGCCGGTGAACACCGACCGAGGTCCGCGAGGTGACCTGGCCGGGGACGGCCATGACGACGCGGTTGAGCCTGCGGGCCCAGGAAGCGGTGTTCAGGGCGCCGCTGCGGGCCTCGGCTTCGACGATCACCGTGCCGCGTGACAGCGCGGCGATCACCCGGTTCCGGACGAGGAACCGGAGCCGGTGCGGATGGGTGCCGGGCGGCGACTCGCTGACCAGGACGGTGCGGCGGGCCATCTCGGCGAACAGCCCCTCGTTCGACGCGGGGTAGGGGACGTCGAAGCCGTTCGCCAGGACCGCGACGGTGGGGCCCTGCGCCGCCAGCGAGCCGCGGTGGGCGGCGGCGTCGATCCCGAGGGCCCCGCCGGAGACCACCGTCCAGCCGGAGTCGGCCAGTTCCGCCGCCAGTTCCGCGGCGACGTGCAGCCCGTACGGGGACGCGGCGCGGGATCCGACGATCGCGACCGAGTGCAGGCAGCTTCTTCGCAGGTCGGCGGGGCCGCGCAGCCACAGCGCGTAGGGGCGTTCGCCGCCGAGGTCGTCCAGGGTGGTGGGCCATTCGGGGTCTCCCGGGCAGATCAGGCGTCCGCCGAGTTCGGCGCACACGGCGAGGTCCTGTTCGGGGGCGGCGGCGACCAGGCGGATCCGCCAGTGCTCGAGGCGCGCGGCCTCCTTCTCGGTGACGCTCACGTCGTCGGGCGGACGGCCGGTGCGGACCGACTCCAGCGTCCGTTCGGGGCCGACGCGGTCGATGATCCGGTTGAGGAGGGCGTCGCCGGGTTCGGCGACGGCGGTCAGTGCGGCGCGGGCGGCGCGTTCGGCGTTCACGGGCGCCCCGCCGACCACAGGCCGAGCGCGCCGCCGATGTCGTCGGCCTCGGGTTCGTCGTGCCCCGCGAGGTCGGCGATCGTCCAGGCGACCCGCAGGATCCGGTCGAGGCCCCGGGCGCTGAGCGTCCCGCGTTGCAGCGCGTCGTCCGCGCTCCGCATCGCCTCGCCGGACGGGACGAAGCGGCGGCGCAGCTCCGGCCCGGGGATCTCGGAGTTGGAGCGCCACGGGGTGCCGGAGAGCCGCTTGAGCGAGCGTTCCCGGGCGTCGAGGACCCGTTCGGCGACGACCCCGCTCGTCTCGGCGAACTCCAGGTCGTACCGGAGTTCGGCGCGGCTGGCGGGCGTCAGTTCGAGTTTCAGGTCGACCCGGTCCAGCAGGGGGCCGGAGATGCGGGTCCCGTACTTGCGACGGATCCCCGGGGCGCAGGAGCAGTCGATCTGCTTGGCCGCCGCGCACGGGCACGGGTTGGCCGCCAGGACGAGCGTGAAGCGCGCCGGGAACGTCGCCGTCCCCTCGGCTCTGCAGATCCGGACCTGGCCCTCTTCGAGGGGCTGGCGGAGCGCGTCCAGAGTGCCGTGCTGGAATTCTGGCGCCTCGTCCAGGAAGAGGATGCCCCGGTGCGCGAGGGAGACGGCGCCCGGTTGGAGCGTCCGGCCGGAGCCGCCGCCGACCATCGCGACGCGGCTGGCGGTGTGGTGCGGAGCGTAGAACGGCGGCTGGGTGATCAGCGGCTGGCCCGGCGGAAGCGTGCCCGCCACGGAGTGGATGGTGGTCACCTCCAGCGCCGAGTCGGGCTCCAGGGGCGGCAGCAGCGTCGGCAGCCGTTCAGCAAGCATGGTCTTCCCGCAGCCCGGCGGCCCCGAGAAGTAGAGGTGGTGCCCTCCGGCGGCGCTGATCTCCAGGGCGCGGCGCGCGTCGGCCTGCCCCCGGACGTCGGCGAGATCGACGTCCGGGGAGATCTCCTTCCGGCCGACGGCGAGGCGGCCGCCGAGCACCGGCTCGTCCTCGGCCTCCTCGACCGGCGGCGGCTCGTCGCGCAGCAGGCACAGGAGGCCGCGCAAGGTTCGCGCGGAGACCACTTCCACGTCCGGGACCAGCCGGGCCTCGGCCGCGTTGGCGTGCGGGACGACCACCGTGCGGCAGCCGCTCTGGGACGCGGCGAGCACGGCGGGCAGGACGCCCTGCACGGCGCGGATCCGGCCGTCGAGCCCCAGTTCGCCGATCATCACCAGCCCCCCGCACGAGCGGGCCGGGACCACCTCGGCCGCGGCGAGCAACGCCACGGCTATTGCAAGATCGAAGTTGGAGCCTCTCTTCGGCATGCTCGCGGGGAACAGGGAGACCGTCACGTGGCGGTTGGGCCAGTCCTCGTCCGAGTTGAAGATCGCCGCGCGGACGCGGTCGCGCGCCTCGCTGAGCACGGTGTCGGGCAGGCCGACCAGGTGGAGGCCGGGCACGCCGCTGGTGATGGCGGCCTCGACGTCCACCAGGAAGCCCTCCACGCCGACCAGCGACACCGAGCGGGTCTTGGCGAGCGTCATCTAGCACACCTCCCGCAGGTGATCGATGGCGAAGCCGTCGCCGTCGGCGACGAGGCCGAGCACGTCCACCCGGACGGCCGTGCCGCGGGCGCCGTGCGCGGCGGCCCATCGCCAGGCCAGCCGGCGCAACCGGGCGGCCTTCGTCTCGGTGATCGCCTCCAGCGGGTCGCCGAACCGGGTGGACCTCCGCGTCTTCACCTCGCAGACGACCGGGACCCGGCCGTCGTGGGCGACGATGTCGATCTCCCCCTCGGAGCACCGCCAGTTGCGTTCGAGGATCGTCCAGCCGATGCCGGCCAGGTATCCGGCGGCGGCGTCCTCGCCGCGGCGCCCCAAGTCGATGTGCTGTTTCACGGACCTCACCTCCGATCTCGACGCTCCCCGATGCGGACACCGGCTGTAACCGGAACGGCACCCTGTGGATAACTCGGCGGGACATTGCGGGTCGGACGGTCGAAACCCGGCGTGGGGTGCTTGCTTCCTCGGGGACGGCGTCGCACGGTGGCGGCTGTGGACGACACGGGCGGGCGCGGGACGGGCGGACATGCGGAAGACGACGCGGTCGACGCGGGCGGCGAGCTCGAGGCGGCCGTCGCGGAGTTCGGACGCCGCCTGCGCGCGGAGCGCGACGTCTCGCCGCACACGCTCCGCGCGTACCTCGGGGACCTGCGGGACCTCTGCGCCCATGCGGCCGAGACCGGAGCGACGCGGCCCGCGGACCTGGACGTCGGGCTGCTGCGGGCCTGGCTGGCACGGCAGCACGCGATGGGCCGTTCGCGGGCCACGCTCGCCCGCCGGACGGCGGCCGCCCGTGCGTTCACGGGCCACCTGCACCGCATTGGCGTCCTGGAGAGCGATCCGGGGCTGCTCCTGGGCACCCCCCAACGGCGCCGGAGCCTGCCCGCCGTGCTGACCCGGGGCGACGCCGGGCGGCTGCTGGACGAGATGGACGCCGACGGCCCGCTGGGCCTGCGGGACCGCGCCGTCCTGGAGGTCCTGTACGCGACGGGCGTGCGCATCAGCGAACTCTGCGGCCTGGACGTCGACGACCTTGACACGGGGCACCGGACGATCCGCGTGCTGGGTAAGGGGGGACGCGAGCGGACGGTGCCGATGGGCGAACCCGCCGCCCGCGCCGTCCAGGACTGGCTCCGCGCCGGGCGTCCCGCGCTGGCGGACGAGGGCAGCGGGCCCGCACTGTTCCTGGGCGCGCGCGGGCGTCGCCTGCATCCGACGAGTGCGCGGCGGATGGTCCACGCGCGCATCGCCGAGGTGGGCGGGATGCCCGACATGGCGCCGCACGGACTGCGGCACAGCGCGGCGTCGCACCTCCTGGAGGGCGGAGCCGATCTGCGGAGCGTCCAGGAAATCCTCGGCCATGCCTCGCTGCAGACGACCCAGCTCTACACGCACGTCTCGTCCGAGAGGCTCAAGCGGGTGCACCGTCAAGCCCACCCGCGCGGGGGCTTGGACGACTAGCGTCCGCCGATCCAGGGCTACGGGGTCCGGCGCAGGCGTCGCTCCTTCGACAGGTCGATGACGCCCGGCGGCGGAGGGGGCGGCCGGAGACGACCGGCGCGAAGACGGCCGGCGCGGAAGCCGCCGGCACGGAGGCGGGCGCGCGGACGCGGGCGGGTGCGGCGCCAGAGGAACGCCAGGACGTACGCCAGGACCATGCCGGTCAGCGCGCCGCCCGTGGCCGTCGTGGCGTCCCGAAGCCCCATGCGCGGCTCGGCGGGTGCGGGCTCGGCGCGTTCGCGGGGAGCGGGCGGCGGGGACCAGTGCGGGAGCAGCCTGATCTCGCGGCGCACGAGGTCGACCGGGTTCAGGTACACGCGCCCGTCGCGCAAGCCCCAGTGCAGGCAGGTGGAGGCGCAGTGCGAGCCGCCCGCCTCGACTCTGCCGATCACGGTGCCGGGCGTGACGCGGCGCCCGACGGGGACGCTCGGGCGGACGGGCAGGTACGTGGTGCTGAGCCGCCCGTGCGTGATCGCGACGACGCCGCGTCCGGCGAGCCGGTCGGCGAAGGACACCCGTCCGGGCCCGGCGGCGCGCACCGGATCCCCCGGACGGGCGGCGAGATCGACCCCGCGGTGGCCCGCGCCCCAGGGGGACGCCGGAGGCGAGAAGCCGCGCAGGACTTGGGGTGCGGGCGGGCCCAGCGGCCACCTCCAGACATCGGGGCTCGGCGCCCCGGCCGTGATCGCGCAGGTGAGGAGCAGTGTGAACAAGGTCATGCCCGAAGCGTGCCGGGGGAGCGCGCCGGTCGTTGCCGCTTCCGCGGCCTGTGGATAACCTCCGACTTCATTGATTCCCGGAGCCCTCCGGGCCCTGATAATCTGTGATGGTGCTCCAAAAGGACACCGGCCGAGGCCAGGCCGTCACCCTTTCGACCACGCGGTCGGACGGGCGAGAAGCCGCTACCTGTGAGCGGAGGGGCCGCGGCCCGGGAGACCGGGCCACAGCCGCCAGGGAGCACCCGGCGGCTGATTTCACGCGTCCGCATGCCACCGACCTGGTGGGGTGCCGCCCCTCGGTCCGTCGCCGCCGGCGACGGTGGGACGGCGCCCGGGCGCAGGCAGACAACCAAATGCGGCCCGCCAGGGCCAGAGAAGGAGAGCACGGGCCATGGCACCCGTCGTCACCATGCGGCAGCTCCTGGAGAGCGGCGTCCACTTCGGCCACCAGACCCGCCGGTGGAACCCGAAGATGAAGCGCTTCATCCTCACGGAGCGCAACGGCATCTACATCATCGACCTGCAGCAGTCGCTGTCCTACATCGACCGCGCCTACGAGTTCGTCAAGGCCACGGTCGCCCACGGCGGCACGATCCTGTTCGTCGGTACCAAGAAGCAGGCCCAGGAGGCCATCGCCGAGCAGGCCACCCGGGTCGGCATGCCCTTCGTCAACCAGCGCTGGCTGGGCGGCATGCTCACCAACTTCTCCACCGTCCACAAGCGGCTCACCCGGCTCAAGGAGCTGGAGGAGATCAACTACGACGACGTGGCCGGCTCCGGCATGACGAAGAAGGAGCTTCTCGGCCTGCGCCGCGAGAAGGACAAGCTGGAGCGCACCCTCGGCGGTATCCGCGACATGGCGAAGGTTCCGAGCGCCATCTGGATCGTGGACACCAAGAAGGAGCACATCGCGGTCAACGAGGCCAAGAAGCTCGGCATCCCGGTCGTCGCGATCCTGGACACCAACTGCGACCCCGACGAGGTCGACTACCCGGTTCCGGGCAACGACGACGCGATCCGCAGCGTCAGCCTGCTGACCCGCGTGGTCGCCGACGCCGTCGCCGACGGCCTGATCGCCCGCGCCGGCGCCGGTGCCGGCGGTGACGAGAAGCCCGCCGAGGGCGCCGCGTCCGCCGCCGAGCCGCTGCCCGAGTGGGAGCGCCAGCTGCTGGAGAAGCAGTCCGCCGAGGCCGCCCCGGCCGCCGACGCCGCCCCCGCCGCCGAGGCCGCCGAGGCCCCCGCGGCTTCCGAGGGCGCGGCCGCCGAGGCTCCCGCCCAGCCGGAGCAGGCGAGCGCCGAGGCCGAGCAGGCTTGATCCCGCGATCCCGGCGGCCCGTGACGGGCCGCCGGGATCGTCGCGGGTCCACGACCAACGACGAGAGAAGCGAAGAGAGCGATGGCGAACTTCACCGCCGCTGACGTCAAGCGGCTCCGTGACCTGACCGGCGCCGGAATGATGGCCGTCAAGAACGCCCTGACCGAGGCGGACGGCGACTTCGAGAAGGCCACCGAGCTGCTGCGCCTCAAGGGCGCCAAGGACGTCGGCAAGCGCGCCGAGCGCACCGCGGCCAACGGCCTCGTCGCCGAGTACTTTGCCGACTCCGGCAACGGCGCGATGCTCGAGCTGAACTGCGAGACGGACTTCGTCGCGAAGAACGCGCAGTTCATCGAGCTGGCCGACCGTCTCGTCCGGTTCGTCGCGACCGCCGGCGCCGCCGACGTGGCCGCGCTGCTGACCGCCGAGATCGAGCCGGGCAAGACCGTCCAGGCCCTGATCGAGGAGAACAGCGCCAAGATCGGCGAGAAGCTCGAGCTGCGCCGCTTCGCCCACTTCCAGGGCGCCTACGTGGCCAGCTACCTGCACAAGTCCGACCCGCAGCTGCCGCCGACCACCGGCGTGCTGGTCGAGCTGGACGCCGAGAACGCCGAGGTCGCCAAGGACGTCGCCCAGCAGATCGCGGCGATGGCGCCCAAGTACCTGAACCGCGACGAGATCCCCGCCGAGGCGATCGAGAAGGAGCGGGCGCTCGCCGAGCAGCTCACCCGCGACGAGGGCAAGCCCGAGCAGGCCATCCCGAAGATCGTCGAGGGCCGGGTCAACGCCTACTTCCGCGACTTCGTCCTGCTGGAGCAGGCGTTCGTCAAGGACGGCAAGAAGACGATCGCGAAGGTGCTGGACGAGGCCGGTGTCAAGGTCGTCCGGTTCGCCCGGTTCAAGGTCGGGCAGGTCTGAGGGCACCCTGGAACTGGGGATCAGGCTAGAAGACGGACGCAACGAGGAGGCCGCCGACGTGCCGGACAAGACGACCACTAGCGCGACGGCGGCCTCGTCGTCCGCTCGGCACGCGCCGGGCGCCGGCTGGAGACGGGTGCTGCTGAAGCTGTCCGGGGAGGCGTTCGCCGGACGCGACCCGCTCGGCATCGACCCGCAGATCGTGCAGCACGTCGCCGAGGGCATCGCCGAGGCGGTGCGCGACGGCGTCGAAGTCGCGGTCGTGTGCGGCGGCGGCAACATGTTCCGCGGCGCGGTCATGGCCGAGCGCGGCATGGACCGCGGCCGCGCCGACTACATGGGCATGATCGGCACGGTCATCAACTGCCTCGCGCTCCAGGACTTCCTGGAGAAGCTCGGCATCGACACCCGCGTCCAGACCGCCATCACCATGAGCCAGGTGGCCGAGCCGTACATTCCGCGGCGCGCCATCCGGCACCTGGAGAAGGGCCGCGTCGTCATCTTCGGCGCCGGGCTCGGCCAGCCGTTCTTCTCCACCGACACCACCGCCGCCCAGCGCGCGCTGGAGATCGGTGCGGAGGCCGTGCTCAAGGCGACCCAGGTGGACGGCGTCTACGACGCCGACCCCCGCAAGAATCCAGAGGCGGTCAAGTTCGACCATTTGGATTACGGTGAAGTTCTACAGCGGGGACTGAAGGTCATGGACGCCACGGCCATCAGCCTCTGCATGGACAACGCGCTCCCCATCGTGGTCTTCGACCTGTTGGGGCAGGGCAACATCGTCCGGGCCGTCCGGGGTGAGAAGATCGGCACGCTGGTCAGCCCGGCACAGGGCTGACCGCGCCGCGACCGCGCCTCGCGGGAGCCGTGCACGCGCACGGTTCCCGCGCGGAGAGGCCGCGGGGACAGCACCAGGTACACGGCCGACCAGATGACACGGGAGTCACAGTGATCGACGAGACCCTCCTCGAAGCCGAGGAGAAGATGGAGAAGGCGGTCGCGGTCGCCAAGGAGGACTTCCAGGCCATCCGCACCGGCCGGGTCACCCCCGCGATGTTCAGCAAGATCACCGCGGAGTACTACGGCACCCCGACGCCGATCAACCAGCTCGCGTCCTTCACGCTGCCCGAACCGCGGCTGGTCATCGTGCAGGTCTTCGACAAGTCGTCCATGCAGGCGGTGGAGAAGGCCATCCGGGAGAGCGACCTCGGCGTGAACCCCACCAACGACGGCAACGTCATCCGCGTCGTCTTCCCCGAGCTGTCGGAGGAGCGCCGCAAGGAGTTCATCAAGGTCGCGGGCGGTAAGGCCGAGGACAGCAAGATCTCCATCCGCAACATCCGGCGGCGCGCCAAGGACGCCCTCGACAAGCTCGCCAAGGACGGCGACGCCGGCGAGGACGAGGTCCGCCGTGCGGAGAAGGAACTCGACGACACCACGCACCGGTACACGGCGCAGATCGACGAGTTGCTCGAGCACAAGAAGGCCGAACTGCTCGAAGTGTGATGGAACTCGACGACGCCGGGGAGCCCACGGGCTCCCCGGATAAGCCGCGCGCGGGCAAAGCCGGGCGCAACCTCCCCATGGCGATCGGCGTGGGCGCCGGCCTCGGCGCACTCGTCCTGGTGTCGCTGTACACCGTCAAGGAGATCTTCCTTGGCGTCATGGTGCTCTTCCTGTTCCTCGGCATGCGCGAACTGACCGAGGCGCTCAAGAGCCGCGACATCCGGGTGCCGTTCATCCCGGTCGCCACGGGGATGGTGGCGACCCCCGTCGTCGCTTACATCTGGGGCTCCACCGCCGTGGTCGCCGCGGTGTCCCTGACGGTTCTCGCCCTGCTCGTCACACGGATGACGGAAGGGTCGGACGGCTACGTCCGGGACGTGTCCGCGGGGGCGCTGACCAGCGGCTGGCTCGTCCTCATGGGCGGTATCGTGGCGCTGCTGATGGCCCCGGACGACGGCGACCACCGCATCGTGATCTTCATCGCGACGACCGTGGCCAGCGACATCGGCGGATATTTCGCCGGGTCGTTCCTCGGCAAGCACAAGATGGCGCCGACCATCAGCCCGAAGAAGACCTGGGAGGGCTTCAGCGGCTCCGCCCTGACCTGCATGGTCGTCGGCGGGTGGCTGGTGTGGTGGCTGCTGGACGGCGGACGGGTCTGGCACGGCGTCGTCATCGGCCTCGCCGTCGTGGTCACCGCGACGGTCGGCGACCTCATCGAGTCGATGGTCAAGCGCGACCTCGGCATCAAGGACATGGGGACCCTCCTGCCCGGTCACGGCGGCGTGATGGACCGCCTCGACTCCCTCGTGGCGACCGCCCCCGTGGTCTGGCTGCTGCTGGAGCTGTTCGTCCCCACCTCGTGATCGGCGCCCCGGCCGCCGGGCGCGTGCGCGGGCGGGGCTACGACACCACCCACGTGCGTCCCTCGCGGGCCAGCCGCCGCACGAGCGCCTCCGAACCCTCCGCCCTGGCGAAACGGTGATCCTCGGCGCTGATCGGGACGAGCCACAGCCACCGGACGGGATCGTCCTGGACGGTCAAGCCCGCCAGCACGGGAGGGGCGGGGCCCTCCAGACGCGCGGGGTCCTCCAGGAGCAGGACGGCTTCCCAACCGGATCCCTGGGCGCCCAAGGGGAAAGGGCGATCGTCGTGAGGCCACTTGACGACGTCGCCGGGCGCGAACCAGGTCACCGTCCGCCACGGACACGGCGCGAGCCAGGGGAAAATGCTGCCCGCCGACCGTGCGGGCAGGGTGGCGGCCAAGGCGAGTTCGATCCGGGCGTGAGGGGACACGTCCTCCTCGTACAGTTCGATCGTCGGCATCCGTTGCCGACTCATCCCCACCGTGCTCAACACGGTGAACTCCCGATCGTCCTGTGGCGGGCGCTCGGTCACCCCGACGGTCGGCAATGTGCCGCCTCCGCCGCCTGAGCGTCGTCCGATGTCGTGCCAGTAGTGCCCGCCGGGGCCGAGCCGTTGCAGAAGGTGCCCGAGGACGGCTTGCTGGTACTCCGCCCAGGCCCCTTCGGCGCGCGCAGCCTTCCAGTGGACGCGCGCGCGGTCCAAGCGTGGTCCGAAGTGGTCGATCTCCTCTGCGAGGGGGAACGCGAACGGGCTCTGTTCGGCGGCGTCCCGGGCGTAACCGGGGATGCCGCGCCCGATATCGGACCATCCGGGGATCACGAACAGCGGCTCTCCCGCTTCGAGGACGGCCACGCCGTCGCCCTCCTCGAACCAGACGGTCTCCAGCGCGCCCGCGTCGAGCGCGTCCCGTCCGTCCGGGTGGCGGACGTGCGACCGGGGGAGGAGCGGCGCGGCGCCCGCGTCCAGGCGGGCCCGGTCCAGACCGGCGGGGGCGGCGCGGTGGTTGGCGACCCAGACGGCCCCGACGACCGACTCCCCGGCGTCCTTCAGATAGGCGGCGGTGACGGTTCCGTCGCTCTCGACGACGAGGCGGCGGCTGCCGTACGGGCCGGACTCGGCGTGGACGACGGTCGTGCCCCGGCGCCGGGCCGCGGCGGCGCCCCTGCGCAGAACCGACATGGTCGAGACCTTAGTGGCCCGGGAGATCATGCGCAGTCGCCTGGTCCGTCCGGGTTCGGGCCGGTCGGACGGACGAGGCACCCGCGTGGGTTTGCGACACTGGAAGGACCATGTCTGCCACCACCGAGCCCGCCACCGGGACCGCCGCGCAGCCGAACGGGTCCGCGCCCAAGAAGACCCCGGCGAAGCTGGTCTTCGCCGCCCCGCGGCGCGGCAAGCCGCCGCGGCACCTCGCCGACCTCGCCCCGGCGGAGCGCCGGGAGGCGGTCGCCGAGCTGGGGGAGAAGCCCTTCCGGGCCGACCAGCTGTCGCGGCACTACTTCGCCCGGCTGGTCGACGACCCCGCGGAGATGACCGACCTGCCGGCCGCGGCCCGCGACCGGCTCGTGTCCGCACTGCTGCCGTCGCTGATCACGCCCGTCCGCGAGATGGACTGCGACGGCGGCAAGACGCTCAAGACGGTGTGGAAGGCGTTCGACGGCGTCCTGTTCGAGTCCGTGCTGATGCGTTACCCGGACAGGGCCACCATGTGCGTGTCGTCCCAAGCCGGGTGCGGCATGAACTGCCCGTTTTGCGCCACCGGCCAGGCCGGGCTCACCCGGAACCTGTCCACGGCCGAGATCGTCGAGCAGGTCGCCGCGGGCGCACGCGCACTCGCCCGCGGGCGCGTCCCAGGCGGACCCGGACGCGTCTCCAACATCGTGTTCATGGGCATGGGTGAGCCCCTCGCGAACTACAAGTCCGTGATCGGGGCGGTCCGCCGCATCACCGACCCGGCGCCCGCCGGGCTGGGCATCTCGCAGCGGTCGGTGACCGTCTCGACCGTCGGGCTCGTCCCCGCCATCGAGAAGCTGGCCGCGGAGGACATGTCGGTGCGGCTCGCCGTGTCCCTGCACGCGCCCGACGACGAACTGCGCGACGACCTCGTCCCGGTCAACAACCGCTGGAAGGTCGCCGAGGTGCTGGACGCCGCGTGGGCGTACGCCGACCGCAGCGGCCGCCGCGTCTCCATCGAATACGCCCTGATCAAGGACGTCAACGACCAGGCGTGGCGCGCAGATCTTCTCGGCAGGCTCTTGCGCGGGCACCTCGCACACGTCAATCTGATCCCGTTGAACCCGACGCCGGGATCCAAGTGGACCGCCTCCCGGCCCGAGGACGAACGGGAGTTCGTCCGGCGGCTGGAGCACCACGGGGTCCCGGTCACGGTGCGCGACACTCGGGGCAGGGAGATCGACGGGGCCTGCGGGCAGCTGGCCGCCTCGACCAGGGACTGAGCGCCCGCGGTGTGCTCCCCGCACCCCGCGGACGCGGGGAGCTGCTGAGGAGCACGTGTGCGGGGGAAGAAGGGAACGCGGCCGCCGATCGTCCTGCGCGGCTACGACCGGGCCCAGGTGGACGCCCTGCTCGAGGAGATCCGCGGGGCGCTGAACGGCGGCCCGCCGCTGACCGCCGACGACGTCCGCGCCCGCCGCTTCGACATCGTCCTGCGCGGCTACGACCCCCGCACGGTGGACGAACTGGTCAGCGAGTGCATCCGCGAGCTGCAGGCCGCCGGGCCGATCCGCGAGCGGGCGGGGCGTCCGCGCGTCCATCCGGGCTGGCTGGTCTCCTGGATCGAGAACGCGCGGTTCCCCGCGGTCCGCATGCGCCTGGGCTATGACGTCCGGGACGTCGACGCGTTCCTGGAGCGTGTCATCGCGGGCCTGCGCGGCGCCGCCCCGCCGGTGACGCCCGCCGACGTCCGCGCTTGCATCTTCCGGACGATCCGCCTCGGGCCCGGCTACGACGTGCAGGAGGTCGACGACTTCCTCGCCCGGCTCGCCGACGCCCTCGAACGCCGCTGACGAAGTTATCCACAGTTTTGCGGCGGGGTGGTGAGGCCGTCCGCGGCACGCAACGCTATGTGCATGGACGATCTCACCGCGCAGCGGAGGCGGCTGCGTCACCTGTTCGAGCGCTTCGTCAGCCCCGAGATGCTCGCCGCCGTGCTCCCCCTGACCCGCCCCGCCCTCCGGCTCGCCGCGGAGGGCGGCACCCCCGTGGACTTCGGCGGCGTCCCGCTCCTCCCGCCCGGCGAGCCGTGGCCGACATGGCACGGCCGCCCCCTGGACTTCCTCGGCGCCATCGACTTCGCCGGCCTTCCCTCGCCAGGCGAGATCCCCGGTGTTCCCGCCGCGGGGACCGCCGCCTTCTACTACGCCAGCGAGGTCCCGCGGCCCTGGGGCGACGAGTCCGCCCAGCGCGACGGGTGGCGCGTGTTCACCGGCGCCGTCGAACGCGCCTCCCCGCCGCCCGGCGCGGTCGCCTTCCCCCGCACGCGTCTGCACGCCGCGCCGTTCCTGTCCCTCCCGTCCCCGCAGGAACCAGCCGTCCGCCGCCTGGAGCTGCGCTATCCGGGCCTGCTCGCCGTCTACGAGCAACTGCACGCCGTGTGGTCCCGGCACATCCGCCCCCGCGGGCTGCCGGCCCACCAGCTCGGCGGCTGGCCGGCGCTGGTGCAGCGCCCGATCGGGCCCGACTGCCTGTACGCCTCCACCGGCCGCGCACTGGACACCCCGAGATCTCCGGCCCTCACGCCGGAGGAGGCGCGTGCCGCCGAGGAATGGCACCTCCTCCTGCAGCTCGACTCGGACCCGCGCCTCGGCTGGTACTGGGGCGATCCCGGCCGCGTCTACTTCTGCGGCCGCCGCGAACACCCGTTGGAGGACGCATGGCTGACCGTCCAAGCCGCCTGACGGCCGGGCGTCAGGAGCGGAACCGGTCCGTGGCGACGTAGGCGGCACCGACCAGGGCCGTCCACAGCACCAGATGCAGGGCGATGCCAGGGAAGTCCGCGACGAAGGCGTCCGGCCCGTCGTGGACCGCCCGCAGCCAGTCGATCACCGGCACCGAGATGGGCGACAGCGGCCCGAGGCCGAACAGCACCAACGCGCTCGCGCCGCCGAGCAGTGCCAGCAACGCGACCCCGGGAGAAGGGAGGACGGCCCGGCTCGTCCATGCGCCGAGCAGCGTGCCCGCGGCCGCCACGAGCGCGTTCAGCGCCAGCCCCGCGGTCACCGCGGGCCCCGGCGACCCCGACGACACCGCCTGAACGAGAGGAATCGCCAATGTCACGATCCCCAGGCACAGATTCATGCCGTAGGCGGCGAGCAGCCCCGCCCAGACGGGCGCCCACCGGTGCCTCGCCGCGGACGCCGTCAGGGCGCGCTGCTCGTCCGGCTGCGTGTCCAGCAGGGCGCGCGCCGCCCACGCCCACACCGGGAACATGAACGCCGCCACGTCGCCGAACGTGCCCACCGCAAGAGCGTCCGCCTCGGGCCCGCTCGGCCCCTGCGCCAGCACCAGGGCCACTACGAGGACGACGAGGATCAGCGGATGCAGCACGCGCAGCGACCGGATGTAGGCCGCCGCCTGGAAGCGGGCGATCGCGATCATCGCGCGGGCCTCCGCACCCGGTAGCCGTCCGCGAGCAACTTCGCCTCCACGGTGTCGATTTCCTCCTCGGGGACGACGACCTCGAGGATCGCGGACGCGGGTGCGGTCACGTCCAAGGCGGTGACCGTGCCGTCGGCCACGCGCAGCCGCTCGACGTCGGGCAGCGGCTCGATGCACCGCTGGTGGTCACTGACCACGACGGTGGTCCCGCCGGCGGCGAGGTCGCCGATCAGTCCGGGGAGCGCGTCGCGCGTGGCGGCGTCCAGTCCGGCGAACGGCTCGTCCAGCACGAGGAGTTCGGGATCGTCCAGGAGGGCCTGCGCGATCCCGACCTTCTGCGCGCTGCCCTTGGACAGCTCCGGCAACCGCACATCCAGCAGCTGCTCGAAACCGAGCCGATCCGCCCACTCGCCGACCGAGTCCGCCCGGCAACCCCGAATGGAGGCCATGTGCGTCAGATAAGACCGAACGGTGAACGGCTGGTCGACCGGGAACCGCTCGGGCGCGTACCCCACCCGGTCGGGCCGTTCCCGGACGGCGCCTTTCCCCGGCCGTCGCAAACCGGCGACCAGTCGGAGAAAGGTCGACTTCCCCGCTCCGTTGCGCCCCGTGACCTCGATGATGCGCCCGGGCTCCAAGGTGAGGTCGACGCCCTTGAGAACCCACGGACCCCGTCTCCGGTACCGGAAGGCCACATTTTCGAAGAGCACACCCGCACCCTAGCGAAGCCGAACGCCCTTCCTCCGCCCTCGCAAGGGGAGACGCCCCGACCGCCCGTTCGCCAACCCTGGCGAAGACGGCAGGACCGAGCAGCACACCGACGCCCAGCCCCACCAGCGGGACGGCGACCCGCGCGCCCGCCGCCCACGTGCGTGGCGTGGACGCCAACCGGCGCGGACGCCGAACCGCAGGACGGGCCGAACACGAGGGCGGTGCATGTGACGTGGAACAGGGCGGGGGGCGGCGATCGCAGCGAGTCCCAGCAGCGCCGACGCGCCCGTCCCTGTCAGCCCGTCCGAATGGTGACGGCCTCCCGCACGGACTGGCCTCGGCGGGGGTGGGCCGCACGCCGTGACGGACCGGGATGGGACGGGCGCACGCCTGTCCTAATCCGGTGCCGGGCCCGCCGAGTTCGCCAAGTCCGCCGGGTGGCCGGGTGCTGGTCGTACCAGTACGCCAGCCCCACCTTGCCCGCCCACCTTGCCCGGCCACCTTGCCCGGCGCTCGCGCCCCGTCCCGCTGGCGAGCGGCTTGGCAGTGGCGTGCACGGCTTCCGGCTGGGTGACCGGCTCTCGCGCTCGGGTGACTCGCCTCGCGGCTGTGCGGGTGGCTTCGCGGGTTGGTGGTCAACTCTCGCGGCTGGACGATCGGCTTTCCGATTGGATGACCGGCTTCGCGGTTGGGCGACCGCCCCCGGGAGTTGGGTGACTGGCCCTGGGAGTTGGGTGACTGGCCTCGTGGTTGCGTGGTTTGCCTCGCGGTTGGGTGACCGGCTCCGTAACTGGACGTCTGGCCTCGCCGTTTTCCTGCTGCTGTGCGTCTGCGGGGCTCTTCCGGGCGATTGTTCCGTTCGCGTCCTGCGCCGGGTCTGTTTGCGTTCAGAATCGTCCGGTGCCTCGGTTTGGTTTCGCCCTGCGTCTGCTTTGGGACTGCTTAGGGCTTGGTTGCTCCGAAGCACGACGCTCCTGCTCAGGCTCGCCGGGGCTGGGGCGGGGTGTGGCGGGGGTCAGGTGAGGGCGGTTGTCAGGCGGGAGGCGTAGGCGGCGGCTTCGGTGTCGGAGTCGTATTTGTGGCGGGGCCAGAAGAATCCGCGGAGGCCGTCCTTGCGGTTGCGGGGGACGACGTGGACGTGCAGATGGGGGACGCTCTGGCTGATCCGGTTGTTCATGGCCACGAAAGAGCCGGCGGCGTCGAGGGCCGACTCCATCGCGGCGGCGAGTCGTTGCGCGTGGGCGAAGAAGGGGCCGAGTTCCTCGGGGGGAAGGTCGGTCAGGGTCTCGCGGTGCGTGCGGGGGACCAGCAAGGTGTGGCCCTTGAACAGCGGACGGGCATCGAGGAACGCCATCGCTTCCGGGGTGTCGAGGACGATGTGGGCGGGGCGTTCTCCCTTCACGATCTCGCAGAAGACGCAGGCGCCGCCGGAGTCAGCCATGGGTGGCATTCTGCCGGAAGGGAGCCGGTCGGGGGTGCAGCGGCGGGTCTGCGGGCGGGGCGCGATCCGTGGGAGCAGGCGGCCGTGTAGGCGATGACCTGGGCGGGGACGCGGTCCGTGGTCGAGCTCCACGATCCGGCCGTCGGGCTCGTCGAGGTGGTGCAGGAGCATGGGCCAGCCCGCGGCGTCGTTCCGCCCGGTGGGCGGCCTCGTCGATGAGCGTGAGGTCAGCCGCGGGCCGTGGGCCGACCTGGGTCCCCGGGGGCGGCGGGGGCGGAGCACAGCGGTCTGCTCTGCGGGTTCGAGGACGCTGTTGGCGGTGGGGGCGAGGCGGCGGGAATCGGTGAGGAGGTCCAGGACGAGTCCGGATGAAACGACCTCGGGATACGTTGCGGCGACCGCCGTCCCGACGTTCTGGGGACGCCGCACCTGCGCGCGCGTCCGCTCGTCGCAGCCCTCGCCGCGTGCCTCCATCCGGGCGAGCCCGCAGCCCGCGATCCGCTGGGCGAGGCGTTCCTCCAGCGGCACCTGCGTGGCGCCGACCTCGTCTCGCGCGGGCAGGACGTCGCGGATGTACGTCGGGAACGAGCGGTTCGGCCCGACGATCCCGGTTCCGCCGCGGACCCGCCGTCGAGCGCCGACGGCGTCCACCCCGAGGCCGTCGCGCGCCGAGGCCGCCGTACGACCTGCTGGAGTACGGCTTGGCGTCACGATTCGCCTGACCGGCCGTTTCCGGCCCGACGCGGGGTCGTCGACGGCGCCGCGCCCCGGAGACGCTTCTCGGGCGTTATGTCCGGCGGCGTCAGTCGGTGGTGTGGAGTGGCGGCGTCGGTCGGCGGTGCGGGGCGGCAGGGGAGGTTGGTGCTCCCTTGGCCCGAGATGGCGAGGGCTTCTCGGGCGATGTGTTCGGCGGCGTCAGTGGTGGTGTGGGTGGCGGGGGGTGGTGGTTGTTCGGCCTGGCTTGGGTCTGCTGGGTCGGTGTGGGAGGCGGCGGCGTGGGGCGGTGGGGCCCGGTGTGGCGGGGTGGCAGGCGAGGGGCGATTGTGGCGGCGGGGGTCAGCCTAGGGCCTGGGCTATGGCCATGTACGGGTCGGGGGAGGGGCCGCTCGGGGCTTCGGGGAGGTCCGGGGAGTCGTGGGCGGACGCGTGCGCGTAGAGGTCGCGTTCGGCGCGGTCGAGCGCGGCCGAGAGGACGTACTGGGGGACCGTCCAGCCGATGAGGGCCGCGGCCTTGCGGATCGCGAGATGCGCTTCCGCGGACGTGCGGAGGTGGATGTGGTCGTCGTGGGCGCCGGGAAGGTCGGGGTGAACCGGCGGCTGCATGGACGCCTCCTTCCTCTTCGGCACCTCAACGTACGCCCGGGGGCGTTGTCCGGACATCCCCAATAGGGACGAGAATCGCCCGAAGCGAATTGTTCGTCCGAAGGAGGTTGATCGTGGTTCCGGCCATCGAGCTCGCCGGGGTGGAGAAGTCCTACGGGCGGACGGCCGCGGTGCGGGGCGTGGACCTGGCCGTGGCGCCGGGGGAGTTCTTCTCGCTGCTCGGTCCGTCGGGGTGCGGGAAGACGACGCTGCTGCGGATGGTCGCCGGGTTCGAGGAGCCGTCGGCGGGCGAGGTCCGGCTGGACGGGCGCGGCGTCAACGGGATCCCGGCGGAGCGGCGCGACGTCAACATGGTGTTCCAGTCGTACGCGCTGTTCCCGCACATGAGCGTCTTCGACAACGTGGCGTTCGGGCTGCGGCGGCGGGGCGTGGGGCGGGCGGAGGTCCGCGCGCGGGTGGGGGAGATGCTCGAGATGGTCGATCTGGCGGGGCGGGAGCGGCGGCGGCCCGCGGAGCTGTCCGGCGGGCAGCAGCAGCGGGTGGCGCTGGCGCGGGCGCTGGTGAACCGGCCCCGGGCGCTGCTGCTGGACGAGCCGCTGGGGGCGCTCGACCTGCGGTTGCGGCAGGCGATGCAGGACGAGTTGAAGCGGTTGCAGCGGGACGTCGGCGTGACGTTCGTGTACGTGACGCACGACCAGGGGGAGGCGCTGGCGATGTCGGACCGGATGGCGGTCGTGAACGAGGGGCGCGTCGAGCAGGTGGGGACGCCGCGGGAGGTGTACGAGCGGCCCGCGACCCGGTTCGCGGCCGGGTTCATCGGGACGTCGAACGTGCTGGACGGCGAGGTCGTGGAGGCGTCGGGGGGCGTCGCGGTGCTCGGGCACGGGACGGACGGGCGGATCGAGGTGCCGGGCGCGGCGGTCGGGACGCGGCTCGAGGTGGCGGTGCGCCCGGAGAAGGTGCGGCTGGCGGTGGACGAGCCGCCGGGGCGGTGCAGGGTCCGCGGGACGGTCACGGACGTCGTGTACCAGGGGGCGTCGACGAGGTACGGGGTGCGGACGACGGCGGGGGCGGACGTGTCGGTGCTCGTGCAGAACGCCGACCCGGTCCCCGCGGCCGGTCGGGGCGACGGGGTGTGGCTGTCGTGGGAGCCGCGGCACTCGTACGTGATCGGCGACGGGGCGATGGGCGGTGCGCGGTGAGGCGCCGGGACGTCCTGCGGCTGGCGGGGGCGGGGCTGGTGCTGGCCGGGTGCGGCGTCGAGGGGCGCGGGAAGCCGGTGGAGGGGGACGAGTTCTGGTCGGGGAAGTCGCGGAACGGGCGGCTCCGCTGGGCGAACTGGCCGGGGTACATGCAGGACGACCGCGCGACGGTCGAGGCGTTCGAGGCGGATGCGGGCATCGAGGTGACCTACCGGGAGGTCATCCAGGAGATGGGCCCGTGGTTCGGCAAAATCCAGGCTCCGCTGGCGGCCGGGCAGTCGATCGGGTTCGACCTGATGGTGATGACGAACGGGATCCATTTGGAACGGTGCCGGCGGCTGGGTTACCTGGCGCCGCTCGACCACGGGCGGCTGAAGAACTTCGCGGCGCACGCGGGGCCGGGCTTCAAGGACCCTTCCTACGATCCGGGCAACGAGTTCACCGTCCCGTACCAGGCGGGGATCACGGGGATCGCGTACAACACGAAGTACGTGGACGAGGAGATCACGAGCATCGCGCAGCTGTTCGACGCCCGCTACAAGGGCCGGGTCGGGATGATGAGCGACACCCAGGAACTGGGCAACTTCGGGATGCTGCACCTGGGGATCGATCCGGAGAAGTCGACGCGGGCCGACTGGGAGCGGGCGGCCGGGACGCTGCGGGAGCAGCGGGACGCGGGGATCGTCCGCAAGTACTACGAGCAGAACTATGTGGACGCGGTCAGCAAGGGCGACGTGTGGCTGACCATGGCGTGGTCCGGGGACGTCTACAGCCTGACGAGCCCGGACGTGCGGTTCGTCGTGCCCGAAGAGGGCGGGACGATCTGGACGGACAACCTGTGCGTGCCCGTGACCGCCGAGAACCCGGTCGACGCGCTCGCCCTCATGGACTGGCTGTACGCGCCCGAGAACAACGCGCCGCTGACGGAGTTCGTCAACTACATCACGCCGGTGCCGGAGGTGCGGGAGATCGTGGCGCGGCACGCGGCCGAAGCGAGCGGGGAGGAGAAGGAGGACCTCACCAGGTTGAGCGAGAGCCCGCTGGTGTTCCCGTCCGACGGCGACATGGCGCGGCTGCGGCATTACCGGCGGCTCTCCCAGGATGAGGCCGACGTGTACCAGAAGACGTTCCAGGCCGTCGTCAGGGGCGCTTGATGGGCCGCGGACGTTTCGCGCCCTACCTGATGGTCCTGCCCGCGGGGCTGTGGCTGCTGGCCTTCTTCGTGATCCCGCTGTCGTTCATGGTGTCGCTGTCCTTGCAGACGGGGAATCTCGTCGACGGGTTCCGGCAGACGCTGCACTGGCAGAACTACGCCGAAGGTCTGTCCACGTACGGCGGAACGTTCGCCCGTTCGCTGTGGTACGGGTTCCTGGCGACGGCGGTGTGCGCCGTGGTCGGCTACCCGGCGGCTTACTGGATCGCCTTCCGCGCGGGCCGCTGGAAGACCACGTACCTGCTGCTGATGCTGTCGCCGTACTTCGTCTCGTTCGTCCTGCGCACGGTGGCGTGGCGGCACGTGCTGTCCGACAACGGCCCGGTCCTGGGGCCGTTGCGCGGCCGCGGGCTGCTTCCGGAGGGCTTCCACGTGCTCGACACGGGGTTCGCCGTGGTGGCGGGGCTCGCCTACAACTTTCTGCCGTTCATGGTCCTGCCGGTCTACGCGGCGCTGGCGCGGATCGACCCCCGGACGGTCGAGGCCGCGCGCGACCTGTACGCGGGGCGCGCGCAGGCGTTCGGGCGGGTGGTGCTGCCGCTGTCGCTGCCCGGCGTGTTCGCGGGGGCGATCATGACGTTCGTCCCGGCGTCGGCCGACTTCGTGAACGCCGAGGTGCTGGGCGGGCCCGGCGACACCATGATCGGCAACGTGATCCGGGCCGAGTACTTCGAGACCGGCGCGTACCCGGTGGCGTCCGCGCTGTCGTTCACGCTGACGGCGATCCTGCTCGTCGCGATCTTCGTGTACGCGCGGACGCTGGGGACGCGCGGCGTCCTGGAGGCCGCCCGATGAGGCGCGCCGGGCGCCGCGTCGACGCGCTGCACGTCTGGACGCTGCTGCTGATCGGGTGGCTGGTGCTGCCGATCGCGGTGATGGTCCTGTTCGGGTTCAACGACGTCCAGGGCAAGCAGAACGTCCGCTGGGAGGGCTTCACGCTCAAGTGGTACGCGCACCTGTTCGACCGGAGCGACCTCACCCGGTCGCTGGTCGACTCGCTGGCGATCGCGCTGGCGAGCACGGCCGTGACGACGGTCGCCGGGACGTGCGCGGGGCTGGCGCTCGCGCGGCGCCGGTTCCGGGGGCGGCGGGCGGCGGACCTGCTGCTGTTCGCGGCGATCGCCTGCCCGGAGATCGTGATGGGCGCGTCGCTGCTGTCGATGTTCGTCACGTTCGGGGTGCCGCGCGGCCATCTGACGATCCTGGCCGGGCACGTGATGTTCTCGCTGGCGTTCGTGACGGTGACGGTCCGGGCCCGGGCGGTCGGGCTCGACCCGGCGGTGGGGGAGGCCGCGCGGGACCTGGGCGCCGGGCCGTGGACGCGGTTCCGGCTGGTCACGCTGCCGATGATCCGGCCGGGGGTGGCGGCGGGCGCGCTGCTGGCGTTCGTCCTGTCCGTGGACGACTTCGTGGTCGCGAGCTTCACCGGCGGTGCGACCGTGACGTTCCCGCTGTGGGTGTACGGGTCGACGCGGACGGGGACGCCGCCGCAGGTCAATGTGATGGGGACGCTGATCTTCGCCGCCGGGGTGCTCGTCGCGGTCGCCTCGGCGCGGCGCACGTTCCGCCGCGCGGCCGGGCCGTCCCGGCGGGGGCGGGGCGACGGATGAGGAGGAGAGCGGACATGGGTGCGGTGGCGGACGCGGCGAGGGCGCTGGCGGAGGCGGAGCCCGTCCCGTTCTGGACGGCGGGTGCGGCGCGGCCCGACCCGGGGCCGGTGCTGACGGGCCGCCGGACGTGCGACCTGGCGGTCGTCGGCGGCGGCTACGGCGGGCTGTGGACGGCCCTGCGGGCCAAGGAGCGCGACCCGTCGCTGGACGTCGTCGTCCTGGAGGCGGGCCGGATCGGTTCGGCGGCGTCCGGCCGCAACGGCGGGTTCTGCTCGGCCAGCCTCACGCACGGCCTCCTCAACGGGGTCGGGCGGTGGCCGGACGACATGGAGGCGCTGGAGCGGCTCGGCTGGGAGAACCTCCAGGCCATCGCGGCGACGCTCACCCGGTACGGCGTCGACGCGGAGTGGGACGCGACCGGGCAGCTGACGGTCGCGACGCGGGAGTGGCAGGTGCCGCTGCTGGAGGAGGAGGCGGAGCACGCCTTCGACCTCGGCTGGGAGCCGATGCTGCTGGGCCGCGACGGCGTCCGCGCCGAGGTGGGCTCACCGGCGTACCTCGCCGGGCTGTGGGACCGGCACGCGGTCGCGCTGGTGCATCCGGCGAAGCTGGCGTGGGGCCTGGCGGACGCGTGCCGCTCGCTGGGCGTGCGGATCTACGAGGGCACCCGCGTGACGGGGCTGCGCCGGGACGGCGGGCGGCTGCGGCTGGACGGCGCGCACGGGGCGGTCGGGGCGCACCGGGTGGCGCTGGCGACGGGCGCGTTCCCGCCGCTGCTGCGGCGGATGCGCGGCCTCGTCGTCCCCGTGTACGAGTACGCGCTGGTCACCGAGCCGCTGTCGCGGGCGCAGCGGGACGCCGTGGGGTGGCGGCGCCGGCAGGGCGTGGTCGACAGCGGCAACCGCTACCACTACGCCCGGCTGACGGCGGACGGCCGGATCGTGTGGGGCGGCTACGACGCGGTGTACCACTTCGGCGGCCGGATCGGCGCCCGCCTGGAGCGCCGCCCCGCCGCGTTCGCGGCGCTCGCGCGGAACTTCTTCGACACGTTCCCGCAGCTGGACGGCGTCCGGTTCGCGCACGCGTGGGGCGGGGTGGTCGACACCTGCACCCGGTTCTGCGCGTTCTTCGGCACCGCGCACGACGACCGGCTCGCGTACGCGGCGGGCTACACCGGCCTGGGCGTCGGCGCGACCCGGTTCGGCGCGGACGTCATGCTCGACCTGCTGAGCGTCGGGCTCCGCCCCGGCGAGGAGACGGAGCGCACGCGGCTGGCGATGGTCCGGGACGCGCCCGTCCCGTTCCCGCCGGAGCCGCTGCGGTACGGGGCGATCGCGCTGACGCGGCGGGCGCTGGCGCGGGCCGACCGGCGGGACGGGCGCCGCGGACCGTGGCTGCGCGCGCTCGACCGCGTCGGCGCCGGGTTCGGCAGCTGACGGTCCGGCCGGTCCGGCCGGGTCAGTCGGGGGACTCGTCGATCGTGCCGAAGATGACCGACGACACCTCCAGGTAGAGCTGCTCCGGGTACGGCATGAAGCTGACGTTGCGCAGCGCCTGCTTGTCTCCCGCGGACTCCATGACGAACTCGCCGTAGCCGAGCATCTGGCCGAGGACCGAGCGCTCCAGGTTGATGTCGGTGACCTTCGCGAGCGGCATCATCGCGACCGTCCGGTTGAGCACGCCGTTGATCACCATGACGCGGTGCTCGGTGACGATGAAGAACTCCAGCGACCAGGCGATGACCTTCCACAGCAGGTAGCCGACGGGCACCAGCCACAGCCACCAGATCCAGAAGACGCCGGTGACGGTGGCGGCGGCGCCGCAGACGATCAGCCCGGCGACGAACGCGACGACGGGCGCCAGCAGCACGGCCGGGTGGCGGCGCACCGCGATGACGCGCCCCTCGTGCCCCATCAGGTAGCGGTCGACGGTCCGCGTCGAGTTGTCGCGGTGCACCATCATGTCCTGCAGATTCACGGCGGCGTCCTCGTCATGATCCGGATGCTTCCAAGGTAGCCGACCGCTCGCCGCCCGTGCAGGGGCCTGGCGGTGAGGACGGCGGGCGTCCGCGTCCCGGTTGTGCGCGGCGGGGCGGCGCCTGATGATGGTCGACATGGGCGGCGGTGCGGGCGGCGGCATGGGCGGCGGGACGAGTGCGGGCGCGACCGGCGGGACGGCACCCGGGGCGCGCCCGGGTCCCGGTTCCGGGGCGGACCCGGCGCACGGCCACGCCGCCGAGACCCGCGTGGACTTCACACCGGACGTCGACTTCACGCCCGACGTCACGGTGCGGCCCATCTGGCGGCTGCTGCTGCGCGGCCTCGGCGTGTACCTGCCCGGCTGGGAGCGGCCCGCCGGGGCGGCGCGCGTCCCGGGACGGGCGGGGGACGGCTTCGGCCCGCCCGCGTTCCTGGACGGCGAGGCGGGGTTCGGGCTCCAGGTGCCCGACCGGCGCCGCGGCCTGGAGCCCGACCGGGAAATCTACGTGCGGGGACGGGAGAACCCCAGCTTCGGGATCGTGGTGGCGGGGCCGTCGGCGGCCGTCGGCAGCCGCGTCGTGGACGCGGCCGTCCTGCTGCGGTTCGCGCGGCGGCTCACCTTCGAGGAGCTGTTCGACACGGGGGACGCCGACTCCGTCCCGTACGCGGTGCGCGGCGCGCGCGCGGTCGAGAACGTCGTGTTCCTCGACCGCGCCGCGGGCGTCGGGCTGTGCGCGGAGGTCGACCCGGTGACGCGGGAGGTCCGCTGCCCGCTGTACGTCCGGATGGGGGACCCGGCGGAGCGGACGGTCCGGGCCTACGGCGTCGCGGCGCACGCGCTGCCTAGGGGGTCGCGGCCCACGCGGTGAGGTCCCACAGCTGGTGGGACGGCAGCCGGCGGAGCCGGTCGGCGGCCGCGGCGGGGTCCCAGAACACCTCGTCGCTCTCCAGTTCCAGCGACTGCCCGGCGGTCAGGACCGCGCACACCAGTTCGTCCCGGGTGCGGACGGCCATCAGCGGGCCGATCTGCGCGACGCCGCCGGAGCACTCGGCGAGGGTGCGCAGCAGCGCCTTCAGCGCCGCCTCGTCCTCGGGCGGGCGCGCCGGCTCCACGCCGGCGGGCATGCCGGGCTCGACGCGGGCGAGGCCGCGCCGCCCGCCGCCGTTCCCGGCGAGCCCGCCGTGCGGCAGGTCGGCGCCGGTCGAGATGAGCAGCGCGCTGAACGCGCCGGCGAGGTCGTCGGGGAGCTGCCCGCCGAGGAAGTAACGGCGGCGCTCGGGCGAGCCCGGTTCGAGGCCGTCCGCGCCCTCGGCGGTGCGGAAGCGGACGCTCAGCCGGTTCGCGCGGACGCACCGCTCGTAGACGTCGGTGAGGATGTCCTCGAGCTGGTCGTCGCGGGTCCACAGCCGTCCCGTCGCGGTGACGGCCGCGTCGCGCAGGTCGCCGCCCGGCGGGCCGCCGGACGGGCCGCCGGACGGGCCGCCCGGGGCGCCGCCGGACCCGGCGGGCAGGGCCCGGGGCGCGCCGCCGGTCAGCGCGGACGTGACGGCGTCGTCGAGCGCCCCCTCCGTGAACTGCAGCAGCTCGGCGACGATGTCCTCGACGTCCTCGAGCGTGCGGGTGAGGGTGCGCTGCAGCTCCAGGATCTCCGCGCCGCCGCGTTCGAGGTCGGCGAGCCGCTCCAGCGCGGTGTCGACCTGCTCGCGCACGTCCGCGGAGGCGTCGGCGCCGCCGGACCCGACGGCGTCCCGCACCGACGTCTCGATCTCCGCCAGCTTGCGGCGCAGCGCGGCGAGCGTGACGCGCTGCTGCTCCAGGTCGCGCAGCCGCCCCGCCTGGGTGCGGACGAACTCGTCCGCGCGGTGCACGACGTCCGCGAGCTCCTCGACGCGGCCGGTGGTGCGGCGGACGCGGTCGTCGAGGGCGGGCAGCACGTCCCGCTTCACCCGCGCGAGCTCGGCGGTGAGCTGCTCGCCGACCGTCACCAGGACGTTGTTCTGCTTGGTCACCTGCTCGTTCAGCTCGTCGACCCGGCGGGTGAACGCACGGGCCTGGTTCCGGCTCTGCCTGCCCGCGTAGAGTTCCAGGCCCCCGACCACGACGCACATCACGATCAGGACGACCGTCGTCATGGCACTCCTCGGGCCGGGGTGGCGATTACCGGAACGGATATAGATCGCGACCATAACTTACGATCATGTGCGCCGACCGGAACTTACGTAACCGACTGATCTCACTGACTCGGCGGATTCATCCGTCTGGAAACGCCCGCGTGTCCCGTTCCCGGCCGGGTGCCGCGGATCACTCGCAGCCCTCGAACTGCGGGACGGTCTCCACCAGCTCCAGCTCGGTCGTCCCGAACCACCGCTCCAGGTGGATCGGGATCGTGTCGTCCTGGTACATCCGGGTGATCGCCTCGTTGACGGCCTCGCAGCCCTCCACGTCGCCGCGCCGTAGCGCGACGCCGTAGCGCTCGTCCGATATGGGGGCGTTCACGATCCGCATGGAGTGGCCGTCGGCGGCCGCCTCCCGCGCCAGGCCCGCCAAGATCAGGTCGTCGGTCGACACTGCGTCGAGCCGCCCCCGGACGAGCAGGTCGAGGCACTCGCCGTAGCCGCCGGCGTCCACCGGATCCGCGAGGACGCCCTGCTCGTCGCGGATGCGGGGGAACGACGTCGACCCGGCGACCCGGCAGACCTTTCGGCCCGCGAGGTCGTGGATGCTGCGGATCCGGGCGGCGTCGGCCTCGCGGACCATGAGGTCCTGGTGCGCGACGTAGTACGGACCCGCGAACGTCGCGTCCCGCTTTCGATCCGGTGTGATGGAGAAGCTGGCGACCACCAGGTCGACCTTGCCGTCCGCCAGGAGCTCCTCGCGGTTGTCGGAGGTCACTTCCCGGAGTCTCACGTTCGCGGCGTTGACGCCGAGGTTGCGGGCGATCTCCTTGGCGACGCGGATGTCGAAGCCCTGGAACGCGTCGTAGCCGTCGCCTTCGGCGACCCGCAGGCCGACGCCCGGCTGGTCCCGGTTGACGCCGATGACCAGTTCCTCCGCCCCGGCCACCGACTCGGCTTCGGCGGAGCCGACGCCGCAGGCGGCGGCGGCGAGCAGTGCCGCCGCCCCGAGCAGCGCGGCCCCCGCGCGCCGCGCCCGCCCCGTCCCGCCCGCGTTCGCGAAGCGCCGCATCGTCCGTCCTCTCACTTCGACCACCGGTACTCCGACAGGCGGGGCCAGACCCCGGCGAGCAGGAGCACGACGATGACGAGGCCCGCGACGGGCAGCACGCCGTACCAGCCGCGGGTGCCCGAGTCGCCCTCCTCGACGGCCTCGTCGAACGCGGCCTGGCGGATCTCCTCGAGCTCTTCCAGAGCCTCGTCGTACTGCCGGAACTGCGCGGTCAGCGCGCCCCGCGCCCGGACGGCGTCCGCGCGGCGGTCGCTCGCGACGAGCCGGCGCATCTCGTGGTCCCGCTGCTGGAACCGCCGGTACTCCTCGATCACGGTGCCGAACACGCCGGCGATCCGCGCCCGCGTCGCCGCGTCCTGGACCGGGCGGTTCGCCTCCGTGCCGAGGAACCCGAGGAAGTCGCTGCGGCCCGGCTCGTACTGCACGTCCTTCACGCCCGCGTTGTACTCGGCGAGGTTCCCGGCGTCCACGTAGAGGACCGTCTGCGACTTGCTCAGGTAGACCTGCTCGTAGGTGTCGGTCCGTCCCGGGTCGAGCAGGAACCGGGTCTGGTCGGCGGCGGCGTTGTTGCTGATGGCGCGCGTGCGCGACAGCGCCAGGACCGAGTCGAAACCCTGTTCCTTGGCCTTGCGCAGGCTCTCCGCCTGCCCCCACAGCATGAGGCCGCTCGCCGCGACCAGGGCGAGCGCGCCTGCCGTCGCCAGCGCCGCGCCCACGTTCAGCAGCCGCCGGAACCGCACGGCGAGGTGCACCTGGAGGGCGATCAGCGCCGCCAGCAGCAGGACGCCCACCGCGACCACCCAGGCCAGGCCGGTGAGCACCGCCGACCGCTGCCGTTCGTAGGTGTCGCGGACGAGCGCGCCGTTGTCGAGCGTGAGGTTGTACGCCTTCGGCAGCAGGTCCAGCTTCATCAGGTCGGTCGCCTCGCGGTAGACCGCCAGGACCTGCTCCGGCGGCGGCCCCGCCTGGTGCTGCGTCTGCCGCTCCAGCTGCAGCGCCTGCCCGGCGAGCCGCTCGTAGCGGGCGAGCGCGTCCACCAGCGCGCGGGCGGTGTCCTCCTCGGTGGGGTCGTCGGCGAGCTTGGCGGCCTCGATCAGCGCCTCCCCGGCCCGCAGCCGGTTCATGTCGTACAGCTCCAGCGCCTCGGCCCGCGCCGCGGGCTCGGAGTCGCCCGCGAGCAGGGCGTTCGCGAGCTGCGCGTCCATGTCGGTGAGCTGGGAGTACAGGTCGCCGGTCGCGACGACCTGCGGGCCCGCGTCGTGCCCGATCACCCGCATCCCCTCGCGGGCCTGCGCGATCGTCGCCGCGGTGGCCGCGAGGAGCGCCAGCAGCACGACGACGACCAGCGCCGACAGGACGCGGACGCGGGACGCGGCGGTGCGCGGCAGGACCCGGCGCAGCCCGGTCGGCGCCGGGACGGGCGGCGCCAGCAGGCGCCGCGAGGTCGGCGGGCGCGCGGGCGGTTCCGCGTGCGCGGGCGCCTGCGGGGCGCCCGCGGCGCCGGTCGCGTCCGGGGCCGCCGGCGCGGCCGTCCGCTCGACGGCGGTCACGGCGCCTCCCCTCGGGTCAGGGTGATGGTGGTCCAGGCGCCCACGTGGATCCGGTCTCCCTCGGCCAGCGGAACCTCCGTGTTCAGCGGGATCGGGTCCATGGACCCGTTCAGGTACGTGCGGTTGGTGGAGCCCGGATCGACGAGCGTCCAGGACCCGTCCGGCTTGGCCAGGAGGACCGCGTGGACCTTCGAGACGCCCGGGTCCTCCGGGGGCTCCCGCAGGTCGATCTCGGGCGGCGTCGGCTGCGTGGAGCTGCGCCGGCCGATGCGGACCTGCCCGGACGCCAGCGGGATCCGCCGCTGCGGCGCGTACGGCGGGAACACCAGCGTCCCCGAGTCGGGGCCCTCCTCGGCGAGGACGGCGTTGAAGTACTCGCGGTCGGCGTCGACGACGGCCGTCCACGCGGCCGCCGGGGCCGCCTGCGCGCCCGCCGCCGCGCCCGACGACGCGCCCTGCGCGCCCGCCGACGGAGGCGACGCGGGCGTCGAGGGCGGCAGCGGCGGGACGGCGGGCGGATGTTCGAGATCGCGCGTCGGGCGGCCGCCGCCCGCGACGAAGTCGTACCCGCAGCCCTCGCAGAACCGGTCGGTGCCGGGCAGGCCGCAGTCGGGGCACGGCGTGCCGCCGTCCGGCCCGCCCCCACCGGAGGGCGGCGCGGCCCCGGCGCCGATCGCCGTGCCGCACATGTCGCAGAAGTCCGCCGACTGCGAGGTGTGGCCGCTCGGGCAGATCGCCATGCTCAGCCCTTCTGGGCGCGGTTGTTGACGGTCTCGTCCTTCCGGGTGCGGACGGTCTTGGTGGACCGGGTGTCGAGCGACATCTCGTCGGCCTTGTCGACGTTCTTCTTCAGCCGGACGGTGCCGGTGGCGGGGTCGACGACGTCCACGACCTTGCGCAGCAGCGAGGTGATCTCCTCGTTGCCGGCCGCGTCGGCGAGCACGACCGCCCGGCCGAGCCGCGCCGTCGCGGTGTCCTCGTCGCCGCGCTCGCGGGCCTGCAGGCCCTCCTGGATCGCGACCGCCAGCTCCGCCTGCCCGGTGTAGTGCGCGACCCGCTCGTTGATCCGCGTCGAGCGCGCCTCGTCGTCCGTCCACTCGGCGAGGACGTTGCCGGTCGCGAGGACCTGCGCCTCCTCCCCGGGCGGGCCCGGCACGACGAGCTTGACCCACACCGCCCGCATCACCTTGCCGACCTCGCCGGGCGGCAGCTCCACGCACACGTGGTAGTCGCGGCTCTCCTCGCCCCACGCGCCCAGCGGGTAGTCGCCGGCCTGCGGCGGCACCTCGACGCGGCGGCCGGTGAGGTCCTCCACGGTCGGCAGGACCTGCTTGACGAACTTCAGCTTCGCCGTCTGCGGGGTCTGCAGGCGCAGCGCCACGTCCGCGACGGTCTTGCCCATCGCCGCCTCCGTCATCGCCTGGAAGTCGGCGACGAGCCCGGCCGGGTCGCGGACGATGTCGACGCCGCCGAGCAGCGCCGACGCCACCTTGCGCAGCTCGGCGACCTCCCAGTCGGTGCCGACGCCGCGGCAGTCGCAGATGAACCGGCCCTCGCAGCGGAACAGGACGGCGTCGAGCTGCTCGGGCGTCTCGTGCTGGTTCTTGCCGTCGGTCAGCAGGATCGCGTGCCGGATGCCCTCCCGGTCGGCGAACAGCTCGTCGGCGAGCCGCAGCCACGACCCGATCGCGGTGCCGCCGGACGCGCGCAGCCGGCCGAGCGCCTCCTTGGCCAGCCGGCGGTTCTCGTCGTTCGCCGGGACGAGCCCGGGCCGCTCCGGGAACACCATCGTCGCGACGTTCGAACCGGACACGACCGCGAACTCGACGCCGTCCCGCAGCGTGTCCACGGCGACCTGCGCGGCCTCGACGGCGGCGCGCAGCTTGGTGTCCGGGTAGGACATCGAGCCGGACGTGTCGATGATGACGACCTCGGACGCGCGCGTCGCGGGCCCGGCGGCGAGGACCGCGCCGCCCTCCCCGCCCGCGGCGCTCGCCTCGACCGAGACGATGGCGTGCACCTCGCGGCCGCCCTCGGGCAGGTACTTGTTCTGGTCGACCTTGACGGTGAACTGCGGCTGCTCGCTCATCGGCGCTGCTCCGTGCTCGGGGAACGGTCGGGGGAGGGGAGGGGGACCACGGCCACGGTGATGTTGTCGCGGCCGCCCGCGTCGAGGGCGTGCCGCACCAGCGTCCGGGCGGTGCCCAGCGGATCGGCCGCGGGATCGGCGGCGGGATCGGCGGGCAGGAGCGCCCGCAGGTCCCCGGCGGCGGGGAAGTAGTTCCACAGCCCGTCGCTGCAGACCAGGAGCGTGCCCGGTCCGGACGGGCGGAACGACGCGACGTGCGGGGCGACGTCCCCGGCGTCCGCGCCGAGCCACGCCGTGATGACGTGCGCGTTCGGGTGCGCCTCGGCCTCGGCCTCGGTCAGCGCGCCCTCGGCGACCATGATCGCGGCCCAGGAGTCGTCCTCGGTGAGCCGCCTGGACGCCGCGAGCCCGACCGGCCCCGCCTGCCCGTCCGGGCGGTCCCGCCCGTCCGGCGCGCCCGCGCCTTCGGGCTCGTCGGCGGCGAGCCAGTAGGCGCGGCTGTCGCCGACCCACCCGACGGTGACGGTCCCGCCGCGGGTCACGGCCGAGACGTAGGTGCACGACGGGGCGTCGTCCTCGGACGCGGCCAGCCCGGCGACGGCCCGCGCCGCCGCGAGCGCCGCCGCGCGCGTGGCGTCCGCGGGGTCCTCGCCCGCGTCCAGCCGGGACGCCAGCTCGGCGGCGCCGGTGTCGGCCGCCGCGCGGGACGCCTCCTCGGGACGCCGCGACGACCCCACCCCGTCCGACACCACGGCCGCGATCCCGGCGGCGTGGACGGCGAGGGCGAGCGCGTCCTCGTTGCGGCTGTAGCGCAGGCCGCGGTCGCTCACCCCGGCGACGGCGGCCCCGGCGCCGGCGCCCGCGGGCAGCGCCGTCTCCACGTGGTCGCGGTCGGCGGGCTGCCGCAGCCCGCAGGTCTCGCAGTAGCCGTCGCCGTCGATCGCGGTGCCGCCGCACCCCGTGCAGGGCGGCGCGGTCGCGGCGCGGCGGCGCGCCAGCGACGCCGTGCTGATCCGGAAGGTGCGGCCCTCGCGGCCCGCGCGGACCTCCGCGCCCGCCGGCGCCGGCACCGGCACGGGCGCGCCGCCGAGGCGGTGCCCGCACCCCTCGCAGAACGCGTCGCCCGCGTACACCATCTCGCCGCAGGCGGGGCAGGAGAGCTCCGCGGCCTTGGCACCTGTCTTGTCGTGGGTCACGGCGTCGTCCGAATCTGCAGCGGGGGCGGGGAGGCGGGGGGACGGGTCACAGCAGGGTCCTCGGCCGGACGGCGTTGGCGGCGTCGACGAGCCGCCGGCACTCGTCCCGGTCCGGGGCGACCTTCGCCAGCCGCCGGTACGCGCCCTCGAGGCGGCGGCGCAGCGGCGTCTCCCGCAGCTCCGCGCCGAGCAGCTCCGCGCCGGCCGTCCCGCCGGACCGGCCGGGGCCGATGAGCAGCCAGTCGAGCGCGGCCTCCAGGATCTCGGCGGTGAGCCGGTCCCGGCGCCGGTCGTCCAGGGCGTCCGCGCTCAGCCCGCCGAGCCGCTGCCCGGCGGCCAGCAGCTCCGCCGCCGTCAGCTCGGCCGCGGGCCGCGCCCGCACCGCCGTCGTGACCGCCGCGACCTGCGCGGACGTGCGCCGGATCGACGTCTCGGGCACCGTGTCGAGGGCGGCGATCGCCCCGGCGCGGTCGCCGCCGGAGAGGCGCACTCGGGCGAGCCCGAAGGCGGCGTTGAGGTAGGAGTCGTCGGTGCGCCACACCAGCTCGTACAGGCGGGCGGCGTCGGCGGGCGCGCCGTGCTCCCGGCAGTAGGCGAGCGCCAGCTTCGGCGCCGCCTCGCCCGGCAGCAGGTCGTACAGCCGGTCGAAGCGCGGCTCGGCCGCGGCGACCCGGCCGCGGGCGAGCAGCCCGACCGTCCGGTACCACTCGACCCGCCAGTCGTCCGGCTGGTCGGCGGCGAACTCGTCCAGCAGCCGCTCGGCCTCGTCGTGCTCGCCCAGCTCGATCTTGACCCGGGCGAGCGTCAGCCGCACCTCCGGCGTCCGCTGCGGCGCGCCGCCGACGGCGGCGGCGAGCTGCGCGGGCCCCAGCGAGGTGAGGCCGGCGAGGAACCCGGCCGCGGGGTCGCCGGCGTCCACCAGCGGGACGGGCAGCGCCGCGGCGGCCGTGTCCGGCGGGACGGGCGGCAGCGCGGCCGCGTCGGACTCCTCGCCCGCGGCGCGCGCCGCGAACCGCTCGGGGCCGAACAGCGCCGACGGCGCGGGCCGCGCCCGTCCGTCCTCGGTGGCCAGCACCTCGCGCAGGACGCCGGTGAGCTGGTCGGCCATCTCGGCCGCGTCCTGGAACCGCTCGTCCGGGTCGCGGTGCGTCGCGCGGCGGAGGAAGCGGTCGAACGACTCGTACCTGCTCAGGACGGGCACGTCCTCCCGGGGCGGGAGGTTCTCCCGGAAGCGGGACGTGTAGCCCTTGAAGGGGAAGGTCAGCACGGCGAGGGTGCGGCCGACCGTGTAGAGGTCGGAGCTGACGGACGGGCCCACGTCGGCGATCTCGGGCGCCTGGTAGCCGGCCGTGCCGTAGATGGCGCCGTCCGGGTCGTCCAGCCGCCGCACGCCGCCGAGGTCGATCAGCCGGAGCTGCTCCTCGAACTGGATGACGTTGTCGGGCTTGAAGTCGCAGTACACCAGGCCCCGGGCGTGCAGGTAGCCGAACGCCTGCAGCACCTCCAGCGCGTAAGCGATGGCCTGCGCGACGGGCAGCGCGTCCGCGCCCTCGTCGCGCCGCTGGAGCAGGATGTCCTTCAGCGACCGGCCGCCGACGTACTCCATGACGATGTAGCCGTCGCCGTCGTGCTGCACGAAGTTGTAGATCTTGACGATGTTGGGGTGCTCGACCTCCGCGAGGAACGCCTTCTCGGCCGCCGCGGCGGCCATCGCGTCGGCGTCCCCGCTGTCCAGCAGGCCCTTCAGCACGACCCAGCGGTCGCTGACGTTCTTGTCGCGGGCGAGGTAGATCCAGCCGAGCCCGCCGTGCGCCAGGCAGCCGAGCACGTCGTACTGGCCGCCGACGAGGTCGCCGGGCGCCAGCTTCGGGACGAACGAGAACCCGGTGCCGCACTTCGGGCAGAACCCCTCGGCGCGGCCCGGCCGGTCGCCCCGGCTGCGGCCGACGGGCTCGTCGCAGTTGCCGCAGTACCGCTTGCTCTCGGCGACCTTCGGGTCGCGCAGCACGGCCGCGGACGGGTTCCGGTACGGGACGGGCGGCACCTTCACCAGGCCCGCGCCCAGCCCGCCGAGGTGCCCGGACCCCCGCGTCCCGGCGGTGCGCGTGCTGCCCGTCCGCCCGGTGCCGATGCTGCCCCTGCTGCCGGTGCTCACGGACCGGCCCGCGGACGGCCCGCTCACCCCGGTCGCGGACGTCGCGGCCGGGGGCTCGCCGCACACGTCGCAGAAGCCGTCGGTGATCGTCCCGCCGCATCCCGCCTTGTCGCACGCGCCGCTCGGCGCGGCCGTCCCGCTCGCGGCGCCCGCCCCGTCCGGTGTCCCGGCGCCGCCCGCGGCCGCCGGCGGCGCGCCGCAGACGTCGCAGAAGCCGTCGGTGATCGTTCCGCCGCATCCGGCCTGGGCGCAGGCGTCCGGGGCGGAGGGACCGGAGGAGCTGGAGGGGGCGGCCATGCCGCATATGACGCAGAATCCGCCCTCATAGGTTCCCGTGCATCCCGGCACGGTGCACTGGTTCATCCATCCGCTCCCTTCTCCCGCGCGGAGACGGCGCGCTGGTACTCCGCCAAGGCGACGGTCGCCTCCCGCAGATCGCAGGGCGACGTCCACAGCAGCGCGCGCGCCCTCTCGTACAAACCGGCCGTGGCGCCGTCCTCGGCGAGGCCGAGCCGGGCGGCCTTCATGCGGTACGCGTCGAGCCGTCCGCGCAGCTCGTCGCGCCGCTCCAGCAGGCCCCGGACGACGCCGACCGCCTCCCGCGCGTCGCGCAGCGCCGCGCCGGCCGCGCGCTCGAGGTCGTCGATCCGCCGCGCCCGCTCCGTCCAGCCGCCGCCCGTCCGGTCGCCGCCCGTCCGGGCGTCCCGGTCGAGGGCGGCCAGCCGGTCGGCGAGCCCGGCCGACGCCGCCGGCCGCGCCGCGGGCGGCGGACCGGCGATCTTCGCCGCGACGGCGTCCCGGACCCGGCGCTCCTCCGCCTCCGCTTCGCGCAGCTCGCCGAGCGTGCGCGCGACCGCGCGGAGCCGGTCGGCGTACCCGGCGCGCAGCGCCGCCGCCGACTCCAGCCGCCGCCGGACGTCCGCGAACCCGGCGCGCAGCGCGTCCAGCGGGGCGGTGTCCGGGCGGCCGCCGGGCGCCAGCGCGAGCGGGTCGGCGCGGACCCGCGCGGCGAGCGCGTCGAACTCGGCGTCGAGCCGCGCCAGCTCCGGGTCCGTCCCGCCGAGGGACGCCGGCGCCGCCGCGGCGGCGCGCCGGGCCGCCTCGGTCTCCGCGAGCCGCGACAGCAGCGCCGACCAGACCCGTTCGAGCGGGCCCACCGCCCGCACGATCTCCTCGTACAGGCCGGTCATCCGCTCGACGGCCCCGCGCAGCGTCAGCCGCTCGCCGGACGGGACGTGCAGCAGCGTGCGGTGCTCGAGCGGCACCTCGGCGGCGGGCAGTTCGACGACCGGGCCCGCCAGCAGGCGGGTGAGCTCGGCCAGCCGCCACTGCCCGAGCCGGCCGGGCCGGGCGCGGACCTCCTCGGCCTCGGCGACGGCGCGGCCGTACAGGTCGAACAGCGTCCACAGCGCACCGGCGCGGGCGCGCACGGCGGCCTGGACGCGTCGCGTCTCCCCGGTCGGCGCCGCGCCCTCCAGCAGCTGGTAGCCCTGGTCGGCCTCCAGTTCGAGGAGGGCGGAGCCGATGCGCTCCCTCTCGTCCCGCAGATGCGCCAGCGTCCGGTCGATCTCGTCGCGGCTCATCGGCAGGCGCGTCGGTTCACCCAACGCGGGTCCATGGCTCGCCCATGTTCGCCCTGCCATCCCCCGTGCCGTGCAGTTTTGATGCCAGTTTTCCCCATCCCCGCCCCAAGGCTCAAGGACTGCGGACGATCAGGCCGGGGGCGCCGCGGGGCCTCCAAAATGTCAGTGTTCGAACGTATTATCGAACCATGGCGAACGTTGCGACGCACCGCAGGACCGCCCCCGCCCTGACCGAGCTCTCCGCCGCGGAGATCGCCGCCCTCGCGCTCTCCCTCGCGCACCTGGGCGCCGGACCGCAGGCCGCGACCGCGCGCCGGGCCCTGCGCACCCTCCTGGACACCGTCCCCCACGACGACGTGGTCGGCACCACGCTGGCCACCCTCACCGCGTCCCTGGACGCCTCCACGGCCGACCGCGCCCGCGTGGTCGCCGCCGCCATCAGCGAGCACCGCGTCGTCCGCCTCTGCTACGGCGACGCGGGCGCCAACGTCACGATCCGCGAGGTCGAGCCGGTCACCACGCTCGTCCACCGCGACCACTGGTACCTCGTCGGCTGGTGCCGGATGCGGCGCGGCGTCCGCGCCTTCCGCTTCGACCGCATCCTGGCCGTCGAGTCCACCGGAATGCCGGCGCGCCCGCGCCGCACCGACCGCTACCTGCCGTTCCAGCGGCGCAAGGCCGCGGTGCACGCCGGCGGTCCGGCGCACGCCCCGAGGCCCTGACCGCTCCGCGCGGCCCGTCCCGTCCGGGACGGGCCGCGCGGAGCCCGCGTCAAGGACGGGACGGCCGCCGGACGAGCGCGGCGGCACGGCGGGCGGCGCGGCGCAGCGGCGTGCGGTCCGGGTCGGCGGCCTGCTCGGCCCGGAGCCCGTCGATGATCCCGGAGACCGCCGCGCGGGTCAGGTCGCGGACCTCGGCGACCGCCCGGTCGTCGCCGTCGCGGCCCGCCCACGGCGCGGTGTCGATGGGCGGCCCGAACCGGAAGTAGAGGCGCTCCGGCCGCGGGACGGGCGTCGGCCCGAGCCCCCGGGAGACCGGCATCACGACGTCGTCGCGCGCGCCGCGCTCGCCGAGGACGGCCCGGCCGAGCGCGCGGGCCGGGGCGAGGAGCGCGCTGCCGGGGTCGAGGACGGGCGTGAACATCTCCTCGACGCCGACGGAGCCGAACGGGACGATGGGGCAGCCCGCCTCCACGGCCAGCCTGGCGAAGCCGAGCCGGCCGTCCCACTGCAGCCGGTACCGGTCCTCGCGGGCGCGGGTGACCTCGCGGGCGCCGCCGGGGAAGACCACGACCGGATGCCCGGCCCGCAGCAGCTCCCGGCAGTTGCCGGGGGTGCCGTCCACCGCCCCGCCGGCCTCCATGACCGTGCGCCAGCCGGGGACCAGCCAGTGCGCGTGGTCGGCGAGCGAGCGCGCCCACACCCCGCGGCGCCGGTGGATCTCGAAGAAGATCAGCGGGGCGTCCAGCAGGCCGTAGACGGTGTGGTTGCCGACGAGCAGGACGGGCCCGCCGGACGGCACGTGGTGCAGGCCGTGGAAGACGGGCGAGGTCCACGCGCGCCAGGGCCCGAGCGCCAGGCGCGCCGCGCGGACGAGGCCGTCCGGCGGCGGCGCCCAACCCCCGGGAAAGCGCGGTCGGCCGGGGAGGCCCGGTCGACTCCGGCGGCACGGCCGGGAAGGGGGGCCCGGCCGGTTGCGGAGGCCCGCTCGGGCGGGGTGGCGCGGCCGGTCGGGG
>NZ_KE384300.1:38558-722828 GCF_000425065.1 Actinomadura rifamycini DSM 43936
GGGGGAGGGGCGGTCGGCTCCGGAGGTGCGGCTGGGAAAGGGGGCCCGGTTGTTTCTGGGGGGCATGGCGCGCATCGTATGGGAGCACGCGGCGGTCTCGGCCGCTGGGGTCAGTGGGCGCTTACTGCGGGTCCGGGGCGTAGTAAGAGTCGACGGCGGGCTGACCGGTGTAGTTCGGGCCGGCCCGGTCGTCGGCGCCCAGGTACCGGTACGGGAGGGTCGCCTCGCGGCGGCCGCGCAGCGTGATGCGGCGGCGGCGGGCGTCGTGGCCGAAACCGGCCCGGCGGAGCGCGGCCGCCAGCGGGCGCCCGGCGGGGGAGCCGTCGGCGAGCCGCACCGAGCGCGAGTCGAAGTCGGCGACCAGCAGGCCGCCCTCCGTCAGCCAGGACGCGGCGCGCGCGAGCAGCCCGAGCTTGTCGCCGACGTAGTGCAGCCCGTGGACGCACGTGATCAGGTCGGCGGGGGCGTCCGGCTCCCACGCGGTCACGGAGGCCACGACGAACCGGACGTTCGGCGGCGGCACCCCGGGCAGGAAGTGGCCGACGAGGTCGACGCCCGTGATCTCGACGTCCGGGGAACGTCCGGCGGCGTCGACCAGGGCGCGGCCCGTGCCGCAGCACAGGTCGAGCCAGCGGCCGGTCCCGTGCCGGGCGGCCTCGGCGAGGGGATCGACCCCGAGTTCGCGGCGGTAGGCGGCGAGGGTCCGTCCGCGGTTCATGGCGTTGTTCGCCACGACCGGGGACGCCTCGAGTGCGGCGTCGTCGAGGCGGCGCGTCATGCCCCGATCATCGCAGCACGGGCGGGCGCGCCGTACGGCCCCGCCGCGGCGGGCCGGGCGCGTAGCATGACGGCGGTGAGCACGCGGGACGTCCTGGAGCACCTCCGGCGGCTGGGCATGTCGGGGTACGAGGCCAAGGCGTACGTGGCGCTCGTCGCGGCGGGCCGGCCGGTCAACGGGTACGAGGTCGCCAAGCGGTCGGGGGTCCCGCGCAGCACCGTGTACGAGACGCTGGGCAAGCTCGTGGCGCGCGGCGCCGCGTACGAGGTGCGCGGCTCGTCCGACGCCACCGAGTACCTGCCGCTGCCGCCCGAGTCGCTGCTGGACCGGATGCGCCGCGAGTTCGACGGCTCCGTCGCGGCGCTGCGGACGGCGCTGCCCGCGGTCGCCGCCGCGCCGGAGGCGCCGCCGATCCACGGGCTCAAGGACGCCGAGGCGATGCTCGACCGGGCCGGGGACGTCGTCGCGGCGGCCCGCCGCGACCTGTTCGTGTCGATCTGGCCGGAGGAGATGCGGCGGCTGCGGGGCCCGGTCGAGGAGGCCGCGGGACGGGGCGTGGACGTGTCGGTCGTCGCGTTCGGCGACGACGCCGGGCCCGGCGCGGACGCGGGCGCGCGCGTCCACCGGCACCGGTACTCCGCGCCCGAGGCCGTCCTGGAGGACCTCGGCTACCGGCTGATCGTGGTGGTCGGCGACCGGCGCGAGGCCGTGGTCGGCGGCTTCGCCGAGAGCGCGGCGTGGGGCATCTACACCGCGGACCCGGCGGTCGCGCTGATGGCGGCCGAGTACGTCCGCCAGGACATCGCCCTGCAGATCCTCGCCGACCGGGTCGGCGCCGCCGAGCTGGACCGGCTGTTCGCCACCGACCCCGACCTGCTCCGCCTCCTCGGCCGCAGGTGAGCGCGGGTCACGGCCGCTCCCGGCGGACGGAGCCGAGCGCGAGCAGCGCCACGTGCAGCGACACGCACGACTCGACGTCGTCGAGGTCGGCGCCCAGCACGCGCCCGATGCGGCGCAGGCGCTCGTAGAGGGCGGGGCGCGACAGGTGGGCGCGCTGCGCCGCCTCGGCCTTGTTGCGGCCGCACTCCAGGTACAGCTCCAGGACGCGGGCGAGGTCGGTGCCGTGCGCGGCGTCGTGCCGCAGCAGCGGGCCGAGCTCCCGCTCGACGAACGTCTGCACGCGGGCGTCGTCCCGCAGGAGGTGCAGCAGGCCGCGCAGCCGCAGGTCGGGCAGCCGGTAGAAGGGGCGGTCGCCGGGGCCGCGGGCGGCGACGTCGGCGACCTGCTCGGCCTCCAGGAACGAGCGGCGCACGTCGCGGACCGTCTCGACGACGGAGCCGGCGGCGAGCACCCCGTCGTGCACCGACTGCCGGCGCAGCAGCGCGGCGATCTCGGTGAGCGCGGTCTCGGCGCCGGTGCGGGCGGGCAGCGACGCGAGCACGCCGACCCGCGCGTCCGGCCCGCCCTCGTCCAGCACGCCGACGAGCGCGGCGACCCGCGCCCGCCGGCAGGCGGCGGCGGTGGTCTCGGCGAGCTGGGAGAGCTCCCCGCCCGGCGCCGCCCCCGCGGCGCCCCGGTACCGCAGCACCGCGCCGAACAGCCGCCGCCCGGTCAGCGGGACCCCGAGCGCCCGGGCGCGCGCCGCGGCCTCCTGCGGATCGGAGTGGGCGTGCGCGATGATGCGGGCGAGGAGCGTCCCGTGCGCCTGCCGCTCGAGGCTCTCGGCGTGCCGGTCGAGCAGCCGGCCGAGCGCGAGCGTGGTCGCGGCCCGCTCGACCAGGACGGTCTCGCGCGGCGTCGGCGGCGACCCGAGGACGATGATCAGCCGTCCCCAGTCCTCGCCGCGGGCGCCCACCGCGGTCGCCAGCCAGCCGGACGTCGCGTCGTAGCCGGTGCGGCCGCCGGGCCGGACGGCCCGGGACCGCGCCTCCCACGCCGCCAGCACCTCCGCCGGGTCGGCGCCGCCCGCGTCGGCGGCCAGCACCCGGTGCGACAGGTTCTCCAGGACGACCGGGTGCCCGGCGAGCGCGGCGACCCGCCGGACGACCTCGTCGGTGGAGGCGCCCTCGACCGACAGCCGGGTGAAGATCTCGTGCAGCCGCTCCGACTCCCGCAGCTCCGCGAACTGCTCCTGGACGATCCGCGCGTGCACGGCCTCGGTGATGTCGACGAACACCGGCTCGTGCTCGAGCACGACCACCGGGAGTCCGTGCCGCTCGGCGGCGTCGATCAGCGGGCCGGGCAGCGCGGTGGCGTACCGGCGGCCCAGCTCGATCATCAGCCCGCACACCCCGACCTCGGCGAGGTCGGCGATGTAGGCGCGCAGCCGGTCCGGGTCGTCGGGCAGCGCGATGCCGGTGGTGAGGACGAGCTCGCCGCCGCGCAGCAGGGGCGCGATGTCGGTGACCTCGGCGACGTGGACCCAGCGGACGCGGCCGCCGGTGCGGTCGGCGCCCGCGACGACGCGCGGCCGGCAGCGGCGGACCGCGTCGAGCCGGAGCACGTCGTCGACCGTGGGCAGCATCACGCCGATGCTACCGGGCACAGTGTCAAGGACGCCGTTCGCCGCGTTACAGGCTGCCGGTGCCGGCGGGCCGCCCCCGGCCGCGTTTGCGTGGCCTTCTTACGGACCCGGCACGGCCGCGAATAATAGCAACTTCCATTGACTCGTTCTGTGCGCGGCGACACAATCTGACTGTCTCAATTAAATGAGGCGAAAATGAAAGTCAGGGCCCGGTGGCGACCGTGACCGCGGGGCCGGCGCAGGGAGCCGCGCAATGACCGCAGACGACCATGCCGCAGAGGTCGACGCGCTCGGACGGCGTTTTCCGGGCTGGACGTTCTGGTTCGGCCCGTTCACCCGCCGCTGGTGGGCGCTGCCGCCCCGCGAGCTGGACGTCGGCGACTTCCTGGAGGCCGACACCCCGCAGGCCCTCATCGCGCGGATCGAGGCGATCCGGCGGACCCCGCCCTCCGGCGCGCGGGGTCACCGGCCGCCCCTCCCCGACGACACCCGGCGGGACGCGCGGCGTCCCTCGAACCTCCTCCGGCTCGAGGGCGTCACACCGTCGCCGTTCCGCCGGGCGCCGGCGATCGCGTGGCCGGGCGGCTCCGCAGGATGACCGCTGTTCCCCGACCCGCCGCGCCCGCCGGTGCCGTCACGGCCCCGGGCAGGACGGTGTCCGCGCCGCAGCCCCCGCCGGAGAACTCCGTGTGCGGCGCGGACGCCGGCACCCGCCGTCCCCCGGGGCCGTGGCGGGTCCCGCGCCACCCGGGTGAAGGGCCGGAAACAGTGGCGGTAAATGGCGGTGAATGGTCGCCGCCGGCCGTGGCGGATCGGGTTCCGCCCCGGCGGACGCATTAGGCGCCGCCCCGCCGCTCGTGTTGCGCGTTGTTCCGGCCCATCCGAAATCCGGACGTCGGTTCGGGCGACGAACGGGCGGCGGTTCTTTCGCCGGGCGTCGTCCGTCCGAGGAAAAGGGCGGACGGTCCCGCGGCGCGCGCCCGGCCCCGCGCGGTCCCGCCGCCGCCCCGCCGCGAAGGCGCTACGCTGCGCCGACGGGGACGTTCGCGAATCCGGGGGAGCGGACCCGCGAGGCGAGCTGGGAGCGACATGCGGCTGACGGGCACGCGCCCGACGAACACGCGCCTGCTGGACGGGGTGCGCGCCAAGGTGCTGGCGGCCCTGGGGGCGTCCGCGGTGCTGGCCGCGGCGGGACTCGTCGCGTGCAGCGGCGGCGAGGACGACCGGGAGCCGGTCGGCGTCGCGAAGGCGGCGAGCACGCTCGGCCCCGGCGAGGGCGTCCTCAACCTCGTGACGCTGCCGGGCTACATCGAGAACGGCGGCACCGACCCGCGCGTCGACTGGGTCACCCCGTTCGAGGAGCGCACCGGCTGCAAGATCGGCTGGAAGGTCGCGACGACCCCGCGCGAGATGGCCGACCTGATGCGCGACGAGGGCCGGCACTACGACGGCGTCGCCGCGCCGCCCGAGGTCGCCGGGCGGCTCATCGCCGACGACCAGGTCGTCCCGGTGAACACCGACCTCGTGGACGGCTACAAGAAGCTCGAGCCGACGCTGCGCGGCCTGCTCGAACGGGACGGCGAGTACTTCGGCGTCCCGTACGTGTGGGGCTCGAACCTGCTGGTCCACGACTCGCGGTCGGTGCCGCAGCCGTCGAGCTGGGCCGCGCTGTTCGACCCCGACCGGGCCCGCGGCCGCTCGGGCGGGCTCGTCATGCGCGACAGCCCGCTGTCGATCGCCGAGGCCGCGCTGTACCTCAAGGGCGCCGAGCCCGGCCTCGGCGTCGAGGACCCGTACTCGCTGACGCCCGAGCAGCTCGCCGCCGCCGGGCGCGTCCTGAAGGAGCAGCGCCCGCACGTCGCCGAGTACTGGGAGCTGCCCGCCGACGCCGTCAGCGCGTTCGCGGCGGGCGGCGCTGTCCTGGGGCAGGCGTGGCCGTACCACGTGGACGTGCTGAACCGGGCGTCGCAGCCGGTGCGGGGCGCCGTCCCGGCGGAGGGCGTGACCGGCTGGCTGGACGCTTGGATGATCAGCTCCCGGGCGCAGCACCCGAACTGCATGTACCAGTGGCTGCAGTGGACGGCGTCCGCGGACGTCCAGCAGCAGGTGGCCGAGTGGACGGGCGTGGCGCCCGCCAACCCGCAGGCGTGCTCGGGCGACCGGCTCCGGCCGGGCTTCTGCAGCGCGTACCGCGTCGGCGACCGCGAGTACCTGGAGGACGTGATCTTCGCGCACACCCCGCGCGAGGACTGCGGCCGCGAGCCGGGCGCGGACGCCGGGGACGCCGGGGACGCCGAGGCGGGTTCGGGCGAGGACCGGTGCACGAGCTACGCGGAGTGGACGCGCACCTGGATCGAGTCGACGAAGCTGTAGCGGCGGTCCGGTGGGACCGTCAGAGGTCTCTCCGGCGCGCCCGACCGCCCCCAGCCGGGCGCGCCTCTCGGGTGGTCCCGGGCTTCCCCCCGAATGCCCGGGTCACCCTTCTCCCTGGAGAGACTCCATGGCGACGGCGGCGTGCAGAGCCGTCACCGGCGCCGGGTCCGGCTCTCCGACCGGTCCGGCGCCCGTGAAGCGCGGTTCTCGCGGGCCCCGCCGCGGGCGGGGTACCGGCGGGGCGGGTGCGCAGTCGTCGCACGCGAACACCCCGGTCGAATCCGGCAGGCGGCCGACGCGGACGCGCGGCCGGGGCCATCTCTTGCCGCAGACGACGCACGCGTCGCCCAGGCGCTGCGCTGTGCTCAGCGGCGCCGGGTCGAACGTCGGGTCACCCGCCTGGCCCATGTCCCATCCCCTCGCGGGAGTCGGCTTCACGTGACTCCTTTATAGGCCGGGGAGTGTGTTGTCCCAGCTAGCGAAGGTGAAAAGGGCGGCAAAGGCTCCTGTGCCGCCCGCCGGGGGCGCGGCCGGACGACCGGGCAGAAGATCAGTCCGCCCCATACGGTCGGCGCAGGTCTCCTTTGCCGTGGAATACGTACAAAGGAGACATGTCGGTCCGGAAAGCCGAGGGCCGGGTGCACCGGCCGCGCTCCGCACCGGCGCGTGGGACGGTGGGCGCGCTCGCGGTGACGGGGCCGCCGCTGCTGCTCGGAACGGTCGCGGCGGCGGTGGTCCTGCACGTCTTCGCGGACGCCCGGTGGAGCGTCCTCGCGCCCGTCCTGGCCGCGCTGCTCGCCGCCGCGCTCGGCCTCGGCGCCCGCGCCGCCCGGCGCGCGGCCGAGCGCGCGCTGCGCCCGGTGGCGGACGCCGAGGCGCAGATGGCGGAGATCCTCGAGACGGCGGACGCGTCCCGCCGGGTGCGCGTCCCGCCGACCGGCGACGCCGCCGACCGGCTGGCCGCGCGGATCAACGGCGTGCTCGACCGCCTGGAGCGCTCGGGCCGGCAGCGGCGCGCGTTCATCGCGGACGCCTCGCACGAGCTGCGCACCCCGCTGACCGGGCTGCGCACCCGCATCGAGCTGGCGCTGGCCGCGCCCGGCGACGCCGACCTCCCCGAGACGCTGGACGGCGCGCTGCGCGACGTCGAGCGGCTGCACCGCATCGTCGACGACCTCCTCGCGCTGGCCCGCCTGGACGCCGGCGAGGAACCCGCCCGCGAGCCGGTCGACCTCGGGGCGCTCGTCGAGTCGGAACTCGCCGTCCGCACCGCGCCCGTCCCGCTCAACGCGAAGGTCGAGACCGGGGTGATCGTCGAAGGCAACCCGATCCGCCTCGGCCGGCTGCTGGTCAACCTGCTCGCCAACGCCGAGCGGCACGCGGTCGGCCTCATCGAGGTCGAGGTGCGCCGGGACGGCGCGGAGGCCGTCCTGGAGGTCCGCGACGACGGCCCCGGCATCCCGCCCGCCGACCGCGACCGCGTCTTCGAGCGCTTCACCCGCCTGGACAGCGCCCGCAGCCGCGTCGACGGCGGCACCGGTCTCGGCCTGGCGGTCGCGCGCGCGACCGCGGTGTCGCACGGCGGCCGCCTCTACGCCGCCGACACCGGGCGGGACACCGGACGCGAGGCCCGCGGCGCCCGGTTCGTCCTGCGGCTTCCGCTCCTCCAGGGACCGGACGGGCGCGACGGCTGAGCACCGGAGACTCGCCATGGGCGGGGCGCGATGCGCGAGAATGGCCCCGTGATGACTCCCTCTGACGCCGCCGCCGACGCGGCCGCCGCCCGTGACGTCGTCCTGCTCGGCTCCACCGGATCGATCGGCACGCAGGCGCTCGACGTGATCCGCCGCAACCCCGGCCGGTTCCGGGTGACGGGCCTGGCCGCCGGCGGCGGCCGGGTCGGCCTGCTCGCCGAGCAGGCGCTGGAGTTCCGGCCCGAGATCGTCGCCGTCGCCAAGGCGTCCGCCGCCCAGGACCTGCAGCTCGCCTTCTACGCCGAGGCGAAGCGCCGCGGGTACGCCGCCGGCGAGTACCCCATCCCGAAGATCGTGGCCGGGCCGGACGCGGTCGCCGAGGTCGCCGGGTGGCAGTGCGACGTGGTGCTGAACGGCGTCACGGGCGCGCTCGGCCTGGCGTCCACGCTGGCCGCGCTGGACGCGGGGCGGACGCTGGCGCTCGCCAACAAGGAGTCGCTCATCATCGGCGGGCCGCTCGTGCGGGGGCGGGCGCGGCCCGGTCAGATCGTCCCCGTCGACTCCGAGCACTCGGCGCTCGCGCAGTGCCTGCGCGGCGGCGGTCCCGAGGAGGTGCGGCGGCTGGTGCTGACGGCGAGCGGCGGACCGTTCCGGGGCCGCACCCGGGACGAGCTCGCGGACGTCACCCCGGAGCAGGCGCTGAACCACCCGACGTGGGACATGGGCCCGGTCGTCACGATCAACTCGGCGACCCTCGTCAACAAGGGCCTGGAGGTCATCGAAGCCCACCTGCTGTTCGACGTCCCGATGGACCGCATCGAGGTGATGGTGCACCCGCAGTCGGTGATCCACTCGATGGTGGAGTTCACCGACGGCTCCACGCTCGCGCAGGCGAGCCCGCCCGACATGCGGCTGCCGATCGCGCTCGGGATGGACTGGCCCGACCGGGTCCCGGACGCCGCCCCGGGCATCGACTGGACGCGGGCGCACACGTGGGAGCTGTTCCCGCTGGACGACGAGGCGTTCCCGGCGGTGCGGCTGGCGCGCGGCGCGGGGGAGCGGGGCGGCACCGCCCCCGCCGTCTACAACGCGTCCAACGAGGAGTGCGTGGAGGCGTTCCGCGCGGGCCGGCTGCCGTTCCTCGGGATCGTCGACACGGTCGCGCGGGTCCTGGACGAGCACGACTCGGGCTCCGCCGGGTCGGCGGCGGACCTGACGGTCGACGACGTCCTCGCCGCCGACGCGTGGGCGCGGGCCCGCACCCGCGAAGTGATCGGCCTCCCCTGACCCGTCCCGCGCGGCGGACGGCCGCCGGGCGGGGCCGGGTGTGGGCGGTCGCCCCTCGGGAACCACGCGCCTAGGCACCCGGGGCCCGCCCGGGACGGACCCCCGAGGGGGCTGGGATGGCGTTCCTGCTCGGCGCGGTCGCCTTCGTCGTTGCGCTGCTCGCGTCGGTGATGCTGCACGAGGCCGGGCACCTGCTCACCGCGAAGCGGTTCGGGATGAAGGCCACCCAGTACTTCGTCGGGTTCGGGCCGACGCTGTGGTCGCGGCGGCGCGGCGAGACCGAGTACGGCGTGAAGGCGATCCCGCTGGGCGGCTTCGTCAAGATAGTCGGGTACACGCCGCTGGAGGAGATCGATCCGGCGGACCGGCCCCGCGCGTTCTACCGGCAGCCCGCCGGGCGCCGCGCGATCGTGATCGCCGCGGGCGTCGTCGCGAACTTCGTGTTCGCGTTCCTGCTGCTCATGGTGATGGCGATGACGCTCGGGATCCGCGACCCGGGGACCGTGACCACGACCGTCGACCGGGTGTCGGCGTGCGTGCCCGCCGGGGCGGGCGCCGAGTGCGGCCCGGACCGTCCGGCGTCTCCGGCGGCGCGGGCGGGACTGCGGGCGGGCGACCGGATCGTCGCGTTCGACGGCGCCCCGGTCGGCGGCTGGCGGGAGCTGACGCGGGCCATCGAACGCGCCGGAGCCGGACGGGCGGTCGCGGTGACGGTCGAGCGGCCGGGGGCTCCCGAGCCGGTGACGCTGCGGATGCGGCTCGCGGAACTCGGCGGCGAGCCGTTCGTCGGGGTGTCCGCGCGGGTGGCGGGGGCCGGGTACGAGCGGGTCGGGCCGATCAACGCGGTGGTGTTCGCCGGGCGCGGCATCGCGACGACGCTCGAGGGCATCGGCCGGGTCGCGGCGGACCTGCCGTCGGCGATCCCGAACCTGTTCTCGGACGAGCGGGCCAGCTCGCCCGGGGGGCAGGTGGGCAGCGTCGTCGGCGCGACCGACGTGTCGGGGCAGATCTTCGCGTCGGACGACTCGGCCCGCGACAAGCTCGCGCTGTTCCTGTCGCTCGTCGTCTCGCTGAACATCTTCCTCGGCGCGCTGAACGTCGTGCCGCTGCTGCCGCTGGACGGCGGGCACCTCGCGGTCGTCGCCTACGAGCGCGCCCGGGCGGGCATGGCGCGGGTCCGCGGCCGCCCGGATCCCGGCACGGCCGACATCACCAAGCTCATGCCCCTCACCTACCTCGCGGTCCTCCTGCTCGTCGGTTTCGGGGTCCTGCTGATACTGGCCGACCTGTTCAACCCGCTCGAGCTGCCCGAATGACCCGGGAGGTTTACGGTAAGTAGCTAAACGGTCACACTATTACGTGCCGGTCGCCGTCACCGCAATCGCCCGAGGCGCCTAGGCTTGTACGGGCCGGGCGGCCGTGTCACGCGGGGGACGCCCGCCTTCTCTGCGGGGGGCCGAGAGCGTCTCCGGTCGAGCAGAGGCGAACAGAGGAGAGGGATGAGCGTTTCACTGGGAATTCCTACGGTCCGTGACGGGCAGGAAGCGGGGCCCGCGGCCGGGCCGCGCCGCAAGTCCCGTCAGATCATGGTCGGGAACGTGCCGGTGGGGGGCGACGCGCCGGTGTCGGTGCAGTCGATGACCACGACGCTGACCGCCGATGTGAACGCCACGCTGCAGCAGATCGCGGAGCTGGCCGCGTCCGGCTGCCAGATCGTCCGGGTCGCGTGCCCGTCGCAGGACGACGCCGACGCGCTGCCCGCGATCGCCCGCAAGTCGCCGATCCCGGTCATCGCCGACATCCACTTCCAGCCGAAGTACGTGTTCGCCGCGATCGACGCGGGCTGCGCGGCCGTCCGGGTCAACCCCGGCAACATCAAGAAGTTCGACGACAAGGTCGGGGAGATCGCCAAGGCGGCGTCCGAGGCCGGGGTGCCGATCCGCATCGGCGTCAACGCGGGCTCGCTCGACAAGCGGCTGCTGGAGAAGTACGGCAAGGCGACGCCCGAGGCGCTGGTCGAGTCGGCGCTGTGGGAGTGCTCGCTGTTCGAGGAGCACGGCTTCCGCGACATCAAGATCTCCGTGAAGCACAACGACCCGGTCGTGATGATCGAGGCGTACCGGCGGCTCGCCGCCGCCTGCGACTACCCGCTGCACCTCGGCGTCACCGAGGCGGGCCCCGCCTTCCAGGGGACGATCAAGTCCTCGGTGGCGTTCGGCGCGCTGCTGAGCCAGGGCATCGGCGACACGATCCGGGTGTCGCTGTCGGCGCCGCCCGTCGAGGAGGTCAAGGTCGGCACGGCGATCCTGGAGTCGCTGGGGCTGCGGCAGCGCGGCCTGGAGATCGTGTCGTGCCCCTCCTGCGGACGCGCGCAGGTGGACGTCTACACGCTGGCCGAGCAGGTCACGGCGGGGCTGAAGGACTTCCCGGCCCCGCTGCGCGTCGCGGTCATGGGCTGCGTCGTGAACGGCCCGGGCGAGGCCCGCGAGGCCGATCTCGGCGTGGCGTCCGGCAACGGCAAGGGCCAGATCTTCGTCAAGGGCCAGGTCGTCAAGACCGTCCCCGAGGCGCAGATCGTCGAGACGCTGATCGAGGAGGCCATGCGGATCGCCGAGGAGATGGGCTTCGAGATCGGCGAGGACGGCTCCGTGTCCGGTCCCGGCGCCGAGGTCGTCGTGGCCTGAGCGGCCGCATGAGCTGACCGCGCCCGCCGATCCGCGCACGGATCGTCCGCGGATCGGCGCGAAGGCCCCCGGAACCGCTCCGGGGGCTTCGTCATGCCCGGGGTCCCGAACGTCCGGGACGATCACGAAGTTCCGGTGATCTCGTCACGATCGGGTCACCACCTTGTTGCGGGTCTGTCCGCGCCGACGCGAGCATCGCCACAATCTTCACTCATTTACCCATATGTCCGGCTCGACCGAGCTGGCACGTTAGGGGGATTTGTGAAGAGGATCGTCGTCGCGGCCGCCGTGGCCGCACTCGGCCTCACCGGCATGGGCGCCACGAGCGCGCAGGCCGCGAGCCCGCCCGCCGGACCGGCCGGCGGATTCGACCCCGCCGCCCTCGACTGGCACGCCTGCCCCGCGGACTTCGTGGAGACGGTGCGCTCGTCCTACGACTCGCTGTACCCGGTCTCGAAGACCGTGCAGTGCGCCGAACTGCAGGTGCCCCTCGACTACGGCGCGCCGAACGGCACGAAGATCACGCTGCAGCTCACGAAGACGCCGCACACCGGCGACGGCCCCGCCCAGGGCGACATCGTCGTCAACCCGGGCGGACCGGGCGGCGGCGGCGCGCTGTTCGGCCCGCGCGTGTTCGCCCAGAACTCCCCGGAGATGCGGGAGGCGTACAACGTCATCGGGTTCGACCCGCGCGGCGTCGGGATGAGCAGGCCCGCGCTGAGCTGCGACACGGCCTACACGAACGCCCCGCGCCCGGCGTACGGCGACGGCGAGATCGGCGCGGTCGCCACCTGGCTGTGGCGCTCGGCCGGGTACGCCCGCGACTGCGAGCGGGCCGACGAGATCGGGCTGCTCGACCACGTCAAGACGATCGACTCCGTCCACGACCTGGAGACGATCCGCAAGGCGCTGGGCAACGAGCGGCTCGACTACTACGGCGCGTCCTACGGCACGTACCTCGGCTCGTCGTACGCGACCGTGTACCCGAAGCGCGTCGACAAGATGGTGCTGGACGGCAACGTCGGCCCGTCGGACGTCTGGTACGACGCGAACCTCAACCAGGACGTCGCGTTCGACGAGAACGTCGAGTACTACTTCGGCTGGATCGCGCAATACGACGACGTCTACCACCTGGGCGACACGCGGAAGAAGGTGCACGACTTCTTCTACGGCCTGCGCGACGAGCTCAGGAAGAAGCCCGTCCGCCACACCGACCCCGAGAGCGGGCAGGAGCTCGCCGTCGGCCCGGCCGAGCTGACCGACGTGGTGCTGAACGCCGGATACCGCCGCAGCCAGGCGATCTGGCACGGGTACGCGGCCGGGCTGTCGGCCTACAAGAACGGGGACGCCGCCACGTTCGCGGGCACGTTCGGCTCGCCGACGAGCGGCGAGGCGGACGACAACGGGTACGCGATGTACCTCGCGACCGAGTGCACCGACGTGCAGTGGCCGCGGAGCTGGTGGAAGTGGTACCGCGACAACGCGCGGATCAACGCGAAGCACCCGTTCACGACGTGGGGCAACGCCTGGTTCAACGCCCCCTGCCTGTTCTGGGGCGCGAAGGCGGGCGAGCCGGTGGACGTCGGCGCGACGCCGGACCTTCCGGACGACATCCTCATGTTCCAGTCCACGCACGACGCCGCGACGCCCTACGAGGGCGCGCTCGACCTGCACAAGCGGCTCAGGGGCTCGCGGATGGTCGTCCAGGACGGCGACCGGACGCACTGCATCGTGCACCGCGGCTCGGAGGTCGTCGACGCCTACTTCGACGCGTACTTCCTGCGCGGCGAGCGTCCGGCGGAGCGGATCGTCCACGTCCCCGACCTCGGCGACCCCAAGCCGCCGGCCGGGGCGGACGCGGAGGCGGCGGCCGGCCTGCGCGCGCCTGAGGCCGCACTGCCGAAGGCGGACGTCATCCGCTGACGGGCGCACCGGCACGGCGTCGAGCGGACGGGCGGGTCCCGGGACCTCCCGGGCCCGTCCGGGCCGCCGCCGTGCCGGGCCGGAACGCCGCGGAACATCACGAAGTTCCGCTGATCTTGTCACGGTTCCGCATCCCTCTGCGGCTGCCTCTGCCCGCAAAGGGGGCGGAACCGCCACAATCACCCCGCAATTCATGCATCCGCTACGTATCGGCGCAGCTCCCCCTCCGGCGCCCTCGCGGCGCCCGGAGCCGCCGATCTGAGGGGGTCAGGTTGAAAAAGGTTCTTCTCGTCACGGCCGCCGCGGTCGTGGCGGCCGGCGGCCTCGGCGCCGCCGTGCCCGCGAGCGCGGACACCGGCCGGACGGCCGGCGCCGCCGCGCCCGCCGCGCCCGGTTCGATCGACTGGGGCACCTGCGAGGTGAGCGGGCCGGACGACCCGATGAACAACGCGCAGTGCGGCACGGTCGAGGTCCCGCTGGACCACGCGAAGCCCGGCGGCCGGAAGATCTCCATCGCGGTGTCGCGGTTCAAGCACACCGATGAGGCGAACTACCAGGGCGTCCTGTTCGTGAACCCGGGCGGCCCCGGCGGCAGCGGCCTCGCGTACGCGCCCGCGCTCGCCCGCTGGATCGCCGGCACCGGCCACGCCGACGTCGCGGCCAAGTACGACATCATCGGCTTCGACCCGCGCGGCGTCGGCTCCAGCGAGCCCAGCCTCTCCTGCGACCCGCACTTCTCCGACCCGATCCGGCCCGACTACGTGCCCGCGTCGTGGCGGGAGGAGCGGGCCTGGCTCGCCAAGTCGAAGAAGTACGCGCGGGACTGCGCCGAGAAGTTCGGCGACCTCCTGCCGAACATGCGCACCACCGACGCCGCCCGCGACGTCGACGCGATCCGCCGCGCCCTCGGCCAGGAGAAGATCAGCTGGTACGGCTTCTCCTACGGCACCTACCTCGGCGCCACCTACGCCTCGCTCTTCCCCGAGCGGGTGAAGCGCATGGTGATGGACGGCAACGTCAACCCGAAGAACATCTGGTACGACTCGCAGCTCGAGCAGAACAAGGCGTTCGAGCGCAACATCAAGTCCTGGTTCGCGTGGCTCGCCGAGTGGGACTCGGTCTACCGCCTCGGCGACACCCGGGAGAAGGTCGAGGCCAAGTACTACGAGGTGCGGGCCGCCGCGGAGAAGTCGCCGATCGGCGGCCGGATCGGCCCCAGCGAGCTGGACGACATCGTGCTCAGCGCCGGGTACAACACCGCGTACTACATCCCGTTCGGCGAGGCCCTCTCGGCGTGGGCGAACGACCGGGACCCGTCCGGGCTGCTCGGCTGGCTGAGCACCGGCGGCGACGACAACTCCTTCGCCGTCTACAACGCCGTGCAGGCCGCGGACGCCCGCTGGCCGCGCAACTGGTCCAAGTGGCACAACGACGCGGTGAAGCTCGTGCGGCAGGGCTACCGCTTCAACACCTGGAGCAACGTCTGGTTCAACGCGCCCGTCGCTTTCTGGCCGTTCCAGGGCGGGCCGGAGTACCGGCTGAAGGGGAGCAAGAAGCTGCCCGGCATCCTGCTCGTGCAGTCGTCGCAGGACGCCGCGACCCCGGTCGAGGGCGGCTTCGCGATGCACAAGGTGTTCCCGTCGTCCCGCCTGGTGGTGGAGGAGGGCGGCAAGACCCACTCCAACACGCTCAACGGCAACGTCTGCCTGGACGACAAGGTCGCGGCCTACCTCGACACCGGCGCGCTGCCGGAGAGCCGCCGCGGCGCGGACGCGACCTGCGCCGCCGTCCCGGCGCTGAACGACCCGGACCCGACGGCCGTTCAGCTGAAGGCCGCCGGTGCCGGTGCGGGCAAGGACCTTCCGGTCGGACGCCCGTAGCAGCCGCGTGACCGGGTCCCGGCCGCACGGCCGGGACCCGGTCAGGATCGGGCGGGACCCGGTCAGGATCGGGCGGGACCTCCCGGTTCGGGAGGGAAACGCGCGATCCCCGGTTCGGCGGGCCGCGGCGGTGCGGCCGATAGAAAGCGAAAGTGCCGAACCACGCAGCCCGCAGGGCCCTCGCGCGCGGAACCCGGCCCCGCGGGGCCCGTCCCCGCGGGGTCCCCGTCCGCGGAACCGGCAAGCGGGCCGCCGCCGGGACGGCCGCCGCCGCGCTCGCCCTCGCGTTCGCGGGCGCCGGCGGGCCGACCCCGCCGGTCGCGCCCGTGTCCGCCGACCTCGCCCCGCCGCCCGCCGGGATCGAGTGGAGGCCCTGCCCGGCCGAAGACCCCGTCGCGGGCGCGCGCCTCAAGGGCCTGCAGTGCGCCGAGATCCGCGTCCCCGTCGACCACGCCCACCCCGGCGGGCCGCAGCTCACGCTGGCCCTGAGCCGCGCCCCGCACACCGCGCCCGAGTCCAAGGGCGCCGTCCTGCTCAACCGGGGCGGGCCGGGCGCGTACGGGCGCGACCTCCCCGCCATGTTCGCGTCCGCGCTGCCGGACGACGTCGCCGCGGCCTACGACTGGATCGGGTTCGACCCGCGCGGCGTCGGCGCCAGCGAGCCCGCCCTGAGCTGCGACGAGTCGTACCGCGACCCGGGCCGCGCGATGCCCGACCCCGTCCCGGCGGACGCGGCGGAGGAGCGGGCGTGGGTGGAGCGGGCCCGCGCCTTCGCGCGCTCGTGCGCGGCGGAGCACGGCGAGCTGCTGCCGCACATGGGCACCGCCGACTGGGCCCGCGACCTCGACGCGATCCGCCGCGCCCTCGGGCAGGAGACGATCGACTACTTCGGGTACTCCTACGGCGCCTACCTCGGCGCGGTCTACGCGACGATGTTCCCCCACCGCGTCGACCGGATGGTCCTCGACAGCGTGCCCCGGCCGAGCGGCGCCTGGTACCAGAACAACCTCGACCAGAACGTCGCGTTCGAGGAGCGCATCGGCGCCTTCTTCGCCTGGATCGCCCGCCACCACGCGACCTACCGGCTCGGGACGACCGCCGCGGACGTCCGCGCCGCCTACGACCGGGCGCGCGCCGAGCTGGAGGCCGAGCCGATCGGCGGCCTGGTCGGCCCCGCGGAACTGGACGGCCTCTTCCTCGCCGACGGCTACGCCCAGAACTCGTGGGACGCCCACGCGCGCGCCCTGTCGGCGTACGCCGTCCGCGGCGACCCGGCCCCGCTGCGCGCCGCCTGGAAGCCGCCGAGCCGGCTCGACCTCAACGGCTACGCCGTCTACACCGCCGTGGAGTGCCGCGACGGGCCGTGGCCGCGCGACTGGTCCGACTGGCGCGCCGACGCCGAGCGCCTGTACCGGACGGGGCACCGCTTCGAGACCTGGAGCAACACCTGGTACAACGCGCCGTGCGCGTTCTGGGAGGTGGGCGGCGGGCCGCGCCCGGACGTGTGGGGGAGCGCGTCGATGCCGCCGATCCTGCTCGTCCAGGCGTCGGAGGACGCCGCGACCCCGTACCCGGGCGCCGCGGAGACGCACCTCAGGTTCCCCACCTCCCGGCTGCTGGTGCAGGAGGGCGGCGGGAACCACGGCGTCACGCTGACCGGCGACGCCTGCGTCGACCGGGCCGTCGCCGCCTACCTGGGGCGCGGCGAGCTGCCCGCGAGCCGCCCCGGCCCGGACGCGACGTGCCCGGCGGGACCGCCGCCCGTGCCCGTGCGGCACGACCGGCCGGAGGAGCCGCGCGGGCCCGCCGCCTGACCGGTGGCCGGACGGGAGCCGGTTGAGGTGATCGGGCCCGGGACCGCATAGGCTTGGCCACGTGGTGCTTTCAGTGGTGAAGGCCGCCGTGCGGGGCGCGTCCCCGGCCCGGGGCGGGTAGCGGCGGTGCGCATGCTCGGCTCGGCGCCCGTGCGGGTGCTGGACGACCGGCACCGGCGCGACGCGCTGGCGATCCTCGACGCCGACCCCGTCGCGAACGTGTTCGTGGGTTCGCGGGTGCACGCCGCCGGGCTCGACCCGCGGCGGCTCGGCGCCCAGATGTGGGGCTACCTGCGCGACGGGCGGCTGGTGTCGCTGTGCTACTCGGGCGCGAACCTGATCCCGGTCGCCGCCTGCCCGGACGCCGTCCGCGCGTTCGGCGAGCGGGCGCGGGCGCAGGGGCGGCGCTGCTCGTCCATCGTCGGGCCGGTCGACACGGTCGGCGCGCTCTGGCGGATCCTCGAGCCGTACTGGGGGCCGCCGCGGGCGGTGCGGGCGGTGCAGCCGGTGATGGCGACGTCGCGGATGCCGGACGTCGAGCCCGACCCGGCCGTCCGGCGGGTGCGGATGGAGGACTTCGACGTCGTCTATCCGGCGTGCGTGTCGATGTTCACCGAGGAGGTCGGGGTCTCGCCCAACGCCGGCGACGGGGGAGTGCTGTACCGGTCGCGGGTCGCGGAGCTGATCCGGGACGGGCGGGCGTTCGCCCGGATCGAGGACGGCCGCGTCCTGTTCAAGGCCGAGATCGGGGCGGTGACGCCGCACGCGTGCCAGGTGCAGGGGGTGTGGGTCCCGCCGGACATGCGCGGCCGGGGGCTGTCGGTGTCCGGGATGGCCGCGGTGGTCGCCGAGTCGCTGCGCGGCATCGCGCCGACGGTGTCGCTGTACGTCAACGACTACAACGCGCGGGCGCGGGCCGCCTACCGCCGGGTCGGCTTCGTGGAGACCGGATCGTTCATGTCCATCCTGTTCTAGAGGTTTGTTCTTCCCTGCCCGATTACTCCCCGATACCTGACGGGAACGGTCCGAAACGGTAGCATCCGGGCCGTGGAATTCGCCGGGGCGTTGCGGCAGGCCATCCAGGCCAGCGGTCTCACCCTGGAACGCGTCCGGCACCGGCTGGAGCGCAGCGGGCTGACCGTCAGCGTGGCCACCCTCAGCTACTGGCAGCGCGGCCGCAGCCGGCCCCGGTCCCGCGCCGTCGTCGAGTCCCTGGAGGACGTCCTCGGCGTCGCGCCGGGCACCCTGACCGCCCTGCTCGACGAGACCGCCCCCGTCGCCGGGGAGGTCGCGCGGCCCGCCGCGGGCCGGGGCGCCCTCGCCGCGGGCCCGTCCGCCGGGGCGGCCGCGTTCGCGAGCGGCCTGTGGCCCGACCCCGACGGCTACGCCCGCCTCGTCGGCCAGCTCGACCGGTCCGGCGACCACCGCCTCGAACGGCTCGGCGTCCACGACGTCTACCGGCTGGACGAGACGGGCCGCACCTGGACGCTGTCGGTGCGGGCCGTGCTGCGCGCCGCCGGGGACGACATCGACCGCGTCGTCTGCGTCCACGGCACGGGCCCCGCCGGGGACGGCGGCCCCGGCGGCTGCGCCGCGTCCGGCCTCGCCGCCGCCCGCTACTGCCGTCCCGGGCGGATCCGCGCCGGGGACGGCCTGGTCGCGTTCGAGCTCGTCTTCGACCGGGTGCTGGCGGCCGGGGACACCGCCGTCGTCGAGTACGACCTCGGCCCCGTCACCGTCCCCGCGGGGGCCGGCGCGCCCGGCGGCTACGACCGCCGCTTCCCGCACCCCGTCCAGCAGTACGTCGCGGTCGTCCAGTTCGACGGCGAGCGGCTCCCGGCCCGCTGCTACGGCTTCACCGCCGAGACCGCCGACGGGCCCCGCAACCGCCTCGGGGAGCTGTGGGTCGGGACGTCCGGCAGCGCGAACCTCGCGGTCGCGAACGTGCGGCGCGGTATCGTCGGCCTGGAATGGGAGTGGCACTGACAGTGCGGTGGGAAACGCGGCGCCGTTGTGAACCTTTGCCGGTCGACTCGGGGGACGAGGCGCCTTACAGTGAGCGCGGAAGCGGAAAATCCACGAGTCAAGGCCGTTTCACGGGGGCCGGCCGGACCGGATCCGGAGGCCCAGCAGTGCAGAGTGTCGCCGAGGACGATCTTCTCCAGGTCCTGCAGTACGGTCCCTTCAACGTCGCCCTCCAGGCCGCCATCCAGGCGCGCGGCCTGAGCCTGGAGTCGCTGCGCCGCCGCCTGGAGGAGCAGGGCATCGCCGTCAGCCTCTCCACCCTGAGCTACTGGCAGCGCGGCCGCACCCGGCCCGAGCGCGCCGACTCGCTGCGCGCCGTCCGCGGCCTGGAGGCCATCCTCGAACTGCCGCGCCACTCCCTGCTGACGCTGCTGCGCCCGTCCGCCGACCGCTCCGCCGGGCCGTGGCAGTCCGTCGAGGAGCTCTGCCCCGAGCCCGGCGTCCGCGACCTGCTCGACGAGATCGGCGACCGCGGCGAGCGGCAGCTCACCGGGCTCAGCCTGCACGACCAGCACATCATCGGCTGCCGCCGGGAGCTGCGCGAGATCCGCACCCGCGCGGTGTTCCAGGCCCAGCAGCGCGGCGTGGACCGCTGGATCGCCGTCTACCACCACCCGCACGGCATCCTCCCGTCGTCCCGGACGGCCCGCGGCTGCCGCTTCGGGCGCGTCCGGATGGACGAGTCGAGCGGCCTCATCGCCGCCGAGCTGCTGTTCGACCGCGCCCTCGGCCGCGGCGAGACGTACCTGCTGGAGTACGGGTTCGGCTTCGACGAGACCGGCCCGCCGGTGACCGAGGAGGGCCGCGGCTTCCGGACCCCGCAGCACGAGTACCTCATCGAGGTCCGGTTCCACCCCGCGACGCTGCCCGCCCGCTGCTACCGGACGTGGCGGCCCGACGGCCACACCGCCCTCAAGGACTCCGCGGACCTGCGGATGTCGAGCTACCACAGCGTCCACTACATCGAGTTCGGCATGGCCGCCGGGTACCACGGCATCCGCTGGGAGTGGGACTGAGGCCGCTACAGCACCAGCAGCCGCAGGAGGCGGTCGAGTTCGGCGGCGGGGTCCTCGGTGAGGCCCGCGTGCACCGGCCCCGGCTGGACGATCGTGCTGCGCGGCGCCGTCAGCCAGCGGAACCGGGCGCCCGGGGCCTCCTCCGCCGCCTGGCCCGCCCGCTCGCCGCCCCCGCACACCGCGTCGACGCCCGCGAGCGCCGACCGGACGCCGTCCAGGTCGAGGGACGCGTCGAGCGCGTGCAGGCGCGGCGCGTCCAGGTGGGTGCGGCAGCCCAGGTAGTCGCGGGCGCGGCAGTACACGACCACGCCGACGTTCATCGCCTCGCCGCGCTCCACCCGCGGGATCACCCGCAGCGCCGCGTACTCGAACACGGTTGGCTCGTCCGCCCGCCGGATGTTGGTCGCGCCGCTCATGCCGGGCCTCCGAGCCAGTCGGGGCGGTTCGCGCCGCGCCGCGACCCGGTGTCCGGGCGGCGCCCGGACACCTCGAGGTCCGGCAGCCACTCGCGGGGCTTCCCGGCGCGCGGCAGCAGCACCTCCACGTAGGCGTCCCGGACGGCCTGCGGCCCGGCGAACCCCGGCTCCCGCTCCAGCCACTCGTCCGGCACCAGCGCGGTCACCTCCCGCAGCATCCCCTCGGTGATCCGCGGCGCCAGCTCGGCCTCCGCCGCCTCCAGGCGCGTCGCGTACCGGGTCAGGACGTGGTCGTCGACGTCGTAGGGGCCGGAGAACAGCCGCGCCGCGTTCGCCCACGCGTGGTGGAAGATCAGGCTCGCGCCGTGGTCGATCAGCCACACGTCGCCGTGCCACACCAGCATGTTCGGGTTGCGCCAGCTGCGGTCGACGTTGCCGATGTAGGCGTCGAACCACAGCAGCCGGGACGCGAAGTCCGGTTCGGGCGTCCAGCCGAGCGGGTCGTAGCCCAGCGACCCCGGCAGGAAGTCGACGCCGAGGTTGCGGCCGGTGCTGGCCTTCAGCAGGTCCTGGACGTCCGGGTCGGGCTCGTGCCGCCCGATCACCGGATCGAGGTCGATGAGCACCTGGTCGGGCACCCGGAAGCCGAGGCGGCGCGCCAGTTCCCCGGCGATCACCTCGGCGATGAGGGCCTTGCGGCCCTGCCCGGCGCCGTGGAACTTCATGACGTACGTGCCGAGGTCGTCGGCCTCGACGACGCCCGGGAGCGACCCGCCCTCGCGCAGCGGCGTCACGTATCGGATGGCTGTCACATGAGGCAACACGCCGTAACGCTACCGGGTGCCGGGATAATCGCCCGCATGGATATGCGGCTGGTGGACCTGTCGGTGCCGATCACGACCGGCATGCAGGTCTACCCGGGGGACCCCGAAGTCGAGGCGGTTCCGGCCCTCACGGTCGCCGAGGAGGGCGTGAACGTCCTGCGGCTGCACCTGGGGTCGCAGTCCGGCACCCACGTGGACGCGCCGTTCCACATCGACGACTCCCTGCCCCGCCTCGACGAGCTGCCGCTCGCCCGCTTCACCGGGCCCGCCGCGCTCATGGACGTCCGAGGGCTGCCGCCGCGCGCCCCGATCGGGCCCGGCGCGCTCCCGGCGGGCCTCGGGCCGGGCACCGTCCTGCTCGTGGCCACCGGGTGGTCGCGGCACTGGGGCACCGGCCGCTACCTCGACCACCCGTACCTCGCGCCCGCGACGGCCGAGGCGATCGTCGCGGCGGGCGTCCGCACCGTCGGGATCGACGCCCTCAGCGTGGACCCGACGCCCGCGCCGGGCTCGGACGACGTCACCCTCGCGGCGCACCGGGTGCTGTGCGGCGCCGGGGCCGTCATCGCGGAGAACCTGACGAACCTCGACGCCCTCCTGGAGGCGCCGGGACGGGCGATCGAGGCGTCCCTGTTCCCGATCCGCCTGGCGGGGGCCGACGGCGCGCCCGTCCGCGCCGTCGCCCGCATCGGCCCGTGAGGCTCAGCCGCGGCGCATGCACCAGGTGCGGGGGCCGCCGTCCGGCAGATCCACCTCGGCGGTCGTCGTGAAGCCCAGCCGCTCGTAGAACGCCACGTTGCGCTCGCTGGAGGTCTCCAGGAACGCGGGGTACCCGGCGGCCTCCGCGGCCTCGACGCCGGCCCGCACGATCGCCGCGCCGAGCCCCCGGCCCTGCGCGTCCGGGTCGACGCCGACGGTGGCGAGGAACCACACCGGCTCGGCGGGACGGAACGGCGCGACGGCGGCCTCGGCGGCCGCGTACGCCTCGGCGCGGTCCCCGGCGAGCTCGGTCATCCGGGGGCCGAGCTCGGCGAACGCGGGGGTCGGGTCGGCGTCGGGGGTCGTCCACACGGCCACGGCGCGCGCGCCGTCCGACACCCACACCCGCCCGTACTCCATCCCGACCCGGCGGAGCAGCAGGTCCTGGAACTCCCGCACCCGCTCCTCGTGGCGGTCGGCGGCGATCACGTGGCGGGTGAAGGCGTAGTCGGCGAAGGCGCGCGAGAGCGTGCGCACGGCGGCGGGCACGTCCTCCGGCGCCGCGGGACGGACGGCGGCGTCGGCGTTCGTCATGGGCGTCTCCTCTCCTCGGTTCAAGATCACAGCGTATGCGGGGGCGGGCGTGCCGGATCCGGTCGCGGCTCCGCGCCCGGCGCGCGCGGTGCGCGATAGTGGGGGCCGGACACGGCGAGGGGAGTGCCATGCGGGTCACGTGGGCGACGGACGAGGGCGACCCGAGGCGCGGCAACGAGGACTTCGTGGCGGCGGCGGCCGGCGCGGCGGTCGTCCTGGACGGCTGCGGCCTCGCGCTCGGGACCGACCTCGGCTGCGTGCACGGCACCGCCTGGTACGCGCGCTCCCTCGGCACCCGCCTGCCGGCCCGGATGCTGGACGGCCCTGGGCCGCCGGCCGGCCCGCCGGTGGGGCCGCCCGAGGGCGCGCACGTCCCCGCGGACCGGCCGCTGGTGGGGCGACTCGCCGGCGCGATCGCCGACGTCGCCGCCGCGCACCGCGCGACGTGCGACCTGGCCGTCCCGACGACGCCCGCCGCGACCGTCCTGGCCGTCCGGGTGCGCGGCGACCTGCTCGACTACCTGGTGCTGGCCGACTCGACCCTGCTGCTGGACTGCCGCGACGGCCTGCGCGAGATCACCGGCGGCGCGTGCTGGGCCGGGGCCGACCCGGCCGGCGCCGAGGCCGCGATCACCGGGACGGTCCCGCTGCGCGACGTGCGGCACGCGCTGCTGCTCACCGACGGCGCCACCCGGCTCGCCGACCGGTTCGGCGCCACCGACTGGGCCGGACTCGCCCGCCTCGCCGTCGAATCCGGCCCGGCCGCCCTGGTCGAGCGGACCCGCGAGGTCGAGCGCACCGACCCGCGGGCCGTCCGCTGGCCGCGCGCCAAGCCCCACGACGACGCCACCGCCGCCGTCTGCGCGTTCTGAGCCCCGGCCGAGGCGCCGAGCAACCGCTTGATTAGGGTGGTCGCCGCCGACGCGCGACAGAGGGGGGCCGGGGATGCGGCTGGGCGTCACGATGTTCGCCACCGACCGGACGATGCCGCCGCACGAGCTGGCGCGGGAGGCGGAGGCGCGCGGCTTCGCGTCGCTCTACCTGCCGGAGCACACCCACATCCCGGTCGCGCGGGAGACGCCGCCGCCCACCGGCGACGCCGCGCTGCCCGCCGAGTACGCGCGGACGCTCGACCCGCTCGTCGCGCTCGCCGCCGCGGCCGTCGTCACCGAGCGGATCACGCTCGGCACCGGCATCCTGCTCCCGGCCCAGCGCGACCCGATCGTCACCGCGAAGGCCGTCGCCACTCTGGACCGGCTCGCGGGCGGGCGCGTCGCGCTCGGCGTCGGCTACGGCTGGAACGCCGAGGAGGGCGCCGACCACGGCGTGCCCTGGAAGCGCCGCCGGGCGGTGGCGCGCGAGCACGTCCTGGCCATGCGGGAGCTGTGGACGCGCGAGGAGGCGTCGTTCCGAGGCGAGTTCGTCGCGTTCGAACCGAGCTGGTCGTGGCCCAAACCGGACGGGCGGGTGCCGGTGCTGCTCGGCGGCGCCGCCGGGCCCACGCTGTTCGCGCACATCGCCGAGTACGGGGACGGCTGGCTGCCGATCGGCGGCGCGGGCGTCCGGGAGGCGCTGCCCCGGCTCCGGCGGGCCTGCGCGGACGCCGGGCGCCCGATGGTCCCCGTGGTCCCGTTCGGGACGCTGCCGTCCGCCGGGAAGCTCGACCACTACGCCTCCCTCGGCATCGAGGAGGCGGTGCTGCGCGTACCCGCCGGGGACCGCGACACGGTGCTCCCGTGCCTCGACGAGTACGCGTCGTCCTACCTGTGAGCCGGGCGGGCCGGCCGGGACCGGCCCGCCCGGGTCAGCGGATCATCCGGAAGCAGAAGAACGCCGGGATGCGGAAGTACTCGCCCCGGTTCGACTTCACCGAGCCCATGATCAGTGCGACGAACGGGCTGATCAGCACCTCGAGGTACATGACGACGAGCGGGATGAGGAACACGGGGTTCTCCGTGATCACCATGGGCACCACGGAGACCAGCAGCCACGCGACGACATGGATCATCAGCGTGATCGCGTAGTTCAGCGCCTGGGCGGCGTGGTAGCGGACGAACGCCGACTCGCGCCGCTTCACGAAGTAGATGGCGAGCGGCGCGACGAAGCCGACGATCAGCGAGCCGAGGTAGCAGAACATCGCCCACATCGGCTCGTCCCCGCCGCGGGGGCCTCCGGCGTGGGGCCCTCCGGCGTGCCCGCCCGGCGGCGGCCCGTAGCCCCAGCCGCCTTGACCGCCTCCGGGGTACCCGTACTGCTGCCCGTAACCCTGCTGCCCGTAACCCTGCTGCCCGTGACCCTGCTGCCCGTAGCCTTGCTGCGCGTAATCCTGCTGCCCGTAGCCCGCCTGCCCGTAGCCCTGCTGCCCGTACCCCGGACCGCCGTGGGCCTGCCCGTGCGACCGGTCGTCGGGCGGGGCGAAGTCGGGACGGGATCCGGATGGTTGACCGTACGGCGACGGGTGGGGCGGCGGCCGGTCCGGCCCGGGGGGCGGCTGATCGGTCATACGTCGGAATCTATCCCGGAACGGTCTTCTGCCGGGGCCCAACGGAGACCCCCGGCGTACCGGGCATGTCGCGGCACATCTTAGAATTCCGTTCGGGTTAAGGAGGCTCGATGAGAGAGGTGCTCGTGGACCGCGACGTCCTGTCCGGCGACGACGAGGCGAAGCTCGCCGCGCTCGCCGCCCGGATCCGGGAACTGGCCGAGGCCATGACCCTCACCAAGGTCGCGCCCGCCGAGGCCGCCTCGGTGGCCGCCGAGGTCGCGGCGCTCACCGACCGCCTGACGGCGGAACGCCGCGCCCACCCGCCCTTCGGGGAGGTCGGCGCGGGCGGGCTCGACCGGCAGATCGCCAACCCGGTCACCGGCCGCCTCAACCCGATCGCCCCGCCCGTGGACTTCGAGGTCTCCGAGGACGGCATCGTCCGCGCCGAGTTCACGCTGCCCGCGGTGTACGAGGGCCCGCCCACGTTCGTCCACGGCGGCGTCTCCGCGATGATCATGGACCAGGTGCTCGGCATGGCCGCCGCCGCGACCGGCACCCCCGGCATGACCGCGACCCTGGAGACCCGCTACCGCCGCCCCACCCCGCTCGGCGTCCCGCTCACCGTCGAGGCCAAGGCGGGCCGCGTCGAGGGCCGCAAGGTCTACGCCGACGGCACCATCAGCGGCCCCGACGGACGCGTGACCGTCGAGGCCAGCGCGATGTTCATCGCCCCCCAGAGCGGCCCCGCCCCCGTCCCGCCTCCCCCCCGGGCGTCCTGACGGCGGACCGTCCCGGCGGCGTCCGGTCTCACCGGCACGGCGCCGCCCCCGGCGGCTCCGGCGCGCCGTCGCCGCCGAGCACCCGCAGCACCCGGCCGGGCGTCCGGCCCAGCTCGTCCCGCATGACCCGCGTGAAGTGGGCCTGATCGCTGAATCCGAGGCCGGCCGCGAGGCCGGCGAGGTCGCGCTCGCCCCCGTCGATGCGGGCGAGGGCGCGGCTGACCCGCACGCGGTTGCGGTACCGGCTCAGCGGCATCCCCACGTGGTGGCGGAACGTCCGGCTCAGGTGCGAGGGGGACGTCTCCAGCAGCCGGGCCAGCGAGACCAGGTCGGCCGCGGCCGGTTCCCCGGCGGCGACCGCCTCCCGCGCCCGGTCGGCGAGCTCGCGGCGGCCCGGCGCGGGCAGGTCGTCGGGCTGCCCGCGGAGCACCAGGCGGAGGAGGCCGAGGAGGGCCTCGGCGGCGGCGAACGCCCGGTCCGCCCCGGCGCGCAGGAGCAGGCGGTGGGCGAGTTCTAGCCGCGCGTCCACGCGGACGGCCGGGGCGCGCGCGGTCTCCATCCCAGCGGTGAGGGCGTCGCCGGTGAACTCGACCGACGTGCAGGCGTCGCCGCCCGCCGGATGGGCGAAGCGCACCTCTTCCCCCGGACGGTGCAGATAGCCGGTGGTGGTGTCCGCCGTCAGCCGCACGCCCCGGTGGTCGAGCCGGAACCGGCCCCGCCGCACCAGGACGATCTCGGCGGCGGACGCCGCCTCGGGGCCGGACCAGCGGGCGCGGTCGTCCGCGCACTCGACCGCCCGGACGACGAAGTGCGGGCTCCGGACCACCGTCTTCGCAGTACGCACCCGCACGACCCTACGCGGCGCGGCGGAAGTCCCGATCCGCATATTTCTTCAAGACCGGCCCGGTGCGCGCACCCGATGCTCGGTCCCATGCCCCTCCCCCCTCATTCGGCCGCCGCGGCGCCGCGCCGACGGGCGGTGCTGGCCGTCCTGCTCACCGGGCAGCTCATGGCCTCCATGGACGGCTCGATCGTGTCGGTCGCCGCGCAGAGCATCCGGACCGGCCTCGGCGCGGACGGCACGGCGATCCAGCTCATCGTGTCCGGTTACCTGCTGGCCACGGGCGTCCTGCTGGTCACCTGCGCACGGATCGGCGACGTCGCGGGGTACCGGCGCGCGTTCCTGCTCGGCCTCGGCTGCTTCACCGGCGCGTCGCTGCTGTGCGGCGCGGCCCCGGACGCGGCCGTGCTCGTCGTCGCCCGCATCGCGCAGGGCGCGGGGGCGGCGCTCCTGATCCCGCAGGTCATGTCGCTGATCCAGGTGCACTGGGACGGGGCGGCGCGGCGCCGGGCGCTCGGGCTGTACGGCATGGTGCTCGCCCTCGGTGTCGCGCTGGGGCAGGTCGCCGGCGGGCTCGTCACCGGCGCCGACCTGTTCGGCCTCGGCTGGCGCCCCGTCTTCCTGATCAACGTTCCGGTCGGCGCGGTCCTGCTGCTGCTCGGCCCGCGCGTCCTGCCGGACTCCCGCGGCGACGGCCGGGCGCGCCTCGACCCCGCCGGCGTGGCGCTCCTCACCGCCGCGATGGCCGCGTTCATCGTCCCGCTCGTCTTCGGTCCCGAGCGCGGCTTCCCCGGCTGGGCGTGGTTCTCCCTCGCGGGCGGCGCCGCGCTGCTGGCGGCGTTCGTCCGGCACGAGTCCGGGGCGGGGCATCCGCTGCTGGACCCGGCGGCGCTCAAGCCGGAAGGCGTCCGGCCCGGACTGGCCGCATGCTGGCTCGTCATGGGCTGCTACACGGTCTTCCTCCTCGTCCTGACCCTGCACATGCAGTCCGCGCTGGGCTTCTCCCCGCTCCGGGCGGGCCTGGCGTTCGTCCCCTACACCGTCGGCTTCGGCGCGCTGAGCCTGACCTGGCACAGGTACCCGCGGCCGTTGCGGGACGCCCTCCCGGTCGCGGGACCGATCGCCTTCGCGTGCGGGACGGTCGCGCTGGCGATCCTCGTGCGCGACCAGTGGCACGCGTACGCCTCCGCCCCGCTGCTGTTCCTCGCCGGTGCCGGGCACGCCGCCGGCTACAGCCCCCTCATCGCGCGGATCGCGTCCCTGGTGGAGCCGCGGCTCGCGTCGGCGGTGGCGGCGCTCAACTCCACCGGCCCGATGCTGGCCGGGGTGGTCGCGGTCGCGGGGCTCGGCGGCGTCTACTTCGCGGCCCCCGCCTCCGCCGCGGGACTCCTCCGCGTGGCCGCCGCCGTGGCCGTCCTGCTCGCGCTCGGCGCGGTGTGCGCGGCACGGGCGTTGTCGTACCGGGCGGCTACGCTGCCGGACCATGCATGAGATGGCCGCGATGGCCGGATTCTTCGCCGCCCACGGTGTCTGGAGCGTCTCGGACGGCGAGACGCTGATCCCGATGCTCGCCTACGAGCACCCGAACGGCGAGCGAGGCATGGACCGGCTGGTCCACGACGACGTCGGGAATGCCGCGGCGGCCGGGCAGGAGGCGCTGCGCACCGGCCGCGACGGCTGGGTCCGCGCGGCGCTCGTCGTCGACGCCTACCTCCACCTCGACACGGGGCGCGTCGACGCGCTGGTCGTCGAGTCCGTCGAGTACGGGTCGTCCCCGCGGTCGCTGAAGATGGCCGTCCCGTACCGGCCGCAGCAGGCGCCCCGGGGGTTCGGCGTGTACCGGCCCAAGTTCATCGAGGTCGCGGGCGTCGACGATGCCGATCTGCCCGCCCTGGCCGACGCCTTCTTCGCCGGCGTCGACTCCCACGAGCAGGCGGCCGCCGTCTGGAACGCCCACCTGGTGGACGAGTCGGTGTGACCGCGCGCCCCGTCGACGCCGCCCGCGGCGGGGCCCATGATGGGGCGGCATGACGCAACCGCTCGCCGTCCTGGTCAACGGGCTGCCCGGGGCCGGGAAGACGACCCTCGCCCGGCAGGTGGGGCCCCGCCTCGGGCTGCCGGTGTTCAGCAAGGACGTCATCAAGGAGACCCACGCCGACGTGCTGGGCACCGAGTCGCCGGGCCTGCCGCAGCGCCGCTGGAACTCGATGCTCGGCGCGGCGGCGAGCGAGACGATGTGGTCGCTGCTGGCGGACGCGCCCGCCGGCGCGGTGCTGGAGTCGAGCTGGCCCCCGGACGTCCGCGGCCTGGTCGTGCGGGGGCTCGGCCGCGCCGGGAACCCTCGGACGGTCGAGGTCTGGTGCGACGTCCCGCTGGAGACCGCCCGGCGCCGCTTCGAGGACCGGCACCCGCGCCACCCGGTCCACGGCGAGCCGCTGACGGACGCCGAGTGGGAGGACCGGCGCGGCGCCCGGCCGCTCGGGCTGGGCCCGACCCTGCGGGTCGATACCGCGCGTCCGGTCGATGCGGACGCCGTCGTCGAGTGGATCCGCGCTCGGACGCCGTGAGCTGCCGGGAACCGCCCTGCCGGCGCGCGTCCCCGCCGCGTCCGTGTGGTCCCGGACGGCCGCGGAAGTCTGTAGCGGAAGGGAACCGGGACCGGCCGGGGGGCGTCCAGGCAGGAAGATCATCCGAACTTCCGAAGGGACGCCACATGGGTTACCCGGCCGAGTCTGTCGAGCTGTACGAGCGCGGGACGGCCGCGCTGGACGGCGGTCGGGGAGAGGAGGCCAGGGAGCTGTTCCGGCGCGCCTACGACGCCGGCCACCCGGGCGGCGCGCACCAGTTGGGGTGGGGCGCGTTGGCGCGCGAAGAGGACGACCGCGCACTGGAATGGTTCCGGCGGGCCGCCGAGATGGGGTACGCGGCGAGCGCCTTCGAGGTCGGCTGGGCCATGGACCAGAAGGGCGACCTCGCGGAGGCCGAGCGGTGGTACCGGCAGGCGGCCGAAGGCGGGCACGTCGGCGGCATGCTGAACCTCGGGTCGATCCTCGAGAAGAAGGACGGGACGGCCGAGGCCATGGACCTCTACCGCCGGGCCTGGGAACGGGGGGAGGACAAGGCGGCGTTCAACCTCGGCAGGCTCTTCGACGATGGAGGCAAGGGCGACCTGGACGCCGCCGCGACCTGGTACGGCCGCGCCGCCGAGCGCGGCAACGCCGTCGCGGCCTTCAACCTCGGGTTCGTCCGCGAGGATCAGGGCGACCTCGACGGGCGCGAGGCGGCGTGGCGGCGCGCGGCCGACCTGGGGCACCCGAAGGCCGCCTATGCCGTCGGCACGGTACGCGACCGGGCGGGGGACGAGGACGCCGCCGCCGCGTGGTTCCGCCGCGCCGTCCGGGAGCACGGCAGCGAGGCCGCCGCCCGCAAGCTCGGCGACATCTATATGCACCGGGACGACGCCCGGCGCGCCCGGTACTGGAGCCGCTTCCCGTCCGGCCTCGACGACTACAGCACGGAGTTCGAGCTGTTCGCCGGGGCGGGGTCGGCCGCCGCGATCCACCGGCAGGACGTCCTCTACAAGGAGATCGACACCGACGGCTACGTCGAGTTCGACCTCGACGCGCGGACCCTCACGGTCGGCGGCCGCACCTTCCGCGGCGTCACCCTGCTCGGCAGCTTCTCCCGCCTCGACGACAGCTGGCTGTGGGCCTGGGCCAACGGGAACCTGGCCCCGGACGGGCCCGCCGTCGCGCCGCTGCGCACGATCCGCGAGTACGGCGAGCGGCACGACGTCCCCGAGCTGGTGACGGGACGGCTCGACCTGAGCGGCTTCCCGGACCCGCGGCAGGCCGCGGTGACGATGGCCATCGGGGCCGCCGCGCTGCTCGGCGGGAACGGCGTGCACAGCTGCGCCGTCAACGACGGGAAGGGGTCGAGCTTCTTCCACATCGACGACCCGTCGCTGCCCGCCGCGCGGTTCGACCGGCTCGCGGCGCCGCGCCTGCTGACGACGGCCTCCCAGGTCTTCCCGAACGACCACCGCAACGTCGTCCAGGGGTTCCTGGCGCACTACGGGTTCCGCATCCGGATGTCCGCCGACGCCATCGACGGCGTGTCCCCGGACGGCGACCGGGTGACCGTCGCCTTCACCGAGGACGGGCTCATCGAGGCCATGACGGTGGGGCGCGAGGAGGACGCCTGACTCAGTACTCGTACACCCTGATCACCGGGTCGCGGCCGTTCCACGACGCGATGATCGACGACGTGCGGCGGTCGGCGCGGAAGTCGACGCGCAGCCAGCCCCGCGCGCCCGTCACGCGGGTCTCGAATCCGGGGTTCGGCGTCGCCGACACCAGCCGCACCTCGCCGCCGCGCAGCGACATCGCGGCCTGCCCGCCCTTCACCGCGTAGCTGCGCACGTTCCCCGGCGGCCGCGGCGCCGCCGGGCCGGGTGCCCGGTCGCGCCCGCCGGCGTCCGGCCGCGCGGTCGGACCGGCGGTCGGCGCGGTCGGGCTCCCGCGGATCACGGGGCCCGCGATCGGCGGCGGCGCGGCCCGTTCGGACACCGTCGCCCGCACCACGTCGCGGACGCCGAGCCATGACAGCGTCACCGCGAGCGCGGTCACCCCCGCCCACGGGGCAACATACGACATCACGCGACGCATCAGCACATCGTGGCATACGGTGCCGCCATGGCAAGTGTTCTGGTGGTCGAGGACGACGCCGACGTCCGTTCCGCCCTGATGCGGGAGCTCGGTGCCCGCTCCCACGTCGTGCGCAGCGCCGGAACCGCGATGGACGCCCTCCGCGAGGTCACCCGGGAGCCGCCCGACGTCGTCATCCTCGACCTCGGGCTGCCCGACCTCGACGGCGCCGAGGTGCTGAAGATGCTCCGCGGCGTCTCCGACGTCCCCGTCGTCATCGCCACCGCCCGCGACGACGAGCCCGAGATCGTCCGGCTGCTGCACGCGGGCGCCGACGACTACCTCGTCAAGCCGTTCTCCGCCGAGCACCTCAACGCCCGCCTCGCCGCCGTGCTGCGCCGGTCCGCGCGGTCCGGGCCCGCCGCCGAGCTGACCGTCGGCGGCCTGCACATCGACCTCGACCGCCGGGAGGCCAGCCTGGACGGCGCGGGCCTCGGGCTGACCCGCCGCGAGTTCGACCTGCTCGCCTACCTCGCGGCCCGCCCCGGCCGGGTCGTCGCCCGCCGCGAGCTCCTCGCCGAGGTGTGGCGGCAGGCGTACGGGGACGACCAGACCATCGACGTGCACCTGTCGTGGCTGCGCCGCAAGCTCGGCGAGACCGCCGCCGCGCCCCGCTACCTGCACACCGTCCGCGGCGTCGGCGTCCGGCTCGCCGCGCCCGAAGCATGAGGCGGACGCTCGTCCTGGTGTCCCTCGCGGTCACCTCGATGGTCGCGCTCGCGTTCCTCATCCCGCTCGCCCTCACGGTCCGGGAGATCGCCCGGGACCGCGCCCTCACCGCCGCCGAACGCCAGGCCAGCGCCCTCGGCCCGGTCCTCGCCGTCACCGAGGACCCCGCCGCGCTCGAACGCGCCGTCGCCAGCACCCGCGCGGGCGCCGCCGGCCGCATGACCCTGCACATGCCGGGCGGCGCGACCGTCCCGGCGGGGTCCCGCGGCGACGTCAACGCCGACCCCCGGCAGCTCGACCGGGCCGGCCGCCGCGGCCGCGCCTACACCGTCCGGGTGCCCGAGGGGTACGCGCTCCTGCAGCCGGTCGCGCTGGACGCCGGCCGCATCGCCGTCATCGAGGTGTTCGTCCCGTCCGCCGACATGTCCCGCGGGGTGCTGGAGGCGTGGCTCGTCATGACGGCCGTCGCCGCGGCCCTCGTCGCCGGGTCGGTCGCCGTCGCCGACCGGCTCGGCAACCGGATGATCCGGTCCACCCGGCGGCTCGCGGTGGCCGCGACCGCGTTCGGCGACGGGGAGCTGAGCGTGCGCATCGAGCCCGACGGCCCGCCTGAGCTCGTCGAGGCGGGCCGCGCCTTCAACGCCATGGCCGACCACGTCGTCCAGCTCCTGGCCGCCGAGCGCGAGATGGCCGCCGACCTCTCGCACCGCCTGCGCACCCCGCTCGCCGCGCTCCGGCTCAACGCCGAGGCGCTCGGCCCGGGACCCGTCGCCGACGAGACCCGCGAGGCCGTCGACCGCATCGAGCGCGAGGTCGACCAGATCATCCGCACCGTCCGCCGCCCCACCGGGCGCGGCAGCTGCGACGCCGCGAAGGTCCTGCGGGACCGCGTGCGGTTCTGGTCCGTCCTCGCCGAGGACGAGGGCCGCGCCTGCGAGCTGATCGGCGCCGAGGAGCCCGCGCCGCTCCCGCTCCCCGGCACCGAACTCGCCGCCGCCGTCGACGCCCTCCTCGGCAACGTGTTCCGGCACACCGCCGAGGGCACCGCCTTCGCCGTCACCCTGCACCAGGGGCAGGGCGTCACCGGCATCCTCGTCGCCGACGGCGGCCCCGGCATCGCCGACCCCGACGCCGCCCTGCGGCGCGGCAGCAGCGGCGGCGGCTCCACCGGCCTCGGCCTCGACATCGCCCGCCGCGCCGCCGAGTCGACCGGCGGCCACCTGCGCATCCACCGCTCGGTGCTGGGCGGCGCCCAGATCCAGATGTGGTTCCGCACGAAGTACCTGCCGCCGCCCCGCCGCTCCCGCCGGCTCGTCCGCCGCCGCCACGCCCGCTAGCGTCGGGCGCATGCACGCCATCGGAGTCGAGGCCGTCCACAGGAAGCAGACGGCCTGCCCCGCCCGGTTCGCCTTCGTCGTGCTCGACTTCGAACCGGCCGCGACGTACGCGTTCGTGAACGCGCTCGCCCCCGGCGCGATGGAGTACCCCGACTCCCAGGCACGGTTCGTCCCGGTCGTCGACGGGACCGCCCGCGAGCGGCTCGAGAACCACTTCGGCGCCGGACCCCTGCCCGTCCGCGTCACCCTCCGCGCCGCCCGCGACCACCCGACCGACTCCGACGACGCGAGCTTCCGCTTCGCGACGGCCCGGGCCGTCCACCTGGCCCTCGAACGGACGGGCCGAGAACGGGCGCTCCTCGCCGTGACCCTCGACCCGCCGACCGTCGCGGGCCTGCTGCCCCTCCTCGACGACCCGCGCCACGTCTTCCAGGCGCTCGACCTGTGCGGCGACCTGTTCCGCGAGCCGGGGCCCGCCGCCCCCGCGTCGCCGTCCCCGCGCGACACCGCCGACCTCCTGCGGCCGCTCGCGCGCCTGGCGGGCTCCCCGGACGACCGCGTCGCGCTCCGCGCCGTCCGCGTTTTGGCGCGGGCGCCCCACCGCCGCGCCCGCGACCTCGTCGCGGGCGCGCTGGCCCGCCCCGGCGGCGAGGCCCGCGACCTGGCCGTCCGCACGCTCGCCGAGCGGGGCGACGCCCGCGCCGCGCGCCCCCTCGCGGAGATCCTCGCCCGCGACCGGCTGCCGAAGGACATCGAGTGGGCCGTCCACGCGATGAAGGACCACGCGTCCGTCCTGCTGCCGCCGGTCCGCGCCCGCCTGGACGCCGCCGTCCCCGGAGCCCTCGAACCCTTCCTGTTCGAGCTCGTCTGCCAGGTCTCCCGCTGGGGCGGGACCGCCGCGCCGCTGGCCCCGTCCCTGCGGCGCCTCGCCGTCGACGACGGCACCTGGACGTCCCGCGAACTGACCCGGGCCCTCGCCCGCGCCACCCCGCCCCGCTGACCGCCCCGCCCCCTGCCGTGGAGACGGTGACCGTGCCAGCGGTAACTGGCGAATTAGCTGGCCAGGTGCGCGAAAGGCAGGCGCGGAGGCTCTGTGGATCTTGGTCTTATAAGTCCGGCTCAGCGCATCCCTAAGGGAGTCTTAAGGGGCGGGGCGGGGGGTCTGCGGGGGGCTAGCTTCGTTGTGTCGCGTCCCAGACCCGGTGGAGGTGCACTGGCGGACGGAGAAGTGGCGGCCGGACCTGGGGTCCGGCCAGGTTCCTGATTGAGACAGGATCCGGCCCGTACGGTCTCGTTACCCCGCTCTGGGACCGTCCGGGCCGGTTCCGTTTTCCCGGGGGAACGCGCCGAAGAGCAGGAGCCGGAAGGCGTCCGCGGTGCCGCCGGCGGTCGGGTCGCCGGTGGCGAGGCGGCGGATCGCGAGGCCGTACAGGAGCGCGACGACGGTGGGGGCGTGCCGTTCGGCGTCCGGGATGCCGAGCGCGGTGAGGACGGCGGCGGCGAGGCGGTCGTACGCCTCGACGGAGCGGGTCGCCGTCTCGCGGACGCCGGGGTCGCGGGCGGCGTGCAGGTGCAGTTCGAGGTTGGCGAGCTGCTCGGGGCCGTCCGCGAAGTCGATGACGGCCTTCTCGACCTGGTCGGGGGCCTGGAAGGGCGCGACGCCCGCGTCGGCGAGTTCGGCGAGGCGGGCGGTGATGCGGGCGAGTTCGAGGTCGACGAAGGTCTGCAGCGCCTCGCGCAGCAGGCCGTCCTGGCTCGGGAAGTGGTAGGTCAGGGAGCCGAGGGAGACGCCGGCCGCCTTGGCGACGGCGCGGTTGGTCACGGCGCCGATGCCCCGCTCGCCGATCAGGCGGAGGGTGGCGCTGAGGATCTGGTCGCGGGCGCTCATCGAGGTTCAGTCTTCCCCATCGCGCGCGCCGCGGATATCGTTCGTTCGAACGAACGAGAGGGGTGGTCGCGTGGATCTCGGGCTGGCCGGGCAGGCGGACGCGCTGGCGCACGGCGACGTGTCGAGCCGGGAGCTGGTGCGGGCGTCGCTGGACGCGATCCGGCGGCGGGACGATCTGGGCGCGTTCCGGGTCGTGCGGGAGGAGGCGGCGCTGCGCGAGGCCGCGGCGGCGGACGAGCAGCTCAGGGACGGCGAACGGCTGCCGCTGCTGGGCGTCCCGGTCGCGATCAAGGACGACACCGACGTGGCGGGGGAGACGACGCCGTTCGCGGTCGGCGGCGAGCACCCGGTGCGGACGCGGGACGCCGAGGTGGTGCGGAAGCTGCGGGCGGCCGGGGCGATCGTGGTGGGCAAGACGACGACGTGCGAGGTCGGGCTCTGGCCGTTCAGCGAGTCGCCCGAGTACGGGGTCGCGCGGAACCCGTGGAACCCCGCGTACACGCCGGGCGGCTCGTCGGGCGGCTCGGCGGCGGCCGTGGCGGCGGGGATGGTCGCGGCGGCGGTGGGGTCCGACGGGGCCGGGTCGATCCGCATCCCGGCGGCCTGGACCGGACTGGTCGGGATCAAGCCGCAGCGGGGCCGCGTGTCGGGGTTCCCGCACACCGACCCGTTCAACGGCATCACGGTGTGGGGGCCGCTCGCGCGGAGCGTGGAGGACGCCGCGCTGCTGCTCGACGTGCTCACCGGGAGCCGTCCGGAGGACGCCTACCGGCTGGACCCGCCGCTCCGGCCGTTCGCCGAGGCGGCGCGGCGGGACCCGGGGCGGTTGCGGGTGGCGGTGTCGTTCCGGACGGCGTTCGGGGCGAGCGGCCGGCTCGACCCGGAGATCCGGGCGGGCGTCGAGCGGCTGGCGCGGCGGCTGACCGAGCTCGGGCACCGGGTCTTCCCCGCCGACCCCGACTACGGGCCGGTGGGGCTCGGGCTGGTCCCGCGCGGGACGGCCGGGGCGGCCGACTGGCTCGACGCGATGAACGCCCCGCGGCCCGAGGCCCGCACCGAGGTGGAGGCCCGGATCGGGCGCGTGGTCGGCCGGCGCCTGCTGCCGCTGGTCAGGAAGATGGACCCCTACCTGTGGCGCAGGGTCGGGCGGATCTTCCGGTACGCGGACGTGGTGCTGACGCCCACCACCGCGTCACGCCCGCTGCGGATCGGGGCCTTCGAGGGGGCCGGGTACCGGAGGACGCAGTCCGCGGCCGCGGCGGCGTGCCCGTACGCGTGGCCGTGGAACGTCCTCGGGTGGCCCGGCGTGAACGTGCCCGCCGGGCTCACCCGGGACGGCCTGCCGTTCGGCGCGCAGCTCCTCGGCCGCGACTCGGACGAGGCCACGCTGATCTCCCTCGCGGCGCAGCTCGAGGCCGTCGAGGGGTGGGCGGACCGGCGGGCCGCCTGACGGGCGGGTCAGTAGCCGGCGCCCGTGAGCATGCCGCCGTCCACCAGGACCTCGCTGCCGGTGCAGTAGGACGAGTCGTCGGACGCCAGGTACACGACGAGGCCCGAGACTTCCTTCGTCTTGCCCATGCGGCCGAGCGGCAGCGCCTTCAGGAAGGCGTCGGCGCTGTCGGCGGTGGCGGCGACGACGTCCTCCTGTAGGGAGAGCGGGGTCAGGACGCCGCCGGGATGGATCGAGTTCACCCGGATGCCGTCGGCGCCCAGCTCGCGGGCCGCGGCCTTCGTCAGGCCGCGGATCCCGAACTTGCTGGCGCTGTAGGCGGCGAGGCCGGACGCGCCGATGAACCCCTCGGTCGACGAGACGTTGATGATCGAGCCGCCGCCCGCGTCCCGCATGGCGGCGGTCACCGACTTCACGCCGAGCCACTGGCCGACGAGGTTCACGTCGAGGACCTGCTTGAACTCGTCGACGGACATGTCCTCGATGCGCTTGTGCCGCATGATGCCCGCGTTGTTCACCAGGACGTTCAGCGATCCGTAGGTCTCGACGGCGGTCCGGACGGCGGTCGCCCAGTCGTCCGGGCTCGCGACGTCCATCCGGACGAACCGGGCGTCGTCCCCGACGTCGGCCGCGAGCTTCGCGCCCTCCTCCTCGAGGACGTCGCCGAACACCACCTTCGCGCCCTCGGCGACGAACCGGCGCACGTGCGCCTTCCCCATGCCGCGCGCGCCGCCGGTGATCAGCGCCACCTTGCCGTCGAGCCGTCCCATCAACGCTCCCTCTCGCCGTACCGTCGCAGCAAAACTAGCGAACGCTTGGTTGGCGAACAAGGGGCGTCAGCCGCGCAGCGCGTCCCGCGACAGCCGGTCCGCGCGCCGCGTCGTCTCCGGCAGCCGGTGCTCCGGCGCCAGCCCCAGGACGGTCCGGCACGCGGCGTCGAGGCCCGCGCGGTGCCCGACGGACACGAACACCGGCTTGACGCCGTCCTGCGTCCGCAGCACCCGCCCCACGACCTCGCCGCCGACCGTGAGCGGGCTCGTGTCGCCCCGCCGCCCGCCGGGCGCCGCGTACGCGCCGACGAACGCGGTCTTGCCGACCCCGATCGTGGGGAGGCCGGTCAGCACGCCGAGATGGCAGGCGAGCCCGAACCGGCGCGGGTGCGCGACGCCGAACCCGTCGCAGACGAGCAGGTCGGGGACCGTCCGCAGGTCGCGGAGCGCCTCGATCAGCGTGGGCAGCTCGCGGAACGCGAACAGGCCCGGGACGTACGGGAACGCGGCCGTCCCGACGGCGACCGACTCCTCCACCACCCGCAGCGTGGCGGCGTCCAGGACGACCGCCGCCGCGGCCAGGCGCGTGCCGGTCCCGCCGCCGTCGCCCGCGTACGAGACGTCCAGTCCGGCGACCGTCCGGGGGCGCTCGGGGCCGGGGGAGTCCAGGTCGAGCAGGGGGCGGAGCCGGTCCTGGATCGCCTCCGCCTCCTCCGGCGCGGACGGCCACGGGTGAAGATCGCGTACCTCCATGGAGCGGGACGGTATCTCAGCCGAGCGCGGCGTACGCGGCCTCGACGAGCCGGTAGGCGCGCAGGTCGCCGCCCAGGTCGCCCATGCGGTTCGGCAGGTAGGCGAGGGCGAGTCCGGCGTCGGGGTCGCCGAGCCCGATCGAGCCGCCCGCCCCCGTGTGCCCGAACGCCGTGTCGCGTCCGGCGGCCGGGACGAAGAACGTCTGCGCCGGACGCATGAAGCCGAGGCCGAACGCGCTGTCGATCAGCATCGTGCGGTCGGGGCCGCTCACCCGGGGCCGGATCGCCTCGCGGAGCGTGTCCGGGCGCAGGATCCGGCCGGCGACGAGGTCGCGGTAGAAGCCGGCGAACGCGGGGGCCGTCGCGATCATCCCCGCCCCCGGCCAGCCCGCGCGCAGGACCACCGGGTTGTTGTAGCCGCCCTTGCCGGGATGGGGGTTGTTCATCGCGCGGTTCATGCGGCTGTCCGGGTCGGTGTACGCGCTCGCGAGGCGGTCGAGGAGCGAGGCATCGCCAGCGGGACGCGGCGCATCGGTGCCGCGGGCGGGACGCGGCGCATCGGTGCCGCCGGCGGCCGTCGGTGCGCGGCCCGCCGTCATCTTCGCGGCCCGCTCGATGACGTCGTCCGGGGCGCCGATCCACAGGTCGCGGTCGCGGGCGAACTCGTCCCGGACGAACGCGCCGACCGTCCGCCCGGACAGCCGGCGCACGATCTCCCCGGCCAGCCACCCGTAGGTCAGCGCGTGGTAGCCGTGCCCCTCGCCGGGCGTCCACTCGGGTTCCTGCGCGGCCAACTCGGCGGCGCGCGCCGGGGCGTCCGCGGCCTCCTCCGCCGACACCGGACGGGCGAACGCGGGCAGTCCGGCCTGGTGCGACAGCAGGTGCGCGGCGGTCGTCGCGTCCTTGCAGGCGGCGCCGAACTCGGGCCACCAGGCGGTGACCGGGCCGTCCACCTCGTAGGCGCCGCGCTCGGCGAGCAGCAGCGCGGCGGCGGCCGTCACCGCCTTGGTGCAGGAGAACCCGAAGCAGGGCGTGTCGGCCCGCCACTCGCGGCCGGTGCGGCGGTCGGCCGTCCCGCCCCACAGGTCCACGACCTTGCGGTCGCCCGCGTACACCGCGACGGCGGCGCCCAGTTCGCGCCGCTCGGCGAAGTTCCGCTCGAACGCTTCGCGGACGCCGGCGAACGCGGGGTCGCAGTGGCCCTGCACGCCGGGCACGTCGGGGGGCACGGTCATGGGAGTCTCCTGCCTTTCCACGGGGACGTTCATCGAATCACGTTCGGGAACGTGCTCGCGATCAGGGGCGCGGCCGCGCGTCTAGAGTCGGAGGCGATGAAGAGGCTGCTGATCGTCCACCACACCCCGTCGCCGAACCTCCAGGCGATGTACGAGGCCGCGCGGTCCGGCGCGTCCACCGACGAGGTCGGGGGCGTCGAGGTCGTGGCCCGCCCGGCGCTGACCGCGTCGCCCGTGGACGTCCTGGAGGCGGACGGCTACCTGCTCGGCTCCCCGGTCAACCTCGGCTACCTGTCGGGCGCCCTCAAGCACTTCTTCGACCAGGTGTACTACCCGTGCCTGGAGGAGACGGTCCGCCGCCCCTTCGGCGCGTACCTGCACGCGGGAAGCGACGCGACGGGCGCGCTGCGGGCCCTGGAGTCGATCACCACGGGGCTGAAGTGGCGCGCCGTCCGGCCGCCCGCCGTCGTCACGGGCGAGCCCGGCCGCGCGGCGCTCGAGGAATGCTGGGAGCTCGGCGCGATGGTCGCCGCCGAGCTCGGCACCGTCTGAGCGCCCCGCCGGACGGGCGCGCCGGGCACGCGACGCGCCGGGGCGCGGCGACGGCCGCGACGGAGATCGCGACCCCGCTAACGTGCCGACATGAGCGGATTTCGGCATGTGGTGATGTTCAGGTGGGCCGAGGGGACGACCACCGGCCAGCAGGAGGACGTGGCGGCGCGGCTCGCGGAGCTGCCGGCGCTCATCCCGGAGATCCGGGAGTACTCCATGGGCGCCGACGCGGGCGTGAGCCCGGGCGCCTACGACTTCGTGGTGGTCGCGGACTTCGCCGACCGCGACGCCTACGTCGTGTACCGGGACCACCCGGCGCACCGGGAGATCGCGGACGGGCGCATCGCGCCGATCACGGCCGAGCGGGCGGTCGTCCAGTACGAGCGCTAAGGGCACCGAGCAAGCGCTTGTGTCTGAAGCTGTTTCGGGTTAACGTCGATGAGACGCCGCCCGCCGGGGACGGATCGCGCCCCGTCTCCGGCGGGCGGCCTCGATTCCGGCCGCGCCCCGCGCGCACCGTCCGTGGATCACCCGCGCGCCCGCGCGTTCAGGATCGCGTCGCGCAGCCTTTGCGGTGTCTCCGCCTCCAGCAGCCGCGGCCCGTCGCGCAGCGGCACCATGGCCCACCACGACCCGGTCGCCTCGCCGTACCAGACCCGCACCCCCGGGAACTGTTCCTGCAGCCCGCGCGCCGTGGCGCTGCGCATGGCGGGCGTGGGCTCCCCGTTTCCGGCATCCTGATCGGCCGTCATGTCGCCCTCCCCCCGTAGAACTCGTCCGTAACAGCGTCCCCACGGGCCAAGTCATCACCCCTGCCCAGGAAGTGTGACTAAGCACACTAAAGGGGTTCTCGAGGGCGCACCGGCGAATCGGCGCGGCCGCCGGGGCGGCCGGGGCGTCCGGCCCGGTCAGTGGAGGTTGATGCCGTCGAACATCACCTTGAGGTAATGCTCGGCCAACCCCTCGGCGTTGAGCTGCCCGCCCGGCTTGAACCAGCGGATGGCGACCCACACCGTGTCGCGGATCATCCGGTAGGTGAGCTTCGGGTCGAGGTCGAGCCGGAACACGCCCTGCTCCTGGCCCGCCCGGAGGGTGTCCACCCACATCTTCTCGACCTCGTCCTCGGACTTGGTCAGGTAGGCGAACCGCTCCATCCCCTTGAGGTAGTTCCAGTCGTTCTGCATCACCGTGATGGCCGCGCGGTGCGGCTCCAGCGTGCCGAACGCGGTGCGGACGAGCCCGGCGATCGTCGCGCGCGGGTCGTCGTTCTCGTCGATGACGCGGCGGTACGCCGCCATGATGTCCTCGAAGAAGCCGGTGAGGATCTCGTCGACGATCGACTCCTTGGAGTCGAAGTGGTGGTAGAGGCTGCCGGACAGGATGCCCGCCTCTTCGGCGATGTTGCGTACCGTCGTCGCCTGGAAACCCTTCTCGGCGAACAGTTCGGCCGCGAGCTTGACCAGGTGCTCCCGCCGCTCCGACGCCAGGGCCGGGGACCCCTTGCCGCGGCGGCGGGTTCCGCCCCCGCCGGAACTGCGGGTTCTGGGTCGTCCGGAATCAGCGTTCGTCGTGGTCACCCCCTCATTATGCCGCCTCGGACAACCGCTTGCTCGCCTTGCGTAGGCTCGGGGTATGCCCGACGTGATCGTGTTCGACCTGTACGGAGTGATCGCCCGGACGCAGTCCGCGGAGGCGGTGCGGCGCATCGAGTCCCTGGCGGGCCGCTCCGGCCCGGCGTTCTGGGACGCGTACTGGTCCAACAGGCCCGCCTACGACGCCGGCCAGGAGAGCACCGCCTACTGGACGGACGTCGCCGCGGCCCTCGGCACCGAGTTCCCCGACGTGCCCGCCCTCATCGAGGCCGACCTCGACAGCTGGACCGACGTCGACGAGCGCATGGTCGCCCTCGTCGGCGAGCTGGCCGACGAGGGGCGCACCCTCGGCCTGCTCTCCAACATCATCACCGATCTGGTCCCGCGCATGGAGGGGAAGCACGCGTCCTGGCTGGCCCGCTTCGACGCGCTGACCTACTCCTGCCGGATCGGCGTCGCGAAGCCCGACCCCCGCGCCTACCGCATCTGCGCCGAGCGCCTCGGCGCCGACCCCGCCGACGTCCTCTTCTTCGACGACACCGAGCGCAACGTCCGCGCGGCCCGCGAGGTCGGCATGCGCGCCGAGGTCTTCACCGGCCCCGACCAGGTCCGCGCCCTCGTCTCCTGACCCCGCCGCGGTCGCCCATGCCCGGACCCGCGTCCTCTAGGGCTTGCGGGCGACGCCGCCGAACGAGTCGATCGGCTTCCCGGCGTCGAGGTCGGGGAAGTCGGGACGCCACAGCGGCGTCGAGACGACGCCCGGTTCGACCGTCTCCAGGCCGTCGAGGAGCGACTCGATGAACGCGGGGGTGCGGGCGTGGTACGGGACGGTCCCGGCCTCGGCGCACAGCCGCAGCGCCTCGCCGCGCGCGGTGGCCTCCGCGGGCGTCCACGCGTCCACGCCGAGCACGTTCGTCCCGTCGTTGACCGCGACGATGCTGCCCGGCGGGAGCGCGTCCACGAGCCGCCGGACGACGCCGCGCGGGTCGTCCTCGTCGGGGACGTTGCCGACGATGCCGAGCAGCAGGAGCCCGACGGGGCGGGCGAGGTCCAGGGTCTCGGCGGCCAGCCCGACGATCGCGGCGGTGTCGCGGACGTCGGCCTCGACGTAGGCGCAGCCGCCGCCGGGGAGGCCGGTGAGCAGCGCGCGGGCGTGCGCGACGACCAGCGGGTCATTGTCGACGTACACGACGCGGGAGCCGGGCGCGGCGCGCTGGGCGACCTCGTGGGTGTTGTCGACGGCGGGCAGCCCGGTGCCGACGTCCAGGAACTGCCGCACGCCCTGCTCGACCATGTAGTGGACGACGCGGACGAGGAACGCGCGGGAGTGCCGCGCGACGTCGGCGATCTCCGGGTACACGGCCGCGATGCGGTCGCCGACCTCGCGGTCGACGGGGTAGGTGTCCTTGCCGCCCAGCCAGTGGTTCCACAGGCGGGCCTGGTGCGGCCTCGTGGTGTCGATGATCCCGGCGAGGCGCCGGTCGCCGTCCGTCATGGAGCCCTCGCGAATCCGGGGAGTCGGTGGGGAGCAGCGTAGTGCGGCGGGCCACGGCGCGGGGCGGCCGGATCAGGACGCGGGCGGGAGCTGGTCGGCGGCCTCGGCGGCCGCGGTGAGGCGCTCCCGCAGCGTGCCGATCAGCGCCTCGGACTGCTCGGTGAGCCGGTCGATCGCGGGGATCGCCAGGTCGTCGCGGACGGTGTCGGCGACCAGCTCGTCGTACTCGTGCGCCTTCGCGGCGATCTCCTCCAGCCGGCGGTGCGCCTCCAGCGCCTCGTCGGCGGCGCGGACCCGCTCGGCGTACCGCTCCAGCGCCTCGATCCGCCGGTCGACCGACTCGACCGACAGCTCCAGCTTTTCGCGCAGCGGCCGCAGCGCCGCCTCCACCTCGGGGAACGCCGCCGCGCCCGCCATCGCCGCGTGGTCGGCGCGCAGCTTCGACTGGCGCGCGAGGACCTGCGCGATCTCCCACTCCTGCCGCGGCAGCATGACCGCGTTGTCGGCGGAGTCCAGCAGGCCCTCCCGGTTGACCCGCGAGTCGCGGACGGCGTCGAGCGCGGCCTGCGCGCGGGCCAGCATCGCGCGGCCCTCGGCGTCGAAGTCGTCGAGGGTGCGGTAGCGGTCGCGGTTGCGCTCCAGCTCGCGGACGCGCCGGATGTCGGGTGCCAGCGAGCGGGACCCGAACGTGATCATCACGGCGAGCATGCCGAGGCCGAGCAGCCAGAACGGGCCGAGCAGGGTGGATCCGATCAGCCCGAGCATGAGCATGGACGCCGGGACCAGCCAGCCCGGCAGCACGCCGCGCGCGGCGACGGCGTCCAGCTCGGCGCGCAGCGCGGGGTCGGCGACGGGGCGCGGCTCGGGGGCCTCGCCCGCGCCGGCGGGCGCGGTGCCGCCGACGCGCTTCCAGTCGGCGCCGGTGTGGGTCTCGAACGCGACGTCGGTGGCGGCGATCTCGATCTCGACGCCGCCCTCGGGCAGCGGCCACGACGCGACGGGCTCGCCGCCGCCGGGCCCGGGGTAGCGGACCCACCAGCCGCCTTTGGCGTCGGTGCACAGGTAGCGGCCCGGCGCGATGTCGATGCCGACGAAGAACGTGCCGTTACCCGGGATGGAATCGCTCCACTGGCCAATGGTCACGGGGACCTCCCACCAGACTCCTGCGCCTGGGCGGCCCCGCCGGGCTCAGGCGTCGGCCGCCCTCCCACTCGTTCTGAACGATCGCGGAACGGTAAAGGTTGCCGTACCCACTCCGAGCGGCGGAAAGTCGTGTGCGGGGCATTGGATCGGGTTTGGAATACTCCAGGAGTGCGACCCGACTTCGATCCCCTCGACGATCCGCCGTGGGCCATGCAGCTGGTGGTCCGCGCGGAGAAGACCGATCCGCCCGCGCACGGCGCCGTCTGCGCGGCGGCCGCGGCGGCGGTCGTCCGGCTGCTCACCGACCCGCGGGCGACGGCCCCGGACGGCGAGTGGCGCGCGGCCGTCGAGGCGTGGGAGTCGCGCCGGATTCGCAAGGTGACGCGGCGGGCGCGGGGCGTCCGCTGGCCGGAGGCGCAGGCGCTGCCGGGCGTGACCGTCGAGCACGCGGGCGCGCAGGTGCGGGCGTTCCCGCCCGGGCCGGTGGCGGACGTCCCGCCGCGGCTCGCGAAACTCCAGGTCGCGGGCCTCGACCTGGCGGAGGCGGAGGAGCCGCCCCCGCCGCCGGCCGCCCCGTACGCGGCGATCGCCCTCAACCCGGACGTCGCGATGACCACGGGGAAGGCGGCGGCGCAGTGCGGGCACGCCGCGCAGCTGCTGCTCCGGCAGGGGAAGCGGAAGCACGTGGCGGCGTGGCTCGACGCGGGGGCGCGGGTGCACCTGACGCGGGACGTGCCGTGGCGGACGTGCGTGAAGGAGGCGGCGGTCGCGGTCCGCGACGGCGGCTTCACCGAGGTCCCGCCCGGCACGATGACCGCGATCGCCTGGATCGTCCGCTGACGTCCGGGGCGGGACGCGTCCCGCCCCGGACGCTCGCGCGTCTCCGGGGGGTCAGCCCGGCAGCGTCACCGCCAGCGGGTCGATCCCGGCCTCCGCGATGAGCGCGGGCAGCCGCCGCGCGAACGGGTGGTGGTCCACCGGCAGCCCGCGCGGGTTGGCGATCACGAACCGGACGGCGTCGCCGTCGCGGCGCGCGTCCCACGCCGCGCCGACCGACCGCAGCACCGACTCGGCGGCGGCGGCGTCCCCGGCGCGCACCGAGACCCGGATCGCCGCCTCGCGGTCCGGCAGCGCCGCCGCCGACCGGGACGCCTCCGCCGCGGCCGCCGCCCGCGGCCGCGCCGCCCCCTCCGGGTCGGGCCCGAGGATCGCGTTGCGCAGCAGCCCGGCCGTCCCGTCGGTGAACGCCCGGAAGTTCGGCTCGGCCGCGAACAGCACCGACCGGCCCGCGCCGACCGGCTGGTCGACGACCGCGGCCGTCCCGCCCAGCTCCTCGCCGCCGCGCTGGTACCCGGAGACGAACCAGTCGGGGGAGCCGCTCTCGGGATAGCGGACGACGACGCCGCTCGACGCGCGCATCACCGCGTCGTACGAGGTGAAGTTCCAGACGGTGCCGCCCACGCCCTTCGCCAGCGGGCTGCCCCGGTCGACGGTCGCGCGGAACAGCGTGCCGGGGATGTCGGACGCGGGCTCCGCGAGCGTCGCGGTGGTCAGCCCGAGCCGGGCCGCGAGTTCCGTGCCGCCCTGCCAGCCGACGTACCGGCCGCCGCCGTGCGTCCACTCCCGCAGCGCCGTCCGTCCCGCCTCGCCGAGCGCGTCGTGCGCCGCGCCGGCGGGGCCGTCCGGGACCAGCAGGACGTCCACGCCGTCCAGCCGCCCGGACGCCACGTCGGACGGGCGCAGCGGCGTGAACGGGAGCCGCCAGTCGCGGTCGAGGCGGTGCCGGAGCCAGCCGGCCGACTGCCGCGCCGACGACGAGGTCTCCGACAGCTGCAGGACGCCGATCTCCGGCACCTTGCCCGCGCGCTCCGGGCGCTCGGCGGGGACGGGCCCCACCGGACGGGCGCGGGGCCGCAGTTCCGCGCCGGACGAGCCGCCCGAGACGTTCGCCAGCAGCGGCAGGCTCCAGGCCGTCACGTCGTAGAAGTACGGGAACGGCGTGTAGGAGTCCTCGTTCAGCATGGCCTGGATCCAGTGCTTCTCCGGCTGGGCCATGGAGATCCAGTACGTGCCCGCGGGCAGCGTCGTCCGCCCCGCGGGGCGCCCGTACTCCTTGTAGTCCGGGACGGTCAGGGGCCGCGCGAGCCGCTCCACCTCGACGCCCATCCGCTGGAGGCGCCGCACGATCGTCCGGACCTCGTCGCGCTTGGCGCGGTCGCCGTCCCGCAGGAAGTAGTGCCTGACCTCGCGGTCGGGAACCGGGCGCTCGACCTCGTTGCCCGGGTTGTAGACCTGGTTCGGTTCGAGTGCGCCGGCCTCGCCCTGCCGCCGGGCCTCGACCGCCATCGCCCGCCACTCGGTGAGGAGCCGCTGCCGGTTGCGGGCGGCGGCCGACAGCGCCACCCACTGGGTGAGGTACTGCTCTTCCACCCGCTCCGGGTAGGGGCTGTCGCCGCCCTTCTCGAACGTCATCCCGGCCGCGTGGAACGCGCTCGTCGGCACCGTGTCGCCGTACCCCTGGTAGAAGAGGTCGTAGACGTTGCGGTTGAAGAAGTCGATGCCGCGCGCCTCGAACTCGGCGGCCATCGACGCCCCGTAGATCCCGTTGATCCATCCGATCGCCTGCTCGGGCGTCTCGTGGTAGATCGGGTCGGCGTTCGGCGGGAAGAAGTAGGACGTCCCGCCCATCTCGTGCGCGTCGATGTAGAGGACGGGCGGGTACCGGTTCAGCATCGCGAGCTTGCCGTCGGTCTCCGGCTGGGTACGGGCGAACCAGTCCCGGTTCATGTCGAAGCCGTAGGCGTTCTCGCGGGTGCCGAGCTCCCGGCCGTCCGGGTTCTGCGTCGGCAGGACGACCACGAGCGCGTTGTCGAGGATGCGCTCGGCGGCGCAGTCCGTGCGGTCGCCGAGGTCGCGCAGGACCCGCAGGGCGGCGTCCGTCCCGCTGGGCTCGTCGCCGTGCACGTTTCCGCTGACCCACAGGATCGGGACGCCGGTCCGCGCGAGGCGCTCGGCGAGGCGGTCGGGCGTGCGCGGGTCGCGCAGCCGGTGCGCGTCCCGCCGCGCCTTCGCCAGGCCCGCCTTCGTCACCAGCCGCGGCTCGCCCACGACGGCGTACTTCAGCGGGCGGCCCTGCGCGCTCGTGCCGAGGGTCCCGGACACGACGCGGTCGCTGCGCGCGGCGACCGCGTCCAGGTACCGGTCGGACTCGGCGGCGCGGACCGGGCGCTCGCCGAGGTCGAAGCCGAGGACGTCGGCGGGCGCGGGGACGTCGCCGCGGTACACGGGCTCGGTCCGGGTGGGATCGCAGGCGGCCGCGGGGGCCGCGGGCCGGGCGGCGGCGGGGGCCGCGGCGGCGGCGGGCACCGCCAGGGACGCGGCCAGCGCCACCGACCACGTCGTCTTTCGCACTCTCATGCTCCAGAAAGTGGCATGGGGCACATCGTGCACCAAGGGCAACATCTGCCAAGATCGGCTTTCCTCGCCTCCGGACCCACAAAACCTGCCAGTGATCAGTGGCGCCCGGCACTATCGCGCGGGCGGCGAACGTGGTTGCGTTCCGGGAACGACCGTTCGCCCGGAAGACCGGAGGCCGCGGATGCGCGCTGCGTTGACCACCGCCGACAAGACCATGATCGTGACCGACGTCCCGGACCCGGTCCCGCAGGAGGGGCAGCTCCTCGTCCGCACCCTCGCCTGCGGGATCTGCGGTTCCGACCTGCACGCCCTGCAGGACCCGGACGCCTTCATGGACACCACCCGGCGCTCCGGCGGCACCCCCCACGACCCCCGCGACGGCCTCGTCTTCGGGCACGAGTTCGCGGGCGAGATCGTCGGCTACGGCCCCGGGACCGAGCGGAAGCTGCCGATCGGCGCCGCCGTCTGCGGGCCGCCCATCGGGATCGGCCCGCAGGGCTCCGGCATCATCGGCTACACCCCCGCCTACCCCGGCGGCTACGGCGAGTACATGATCCTCAACGAGGCCCTCACGCTGCCCGTCCCGGACGGGCTCGACCCGCGGACCGCGGCCGTCACCGAGCCGTTCGCGGTCGGGACCCGCGCGGTCCTGCGCAGCGGGATCGCGCCGGGCTCCGTCGCGGTCGTCCTCGGCCTCGGCCCGATCGGGCTGGGCGTCGTCGCCGCCCTCAAGGCCCGCGGCCACGGCCCCGTGATCGCCGTGGACTTCTCCCCGAAGCGCCGGGCCCTCGCCGAAGGGCTCGGCGCCGACGAGGCCGTCGACCCGTCCGCCGCGTCCCCCTACGACCGCTGGGCGGACCTCGGCGTCCCCACCGGCACCGTCGACCGCATCGCCGCCGAGCTGTTCGGCCTCGACGTGCGCCAGGCCGTCGTGTTCGAGTGCGTCGGCGTCCCGGGGGTGCTTGGCGCCGCCGTGGCGGGCGCCCCCGCCGGGGCGACGATCATGGTGGTCGGGGTGTGCATGCAGCCGGACGAGATCGAGCCCGGCGTCGCGGTCAGCAAGGAGCTGACGATCCGCGGCACGTTCGGCGCGCTGCCCGCGGAGTACGGCGCCACGCTGACCGACATCGCCGAGGGCCGGATCGACGCCGGGTCCGTCATCACCGGCACGGTCGGCCTCGACGGCATCGCGGACGCGTTCACCGAACTGACCCGGCCCGACCGGCACGCGAAGATCGTCGTGGTGCCGTGACCCGGCGCGGGCGGCCCGCCGCCTTCCGGTCCGCCGCGCCCTGCCCCGGGCGCCGGGTCAGCGGCGCGGCAGCCGGTTGATCGCCGCGAGCGCGAGCTCCTGGGTCCGGGTCAGCCCCTCCGGCGGCGCCTCCGGCCCGGACGCCCGCGCCGCGCCGCCGACCTGCGCCTTCGCGCTCAGCCCGTACGACAGGAACAGCAGGATGACGAACCCGGCCAGATACAGCAGGTGCTCCAGCAGCCCGCCCCAGCGCGCGTTGAACACGTCCAGGACGGCGAACAGCGCGAAGCCCGCCATCCATCCGGCCAGCGGCGGCACGAACCAGGTGTCGCGGCGGCGCGCGACCGCCGCCGCGGTGAGCAGCACCAGCAGCACCTGGACCGCCTTCGCCAGGACGAGGATCGCCCCGGACGGGCCGGACGCGAAGTAGTCCCCGACCTCCTCGCGCCGGTCGCCCCACAGCAGCGCCCCGCTGATCAGGCTCATCACCCCGTAGGCGAGGAGGAACACGCCCACGGTGTAGTGCTGCCGGTGCCACGTCGGGCTCTCCCCGGGCGCGGCCGCCCCGCTCGTCCCGCCCTGCACGGGCGGCGCGGGAGCCGGCGACGGGGAGGGGGAGGGGCGCGGTGCCGGGACGGACGGCGCGGCCGCCGGGGCAGCGGGCTCGGGCGCCGGGAGCGGAGCCGGGGCCGTCGCGTCCGCCGGATCGGCGGGCTCGGCCGGTTCGGCGGGCCGCGGCACGGACGGGAGCGGCGCGGGCCGCGTCGCCTCCGCCTCAGCAACGGGCTCTGCAACGGGTTCCGCGGCGGGCTCCGGGGCGGGCTCCGGGGCCGCGTCCGCCGCTTCGTCCTCGGGCGGCGCCGCCGGGAGCGGCGCGGGCCGCGTCGCCTCGGGCCCGGACGCGGCGGGCGGCCCGTCCTCCGGGTCCTCGGCGCCGTCACCGCCGGACGGCGCGGGCAGTTCGGCCGTCCAGCCCTCCTTCGGCACCCGCGGGGACGGCCCGTCCACGAGGGTCTGCCCGGCGACCAGCTCGTCGCCGGCCTCGGCACCGGTCTCGGCACCGGCCTCGGCGTCGGGCTCGGCGTCGGGCTCGTCATCCGGGCCGTCGGCCGCCCCGCCGCCGGTCTCCTCGCCGGCGTCGTGGACGGTGTCCCCGGCGGCCGCGTCCCCGGCGGCCGTGTCCCCGGCCGCCTCGTCGCGGGTCTCGTCCTCGGCCGCCGCGGTCTGCCCCGGCACGCCGTCGCGCTTCGGCAGCCGCTGGTCCGGCCGTGTCCGCTCCGCCTCGGCGCCGCCCACGTCATCGCCCCCATCTCGCCGCTTGCCGTCTGCAATGCGCAAGATATCCCGGATGGCGGGCCGTCCGTCGGCGCGCCGCGCCCGTCCGTCGCGGCGCGCCCCGCTGACCTGCCCGAAGTGCTTGCACCCGGGCCGCGGACACGGAAAGGTGACTCCTCGTCGGGCCGCCGGATCCACGAAGGAACGAGGATGACGCCTGACGGCATGGAGCCCGCGACGCCGACGAAGTCGCGGATCGAATACCTGGAAGAGCTCGGCGACGCGCTGTCCGCCCGCGGCTTCCGCGTGCGGCTCACGCTGCCCCGCGGGCAGTCGCCCGCGCTGCACGTGGCGAACCCGGACGCGTCCGCCCTGACCGAGAACATCCTCGTCGAGGAGGCCGCCGACGGCTGGTGGTTCTGGTGGTCGTGGTCCGAGCGGATCACCCCGGCCGACGACGTCGCCGGCGCGGCCGCCCGCATCGCCGCCGTGCTCGCGTCGCCGCTCTGACGCGCCGGTTCAGCAGCGGAACCACGTGGTCGGGCGGTACTCGTAGACGGTGTTCTCGTCGGCCATCACCAGGGCGAGCGCGCCCGCCATGGCCTCGGCCCCGCGGCGGTGCGCCCGGTACTCGTCGGGCGACAGGGGCCGCAGGCCGAACGCCTCCGCGGCCTCGTCGTCCGCCTTCTCGGGGTCGCGGCCGTCGGGGTCCGCGCTGACCATGAACCGCAGGGCCTCCTCCAGGTCGCGGCCGAGCACCTGGTAGCCGCCCTCGGAGTCGGCGTACAGGACGGGGCGCCGGGGGCCGTCGCCGCACAGGAAGTACGTGCCGCCCGTGCCGTGCCCGGCGAACGCGTACAGCGGGGCCCCGCAGTACAGGTGCACGGCTTCGACGTGCTCGTGCGGCAGCGCGCAGTCGAGCCCGGCGAGGAGGTCCCGCAGCTCCTCGCTCTCCCAGACACGCGTCAGCAGTTCGGGCAGCGGCGCCGGCTCGGGCGCGCCGAAACCGAGCCAGCCCGCGGCCTCCAGCGGGTCCGCCGCGTCGGCGGGCACCAGGATCGCGGCGCCGTCCCAGGCGCCGCCGGACCGCACCACCACGCGGGCGTCCCGGCCGAGCAGCACCGCCGGGACGTCGTGCAGCGTCAGCGCGCAGCCCGGGTCACCGGGGTCGGGCACGGGCCCGGCCACGCGGGCCAGCGGCGCCTCGGCGGCGAAGCGCGCCCAGCCCAGCCGGTCGACCGCGCAGCGCCGCAGGTCGGGCGCGATCCGGTCGGCCGGGAGGGCGGCGGCGTACGAGGCGGCGCCGAACTCCCGCACCGCGCGGCCCCGCAGTTCCTCGTCGGACGCCCGGACGACGTCCTCCGCGCTCCACCCGGGATCGACGAGCCCGGCCGGCACGAGCCCGCCGCCCCAGCAGTGGTGGGCGAAGCCGTCCGCGTACCGGACGGCGGGGCCGTCCTCCCGGTGCAGCCGCCCCAGCTGGTCGGTGTGCACCTCGGCCGGGGGAGCGGCCACCACGGCGATGCCGCCGAGCGCCCACCACCAGCCGACGGCCGGGACCATGCGCAGCCGGGCGGACAGGTCGCCGGTCGCGGGGACGCCGCCGCGGCGCGCCGCCGCGAGGATGAGCAGCGCGTGGTGGTCCGGTGCGCGCACCGCCTCCCACACCCGCCGCCACCGCTTCCAGTCGTCCGGCCGGGGCTCCGCGGCGCAGGAGCGGAGCGCCGCGGACACCGCGTCCCAGTGCGCGGCGGGGAAGGCCGGGCGCAGGTCCCGCAGCAGCCGCTCGTGCGCCCGCGCGGCGACCGCGGCGAAGCGGCCGGGATCGCCGGGCGACAGCGCCTCCTCCTTGAAGCGGTGGGCGACGGCGGTGCTGACCGCCCAGGCGGGCTCGCCGACCCGGCCGAGGACGGCCCGCACGTCCGGATCGTCCAGGTCGTAGGACAGCTTGTAGGCCGAATCCATCGCCGGGACCCGCCACCGCGCGGCGAGAGGCTCGTCCTCCTCGAAGGGGGAGGGCTCCGGTCCGCCGAAGGTCCCGTACGCCCCCTCCAGGCGCGGCGTGGCCGCGTGGACCCAGCGGGCGCGGGCCTCGGGGTGGCGGGCGGGGTCCAGATGCTCGTGGCCGTAGAGCAGGGTCCGCGCCGCTATCGCCCCGGCCAGGGGCGAGTCGAGCCAGACGACGGCTTCGGGGCGTCCCCACCCGCGGGCCTCGTACAGTTCCGCGATGGCCCGTTCGGCGTCGCCGCGGTCCGGAGCGGCCACGGCGGCCTCCCACCGCCCGCACAGCTCGTCGACGAGGCGTCCGGCGCCGGTTCCTGCTGAGGTCATCGATGGCTCTCCGCGTTCGTCGCGACAGGTCCCTTCTCAGAGCCGCACCGCGCCGCGCCGGTTCCGGGGGCGCGCGGAACCGGGGAATGTTGATCCGGCGAACAATCCGGAGTCCGTGCCGGTCATGGCCTTGATCAGGTCGTTCGCCGGTGACGTGCGGTTCGCCTCGTGTTACTTGATTGTTACTGCCCACAACAAATTGGGCCGGGTCCGGGTCTGGTGCGACGGCCGGACGGGGCATATGTTGCGGGGCACAACATTCACGCCGGTGCAGGACGGGCCCGCACACCGGCGGGGACAACCCCCGAGGCCGCTCTGCGGCCGACCCCCCAGAAAGGACCCGGGCACATGCGCAAGGGGATCCTCCGCCTGGCGGCGGCGTCCGCCGCCGCGGCACTGTCGCTCACGTCGCTCACCGCCTGCGGGGACGACTCCGAGGGCGGCGCGACCGGCACGGCCGAGGGCAAGATCGGCGTGATCCTGCCCGACACGACGTCGTCGGACCGGTACGAGAGCTTCGACCGCCCGTACCTGGCCGAGGCGTTCAAGGCGGCGGGCGTCGAGTACGACATCCAGAACGCCGAGGGCTCGGCCCAGCGGTTCCAGACGATCGCCGAGCAGATGCTCACCAACGGCGTCACCGTCCTCATCGTGGACGGCATCGACTCCAACTCGGCCGCGGCCGTGCAGCGCCTGGCGAAGAACCGGGGCGTGCCGACGATCGACTACGACCGGCTCACGCTCGGCGGCGTCGCCGACTACTACGTGTCGTTCGACAACGTGGTCGTCGGCCAGCACCTCGGCAAGGGCCTCCAGGAGTGCCTCGGCGACGAGCAGGCGAACATCGCCTACCTGAACGGCGCTCCGACCGACAACAACGCGACGCTCTTCGCGCAGGGCTACCACGGCGTCCTCGACAAGGTCGCGAACTACAAGAAGGTCGCGGAGCAGGCCGTCCCGGACTGGAAGGCCGAGGAGGCCGCCACGCTCTTCGAGCAGATGTGGACCGAGCAGAAGGGCGAGATCGACGGCGTGCTCGCCGCCAACGACGGCATCGGCAACGCGGTCATCTCGATCCTGAAGAAGAACCGGGCCGCCGGAGAGGTCGCCGTCACCGGCCAGGACGCCACCCTGCAGGGCCTGCAGAACATCCTGGACGGCAACCAGTGCATGACCGTCTACAAGCCGATCAAGCAGGAGGCGGACGCCGCCGCGAAGCTCGCCGTGTCGCTGCTGAACGGCGAGAAGGGCGAGACGAACGGCACCGTCAAGGACCCGAAGGGCGACCGCGACGTCCCGTCGGTGCTGCTCGAGCCGATCACCGTCACCGAGAAGAACATCAAGCAGGTCGTCGACGACGGCTTCGTGAAGGCCGCGGAGCTGTGCGCGGGCGCCTACGCGCAGAAGTGCAAGGACGCCGGCGTCCAGTGACGGCTCCCCGTTGACCTCGTGGCGGGCCCCCGCTCCCCCGAGCGCCCCGGGTGCCCGGAACCCCGGGACGCTCAGGGGGCCCGCCACGGGCACGACCCCTGGAAGGAAACACGTGGCAGACAACGGTGACCCCGTACTGCGCCTGACCGGGCTCAACAAGAGCTTCGGCCCCGTCCACGTGCTGCACGACGTGGACTTCGCGGTGCGGCGCGGGGAGGTGATGGCCCTCGTCGGCGACAACGGCGCGGGAAAGTCCACCCTCATCAAGTGCATCGCCGGGATCCATCCCGTCGACTCGGGCCGGATCGAGTTCGAGGGCCGCCCGGTGACCATCGACGGCCCGCGCGCCGCCGCCGACCTCGGCATCGAGGTCGTCTACCAGGACCTCGCGCTCGCCGACAACCTCGACATCGTCCAGAACATGTTCCTCGGCCGGGAGCGGCGGAAGTTCGCCGTGCTGGACGAGGCGTCCATGGAGAAGGCGGCCCGCGAGACGCTCGCGCGGCTGTCGGTCCGGACGGTCAAGTCGGTGCGGCAGCAGGTGTCGAACCTGTCGGGCGGGCAGCGGCAGACGGTCGCCATCGCCAAGGCCGCCCTGTGGGAGTCGAAGGTCGTCATCCTGGACGAGCCGACGGCCGCGCTCGGCGTCGCGCAGACCGAGCAGGTGCTGGACCTGGTGCGGCGGCTCGCCGACACCGGCCACGCCGTCGTGCTGATCTCGCACAACATGAACGACGTGTTCGAGGTGGCCGACCGGATCACCGCCCTCTACCTCGGACGGGTCGCGGCGGACGTCGCGTGCTCCGAGGTCACCCACGGCCAGGTCGTGGAGCTCATCACCGCCGGCCGTTCCGGCGATCTCGGCCTCGCGCCGACGACCGCCGCCGAGAACATCTGAAAAGGGGCAGCAGGTGTCCACCGAAATCCCCGAAGGCAAGAAGGCCGCCGTGCGGCTGGCGGACTCGGACTTCGCCACCGACCTGCGCGAGCACGACCTGCGATCGGCGCTGCTCGACTACTGGGGCCGGCTGCGGGCCGGCGAGCTCGGCGCCCTGCCCGCCGCGCTCGGCCTGATCTCCCTGGTCGTCCTGTTCACCGCCCTCAAACCCGAGACCTTCCTGAGCAACACCAACATCGCGAACCTGTTCACCCAGGCGCTGCCCATCTCGCTGCTCGCGATGGGCCTGGTGTTCGTGCTGCTCCTCGGCGAGATCGACCTGTCGGCGGGCGTGACGAGCGGCGTCACCGCGGCGGTCCTGGCCAAGCTGCTCACCGACGCCGGGTACGCCTGGCCGGTCGCGGTGATCAGCGCCCTCGCCGCCGGGATCGTCATCGGCGCCGTGATCGGCTGGCTGGTCGCGGTGGTGCGGATCCCCTCGTTCGTCGTCACGCTCGCGTTCTTCCTCGGCCTCCAGGGCGTCATCCTGTGGCTCATCGGCGAGGGCGGCACGGTCGCCGTCCGCGACGACGTCATCGTGGCGCTCGCCAACCGCAACATGCCGATCTGGCTGGGCTGGACGCTCGCCATCGCCTGCTCGGGCGGCTACGCGGGCCTGCAGCTGCTGCGCTGGCGGCGGCAGCGGACCGCGGGCCTGCACTCCCGCCCGCTGCAGCTCGTCCTGCTCCAGTCCGGCGCCATCGCCGCGGCGCTGCTGATCGGCACCGCCGTGCTGAGCGTCGACCGCGCGCCCAGCCCGCTGGCCGTGGTCGCGGGCGTCCCGTGGGGCGTGCTGCTCGTCGGCGTCCTGCTGATCGGCTGCACGTTCGTCCTCACCCGGACGCCGTTCGGACGGCACGTGTACGCGGTCGGCGGCAACGCGGAGGCGGCCCGGCGGGCCGGCATCAACGTCACCCGCATCCGGATCTCCGTCTTCATGATCGGGTCGGGGCTGGCGGCGGTCAGCGGCATCGTCGCGGCGTCCCGGCTGATGTCGGTCAACACCGCGGCGGGCGGCGGCGACACGCTGCTGTACGCGGTGGGCGCCGCGGTGATCGGCGGGACGAGCCTGTTCGGCGGCCGCGGCAAGGCGCGGGACGCGATCCTCGGCGGCCTGGTCATCGCGATGATCCAGAACGGGCTCGGGCTGATCGGGACGTCGGCGTACCTGACGCTGCTCATCACCGGCCTCGTGCTGCTGTTCGCCGCGAGCATCGACGCGCTGGCCCGCCGTCGGCGCAGCGCCACGGGCAGATGAACCGGCCCGGCGACCACCGGGAGCCGATGGCGCGCGCCGTCGGCTCCCCGGTCGCGCCCGCCGGCCCGTCCGGGTTCCCCGCCCCGGACGGGCCCGCGGGCGTTTCCGCGCCGTGGGCCACCGCTGATACGCTCGGCGTCCACGGCCGCGCGGGACGCGGCGGCGCGGCACGGTGGGAGCCCAGCGGGATGTCCGGTACTCCTGTTCTCGACCTGCGCGGCATCGACAAGAGCTTCGGTTCGGTCCAGGTGCTGCACGACGTCTCCTTCGCGGCCCATCCGGGCGAGGTCACCGCCCTCGTCGGCGACAACGGCGCCGGCAAGACCACCCTCGTCAAGTGCATCGGCGGCGTCCACGCGATCGACCGCGGCGAGTACCGCTTCGAGGGGCGCCCGGTGCGGCTCGGCAGCCCCCGCGCGGCGTCGTCCCTCGGCATCGAGGTCGTCCACCAGGACCTCGCGCTGTGCGAGAACCTCGACGTCGTGGAGAACCTCTTCCTCGGCCGGGAGCGGCGCCGCGGCCTCGCGCTGGACGAGGAGGCCATGGAGGACATGGCGCGCCGCACCCTCTCGGGCCTGTCGGTCCGGACGGTCGACTCGGTGCGGCGGCGGGTGGCGCACCTGTCGGGCGGGCAGCGGCAGACGGTCGCGATCGCCCGCGCCGTCCTGTGGGACTGCAAGGTCGTCGTCCTGGACGAGCCCGCGGCGGCGCTCGGCGTCGTGCAGACCCAGCAGGTCCTGGAGATCGTGCGGCGGCTCGCCGACCGGGGCCTCGCGGTCGTGCTGATCTCGCACAACATGAACGACGTGTTCGCCGTCTCCGACCGCATCTGCGCGCTCTACCTCGGCCGGACCGCCGCGCAGGTGCGGACGGCCGACGTGACGCACCGGCAGGTCGTCGAACTGATCACCTCGGGCGTCAGCGGCGATCTGGGGCTGCGCCGATGAGGGCGGGACCGTCGCAGGAGGACGTCCGGCGGCACAACCTCGGGACGCTGCTGCGCTTCGTGCACCTGCGGGGACCCGCGTCCCGCGCGACGCTCGCCGAGTCGCTGGGCCTCAACCGCAGCACGATCATGGCGCTGACGTCCGACCTGACCGCGGCCGGGCTGGTCCGCGAGGAGCTGCCGCGGGGGCCCGGGCGGCGCGCCGGGCGCCCGTCGCTCGTCGTCCGGCCGGAGTCCACCCGCGTGTACGTGCTGGCGTTCGAGGTCGCGGTGGACCGGTTCGTCGTCGCGCGGGTCGGACTCGGCGGGGTGATCCTGGACCGGCGGGAGGGCCGCCGGGCCCGCGACTCAGACCCGGCCGAGCTGCTCGGCACGCTCGTGGCGGGCGCTCGCTCGCTCGTCCGCAAGGCCGAGCGGGACGCGGTCTGCGTCGGCGCCGCGGTGGGCTTCCCGGGAACGGTCCGCCGCGCCGACGACGCGATCATGTTCGGCCCGAACCTGGACGTCGGCGACCTCCCGCTGGGCGACGCGCTGTCCCGCCGCCTCGGCCTCGGCATCCCCGTGTCGGTCTGCAACGACGCCAACCTGGGCGCGCTCGCCGAGCACGAGCGGGGTACCGGGGTCGGCTGCGACAACCTCATCTACCTGCACGGCGACGTCGGCGTCGGCGGCGGGATCATCGTCGGCGGGCGGCTGCTCGGCGGCGACGAGGGGTTCGGCGGCGAGGTCGGGCACATGGTCGTGAACCCGGGCGGGCGGCGCTGCGCGTGCGGGTCGAAGGGCTGCCTGGAGGCGGAGGTGGGGGAGCGGACGCTGCTGTTCCACGCCGGCCGGGAGGAGCGCCCCGACCAGGTGGGGCGGGACGCGGTGCGCGCCGTCGTGGACGCCGCCGACCGGGGCGACATCGTGGCGCGGGAGGCGCTGCACCGCGTCGGGACGTGGCTCGGCCTCGGCGTCGCGAACCTGGTCAACATCTTCAACCCGGGCCTGGTGGTGTTCGGCGGGACGCTCCGCGACATCTACCTCGGGGCGGCCGCGCAGGTCCGCAGCGTGCTCGCGCAGGGCGCGCTGGCCGCGCCGCGCGACAAGGTCCGGCTGCGGACGGCCGCGCTGGGCGACGACACGACGCTCGTCGGCGCCGCCGAGTTCGCGTTCGCGGAGGTCCTGGCCGACCCGGTGCAGGTGCTGGCCCGGCTGCGGACGCCGGAGAACGAGCCCGTCTAGGGGGCGCGGGCGCCGGGGTCAGGCGAGCCCGCCGTACCCGCCCCGGTAGAAGATCAGCGGGTCGTCGTCGCCGTGCTTGTCGAGCTCGTGCACCCGGGCGACGACGATCACGTGGTCGCCCGCGGCGTGCTCCTGCTCGACGGAGCACTCGATCCAGGCGAGGACCCCGTCGAGCAGCGGGGCGCCGCCCGGCGACCCGGTCCAGCCGATGCCGGCGAACTTGTCGGCGCCGCGGGCCGCGAGCCGCCGGCTGACGTCCTCCTGCGGTTCGCCGAGGATGTTCACGCACAGCCGTCCGGCGGCGCGCAGCCGCGGCCACGTCGTGCTGGTGTGCGCGACGCAGAACGCCACGAGGGGCGGGTCGAGGGAGACGGACGTGAAGGAGTTCGCGACCAGGCCCAGGGGGCTCCCGGTGCCCGGCTCCAGGGCGGTGATGGCGACCACGCCGGTGGCGAAGCGGCCCAGGACCGCGCGGAACCGTGCCGCGTCGATGTCGGTGACCGGCGGCGCCCCGGACGGCGCCGCGCCGCCCGGGCCCGCGGTCGTCGGGGGCGCGGTCGTCGGGGGCGCGGTCGCCGGTGATGCCGCGGCGGCTCCGTCGAGCATGGACGCATTCCCTCCTCGTGGCGTCGGCGCGTCGCGCGGTGCCGCACGGTGCGCGGTGCATGGCGGGCCCGTACCGGCGCTCGTCCGGTCGCAGGCGCACGTCCAGTACAGCCGACCAACGGGGACGCTGATTCCCAAAGGGGACGAACTCCGTCAAAGGTCCTGGTCGGGCCTAGGTCGGCGGTCGGAGGGGACGCCCGCGCTCAGGGGCGCGGGGCGGGTTCGATGTTCTGGTTCGCGCGGAAGAAGTTGTCCGGATCGTAGGTCCGCTTGATCTCCGCGAGCCGGTCGTAATGGCCGCGGTACGTCGCCAGGACCCGCTCCCGGCCCTCGCCCGCTCCGATGAAGTTCACGTACGAGCCGCCCATCGAGTACGGGAGCAGGGCGTCCCAGTAGTCGACGCACCACCGGCGGATGGCCTCGGCGTTGGCGGGGTCGGGGTCGACCCCGGCGAGGACGCCGGACCAGACGGCGTCGCGGTAGCTCCACGCGGTGGCGTCCGGGTCCGTCCGGTGGGCGGCGCCGTCGACCGGGTAGAGGTGCATGAGCGACAGGGACGTGGGGACCTTCTCGCCGTACTCCAGGTGGACGTCCAGAGCGGCGTCGGGGATGCGGTCGAAGAAGTGGCCGCGCCAGTACCACTGGTAGCCGGGCGGGATCAGGTCGTCGAACATGCTCTGGATTGCGGGGTAGGGCATGGGCGACGCGAAGTGGAAGGCGGGCGGGCCCGGCTCCCCGCTCGTGGCGAACGTCTCCTCGAAGCGGTCCGGATCGCCGGTGCGGCACCACACGACCCCGCACATCGTCCGCCCGTGGATCTCCTCGGGGAAGGGCGGGGCGGGCGGGATGACGAACATGGTGTAGAAGCCGTACACGTCCTCCGGCGCCCGGGGGAGGAACTCGCGGTACCAGGAGAGCACGTCGCGGGTGCGTTCGACGGGCCACACGGTGATCGCCATCCCGACCGTGTCCACCGGGTGGAGCCGGTAGGTCAGGGAGGTGACGACGCCGAAGTTCCCGCCGCCGCCGCGCAGCGCCCAGAACAGGTCGGGGTGCTCGTTCTCGTCGGCGGTGACGAACCGCCCGTCGGCCAGGACGACGTCCGCGGCCAGCAGGTTGTCCACCGTCAGCCCGTACTTGCGCGTGAGGTAGCCGTGGCCGCCGCCGAGGGTGAGGCCCGCGGCGCCGGTCGAGGACACGATCCCGGCGGGCGTGGCGAGCCCGAAGGCGTGGGCCGCGTGGTCGAGGTCGCCGAGCAGGGCGCCGCCGCCGACCTGCGCGGTCCGGGCGGCGGGATCGACGTGCACCCACCGCATCGGCGACAGGTCGATGGTGACGCCCTCGTCCACCAGGCAGAGCCCCGGCCCGCTGTGCCCGCCGCCGCGGACGGCCGGTTCCAGCCCGGCGTCGCGGACGAGCGCGACCGCCGCCATCACGTCCGCGGCGTCCGCGCACCGCACGATCGCGGCCGGATGCTTGTCGATCATCGCGTTGTAGACCTTGCGGGCCTCGGCGTACGCGGCGTCCCGCGGATCGATGACCGGTCCGCGCAGGCTGGAGCGCAGCGCCTCCACTGTCGCGCTGTTCATGATGTTCTCCCCGGACGAGCCGAACCGCACGGCCGGGCGCCCGCGGCGGCCGCCGGTGCGCTCCGCGCCGTGCCGGCCTGTACGCAGGCCGCCCTGCCCGGCCCTCCGCAAGGGAAAACCGCACAACTGGACATATAGCAACAAATGGGTTTAAAGGTGCTTGGGTCAGGGGCGGCGGGACGGCTCGGCGGACGCGGCCGCCGCGCCGTACCCCATCCCGAGCGCCATCCCGGACGACGCCGCACGCAGGCAGCCCAGGACCAGCCGGCCCGCGCGCGCCGACCGCGCCCGCGTCCGCGCGGACACCCGCGGCCCCTCGCGCAGCACGGCCCACGCCGCCCACCCGACCGCGACCACCGCCCAGTACGACACCAGCCGGTACAGCGCGACGGCCGCGACGGCCGCGGCCGGCCCGGCGCCCAGCGCCGCCAGGGCCGCCGCCATGCTCGTCTCGACCGCGCCGAGCCCGCCCGGCAGCAGCGGCAGCGCGCTGCCCGCCGCCTGCGCCGCGAAGTACGCGAGCGCGACGCCGTGCGGCGGCACCGCGATCCCCACCGCCTGCGCCGCCGCGAACAGCGCCAGGATGTCGAAGGCCCAGTTGAGGACCGCCAGCGCGGCGAGCGCCGCCCAGTCGCGCCCGGACGGCCGCAGCACGTCCCGCGCCTCGGCCAGCGCGGCCGCCGCCCGCGCCGCGCGGGGCGCCACGCGCGGGTGCGCCACCGCCCTGCCGCCCGCCCGGCGCAGCGCCCCCGCCGCCGCGCGGCGCGCGCCCGGCCGCAGCAGCACGGGCGCGGCGAGCAGCGCCGCGGCGACCGGGACGGCGAGCGCCGCCAGCACCGGTCCGCGCGAGCGCGGCTCCGCCAGCAGCGCCGCCGTCCCGATCGCGGTGTACGCCGACGTCGTGATCACACCGCCCGCCAGGATCACCGCGGTCGCCAGCCGGGCCGGCGCGCCGCCCCGCCGGAACTGCCGGAACGTGTAGACGACGCTCACCGCGGGGCCCGCCGGGAGGGTCGTCGACAGCGCGTTCCCCGCGTAGGTGATCGCGAAGGCGCGGCGCAGCGACATCCGCAGCCCGCCCACCCGCAGCAGCCGCCGCTGCAGCCGGGCGAACGCGCCCATCGACCCCGCGCCGCCCACCACGACCAGGACCAGCCACAGCGGCTCGGCCCGCCCCGCCGCGGCCCGCAGCGCGCCCGGATCGGGGAGCCGGTCGCGGTTCAGGACGAGCGCCGCGACGGCACCCAGCACCAGCGCCCACTGGACGGCGACGCCCGCGCGCCGCCACCGCGGCGCACGAGGCTTCTCCGCGACCACCCGCTCCACGCCCGCTCACCCCGCAAGATCCTTTTACGGTGCGAACCTACGGTCGGGGGCGGACATTCCCCGGCGGCCGGGATCCGGAAACCGGCGCAGCCGCTTGCGGCCCGTCCGCTTGCGGCCCGTCCGCTTCCGGCCCGTCCGCGCCGGGGACGTCCCGGCTCAGGGGCGGTTCGTCGGGTTCACCGCGTCCGACTCGGCGGGGCCGTCCCGGTCGGGCCAGCGCTCGTCCTCGCCCGGCCGGGCGGCCTGCTCGTCGTACTCGGCGACGCTCAGCCCGTCCCGGTCCTGGTCCGGCTCCTCGATGACGTGGTCCGCGGGCGGATCCTGGACGTACTGCTCGGTCAGGGCGACCTCGTCGGCCTGCTCGTCGTCGCCCATGTCGTCCACGTCCGCGCGGAAGTCTCTGTCCTCTCCAGGGTTGCGCTGCCTCATGCCCCCCGGTGTGCCCGCAGCCCGGCGCCCTATGCGGCCGGGCGGTCCCGGACGGCGACGAGCCCGCCGACCACGCCGACGAACGCCGTGCCGTCCGGGCCGATCGTGACCGGCGCCCAGTTGTTGTCGAACCACTTGCCCGTCCCGGTCAGCACCTTGTAGACCGTCCGGCCGGTGTGGACGTCGACCGCCGTGAGGTACCAGGCGTCGACGAGGTCGCGGCGCGGCTCCTTCGTGTACACGTACAGCAGCCCGGCCGGGACCGACACCTTCGGGACGGTCGACGGCGACCGCTCCGCGCTCGTCCACACGGTGCGGCAGCCCGCGCCGCCGGCGTCGACGTCCACGCGGGCGAGCCCGCCGGTCGGCGCGCCGCCCGGCGGCAGCTCGAAGAAGTTGCGGTAGCCGTGGTTGTTCTCGATGAACAGGCTGTTCCCGTACCCGACCAGCGAGTTGTCCGTCGCGCTCCGCCCGCTGCCGAACACCGGCTCCCGGCAGACGAGGCTCCCGTCGTCCCGCCGCCGCACGACCACGTTCATCCGGTCGTCGGCGTTGTCGGTGATCGCCACGTACGCGTCGCCGAGCAGCGTCGGCGTCGTCCCCGACCCCTGGTCGATCTGCCCCGGCTTGCGGCCCGAACCCCGGTCGTACGGCTCGCGCCACACGGTCCGCGGCATGCCGGTCGCGTCCGCCCGCATCGCGTACAGCGCGTGGTCGGACACGATCGAGACGCCGTCCTCACCGGCGGCGAACGAGTTCTGGATCCGCTCGCCGCCCGCCAGCCGCGTCGCCCGCACCGTCCCGGTGTCCGGATCGACCGTGCCGAGGCGCCCGCCCCGCGTGACCCACCAGATCAGGCCCGTCCAGTCCGGCCCGACCGCGGTGATCGGATCGCACTCGCCCTGCGGCCACGGGTTCGTCCACGTCGCGCAGTCGTGCGGCAGGTACGGGCTCAGGTCCCAGTCGTCGACGACCTCGAACCGCCACCGCCCGTCCGGCCCCTTCCCGTGGGCGAACCGGCGCAGGTGGAAGTCGGAGTCGGCGAGCACCGCGCGGTCCTGCGGGTCGAGGTAGTAGTACGCCCCGCCGGACGTGTCGGTGAAGATCTTGTCGAGGCTCAGCGAGAACACCGCCTCCACCGTGGACGGACGCGGCGGAAGCTCGAACGTCGCGAGATCGTCCAGCGTCCGCGGGTCGATCAGCCGCAGCATGAAGTTCTGCCCGCGCGTGCACTGCGCGACGATCAGCCCGCTCCGCCGCGCGAACGTCACCGTCGAGCACAGCCCCGGGAGCCCGCCGCCCTTCGCCTCGTCCAGCACCTCCGGGTTCCGGCCCAGGGGCCCGAGGAACGGGTAGGCGTCGGACGCGTGGCTGTCGGCGTGCATCGACGACGTCCCGACCGGGCCCATGTGCGGGTTCGCCGGGACCGGTTCGCCGGGCAGCGGCCGCGGCGTCGCCGGACCGCCGACGAACGCGGGGACGCGCCCGGTGCCGGGGCCGTCGGGGATCGGGTCCGCGCCCGCCGCCGCCGCCGACGGCAGCAGCGCCGCCGCAAGCGCGACGGGAAGCACGGCGGCGAGCAGGGCTCTGCGCATCGGGCAACTCCTCGTCAGGACGTCGCCCCGTTCGCGCCGCCGGGACGTTCAACGCATCGTCAGTATGATCGTCCGGGGCGCCCGGATGGTTACCATCCCCGCATGGCCGTGAAAGCAGTGATCTTCGACTGGGGCGGCACCCTGACCCCCTGGCACGACATCGACATCGGCGACATGTGGCGCGCCATCTGCACCGCCCACCTGCCCGCCGACGACGTCGAGCGGGTCGCCGCCGCGCTGCTGGAGGCGGAACTCGAACTGTGGCGGCGCGGCGAGGAGCAGCACCGCAGCGCCACCCTCGCCGAGGTCTTCGAGCGCGCGGACGCCGGACTGGAACTCACCGAGGCGCTCCTGGAGACCCACTACGAGACCTGGACGCCCCACACCTTCACCGACCCGGCCGTCCCCGGCCTGTTCCGCGCCCTCCGCGACCGCGGCATCAGGATCGGCGTCCTGTCCAACACGATGTGCGGGCGCGACTGGCACGAGCGCGTCTTCGCCCGCGACGACGTCCTCGACCTCCTCGACGGCGCCGTCTACTCCAGCGAGATCCCGTGGACCAAGCCGCACGCCGAGGCGTTCCGCGCCGCGATGGACGCCGTCGGCGTCACCGACCCCGCGTCCTGCGTCTTCGTCGGCGACCGCCCCTACGACGACGTCCACGGGGCCAAGTCGCTCGGCCTCCGGGCCGTCCAGATCCACCACCAGACCACCCACGCGTTCACCCGGCCCGGCCTCCTGCCGCCCGACGCGCTCATCCACCGCATCGACGAGCTGCTGCCGCACCTCGACGGGTGGTGACCTAGGGCTTCGCGGCGACGATCAGATCCCGGGAGATCGCCTGGTCGACGCGGTGGCGGAACCGCAGGTACGGCTCGGATTCCGCCACCCGCAGCCCGCTCCCCGCCAGGATGTCCGCCAGGTCCTCGCGCCGCCCCACGAACGTGTTCCACGAGATCCCGATCGCGCCGCCCGGCCGCAGCAGCCGCGCCCACTCCGGGACCGCGGCGGCCAGCAGCTCCACCGGGCTGCGCGACAGCTCCTGCCGCCGCCCCGGCCGCCCGCCCTTGGGGCGGCTCGCGTGCTGGACGCCGTACGGCGCGTCCGTCACGACCAGGTCGAACGACGCGGGCTTGAAGAACCGCCCCGCCTGCAGCGAGTCGGCGTTCACCACCTCGATGTCGATCGTCTCGCCGCTCTTGTAGCGCTCCTTCGACGCCCCGAGCGTCACGTGCAGGCGCCGCCCGACCACCGACTTCTCGCGCCGGATGTTCGCCACCTCCGCCCGGTGCTTCACCCGGTTGTTGCGCAGCCACGTCTTGATGAACGCCGCGTACGCGTCGAAGTCCTTGCCGTCGAGGTCGATCCCGGCCGCGTCGAACCCGTACATCATCGCCTGGTTCAGCGTCGTGCCCCGGCCGCACATCGGGTCCAGCACCCGCGGCCGCCCGGTCACCAGGTCGGCGGGGGAGTCGGTCGCCATCGCCGTCACGTTCAGCAGCAGCTTCGTGAAGTGCTCGTTCGTCTTCCCCGAGTACTTCTGGATCGTCAGCAGGTCGCTGCCGAACAGGTCCAGCGGCTCGACCGCCACCGGCCTGAGCAGGCCGCCGTCGCAGAACTCGAACAGCGCGTACAGCGACGACAGGTTCGACAGGAGCCGCACGTCCGGCGGGCCCAGCTCGTCGGCCTCGAACGTCACGTAGCCGACGCCGCCGACCGACGTCTCGCCGATGCCGCGGATCCGCCCGCCGAGCGCCCGCTCACCGAACACCGCGAGCTCGGCCCGCACCAGTTCGGCGGCGGCCTGCGAGTAGACCCGGTTGTGCGAAGGGGAGACGAGAAGGCCGTACGCGGTCATTCGAAGGAGCCTAACAGCGCGCCCCGCCGCCCGAGCCGGGCGCAGACACGCCCCCGGGCCTCCCCGTCGGCGCCGGTCAGGCGGTCCCGATGCGGCGCCGCTTCGGACGCCCGCCGCGCGGACGGACCGACGGGAAGTCCGGCGCCTGGACGACGCGGCCCTCGACCGTCGGGACCTCCCCGGCGGTGTCGTCGGCGGTGTCGTCGGCGGGGTCGCCGCCGGGGCCGTCGGGCCGGACGTCGTCCCGCGCGGCGGCGCCCGGGGCGGGCAGCGCCGCGGGCCCGGCGGGCGGGGCCTCCGGCGGCTCCAGGTCGGGCAGGTGGCGCGACGCCGCGTTCAGCAGCTCGGCGACGCGGCTCTTCAGGCTCGCCAGGTCGGCGCGGGCCACGTCCGCCTGCGCCTGCGCGCGGCGGGCGTTGCGGCGGGCCTCGTCCCGCTCGGCGGCCAGCCGGTTCAGCTGCTCGTGGTAGGCGGCCCGCAGTTCGTCGAGAGCGCTCGCGGCGCCGTTGTGCGGAGTGGTCATGCTCGTCTGGGCTCCTCCCCCGAGTGGTCCAGTGGCACAGGATGCAACGCCCGTTCCGGGCCGGGTGGTTCCCCGAAGTGTGGAAGATCACTCACCGGTCGCCGGGGACGGGACGCGGCGCGAGCGCGGCGTCCGGCAGCCCCGGGAACGCGTCCGCCGGAGCGGCCGCCCCCGCCCGGGCCCGCCAGCGCGCGGCGCGGGCCGCCGCCCGCAGCGCCCCGTCGGCCGCGAAGACCCGCAGGTCGGGCGCCGACGCCCCCGCCAGCGCGACGTAGCCGGGGACGACGCCGTCCTCCAGCGCCGCCGCGAGCAGCGCCGCGCTGCGGACGTCCGTGATGCGCACCGGCAGCTCGTAGGCCGGCGCCGCGGCGACCGGGTCCGCGGTCATGACCGACAGCAGCGCGTCGCGCCGCGACCGGTGGCCGTCCCACATCTCCTTCGCGGTCGCGCGCAGCTCGCCGGCCAGCCGCCCGCCGAGCACGCCGTACCCGTACACGGCCGCGTGCTCGGCGGCCAGCACGTCCTGCAGCGCGGGCGCGCCGGACCGGCCCGGCACGGGCGCCGGGTCGCCCCCGGCCGTCCGCGCGTGCCCGGCCTCGCAGGCCGCGATGCTCGCCAGGAGCTGCGCGAGCCCCGGCTCGGCGTCCGCCGTGTCGGCGGCGCGCGCCGCGGCCGACTCGCCCTCCGCCCGGCGCAGCGCCGCGAGCGCCGCGTCGCGCCCGGACGGGACGGGCCGCGCGCCGGGCGGCGGGATCCGGCCGCCCTCGTGCCGCCGGTCGCCCGAACCGGGCACGTGGTGCGCCTTCAGCACCCGCAGGTGCTCGCGGTGCCGCGCCAGGACGGGATCGATCTCCCCGGCCAGGCCGGGGACCGCGGCGCGGGCCGCCTCGTACGTGGCGATGAGGTCCTGCTCGGCGGCGATGGCGCGCACCAGCGCGGGCATCCCGCGCACGGGCGCCGCGGCCTCGGCGGCGCACCCCGTCAGCGCCCCGGACAGCAGCGGCAGGGCGAGCGCGCCCCCGAGCAGCGCCCGGCGCCGCACGCCGCCGCGCGGTACGGCCTGAGGCAAGGGAGTCTCCTCACCGGATGGTGTGGGCGGTGACGCGCACGCAGACGTGCGCGCCGGGATGTGCAGGGGAGGCCCGCGGGGCCGGTCGCTCCGGGAGCCGGCGGCGGACCGCTACCAGCATTTCACATCCGCCGCGCCGGTGACCTGTCCGAAAGACCGCTGCGGTGTCCGGCTGTCGATAGTCTTGAAGGGTCAGCGGACACACGGTGACATCAGGACAACACGAGGAGGGGCCATGAGCGTCGAGTCCCGCGGAGGTCCGGCCCGCGGGGGCCGCCCCGGCAGGGGCCGCGCCCATGGGGACCGTGAGCGGAGCGGCCGGGACCGCCGCCCCGACCCCGCGGCGCGGCCGACCCGCGACGTCGCCGCCGCCGAGCTGCGGCACCTGCTCGAACCGGCCGTGACCGAGGCCGGGTTCGACCTCGAGGACATCGACGTCCGCCCGGCGGGCCGGCGCCGCCTCGTCAAGGTCGTCGTGGACGCCGACGGCGGCGTCGGGCTCGACGACATCGCGCGGCTCAGCGAGACGGTGTCCGCGCTGCTCGACGGCTCCGACGTCATGGGCGCCTCCCCGTACGTGCTCGAGGTGACCTCGCCCGGCGTCGACCGGCCCCTCACCGAGCCGCGGCACTGGCGCCGCGCCGTCGGCCGGCTGGTCGTCGCGCCGCTGGCGGAGGGCGGGCAGGTCGAGGGCCGGGTGGTCGCGGCCGACGACGAGGCCGTCGAGATCGAGGTCGCCGAGCCGCGCCGGAAGAAGGGAGCCGGCGCGGGGGGCGGCGGTACGTCCGCTGGGTCGAAGACCGCCGGGCCGGGCGCCCGGCGGCGCCGGTTCGGCCTCGGCGAGCTGGGGCGCGGCCGCGTCCAGGTGGAGTTCAAGGCTCCGCCGCCCGGGGCGGCCGAAGATTCGCGTTCACCGGCTGAGCCGGACTAGAGGGGGGAACCTCGTGGACATCGACATGACCGCCCTGCGGGGCCTGGAGAGCGAGAAGGACATCTCGCTCGACGTGGCCGTGAAGGCCATCGAAGACGCCCTGCTGATCGCCTACCACCGAACCGAGGGCGCGGCGCCCCGGGCGCGCGTCGAGCTGGACCGCACCACCGGGCACGTCACCGTCTGGGCCACCGAGACCGACGAGGAGGGCACCGCCCTCCGCGAGTACGACGACACCCCGACCGGGTTCGGGCGGATCGCCGCCACCACCGCGAAGCAGGTCATCCTGCAGCGGCTGCGCGACGCCGAGGACGAGCTGACGTTCGGCGAGTACGCGGGCCGCGAGGGCGACATCGTCAGCGGCATCATCCAGCAGGGCAAGGACCCGCGGAACGTGCTCGTCGACCTCGGCAAGATCGAGGCGGTGCTGCCGCCGCAGGAGCAGGTGCCGGGGGAGCGGTACGAGCACGGCGAGCGCCTGCGCGCCTACGTCGTCCAGGTCCGCAAGGGCCACCGCGGCCCGTCGGTGCAACTGTCGCGCACCCACCCCAACCTGGTGCGCAAGCTGTTCGCGCTGGAGGTCCCGGAGATCGCCGACGGGACGGTGGAGATCGCGGCGATCGCCCGCGAGGCCGGGCACCGCACCAAGATCGCGGTGCGCTCGCGCAAGCCGGGCGTGAACGCCAAGGGGGCCTGCATCGGCCCCGTCGGCGGGCGCGTCCGCAACGTGATGACCGAACTGCACGGCGAGAAGATCGACATCGTGGACTGGTCGGAGGACCCGGCCGAGTTCGTCGGGAATGCGCTGTCGCCGGCGCGCGTTTCGAGTGTCGAGGTCGTGGACGCGGACGCCCGGGTCGCCCGGGTGATCGTGCCCGACTACCAGCTTTCGCTGGCCATCGGCAAGGAAGGGCAGAACGCCCGGCTCGCGGCCCGGCTCACCGGCTGGCGGATCGACATCCGGTCCGACACCGAGCCCGTCGAGCCCGCCGGGGGCGCCGACCCCCGCGGGCCGGGACGGCCGCAACCGGACGATCGCGGCGACCGGCCGCAGACGCCCCCCAAGGCCGCCGGGACCGGCGGATCCGGATCTTCTACGTCAGGAGACCATGCGACAGGTCCCGCCGACGCCTCGGCGCGGTAGACTCTTGAAAAGCGGCCGGGCTGCCCCCATGCGCACGTGTGTGGGCTGTCGGGTCCGCACGGCCAAGTCCGACCTGCTCCGCCTGGTGGTGGTCGAGGGCGTGATCGTCCCCGATCCGCGCGGGCGGATGCCGGGGCGGGGCGCGCATCTGCACCCCGATCCGGGATGCCTCGAGCTCGCAGAGCGACGTCGGGCGTTCCCCAGGGCGTTCCGCCTTCAGGGGCCGCTCGACGCCGATGTGCTGCGGGCGCGGGTTGCGGAGCGGGCCGCGCGGCAGCAGGATGGCTGAACGTAATGGCCGAACGGTAAGCGACGTCTAGTCGGGAAGCAGGTCGAGATTGCTATGAGCGCTCGATGAGCACGCCGCGATGAGTACGGCAAGTTAGCGACGGTCCGGTGGCCGCACCCCCGGACCGAGTAGGGAGTGCAGTGGCCAAGGTCCGGGTATACGAGCTCGCCAAGGAGTTCGGAGTAGAGAGCAAGGTCGTCATGGCCAAGCTCCAGGAGATGGGCGAGTTCGTCCGTTCGGCGTCCTCCACGATCGAGGCGCCGGTCGTACGCAGGCTTACCGAAGCCTTCCAGAACGGTTCCTCCAAGCAGGGGGACAGGCGCGCCGCACCGAAGAAGCCTTCGGGGCAGCCGCGTCCGTCCGCGCCGCGTCCGGGTCCGCCCGCCGGCGACGGACGTTCCCAGGGTCCGCGTCCGGGCCCCCGTCCGGGCCCCGGTGGTCCCGGCGGCCAGGGCGCGCAGCGCCCGTCCGCGCCGAAGCCCGGCCCCGCCGGCGCCGGTGCGCCGAAGCCGGGCCCGCGCCCGCCGGTCCCGCCGGCGCCGACCCAGCAGGTCCCCGGCCGGCAGGCTCCGGGGCAGCAGGCTCCGGGCCAGCAGGTGCCGCCCCCGGCCGCCGCGCAGGGCCCGAGCGCCCCGCCGGCCGGTGAGCGCACCGACCGCGGCGAGCGGCCCGGCGGCCAGGGCGGCGGACGCCCGGCCGGCGGCCCGAAGCCGGGTCCCCGCGCGCCCAAGCCGGGCCCGCGTCCCGGCCCCCGCCCCGCGGGCGGCGGCCGCGGCCCCGGCGGTCCGCGTCCGGGCAACAACCCGTTCAGTTCCAACGCCAGCGGCATGGGCCAGGCGCCCAAGCCGGGCCCGCGTCCCGGCCCGCGGCCGGGCGGCGACCGTCCCGCCCGGGACGGCGGTCCGGCGGGCGGCCCCCGTCCGGGCCCGCGTCCCGGCGGCGCCCCCGGCGCCGGCGGCCCGCGCCCGAACCCGGGCAGCATGCCGCCCCGTCCGGGCGGCCCGCGGCCCAGCCCGATGAACATGCCGTCCTCGCGTCCCGCGGCCCCCGGTCGCGGCGGCCCCGGCGGCGGTCGTCCCGGCGGCGGCGGACGCCCCGGCGGCGGCGGTCGTCCCGGTGGCGGCGGCGGCGGTCGTCCGGGCGGCGGCTTCGGCGGTCCGCGCGGCGCCGGCGGCGGTGGCGGCGGTCGTCCGGGCGGCGGCTTCGGCCCCCGGCCCGGCGGCGGCGGTCGCGGTCGCGGCGGCACGCAGGGCGCGTTCGGCCGTCCCGGCGGACGTCCCGCACGCGGGCGCAAGTCGAAGCGGGCGCGTCGTCAAGAGTTCGAGAACATGCAGGCGCCCGCCGTCGGCGGCGTCTCGGCCCCGCGCGGCAACGGCAAGACCATCCGGCTGCCGCAGGGCGCCTCGCTGACCGACTTCGCCGAGAAGATCGGCGCCAACCCGGCGTCGCTCGTCGCGATCATGATGCACCTCGGCAAGATGGTCACCGCGACGCAGTCCGTCGACCCCGACGACCTGCAGGCGCTCGGGCTCGAGCTGGACTTCGACGTCCAGGTCGTCAGCCCCGAGGACGAGGACCGCGCGCTGCTCGAGTCGTTCGACATCGAGTACGGCGAGGACGAGGGCGGCGAGGAGCACCTCCAGGCGCGTCCGCCCGTGGTCACCGTCATGGGCCACGTCGACCACGGTAAGACGAAGCTGCTGGACGCCGTCCGGCACGCCAACGTGCAGGCGGGCGAGGCCGGCGGCATCACCCAGCACATCGGCGCCTACCAGGTCGAGACCGAGGTCGACGGCGAAGAGCGCAAGATCACCTTCATCGACACCCCGGGTCACGAGGCGTTCACCGCCATGCGTGCCCGCGGTGCCGACACCACCGACCTGGTGGTGCTGGTGGTCGCCGCGGACGACGGCGTCAAGCCGCAGACGACCGAGGCGATCGACCACGCCACCGCGGCCGGGGTGCCGATCGTGGTCGCGGTCAACAAGATCGACGTCGAGGGCGCCGACCCGAACAAGGTGCGGGCGCAGCTCACCGAGTACGGCCTGGTCGCCGAGGAGTTCGGCGGGCAGACCATGTTCGTCGACGTGTCCGCCAAGCAGGGCACGAACATCGACGGGCTGCTCGAGGCGATCATCCTGGCCGCCGACGCCGAGCTCGAGTTGAAGGCCAACCCCGACATGCCCGCCCAGGGCTCGGCCATCGAGGCCCACCTGGACAAGGGCCGGGGCGCCGTGGCGACCGTGCTGGTGCAGCGCGGCACGCTCCGGGTCGGCGACTCGATCGTCTGCGGCGTGGCCAACGGCCGCGTCCGGGCGATGCTCGACGAGAACGGCAACAACGTCGAGGAGGCGGGCCCGTCCCGTCCGGTGCTGGTGCTCGGCCTCGCCGCCGTGCCCGGCGCGGGCGACAACTTCCTGGTCGTCGACGACGACCGGGTGGCCCGGCAGATCGCCGACAAGCGCGTCGCGCGCAAGCGCAACGCCGAACTGCTGCGCAGCCGCAAGAGCAGCTCCCTCGAGGAACTGTTCAAGGACTTCCAGCAGGGCAAGCGGGAAGAGCTGCTGCTCATCCTCAAGGGCGACGTGTCCGGTTCGGTCGAAGCGCTGGAGGACTCGCTCCTCAAGATCGACGTGGGCGACGAGGTCAGCCTGCGGATCATCCGCCGCGGCGTCGGCGCGATCACGCAGGACGACGTCAACCTGTCGCTGGCGTCCGAGGAGGGCGCGGTCATCATCGGCTTCAACGTGCGGCCCGAGCGGAACGCACAGGAGATCGCCGACCGCGAAGGCGTCGACATCCGGTACTACTCGGTCATCTACCAGGCGATCGAGGAGATCGAGGCGGCCCTCAAGGGCATGCTCAAGCCGGAGTTCGAGGAGGTCCAGCTCGGCACCGCGGAGATCCGCGAGATCTTCAAGGTGCCGCGGATCGGCAACGTCGCCGGTTCGATGGTCACCTCCGGCCACATCCAGCGGAACGCGAAGGCCCGCCTCGTCCGCGACGGCGTGGTCGTCGCCGACAACCTCACGGTGTCGTCGCTGCGCCGCTTCAAGGAAGACGCCACCGAGGTCCGCGAGGGCTTCGAGTGCGGTATCGGCGTGGGCTTCAACGACATCAAGCTCGGTGACGTCATCGAGTGCTTCGAGATGCGGGAGAAGCCCCGCGACTGAGGCGCCCGGCGGCGTCCGCAGCCGAACGGCCGGCCGCCCGTCCGGACCCGCGGGTCCGGACGGGCGGCCGTCCCCGGCTCGGCCACCGTTCGAGGGGCTCGCCCCGGCCGCGGCGTGCGCTCGCCGGCGGGGTGAGTGGAATGTGACGGTCCGGGGCGCTCGACGGAAAAACGGTGACATGGCGCCAGGCTCATCTCATAGCCTGGCGTCTGTCATTCCCGGTCCCGCCGCCGCCGCAGGCGGAGGCCGGCCCGGGAACACGGCGGCCGATCGCCGTCGTTTCACTTTTGAGAGATCCCGAGGTGATCGATCAGGTGTACGTGGGTGCACTGACACTCGACCTGCTGCTGGGGGACGTCCGGTCGCTGAAGCAGAAGCGGTCCGTGGTCCGGCCCATCATCGCCGAGGTGCGCAAGCACTTCCCGGGTGTGGCCGTGGCCGAGACCGGCGACAACGACCTGTACCGCCGCGCGGAGATCGGGATCGCCGTGGTCTCGGGCACCGCGGCCAACTGCTCCCAGGTGCTCGAGCAGTGCGAGCGCCTGGTGTTCGGGCGGCCGGAGATCGAGCTGCTGTCGGCCAGGCAGCGGCTCTTCAATGACGAGGACTGAACCGGTCGGCGGCCGGGACACGGCCCTCGCCGGACCATAGAAAGGGAGTGCGATCATGGTGGACGCAGCTCGGGCGCGCAAGCTCGCCGACCGCATCCAGCAGATCGTCGCCGAGATGCTGGAACGGCGGATCAAGGATCCGCGGCTCGGCTTCGTGACCGTGACGGACACCCGCATCACCAACGACCTGCGCGACGCCACCGTGTACTACACGGTGTACGGGTCGGACGGCGAGCGCGCCGAGACGGCCGCCGCGCTGGAGAGCGCCAAGGGCGTGATCCGCTCGGAGGTGGGCAAGAAGACGGGGATCCGGCACACGCCGAGCATCACCTTCGTCATGGACTCCCTGATGGAGAACGCCGCCCACATCGACGACCTGCTGGCGAAGGCGCGCGCGCGGGACGCCGAGGTCGCGCGGGCCGCGCAGGGCGCCGCGCACGCCGGTGACGCCAACCCGTACCGCGAGCCCGCCGCCGACGGCGATCCGGACGACGAGTTCGACGACGAGCCCGGGTCCGACGGCGAGGACGGCTCGTCCCGGCGCTCGCCGTCGTGAGCGCCGCCGAGGACCGCGCGGTCGCACCGGCGGCGTGGTCGCACGGATGGCCGTCGCGCGTCGCCGGCGGCTACCGGGCGGGCCACGGCGACGCCGGTCCCGGCCACGATCCGGTGCCCGGCGCCGGGAACGGCGCCGCCGCTTCCGCCGCCTCCGTCGCCTCCGCAGAGGCCGCCCCGGACGCCGGCGACGGCTCCGGCGGCCTCGAGTGGGAGAAGGCGCTCGAGCTGATCCGCGCGGCCGACGAGGTGGTGCTCGCCTGCCATGTCGTCCCGGACGGGGACGCGCTCGGATCCATGCTCGCGCTCGGGCAGGCGCTCCGCTCGCTCGGCAAGCGGTGCCTCGCGTCGTTCGGCGAGCCGTTCACCGTCCCCGGCATCCTGCGGTTCCTGCCCGGCCAGGAGCTGCTCGTGGAGCCCGGCCGGCTGCCGGCGTCGCCCCGGCTGATGGTCTCGCTGGACGCGGCGGGCCGCGCCCGGCTGGGGTCCCTCGCCGGGCACGCCGACCGGGCCGGGGCGCTGATCGTGGTCGACCACCACGCGTCCAACACGGGCTTCGGCGGGGTGCGGCTGGTCGACCCGGACGCCGCCGCGACGGCGGTGCTGGTCGAGGAGCTGATCCGGCGGCTCGGCGTCCCCCTCGACGGCGACATCGCCCAGAACCTGTACGCGGGGCTGGCGAGCGACACCGGCTCGTTCAAGTACCCGTGCACCACCCCCGAGGTGCACGATCTCGCCGGGCGGCTGCTCACCGCGGGCGTCCGTCCCGAGGCGGTCAGCCGCGAGCTGTGGGACCGGGCGCCGTTCGGCTACCTGCAGGTGCTCGCGGGCGCGCTGGCGCGGGCGCGGCTGGAGCGCGACGCCGCCGGCGGTCGGGGCCTGGTGTGGACGACGATCGCCCGGGCGGACCGGGACGCGCGCGACGTCCCCTACGATCAGCTCGAAGGCGTCATCGACCAGCTCCGCCGCACCGACGAGGCCGAGGTCGCGGTCGTGTGCAAGGAGAACGACGACGGCGACTGGTACGTGTCCATGCGCTCCAAGGGGGCGGTGGACGTCGGCCGCGCCTGCGTCGCGCTGGGCGGGGGCGGGCACCGGACCGCGGCCGCGTTCACGACGGCCGGCGAGCCCTCGGCCGTCATCGACCGGCTGCGCGGCGCGCTGCGCCCGCCCGGCGAGGCCGCCCCGTCCTGACCCTTCGGCCAAGCAGTCGGACCCGGCCGGGGACCCCCGGCCCTGGAATCGGAGCGCGCGTGGAGAACTCGGGGCTCGTCATCGTCGACAAGCCGGCGGACTGGACCTCGCACGACGTCGTCGGCCGCATGCGGCGGCTCGCGAAGACCCGCCGGGTCGGGCACGCGGGGACGCTCGACCCGATGGCGACGGGCGTCCTCGTGCTCGGCGTGGGGAAGGCGACCCGGCTGCTCGGGCACCTCGCCCTCACCGAGAAGGGCTACGACGCGACGATCCGGCTCGGGCAGTCGACCAACACCGACGACGCCGAGGGCGAGATCACCGCGTCGGCGTCCGCCGCCGCCGTGACCGACGAGGCGCTGCACGCGGGCGTCGCGGCGCTGACGGGGCGCATCGAGCAGGTGCCGCCGCAGGTCAGCGCGATCAAGGTGAACGGCGAGCGGGCCTACAAGATGGCCCGCAAGGGCGAGGAGGTCGAGCTGAAGGCCCGGCCGGTGACCGTGCACGGCTTCACCGTCACCGGTGTCCGCCGCGACGGCGACCTGATCGACGTCGACGCGTCGGTGGCGTGCTCGTCCGGCACCTACATCCGCGCGCTGGCCCGCGACCTCGGCGCGTCCCTCGGCTGCGGCGGGCACCTGACCCGGCTGCGCCGCACCCGCGTCGGCCCCTACGACCTCGGCATGGCCCGCACCCTGGACGCCCTGGCGGAGGACCTCGAGATCCTGCCGATGAACGAGGCGGTCGCCGCGGTGTTCCCGCGGCGGGACGTGTCGGCGGACGACGCCCGCAAGGTCGCGCACGGGGGGCGGCTCCCGGCGGCCGGGCTCGGCCCGGGGCCGGTCGGCGTGTTCGGACCGGACGGGACGCTGCTCGCGCTCGTCGAGGAGCAGGGGCGCGCGGCCAAACCGCTGGCGGTCTTCGTTCCCTGACGGGCCCGGCGCACGCCCCGCCCGTCCGTGTCGATCGTCACGCCGGGACACCGGTGCCAAACCAACCTACGGTGTCGTAACCTACGTAACCGTAAGTTGGTTGTGGCATGGTCAGAGCAGGAGGTGTCCATGGCGACGGCGACGAGCGGCCGCACCGGGAGCGCACCCGTCGATTCCCCCACGCGCCCGAGGCTTCGCGGCTGGCTGCACATCGGCGCGTTCCCGGCCGTCCTGGTCGCCGGGCTCGTGCTGGTCGCGCTCGGCCCGACGACGCAGGCCCGGCTGGCCTCGGCGGTGTACGTGGCGGCGTCCGGGATGCTGTTCGGCATCTCCGGCACCTACCACCGGCAGCGCTCGCACCGGGTCATCGAGGTGCTGCGCCGCTTCGACCACGCGAACATCTACCTGATCATCGCCGGGACGTACACGCCGTTCGCCGTCGTGGCCCTGGACGGCGGTGCCCGCGTCGGGGTCCTGGCCACCGTGTGGACGGGCGCGATCGCCGGCGTCGTGTTCCGGACGGTCTGGATCGGCGCCCCCCGCGCCCTCTACGTCACCCTGTACATCGTCCTGGGCTGGGTCGCGGTGTTCTTCATGCCGCAGTTCCTGGACGGCGCGGGCGTCGCGGCGTGCGTCCTCGTCGCGATCGGCGGCATCTGCTACAGCCTGGGCGGCGTCGTGTACGGGCTGCGCCGCCCCGACCCGTCCCCGAGCTGGTTCGGGTTCCATGAGGTGTTCCACACGTTCACGCTCGTGGCGTACGTCCTCCAGTACATCGCGGTTTCGCTGGTCGTGTACCAGTCCGGCTGACCCGCGCCAGGCGCGTCCCGGACGCGTTCGCCCGCGTTAGGGCGCCCCTCCCACGACGTCGGCCCGGGGCGCATGGCACCCTTTATGGCGACGGCAAGAACCGGGCAGACGAGAACCGGACGGATACGTCCTACGCAGGGAGAGCATGGTGCGGCGCTGGCATGGCCTCGACGAGGTACCCGCCGACTGGGGCCGTTCGGTGGTCACCATCGGCGTGTTCGACGGTGTGCACCGCGGGCATCAGCGGATCGTCGGCGCCGCCGCCGAGGAGGCCCGGCGGCGCGGGCTGCGCTCCGTGGTGATCACCTTCGACCCGCATCCGGACGAGGTCGTGCGGCCCGGCACCCACCCGCCGCTGCTGGCCACCACCGGCCGCCGCATCGAGCTGCTCGGGGGCCTCGGCACCGATGCGGTCGTGGTGGTCGCGTTCACGCTCGACCTGTCGAAGACGCCGCCGGACGAGTTCGTCCGGCAGGTCCTCGTCGACCGGCTGCACGCGGCGCACGTCATCGTCGGCGAGGACTTCCGGTTCGGGCACAAGGCCAAGGGCGACATCGCCCTGCTGCAGGAGCTCGGCGGCAAGTACGACTTCACCGCCGAGGGCGTCCCGCTGGTGGCGGACGGCGACACCATCTCCTCGACCTCCATCCGGGAGCGGCTGGGGGCGGGCGACGTCGAGGCCGCCGCCGAGGCGCTCGGCCGGCCGCACCGGGTCGAGGGCGTCGTCGTGCGCGGCCACCGCCGCGGGCGGGCGCTCGGCTTCCCGACCGCGAACCTGGAGACGCTGCCCAACACCGCGATCCCCGCCGACGGCGTCTACGGCGGCTGGCTGGTCTGCGACTCCGACCGCTACCCGGGCTTCCGGTGGCCCGCCGCGATCTCCATCGGGACGAACCCGACGTTCGAGGGCGCGGGGGAGCGGACGGTCGAGGCGTACGCGCTCGACCGCGACGACCTCGACCTGTACGGCGAGCACATGGGCGTCGACTTCGTCGCCCGCATCCGGGACACGCTCAAGTTCGACTCGGTCGACGCGCTCGTCGAGGAGATGCGCCGGGACGCCGACCGGGCCCGGGAGATCACCGCGGCCGCGCCCGGCGAGGAGCCCGGGACGCCCGCCGGGTGACGTCCCGCGCGGGGCCGGTCGCGCGCCGCACCCTCCGTGATCAGGGGGGACCCGGACCGTGACGGTGCGTCGTCCCGGCATGGTACGGTGAAGAATCGCCGGGATGGGCCCCGGCGCGGCTGGCTGCACCCTCATGCGGCTCGCCACATCTCTCAATGACGCACCATGCGGACCCGTTCGCCCGCTTCCGGGCCGGGATCTGCGGGTGACGACCTTACGAAGGAGCCACGTGTCGCTCGACACCGCCACGAAGAAGCAGATCATCGCCGAGTACGCGACCACTGAGGGTGACACCGGGTCTCCGGAGGTCCAGGTCGCGCTGCTGACCCGGCGCATCACCGATCTGACCGAGCACCTCAAGGAGCACAAGCACGACCACCACAGCCGCCGCGGCCTCCTGCTGCTGGTCGGCCAGCGGCGTCGGCTCCTGAAGTACCTCGCCAACAAGGACATCAACCGCTACCGGAAGCTGATCGAGCGCCTCGGTCTGCGCCGCTAGCGGTGTGAGGGAGTGGCCATCGGGCCACTCCCTTCCTTTATCGGCCGGGTGAAGCCGTGCAGGCCCCCCGGCCCGGCCGGGGTCGGGCGGACGGCCCGCCCCGGCGCAGCCCGCGCCGTCCGGCCCACCGGCCGGACCGGCCGGACAACCGAAGAGAAGACCCTCGCGGACACCGCTGGTGCGGGCCGGTCCTCGGTAGTGGCTTCCGGATCCGATCCGCCCGCGTCGGCGGGCACGGGATCCGGGTGCTTCGATCGAAGACCGGCAGCGTGACAAGCCACGGGAAACGGCCGCGAGGTCCGATACCGGAACCTGAGGAGGTTTCCCGTGACAGAAGCCGTGCGCATCGACGGAGCGCAGAGCACCGAGGCCGTGATCGACAACGGCACGTTCGGCACCCGCACCATCCGCTTCGAGACCGGCCGGCTGGCCCGCCAGGCCGCCGGCTCGGCCGTCGCCTACCTCGACGACGAGACCATGGTCCTGTCGGCGACCACCGCGTCGAAGAAGCCCAAGGACAACCTGGACTTCTTCCCGCTGACCGTGGACGTCGAGGAGCGGATGTACGCGGCCGGGCGCATCCCCGGCTCGTTCTTCCGCCGCGAGGGCCGTCCGTCCGAGGACGCGATCCTGACCTGCCGGCTCATCGACCGGCCGCTGCGGCCGTCCTTCACCAAGGGCCTGCGCAACGAGATCCAGGTCGTCGAGACGATCATGGCGCTGCACCCCGATCACCTGTACGACGTCGTGGCCATCAACGCCGCCTCGATGTCCACCCAGCTGGCCGGGCTGCCGTTCTCCGGCCCGATCGGCGGCGTCCGCGTCGCGCTGATCGACGGCCAGTGGGTCGGGTTCCCCACCCACCCCGAGCTCGAGCGCGCCACGTTCGACATGGTCGTCGCCGGCCGCGTCCTCGAGGACGGCGACGTCGCGATCATGATGGTCGAGGCCGAGTCGACCCGCGACACCCTCAAGCTCGTCGGCGACGGCGCCGTCGCCCCGACCGAGGAGACCGTCGCCGAGGGCCTCGAGGCCGCCAAGCCGTTCATCAAGGTGCTGTGCCGCGCGCAGAGCGACCTCGCCGCCGTCGCCGCCAAGCCGACCACCGAGTACCCCGTCTTCCTGGACTACCAGGACGACGTCCTCGAGGCCGTCACCGAGGCCGTCGGTGGCGACCTCGCGCAGGCGCTCACCATCGCCGGCAAGCAGGAGCGCGAGACCCGCCTCGACGAGATCAAGGCGGCCGCCGCCGAGAAGCTCGCCGAGCGGTTCGAGGGCCGCGAGAAGGAGATCTCCGCCGCGTTCCGCGCCGTCACCAAGAAGCTCGTCCGCGAGCGCGTCGTCCGGGACGGGCTGCGCATCGACGGCCGCGGCGCCAAGGACATCCGCCAGCTCACCGCCGAGGCGCACGTCGTCCCGCGGGTGCACGGCTCGGCGATCTTCGAGCGCGGCGAGACGCAGATCCTCGGCGTGACCACGCTCAACATGCTCCGCATGGAGCAGATGATCGACACGCTCAACCCCGAGCGCACCAAGCGCTACATGCACAACTACAACTTCCCGCCCTACTCCACCGGTGAGACCGGCCGGGTGGGCTCGCCGAAGCGGCGCGAGATCGGGCACGGCGCCCTCGCCGAGCGCGCCCTGATCCCGGTCCTGCCGACCCGCGAGGAGTTCCCCTACGCGATCCGGCAGGTGTCGGAGGCCCTCGGCTCCAACGGCTCCACCTCGATGGGCTCGGTCTGCGCGTCCACGATGTCGCTGCTGGACGCCGGCGTCCCGCTCAAGCAGATGGTCGCGGGCATCGCGATGGGCCTGATCCACGAGGGCGGCGAGTACGTCACCCTCACCGACATCCTCGGCGCCGAGGACGCTTTCGGCGACATGGACTTCAAGGTCGCCGGCACCCGCGATGTGATCACCGCGCTGCAGCTCGACACCAAGCTCGACGGCATCCCCGCCTCGGTGCTGGCCGCCGCGCTGAAGCAGGCCAAGGGCGCCCGCCTGGCGATCCTCGACGTGATGCAGGAGGCCATCGAGGCGCCCGCCGAGATGAGCCCGAACGCGCCGCGGATCATCACCATCAAGGTCCCGGTCGACAAGATCGGCGAGGTCATCGGCCCCAAGGGCAAGATGATCAACTCGATCCAGGACGACACCGGCGCCGACATCACCATCGAGGACGACGGCACGATCTACGTCGGCGCCACCGACGGCCCGTCCGCCGAGGCCGCGCGGCAGGCGATCAACTCGATCGCCAACCCGCACATGCCCGAGGTCGGCGAGCGGTTCCTCGGCACCGTCGTCAAGACGACCACGTTCGGCGCGTTCGTGTCGCTGCTGCCCGGCAAGGACGGCCTGCTGCACGTCTCGCAGATCCGCAAGCTGCACGGCGGCGCCCGGATCGAGAACGTCGAGGACGTCATCGGCGTCGGCGAGAAGATCCAGGTCGAGGTCACCGAGATCGACCAGCGCGGCAAGCTGTCGCTGGTCCCGGTCGACGTGATCGAGCGGGAGTCCGCGGAGAAGGCCGACGGCGGCGACGACGGGGCCGCCGAGGCGACCACGGAGGCCGGCGACGGCGACTCCGGCGAGCGCCGCGCCCCGCGCCGCCGCCGCACCCGCCGCGGCGGCGACGACGCGGGCCAGCGCAACTCCTGACCGCGCACGACGGCCGACCGGCCCGCCCGCCCGGGGCGGGCCGGTCGGCCGCTTTCCGGCCCGGCGCCCGCCGGCCCGGGACAGCGACCAGCAACCGGAGGGTGAGCCAGCCGTGACGCTGCCGGCCCGGGCGCAGGAGCCCGGAACCACCACCACGATCCACGCCGACGGCGCCGGCGAGGTCCGCCGCACCGTCCTGCCCGGCGGGCTGCGCGTCATCACCGAGCGGATGCCGACCGTCCGGTCCGCGGCGTTCGGCATCTGGGCGTCCGTCGGGTCCCGCGACGAGGAGCCCGCCGACGCCGGCGCCTCCCACTACCTCGAGCACGTCCTGTTCAAGGGCACCGAGCGGCGCTCCGCGCTGGAGATCTCCGCGGCGATCGACGCGGTCGGGGGCGACCTCAACGCGTTCACCGCCAAGGAGTACACCTGCTACTACGCGCGGGTGCTGGACGCCGACCTGCCGCTCGCCGTCGACGTCGTGTCCGACATGGTCGCGGCGTCGGTGAACCGCCCCGAGGACGTCGAGGCCGAGCGCGGCGTCATCCTCGAAGAGATCCACATGCGGGACGACGACCCCGGCGACCTCGTCCACGACGAGTTCGCCACCGCCCTGTTCGGCGACACGCCCCTCGGCCGCCCCATCCTCGGCACCGAGGAGTCGATCAACGCGCTGTCGCGGGACCGCATCCACGGCTACTACCGCGACCGGTACGTCCCGCAGAACCTCGTGGTGTCCGTCGCGGGCAACGTCGACCACGACCGCGTGGTCGGGCTCGTCGCCGAGGCGTTCGCCGGGCGCCTCACCGGCGACGCCGCCCCCGCCGGGCCCCGCCTCGACGGCCCGGCCGTGACCGCCGACCCGCGCACGGTCGTCCTCGACAAGGACACCGAGCAGGCCCACATCATCCTCGGCGGCCTCGGCGTGCCCCGCACCGACGACCGCAGGTTCGCCCTGGGCGTCCTCAACGCGGCGCTCGGCGGCGGCATGTCGTCCCGCCTCTTCCAGGAGGTCCGGGAGAAGCGCGGTCTCGCCTACTCGGTCTACAGCTACACCGCGCAGTACGCCGACTCCGGCATCTTCGGCGTCTACGCGGGCTGCCAGCCGTCCAAGGCCGAGGAGGTCCTGCAGATCTGCCGCGACGAGGTCGCCCGCGCCGGCGACCTCACCGCCGAGGAGCTCGAACGCGGCAAGGGGCAGCTGCGCGGCGCCATGGTCCTCGGCCTCGAGGACACCGGCTCCCGGATGAGCCGCATCGCCAAGAGCGAGCTGGTATACGAGTCGCTGATGCCCGTCGACGAGGTCCTCGCCCGCGTCGAGGCCGTCACCCTCGACGACGTCCGCGCGGTCGCCGCGGACGTCCTCGGCGCGCCGCAGGCCCTCACCGTCATCGGGCCCGTGGGGGACGGCTTCGGCAGTTAACCGCCCGGCCCGCCGGGTAGGGGGTGCCACGTGAAGATCCTCATCAGAGTGGTCATCGCCGCGGTGGCGCTGTGGGTGGCGTCCGCGGTGGTGGACGGCATCGACCTGGAGGGCGGCGATACCGGCGAGGAGGCGCTCACCCTGCTGGTGGTCGCCGCCGTTTTCGGCGTCATCAACGCCGTGCTGAAGCCGATCATCAAGGTGCTGGGCTGCGCCTTCTACATCCTCACCCTCGGCCTGATCGCGCTCGTGGTGAACGCCGCGCTGCTCATGCTGACGAGCTGGGTCGCCGGCGAGATCGGCGTGCCGTTCCACGTCGAGTGGTTCTGGCCCGCGTTCTGGGGCGCCATCATCGTCGGGCTCGTCAGCTGGGTCCTCAACCTGTTCGTCGACGACGACCGGTAGGCTCGGGCCGACGCCGGACGGGAGGAACACGTGATCAAGGTCGGAGTGCTGGGCGCGCAGGGCCGGATGGGCGCGGAGGTGTGCCGCGCCGTGCAGGGGGCGGACGACATGGAGCTCGTCGCCACCGTGGACGTGGGGGACGCGCTCGACCCGCTCACGGCCGCCGAGGTCGTCGTGGACTTCACCCGCCCCGACGTCGTCATGGACAACCTCCGCTGGTGCGTGGAGCGCGGGCTGCACGCCGTCGTCGGCACCTCCGGCTTCGACCCGTCCCGCGTCGACACCGTGCGCTCCTGGCTGACCGACGCCTCCGCGGGCAACGTCCTCATCGCCCCGAACTTCGGCATCGGCGCCGTCCTGATGATGCACTTCGCGCAGAAGGCCGCCCCGCTGTTCGAGTCCGTCGAGATCATCGAGACGCACCACCCGAACAAGGTCGACGCGCCGAGCGGCACCGCGCACCGCACCGCCGAGCTGGTCGCCGCCGCGCGCGCCGAGGCCAAGGTCGGCCCGTCCCCGGACGCCACCACGTCCGAGCTCGACGGGGCCCGCGGCGCCGACGTCGACGGCGTCCGCGTCCACGCGGTCCGCATGTCCGGTGCCGTCGCGCACCAGGAGGTCGTCCTCGGCGGCCACGGGGAGCTGTTCACGATCCGCCACGACTCCATGAACCGCGAGTCGTTCATGCCGGGCGTCCTGCTCGCCGTCCGCCGCGTCCCGAACCTCGACCGCCTCACCATCGGCATCGAGTCCCTGCTCGGCCTCTGATGGAGTTCGCGGCCGACCCCTGGGACTACCTCGCCGCCTCCGACGCGATCGACATCGAGCACCCGCTCGTCCAGTCGATCGCCTCGGAGCTGCGCACCGGCGACGACATCGCGTACGCGCACGCCGCGTTCGACCACGTCCGCGACCGGGTCGCCCACTCGATGGACGCCGCCGACCCCCGCGTCCCCTGGCGGGCCTCCGACGTCCTCGAGCAGGGCGTCGGCCTCTGCTACGCGAAGTCGCACGCCTACGCGGCCCTGCTGCGCGCCGGCGGCATCCAGGCGGGCCTGTGCTACCAGACCGTCTCCGGCGTCCTGCACGGCCTCACCGCCGTCCTCGTGGACGACCGCTGGGTCCGCCTCGACCCCCGCGGCAACAACGCGACCGTCGACGTCCGCTTCTCGCCGTCCGAGGACCGCCTCGCCTACCCGGACGTCCCGGTGCACCCCACCGTCTACGCGACCCCGCACCCGACCGTCCTGCGCGCCCTCCGCTCCATGCGGACCCTCGACCCCGAAGCCCTCCCGACCGCGCTCTGACCACGCCCTTCAGTGACACACGCGGCCATAGGATGGGCCCATGAGCACGCTGCCGGAGTGGGTATCGGACCCGACCTCGCTGACCCTGGACGAGGAGCAGTACGACGCTCTCCCGGATCGAGTCCGGAAACTGATCGAGGTCGTCGACGGCAATATCATCCAGTGCCATTCCGGCTCCATCGAGCACAGCAACGTCGCTCGCAGGCTGGCGAACAAGCTTGAGGCGGCCAAGCCTGACGATCCCTGTATGGGGGTCGTCACGGATGTCGATATGCGCCTTGCGAAGCGCATCCGCAAAGGCGGCAAGTTCTCGTTCCGGCGTCCGGACGTCCTGGTTCACAAGTGCATTCCTCGCGGCACGCGGCTGTCCGCCGCCGATGCGCTCATGGCCGTGGAGGTGGTCTCGCCCGGGTCCGTGACCGCCGACACGATCGACAAGCTCGCCGAGTTCGCATTCGAAGGCATCCCGGTCTACCTGGTCGTTTTCCTGGACGGCGACCTCTTCGTCAAGGCCGTTCACGAGTATCGCCTCGACTGGGCCAATCGAATCTACCGCCTCGCCGAGATTCACGAAGACGAATTGGTCCTCGAAAAGCCGATCCGGGTGGCGATCCCCTTCAGCGCCCTGGACGATTGATCCCCTCGCCGCCCGAAGCCTTCCCGACCGCGCTCTGACCGCGCCCTTCAGCGCCCCGCGCGGAACGCGCCCGGGTGGGCCTTGTAGGAGATGTCGATCTCCCGGCGCCGCGGGTCGTCGTCCGGGGTCAGGATGTGGGTGAGGCAGGTGACGAGGACGGGGTGCCCCTTCGCGGCCCCCTTCCGGCGCGGCCCCAGGTCCGCGGCGGCGAAGAACTCGACGGCGGCCGCGGCGAACGCCGTCCGGCTCCCGGTCAGGCAGAGCGTGCGGGCGTGCGTGACGGGGCGCAGGTGGTCGCGGAAGTCCCGGCGGTGGCTGCGCTCGGCCCAGGCGCGGGCGTCCCGGGCCGTCCGCTCCCGGTCGACCCGGACGGTCATCGGGACACCGGGGCCGGTGAGCGTGCGGCGGAGCCCCGGCCAGCGGGTCACCGGGAAGGCCGATGAGTGGTGGAGGAGGAGCAGGTCGAGGCGGCCGCCGCACTGCTCCACGAACCCCTCGCAGCCCTCGATCGGCTCCCCGCCGCGCAGCGGGACGTGGACGATCGTTCGGCGGGAGGCGGCGGCGAAGGCGAACAGGGCGCCGAGCCGCGTCAGCCCGTCCCGGTCTCCGACGAGCCACCCGTACCGCTCGGGGTCCCCGAGGGCGGTGTGCGCCGGCGGCGTCCAGGGCCGGACGACCCGCCGCCCGTCCCGCTCGAACCGCCGCACCCGCACCCGCACCGCCCTACCGTAGCGCCGCCGGATCATTCGGTGGTGCGGGCGATGCCGGCGGCGGCGTCGCCGTCGGCGGGCAGGACGGACAGGGGGCCCACCGCGGGGGACATGCCCCAGCGGCCGGCCATGCCGCGTGCGATGCGGGTGACCTGTTCGAGGTCGCTTTCGGAGCCGCCGGTGGTGACGACGCCGAAGACGAGCTCCTCGGCGGCCATGCCGCCGAGGGCGCCGATGATGCGGCCGCGCAGGTACCGCTCGTCGTAGGCGTAGCGGTCGTCCTCGGGGGTGGAGAGGGTGACGCCGAGGGCGCGGCCGTGCGGGACGATCGTGATCTTGCGGACGGGGTCGGCGCCGGGCTGCGGCATGCCGAGGAGGCCGTGCCCGGACTCGTGGTAGGACGCGTAGCTGACCGCGAAGACGAGGATCAGCAGCGTCCAGAACAGGTAGGTGTTGCGGCCGGGCCGCCACCGCCGGCCGCCGTCGGGCACGCCTTCGGCGCGCCACGGCTGGTCGGGCGGCGCGGGCCGGTGCGCCTCGTCGCCGCCCGTGCGCGGTGCGTCGGGTGCGGGTCGCTTCTCTCGCACGTGCGGCGGCTCCCTGTGGCGGCACTCACTCGGGACGGGTGTTTTCCCTGGTCAAGTGCGCCGAAACCGCTACTGCGGCGCGTCGGGGACCGGGAATCCGTGCTTGTGGAACAGCGCGCGCGCCGTCGGGCCGGTGAGCCAGGAGACGAACGCGTTCGCGGCGCGTTCCTGCCCGCCGCCCTCGACGACGGCCGCCGGGTAGGACGTCACGACGTTGAGTTTCGCGGGGATCGGGACGCTGCTCGCCGCGACGCCCGCGGACCGCATGTCGGTCACGTAGACGATGCCCGCGTCGGCGTCCCCGGCGCGGACGCGGTCCAGGACGGCGCGCGCGCTGACCTCCACGGTCGTCCACCGGACGGTCAGGCCCGCGTTGCGCAGGAGCCGGGCGGCGTAGCGGCCGGCGGGGACGGACTCGGCGCCGGCGGCGGTCCGCAGCCCGGGGCGGGCGAGGTCGGCGGGGCCGCGGATGCGGCGCGGGTTGCCGGGGGCGACGGCGATGGTCAGGGCGTTGTGCGCGACGGTCCGGCGGCGGCCGCCGAGGTGCGCGTCGGCGGTGTTCATGCTCGCGGTGTCGGCGGTGACGAGGACGTCGGCGGGGGACAGGTCGGACAGCCGCCCCGCCATCTCCAGGGAGCCGCCGAACACGAGGCTGACGTCGACGTCCGGGACGGCGTGCTCGTAGGCGGCCTCCATCTCGCCGAACACCTCGGTGAGGGAGGACGCGGCGTACACGGTGAGGGTCGTGGTCCCGGAGGAGCCGCCGCAGGCCGCGGTGAGGGCGAGCAGGACGAGCGGGACGCACGCGAGGGCGCCGCGCCGTCGGGGGGAGTCCGGCATATGGCCTCATCCTAGAGCCGGTGGGTGTTCGCCCGGCTGATTCCGGTCTGGCGTGTCAGTGCGCGGCGCTAGTGTTTCCGCGTAGGCGATGACCTTGACGGAGGCCCGATGTCCCTCGACCTGATGGAACTGCTGCCCGATGACTGGCGGGCGCGACTCGACCCCCTGCTGGACCCGCTCGCCACCGCGGCGCTGGGCGCGTTCGTCGCGGGCGAGTACGAGGAGCAGACGGTCTACCCTCCGCGCGAGGACCTGTTCACCGCGTTCCGGTGCTGCTCGTTCGAGGACGCCCGGGTGCTGATCCTCGGCCAGGACCCCTACCACGGGCCCGGGCAGGCGCATGGTCTGAGCTTCAGCGTGCGCGAGGGCGTGCGGCTGCCGCCGTCCCTGCGCAACATCTACAAGGAGCTGGCCGCCGATCTGGAGATCCCGGCCGCGGCGTCCGGCGACCTGACCCGCTGGGCCGACCAGGGGGTGCTGCTGCTGAACGCGGTGCTGACGGTCCGCGCGGGCGAGGCCGGGTCGCACGCGGGCAAGGGCTGGGAGGACTTCACCGACGCCGCGATCCGGGCGCTGAACGACAAGTCCGACCGGGTGGTGTTCGTCCTGTGGGGCGCCTACGCCCGCAAGAAGGCGCGGCTGATCACCGGCGCGCACCACACGGTGATCGAGTCGGCGCACCCGAGCCCGCTGAGCGCGAAGAAGTTCTTCGGGACGCGGCCGTTCAGCGCCGTCAACAAGGCCCTGGTGGACGCGGGCCGCAGCGAGATCGACTGGGCGCTGGGCTAGGACGTCCGGAAAGTCCCCCGCGCGAGGGAGGCCGGGCCGCGGTCTCCCCTCGGCGAGGGAGGCGCGGCGGACCCGTTCCGGCGGACGATCGTGGCATGACGGTCACAGCTCATCCGCAAGGACGCCCGGCCGCGCCGGAGGCGCCGGGACGGCTCAGGCTCGCCGTGTGCGCCGCGACGATCGCCGCCTGCGTCCCGTACCTGACGATCAAGCTCGCGTGGCTGTCCGGCAGCACCGTCGGCTGGAACGACGCCGAGGCCGCGCGGGACTCCACGCTGTACGTCGGCAACCTCGTCACGATGGCGATGGACGCGCTCGCGGTCGTCATCGCGCTGGCGTTCACGTTCCGCTGGGGGCTGCGGCTGCCGGCGTGGCTGGTGCTGGCGCCGACGTGGATCGCCGCCGGGCTGCTCGCGCCGATCGCCATCGCGGTGCCCCCGGCGGCCGTCGTCATGGCGTTCGACGCGCCCGCCGCCGAGTCCGGCGACCCGGAGGCGATGCAGGGCTGGGTGTTCGGGGTGGTCTACACCGGCTTCACGGTGCAGGGCATCGGGCTGCTGACGGCTTTCGCGCTGTACGCGCGGGTCCGCTGGGGCGACGTCCTCGCCGCGCGCACACGGGACGTCGCCACGGGGGCCACACACGGGTTGCAGGCGCTCTTGGCGCGGACGGCGCTGGTGTTCGCGGTCGCGTTCGCGGTGCCGAACCTCTACTGGGCGTTCGGCGGGACGGCGGGCCGCCCGGACGGGCCGACCGGCGACATGAACGTCGCGCAGCACATCCTCGCGGGGGCGGGCGCGGTGCTGGCGGTGGCGGGCGCGGGCGCGCTGCTGGCCGTCCTGCGGCGGGCGGAGCGGCCCCGGCGGTTCGTCCGGCCGCTGGCCGTGGCGTGGACCGGCTCGGCCGCGACGTTCGCGTGGCCGCTGTACACGCTCGTCATCGTGCTGGTGCAGCCGGGCGAGATGGGGCACGACATGGCGGCGGCGACGAACCTGACCTCGCTCGCGGGGATGTTCGCCGGGCTGCTCACGGGCCTCGCGGGCGCCGCCCTGCTGGCCGAGCACGCCGCCGCGGGCCGTCCGGGCCGGACCGGCCTCCCGGCGGGCCGCGTGGCCGCCCCTCCGGCCGTCCGTCCGGCGGGCTACAGGGCCAGGCCGACCGCCAGCAGCACCCCGTAGGCGATCTGCAGCCGGCCGGTCTCGCCCAGCACCGGGATGAGGGCGGGGCCGGCCGCGCCGTTCATCACCTTCTGCGTCGGCGGGACCGACAGCGGCGCGGCGAGCAGCGCGATCAGCGCCCACGGGTGCGGGGCGGCGAGCGCCAGCACCACCATGAACGGCAGCGCGGTGCAGGCGGCGTACAGGATCCGCGTCCACGGGCCGCCGAGGACGACCGCGAGGGTGCGCTTGCCGGACTCCCGGTCGGTCGGGATGTCGCGCAGGTTGTTGGCGACCAGCAGGCCGCAGGCGAGCAGCCCGACCGGCACCGCCGCGACCCACCCCTCCCACGGCAGCGCCTCGACCTGGACGTACACCGTCCCGACGACGGCGACGAGGCCGAAGAACACGAACACCGACACCTCGCCGAGCGCCCGGTACCCGTAGGGCGTCTTGCCGCCGGTGTAGAACCAGGCCGCCAGGATCGCGACGGCGCCGACCAGCAGCAGCCACCAGGTCGTCACGGCCGCGAGCACCAGCCCCGCCGCGGCGGCGAGCAGGAAGCAGCCGAGCGCCGCGGCCAGGACCTGCTTCGGCGGCGCGGCCTTCGAGCCGACCAGCCGCATCGGGCCGACCCGGTCCTCGTCGGTGCCGCGGACGCCGTCGCTGTAGTCGTTGGAGTAGTTCACGCCGACCTGGAGCGCGAGCGCGACGAACGCCGCGAGGAGCGCGCGCCACCAGACGGCCTGGCCCTCGCCGACCGCGACGCCGGTGCCGACGACGACGGGGACGAGGGACGCGGGCAGAGTGCGGGGCCGCGAACCGGCGACCCATTGGGAGAGCGTGGCCACAGTTACCGCTTGTTCTCGTCGACGACAGGGGGACTCAGGAGTTCGATTCTTCCCGATGCCGGGCGGGGCCGGGACGCAGCCGCAGCGACAGGGCCAGCCCGAGCGCCAGGATCCCCGCGGTGACCAGCGCACCGTTGCGGGTGGCGGTGGCGAGGCTGGCGTCGGCGGCGCGCGCGGCGGCGTCCATGCCGGACGTCTCGTGCAGCTCGCGCGCGTACGTCCCGGCGCTCTCCCGGAGGTCGGCGACGATCGCGTCGCGCGCGGCCGCGGGCGTCCCGGACGCCGCCAGCTCGTCGTCCATCGCGTGGCCGAGACTCGTCGCGAACACGGTCCCGATCACCGCGATGCCGAGCGCGGCGCCGACCTGCCGGGCGGTGGACTGGGTGCCGGACGCCTGCCCGGACCGCGCCGCCGGGACGTCCGCGAGCGACACGTTCGTGAGCTGCGCCGAGGTGAGCCCGAGGCCCAGCCCGTACAGCAGCATCCAGGGCGCGAGCCCGAGCCCGCCGGTGGTCGCGGAGACGGTGAGCGCGAGGCCGAGGACGGCGGCGACCTCCGTCGCCATGCCGACCTGCACGACCCGGTGCGGCCCCCGCTTGTTGGCGAGGCGGCCCGCGTACCCGCCGGTGAGGAACGCGCCGACGGCCAGCGGCAGGATCGCGACGCTGATCTGCAGCGGGTTCGTGCCGTGCACGCCCAGCAGGAACAGCGGCAGGACGAACAGGAGGCCGAGCTCGCCCACGTTGATGAGCGACGACGCGAGGTTGCCGTGCCGGAAGTTCGGGATGCGGAACAGGTCCAGGTCGAGCATGACGGGGCGCCCGGCGGCGGCGCGAGAGCGTTCCAGCACGACGAGCGCGGCCAGCAGCACGATGCCCAGCCCGAGGACGACCGGGACGGGGGACAGGCCGGTGTCCGGCCAGTCGAACCCGGCCATCGAGAACGGCCGGGTGATGCTCCACCAGCCGTAGGTCTGGCCCTCGATCAGCCCGCAGACGAGCGCGCCGAGCGCGAGCGCGGACAGCGCCCCGCCCGCCCAGTCGATCTCCCGCAGCGCGCTTCCCCGGCGCGGCGCGGCGGGGCGCTGCCGGGTCTCCGGCATGAGCAGCAGCGCGCCCGCGATGAGCGCGACGCCGAGCGGCAGGTTGATCCCGAACGCCCAGCGCCAGCCGCCGCCGGCCGCGACCGCGCCGCCGAGCAGCGGCCCGAGCGCCGCCATCCCGCTGATCAGCGAGCCCCAGATGCCGAACGCGACCGCGCGGTCCCGGCCGGTGAACACCGCGTTCACGGTGGACAGCGTCGCGGGCATGACCATGGACGCGCCGACGCCCTGCAGGGCGCGGGCGCCGATCAGCGCCGACCCGTCCGCCGCGAGGGCCGCGCCGACGCTGGCGACCGCGAACACGCCGACGCCGATCACGAACATCCGGCGGCGTCCGAACAGGTCGCCCGCGCGGCCGAACGGGATCAGCAGCGCCGCGAACACCAGCGAGTACACGGACGTCACCCATTCGGCGTCCGTCGTGGTCAGCCCGAGCCCTCCGACGATGTTCGGGAGCAGCACGCCGACGATCGTGGCGTCCACGACGATCAGCGAGACGCCGAGGCTCATCACCACCATGCCGAGCCATCGGCGGTGGTCGGCGGGCCGCTCCGGGGAGCCGGTGACCGGTTCGGCGACCCGCGCGGAGGCATGCGGCGGCGTCATGGAGGTGGACTTGGGCACGACCTCCAAGATATGGCCGCGGCGCCGGTGGCCGTCACCGACCCCTCCGGAACGGCGCATCGGCCTCAGGCTTCGCCGGTGATGTCGGTGTGCAGCCGGACCTGCCGCACCGGCTCGCCCATGTCGAGCGTCCGGGCCGTCCCGTCCGGCGCCCAGCCCGCCGATTCCAGGAACGCCCGCGTCACGCCGTCGGCCTCGAACGTCCAGGTGAGGAGGGTGGTGACGCCGTCCTCGCGCAGCGTGTCGACGGTGGCGGCGAGCAGCCGGCTGCCGTGCCCGGCGCGGCCGTGCAGGGGGTCGACGAGCAACGCGACCAGCTCGGCGGCCGTGCCGGGGTCGTGGTCGGCCTCCTCGGCGGGGCCGTGCGCGGCGAACCCGACGACCAGGTCGGAGGCGACCGCGACGAGCAGCCGGTGCCGCGGCGACGGCGGCGCCGTCACGGCGTCCGCCCACCGCTCCCGCCACGCGTCCCGGGCCTCCGGGGAGGTCACCCGAGCGAGGGCCGCGGCGGGCAGCAGGTCGCGGTACGCCTGCCGCCAGGTCCGCACCTGGACGTCGGCGACGGCGGCGGCGTCGGCGCGGCGGGCGGGCCGCACGCCGACATCGGGCCCGTTGGCAGCCATGGTGCGCTGTGTCCTCTCCTCGGGAAGATCAAGGCCCACCCTAGAGCGGTCCGGGCGTGCGCGGCGCCGGGCGCGGGCGCTCAGCCGTCGGCGGGCCGGTCGCCCGCGGAGGCGCGGCGGCGGGCGCGGTAGGCGCGGGTCTTGGTCCGGTTGCCGCAGGTGCTCATGTTGCACCAGGCCCGCGAGCGGTTCTTGGAGGTGTCGAGGAACGCCCAGAGGCAGGTGTCCTCGTGGCAGACCTTGAGGCGCGGCCAGGTGCCGTCGGCGGACGCGTCGGCGACCGCCGCGGCGATCCGCGCGAGCCCGGCGGCGGCCGTCCCGGGGTCGGCGGCGGGGCGCAGCGCGGGGTGCGGGCCCGCGGCCAGCGTGACGCGCAGCGGCAGCGCGCCGAGCGCGTCCTCCAGGTCGGCGGGGAGATCGGGCGCGTCGGCCGCGGCGGCGCGGCCGTGGTTGCCGAGCATGGCCGCGCGCAGGCCCTCGCGCAGGCCGAGGGCGGTGCGCAGGTCGCCGTCCGACGCCGCCGTGCCCGCCGGGACGAGCCCGCGCCCCGCGAGCCAGCCGGCGAGGTCGCCGGGCCGCGCGAGGCCCTCGGTGCCCGCGTCGATGTTGAGCGTGTTGACGAAGTCCCGCAGCAGCAGTGCGGGATCCGCGTGCGCGTCGGCCATGGCCCCTCCCGCCGTTCATTGAACACCCTATCCGATGCGACACCGCCTATCCCGGATGGCCGGTTGCGTTCCCCCGACACCGGCGTTACGGTTTAGGTGGTGTCAACGGATGGAGGACGCGATGAAGGCGCTGATCGACCTGGCGGGCCCGGCCGCGCGTGGCGGGTGGGCCCGGCGGGAACACGCACGGTTGCAGGCGGACATCGTCGAGGCCCGGCTCGCCGCGCGCGCCGCCTCCGGCGACGGCCCGGCCGCGCGGGCCCTGCGCTGGCTCGCCGAAGGGGTGTCCGGACGGCTCGGCGCGGCGGGGCGGCCCGCGCTCCCGGCCCGGCTCGCGCGCCGCGGGCGCCGGGCGCGTCCCGTCCGTCCGGCGCACGCCGCGGCCCCCGTCTGCCGCCGGGCCGCCGCGCGCTCGTTCCACGCCGCCTGACCGGCGGACGTACAGCAGCAGTCGAACCAACAGCAGTCACACGAACAGCAGGAGGAACCCGATGACCGGACACGCGACCGGAGACGCGACCCCGAAGGTGGGCAACCTCGTCTTCGACTGCACGGACCTGGACGCCATGGCGGCGTTCTGGGGCGCCCTGCTCGGCATGAAGGAGACCTCCCGCGACGAGGACTGGCGCGACCTCGAACCGCTCGGCGGGCGCGGACCGGTGCTGTCGTTCCAGCTCGTCCCCGAGCGCAAGACGATCAAGAACCGGATCCACCTCGACCTGGAGGTCCCCGACATCCGCGCGGCGGGGGAGCGGGCCCGCGGCCTCGGCGCGACCCCGGCGGGCGAGCCGATGGGGAACCCCGAGTCGCCCTTCCGGGTCTGGTACGACCCGGAAGGCAACGAGTTCTGCTTCGTGACCGCCCCTTGACGGACCCGCCCTGACGGACCCGCCGCCGCGCTCGGCCGCCGGTGCGCTCAGTCCTTGACGATCTGCGCGAGCAGCGTCACGACGCCCACCCCGACGCCGATGGGGATGGCCGCTTCGGGGGCGGCGGCGCAGATGCCCGCGGCGACCAGGGCGATCAGGATGATCAGCAGCGCCCGGGTGGTGATCAGCGGACCGGGGGCGGCGGGGCCGGGCCGCTCCGGCGCGGGCAGGTCCGCCCGCTGCCGTTCGTCGACGATGGCCCGCCTGTCGGATCTCGCTCGCATGTCGGCTCGACCTCCATCCCCCGCGTCGGGTGTGGTCACCGGATGATTCCCCGATGGTGAACCGTTCTCGCGTCCGAGCCGGATCGCGGGCCGAACCGTGATCGATTCATGGACCGGAGCCGCCCCTTCCATGGCGATCGACCGCTCCCCGGGCGGGCGGATGCCCGGCACGTCCTGATCGTCCGGGATCATTGCGGGATGACAGGGACCGTTGGGAAACGCCGGTGGCGGCGCGTGCTGCGCGGCGCGTGCTGGGCGGCGGCCTTCGTGCTCGGCCTGGGCCTCCTCGCGCCGGTCGCGGCGTGGGCCTGGTGGCAGCCCGAGCCGAAGGCGCGGGGGACCGGCACCAATGCGCTGTGGGCGCGGCACCAGTGGGTGGGCGAACCGCACACGGACGCCGAGTACCGCGCCTTCGCGGACTTGCTGAAGGCCAACCGCATCACGGACGTGTACTTCCACGCGGGGCCGTTCGAAGCGGACGGCACGGTCCCGCCCGGCAAGTACCGGCACGCGGGCGCGCTGACGGCGGCGATGGAGAGGTACGCGCCGGACGTGCGGACCCAGGCGTACCTCGGGCAGATCCGCGTCGTCGAGGGCGAAGGGGTCATCGAGATCGACGACCCGGACGTCCGCGCCGAGATCCTGCGCACCGACGAGATCTTCCTCGACCTCGGGTTCGACGGCATCCACTACGACCTCGAGCCGATCTACCCCGACGACCGGGCGTTCCTCGACCTGCTCGACGCGACCCGCGCGCTCACCCGCGAGCGGAACGCGCTGCTCTCGGTCGCACTGGAGCAGCCGACCCTGGCCGACGCCGCCCAGCCCGTGTACGACGCCCTGCTCCCGCGGCAGGGCGCTTTCCGCCACCCCGCCCGGCCCACCGAGGACTTCCTGCGCGCCGTCGCCGGCAAGGCCGACCAGGTCGCGATCATGACCTACGACGTGGCGCTGCCGACCGAGTCGCTCGCGGGCTGGCACTTCGCCCGGCACACCCGCGCCGTGCTCGAGCTCATCGGCGACCGGACGACCGTGTTCATCGGCGTCCCCACCTACCGGCCGCCCATGATGCCGTGGGCCGAGGACCTCGAGGTCGCGCTGCGGGGCGTCCGGCGCGGCATCGACCTGCTCGACCGGCCGCCGAAACGTCCGTACGGCGTCGGGATCTACGCCGCATGGACCACGAGCGCGGACGAATGGGAGCTGTATCGCGCGAATTGGCTGCCGCCGGAGACAGGGAAAGCCAGCGGCTGAGAAACCCCTCCCGCGACGTACCGAAACCCCGGTTTCCCCAGGTAGAAAGGGGCGGGTACGCGCGCCCCGCCGGGGTACGCCCCGATGCGGCGCGACCGGCCCGAGCGGCGGGCCGGACGTCGGACGGCACGAGGAAGTGGGGACGAGGCCGATGGGCATTCAGCAGACCGCGCGGCACGACGGCGACCGCCTCGGCGAGCTGTCGGCGGAGTTCACCGGGTGGCGGATCGGGCGGGGCGGCTCCGGGCACTGGTGGGCCGTCCGGGGCAACGACCTCGTCCGCACCCCGGACGTCGAGGAGCTGCGCGTCCGCCTGCGGGAGTTCGCGACCGTCCGGCCGGCGGCCGACGCCTGACGGACGCGCCGCCGGGCCCCGGCCGGCCCGGCACCGGAGAGGCGCCGGCGCGGCCCGGCGCGGCCCGGCGCGGCTCCGGCCGCGGGCGCCGCCGTGGGCGCTGCCCTGGGCCGATGTCGGCTATGGGCGCGTTATGCAACCGAGTCCGGAGAGTGGCCGGACCGACCCCGCAGCGAGGCTTTCGCGTGCCACGATGTCGACGGAGCCGCTGCCACGCGTACCCCCGAGCGCGTGGCAGCGGCTTCTCCGGCCTCGCGTGCGCGCCGCGCGGCGGGGGCCGTCCCGGCGCTCCCGCCAAAGGGGCAATCCGGGAGGGTTCGCCCTGACGTCGACCTGCGGGTCCAAGGGGAACGGCCGGAGCGGTACCGTTCGTACCATGGCACCCAGCACATCCACCGACGCTCCGTTCGGACGGATGCTGACCGCGATGGTCACCCCGTTCCTGCCGGACGGCGGCGTCGACTACGACGGCGCCGCGCGCCTCGCGACCCACCTGGTCGACGAGCGGCGCCACGACGGCCTGGTCGTCAACGGGACGACCGGCGAGTCGCCGACGACGAGCGACGACGAGAAGCAGAAACTGCTGCGCGCCGTCATCGAGGCGGTCGGCGACCGCGCGGTGATCATCGGCGGCGCTGGGACGAACCACACCGAGCACACCCTGCAACTCGCACGGCAGGCCGAGGCCGCCGGCGCGCACGGGCTCCTCGTGGTCACGCCTTACTACAACAAGCCCCCGCAGGAGGGCCTCGTCCGCCACTTCACGGCGGTCGCCGACGCGACGGGCCTGCCGTGCATGCTGTACGACATCCCCGGCCGCGCCGGAGTGCCGATCCAGAACGACACGCTGGTGCAGCTCGCCGAGCACCCGCGGATCATCGCCGTCAAGGACGCCAAGGGCGACCTGTTCGGCGCGTCCCGGGTGATGGCCGAGACCGACCTGGTCTGGTACTCCGGAGACGACATCCTCAACCTGCCGTGGCTGTCGGTCGGCGCCGCCGGATTCGTCAGCGTGGTCGGCCACGTCGTGGGTACCGAACTGCATGAGATGATCGACGCCCATCTCGCCGGCGACCACGAGCGCGCGCTGGAGATCCACCGGCGGCTGCTGCCCGTCGTCGCCGCCATCATGACCCGTACGCAGGGCGCCATCGCCGTCAAGGCGGCGCTGAACCTGCTCGGCCTCCCCGGAGGCGGCCCGCTCCGCGCTCCGCTCGTCGAGGCCGCGCCGGAGTTCGTGGCGCAACTGCAGGAAGACCTTGCAAACGGAGGAGTCAAAGTGTCCGAGGTTGCCATTCCGGAGGTCGCCCGGTGAGTCATCCTCACCCGGAGCTCTCGGAACCGCCCGCGCCGCCCGAGCACGCCCTGCGCATCGTCGCGCTGGGCGGCCTTGGGGAGATCGGCCGCAACATGACGGTCTTCGAGTACGGCGGGCGCCTGCTCGTCGTCGACTGCGGCGTGCTGTTCCCCGAGACCGAGCAGCCGGGGATCGACCTGATCCTGCCCGACTTCGAATACATCCGGGACCGCCTGGACGACATCGAGGCGATCGTGCTCACGCACGGCCACGAGGACCACATCGGCGCCGTCCCGTACCTGCTGCGCGAACGCCGCGACATCCCCGTGATCGGGTCGCGGCTGACGATGGCGCTGCTGGAGGCCAAGCTCGCCGAGCACCGCATCAAACCGGTCGTCGACGTCGTCGCGGAGAGCGAGCGGCGCACGCTGGGACCGTTCGAATGCGAGTTCCTGGCGGTCAACCATTCGATTCCGGACGCCCTCGCCGTCGCCGTGCGCACCCCCGCCGGGCTCGTCCTGCACACCGGCGACTTCAAGATGGACCAGCTCCCGCTGGACGGCCGGCTCACCGACCTGCCCGGGTTCGCGCGGCTCGGCGCCGAGGGCGTCGACCTCCTGCTGTCGGACTCCACCAACGCCGAGGTCCCCGGGTTCGTCACCAGCGAGCGCAACATCGGCCCGGTCGTCGACGAGGTGTTCCGCACCGCCGAGGGCCGGCTGATCGTCGCGTGCTTCGCCTCGCACGTCCACCGCGTGCAGCAGGTGCTGGACGCCGCCGTCGCCAACGGCCGCCGGGTGTGCTTCGTCGGGCGTTCGATGGTGCGCAACATGGGCGTCGCGCGCGAGCTCGGCTACCTGGACGTCCCCGAGGGGATCATGGTCGAGCAGAAGCAGCTCGACGACGTCCCGCCCGACAACCTGGTGCTGGTGTGCACCGGTTCGCAGGGCGAGCCGATGTCGGCGCTGTCGCGGATGGCGAACCGCGACCACCAGATCCGCATCACCGACCGCGACACCGTGGTGCTGGCGTCGTCCCTCATCCCCGGCAACGAGAACGCCGTCAACCGCGTCATCAACGGCCTCACCCGCTGGGGGGCGCGCGTCGTCCACAAGGGCAACGCGCTGGTGCACGTGTCCGGGCACGCCCCGGCCGGCGAGCTGCTGTACGTCCTGAACGTGACGAAGCCGGGCAACTTCATGCCGATCCACGGCGAGTGGCGGCACCTGCGCGCCCACGCGAAGCTCGCGATGCTCACCGGCGTCCCGGAGGACAACGTCGTCATCGCCGAGGACGGCGTCGTCGTCGACCTCGTCGACGGCAACGCGAAGATCGTGGGCGCCGTCCCGGCCGGGTACGTGTACGTGGACGGGCTGTCGGTCGGCGAGGTCACCGAGACGTCCCTGAAAGACCGCCGGATCCTCGGCGAGGAGGGGTTCGTCTCCATCGTCGTCGGCATCGACTCCACCTCCGGCAAGGTGGTGGCCGGGCCCGAGATCCACGCGCGCGGCGCCGGGATCGTCAACGAGGACTTCGAGGACGTCATCGAACGGCTCGAGAGCGTGCTCGCCGACGCGGCCGGGGACGGGGTCAACGACCTGCACCAGCTCAACCAGCTCGTCCGCCGCACCGTCGGCAAGTGGGTGAGCGACAAGTACCGCCGCCGCCCGATGATCATCCCGGTGGTCGTCGAGGTGTAGGCCGCGCGGGCGTGTCGCGGGCCTCACCCGGTCCCGCGACACGCCCGGCCGCCGTCCCGGGACGTGCGGGGATGCTTGGTTACTCTCGTAACCATGGCCACACGTGCGTCCGGAGGGGCGAAGAGCTCCTCCCGCGCCGGGGGCAGCGCGGCTCGTCGACCCGCTGGGTCGTCCCCCCGGAAGCGACCGAGCGGCAACAGCGGAAACGGCGGAAACGGCAGGGGCGGAGGCAAGGCGGCGGCGAAGGGCAAGGGCGGCGCCAAGGGCGGCCGGCCCCCGAAGCCCGATCCGATCCCGATGGCGTTCCTCGGCTTCTTCAAGCTGCTGTTCAAGCTCTGGCAGCTCGCGGCCGTCACCGTGGGCTCGGTGTTCCGCGCGTACGGGCACGGCGCCCGCAACCTCGACCCCGAGCACCGCCGCGACGGGCTCGGCCTCGCGCTGCTCGGCTCCGCGATCGTGGTCGCCTCGGTGACCTGGTTCAAGCCGGACGGCGTCGTCACCGTCGCGCTCGAGCAGGTGATCCGCGGCGGGCTCGGCATCATCGCGATGGGCCTGCCCGTCCTGCTGGGCCTCCTCGCGTGGCGGACGCTGCGCCACCCCGAGCACCACGAGGACACCGGCCGCATCGTCATCGGCGTCACCGCCCTCGGCGCCGGCGTCCTCGGCATCCTGCACCTGGCGGGCGGCGTCCCGTCCCCGGCCGACGACATGGCGGCCGTCCGGGAGGCGGGCGGCGTGCTCGGCTGGCTCGTCTCCGCACCGCTCGACACCGCGCTCAGCGGCTGGGTCGCCGTCCCGCTGCTGCTGCTCCTGTCCGGGTTCGGGCTGCTCGTCGTCACCGCCACCCCGATCAACAAGGTCCCCGAGCGCCTCGCCGAGCTGTGGTCGGTCGCCACGCTCCAGGGGCGCCCGGAGCCGGCGCCCGCCGGCGCCGCCGAGGACGCGGCGGAGGAGGACGCGCCGGCGCCGCGCCGCCGCAAGGGCCGCAAGAACCGCAAGGACGGCGGCGACGCGGAGGACGGGGAGCTGGAGGTCGGCGAGCACTCGCGCCCCTACGACACGCCGCTGCTGGAGGACGCCGCCGTGCCCGGCGGGTCCGGGAAAAAGGGCGCCGCGCGGCGCCGCGACCTCGCCGACGACCTGTTCGACCCCGACCCGTTCGGCGCCGACGTCCCGCCGCCCGCACCGCCCGGCGACGACGCCCCGCACCCGTTCGATCCCGCCGGCGGCCTCCCGGACGCCCCGGAACCGGACGTCCTCGACGACGTCCTCGGGCACGACGCCCCGGAGCACGACGCGTCCGAGGACGCGGCGCCCGAACGCGAGGCGCCCGACCCGACCCCGGCGCCGCGCGGCTCCGAGCAGCTTCCGCTGTCGTCGTCCGGCGAGATCTACGTCCTGCCGGACCCGTCGGCCCTGCGGCCCGGCAGCGCGGCCAAGCCGCGCACCAAGGCCAACGACGCCGTCGTGAACGCGCTCACCGGGGTGCTCGAGCAGTTCGACATCGACGCGCAGGTCACCGGGTTCACCCGCGGCCCGACGATCACCCGGTACGAGATCGAGCTGGGTCCGGCGGTGAAGGTCGAGAAGGTCACCGCGCTGACGAAGAACATCGCGTACGCGGTCAAGAGCGCCGATGTGCGGATCATCTCCCCGATTCCCGGCAAGTCGGCGATCGGGGTGGAGATCCCCAACACCGACAAGGACATCGTCAGCCTCGGCGACGTGCTGCGCGCCCCCGCCGCGACGAACGAGCACCACCCGATGGTCGTCGGGCTGGGCCGCGACATCGACGGGACGCCGCTGCTGTGCGACCTGACCGCGATGCCGCACCTGCTGGTCGGCGGCGCGACCGGCGCCGGCAAGTCGACCTGCATCAACGGGCTCATCACCTCGGTCCTGATGCGGGCGACGCCCGACGAGGTCCGCATGATCCTCGTCGACCCCAAGCGGGTCGAGCTGACGATGTACCAGGGCATCCCGCACCTGATCACCCCGATCATCACGAACCCGAAGAAGGCCGCCGAGGCCCTCGAATGGGTCGTGGGGGAGATGGACCGCCGCTACGACGACCTGGCCGCGTCCGGGTACCGGCACATCGACGACTTCAACAAGGCCGTGAAGGCGGGCAAGCTGGTGCCGCCGCCCGGCAGCGAGCGCGTCTACACCCCGTACCCGTACATGCTGGTGATCGTCGACGAGCTGGCCGACCTGATGATGGTCGCGCCCCGCGACGTCGAGGACTCGGTCGTCCGCATCACCCAGCTCGCCCGCGCCGCCGGCATCCACCTCGTGCTGGCGACGCAGCGCCCGTCCGTCGACGTCGTCACGGGCCTCATCAAGGCGAACGTCCCGTCCCGGCTGGCGTTCGCGACGTCGTCGCTGTCGGACAGCCGCGTCATCCTCGACCAGCCCGGCGCGGAGAAGCTGGTCGGGCAGGGCGACGCGCTGTTCCTGCCGATGGGCGCCAGCAAGCCCATGCGGCTCCAGAACGCCTACGTCTCCGAGAAGGAGATCACCACCGTCGTCGGCCACTGCAAGGGCCAGATGGAGGCGTCCTACCGCGACGACGTCGGCGACGCCGCCAAGCCCAAGAAGGAGATCGACGAGGAGATCGGCGACGACATGGACCTGCTCGTCCAGGCGATCGAGCTCGTCGTGTCGACCCAGTTCGGCTCCACGTCGATGCTCCAGCGCAAGCTGCGCGTCGGGTTCGCGAAGGCGGGCCGCCTGATGGACCTCATGGAAAGCCGCGACATCGTCGGTCCCAGCGAAGGGTCGAAAGCACGCGACGTCCTCACGAAACCGGACGATCTGCCCGGAGTGCTCGCGGAACTGCGGGGCGGCGGCTGATCAGCGCGGACGCGCGGTACGGCGGCGGGCGACGGACGATCATGACGGAATGATGCGAAATCTTGCCCACTTTCGAACGCGTTGCGAGTCGCAGGGCGGGCATGCCCCTTCCTAGACTGGACCCACGAATGTGGGATCGGTCATAGTCGCCCCCGAAGGAGGCTCGGCGTGAGCATCGGAGAGACCCTGGCGAATGAGCGACAGCGAGCCGGTCTCTCGGTGACTCAGGTGAGTCTCCAGACGCGGATCCGGGAGACCGTGATCCGCGGGATGGAGGCCGACGACTTCGCGCCCTGCGGCGGCAACTTCTACGCGCGCGGCCACATCCGCAGCGTCTCCCGGGTGATCGGCATCGACCCCGAGCCGCTCGTCGCCGAGTTCGACGCGATCCACGGCGGCGCGCCCCAGCCCGTCTCGGCGGTCTCCGCGTTCGAGCCCGAGCAGCCCGTGCGGGAGTTCCGCGAGCGCCGCCCGCCGAACTGGAGCGCCGCGATGGCGCTCGCGCTGGCCCTCGTGGTGGTGTACGCGGTCGTCCAGGTCGTCGGGCAGGACGGCGGCGAGCGGCGCACCGCCAAGCCGGTCGCCGGGACGCCCGCCGCGTCCGCGTCCGGCTCGCCGACGACCGAGCCGACCAAGAAGAGCGACCCGGTCGCCGCCGCGCCCCGCACGGAGGTGGACGTCCGCGCCACCGCGAACCGCACCGTGTGGCTGAGCGTCCGCGACGGCGAGGGCGAGGCGCTGTTCACCGGCATCATGCGCAAGGGCGACCAGAAGCGGTGGACGGCCGACAAGGAGATCGACCTGGTGATCGGCGTCGGCGGCGGCGTCGACCTGACCGTGAACGGCAAGGAGCTCGGCGCGCCCGGCCAGGGCGGCGGCGTGCAGCGGCTCAGTTTCGACCGCGACGATCCCGAAGCCGCCTGAAGCGGGAATGTCGGGCGGGGCGCCGGTCCCCCGGGCGGCCGGCGCCCATTACCTTAGGGGCATGTCCACTCGCCGCAAGGTTTCGCTGATCACACTCGGTTGCGCTCGGAACGAGGTCGACTCCGAGGAGCTCGCCGCCCGCATCGAGGACGCCGGATGGGACCTGGCGGACGGGGCGGACGGCGCCGACGTCGTGGTCGTCAACACCTGCGGCTTCATCGAGGCGGCCAAGAAGGACTCCATCGACACGCTGCTGGCCGCGCACGACTCCGGCGCGAAGGTCGTCGCCGCCGGGTGCATGGCCGAGCGGTACGGCAAGGAGCTCGCCGAGGCGCTGCCCGAGGCGGACGCCGTCATCGGCTTCGACGACTACGCCGGCATCGGCGACCGGCTCGACGACGTCATGGCCGGGCGGGCGCACACCGCGCACACCCCGCGCGACCGCCGCACCCTGCTGCCGATCAGCCCGGTGGAGCGCGGTTCGTCCGCGTCCGGCGTCGCGATCCCCGGGCACGGCGACGAGCACGGCGGCGGGCACGGCGGCGGGCAGGACGACCTGCCGGCGGGCGTCGCGCCCGCGTCGGGCCCCCGGGTGCTGCGGCGCCGCCTCGGCGGCGGCCCGGTCGCCCCGCTGAAGCTGGCGTCCGGCTGCGACCGCCGCTGCACGTTCTGCGCGATCCCCGCGTTCCGCGGCGCGTACGTGTCGCGTCCGCCGGAGGAGGTGCTGGAGGAGGCCCGGTGGCTCGCCGCGCACGGCGCCCGCGAGCTCGTCCTCGTCAGCGAGAACTCCACGTCCTACGGCAAGGACCTCGGCGACCTGCGCGCCCTGGAGAAGCTGCTGCCGGACCTTGCGGCGGTGGACGGCGTCGAGCGGGTCCGCGTCAGCTACCTGCAGCCCGCCGAGACCCGGCCCGGGCTCATCGAGGCGATCTGCGCCACGCCCGGCGTCGCACCGTACTTCGACATGTCGTTCCAGCACGCGAGCGGCCCGGTGCTGCGCGCGATGCGCCGGTTCGGCGACCGGGAGCGCTTCCTCGAACTGCTCGGCCAGATCCGCGGCCATGCCCCCGAGGCGGGCGTCCGCTCCAACTTCATCGTCGGCTTCCCCGGCGAGACCGAGGACGACTTCGAGGAGCTCGCCGAGTTCCTGTCGGCCGCGCGGCTGGACGCGGTCGGCGTGTTCGGCTACTCCGACGAGGAGGGCACCGAGGCCGCGAAGCTGGACGGCAAGGTCGACCCCGACGAGGTCGCGCGGCGCGTCGAGGAGCTGACCGGGCTGGCGGACGAGCTGACCGCGCAGCGCGCCGAGGACCGGATCGGCACCGAGGTGCGGGTGCTCCTGGAAGAGAAGACGGCGGACGGCGGCTTCGAGGGGCGCGCGGCCCACCAGGCTCCCGAGGTGGACGGCACGGTCCTCGTGCGCGGTGCGGGCCTCGCGCTCGGCGAGATCGTCACCGCCCGCGTGGTCGGCAGCGACGGCGTGGACCTGATCGCCGACGCGGGGGCGCCGTGACGGCCGGGACGCCCGACCCGGTGGCCGGCGACCGGGAGGCGCCCCCCGCCAGCGTCTACAACATCGCGAACCTGCTCACGATGCTCCGGATCGCGCTCGTGCCGCTGTTCGTGTGGCTGCTGTTCCTGGAGGGCACCGGCTGGCGGCTCGCCGCGTTCGCCGTGTTCGCGGCCGCGTCCATCACCGACAAGATCGACGGTGACATCGCGCGCGCCCGCGGCCTCGTCACCGACTTCGGCAAGATCGCCGACCCGATCGCCGACAAGGCGCTGACCGGCGCCGCCCTGATCAGCCTGTCGGTGCTCGGCGAGCTGTGGTGGTGGGTGACCGCCGCGATCCTGGTCCGCGAGATCGGCATCACGCTGCTCCGGCTCGTCGTCATCCGGTACGGGGTCATCCCGGCCAGCAAGGGCGGCAAGCTGAAGACGATGCTGCAGGTCATCGCCATCGGCCTGTTCATCCTGCCCGGCCCGCTCGACCCGATCCGCTGGGCGACGATGGCCGCCGCGCTGGTCGTCACGCTCGTCACCGGCGCCGACTACATCGCCCAGGCGTGGCGCCTGCGGCGCTCCCGCGACGGCGTGCGCGGGGAGCGTCCGTGACGGCGGACGGGTTCACCTACGCGGAGGTCGGGGCGACGCGGGACGGTCTTCGGCCGGAGGGCTACCGGCACCTGCGGGAACGGACGCGCGTGGGGCAGGGCCCGGACGCGCTGCGGGCCGCGGTGGACGCGGTCGTCGGCCTCCGGATGCACCGCGCGCTGCCCGTCCGGCTGCTCGCGTCGGGCCCGCGGGCCGAGCCGGGCGTGGACGTGGAGGCCACCGTCGGCGCCGGTCCGCTGCGGCTGCGGGCGCCCTGCCGGGTGGTGTGGACCCGCCGGGACGAGCGCGGCGGCGGCTTCGGGTACGGGACGCTGCCCGGGCACGCGATGTCGGGCGAGGAGTCGTTCGCCGTGGACATGGACGACACCGGGGCCGTGTGGCTGACCGTCACGTCGTTCAGCCGTCCGGCGACGGCGGCGGGACGGCTGGCGGGCCCGTTCGGCCCGCTGCTCCAGCGGCTCTACGCGCGGGGGTGCGGCCTCGTCCTGCGCAGGCTGGTCCGGCGCGGGCGGGGCTGAACGGAGCGGGCCGCGGGACCATGCCCACCCCGGTCATGGTCCCGCGGCCCCGTTCGCGGTGCCCCGCGGTCACAATTATCCCTGCGATTCGGGGTGCTACGCGAATCGTACGGGTGAGTTTTGACTCACAATATGACGCTCACTTCTGCCTAATGTGGGACGTGGACGGCCTTGTGCGCGTGCCGATATGCGGTCGGGGTGCGCTCCAAGTCACACGCGACGTGCACGTATGACCAACAGGTGAACGCAATGTGCACCCGGCGGTTTTGCCGGGCGAGGAATAAGTGATCCGACCCGCGGTCGGTTTTCACGCCCAACGGGTACTTTGTCCGGATTGGGCCGTCAGGGGCGCGAGGGCGCGCCCCGCGGCCGCCGGATCCGCGCGGCGGCCCGCCGGCTCCCGGACGTCGGTGGGCGGCGGTAGATTCGGGACCCGATCGGGAGGGGACGGGATGCGCGTCGAGCTGCTCACCGTCGGGGACGAACTGCTCCTCGGCGACACCGTCAACGGCAACGCCGCGTGGCTGGGCCGGCGGCTCGCCGACCACGGCGCGGAGGTCACCCGCAGCGTCGTCGTCGGCGACGATGAGGACGTCATCGTCGAGGCGGTGACGGCCGCGCTCGGCCGCGCCGACGCGGTGATCACCACCGGCGGGCTCGGGCCCACCAGCGACGACCTCACCCGGGACGCGCTGGCCGCGGCGGCGGGCGTCCCGCTCGTCCGGGACCGGGAGGCGGAGAAGCGCCTGCGGGAGCGGGCCGCGGCGGCCGGGCACGAGATCCGCGAGTCGGCGCTGCGGATGGCGGACGTGCCGGAGGGCGCGGGCGTGCTGCGGAACTCGGCCGGGTCGGCGCCGGGGCTGCGGGTCGAGCTGCCCGGCGGCGTCGCGTACGCGCTGCCCGGCGTCCCGTTCGAGATGCGCACGATCATGGACGAGGTGGTGCTGCCCGAACTGGCCGGCCCGCCCGAGGTCGCCCGCCGCACCCTGCGCACCGCCGGCCTGTGGGAGTCGGTGCTGGCGGAGCGGCTCGCCGAGGTCGAGGCCATGGACGGCGTCCGGCTGGCGTACCTGCCCCAGCCGGCGGAGGTGCGGGTCCGCGTCTCCGTCGCCGGGACGGACGTCTGGGACCGCCTCGTCGGCGTCGAGAAGCGGATCCGCGAGCTGCTCGGCTCCGCCGTCTACGGCGTGGAGGACGAGTCGCTCGACCGCGTCGTGCACCGGCTGCTCACGCAGCGGTCCGCGACGGTCGCGGCGGCCGAGTCGCTGACCGGCGGGCTGATCGGCGCGGAGCTGACCGCGATGCCCGGATCGTCCACGACGTTCGCGGGCGGGGTCGTCGCGTACGCCACCGAGCTCAAGCGCGACCTGCTGGACGTCCCCGCCGACCTGCTCGCCGAGCACGGCGCCGTCCACCCGGACGTCGCGGCGGCGATGGCGGCGGGCGTCCGGGACCGGCTCGGCGCCACGTACGGGGTCGCGGTCACCGGCGTGGCCGGTCCGGAGGCGCAGGACGGCCGTCCCGTCGGAACGGTCTATATCGGCGTGGCCGGTCCGGGAGATTTGCGCATCGTGACCCGACCGAAACTCCCCGTGCCCGGCCCGGGGGCCGAGACCCGCGACGTCATCCGCAGGATGACCGTCGTTCATGCACTTGACCAGCTCAGACGTGCTCTGCTGGGGCTCGGCGCGGACGCCGGCGCCGAGTTCGCCCAGGAAGATCGGGAAGAGTCGGGCTGATTACAGCGTTACGTTGCGAGCGAACACGAAATCAACGGTCTGCCATGGTCACCGTCAAGCCAGGTACGGTGGAACTGGCAGATGGTCCGAACTGAGGGAGGGAGCGAGACGATGGTCCTGCTTCGCCAGCTGCTCGGTGACGTACTGCGGCAGCTGCGGCTGCGCCAGGGACGCACCCTCCGTGAGGTGTCCGCGGCGGCGCGGGTTTCCCTCGGCTATCTCTCCGAGGTGGAACGAGGGCAGAAGGAGGCGTCCTCGGAGCTGCTCTCCTCGATCTGCAAAGCGCTCGGGGTACCGCTGTCGCACGTGCTGAGGGACGTCGCGGATCAGCTCGCCCTCGCCGAGCTGCAGCACGAGCCCGTCATGGCGGGTGCGCCCCAGCACGAGCGCATCCCCGCGGAGAGCATTCCGGAGACCCCGGAGGAGATCACCGGCGAACTGCGTGCGGACATGGTCGCCGCCTGAACGGCGACCGGAACCCGGCGCGGGGGAGTGGAGGCCGACGCTCAGGCGGCCCCGCTCTTTGTCGGGGTGGGGGGAGAGTCCCCCCGTGGTGATGTGATGTGCCTGAGCGGTGGCCGCGATGTGGCGCGGGGGAGTGGAGGTCTGCGTCAAGGCGGCCCCGCTCTTGTCGGGGAGCGTGGGGTTCGCTCCCTCATGTGATGGGTCCGAGGAGCGCGTTCGCGCCGGGTGACGGGGGACGGCCCCGTCGGGACGGCGCCTTGAGAACCGGGGGCGCACGCCGTCGCCGGCACGCCGGTGACCTGGCGACGGGTGTGCGCGGTCTCACGGTTGGACCCGGCATAGCAGGGGATTCTTCCCGGTTGTAACGGACAACCGTAACGACGCGGAAGGAGCCCACAATGGCGGCCATCAAGAGCCCGCTCACCGATTCGGCCCAGAAGGTCGCGGGGAACGCATTGCAGGGCGCCCTCGTCGACCTCATCGACCTCGCGCTGGTCGCCAAGCAGGCGCACTGGAACCTGACGGGCCGCAACTTCAAGGTCGTGCACGAGCACCTGGACGAGGTCGTCGACTTCGCCCGGCAGAGCCAGGACGACGTGGCCGAGCGCGCCGTGGCGATCGGGGTGAACCCCGACGGCCGCGCCCGCACCGTCGCCGACCGCAGTGAGCTGCCGCAGCTCGAAGCCGGGTACCTCGCCGACGACAAGGTCGTCAGCGCGGTCACCGACGTGCTCGCCCAGCTCATCGGCCGCTTCCGGGAGCGCATCGCGGAGACCGACGAGCCGGACCCGGTCACCCAGGACCTGCTCATCGGCATCACCCACGAGCTCGAGAAGCAGCACTGGATGTTCCAGGCGCAGACCTGATCCCCGGCCCCGCCCGCCGGCGCGCCGCCGCGATCCGGGCGCGCGGGCGGCTCCATGAGCACCGAGGCCCCGGTCCGCACGGACCGGGGCCTCGGTGTCTCCCGGGGCGCCCGGTCCGCCGATCGCCTTGTGCTCGGGCGTTTCGTGGTCATCATGGGACATGGGTGTTCGAGCGACGGGGACGATCGTGGGTTCCCTCATGGCCGGTGCGGCGGTGTTCGTGACGGGCGCGGGGTGCGGCTCCGAGACGTTCTGCACGATGGAGATGGTGCCGCAGGGGATCCGGGTGGAGGTGCGGCCCGCCGACGCGGCGCGGATCGAGTCGGCGTCGCTGGAGGTGTGCTGGGACGGGGTCTGCAGGACGCCGCGGATCGTTTTCGGGCCGTCCACGACGAGCGTCCCGCGGGGCTGCGACGGCGACGGGCCCGACGCGGCGTGCGGTGCTTCGGCGTCGCCGGACGATGGGAAGACCGGGTTCGCCAAGGTCGAGGGGCTGCCGGACGAGCCGGTCGAGGTCCGGATCGCGCTGCGGGACGGCGGCGGCGCCGCGGTCCTCGAGAAGCGGCTGCGGGTGACGCCGGACGGCGGCGACGCCGACTGTCCCAAGGGCCCCCAGGCGCGGCTGGTCGTCGCGGGCGGCGACGTCACCGCGGGCTGAGCCGCTCCAGGACGGTGTCGGCGAACTCGACGGCGAGGGGGCTCAGCGCGTCCCAGTCGCGGGCGGCCCAGCCGGCGGTGAGCGGCGGCAGGTCCGGGACCGGGACGAGCCGGACGTCGCCGGAGCCGCCGCCCCAGCCGGGGAGCGCGGGCAGGATCGCGTGGCCGAGGCCGAGTTCGGCGAGCAGCAGCGCGGTGTCCCAGTCGGCGACGCTGGTCGTGGACGCCAGCCGCAGCCCGTGCCGCTCCAGGTGCATCTCCAGGTGGACGCGGGACGTGGAGTGCGCGGGCAGCTCGATGTGCCGGATGTCCGCGAGGTCGGGGAGCGCGACGGACGTCCGCGACGCGAGCGGGTCGTCGGCGCGGACGGCCAGCACCCACGGCAGCTCGCAGGACGCGCGCTGCTCGACGCCGTCGAGCGGCGGGCCGATCGTCACCCATGCGAGGTCGGCGGTGTGCGAGCGGACGGCCTCGAGGCAGCGGCGGCTCGACCCGGCGGTCTCGAACTGCAGGGCGACCTCGGGGTGGCGGGCGCGGAACGCCGCGACGCCGCCCGCCATGAAGTGCCGGACGGTCGTGGCGCCGGTCGCGACCCGCACGGTGCCGCCGACGCCGCGGCGCAGGTCGTCCAGGAGGCGCAGGGCCGCGTCGAGCCCGGCGAGGCCGTCGGCGGCGGCCCGCCGCAGGACGCGTCCGGCGCGGGTGGGCACGACGCCGCGCGGCCGCCGCTCCAGCAGCACCAGGCCCGTCTCCCGCTCCAGCCGCCGGACGTGCTGGCTCACCGCGGACTGGCTGCACGCCAGGTCGCGGGCGACGGCGCTGAGGTTGCCCGCCTCGCAGACGGCGACGAAGACGCGGAGGTCGTCCAGGGTCATGCACCCAAGTTAGAGCTGGGGAGCTTGCAAGGAAACCCGAGAATTGACTTGGGTATGGGCCGGTTCGATGATGGATCCGCGGGCGCAGGATCCGGTGACCCGCGTCAGGCGGCGACCCGCCCGGCCTCCCGGGCGTGCCGGGCGGGCGCCGACCGCCCGGCTCAGGACGCCGCGGGCTGGCAGCGCGGGCACCAGAAGGCGGTGCGCTCGCCGGCGTCGGACGCCTGCCCGGCGCGGCGGATCTCGGTGCCGCAGCGGCGGCAGGGGCGCCCCGCCCGTCCGTAGACCCAGTGCTCGCGGCCGCGCCGCCGGTCGCCGGTCGTGATGTGGCCGTGGCGGTCCTTGTTGGCGTCCAGCAGCCGGTGGGCGAGCTCCACCAGCCCGACCAGGTCGGGCACGTACCGGACGGGCGTCCAGGGGTTCGCGCCGCGCAGGAACAGGACCTCGGCCTTGTAGACGTTGCCGATGCCGGCCACCAGCGTCTGGTCGAGGACCGCCTCGCCGACGGCGCGGTCGGGACGGGCGGCGAGCCGCGCGGCGGCCTCGGCCGCGAGTCCGGGACCCCACGCGGGGTCGAGCAGGTCCGGGCCGAGATGCCCGACGGCGCGGTCCTCATCGGCGGTGCGCAGCAGCTCGACGAGGCCGAGCGAGGTGCCGACCGCCTGCCACTCGGCGTTGCCGAGCACGAGCCGCACCCGGTGGTCGCGCGGGACGGGCCCCGCGCGCCGCACCTGCCAGCGTCCCTCCATCAGCAGGTGCGTGTGGACGGTCACGCCGCCCTCCACCCGGACGAGCAGGTGCTTGCCGCGCGAGACGACCTCGAGGACCGTCCGGCCGCGCAGGTCGGCGGTGGCGAACCGGGGGACGCGGAAGTCCGAACGCGTCAGCGGCCGCCCGGCGAGCGCCTCGTGCAGCCGCCGGGCCGCGAGCCGGACGACGTCCCCCTCCGGCACGTCACCCCCCCGGTGCTAGATGAGGGATCCGCTCTCCCAGGCCGACGGGTCCTCGGTGAGGACGCGGACGGAGTCGGGGAGCTTGCCCTCGGCGATGTGCGCGAGCGTGACCCGTTCCAGGATGGCGCGCTCGCTCGCGCGCAGCGCGATCCACACCTCCTGCAGGGACCGCGCGGGGCCCTCGTAGCCGACGTGCTCGGGACGTTCGCCGCGCACGCCCAGCAGCGGCCCGTCGATCGCCCGGATGATGTCGGCGAGCGCGATCCGCTCGGCGGGCCGGGCCAGCCAGTAGCCCCCCTCGGGGCCGCGCTGGCTGCGGACGAGGCCGGAGCGGCGGAGCTGGCCGAGGATGTTCTCGAGGAACTTGGGCGGGATCTGCTGGGCCTCGGCGAGCTGCACCGCGGTCACGGGATGGCTCCCGGCCACGGCCAGCTCCGCGGCGGCACGCAGCGCGTAGTCGACCCGGGCGGACAATCGCATGCTTGCATTATCCCCCGTCACCGGACTGGTCGGGCGCCCGCCGGAAGGCCGCGGGGCGGGCCGGTGCGGAAACGCGGCGCGGCGCGTCCGCCGGAACCGGGCCTTTGTCCGGCGGACGCGCCGCGGGTGGAGCCCCTCGGGAGCCGCGCCCGGCGCCCGAGGGGGCGGGTCAGGCCGTCCCGCCGGGGGCGGGGACGAGCCCGAGCAGTTCGGCGGCCGCCTGCGCGTTGGCGGCGGCGGCGCCGTAGGTCGCCAGGTAGACGGCCGAGCCCGGACGCCAGACCGGCAGGCCCATCTCGACGACGACGGTGTCGGGCCGCGCGGTGAGCAGCGCGGCCGTCAGCGACCGCTGCTCAGCGTGCCGGTGCGCGTCCCGCAGGACGACGACGAGGCCGCGTCCCTTGGCACGGTCCAGCACCCGGTCCGCGTCCCCGTCCCCGCCGGTCGCCCGGACGGCGTCGGGCGCCCACGGGTGCAGGCCCCACGGCGTCGGGCCGACCGCGATGTTGCCGGACGCCTCGACCTCGACGACCAGCGGCGGCGTCCCGCTCCAGCCTGGGAGCGCTCCCGAGACCCGCACGGCGCGGCGCGCGCCCTCCAGGCCGGCGTCCCGGTCGGGCGCCGCGGGGACCTCGCCGGACAGCCGCCGGCGGAGGGCGTCGGTGCGGTCCGCGGCGTCCTGCAGCCGGTGCGGCGACAGCCGCCCGTCCCGGACCGCCGCCTCCACGGCCGCGAGCGTCGCGCGCACCGTGTCGGCGTGCTCGTTCGGCCCGAGGCACAGCAGGTCGGCGCCCGCGATGAGGGCCCGCACGGACGCCTCGGGGATGCCGATCGCGCCGCTCGCGCCCCGCATGTCGAGCGCGTCGGTGACGATCACGCCGTCGTAGCCGAGCCGCTCGCGCAGCAGGCCGGTGATCGCGGCGGGGGACAGGGTGGCGGGCAGCCCCTCGGTGATGTCCGGCACGTTGAGGTGCCCGGTCATCACCGCGCGGGCGCCGGCGTCGATCGCCGCCCGGAACGGGACGAGCTCGCGGCGGTCCAGCAGCGCGAGGTCGGCGTCCACCAGCGGGATCGTCAGGTGCGAGTCGACGACGGTCGCGCCGTGCCCGGGGAAGTGCTTGGCGCACGCGGCGACGCCCGCCTCCTGCAGCCCGGCGACGGCCGCGGCGGCGTGCCGCGCGACCAGCGCGGCGTCCGCCCCGAACGAGCGGGTGCCGATCACCGGGTTGTCGTCGGCGGTGTTGACGTCCACGGACGGCGCGAAGTCGAGGTTGACGCCCACCTCGGCCAGCTCGGCGCCCATCGACCGGTAGATCCGGCGGGTCAGCTCCGGGTCGTCGACGGCGCCGAGCGCGGCGTTGCCCGGGTACGGGCTGCCGGTCGCGTGCCCGCCGAGGCGGGTGACGTCCCCGCCCTCCTCGTCGATGCTGATCAGGGGGGCGCCGGCGGCGCGCATCCGCGCGGTGAGCGCGGCCAGCGACTCGGGGCTCGGCACGTTGCCGGTGAGGGCGAACAGGGTGACCCCGCCGAGCCCCCGCTCCAGCTCGTCCAGCAGCCAGCCCGGCGCGGTGGGCCCGGGGAAGGACGGGGAGAGCGCCGCGCGCGCGAGCCGGGTGATCTCCCCGGTGGTGGCGATGTCGTCGGTCGTCACCCCTTCACCGCCCCGGCGGTCAGCCCGGTCACCATGCGGCGCTGGACGATGAGGAAGAAGATGATGACGGGAATCGTGAGCAGCGTCGACGCCGCCATGATGGGCCCCCAGGAGTTGCCGCTGCGGCCGAAGAAGAACTGCAGCATGATCGGCAGGGTGTACTTGTCCTGGTCGTCCAGGAAAGTGAAAGCGAAGATGAACTCGTTCCACGCGGTGATGAACGAGAAGATGCTGGTCGCGACCAGTCCGGGCGCGACGAGCGGGAGCATGACCGTGAAGAACGTCCGGACCGGTCCGGCGCCGTCGATGGCCGCGGCCTCCTCCAGCTCGCGCGGCACCGCGGCGACGAAGCCCCGCAGCATCCAGATCGCGAACGGCACCGCGAACCCGATGTAGACGACGAGCAGGCCCCACATGCTGTTCAGCATGTTGAGCTGCTTGAGGTCCAGGAACAGCGGGATGACCAGGGCCTCCAGCGGGACCATCTGGACGATCAGCAGCATCACCAGGAAGGTCGTGCGGAACCGGAAGCGGAACCGCGCGACGGCGGTGGCCGCCAGCAGCGCCAGCAGCCCGGAGACCAGGACGGTGCCGAGCGCGAGGAGCGCGCTGTTGGAGAAGTACTTCCAGAACGAGACCTCGGCGACCGAGCCGTTGACGATGACGTCGAAGTGCTCCAGCGTCGGGTCGGTCGGCAGCGGCTTCGGCGTCGAGCTGAAGATGTCCTCGTTCGGCTTGAACGCGGTGGACGCCATCCAGAACACGGGGAAGACCGCCAGGACGAACACCGCCACGCCGACGGTGTTCCAGGTGATCTTCGACAGCAGCTTCTTGCGGCCGGGCCGGCGGGCGCGCGCGGAAGCCCCCGCGGTGCCGCGCTCGCGGAGGGACGGCGCGTTGAGCGGCGCGGTCATCGTGTCTCCCCCTGACGCACCATGACCCGCACGTACAGGGCCGTGACGATGAGCAGGATCAGCGTGAGCACCAGCGCGATCGCCGAGCCGTCGCCGAGTTTCGGATTCATCGAGCCGAACGCCTCCGAGTACGCGTACAGCGAGAGGTTGAAGGCGTCCCGGTTGGCCATCCCGGCCATGATGAACAGCTGGGTGAACACCTTGAAGTCCCAGATGATCGACATGACCAGCACGACCAGGAAGATCGGCTTGAGCATCGGGTAGGTGATGCTCCAGAACGTCCGCCACGGGCCGGAGCCGTCGACGCGGGCGGCCTCGTACAGCTCGCGCGGGACGCTCTTGAGCCCGGCGAGCACGGACACGGCCACGAACGGGCACGCCTGCCACACCACGCAGATGGTGAGGACGGTGTAGGTGGGCAGCGGCTTGGAGAACCAGTTGTAGCCGAGCCAGTCGCCCCCGACGAGGAAGTCGGGGAGCAGGTCCAGGGTCCAGTTGACCAGGCCGCCGGTCGTCCCGAACAGCCAGGTGAAGATGATCGCCGCGGTGACCGGCGGGGTCGCCCAGGCGACCATGACGCCGCCCGCGACGAGGTTCGACATCTTCTTGCCGAGCTTGTTGAGCAGGAGCCCCACCAGGGTCCCGACCACCATGGTCAGCGTCACGGCCACGACGGCGAACAGCACCGTGTGCCGGAGGGTCGTCCAGAAGAACGGGTCCCCGAGGATGTCCTTGAAGTTCTGGAGCCCGACCGATTCGGCCGGCTCGCCGCGCAACTGGCGGTTGCCGACCTTCTGGAACGACATGATCCCGATCTGGATCATCGGCCAGAACATCAGCAGAGCGATCACGACCACGGTGGGCGCGATCAGCAGGTACGGCCCGAAGCGGGGCCGGCGGCGCGGGCGCCCGCGGCCGGCGGATCTGCGGCCGGGCGGCGTGCGCACCGCGGGGGCGGTGTCGAGCATGGGCGGTTCCGTTCAGGAGGGACGGGCGGCCGTGTGTCGTCCGGAGGGAGCCTCGCGGGCGCGCCGGGACGGGCGCGCCCCGAGCGCGGCCCCCCGCCGCCGCGGCGCCGGGCGCGCGGCGGCGGGGAGCCCCGGTGTCACGGGTTGAGCAGCGTGTTGGCCTGCTCGTTGGCCTTCTTCATCTCGGCCGCGGCGTCGCCGCCCTGCATGATCGCCTTCAGCGTGTTCGGCAGCACCTTCTTGGCCTGCTCGAACTCGGCCCAGCCGGCGGTCATCGGCGGGAACTTGGTGTTCGTGGCGATGTCGGTGAAGACGGCGAGCTTCGGGTCGGAGAACGACACGTCCGAGCGCATGGACGAGAAGCCGCTGTAGTCGGCCCACGCCTTGGCGTTCTTCGCGTTGTTCAGGACCTTGATGTAGTCGAACGAGACCTTCTTGTTCGCGGTGTCGCGCCAGACGGCGACGTCCGAGCCGCCCGCCATGACCGGGGCGTTGCCGCCGCTCTTGGCCGGGATCGGGAAGACGGCCCACGTGTCGGCGTTGTCGGGCGCGATCTCCTTGAGCTGCTTCAGCGCCCAGCTGCCGTCGAAGTACATGCCCAGCTTGCCGAGCGCGAAGTCGCGCTGCGGGCCCTCCAGCTCGTTCTTGCCGACGTACTTACCGGAGTCGTCCAGGCTCGCGTAGAACTCGGCGGCCTCGACCGCCTGCGGCTGGTCGAGCCTGCCGGTCCACTTCTCGCCCTCCTGGGCCGCGACCTCGCCGCCGTTGCCCCAGACGAAGCTGATGATCGCGTTGGTGTGGTCGCTCGCGACGCCGATGCCGGGGACGTCCTTCTCCTCCTCGACCTTCTTGGCGGCGGCGGACAGCTCGGCCCAGTTCTTGGGCACGGCGATGTCGAGCTCCTCGAACCAGTCCTGGCGGTACCAGACGCCCCGGACGCCGCCGTACCACGGCACCGCGTAGGTCTTGCCGTCCGCCTGGTCGTTCCCGAGCGCGGTCTTGTTGAGGGTCTTGGCGTCGGCCCAGTCGCCGAACAGGTCGCTGATGTCCGCGAGGTTGCCCTGCTCGATGTGGGACTGGACGTCGGTGTTGCCGAGCTCGGTGACGTCCGGGCCCTCGCCGCTCGCGGCGGCCTTCTGGAACTGGGTGGCGACCTGCGGCCACGGGACGTACTTGATCTTGACGTCGGTGTCGGGATGGGTCTTCTTGAACTCGGTCTCGACGCCGTCCAGGAACTTCGTCTGCTCGGGCGTGCCCTCGCCCATCATCCAGACCTCGAGCTCGGCGGGGACCTCGTCGCTCCCGCCGTCGCCGTCGCCGCCGCCGCAGGCCGATGCGGCCAGGGCGATCGCGGCCGCCGCGGCCGCCATCTTGATGTACTTCACTGGGGGGATCCTTTCCGGCATCGCCTCGCGCGGCCTTGTGGCCTGCGGTGTGAGCCGGGCACCCGGACCCTTTAAGGTCCGGTCATGCCCCGCTCGCAGTCGCATGGTTCGCGGGCGCCCTGCTCGCCGCTCGGCGCTCTGCGCGCGTCCACCGGTCCCGGGTAGGGGCCGGTCGGCGCTTGCGCGTAAACTAACAAGAAACTTTCCTAAACAAAACCGCCCGTTAGCGGATTGAGACATCGAGGGGTGCCAAGCATGGCCAGACGCCCGGGAACGCCGCGGCTGCTGCGTGAGCTGAACGACCGCGCGGCGCTGGACCTGCTCGTGGAGCAGGGGCCGCTGACCCGCGCGCAGATCGGCGAGCACACCGGGCTGTCGAAGGTCACCGCCTCCCAACTGCTGTCCAGGCTCGAGGAGCGGGGGCTGGTGGCGGTGGTCGGGGAGCAGGCCGGGGGGCGCGGCCCGAACGCCGCCCTGTACGCCGTGGTGCCGTCGAGCGCCTACGTCGCGGGCCTCGAAGTGGGGCCGTCCAGCGTCACCGCGGGCGTCGCCGACATCACCGGCCGGATGGTCGCCCAGGTTACCGTCGACCCGAACGGAGCGGACGATCCGGTCAAAACCGTACATAGTGCCGTAGTGAAGGCGTGCCGGTCGGCGAAGGTGGCCCTCGGACGGCTGAGCGCGTTCGTCATCGGCACCCCCGGCGTCGTCGACCCCCGCTCCGGCGACGTCCAGTTCTCCTTCGACCTGCCGTCGTGGCACGAGGGCGTCCTCGCGGGGCTGCGCACCGACCTGCGCCGCCCGGTGACGATCGAGAACGACGTCAACCTCGCCGCGCTGGCCGAGCGCGCGTACGGCGCCGCGCGCGACGCGGACGACTTCGCGCTCATGTGGTTCGACCGCGGCATGGGCCTGTCGGTGATGCTGGGCGGGCGGCTGCACCGCGGCCGCTCCGGCGGCGCGGGCGAGATCGGCTACCTGCCCGTCCCGGGCGTGCCGCTCCCGCTCGGCGCGGCGCGCCGCCTGGAGGGCGAGGGCGTCACCGAGTCGACCACCTGGGGCAAGGCGGCCCTCGCCGGCGGCTACGGGTCGCTCGTCGGGGCGGACGCGGTGCGGGCGCTCGCCCACGAGCACGGGATCACCGAGCCGACCGCCCTGGAGTGCGTGCGCGCCGCCGTCGCCGACGAGGAGCGCGGCGGGCGGTTCCTGGACGAGCTGGCCGTCCGCATCTCCTACGGCGTCACGTCGGTGAACATCGTGCTCGACCCCGGTCTGGTCGTGCTGTCCGGGTACCTCGGGCAGGCGGGCGGCGCGCCGCTGGCCGCCCGCATCGAGCGGGCGGTGGGCCGGCTGAGCCCGACCCGCCCCACGGTCGCGGTGACCGAGGTGGAGGGCAACCCGGTGCTGCGCGGCGCGGTGCACGCGGCCCTGGAGCAGGCGCGCGACGACGTGTTCTCCGCCGAGACCGAAGACTGAGCGCGTGCCGCGCCGGCCCCGGAGACGCCGACGCCCCCGCCGACCGTCCGGCGGGGGCGTTCGCGTGTTCCGGTGCGCGGCGCGCCGCGCGGGCGCGCCGCTACTTGGCCGTGGCGACCGGCGCGTCGGCCGGTTCCTCGTGGCGCCGCGGGTCGTTCAGCGCGCGGTCGATGACCGTCTGGCTGATGATCTGGCGCCTGCGCCGCAGCGCGGCGGCCCTCCGAGCGGTAGGTGTCATGCGATTCCCCGTTCCGCGGCGAGCCCTTCCCCGACTCCCCGCATCCCCGTACCCCTTCATCATCCCAGAGAAAGGGGCCCGGGGTATCCGCCGGAAGGAGGAATCCGCCATCAGACTTCCCGCGTAGGCGGGGTCGAACGGGAAAGGATCGCGTCCGCCGCGGCGCGCGCGAGAGAGGCCGCGTCCCGTACGCCGCCGACGCTGTAGGCGACGTTCGCGCCCTCGTGGACGATCGCGAGCTGCTCGGCCAGTGTGCCCGCGGCGTCCTCCCCGGGGAGGGCCCGGACGAGCCGGGCGTACAGCTCGCGCGTCCACGCCTTCTGCTCGGCGGCGAGCCCGTGCACGGGGTGGGACGGGTCGGGCAGCTCGGCGCAGGCGTTGACCATCGAGCAGCCGCGCTCCGCCCCCGCGGCGAGCCATTCGCCGAGGACGTCGAACGAGGCGAGGACGCGCTCGCGCGGGTCGGCGACGGCCGCGAGCCGCTCGTCCACGAAGGCGCGCCAGCGCTCGTCCCGGCGGCGCAGGTACGCCATGACCAGCGCGTCCTTCGAGCCGAACCGGTCGTAGACGGTCTTCTTCGTGACGCCGGCCTCGGCCGCGACGAGCTCCATCCCGACGGCGGTGATGCCGCGCTCGTAGAAGAGGTCGCTCGCGACCTCGAGCACCCGGCGGGCGGCGGGCGTCAGGGGGCGGTCCCGGGCTGTGGCCTGCGGCGTGGCGGGTGGTGTGGCGGGTGGTGTGGCGGGCATCGCGGCGGCTCCTTCGCGTGACGTACACCACGAGTATACCCACCGGTATGGGTAGTGTAGCTATACCGGTATGTATACCTCGATCGTCCGAGGAAGGACCCCCGCATGGCACCGCACCGCACGGACGCCCTGCTCGGCGCCGGATTCGTCGTCCTGTGGAGCTCGGGCTTCATCGGCGCCGAACTCGGCGCGCAGAGCGCGCCCACGAGCACCCTGCTCGCCTGGCGGTTCATCACCGCGCTCCCGGTCCTCGCGCTGTGGTTCGCCTGGCGGCGGCCGCGCATCCCGCGCCGCGACCTCGCCCTGCACGTGCTGATCGGCCTCCTCGGGCAGGTCGGCTACCTGTACGGCGTCTTCGAGGCGTCCCAGCAGGGGGTCGACGCGGGCGTCAGCAGCCTGGTCGCCGCGTTGCAGCCGCTCGTCGCGGTCGCCCTCGCCGTCCCGCTGCTCGGCGAGACGATCGGCCGGTGGCAGGCCGCCGGGTTCGTCGGCGGGCTCGGCGGCGTCGCGCTCGTGGTCGGCGGGGAGCTGGGCGGCGGCGCGCCCGCCTGGGCGTACCTGCTGCCGTTCGGCGCGATGCTGAGCCTGGTCGCCGCCACCCTCGTCGAGCGCCGCGCCCGCCCGGCCGCCGGCGTCATGGAGGCGCTGACGATCCAGGCCGCGGTGAGCGCCGTCCTGTTCTCGGGCCTCGCGGCGGCCGAAGGCGCGCTCGTCCCGCCCGCCGAGCCGGACTTCTGGGGCGCCGTCGCCGTCCTGGTGGTGCTCGCGATGTTCGGCGGCTACGGCCTGTACTGGGTCAACGTCCGCCGGACGGGCGTGGCCCGGGTGTCGGCGCTGCTCTACCTGACGCCGCCCACCACGATGATCGGCGGCTGGGCGCTGTTCGGCAGCACCCTGCCGCCGCTCTCGCTGCTGGGCGTCCTGGTGTGCGCCGCCGCCGTGACCGTGGCGCTCCGCGGAGCCCCGCTGCGCCGACGGGATCAGGCGGCTCCTCGTGGGGAGACGACCCCCCGCACCCCCCGGACCGACCCCGTGGGCTCCGCTCCGCGGAGCTCCGCTGCGCGAACGGGATCAGGCGCGTAGCCGCAGGCCCTTGGGCGTCGGGTGGAAACCGGCCGACTCCAGCGCGGCGGCGAGCGGCGACCCGGCGATCGCGGCGCCGTCCGCCCGTTCCACGGTGAGCTTGCCGAGCGCGCCCTCCCGGACGGCGAGCGCCAGCGCGTCCACCGCCGGCTGCAGGACTTCGGCGTCGCCGTCCCAGGTCAGCAGCGTGCGCCCGCCGCGCTCCACGTAGAGGACCAGCCGGCCCTCGACCAGCACGACCAGCGCCCCGGCCTTGCGGCCCGGCTTGTGCCCGCTGATCGCCTCGTCGTCGCGCGGCGGCCACGGCAGCGCGGCGCCGTACGGGTTGGCGGGGTCGGCGGCGGCCAGGACGAGCGCCCGGTCGGCCCGCTCCCGCCGGGAGCCCGGATGCGGAGCGGGCGCCTCCCACAGCGCGGACAGGTCGTCCGGCGCCGCGGGCGCGGCGGGGCGCAGCGCGCGGAGCCGGTCGACGGCGCCCGGCAGCGCGAACTGCGCGGCGCCGAGCCCCTCGACGAAGTAGCCCCGGCGGCACCGCCCGCTCTCCTCGAACGCGCGCAGCACCGGGTAGACGCCGGCGAACCCGCCGGGCGTCCGCTCCGCCGCCACCGCGCCCCGGATGACGATGCCGTACCGCTCCAGCAGCGCCTCCGCCAGCGCGGTCGACCGCAGCGTCGCGGTCCCCTCCCGGTCCGGCAGCGGCCACCAGCGGCCCGCGACCGTCGGCGGGCCGGTCCGCGACGGGAGCACCGGACGGCCCCGCCGCGCCGTCCGCGACCGGTGCGTCGGCCGTCCCGACCCGAGCGCGGCGCGCAGCGGAGCCAGCGTGTCGTTGGTGAGCACCCCCGCCCACACGAGGTCCCAGACGGCGGTGACCAGGTCGGCGTCGGCGGCGGTGACGTCACGGTTCACCCGGTCGGACAGCGTGCGGAAGAACAGCGCGCCGCCGTCGCCGAGCGCCGCCAGCACCGCCTCGTGCACCGGCGTGATCGTGATCTCCGCCGGCTCCGGCATGAGCAGCGGCGCCGTGTCGGCCAGGTACAGCGCGATCCAGCCGTCCCCGCCGGGCAGGCCGCCCTGCCCCGCCCAGACGACCTCGCCCGCCGACGTCAGCTCGTCCAGCATGGCGGGGGAGTAGCCGGGCACCCGCGCCGGCAGGACGAGCGTCTCCAGCGCGGACGCCGGGACGGCCGCGCCCTGCAGCTGCTCGATCGCCTGGACGAGCGCGTCGACGCCGCGCAGCCGCGACCCGCCGGTCACGCCGTGCCACGCGGGCAGGAACCTCCCCAGCGACTCGGGCGGGGACGGCTCGACCTCCGCGCGCAGCCGCGCGAGGGAGCGGCGCCGCAGCGTCCGCAGCACCCCGGCGTCGCACCACTCGTTCGTCAGCGGCCCGGACACCGCCCCGACCGGCAGGAACTCGCCCTCCGCGACGCGGCCGGCGGCGGCGAGCCGCCGCAGGGTCTCCACGACCACGGCGGGGCCGAGCCCGAACCGCGCCGCGGCGTCGCCCGCCCGGAACGGGCCGTGCGTCCGCGCGTACCGGGAGACCAGGTCGCCGAGGGGGTCGTCCACCGGCTCCAGGAACGCCTCCGGCACCCCGACGGGCAGCGGCGCGCCGAGCGCGTCGCGGAGCCGCCCCGCGTCCTCGATCGCGGCCCAGTGCTCGGTGCCCGCGACGCGCACCCGGATCGTCCGCCGGGTCGCCTCCAGCTCCGCCAGCCAGTGCGCCGACCCGGTGCCGAGTGACCGGTCGGCGACCTCGGCGGTCGTCAGCGGGCCGAGCGCGCGCAGCAGGTCGGCGACGCCCTCCAGGTCGCGGGCGCGCCGGTCCTCGGCGAGGCGCTGCAGCTCGCGTTCGGTGTCGGCGACGACCTCCGGGTCGAGCAGCTCGCGCAGGTCGGCCTGGCCCAGCAGCTCCGCCAGCAGCGAGGTGTCGAGCGCGAGCGCCTGCGCGCGGCGCTCCGCGAGCGGCGAGTCGCCCTCGTACATGAACGCGCCGACGTAGTGGAAGAGCAGGGACCGCGCGTACGGGGACGGCTGCGGCGTCTCGACCTCCACGAGCCGGACCCGCCGCCCCGACACGTCCCGCATGAGCTGGACGAACCCGGGGACGTCGAACACGTCCTGCAGGCACTCGCGCATCGTCTCCAGGACGATCGGGAACGACGGGTACTTGCTCGCCACCGACAGCAGCTGCGCCGCCCGCTGCCGCTGCTGCCACAGCGGCATCCGCTTGCCGGGCCGGTTGCGGGGCAGCAGCAGCGAGCGCGCCGCGCACTCCCGGAACCGGGCCGCGAACAGCGCCGACCCGCCCAGCTCGTCGACGACGATCCGCTCGACGTCGTCCGGGTCGAACACGGCGACGTCCAGGCCGGGCGGGTCCTCCATGTCGGGGACGCGGATGACGATGCCGTCGTCGGCGTGCATCGCCTGCGCGTCGACCCCGTACCGCTCGCGCAGCCGCCCCGCGATGGCGAGCGCCCACGGCGCGTGGACGCGCGCGCCCAGCGGCGAGTGCACCACCATCCGCCAGTCGCCCAGCTCGTCGCGGAACCGCTCCACGACCATCGTCCGGTCGTCGGGCAGGTGGCCGGTCGACTCCCGCTGCTCCGCGAGGTACGACACGAGGTTCGCGGCGGCGAACCCGTCCAGCCCGGCGGCCGACACCCGCCCGCGCGCGTCGTCCTCGGGCAGCCCGGACAGCTCGCGGGTGAACGAGCCGAGAGCGCGGCCCAGCTCGGCGGGGCGGCCGAGCGCGTCGCCGTGCCAGAACGGCAGCTTGCCCGGCTGCCCCGGCGCCGGCGACACCAGCACCCGGTCGGGCGTGATGTCCTCGATGCGCCACGAGCTGGCGCCGAGCACGAACACGTCGCCGACGCGCGACTCGTAGACCATCTCCTCGTCCAGTTCCCCGACCCGCGACGCCTTCTCGCCGACGAGGAACACGCCGAACAGGCCGCGGTCGGGGATCGTCCCGCCGCTGGTCACCGCGAGCCGCTGCGCGCCGGGACGGGCGTTGAGCGTGCCGTTCACCCGGTCCCACACGAGGCGGGGCCGCAGCTCGCCGAACTCGTCGCCCGGGTAGCGGCCCGCGAGCATGTCGAGGGTCGCCTCGAGCGCCGAGCGCGGCAGCGTCGCGTACGGGGCGGCCCGCTTGACCAGCGCCTCCAAATCGTCGACCGGCCACTCGTCCATCGCCGTCATCGCGACGACCTGCTGCGCCAGGACGTCCAGGGGGTTGCGGGGGTACCGCAGCTCCTCGATCTCGCCGCCGCGCATCCGCTCGGCCACCACGGCCGTCTGCACCAGGTCGCCGCGGTACTTCGGGAAGATCACGCCTTTGGAGACGGCGCCGACCTGGTGGCCGGCGCGCCCGACGCGCTGCAGCCCGTTCGCCACCGACGGCGGCGACTCGACCTGGACGACCAGGTCGACCGAGCCCATGTCGATGCCCAGCTCCAGGCTGGACGTCGCCACGACCGCGGGCAGCCGCCCCTCCTTCAGCGCGTTCTCGATCGCGGCCCGCTCCTCCTTCGACACCGACCCGTGGTGCGCGCGGGCGATCTCCCCGGGGGCGCCCTTCGCGGCCCCGGCCTGCGCCATCGCCTCGGCGGGGGTGTGGTCCCCGGGGAGCGCCTCGCCGGTCGCGCGCTCGTACGCCAGCTCGTTGAGCCGCCCGCAGAGCCGTTCGGCGAGCCGCCGCGAGTTGGCGAAGACGAGCGTCGAGCGGTGCGCCTCGATCAGGTCGAGGAGGCGGTCCTCCACGTGGGGCCAGATGCTCCGCTGCCGCGGGTCGGCGGCGCCCGCGTCGTCGACGAACCGGCCGACCTCGCCCATGTCCTCGACGGGGACGACGATGTCGAGGTCGAAGACCTTGTCGGACGGGGGCTGCACGACCCGCGCGGGCCGCGTCCCGCCGAGGAACGCCGCGATCTCCTCGGCCGGGCGGACGGTCGCCGACAGCCCGATCCGCTGCGCGGGCCGCTCCAGCAGCGCGTCCAGGCGCTCCAGCGACAGCGCCAGGTGCGCGCCGCGCTTGGTGCCCGCCACCGCGTGCACCTCGTCGACGATGACGGTCTCGACGCCGCGCAGCGACTCGCGCGCCTGCGAGGTGAGCAGGAGGAACAGCGACTCGGGCGTGGTGATCAGGATGTCGGGCGGCTTCGCGGCCAGCCGCCGCCGCTCGTCGGCCGGGGTGTCGCCCGACCGCATGCCGACCCGGACGTCCGGTTCGGGGAGGCCGAGGCGGCGCGCGGCGTGCCGGATGCCGGTCAGCGGCGCCCGCAGGTTGCGCTCCACGTCCACGGCCAGGGCCTTCAGCGGCGACACGTACAGCACGCGGCAGCGGCGCAGCGGGTCGGTGTCGGGCGGGGGACCGGCGGTGAGCCGGTCGAGCGACCACAGGAACGCCGCGAGCGTCTTGCCGGACCCGGTCGGCGCCACCACGAGCGTGTTGTCGCCCCCGGAGACGGAGTCCCAGGCGCCGGCCTGCGCGGCGGTGGGTGCGGCGAACGCCCCCGAGAACCACTCGCGGGTCGCCGGGGAGAAGCGTTCGAGCACGTCACCGCCCATGGCGCCATCTTGCCTCGCGGGTCCGACAGAACGGGAAGCGGGTGGCGCGCGTCACATTGTAAGCAAGCGCTTGTCAGGGCAGTGTGGGCGGCGACCGCCCTCAGGGAGCCGCCATGCCGTACGCCCTCCTGGCCCTCGGGATCCTGTTCGCCGCGCTCGCCGTCAACGCGCACCGCCCCGCCAAGAACCCCGTGCTGCTCGCGCCGAGCTTCTTCGCGGGCTGGTGGGCGATCGAGCTCGCGCCCCACCTGCTCGCCGCCGAGGCCGCCGCGCTCGCCCTCGCGGCATGGAACGGCGGCCTGGCCGGCCGGGCCGGTTGGGCCGGCCTCCTCCTCGGCGTCGCCGGGGCCGCCGGCCTCGCCGGGACCATCGCCGTCTCCCGCCGGACGACCGTCACCCTGCGGGAGAGCGGCGTCCCGTTCGAACTCGACCCCGGGCCCGCGCCCCGCTACCCGCGCTCCCACCTGGTCGTCCCGCCGCTCTGCCTCGTCCCGCGCAAGGGAGTGCGGGTGACGCGCGACATCGCCTTCCACGAGGACGGACGGCTCCGCCTGAAGCTCGACGTGTACCGGCCCTCCGCCCCGAAGGACGAGGGAGACGGGGGAGACGGGGGAGCGCTGCGCCCGGGGCTCATGCAGATCCACGGCGGAGCATGGATCATCGGCGACAAGCGCGAGCAAGGCCTGCCCCTGCTCAACCACATGGCCGTCCAAGGCTGGGTGGGGTTCAACGTCAACTACCGGCTCAGCCCCCGCGCCACCTGGCCCGACCACCTCGTCGACCTGAAACGCTTCCTCGCCTGGTACCGCGAGCACGCGGCGGACTACGGCGCCGATCCCGACTTCCTCTGCGTGACCGGCGGTTCCGCCGGAGGGCACCTCGCCGCCATGGTCGCGCTCACCGCGAACGACCCCGACTTCCAGCCCGGCTTCGAGGACGCGGACACGTCCGTCCAGGGCGCCGTCCCCTTCTACGGCGTGTACGACTTCTGCGAGCCCGGACCCTGGCCCGTCCCCTTCGGCTCCACCAGGCTCGTGGAGCGGTGGATCGTGAAACTGCCGTTCGCCGAGAACCGCGACGTGTACGCGAAGGCGTCACCGGTCACCCATGTCCGCGAGGACGCGCCGCCGTTCCTCGTCGTCCACGGCAGCCACGACTCGCTCATCCCCGCCCCCGAGGCCCGCCGGTTCGTCGAACGGCTCCGCGCGGTCTCGCGCGCGCCCGTCCTGTACGCGGAGATGAAGGGCGGCCAGCACGGGTTCGACGTGTTCCCCTCCTACCGGACCGCGCGCGTCGTCGAAGGCGTCGAGCGGTACCTCACCGGCCTGCACCGCCAGTACCGGCAGGGGACGGGACCGGCCGTGCCCGGCGAGGTCGCCGAGTCCCTCGACAGGTCCGCGCAGGACGGTCCCGTCGGATAGCGTGGGAGGCGTGCGGCTCACGGTGTTCTGGGAACGGATGAACGAACAGTTCGGCAAGGGCTACGCCGAGAGCGTCGCCAAGGACTACGTCATCGCCGACCTGGGCGGACGCACCATCGAGCAGGCGCTCGCCGACGGCGAGTCCGCGAAGCGGGTCTGGCAGGCCGTCGTCGCCACGTTCGACGTCCCCTCCCGGCTCCAGTAGACCCCGGCTTCAGCAGGCCCCGGCTCCGGCGGGCCGCGGCTTCGGGGAGGTCACCCCTTCCGGAGCGACGTCCTCTCCTTCACCAGCGACGTCTTCGCCGGAGCCACGACCCGGTGCGGGACGAACGACGACGTGTCGTCGGTGATGAGCCCCGACGTCTCCCGGATGCCGATCCCGGCCGCCGCGTCCTGCACGACCCACGCGCCCAGCACCGGACGCTCGCCGTCGAAGTCCGGCAGCGGGCAGAACTCCTGGAACACGAACCCCTCCGCGCCGTAGTCGCCCTGCGTGCGCTGCTCGCCGCCGTCCGGCGTCACGATCCGCATGCTCGCGCCCTCCCGGCCCAGCAGCGGCTTCTGCACGTACGACGTCAGGTTCGACGGGGTGTTCAGATACGTCGGCAGCAGGTTCGGGTGGTCGGGGAAGAGCTCCCACAGCAGCACCAAGAGCGCCTTGTTGGACAGCACCATCTTCCAGATGGGCTCGATCCAGGACGTGGACGCGAACCGGATGTTGCGGCCGAACGGCTCGGCGACGATCCACTCCCACGGGTACAGCTTGCAGAGCGTCCGGATCTCCCGCTCGTCGAGGTCGACGAACCGGCGGTTCGCCGCGTCCCAGCCGACGTCCTCCATGGCGATCGCCGTGCCCGGGAGCCCCGCCTCCTCGGCGGTCTCCTGCATGTAGGCGATCGTCATGACCTCCTCGCCGCTCTCGTCGTCCGTCGTCCAGGCGAAGTGCGCCATGTCCCCGTCGACGCTCGGCGCGATGTCCTTCCAGCGCGCGACGAGACGCTCGTGGATCGAGTTCCACTGGTCGTCGTCCGGATAGACGTCCTGCAGCCAGAACCACTGGACGACCGAGCTCTCGACGAGCGCCGTCGGGGTGTCGGCGTTGTACTCCAGCAGCTTCGCGGGGCCCCGCCCGTCGTAGCGCAGGTCGAACCGCCCGTACAGGTGCGGGTCGCGGCGCCGCCAGGACGCCTCGATGAGCGGCGCGACCCACTCGGGGATGCCCAGCACGTGGTAGCGGCCGGTGGACACCACGTGCTCCACCACCTGGAGGCACATGTCGTGCAGTTCCTCGACGACCCGCTCCAGTTCGAGGACCTCGTCCAGATCGAAGACGTAGTGCACCGACTCGTCCCAGTAGGGACGGCTCAGGTGCTCGGGGTGCGCGGTGCGGTGGAACGCGAGCCCGTGCGACTCGACCTTCTCCGCCCAGCCGTCCCGCGGCGTCGAACGCATGCGGCGCACCGGATCAGCCCCCGCCCCCGCCGCGGCCGCCGAACCCGCCCCGGCTCAGCGTCGTCCCGTTCCTGGACTTGATCGTGCCCTTCGGCCGGACCGACGAGCCGCCCGACGCGTAGCCGTTGCGGACGCTGCCGCCGTAGTACCAGTAGTACTGGCCGTACGAGGTGCCGCCGTCGATGTCGTCGCGGTCGCAGTTGAAGTCGGACACCACCTTGCGCCCGCCCGGGTCGTCGCGGTCGACGCAGCGGGCGACCGTCGACTTCGACCCGCAGGCGACCAGGGTCACCGAGAGCGCGCTCACCATCCCGACCTTCACGGCACGGGATCTGAGCCGGCGGGCGGGCTCCTGAGGCGGCATGAAGAGCACATCCCTTCGGTGTACGGAGGTTTTGAGAGAGTGAGACGCGGCGAAACGGAGCCTGGTTCCCGCTGGAGCGAAACAAAGGACTAATCGGGCACCGGGAGGTGGGCGAAAAGGTCCATCGCGTCCACCGTGGAGGGCAGGTCGCTGACCTGGCCGTCGCCGACCTCCACCACGCGCCACCGGCCGTCCGACCGGCGCGCCAGGTCGGTGGTGATGAACCGGCAGCCGAGCGCCCGCACGGCGGGCGCCACGTCCGCGACCTCCGGGACGGGCTCCACGTCGGGGCTGTCGGGATGCGGCCCCACCAGCACCGGCTCGCCGTCCACCCACCACACGCGCGCCTCGCCCGCGCCGGCGTACTCCTCGAACTCCCGCACGACCAGCCCGCCCGCGAGGAAGTCGCCGCGCAGGGCGATCATCTTCGCGGCGACGTCGCGGAGCCGGGCCGCGTTGTGCACGTCGGGCACGAAGCACGCCTCGTCCCACTCGTGCTTGCACGACTTCACGTAGTCCTTCACGACGCCCGGGCCGGGGCTCAGCGGGCGCACCAGCTCCGCCAGCTCGGCCGCCCCGCCCGGGTCGCCGCCCGGCGGCAGCGGCCGCCACACGCTGGGCGGCGTCAGCCCGGCGAACGTGTCGTGCCACCCCGGCAGCTCGTGGGCGCGCCGGTAGTCGTCCGGATGCGTCAGCAGCGTCGCCCCGCGCGCCTTCAGCGCGGCCGCCAGCGCCGCGTACTCGCCGGCCGACAGCATCCAGCCCCGGTACCAGACGGCGCCCAGGCCGTCCGGCACCCGGCGCACCGCCTCGGCGGCGTCGCCGCGCTGCGCCGCGTCGTGGTCGATCAGGGCGATCTCGCCGTAGTGGTCCCGCACGGCCGCGGCCTCGCGGGTGAAATGGGGGTCAACGCGCCGGGGGTGCAGCGGATCGACGCAGAAGAGGACGGTCAGCGTCATGATGGGATACCCCTCCGTGGACGGAGCCAGCGTACGGGGGCCGACCCCGGGCGCGCACGGAGATTCCGGCCGAAACGGCGCACCGGACGATGATCGAACGAGTGTTCGGTAAGCTGGTCCCCGCCCGCGCCGTCGTCCACAGGCGCGCCGGGCGGTCGAAAATGTCGGTGGCCCGCCGTAACGTCGCCCTCGACATCGCAAGCAGCGGCCAGAGAGCCGACAGTCACGACGAATAAGGACATCTCATGGCAGCGAACGACAGGGAGAAGGCTCTCGAGACCGCCCTCGCGCAGATCGAGCGGCAGTTCGGCAAGGGCTCGGTCATGCGGATGGGCGAGGAGGCCCGGGCGCCGGTCGAGGTGATCCCGACCGGCGCGATCTCCCTCGACATCGCGCTCGGCATCGGCGGGCTGCCCCGCGGCCGCGTCGTCGAGGTCTACGGGCCGGAAGGCTCCGGCAAGACCTCGATCGCGCTGCACGCCGTGGCCAGCGTCCAGAAGAAGGGCGGCATCGCCGCGTTCGTGGACGCCGAGCACGCCCTCGACCCCGAGTACGCCAAGAAGCTCGGCGTCGACATCGACGCCCTGCTGGTCTCCCAGCCCGACACCGGCGAGCAGGCCCTCGAGATCACCGACATGCTGATCCGCTCCGGCGCGATCGACATCGTCGTCATCGACTCCGTCGCGGCGCTCGTCCCGCGCGCCGAGATCGAGGGCGAGATGGGCGACAGCCACGTCGGCCTCCAGGCCCGCCTGATGTCGCAGGCGCTGCGCAAGCTCACCGGCGCGATCAACCAGACCAAGACCACCGCGATCTTCATCAACCAGCTCCGCGAGAAGGTCGGCGTCATGTTCGGCTCCCCGGAGACCACCACCGGCGGCCGGGCGCTGAAGTTCTACGCGTCCGTCCGGCTGGACGTGCGCCGCATCGAGACGCTCAAGGACGGCACCGAGGCCGTCGGCAACCGCGTCCGGGTCAAGGTCGTCAAGAACAAGATGGCCCCGCCCTTCCGGGTCGCCGACTTCGACCTGCTGTACGGCCAGGGCATCAGCCGCGAGGGCGGCCTCATCGACCTCGGCGTCGAGCACGGGTTCGTCCGCAAGTCCGGCGCCTGGTACACCTACGACGGCGACCAGCTCGGCCAGGGCAAGGAGAACGCCCGCAACTTCCTCAAGGCCAACCCGGACATGGCCGACGGGATCGAGAAGAAGATCAAGGAGAAGCTCGGCATCGGCCCGAAGGTCGACAAGGAGGCCGAGCCCGTCCCGGCGGACGCCGCCGCGGCGCCCCCGGCCCCCGCCGCCGCGCCCGCCAAGACGACGGCCGCGAAGAAGACCGCCAAGGCCAAGGCCGGTGATTCCTGACGGTGAATCCCGCGATATGGGTGACTCCTGACGAAGAGTAAGCGATGATCTCGTATGTAGGGCGGCGGCGCCTGACCCGGCACCGGCGCGCCGGTGTCCGGACCTTCCCCGGTGGCGCCGCCGCTCGCGCGGCATGAACGGCGACCCGAACGGCGACGCCCCGGCGGCCGAGGCGCGTGACCCGGAGTCCCGGGCCCGCGACATCTGCCTGCGGCTGCTGACCGGCTCCCCGCGGACCCGCGCGCAGCTCGCCGACGCCCTCCGCCGCAAGGACGTCCCGGACGACGTCGCCGAGCGCGTCCTGTCCCGGTTCACCGACGTCGGGCTCATCGACGACGAGGCGTTCGCCCAGGCGTGGGTGCGGTCCCGGCACGCCGGCCGGGGCCTCGCCAAGCGCGCCCTCGCCGCCGAGCTGCGCCGCCGCGGCGTCGCCGACGAGACCGTCAACGACGCCGTGGAGGCCCTCGACCCCGCCCGCGAGGAGGAGACCGCCCGCGCCCTCGTCGCCCGCCGCCTCCCCGCGACCCGCGGCGTCGACCCCGCCAAGCGGATGCGCCGCCTCGTCGGCATGCTCGCCCGCAAGGGCTACCCGCCCGGCCTCGCCTACCGCGTCGTCAAGGACGCCCTCGCCGCCGAAGGCGCCGACCTGGACGACGCGGAAGACCCTCCCTTCGACTGACCCGCCCGCCCCGGGCCCGGCCCCGGCGCCCCGTGCCCGGCTCCGGCTCTGACTCCCGGCCCCGCGCCCTGCGCCCGGTGCTCCGGCGCCGGGCCCCGGGTCCCGGCGCCCGGCCCCGGAGCCGGTCCGGGCGACCGGCAAGGGTGTTTCGCCCGGCGCCCGACTCCGGGTGCCCGGCCGCGGAGTCCTCGCCCGGCGTTCGGTCGTTCGACGGTCCGGGGGTTCGGGCGGGGTTTTGGACTTGGGGGAAGCGGGGCGGGGGTGACCGCAAATGGGGGACGGCGGGGGAATCCGAGGGGCGTTCGGTTTTCCGTCGGGGGCGCCCTCGGGCGGGCCGGCGGCGGGCGCGGCGGCGCTGCCTGCGGTGATGCGGGACACGGGGCGGTAAGGAAGGCATCACGTTCGCGTGCGGTTAGTCCGGATTGCCCCGTGTTTGCTTGCTCATTACCTCCATGCCGCTTACCGTTACGGCAGTGAGGAGTTACTCCGCCTAGTGCGGATTGCCATAGGACCGAACACGTTCGAGCAGCTGAGAGGCATCAGGGACACGTTCGCCGATCTGGACTCGGCCGGATCTCCGGGACGCGCGCGGCGCGGCCCGGTGATGGCGTCGCCGTGTCCTCGGCCGTCCAAAGGGCGCGAGTAAATCCTCGCTAGGCAGGGTTCCGAACTCCGGACGGGACCCGACGGCGAGGAAGGATCTGCCTCATGGAGAGCGTCCTGCTGGGTGCAGCGCTGCTGGTGACCCTGGTCGCTCTCGTCATCGTGATCCTGTGGCGCCCCGGCGCGCCGGGGAAGGCCGCGGCGGAGCTGGCGCTCGCGCGGAGCGAGGCCGACGAGGTGCGGGCAAGCGCCGAGCGGCAGGGCCGCGAGCTCCTGGACCGGGCCGAGGGCGAGGCGCGGCGGCTCGAGTCGGAGTCCCGCGCGGCGGCCGAGCGGGAGGCCGCGGCCGTCCGGGACGAGCTGCGCGCCCTCCGCGAGGACCTCGAGCGCCGCGAGGCGCGGCTGGCCGAGCGGGAGCGGCGGCTGGACGGCGAGGCGCGGCGGCTGGAGACGTGGTCGGGCCGGCTCACCGTCACCGAGCGGACCCTCGAGGAGCGCGGGCGGGAGCTGGACGGCGTCGAGGAGGCGCGGCGGCTGGTCCTGGAGCGGGCGGCGGGGCTCACCGCCGAGCAGGCCAAGGCCGAGCTGGTCGCGACCATGAAGAACCAGGCCAAGCGCGAGGCCGTCCCCCTCACCCGGGAGATCGAGAACGCGGCGCGGCAGGAGGGCGAGAAGCGCGCCCGCAAGATCGTCACGCTGGCGATCCAGCGGATCGCGAGCGAGCAGACCGCCGAGTCGGTCGTGTCGGTCCTGCACCTGCCCGGCGACGAGATGAAGGGCCGGATCATCGGCCGCGAGGGCCGCAACATCCGGGCGTTCGAGACGACCACCGGCGTGAACCTCATCATCGACGACACCCCCGAGGCCGTCCTGCTGAGCTGCTTCGACCCCGTGCGCCGCGAGGTCGGGCGGCTGACGCTGGAGAAGCTCGTCCTGGACGGGCGGATCCACCCGCAGCGCATCGAGGAGGTCTACGAGCGCAGCAAGCGGGACGTCGAGCAGCTGTGCGTGCGGGCCGGCGAGGACGCCCTGGTCGACGTGGGCATCGCCGACATGCATCCGGAGCTGATCGCGCTGCTCGGCCGGCTGCGGTACCGGACGTCCTACGGCCAGAACGTCCTCAAGCACCTGATCGAGTCGGCGCACATCGCCGGGATCATGGCGGGCGAGCTGCGGCTGCCGGTGGACATCGCCAAGCGCGGCACGCTGCTGCACGACATCGGCAAGGCCCTCACGCACGAGGTCGAGGGCAGCCACGCGCTGATCGGCGCGGAGATCGCCCGCCGGTACGGCGAGCCCGAGGACGTGGTGCACGCGATCGAGGCGCACCACAACGAGGTCGAGGTGCGGACGGTGGAGGCGGTCCTCACGCAGGCCGCGGACGCCGTCAGCGGCAGCCGTCCGGGCGCGCGGCGGGAGTCGCTGGAGGCGTACGTCAAGCGGCTGGAGCGGCTCGAGGAGATCGCCCGGGACAAGCACGAGGGCGTGGAGAAGGTGTTCGCGATGCAGGCGGGCCGCGAGGTCCGGGTGATGGTCAAGCCGGACGCGGTCGACGACATCCAGGCGCAGGTGATCGCCCGCGACATCGCCAAGCAGGTCGAGGACGAGCTGACCTACCCGGGGCAGATCCGCGTGACCGTCGTGCGGGAGTCGCGCGCCACCGAGTTCGCCCGCTGACCCGCCCGCCGACTACTTGGGCGGAAGTTCAGATGTAAGACGGATGTCCGCAAGCTCCCGCGATGATCATCGCAGGGTCGGCTCACCGGAAGGACATTCGTGTACAGGGTCTCCATACTCGCGGGCGGCGCCGTGCTCGCCGCCGCACTCGCCGCCACCGGCATCGCCCAGGCCGCCCCCGACCGCCCCGGCGCGGGCGGGAAGACGGACGCGCTGATCCTCGGCCATCGCGGCTCGCCGGGCCAGGCGCCGGAGGAGACGCTCGCCTCCTACCGCGACGCGCTGCGCGAGGGCGCGGACGTCCTGGAGGGCGACGTCCAGCTCACCGCGGACCGCGAGCTCGTGCTCGTGCACGACGACACGCTCGCCCGGACCACGGACGTGGAGGAGGTCTACCCCGACCGGGCGCCCTGGAAGGTCGGCCAGTTCACGCTCGCCGAGATCAAGAGGCTGGACGCCGGGTCGTGGTTCGACCCGCGGTACAAGGGCCAGCGGGTGCCGACCGTCCGGGAGCTGCTGGACGTCGCGGACCGGCGGACCGGCCTCACGCTGGAGCTGAAGTCGCCCGCGAACAGCCCGGGGGTGGCGACGCTGCTCGCCCGCGAGCTGACCGCCGCCGGCCTCGCCGACGGCGCGACGCTGCGGTCGGGGGCCTACCGGGTGCACGTCCACTCGCGGGACAAGGCGGCCCTCGCGGAGTTCCACGCGGCCGCGCCCGAGGTGCAGCTCTCCTACCTGACCGGCGGGAAGATGCTGTCCGACGCCGAACTCGCCGAGCTGGCGGGCTGGACCGTCGGGGTCTACGCGCACCCGCGGGCGACCGGCGCCTCCGATGTGCGGCGCGCGCACGGCGCGGGCCTGAAGGTGATCAGCGACCCGGTGGACTCGCCGGCCGAGGTCTCCATGGCCGCGAACCAGGGGTACGACTGGGTCACGTCGAACTTCCCCGGCACGGCCCGCCGCGTCCTGGAGGGCGCGAAGCGGACGTTCCCCCGCGCGAACGGCGTCGTGGTGGACAGCGTCTTCCCGAACCCGAGCGGGGACGACGTCCAGCCCGAGAACAGCGAGCACGTGGTCCTGCGCAACACCACGTCCCGGCCCGTGGACGTCGGCGGCGGCCGCCTGCGCGACCAGGCCGGCAACCTGCTCAGGATCGGCCCCGGGTACGTGATCCCGCCCGGCAGCCTGCTGCGCGTGCACGTCGGCCCGGGCACCGACCGGGCCGACGCCTACTACAACGGCCTGACCACCGGCTTCCTGAACAACACCGGCGGTGACACGGTGTCGTTCTTCGGGGCCGACCACGCGCTACTCGACATCGCCTCCTACATCGTTCCCTGACCCGGCGGCGTCCCCGGAGCCGTCGCCGGGTCCCGCCTCCTTCGCCGGCGCGGCGCCCATCGTCAGCTCGATCGGCGTCACGCCGTGCGGCTCGAAGCCGAGGACCTGGCCGTAGAAGGCCAGCTCCGACTCCAGGCACGTGACGATCGTGGCGCTCCGGCGGAAGCCGTGCGCCTCGCCCTCGAACGTCAGGTACGCGTACGGCGTCTCGCCGGCGCCGAGTTCCATCGCGAACCGCTCGGACTGGTCGGGCGGGACGATCGGGTCGTCGAGCCCCTGCAGCAGCAGGACGGGGCACGCGGCGTCGCGGGCCCGGTTCAGCGGCGAGCGCTCCTCGTAGGCGCGCTCGAAGCCGGGCAGCGGCCCGATCAGGCCGAACAGGTAGCGCGACTCGAAGTCGTGGGTGCCCTCGGCGAAGCTCTGCAGGTCGGTGACGCCGAAGTAGGACGTGGCGGCGCTGAACACCCGCGTCTGCGTGACGGCCGCGAGCGTCGTCCAGCCGCCCGCGGAGCCGCCGCGGATGGCGAGCCGCTCGGGGTCGGCCTCGCCGCGCTCCACGAGCGCCTGGGCGGCCGCCACGGCGTCCTCCACGTCGACGACCCCCCACTGGCGGCTGAGCCGCTCGCGGTAGGTGCGGCCGTAGCCGGTGGACCCGCCGTAGTTGACGTCGACGACGCCGACGCCGCGGCTGGTGAAGTACGCCCGCTCCAGGTCGAGCGCCGTGGAGACGCGGCTGGTCGGGCCGCCGTGGACGAACACGACGTACGGCGCGCGCTCGTCCGCGGGCCCGCCCGCCAGCGGGTTCGCGGGCGGGAACACGTACGCGTGGACGGGCCGTCCGAACGGGCCCTCGAGCCGCTCGGCGCGCGGCGCCGGCAGGTACGCGGCGTCCGGGACGTTCTCCAGTTCGGCCCGCAGCTCCTCGGCGCGGCCCGTCGCGGTGTCGATCCGCACGACGGTGCGGGGGGTGTCGGGGGCGCCGCCGATGCCGACGACCGCGGTGCCGTCCGCGGAGAGCTGCGGCAGCCAGTCCGTGTAGGGGAGGTCGAGGTCCTCGAGGTCGAGGGTCTCGGGGTCGTAGATCCCGAGGCGCAGGTCGCCCTCGCCGTGCAGGACGGCCAGGCGCCCGTCGCCCAGCAGCGCGTACGGCATGCCGCCGAGCTGCCACAGGGGGCCCGCGAACTCCTCCTCGGCGGGGTAGAGCGCCTGGGCGGACTCCCCGTGCAGGCCCACCTGGTAGATGTTCCACCAGCCGGGCCAGTCCGAGACGACGTACAGGGTCTCGTCGTCCGCCCACAGCGGCGCCAGGACCGACTCCTTGAGCCCGCCCTTGACCGTGCGGGGCGACACCGCGGCGCCGTCCTCGATCGCCGCGACGCGCAGCTCCGTCCCGTCCCAGGGCATGCGGGGGTGGTTCCACTGGACCCAGGCGAGATGACCGCCGCCGGGGGAGGGGGAGGGCGAGGCGTAGAAGTCCGCGCCGGACACCAGCTCGCGGATCGCGCCGGGGTCGTCCGCGGCGCTCCCGTCGAGCGGCACGGCGACGATGGCGCGCCGGATGCCGGGGCCGGGCTCGTCCGCGCCGTCCCCGTCGCCGCCCTGGCCGGCGATGTGGCCCTCGCAGACGCACCAGACCTCGGCGCCGTCGGGGGAGAGCACGTAGTCGGCGTAGCGCAGCCCGCCCGGGACGGCCGGTTCCGGGGTGAGCGGGTACGGCTTCGCGTCGCCCTCGTCGAGGCGGTGCAGCCGCTGGTCCTCGTAGTTGGAGAACACGATCGAGGTGCCCTCGGCGGTCGGTACCGGCAGGTAGGACCGCCCGCCGTACTCGTGGACGCGCGTGCGCGCGTCCCACGGCGCGTGCAGCAGTTCCGTGCGGCGTCCGTCCTTCAGGCGGACCACCGTGTTCCGCCCGCCCTCCTCGGGGCGGGTCTCCTGCCACCACACGTCGTCGCCCGCGACGGAGGGGTAGGCGAGACGCAGCCGAGCGCGGGCGACGTCGGCCGCGGAGATGGGAGACGGCCAGGAGCCGTGGGGAAGGGTCGCACGAGCGGTCATACCCGAATCGTCCCGCATACGGGGATGCGGTGGGGCCATGACGGTCGGTTTGACTTCGGAAAGATACGCACCGTCGACCGGGTGATCACACCCCGGAACCCGGCCCCACGTGCGAAGGGGCGCCGTCGGACGGGCCGGCGGCGCCCCTTCGGCCGCGCGCGGAGCTTTCGCGGACGCGCGCGGGGGACGCTACTTCTTCTCGACGTCCTCCGGTTCCATCCCGGGCGCCGCGGGGACCCCCGCGGTGGGCGCGACCGAGTGCCCGGACGTCCGGCGGTTGCGCCGCAGCCGCCCCTCCAGCCAGGTCGCGACCGCGCTCAGCGACATGTTGATCCCGATGTAGATCACCGAGACGACGATCGCGGCGGCGAGCAGGTTCTGGTAGTTCGGGCCGACCACCTTGAAGCCAGCGTGCAGCAGGTCCTCGAAGGCGATGATGAACCCGAGCGCGGTGTCCTTCAGCAGCACGACGAGCTGGCTGACGATCGCGGGCATCATCGCCGTGACCGCCTGGGGGAGCAGCACCAGCCGCATGACCCCGTTCTTGCGCAGCCCGATCGAGTAGGCGGCCTCGGACTGCCCCTTGGGGATGGACAGCACGCCGGCGCGGATCACCTCGGCCAGGACGGACCCGTTGTACATCGTCAGCCCGAACACCAGCGCGGCGAACGCCGGGACGGTCACCACGCCGTAGTTGATCTCGACGCCGAAGAGGAACAGGAAGTTGTCCACCACGACCCGCTGCGCCTGCCCGAGCGGCGACTCGGCGATGACCGGGCTGACCAGCGGCGGCGCGAAGAACGCCAGGAAGATCAGGATCAGCAGCGGGATGGCGCGGAAGAACTCCACCACCGCCCCCGCCGGACCGCGGATCCACCAGTGGTCCGACAGGCGGGCGAGGCCGAAGACCGCGCCGAACAGCAGCGCGAGCACCGAGGCCACCGCGGCGGCCTTCAGGGTGTTCCACAGCCCCGGCAGGATCAGGTTCGTCCAGACGTCGCCCCGCAGGAACGGCTCCCACAGCGCGGACCGGAACTGCTCGCGGTCGTTGAGCTTCCAGACGACCGCGGCGAGGACGCCCAGCAGGAGGACGACCGAGACGACCGTCAGGATCCGGTTGCGCGCCTCGGCCCTGGGGCCGGGTGCGTCGAAGAGGACGTTCGCCTCCCGGCTCATCGCGCCACCGCCATTCGCTTGGCCAGCCAGCCGAAGAAGAACCCGGTCGGCAGGGTGAGGACCATGAAGCCCGCCGCGATCGCGATGAACAGGGGGATCGCGGGCGGCTGGCTGTTCGGGTCGTCGAACAGTTCGTACATCGCCAGTGCGGCCTCGGCGTACCCGGCCGCCATCACCACGGTCGTGTTCTTGATCATGGCGATGAGCGTGCTGCCGAGCGGTGCGATCACCGTCCGGAACGCCTGCGGCAGGATGATCATCCGCAGCGACTGGGTGAAGGTCAGCCCGATCGACCGGGCGGCCTCCGCCTGCCCGAGCGGCACCGTGTTGATCCCCGAGCGCAGCACCTCGCAGACGAACGCCCCGGTGTAGAACGAGAGCCCGATGACCGCCCACCAGTAGGCGTCCACGGTGTTCGTATCGGAGAACTTGAGCTGCAGGGTTGTGGAGATGCCCAGGCTGCACAGCAGCAGGACCAGTGTCAGCGGCGTGTTGCGCACCACGTTGACGTAGACGGTCCCCACCACCCGCAGCAGCGGGATGGGCGCGACCCGGAACGACACGGCGATCGTCCCGATGACCATCGACAGCAGCGCCGACATCAGCGCCAGCCGGATGGTCCCCCAGAAGCCTTCGAGGATGCGGTCGCCGTTCTCGAAGACCGGGCCGAAGTCGAGGAGGCCGAGCAGGTCTTCCATGACACTCCAGCGTGTTCAGGGCCGCGCCGGCGCCCCGAGCGGACGGGACGCCGGCGCGACGCGGCCGGTCGGAACGGTCAGGCGCAGCCCTCGAACTGCGGAACCGTCGTCGTCGGCTTCAGGCCGGTGCCCGAGAACCACTTGTCCAGCAGCTTGGCGGCGGTGCCGTCCTCGTACATCTTCGTGACGGCGGCGTTGACGGCCTCGCACGTCTCGGTGTCGCCCTTGCGCATGCCGACGCCGTACTTCTCGTCGGTGAAGGGGTCGTTGATGACCGAGAACTCGCCCTCCTGCTGCTTCGCGAAGCCCGCGAGGATCAGGTCGTCGGTGGTCACCGCGTCCAGGTCGCCGGCCTTCAGCTTCGCCACGCACTCGGAGTAGCTGGAGGCGGGGACCGGGGTCGCGTCGATGTCGAGCTGGCCGTCCGGCGGCGGGTCGATCACGCGCTTGTAGGAGTTCGAGCCCGCGGCCTGGCAGAGCTTCTTGCCCTTGAGGTCCGTGGTCTTCTTGATCGACTTGTCGTCGGCGCGGATCATCGTGTCCTGGTGCGCGACGTAGTACGGGCCGCCGAAGGTGACCTGCTTCTTGCGGGAGTCCGTGATCGAGTAGGTGGCGAAGATCAGGTCGACCTGGCCGCCGGTGATGAAGGTCTCCCGGTTGGCGGACCGGGTCTCCTTGAACGTGATGCCGTCCTCGGGGACGCCCAGCTCCTTGGCGACGTACTTGGCGACGTCGACGTCGAAGCCCTCGACGCCGCCGCTCGGCGTCTTCAGGCCCAGCGCCGGCTGGTCGTACTTGACGCCGATCGTGATCTTCTTGCTCTCCTTGACCCGCTCCACGATGCTCTGCGCATCGGTGGCCTCGGTGTCGCTGCCGCAGGCGCTCAGCACCAGCGAGAGCGCGGCCGCCGCGCCGATGGCGCCGCTGAAACGACGTACTCGCATGTCTCTTCCTCTGCTTCTTTCGGGGCCGGTGGGCTCGGTGCTTGCTGTTCGCGGAGCCGGACTCAGTGGGTCAGGATCTTGGACAGGAAGTCCTTCGCGCGGTCGGTTCGCGCGTTGGTGAAGAACTCGTCCGGGGTGTTCTCCTCCACGATCTGGCCGTCCGCCATGAACACGACCTTGCGCGCGGCCTTGCGGGCGAACCCCATCTCGTGGGTGACGACGATCATCGTCATCCCCTCGCGGGCCAGGCCCGTCATGACGTCGAGGACCTCGTTGACCATCTCCGGGTCGAGCGCCGAGGTCGGCTCGTCGAAGAGCATCACCTTCGGCTTCATCGCGAGGGAGCGCGCGATCGCCGCGCGCTGCTGCTGCCCGCCGGAGAGCTGCGCCGGGTACTTGTGGGCCTGGTTGGCGATGCCGACCCGGTCCAGCAGTTCCAGCGCGTGCTTCTCGGACTCCTGCTTGCCCTGCTTGCGGACCTTGAGCGGTCCGAGCGTGACGTTCTCCAGGATGGTCTTGTGGGCGAACAGGTTGAACGACTGGAACACCATGCCGACGTCCGAGCGGAGCTTCGCCAGCTCCTTGCCCTCCTTCGGCAGCTCCTTGCCGTCCACCTTGATCGTGCCGCCGTCGATGGGCTCCAGCCGGTTGATGGACCGGCACAGGGTCGACTTGCCGCCGCCGGACGGGCCGATGACGACGACGACCTCGCCGCGGTCCACGGTGAGGTTGATGTCGCGGAGAACGTGCAGATCGCCGAAGTGCTTGTTGACGTTCTCCATCACGACGAGGGGCCCGCCGCCCTGGGTCTTCCCCTGCGGGGCGGAGTCGTCCGGCCCGTCGCCCTTGGTGAGCTCGGGCCCGCCTTCGCTGTCCGTCATGGGCTCGGACTTTACGACATGGAATTCGCAGAGCAAGTTTCCGCGTGGTACCGATACGATCACGAAAACCCATGTCCGCGTAGGGTTGCGGGCCAGTCGGGTGTAACCGGTGAGATGCGCGTGACCACGGCGGCGTCCCGTTCCGTGATGCGACGGTTACCGCCATGAGACCCGGGGCGGCGCGTACCCTTGGGGACGTCATGAGTGCGCCTATGGAGACAGGCCCCCGCACGTACGAGATCCGTACCTACGGGTGCCAGATGAACGTCCACGACTCCGAGCGGCTGTCCGGCCTTCTGGAGGACGCCGGATATGTCCGTGCCGGCGATTCCGAGCCCGACGTGGTCGTGTTCAACACCTGCGCCGTCCGGGAGAACGCCGACAACCGCCTGTACGGCAACCTGGGCCATTTGCGCCCGGTGAAGGACGGCCACCCGGGCATGCAGATCGCCGTGGGCGGCTGCCTCGCCCAGAAGGACCGCGACACGATCGTCAAGCGCGCCCCCTGGGTGGACGTCGTGTTCGGCACCCACAACATCGGGTCGCTTCCCGCGCTGCTGGAACGGTCGCGCGTGCAGAGCGAGGCGCAGGTCGAGATCGAAGAGTCCCTGGTGACGTTCCCGTCGACGCTGCCGACGCGCCGGGAGTCCCCCTACGCCGCCTGGGTGTCGATCTCCGTGGGCTGCAACAACACGTGCACGTTCTGCATCGTGCCGTCCCTGCGCGGCAAGGAGAAGGACCGCCGGCCCGGCGAGATCCTCGCCGAGGTCGAGGCGCTGGTCGGCGAGGGCGTCCTGGAGGTCACCCTCCTCGGGCAGAACGTCAACGCCTACGGCTCGGGCTTCGGCGCGCCGGCGGCCGTCGCGGGCGACGTCCGCGACGAGGTGGGCGCGCTGACGTCCGGCGGCGGTTCGGCGTTCGCGGGGCTGCTGCGCGCCGCCGGACGGGTCGAGGGCCTGGAGCGCGTCCGGTTCACCTCGCCGCACCCCAAGGACTTCACCGACGACGTCATCGCCGCGATGGCCGAGACCCCGAACGTGATGCCGTCGCTGCACATGCCTTTGCAGTCCGGTTCGGACGCGGTGCTGCGCGCCATGCGCCGCTCCTACCGGCAGGAGCGCTTCCTGAAGATCATCGACAAGGTCCGGGCGGCGATCCCCGACGCGGCGATCACCACCGACATCATCGTGGGCTTCCCCGGCGAGACCGACGCCGACTTCGAGGAGACGCTCCACGTCGTCCGCGAGGCCCGGTTCGCGTCGGCGTTCACGTTCCAGTACTCCAAGCGGCCCGGCACCCCGGCGGCCACCATGGACGGCCAGCTCCCGAAGGAGGTCGTGCAGGAGCGGTACGAGCGGCTCGTCGCCCTCCAGGAGGAGGTCTCCTGGGCGGAGAACAAGAAGCAGCTCGGCCGCACGCTCGAGGTCCTGGTCGCCGAGGGGGAGGGCCGCAAGGACGGCGAGACGCGCCGGCTGTCCGGCCGCGCCCCCGACAACCGCCTCGTGCACTTCCGGGCGCCCGGCGAGCGCGTCCGTCCCGGCGACATGGTCACCGTCGAGGTCACCTACGCCGCGCCGCACCACCTCGTCGCCGACGGCGACGTCCGCTCCGTGCGGCGCACCCGCGCGGGCGACGCGTGGGAGGCGCGGCAGGACGGCGGCGACGCGCCCAAGGGCGTCGTGCTCGGAATGCCGTCCATCGGCCGTCCCGCCCCGGCCGCCGCGCCGTCCGGGCCCGGCTGCGCCACCCGCCCCTGAGGAGGCCCGGCGACGTGCTCATCTCGGCGGCGGTGTGCCCGCACCCGCCTCTCCTGGTGCCCGCCATGGCGGGGGGAGCGGCACCGGAACTCGACGGTCTCCGCGCGGCCTGCGACGAGGCCGTCGGCCGCCTGGCCGCCGCCCGTCCGGACGTCCTGGCCGTCGTGGGCGGCGCCCCGGACGGCGTCGCGTACGGGGACGGCGCCTACGCGACGCTCCGCCCGTACGGGCTGCCGTGGACGAGCCCCGAGGTCCCGGACGACGGCGCGGCGCCGCTGCCGCTGTCGCTGACGATCGGGCGGTGGCTGGTCGAGCGCGCCGCCGCCCCGGACGCGCGGGGGACGGGCGTGCGGGTGCGGTACCGCTCGGTGGCGTTCGACGCGCCGCCCGCGGAGTGCCTGGCCCTGGGGCGCGAACTCGCCGGGTCCGCCGAACGTGTCGCCCTGCTGGTGATGGGCGACGGTTCGGCGTGCCGTTCCGAGAAGGCCCCGGGGTATCTCGACGAACGCGCGGGGCCGTACGACGAGGCCGTGGGCCGCGCGCTGGGGGCGGCCGACGCCGCCGCCCTGGCCGCGCTCGATCCCGGGACGTCCGGGGAACTGCGGGCGGCCGGGCGCGCGGCGTGGCAGGTGCTCGCGGGCGCCGCCGCCGCGGGCCGGTTCGCCGGCGAGCTCCTCGCCGACGAGGCCCCTTACGGAGTCGGCTACCTCGTCGCGTCGTGGGCGGCGGCCCCCGGCCGGTAGCCGGCGCGGGCGCCGGTCAGGCGCGGCCTCCGGGCTCGCCCGGACCGGGCTCGTCCATGCCGTGGCGCTGCGACTCGCCCTGACCCATGTCGCCCTGACGCATGTCGCCCTGGTTCATGTCGGGCTGTCCCATGTCGCGCTGTCCCATGTCGCCCTGGCCCTGCCGGTCGACGTAGTCGCCGGCCTTGCTCTGGGCCTTGTCGACCTTGTCGGCGTACTTGCCGCCGGTGCGCTGGTCGAACGCGTCCCCGGCCTTCTCCACGCCCTGCTTCACCTTGTCGGGGTTCTGCCCGAGCATCTGCTTGAACCTGTCGACGATGGACATTGGAAAATCCCCCCGGATCCCTCGTCCCGGACGGCGCCGCACGATGTTCCGGCGCGGCACCCGTACAACCCGGCTATACCCGTTCTCTTGCCACAATTAAGCCCGTGACCTCTCCTGATGTGATCGCGGTCGTGGGCGCGACCGCCGCCGGCAAGAGCGACCTCGCCGTGGAACTGGCCCTGCGGCTCGGCGGCGAGGCGGTCAACGCCGACTCGATGCAGCTCTACCGGGGCATGGACATCGGTACCGCCAAGCTCGCGCGCGCCGAGATGCGCGGCGTCCCGCACCACCTCCTGGACGTCTGGGACGTGACCGCCACCGCGAGCGTCGCCGAGTACCAGCGGCTCGGCGCCGAGGCGATCGCCGAGATCCGGGGGCGCGGCCGCGTGCCGATCCTCGTCGGCGGGTCCGGCCTGTACGTGCGGGCCGCCGTCGACGAGATGGAGTTCCCGGGGACGGACCCGGCCGTCCGGGCGCGCCTCGAGGACGAGCTCGCGCGCGTGGGCTCCGCCGTCCTGCACGAACGCCTCCGCGAGGTCGACCCGGCGGCGGCGGAGGCGATCCTGCCGAGCAACGGGCGCCGCATAGTCCGGGCCCTGGAGGTCATCGAGATCTCGGGGCGCCCGTTCACCGCCACCCTGCCCGAGCACCGGTACCGCTACGGCGCGGTCGTGCAGATAGGTCTGAGCGTGCCCAGGGACGAGCTGGACGAGCGCATCGCCGTACGGGTGCAGCGGATGTGGGACGCGGGCCTGGTCGACGAGGTGCGGGCTCTGGAGAAGCGCGGGCTGCGCGACGGACTGACCGCCGGGCGCGCGCTCGGGTACGCGCAGGTGCTGCGTTACCTGGCGGGGGAGTGGACCGAAGAGCAGGCCAAGGAGGACACGATCCGCACCACGCGGCGGTTCGCGCGCAGGCAGGAGTCGTGGTTCCGCCGCGACCCGCGCGTCCAGTGGCTCCCTTACGACGCGCCGGACCTCGTGGCGCGCGCGCTTGCGCTCGTCCAAGGCTGAGCACCTGCGTCTCGTCCCGGATCGATCGGGACAACTGTCCCTCTGCACCGGGACCGGTTGCGGCGTAATTTCTTTCTTGCACACCCTCTGGTGAATGGCCCGTACGGACCGAGATGGGAGCCTCGGTCCAGTGCGGTGCCAGAGGGCCGGTGGCGACCTTCTTGGCGGGGGGCGGTCACCGGCCCTCCCACCGGGTGCGGCGCCCCTCGAACAGACCTCCGGACGACCGGGGCCGATCGCGTGCCGGGATCAGGCCGCGTCGAGGGGCTGGACCCCGTTGACCGGGAGGCGGGCGCGGACGAGCGTGCCGCCCTTCGGGCCCGGCCCGACGGTGCAGGAGCCGCCGAGTTCCGTCGCGCGCTCGCGCATCGAGGCCATGCCGATCCCCGACCGCATCCGCTCGGGCAGCCCGACGCCGTCGTCGTCCACCGTGACGTGCAGATCCCCGTTCAGGCACAGCCGCACCTCGGCCGACCGCGCGCGGGCGTGCCGGTGCACGTTGGTGAGGGCCTCCTGGACGATCCGGTACGCGGCGACCTCGGCGGCGGCGGGCAGGCACTCGACCTTCCCCTCGACGTGCACGTCCACCTTGGGGCCGTCCCCGGAGGCGACGACGCCGCCGAGCGCGCGGATCGCCTCGGCCAGGCCCAGGTCGTCCAGCGCGGGCGGCCGCAGGCCCTGCACGAGCTCGCGGATGTCGCCGATCGTGCGGCCCATGGTCGTCCGCAGGTCCTCCAGCAGCGCGTCCGCGGCCTCCGGGTCGGTCCTGAGCGTGATGCGGGCGGCGTCCACGGTCATCGCGAGGCTGGCCAGCGTCGGCCCGAGCCCGTCGTGCAGGTCGCGCCGCAGCCGGCGCCGCTCGTCCTCCCGCGCCCGCAGGATGCGCTCCTTGGAGCGTTGCACGTCGGCGGCCAGCCGCGCCGCGTTCGCCAGCTCCGCGAGGTTGCGCGCCAGGATGCCGGACAGGCGGGCGTCCGGCATCCGGGTGACGCCGAACCGCAGCCGCCCGACCGGCTCCCCGTGCCACACCAGCGGGATCAGGTGCGGGCGCTCGCCGGGCACGCCGTCCTCCGCCGAGATCGTCCGGCCGTCGCGGTCCAGGACCTCGATGACCACGCCCGTCGCGTGCAGCGCCGCCCGCGCCACCTCGGCGCCGACGGCCAGCGCCGCGCCGGGGTCGGCGGCGGTCTGCAGCCGCCGGTTGAGCCGGTCGGCGATCCGGTACGGGTCGCGCTCGCCGTGCACCACCCGGTCCACCGTCCGCTGGAGGCGCCGCCGCGCCGGCTCGAACAGCGCGCCCGCCGCGATCGCGCCCACCAGCCCGGCGAGGGCGCCGTGCCCCGCGACGAGCACGCTCGTCATGCCGAGCAGCGCGAAGTACACGCCCGTGATGAGCACGGCGAGCCCCGCGTACACCAGCGTCCGGCTGACCACGAGGTCGATGTCGTACAGGCGGTACCGGGTGATGGCGATCGCGATGCAGATCGGGACGGCCACGATCGTCAGGTTGCGCAGCGGGTCGCCGATCGCCGTGTTCTCCCCGGCGTAGATGACCGCCTCGGCCAGCAGGCCCGGGTACACGACCCACGCGATCTGCCGCCGCACGTCCGGCGCCGACCGGGCGAACCGGACCCCCACCGACAGCAGCGACCCCGCCAGCGTCGCGAGGATCAGCACGGCGATGGGCGGCGGGATGTCCGTGAACGGGTAGATCGACACACCGTTGTGGAAGCGGCGCGCGTCCGGATCGAGCGTCAGGTGCGCGCAGACGACGGCCGGGACCAGCAACGCCATGGCCAGGACCGGCCGGAACCGCGCCGAGACCAGCCGCCCGTCCGGGAAGATCAGCGGCAGCACCAGCGTGAGGACGAACGTGTCGACCGCCCACAGCCAGGTGCCGAGCCACAGGAAGAACCCGGCGAGGGCCCATCCCCGCAGCTCCAGCCACGGCCCGAGGTTCAGCGCCAGCACGTACACGGCCGCGCTGACCCCCGCGCCCATCATCAGCCAGCCGACCCGCAGGCGGGGCCGGTGCTGGAGCAGGACCGCGGCCACGGCCGTCCAGCACAGCGCCACGAGGATCTCCGGGTGCCACCAGACCATCCGCGCGTCGGCGGGCAGCAGGCCGCCCACGGCGAGCGAGGCGACGACCAGCAGGACCGCCCCGCAGGCGAGCAGGCCCGCCGTGCGCCCCGCACCGCGGCCCGTCCCGTGACTCTGGGCCACCGTCACCATCCTGGGCTCCCGGGTCAGAAAAGTAATGGAATGTTAAAGCGTCCGAGTCTCGGTCCTGCACTCATCAGGGCGTCCGCGTGCGGACAGCGTGGCCGGAACCGGCCGTGACCGGTCGGCGGGCACCGGGTGTGCGGAGATATTAACCAGGCAAAACGGAAACTGGCCAAGAAAAGGCATGTCAGGGGCTCATCCGGAACCTGACGGACATCCGTGAGAGAGCGCCCTCCCGGCCCCTCCGGGCGGTGGCGCGGGGCGGGGCGGGAGCGGGCGAGGACGTCCCCGGGCGGGACGGTGCGGGCGCGGGCGCGGGGAGGACGGGGAAGGGGAAAGCGTCAGTCCCCGGCGTGGGCGGCCGGCGTGAGGTCGGTCAGCATGGCGCGCGTGCCGCGGGCGAACTCGGCCGGGTCGACGTCGTCGAGCACGAGGCGCTGCAGGAGGAAGCCGGGGACCAGGCTGAACATGACCTTGCCGATCTCCACCGCGTCGGTGCCGGCGGGCAGGCGGCCGGCCTCGATCAGCCGGGCCGCGTAGCGGGTCCAGGTGTCGCGGAGACTGACCATGGTGGCGGAGACGTAGGTGCGGATCTCCGGGTCGAACATCGCCAGGGCCCAGCCCTGCGGGGCGAGGCGGAGGACGCCGTCGTCCCGTGACCTGTCCATGGCGCGCTCGGCGATCCGCTCGATCAGTTCCTCGGGCGCCGGGAGGGGGTCGGCCTCCACGAGTTCGTCCAGGTACGTGTGGAGGTCGCCGACCACGGTCGACAGGATCGCCTCGATGATCTCGTTCTTGCTCTTGAAGTAGCGGTAGACGGCGCCGGCCGAGAGTCCGGCCTCCGCGAAGATGTCCTGCATCGACGTCGCGTGGACGCCCTGGCGGATGAAGCACGCGCGGGCGGCGTCCAGGATCTGGCGGCGCCGCCGCTCCAGGTGCTCTTCGCTCACTCTCGGCATGCCCCCAATCTAAAACGGACGTTCGTTCTTGACAACACGGCGCGGCCGGTGTGACTCTCCTAAAGAGAACGGACATCCGCTTTTTTTAGGAGCAAGGTCGTGCAGTCCTCACTCGCCGTGCGCAGCGCCGGGGTCGCCCTCGGCGCCGCGCTCCTGCAGCTCTTGATGATCTGCGCCTTCACCTGGCCCGCCGCCCGCACCGAGCCGCGCGACGTCCCGATCGTCGTGGCGGGTCCGGGCGCGGCCGCGACGGCCGAACGGCTCGAGCGGACGCTGCCCGGCGCGTTCGACGTCGAGGCGGTGCCCGCCGCCGACGACGCCCGCGCCGCGATCGCCGACCGGCGGGCGTACGGCGCGATCGTCGCGACCCCGGAGGGCCCGCGCGTGCTCACCGCGTCCGCCGCCTCGCCGGTGATCGCGCAGCAGCTCACCGCGCTCGCCGGGAACCTCGCGGGCGCCCCGCGCGGCGCGCCCGTCCAGGACGTCGTCGCCGCCGACCCGGACGATCCGCGCGGCGCCGGCCTCGCGGCGATCATCCTGCCGCTGATCATGTCGTCGCTCGCCGCCGCGGTGCTGCTGACGTTCGCGGTGCCGAGCCCGGCGTGGCGGGCCGCCGGGGCGCTGCTGTTCGCCGTGCTCGGCGGCCTGGGCGTCGCGGGCCTCGCCTACGGGTGGCTGTCGCTCTTCCCCGGCCCCTACCTCGTGGTCGCCGGCGTCGCCGCGCTCGCCATCCTGGCGGTGACCGGGACCGTCGCGGGCCTGGCCGCTGCGGTCGGACGGTCCGGGCTCGGCATCGGCGCGCTCACGTTCCTGCTGCTCGGAAACCCGCTGTCCGGGGTCACCGCGGCGCCGGAGATGCTGCCGGAGCCCTTGGGGGCGGTCGGGCAGCTCCTCCCGCCCGGCGCCGCGGGCACGCTCATGCGCTCGGCCACGTTCTTCGACGGCGCGGGCGCGGGCGCCCCGCTCGCGGTGCTGCTGACCTGGGCCGCCGCCGGGTTCGCCCTGCTGGGCGCGGCGGCGCTGCGGGCGCCCCGCGAGAAGCCCGCCCGCGAGAAGGAGGCCGTACCCGCCTGAACCGGAGACGGAAGTCGCCGTTCGCCCGTCCCGGTGCGTAGCCGGTCAGTAGCCTTAAGTGACCTCATCGCATCGGAAGGGCGGACATGGCGGCGTTCCTGCTGCGCCGGACGGTACGGGCCGCGCTGCAGGCCGCGCTCGGCGCGAGCCTCGTCTACCTGCTGGCCGCCGCCGCGCTCGACCCCCGCGCCCACCCGGCGGACCGGGCCGCGCGCCCGCCGGACGCCGTCGTCGACGCCCGCCTCGCCCGGCTCAACCTCGACCCCCGCGTCCCGCCGTCCGCCCGCTACCGGGTCTGGGCGGCGGGCGTCCTGCGCGGCGACCTCGGCCGCACCCTCGACGGCCGGCCCGTCGGACCCGAACTGCGCCGCCGCCTCGGGGTCGGCGTCCGGCTCGTCCTCCCCGGCGCGCTGCTCGGCTCCGTTCTCGGCGTCGCCCTCGGCGCGTGGGCGGCGGCACGGCGGGCCGCGGACCGGCTCGTCTCCCCGCTCACCTACGTGCTCGCCGCCGTCCCGGTGTTCGTGCTCGCCGTCCTCGCGCAGATCGCCGCGGCCGCCGCCAACGACGCCGCGGGCGTCCGGGCCGTCACCTGGACCGGCGGCACGGCGTCCGGGCCGCTGCTCCCGACCCTCGTGATCGCGCTCGCGCAGGCGGCCCTCGTCGCCCGCTACCAGCGGGTCGCGACGCTGGACGTGCTGGACGCCGCGTTCGTCCGGGCGGCCCGCGCGAAGGGGCTGCGGCGCCGCGGAGCCCTGCTCCGGCACGCGCTGCGGCCCGCGCTCGTCCCGCTCGCCGCCCGCCTCCCGCACACCGCCGCGATGCTGCTGCTCGGCGGCATGCTCGTCGAGCAGGTCTTCGGGCGGCACGGCCCCGGCGCGTGGCTGGCCGCGTCGGTCGCGCGCGGCGACGTCAACGCGGTCGCCGCCGTCGGCGGCCTCGCCGCCTGCGCGGTGCCGGCGGCCGCGCTCGCCGCGGACGTCCTGCACGGGCTCCTCGACCCGCGCGTCCGGCCGGCGTGACGCGCGTCGCCGCCGGCCTGGTCCCGCTCGCCGCGCTCGTGCTGCTCGCCGCCGCCGGACCGGCCCTCGCACCGTGGGCGTGGGACGAGATCGACTTCACCGCGTTCGGCGAGGGGCCGTCGCGGCGGCACTGGCTCGGCACCACGCAGAACGGGCGCGACGTGTTCGCCGTGACCGTCCACGCCCTCCGCAGGTCCCTCCTGATCGGCGCCGCCGTCGCCGCCCTCGCGACGTTCCTGGCGGCCCTCGCCGGCACCGTCGCGGGCTACGCGGGCGGGCGCGCCGACCGGGCGCTGACCTGGTGCGTCGACCTGCTGTCCGTCCTGCCGCCGTTCCTCCTCGCGGCCGTCCTCGCCCCGGACGCGGGCACGCTCGCGCTCGTCGCCGTCCTCGCCGGGACGATGTGGACGCCGACGGCCCGGACCGTGCGGGCCGCGGTCCGCTCGCTGCGCGCCCGCGAGCACGTCCTGGCCGCCCGGCTCGCCGGGGTGGGCGCGCCGCGCACGATCGTCCGGCACGTCCTGCCGGCGCTCGCGCCGCTGCTCGCGGTCGACGCGGGCCTCACCGTCGGCGCCGCGGTCATCGCCGAGAGCGGGCTCGCCCACCTCGGGTTCGGCGTCCGCCCGCCCGGCGTGTCGCTCGGCTCGCTGGTCGCCGACGGCGGCCCGGCCGTCCTCGCGTTCCCCTGGCGGTTCGGCTTCCCCGCCGCGCTCCTGGTCCTGATCGCCGTCGCCGCGAACCTGCTCGCCGACGGCCTCCGCGACGCCCTCGACCCGCGGTGACGGCGCTGGCGGTCGCGGACCTGCGGGTCCGCTGGGCGGCGGGCGCCCCGGCCGTGCGGGGCGCGGGATTCGACCTGCGCGCGGGGGAGACGCTGGGCGTCGTCGGCGCGTCGGGCTCCGGCAAGACCGCCCTCGCCCTCGCCGTCCTCGGCCTGCTCCCGGACGGCGCGCGCGCCGACGGGTCGGTGCGCCTGCACGGCAGGGAACTCCTCGGCCGCTCCGACGCCGAACTCTCCCGGATCCGCGGCAAGGACCTGGCGATGGTGTTCCAGGACCTCGCCTCTCTCAATCCCGTCCGCACCGTGGGCGCCCAGATCGCCGAAGCCGTCCGCGTCCATCGGCGCACCAGCCGCGCGGCGGCGCGCGCGCAGGCCGTCGAACTGCTCGGCCTCGTCGGCATCCCGCACGCACCCCGGCGCGCGCGGGCCTACCCCCACGAATACTCGGGCGGGATGCAGAGGCGCGCGCTGATCGCGATGGCGATGGCGCACGACCCGTCCGTCCTCATCGCGGACGAGCCGACCGCGGGCCTCGACGTCACCGTCCAGGCGCAGATCCTCGACGTGCTGCGCACCGCGCGGGCGTCCGGGACCGCGACCGTCCTCATCGCGCACGACCTCGGCGTCGTCGCGGGCATCGCCGACCGCGTCCTCGTCATGCACGACGGGCGCGCGGTCGAGCAGGGCCCGGCCGAGGAGGTCTACCGGCGCCCCCGCACGCCCCGCACGGCCGCGCTCCTGCGTGCGGCGCCGCGCATCGCCCCGCGCCCCGCGCGCGCCCGGCCGCCCGGCCCCGCGGTCCTCGCCGTCGACGCGCTCGTCCGCCACCACGGCGCCGTGCGAGCGGTGGACGGCGTCACGTTCGACGTCCGGCGAGGCGAGACCCTCGCGCTGGTGGGCGAGTCGGGCTGCGGCAAGACGACCGCCCTCATGGAGATCGTCCGCCTGGCCCGGCCCCCGCGCGGCAGGATCACCGTCCTCGGCGAGGACACCGCGACCCTCCGCCGCGCCCGCCGCAGAACCCTGCGCCGCGACGTCCAACTCGTCTTCCAGGACCCCTGTTCATCGCTCAACCCCCGGATGCGCGTCCGCGACATCATCGCCGAGCCGCTCACCGCCCACGGCATGCCCGCATCCGAGCGCGTCCGGGACCTCCTCGGCCTCGTGGGCCTCGAACCCCGCCACGCGGACCGCCGCCCACACGAACTGTCGGGCGGGCAGAAACAACGAGTCGGCATCGCCAGGGCGCTCGCTCTGGAACCACGCCTACTCCTCCTGGACGAACCCGTCGCGTCACTGGACGCGACCACACAAGCCGGGGTGCTGAACCTCCTGCAAGAACTCCAGTCCCGGCTCGGCCTCGCGTGCGTGTTCGTCGCCCACGACCTCGCGGTCGTCCACCGGATCGCCGATCGCGTCGCCGTCATGCACGCGGGCCGCATCGTCGAACTGGGCCCGGCCGACGAGGTCTATGCGGCGCCTGCACACCCGTACACGCGCGCGCTCCTGGACGCGGTCCCGATCCCCGATCCCGTCCTCGAGCGCGCGCGCCCCCGCGTCGTCCTGCACGGCGAGGCGCCCGACCCCGCGAACCCGCCCGACGGCTGCCGCTTCCGCGCCCGATGCCCGATCCACCCCGCGCTCCCGCCCGCCGCGCGCGCCCGGTGCGCCGCATCGGACCCCGAGCCACGCCCCACCGGCCGTCAGGCCCACGAGGTCGCCTGCCACCACCCCTTGCCCCAGCCCGCCCCCTCGACCCCCCGGAGCACCACATGAACCCGAGCAGCAGCCGCGCCACACACCCCGCCGTACCCGCCCACGACTCGCCGCTTCACCCGGTGACGGCCCCGTCCGCCTTCGCGACGGGCGGGGCGGAGCCGGTCGGCCGGTCCGCCTCGCCGGATGTCGCCGGTCTGGCGATCACTGGGGAGGGGCGGCCCGGCGGGCAGCGCGACCGCGCCGACCGGGCCGGTGGGCTTCCGCTTCACCCGGTGACGGCCCCGTCCGCCTTCGCGACGGGCGGGGCGGAGCCGGTAGGCCGGTCCGCCTCGCCGGACGTCGCCGGCCTGGCGATCACCGGGGAGGAGCGGTCCGGCGGGCAGCGCGACCGCGCCGACCGGGCCGGTGGGCTTCCGCCGGGCCTTCGCGGCCGGTGCGGTGCCGGCGGTCGTGACGGCGTTGCTCGGGCGCCGGGGAAGGGGGTGTGGCGGGTGGTGGTTGCCGGGGTTGTTGTGGTGCCCGTGGCATTGGGCGGGGCTGGATGTACGGGGGGTGCGGCACGGGGAACCGGGGTGAGTGCCGTGTTGCCTCGGTCGGACGTCAATCCGATGCCGCGCGAGCGTGTGCGGGACGGAGGCACTCTGCAATGGGCGCTGCCGGAATTCCCGGCGCAGTGGAACTTCCACCACGTGAACGGGAAAACGGGCTCGGTCGATCGGGTCGTCCAAGCAGCTTTGCCTCGCCTCATGCGGGCGGACGAGAAAGGCGTGGTGCATCGCGTTCCCGAGTACCTTCATTCGGCCGAGGTAAAGCGCACGGGACGCGGGCAGACGGTCGTCTACCGGCTCAACCCGGAGGCGCGATGGTCGGACGGGCGGGCCATCGGGTACCGGGACTTCGCAGTGCAGGCGCGCGCGCTGTCCGGGCGGGATCCGCGGTATGAGATCGCCGACGACACGGGTTACCGGCGCATCGCACGGGTCGAGCGGGGTGCGGACGAGCAGGTCGTGAAGGTCGTGTTCGCGCGGCGTTACGCGGACTGGCGCCGCCTGTTCAGCCCGCTGTATCCGGCGGCGGCGTACGGCGATCCCCGGGCGTTCAACACCGGGTGGCTCGAGCGGCCGCCCGTCACCGCGGGGCCGTTCCGGGTCGGGCGGGTGGACCGGACGGCGAAGACGATCACGCTCGTGCGGGACCCGGGCTGGTGGGGCAGGCCCGCGAAGCTCGACCGGATCGTCTACCGGGCGATGGATCCGATGGCGATGCCGGGGGCGTTCGCCAACGGGGAGGTCGGCCTGATGGAGGTCGGGCTGGACGCGGGCGCGCTGCGGCGGGTGCGGGCGGCCGACGGCGGCGAGGTGCGGCGGGCGGGCGGCCCGGACTCGCGGGTGTTCACGCTCAACGCGGCGGGGGCGGTCCTGTCGGACGTGCGGGTGCGGCGCGCGGTGATGCTCGGCCTGGACCGGGACGCGATCGCCCGGTCCGACCTCGTGGGGCTCGGCGTCCCCGCGCGGACGCTCGGCAACCACTTCTACGTCGGCACCCAGCCGGGCTATCGCGACAACTCGGGTGTCCACGGACGGTACGACCCCGCGGCGGCGGCGCGGCTCCTCGACGCCGCGGGCTGGGCGAAACGGGGCCGCCACCGCGCGAAGGACGGGCGGACGCTCGCGCTCCGGTTCGTCGTCGCGGCCGGGCAGCCCATCGGCGGGCGGGAAGGGGAACTGGCGCGCGCGCTGCTCGAACGCATCGGCGTTCGGGTGGACATCGAACCGGTTCCGGCCGACGACCTGTTCGGGCGCATCACGCGGGGGGACTTCGACATCGCGCCGTTCTCCTGGTTCGGCACACCGTTCCCCGTGTCGTCGATGCGGGCGGTCTACGCGCGCCCACGGGAGGGGGAGGTCCGGCAGAACTACTCAGGAGGCGGTACCGCGACGATCGACGCGACGCTCGAGAAAGCGGTCACGGCGGGGGATCCGGCTGAGGTCCACACCCTTGTGAACCGGGCCGATCGACTCGTCTGGCAGGAAGCGCTCGTCCTGCCGCTGTACCAGCGTCCTCAACTGGTGGCCGCGCGCGTGGACCTGGCCAACATCGGCGCCTGCGGCTTCCACCAGCCCGCTTACGAGGACATCGGTTTCGCTCAGGACGCCTCGGAGGACGGGTAGGGGAGTTCGATGCCCTTGCGGTCGCTGGTGTAGCGGGCGCTCCACACGTAGAGCTTCAGGTCGTCCGCGGACACGCCGTCCTTGACGGGGAGGTCGGAGGCGATCCGCACCACGTAGGACGCGCCCGCGGGGATCATCCGGGTGCCGGCCTCCTCGAACGGGGGCTCGGCCCGGTCGACGCGGGCGATGATCTCGCTTCGGTTGGGCAGCGTGCACATGTCCTTGGGGACGCCGACCTGCGGCATGCACCGCTCCCGCGCGTCCTTCGGCACCTCCGCCTCGGGCATGAACAGGTCGGCGGGGAAGTCCAGCATGACCGGACGGCGCTGCGTGTTCGTCAGGACGTAGTCGGCGTAGGCGTACGTGGTTCCGGACGGCGGCGCCTGGGTGGAGCCGAGCGGTTCGGCGTCCGTGCCGGAACCGACGGCCGCGAGGCTGTAGCCGTAGCCCTCGGGGGTGGTGAACGGGACGGCGGCGCCCGTCCGGGGCGCGGGCTGCGAGCTCAGCGAGGGCGAGGCGCCCGATCCGCTCGCGCGGGACGGCGGCGCCCCGGCGTCCCCGGCGTCCGGCCCCGGCCGCAGGACGACGATGCCCGCGGCGATCGCGGCGATGCCGACGGCGCCCGTGAGCGCGCCCGCGAGGCCGAGCCGTCCGGCGCCGGTCCGCCGGGGCTTGCGCCGCCGGCCTCCCGCGGACCGCGGCTGGTTGCTGTACGACATGGTCTCCGTGCTCCCCTCAGCCCGTTGCGTCCGAATCGGTAAGCGCGTGCTGCCGGTGGGTGGCTGGTCACGATACCGGACACCCGGATCAGCGCCGGACAGGCCACCATTGACGGGAGAAACACCGAACCACTAGGGCGAACGCCTACGAACCGCGTTCGAGGAGGGCGTCGCGGCCGAGGCCCCGCAGGGACGCGTCGAGCACCTGCGCGGTGTGCGCGATCGCGATGGCGTCGCCCCGGCGGCGCAGCGCGCCCGCGATCTGCATCGTGCATCCCGGGTTGGCGGCGACCAGCAGCTCGGCGCCGGTCGCGGCCACGCCGGCCGCCTTGCGGTCGCCCAGCTCCCCGGCCGCCTCCGGCTGGAACACGTTGTACGTGCCGGCCGAGCCGCAGCAGATGTCGGGGTCGGCGATCTCCCGGACGGTCAGTTCGGGGATCTGCGCGAGCAGCGCCCGCGGCTGCGCCCGCACGCCCTGCGCGTGGGACAGGTGGCAGGCGTCGTGGTAGGCGACGGTGACCGGAAGCGGCCCGCGCTCCGCGCGGGGCCCCAGCTCGGCGAGGAACTCCGCGAGGTCGCGGGTGCGCTCCGCCAGCCCCTCCGCCCGGCGCGCCCACGCGGGATCGTCCGCCAGCAGCGCCCCGTACTCCTTCATCGACGACCCGCAGCCCGCCGAGTTCACCACGATGACGTCCACGCGCTCGAACGCCTCGATCGTCCGGCGGGCGAACGCGCGCGCCTCGTCCGCGCGTCCCGCGTGCATCGACAGGGCGCCGCAGCAGCCCTGCCCGCGCGGGATGAGGACGTCGCACCCCTCCATCGCCAGCACGCGGGCCGTCGCCGCGTTGACGCCCGGGAAGAACTCGCCCTGCACGCAGCCGACCAGCATGCCCACCGTGGCGCGCCGGCCGCCGCGCGCGGCGACCCGCTCCGGCAGCCGCGGCGCCCGGCCGAGCGGCGGCGCGAGCCGCTCCATCGCCGCCAGCGACGGCGACACCCGCTCCAGCAGGCCCGAGCGGCGGACGAACCGGTCCAGGCCCGACCGCTGGTAGGCGCGCAGCGGCCCGCGCAGCGCCCGCAGCCGCCGCCGGTACGGGAACAGCCGGAAGACCAGCTCGCGGACGGCCCGCTCCCGCAGCGGCCGCGGGTGGTCGCGCTCGACCTCGGCCCGCGTCAGCTCGATCAGCCGGTCGTACTGGACGCCCGACGGGCACGCCGTCACGCACGCCATGCAGCCGAGGCAGCGGTCGAAGTGCTCGACCATCGGACCGCCGAGCGGCTCGCCCTTCGCGTGCTGGTCCATCAGGTGGATGCGCCCGCGCGGCGAGTCCGCCTCCTCGCCCCACAGGACGTACGTCGGGCACGTCGGCAGGCAGAACCCGCAGTGCACGCAGTCGCCGAGCAGGTTCGCCACCTCGCCGGGGGAGCCGGGCGGCACCGGCCCTTGCGGCACCGGCTCGTGCGGCGGTCCGGTCTGCGAAGCGCTCATCAGATACCTCCCGTGAAACGGCCGGGGGACAGCCGGTGGTCGGGGTCGAACTGGTCCTTGACGCGCCGCATCAGCCGCAGGGCCGGGACCGGGCCCCACACGTCGACGGCGCCGCGCACGTCCTCCGGCGCGTAGCGGACGACCGCGCCGCCCTTGTGCCGGGCCAGCGCGTCCCGCACGTCGGCGACGACGTCCGCGACGGTCCCGGACGGGACGCCGACGGGGGAGTCGCCCAGGGACAGGCCCACGTACCCGTGCCCGTCGCCGTTCCACGTCACGGCCGTCCCGGTCGCGGGCAGCGCGGCGAGCAGGTCGCGGAGCGCGGGCGGGGGTGCGGCGACGTCGAGCAGGACGGTGCCGTCCGGGTAGCGGCCCCAGCCGTCGGGGGCGTCCTCCGAGACCTGCGCTTCTCGCCCCAGGAGTTCGACCGTCTGCTGTGCGCGCGCGCCGACACCGTCGGGGACGCCCTCCAGCAGGACGGCCACCACCCCGGGGGAGAGGTACTCGACGGCACTCGGCACCACGGGCGAATGCAGGACGGCCTGCACCGCCTCGTGCGCCTCCTCCGGCCCGTCCACGGGACGCGCGACGTACGCGCGCCCGGTGGGCGTCGGGTGCAGGCGGAACGTGGCCTCGACGATGAGTCCCAGCGTTCCGTACGAGCCGCAGAACAGCCGTCCCAGGTCGTATCCGGCGACGTTCTTGACGACCTTGCCGCCCGACTTCGCCACCTGACCGTCCGCCCGGACGATCGTGAGCCCGATGACCAGATTCCGTGGCGTTCCGTAAAGGGTCCGGAGCGGACCGGACGCGCCCGTCGCGATCGTCCCGCCGACCGTGGAGCCGGGGAGGGGCGCGTCCAGGGCGAGCCGCTGCCCCTCGCCCGCGAGCTCCGCGCCCAGCCGTTCCAACGGCAGCCCCGCCTGCGCGGTGGCCACGAGGTCGCCGGCGGCGTGCTCGACGAGGCGGTCCAGCCGCCGGGTGTCCACGATCAGGTCGCAGCGCCGCGGGGGCGTCCCCCAGTCCAGCCGCGTCTCGCCGCCGCGCGGGACGACCGCCAGCCCGTGCTCGGCGGCGACCCGCATCACCTCCGCGGCCTCGCCGACCGTGGCGGGCGCGGCGACGGCGGCGGGCTCGACGCCCAGCACGCCCTCCTCCGGTTCGCCGGGGCGGACGTCGCCGCAGACCTTCGCGAGGGCGCCGAGCGCGTCGCCGGATGCATCGGGGGGCCGCATCAGAACAGGTCCGCCTTTCCCTCGAACGGGTGGGGTCCCTTGCGCACGCCCGGGACCTCACCGCACAGGCGCGGCGTCGGGAACACCTTCCCGGGGTTGCACAGGCCCGCCGGATCGAACCCGCACCGCACCATCTGCATGGTGTCCAGATCGGCTTCGGTGAACATGCGCGGCATGTACCGGGACTTGTCCACGCCCACACCGTGCTCGCCCGTGATGGAGCCGCCGTGCTCGATGCAGAGATCCAGGATCGCGCCCGACACCTCCTCTGCGCGCGCGCCCGCACCTTCTTCGGCGTCGTCGAACAGCACCAGCGGATGCAGGTTGCCGTCCCCCGCGTGGAAGACGTTCGCGACCCGCACCCCCGACTCGGCCGACAGCTCGTCGATGCGCGCCAGCACCCGCGGCAGGGCCGTCCGCGGGATCACGCCGTCCTGGACGATGTAGGCGGGGCTGATCCGCCCCACCGCGGCGAACGCCGACTTGCGCCCCGTCCAGATCAGCGCCCGCTCCGCGTCGTCGGTCGCGACCCGGATCTCGAACGCGCCCGCGTCCCGGCACATCCGTTCGACCTGCGCGAACTGCGCCGCGACCTCCGCCTCCGGGCCGTCCAGCTCCACGATCAGCACCGCGCCGGCGCCCGGCGGGTACGCGCACTGCACCGCCGCCTCGGCCGCCTCGATCGACAGCGCGTCCATCATCTCGATCGCCGCCGGGACGACCCCCGCGCCGATGATCGCCGACACCGCGGTGCCGCCCGCCTCGATCGACCCGAACGCCGCGAGCAGCGTCTGCACGGTCTCCGGCACCCGCGTCAGCCGCACGGTGATCTTGGTGGTGATGCCGAGGGTGCCCTCCGCGCCGACGAACACCCCGAGCAGGTCGTAGCCCGGACCGTCCGCCGAGAGCTCCACCAGCTCGCCGTCCGGCGTGACGACCTCGCAGGCCAGCACGTGGTGCGCGGTGAACCCGTACTTGAGGCAGTGCGCGCCGCCGGAGTTCTCCGCGACGTTCCCGCCGACCGAGCAGATCTGCTGGCTGGACGGGTCGGGCGCGAAGTAGTACCCGTACGGCCGCACGGCCCGCGTCACGTCCAGGTTGATCACCCCGGGCTCCACCACCGCCCGCTGCCCCGGGATGTCGATCTCCAGGATCCGCCGCATCCGCGACGTCACGATCAGGACGCCGTCCGCGCGGGGGAGCGCCCCGCCCGACAGGCCCGTCCCCGACCCGCGCGCCACGTACGGGACGCCCGCCGCCGCGCACTCCCGGACGATCGCCGCGACCTGCTCGGCGGTGTCGGGCAGGACGGCGACGGCGGGCGTGCACCGATGGTTCGTCAGCCCGTCGCACTCGTACGTCCGCAGCCGCACGGGGTCGGTGATGACGCGTTCCGGCCCCAGCAGCGCGTCCAGGCGCCGCGCGAGCGCCTCCAGCTCCGGCTCCATCCTCGAACGATCCTCCCTGCCCCCGTCCGCGCGCAATGCATGGACGGCCGCGGCGGCCCGGGACGCGTCCCGGGCCGCCGCGGCCGGTCCGGCCGTCGGCCGGATCAGCCCATCCGCTCGTAGGCGGGGGTGGTGAGGAACTCGGAGTACGCGTCGGCGAGCGTGACCTCCTTGAACAGCGCCACGGCCTCGTTGTAGCGGGGCTCGTTGAACGCGTCGCCCAGCTCGGCGCGGATCTTGCCCAGCTCCTCCTCCAGCAGCCGCTCCACCCACTCCTTGGTGATCTTCTGGCCCTCGGCGGTGGAGACGCCGTTGTAGATCCACTGCCACACCTGCGAGCGGGAGATCTCCGCGGTGGCCGCGTCCTCCATCAGGTTGTGGATGGCGACCGCGCCCGCGCCGTCCAGCCAGGTGGCCAGGTAGCGCAGCGCCACGTCGATGTTGTTGCGCAGCCCCGCCTCGGTGATGTCGCCCGGGGTGGCCTTGACGTTGAGCAGGTCGGCCGCCGTGACGTCCACGTCCTCGCGGAGCCGGTCGCGCTGGTTCGGCTTGTCGCCCAGCACGCCGTCGAAGACCTCGCGGCAGACCGGGACGAGGTCGGGGTGCGCGACCCACGAACCGTCGAAGCCGTCGCCGGACTCGCGCGTCTTGTCCGCCCGCACCTTCTCCAGCGCGACCTTGTTGACCTCCTCGTCCCGGCGGGACGGGATGAACGCCGCCATGCCGCCGATCGCGTGCGCGCCGCGCTTGTGGCAGCTGCGCACCAGCAGCTCGGTGTAGGCGCGCATGAACGGCGCGGTCATCGTGATCGCGTTGCGCTCGGGCAGGACGAACTCGGCGCCGCGGTCCCGGAACTTCTTGATCACCGAGAAGAGGTAGTCCCAGCGGCCCGCGTTCAGCCCGGCGGAGTGGTCGCGCAGTTCGTAGAGGATCTCCTCCATCTCGAACGCGGCCGGGATCGTCTCGATCAGGACGGTCGCCCGGATCGTCCCGCGCGGAACGCCCAGGCGGTCCTGGGCCAGGTTGAACGCGTCGTTCCAGAGCCGCGCCTCCTGGTGCGCCTCCATCTTCGGCAGGTAGAAGTACGGGCCCCGGCCCTTGTCGATCTGCCGCTGCGCGCAGTGGAAGAAGTACAGGCCGAAGTCGAACAGCGACCCGGACATGGGCTCGCCGTCGATCAGCAGGTGCTTCTCCTCCATGTGCCAGCCGCGCGGCCGGACGACGATGGTCGCCAGCTCGGCGTCGTCCTTGAGCGCGTACGACTTGCCGCTCTTGGCGTCGGTGAAGTCGATCGTGCGGTCGAGGGCGTCCCGCAGGTTGAGCTGCCCCTCGACCATGTTGTTCCACAGCGGGGTGTTGGCGTCCTCGAAGTCGGCCAGCCACACCTTCGCGCCCGAGTTCAGCGCGTTGATCGTCATCTTCCGGTCCGTCGGGCCGGTGATCTCGACGCGGCGGTCCTCGAGCCCCGGCGCCGGGTCGGCGACGCGCCACGAGTCGTCCGCCCGGATCTCCGCCGTCTCGGGGAGGAAGTCGAGCGTGCCGCCCTCCGACAGCCGCCGCTGCCGCTCCGCGCGGGCCGCGAGCAGCTCCTTGCGCCGCCCGCCCAGCTCGCGCTGGAGCGCGGCGAGCAGACCGAGCGCCTCCGGCGTCAGGATCTCCTCGTACCGGTCGCCGAGCGGCCCGGTGATCTCGATGCCGTCCTGGTTGCCCATCTGCCCGCCCTTTCGTATAGCGAAATTCCGTTTCTGTTACGTGGAGAACGTTACTCGGCGGTTCGCGCGCCGGTCAAAGCGGGTGCGCCCCCGGCCGCCCCCCTCCCGATCTCCCCGCCGCCGCCCGCGGCAACCGTCGCGCGGAAGCGGCCCATAAGGCGGCCCATAAGCAGGTGACGCGCGGGACGGCCCGTGAGACGATCGTCGGGAAGACACAGCCGCGCCGCGGCGTTCTACCGAGGACATATGACTCAACCTTTCACCGCAGACCAGACCATGGACGAGCTCGAGCCGATGACCGGCGAGCTCGACCTCGAAGACCGGCGGGCACTGCGCCGCGTCGCCGGACTCTCCACCGAGCTGACCGACGTCACCGAGGTCGAATACCGTTCCCTGCGACTGGAGCGGGTCGTCCTGGTGGGCGTCTGGACCGAAGGCACCGCCGAGGCCGCCGAGAACTCGCTGCGCGAGCTCGCGCTGCTCGCCGAGACGGCCGGCTCCGAAGTGCTGGAGGGCCTCGTGCAGCGGCGCTCCCGCCCCGACCCCGCCACCTACATCGGATCCGGCAAGGCCGCCGAACTGCGCGACGTCGTCATCGCGACCGGCGCCGACACCGTCATCTGCGACGGCGAGCTCGCCCCGAGCCAGCTCCGCCACCTGGAGGACACCGTCCAGGTCAAGGTCATCGACCGGACGGCCCTGATCCTCGACATCTTCGCCCAGCACGCCAAGAGCCGCGAGGGCAAGGCGCAGGTCGAGCTGGCGCAGCTCGACTACCTCCTGCCCCGCCTGCGCGGCTGGGGCGGCAACCTGTCCCGGCAGGTCGGCGGCCGCGCCGCCGGCGGCGTCGGGATCGGCGGCCGCGGCCCCGGCGAGACCAAGATCGAGCTGGACCGGCGGCGGATCCGCACCCGGATGGCCAAGCTGCGCCGGCAGATCGCCGAGATGTCCAAGTCGCGCGACACCAAGCGCGGCGGCCGGCGCCGCCACGAAGTGCCGGCGGTCGCCATCGCCGGCTACACCAACGCGGGCAAGTCGTCCCTGCTCAACCGGCTCACCGGCGCCGGGGTGCTGGTGGAGAACGCGCTGTTCGCCACCCTCGACCCCACCGTCCGGCGCGCTGAGACCCCCGGCGGCCGCGCCTACACGCTGGCCGACACCGTCGGGTTCGTCCGGCACCTGCCGCACCAGCTCGTCGAGGCGTTCCGCTCGACGCTGGAGGAGGTCTCCGACGCGGGCCTGATCCTGCACGTCGTGGACGGCTCCGACCCCGAACCGGAGGCGCAGATCGCCGCCGTCCGCGAGGTCCTGCGCGAGATCGACGCCCACGGCATCCCCGAGCTCATCGTCATCAACAAGGCGGACGCCGCCGACGGGCTCGCGCTCGCCCGGCTCCAGCGCCGCGAGCCGAACAGCGTCGTCGTCTCCGCCCGCACCGGGTTCGGCATCGACGAACTGCGCGCCGCGATCGAGGCCGGGCTGCCCGGCCTCGAGGCCGAACTGCACGTGCTCGTCCCGTACGAGCGCGGCGACCTGGTCGCGCAGGTGCACGAGCGCGGCGAAGTCCTCAAGCAGGAGCACGTCGCCGAGGGCACGCTGCTGCACGCGCGGGTCCCCGACGACCTCGCCGCCGACCTCGCCCGCTTCGAGGCCGCGCCCGCCTGACCCCGCGCCCGCACCGCGTACGCGAACCCCGCCGGACACCGTCCGGCGGGGTTTTCGGTCGAGAAACCGCTGAATTGAGGCCATTCCAGAATGGACGCACGGTCGCCGTACGGTGACAGGTTCGCCAATCGACTTGACGGTGCGGTCGAATTCCGTACGGTCATAGGGCTATGGGCGAGGCGACGTGCCGTCGATGAAAGGTTGTCTGACGGGCCTTCGGTGCACTACCGTGACGGAACCGATATCTCCGGTCTCGTTGCCTGTGGTGGCCGCACGGCCACCCGACCCTCCAGCGGTGAATCGCCGGCACCCAGTCGGCGTTTCGGATCGAGAGCAGGTGGACCACTTCATGGCGTCCGGTACGTCGTCTCATCAGGGCCGGTGAACCAATGACGGTACGGCTGTTGACGAACATCGGCAGGCTCTGGACGGGCACCGACGTCTGCAGCAACGCCGCCGTGCTCATCCACGACGACCGGATCGTCTGGGCCGGCCCGGCGTCCGACCTCCCGCAGAGCGTCCCCGGCGTCATCGACGACATCGTCGACGTCGACCACGTGGAGAACCTCGGTGGCGGCCTCGTCACCCCCGGGCTCATCGACGCCCACGCCCACCCCGTCTACGCGGGGAACCGCTGGGCCGAACTCGCCATGCGCACCAGCGGCTCGTCCCACTCGGCCATCGCGGCCGCCGGCGGCGGCGTCAACTCGACCGTCACCGTCACCCGCGGCACCGACCCCTGGACCCTGTGCAACGGCGTCCGCGAACGCCTCCGCCAGTGGATCATCGGCGGGACCACCACCGTCGAGGCCAAGACCGGCTACCACCTCACCCGCGACGGCGAACTCGCCGACATCCGGATGCTGCGCTCCCTCGAGTCCGAGCCCTCGATGCCCCGCATCCACGCGACGTTCCTCGCGGCCCACATCCTCCCGCCCGAGTTCTTCGGCCGCCGCCGCGACTACATCGAAGCCGTCCGCCTCTGGGCCGGCGACGCCGCCGTCGCGGGCGCCGACAGCATCGACGTCTACTGCGACGAGGGCCACTTCACCGCCGAGGAGGCCCGCGCCCTCCTGCTCACCGGCAAGCGCGCCGGCCTGAAGGCCCGCATGCACGCCTGCGCCAACGAGCGCGTCGGCGCCGCCCAGGTCGCCGCCGAGGTCGGCTGCGCCTCCGCCGACCTGCTCACCCAGGCCAACGACGACGACATCAAGGCCCTCGCCCACGCCGGCGTCACCGCCACCGTCTGCCCCGGCAGCGCGCTCAACAGCAGCCGCGCCCCCGCGCCCGTCCGGCAGATGCTCGACCGCGGCGTCACCGTCGCCCTCGGCACCGACCACAACCCGGGCCAGTGCGGCATCACCTCCATGCCGCTGGTCATCGGCCTCGCCGTCGCCATGTTCGGCCTCAGCGTCACCGAGGCGCTCCGCGCCGCCACCCTCGGCGGCGCCGCCGCCCTCCGCTACGGCGACCGCGGCTCCCTCGCCCCCGGCATGCTCGCCGACATCGTGCTCTGGGACGCCGACCACGAGGGCGCCTTCGCCTGGGCCTTCGGCCTCCGCGCCCAGCGCGTGTGGCGCGGCGGCGTCCCCGTCCAGCCCTGACCCCCGACGAAGTTATCCACAGCCCCTGATTCCCGGACGGCGTCCCGCCGCGGGCTCCTAACGTCGGCGGCATGAAGGCCACCGACCGCCTCCAGGCACTCGTCGCCCCCGTGCGGGACGCGCCCCCGCGAGACCCGCCCCCGCCCGACCCGCCCGCCGCCCGCTTACGCGCGGCACCCGACCGCCCGGGCGTCCGCGCGCTCGTCCTCCTCGCCGTGATCGCCGCCGTGGTCGCCGCCGGCTACCTGTGGGCCTCCCGGCCCCGCCCCGACGCCGCACCCGCCCCCGACGCGGGCGTCGCGTCCCTCGCCGCCGGACCCGCCGCCCCGGAGCCGTCCGCCGGCCCCGGCCCGTCCACGCCCCCCACCGGCACGGTCGTCGTGCACGTCCTCGGGAAGGTGCGGAAGCCGGGCGTGATCACCCTCCCGGCCGACTCCCGCGTCGCCGAAGCGATCAAAGCGGCGGGCGGGGTGCGCCGGGGCGCCGAGACCGGCCCGCTCAACCTCGCCCGCAAAGTGGTGGACGGCGAGCAGATCCCGGTGGGCGTCCCCGCCCCCACCCCGCCGCCCGGCGCCCCGGCCCCCGGGGCCCCGGCCCCCGGCGCGCCGTCGCCCGGCGGCGCGCCGGTGAACCTCAACACCGCCACCGTCGACCAGCTCGACGACCTCCCCGGCGTGGGTCCCGTCCTGGCCGCCCGCATCATCGAGTACCGCACCCGGAACGGCGGCTTCCGCTCCGTGGACCAGCTCCAGGACGTCAACGGCATCGGCGCAAGCCGCTTCGCCGACCTCGAACCCAAGGTCAGCGTATGACCGACCACAAAGCCCCACCGCCCCGTCCCCGCACACGCCCGAGGCGAGACCACGAGGAGACAGGGGCGCCCCCGCTGCCATCCACCGACGCTCGTCGCCTCCCACACCTGGACGATCCCGCGCCGCACGCCGCGATGAGGCAATCGGCGAGAGCCGTCGGGCGCGCGTTGGGTTGGCGGCCGTACGGCGGGGTTCGTTCTTGTGGCTCGCGTCTGGGCGGTTCTGTGGCGGGCGCGGCGATAAGGCATTCGGCAGGAACCGTCGGGGGCGCGTCGCGGTTTGGCGGACGCGGGCGGTCGGGGCTTGTCGCCGCACGCCGGGAGCTGGGGAGCGGCGGGAACCGGGGGGAGCGGGATGACGCATGATGTGCGGCTCGTCGTCCCGGCCCTGGCGGCGTGGCTCACCGCCGCGGTGGCCATCGGGTTCGCGCCGGCGGTGTCCTACGCCCTTGCGGCCGGCGCGGCGCTCGCGGCCGTCGCCGTTCTCGTCCCGCGCCGGCCCGGGGCGCGCCCTCTCTTCCTCGGAGCGGTGCTCGCCTGCGCCGCGGCGGCCGCGGCCGGGGTCGCGTTGCGCGCCACGGCGGTCGGCACCGGCCCGGTGCCCGACCTGGCCCGCGCCGGACGCACCGCGACCGCCGAGGCCGTCGTCACCGGCGACCCGCAGGCCACCGGCGGGACACGGCGGACGATCACGATCCGGGCGCGCGTGGAGCGCGTGCGGGGCACCGACGTCCGCGTCCCGGTCCTGCTCATCGTGCACGGCCACCGCCGGCTCGACCTCGTGCCCAGCCAGCGGGTGCGGTTCACCGGCAGGTTCCGCGAGCCCCGCGACGACCGGCTCCTGGCGGCCGTGGTGCTCGTCCGCGGGGCGCCGTCCGTGCTGTCGCCGCCGTCCGGGGTGCAGCGGGCCGCCGAGGCCGTCCGCGCCGAGCTGCGCGCCACCACGGACGTCCTTCCGCCGGGGCAGCGCGGAGTGCTGCCCGCGATGGTCGTCGGCGACACGTCCCGCATCCCGCCCGACCTCGCCGACGACTTCCGCACGGCCGGTCTCACGCACCTCCTCGTCGTGTCCGGCGCGAACCTCGCGATCGTGATCGGCGCGGTCGTGGGCCTGTGCCGCCTCGTGGGGCTCGGCCGCCGCGCGCCGCCCCTCGCCGTCGTCGCCGTCTGCGCGTTCGTCATCGTGGCGCGGCCGGACCCGAGCGTCCTGCGCGCGGCCGTCATGGGCGTCGTGGGGCTGCTCGCCCTGCTCGCCGGGCGCCGCCGCCAGGGACTGCCCGCCCTCGGCGCCGCGGTGCTGCTGCTCGTCCTGATCGACCCCGCGCTGGCGCGCTCGTACGGGTTCGCGCTGTCGGTCGCGGCGACCGCGGGGCTGCTCGTGCTCGCGCCGCCCTGGCGGGAGCGGCTCGCCCGCCGCCTCCCCGGGCCGCTGGCGGACGCCCTGGCGGTCGCCGCGGCGGCGCAGACGGCCGTCGCCCCGATCCTCGTCACGCTGTCCGGAGAGGTCGGTGTCGTGTCGGTGCTCGCCAACCTGCTGGCCGCGCCCGCCGTGGCGCCCGCCACGCTGCTCGGTGCGCTCGCCGCCGTGGTCGCGCCGCTCTCGCCGCCGCTCGCCCGGCTGCTCGTCCGCCCCGCGGGCCTCGCCGTCGGCTGGATCATCGGGGTCGCGCGCGTCACCGCCGACCTCCCGTACGCCACGGTGCCCTGGCTCGCGGGCGGGCTCGGCGCCGCGAGCCTGCTGGCGGCGGCGGCCGCGGTCGTGCTCGTCCTGCGCAGCTCCCGCGCACGGCTCGTCGTGGCCGCCCTCCTGACCGGGATCCTCGTCGCGGTGATCGCCCTGCGGGTCACGGCGCCCGGATGGCCCCCGCCCGGCTGGCGGATGGTGGCCTGCGACGTCGGGCAGGGCGACGCCGTCGTCCTCGCGGCCGGGCCCGGCCGCGCGGTCGTGGTCGACGCGGGTCCCGAACCGGGCCCGGTCGACGCCTGCCTCGACCGCCTGCGGATCTCCGACGTCCCGCTCCTGGTCATCACCCACCCGCACGCCGACCACGTGGACGGGACGCCCGGCGTCCGCGACGGCCGCACGGTCCGGCGGGTCCTGACGACCCCGCGCACGTCCGGCCGCGCCGCCCGCACGGCCCGCGGCGTCCCCGCCCGCCCCGCCCTGCCCGGCCAGACCTGGCGCGTCGGCGACCTCGCCCTCGCGGTCATCGCGCCCCTCGCGACCGGCCCGCCGCTGTCCCGGGGCGACGACGGCAGCACCATCAACAACGCGAGCGTCGTGCTGGTGGCGCGCGGCCCGGGGTTCAGCGCCCTGCTCGCGGGCGACATCGAGGCCGACGCCCAGCGCGTCCTCGCGGGCGCCGTGCCGCCCGTCCAGGTCCTGAAGGTCCCGCACCACGGGTCCCGCAGCCAGGACCGCCGCTTCCTGGCGGCGGCGCGGGCGTCCGTCGCGCTCATCTCCGTCGGCCGCGGCAACGACTACGGCCACCCGTCGCCCGCGACCCTCGCCCTCCTGCGCGACCTGCGCGTCCGCGTCCACCGCACCGACCGCGAAGGAGACATCGCCGTCGTCCCCACCGCCGCCGGCGTCGCCACCGTCTCCCGGAAATGACCCGTCGCGTGCGTCTGGCGCGGGCGGGTGCGGGGGCGTGGCATGCTGCTGGTGTGTCGGTTGAGCCCATCATCCTGGTCGTCGGTGACGAAGAGCTGCTGGTCGAGCGCGCGGTCGGCGACATCGTCGCGTCCGCGCGGGCGGGGGACCCGGACACCGAGGTGATCGATCTCGCGCCCGGCGGGCTGGAACCCGGACGGATCTCGGAGCTGACGTCGCCGTCGCTGTTCGGCGGCGGCAAGGTGCTCGTCATCCGCTCGGCGCAGGACCTCGGCAAGGACCTCACCGCGGAGGTGCTGAAGTACGCCAAGACGCCCGCCGACGACGTGGTGCTCGTGGCCCTGCACCCCGGGGGCGCCAAGGGCAAGGCGCTGGTGGACGGGCTGACGAAGCTCAAGGCACGCAAGATCACGTGCCCGAAGGTGACCAAGGTCGGCGAACGGGTCGACTTCGTCCGTGCCGAGATCCGCGACGCGGGCGGCAAGATCTCGGCGGACGGCGCGCGCGGGCTGATCGACGCCGTCGGGAACGACCTGCGGGAGCTGGCGGCGGCGTGCAGCCAGCTCGTCGCCGACACGGGCGGGAAGATCGACGACGCCGCGGTGGCCCGGTACTACCGGGGACGGGCGGAGGTCAGCGGCTTCACCGTCGCGGACAAGGCCATCGAGGGCCGGCTCGCCGACGCGCTCGAGCAGCTCCGGTGGGCGCTCGCGACGGGCGTCCCCCCGGTGCTGATCGTGAGCGCGCTGGCGCAGGGCGTCCGCGGGCTCGCCAAGGTGGGCGGCGCACCGCGAGGCGCCCGCGGCGCGGCCCTCGCCAAGGACCTGGGCATGCCCCCGTGGAAGATCGACCGCGTGCAGAAGCAGCTCCGGGCCTGGTCCGCGGACGGCGTCGCGCAGGCGATGACGGCCGTCGCCGAGGCCGACGCGGCCGTCAAGGGCGCCGCCGCCGACCCCGCATACGCGCTGGAGCGAACGGTCGCGAAAATCGTCGCCGCCCGCGGCTGACGGCCCGGCCGGGCTCTCGATAGGGCCCCGCCTGCTGCCCGCCCGTGCGCCGCGCGCGAGGAACGTCCGCTCGGCAGAACCGACGCCGACTCCGCCTGGACGAGCGCGGCCTGGCATCGCGCCGTCCGAGGCCGGTGCCCGCATCACGTGGCTGCTGGCGTCCGGCTCATGAAGCGGATGCGGCTTCCGCTTGCAGCACGCGGCGGGGCATCGCGCCGCGCGGGCCGGTGGTGCGCCGCGCGCGTTGGTGTGGACGGCTATGGAGATCGTCGCCGCCCGTGGCTGACGGCCGGCCGGGCTTTCCGCCGGACGTCGCCCGGGGTGGTGGGTGCTTGGAGCGCGCCCGCGGCTGGTTCGTGCGCGGTGCGCTGGGGCGTCCGGTTGGTGGGGTGGGTGCGGTTCCGTCTGGACGAGTGCGGGCCTGGACTGGCGGCCCGGGCGGGGCACGCGGATCGCGCTCATCCCGCGCGACGGCGGTCCCGTGCGGTGGGCGCACGACGACGCCTTCTGGGTGTGGCACACCGTCAACGCCCACGACGCCGGGGGACGGGTCGTGCTCGACTACGTGCAGTGGCCCGCTCCCGGGCTCGGCCCGCGCCCGGCGGCGCCCGGCGGGGCGCCGCACGGCCTCGCCCGCGCCGTCCTCGACCCGGGCGCCGGGACGGTGCGGCGGGACCTGCTGGACGACGCGTGCGTGGAGTTCCCCCGCGTGGACGACCGGGACCTCACCGGTCCGCACCGCCGGATCGCCGCGGCGGCCGGGAGCGGGCGGGCGCGGGACCTGCCGCCCGGCGAGTACGACGCGCTGCGCTGGTACGACGTGCGGGGCGACGGCCTGGACGTCCGGACGTGGGAGGCGGGGGACCTCGCGGTCGGCGAGCCGGTCTTCGCGCCCGGCGCCGACGGCGGCTACTGGCTGACCTTCGCCACCGACCGCACCGACCTCGCCTCGCTGCTGCTCGTGTTCGCGGACCGGGACCCCGGCGGCGGCCCCGTCGCGCGCGTCCGCGTCCCGGTGCGCGTGCCGCTGGAGCTGCACGGGGCGTGGCTGCCCACGGAGGAGCGTCCGGGCTAGGCCGTTTCGGCGGCTTTCTTCACGCCGTTCGCCTCCATCGTGACGTAGGCGCGGGCGCGGCGGCCGAAGAGCAGGCCGAGCACGGGGGCGAGCGGGCCCGACTGGACGAGCGTGAGGTGCAGGGTCGCGCCGTCCGCGGCGGGTCGGACCAGGTGCCCGCCGGTGGTGGTCACGCCCGGGGCGCGCGACTCCCAGGTGAACGACTCGCCGTCGGTGACCTCGGTGACCGTCCACACGGCCCGGGCGAGGCGCGGCTGCCGGACGCGGGCGCGCGCGCCGGCCCGGAGAGGGCCGTCGAGCAGTTCGACGCTCTCCATCGACGGGGTCAGGGCGGGCAGCCGTTCGACGTCGGACAGGAGGTTCCAGACCCGTTCGGGTGGAGCGGCGACGTCGACGATGATCTCGAAACGCATCAGGGACTCCGGAGGCCGGCGCGGATGGCCGACAGCAGGTCGGTGACGAGCGGGTCGTCGGCGCGGGACGGCAGGTGCAGGGCGTGGTAGGCGACGGCGGGGAGGTCGATGATCTCGCGGGCGACCAGTCCGGGGGAAGGGGCGACGCAGCCGTTCACGACGGCGAGGCCGACGCCTAGGGCGACGAAGTGCAGCATCAGCGGCCACCCCTCGGCCTCGACGGCGACCGACCAGGGGACGTCCGCGGCGCGCAGGGCGCGTTCGAGGGCGACCCGGTGCGGGCCGGTGGGCGGCGGGACGATCAGGGCCGTGCCGGCGAGGTCGGCGAGGGAGAGGGCGGGGGAGGCGGCGAGCGGATGGTCCGCGGGCATGACGAGGACCTGCGGGTACGTGGCGAGCACGGTGGCGGTGAGGTCGGCGGGCAGGACGTCGAGGACGGCGACGCCCACGTCGGCGCGGCCGGTGCGGACGGCGGCGAGGGTGCGGGGCCGGTCCCCGTTGATCAGCCGGACTCCGGGCCGGACGACGCCGCCCAGCAGGTACAGGTAGGCGCCCTCCCCGGCGGCCAGCGTGGGCGCGCGGGCGGTGCCGTGCAGGTCGGCGAGGAAGGACGCGACGCGGGCGTCGAGGTCGCGGGCGAACCGGGCGGCGGCCTCGCCCGCCGGGGTCAGCGCGAGGCGCCGCCCGTGCCGCGTGTAGAGCGGGCGGCCGAGCGTCTCGGCGAGTTTCCGCACCTTGACGTGCAGGGCGGGCTGCGAGATGTGCAGCTCCTCGGCGGCGCGGGTGAAGTTGAGGTGGTCGGCGAACACCGCGAACGAGGCGAGCGCGTCGGTGGACACCCGGTCCAGGTCCATAACCGTGGACTATAGCCGGGCGCGAGATCCATAGTTCTGTTCGAGCGCCGGATGCCGGATGGTCGTGGCATGACCATCGAACCTCGGCTCGGCATCGACTTCGGCAGGGTGATCCAGGGCGGCGCGCGGGCGCCGGGGCGCGCGGACACGGCGTTCCTCGGCGGCTCGCTGGAGGAGGCGCTGGCGTCCCCGGCGACGGACGGCGCGTTCGACGTCCTGCCGGAGCTGGTCGCGCTCGTCGGCGGGCGCGCCTGGATCATCTCCAAGGCGGGCGACCGGGTGCGGGCGCGGACGCTCGCCTGGCTCGACCACCACGACTTCTACCGCCGGACGGGCCTCCCGCGGGAGAACGTGCGCTTCTGCAGGAAACGCGCGGAGAAGGCCGTGCACTGCGCGGAACTCGGGATCACCCACATGATCGACGATCGGCTCGACGTGCACCGGGCCCTGCGCGGGACCGTCCCGCACCTGTACCTGTTCGGCCCGCAGGAGACCGCGCCGGACTGGGTGCGGCACGTCCCCGCCTGGACGGACGTCGCGCGGCGGCTCAGCAGAGATATCGGGGCGGAACGGACGCGGTCAGCCACACCCCGTTCGAGGTGACGCGGAACTCGTGCCCGTCGGCGGCCATCCGGCCGGCCCGCACGACGAGGACGACCGGGACGCCGCGGCGCGCGCCCACCCGCAGCGCCGTCTCGCGGTCGGGGGACAGGTGGACGGCGTGGCGCCCCATCGGCCGCAGGCCCTCGCGCCTGATCGCGGCGACGGACCGTCCGACGGTGCCGTGGTACAGCAGGTCCGGCGGGGGAGTGACGGGAAGGTTCAGCTCGACGGGCACCGAGTGGCCCTGCACGGCGCGGATCCGGTCGCCGTCGAGGGCGTAGCGGCCCTTGCCGTCGGACGCCACGACCCGTTCGAGTTCGCCGCGCCCGATGGGGAAGCCGTGCCGCGCGGCGGCCGCGAGGAGTTCGCCGACGTCGGCCCAGCCCTCCCGGTCGAGCACGAGGCCGATGTCGCCGGGGCGGTGCCGCAGGTGGCGGGCGAGGTACTTCGAGACCCGCACGGCGCGGCGCTCGTCCTCGCCCGGCTCCCGCTCGTCCATCGTCCCGTCTCCGGACACGCTTCGGGGCCGGTCCGTTCGGACCGGCCCCGGACGCGTGGTGCGGCCTTACTTGGCCTGCAGCTCGGCGGTGCGCTTGGCGATCGCCGACTTGCGGTTCGCGGCCTGGTTCTTGTGGATGACGCCCTTGCTGGCGGCCTTGTCGAGCTTGCGGGCGGCGCTGCGCTGCGCGGCGACGGCGCCCTCGACGTTGCCGGCGTCGGCGGCCTCGCGGAACTTGCGGATCGCCGTCTTCAGCTCGGACTTGACGGCCTTGTTGCGCAGGCGGGCCTTCTCGTTCTGCTTGTTGCGCTTGATCTGGGACTTGATGTTAGCCACGTCGTAGTGCCTCAGCTTGGGTCGCGATCCTCGCCTGCGCGCCGGCAGGCTCTGACGAAATGTCTGACGGGGGCGGTCGGTGTCGGTGCCCCCGGGGCACGACGGTACGCCACACGCAGTCGCACAGCTTAGCAATCACCGGGGCCCGCCCCAAACCGGGCCGTGCACGGAGCATCGCGCGGGGCATGGGACCATGGGAGGTACAGAACCCATGTCCACACCCCGAGTGAGTTTGCGAAACGGACCCCGGTGGCAGCGCCTGAGCCCAACAAGACCGATCCCGCGATCATCCGCAACTTCTGCATCATCGCGCACATCGACCATGGAAAGTCGACGCTGGCGGACCGGATGCTGCAGTTGACCGGCGTCGTCGAGGAGCGCCAGATGCGCGCCCAGTACCTCGACCGCATGGACATCGAGCGCGAGCGCGGCATCACGATCAAGAGCCAGGCGGTCCGGCTGCCGTGGACGCGCGACGGCGTCGAGCACGTCCTGAACCTGATCGACACCCCCGGCCACGTCGACTTCTCCTACGAGGTGTCGCGGTCGCTGGCGGCGTGCGAGGGCGCGGTCCTGCTGGTGGACGCGGCGCAGGGCATCGAGGCGCAGACGCTCGCGAACCTGTACCTGGCGATCGAGGCCGACCTGCACCTGATCCCGGTCCTCAACAAGATCGACCTGCCCGCGGCGCAGCCCGACAAGTACGCCGAGGAGATCGCGGGCATCATCGGCTGCGACCCGTCCGACGTCCTGCGGGTGTCCGGCAAGACGGGCGAGGGCGTCGCCGAGCTGCTGGACCGGATCGTCGAGACGGTCCCGGCGCCGGTCGGCGACCCGGACGGCCCGGCCCGCGCGCTGATCTTCGACTCGGTGTACGACACCTACCGGGGCGTCGTCACGTACGTCCGGATCATCGACGGGCACCTGTCGCGCCGCGAGAAGAGCCTGATGATGTCGACGGGCGCCGCGCACGAGACCCTCGAGGTCGGCGTGATCGCGCCGGAGCCCAAGCCGGTCGGCGGGCTCGGCGTCGGCGAGGTCGGCTACCTGATCACCGGGGTGAAGGACGTCCGGCAGGCGCGCGTCGGCGACACCGTGACGACCGCGTCCAAGGCGGCGCCCGAGCCGCTCGGCGGCTACCAGGACCCGAAGCCGATGGTGTTCTCCGGCCTGTACCCGGTGGACGGCGACCAGTACCCCGACCTGCGCGAGGCGCTGGAGAAGCTGCGGCTGAACGACGCCGCGCTGGTGTACGAGCCGGAGACGTCGGCGGCGCTCGGGTTCGGGTTCCGCTGCGGGTTCCTCGGGCTCCTGCACATGGAGATCGTCCGGGAGCGGCTGGAGCGCGAGTTCAACCTGTCGCTGATCTCCACCGCGCCGAACGTCGTGTACCGCGCGGTGATGGAGGACGGCACCGAGCACGTCGTCACGAACCCCAGCGAGTTCCCCGAGGGCAAGGTCGGCGCGGTGTACGAGCCGATCGTGAAGGCGACGCTGCTGTCGCCGTCCGAGCACATCGGCGCGATCATGGAGCTGTGCCAGGGGCGGCGCGGCGAGCTGCTCGGCATGGACTACCTGTCGCCCGAACGGGTCGAGATCCGCTACACGCTGCCGCTCGCCGAGATCATCTTCGACTTCTACGACCAGCTCAAGACGCGGACCCGCGGGTACGCCTCGCTGGACTACGAGCCCAGCGGGGAGAAGGAGTCCGACCTGGTGAAGGTCGACATCCTGCTGCAGGGCGAGTCCGTCGACGCGTTCAGCCAGATCGTCCACCGGGAGAAGTCCCGCGAGTACGGGCTGATGATGACGGCGAAGCTCAAGGAGCTGATCCCGCGGCAGCAGTACGAGGTGCCGATCCAGGCGGCCGTGGGCGCCCGCATCATCGCCCGGGAGAACATCCGCGCCATCCGCAAGGACGTCCTCGCCAAGTGCTACGGCGGCGACATCTCCCGCAAGCGGAAGCTGCTGGAGAAGCAGAAGGAGGGCAAGAAGCGGATGAAGACCATCGGGCGGGTGGACGTCCCGCAGGAAGCCTTCGTCGCGGCGCTGTCCACCGGCGGCGGGAGCGAGACCGGAGACAAGGGCAAGAAGTAGGCGTGCGCGCCGGGGGCCCCGGCCCGGCGGGAGCGCTCGGCTCCCCGGGACCGGGGCCCGCCCGTCGCTACTTCTTGATCAGCGGCCAGGCCACCGGGACCGGCACGCGCCGGAACTCGCCGCGGTTGGCGGCCCGTCCCGCGTACACCAGGAAGAACATCACGACCGCGGTGAAGACCAGCGGCACCCAGATGAGCACTTCCACGGCCAGCGACAGCAGCCCGCCGACGATCCAGACGGCGAGGGCCGCCAGCCCCATGTTGAGGCCCTGCGCGGCGTGCCGCCGGGCGAACGCCGAGCGCGGCTTGCCGAGGTAGACGATCGCCGGCGCGATCGCGCCGACGAGGAACTGCCCGACGTAGGCCATCAGCGACCAGGTCCGCTCGTCGTCGGCGACCGGGCCGTAGTGGCCGGGCATCGGCCGCGTCCGCGGCGGCCGCCCGGGCGGCTGCTGCGGGCCGGGACCGGGTGCGGGCCCGGGCGGCGGTGCGCCGGGCGGCTGCTGCTGCTGCCACAGGTTGCCGGGCTGCTGCCAGGGTGCCTGCCCGGGCTGTCCCTGGCCCTGCGAGGGGGGAGGCCCGTAGGCCATGGCGGGCTCCTCTCCGACGTCGCGCCTTCGCCGTCCGTGGTTCGGTGGTGAACTCTACGACTCCTTGGACGCGCCCGAAGTTCGCGCCGGTTCCCGAATTGCGGCGGGGATCACCCGCGCCACAGGACGGCCGACGGCTCCGCGGGCGTGAGCGCGACGGCCCCGTCCCAGGTGAGCGCGGACGGGCCCGGCAGGAACGCGTCGTCCAGCATGAAGGCCCGGTGGATCGCGGTGACGGTGATCGGGGCGCGGTCGTCGCCGAGCCCGGTCGGCCGCCGCACGGCCTTCACGCTCGCGATGTCGGACGTCCGGGTGCCCGGCGGCAGCTCGACGGCGGTGGCGACGGCCCCGTCGCGCCCGATCGTCCGGTCGGCCCGCCCGTGGTCGGACCGGTACAGGACGGACGGGTCGCCCTTCAGCCGCACGCCGAGCGCGAGGCCCGGCGCGGACCCGATCGCCGTCCCGGCCCCGACGTCCATGGCGAACTCGACGAACAGGTAGGCGCGGGGGTCGCCGGCCTCGGGCGTCGCGGGGTCGGACGGCGCTTCGACCTTGCCCTCCCGCACGAGTTCCTGCGCCATCACCCGGTACGTCCACGGCTCGCGGTCCATGACGGCCTCGCGGGCGCGGCCGTCCGGGCGGGTGCGGGACGCGTCCGGCAGGAACCGCAGCGGCGCGCCCGGGGAGACCACGTCGCACAGGTTGTTGTTCTGCGTGCACGTCTGCAGCACCGGATGGTCCCGCTCGTACCGGCCCGCGAAGTTCAGCGTGACGTGGAACGGCCCGTGGTAGACGGCGGTCCCCGGCACCCGGGCGCCCGACGCGTCCACCTCGACCCGGTACGTCCACTCGATGTCGCTCGTCCGGCCCCACCGCGCGAGCAGGCCGGGCGTGTCGGTGCCGCCGTCCTCGTTGCTCCACACCAGCGAGTACTCGATGACGCGGTGCCCGGCGGTCGCCGCGGGCCGCGTCTCGTGCCACGCGACGAGCGGCGCGTCGGTCCGCGCGTTCTGCCGCGGGTCGCCGAACGGCCAGCCCGTCCGCCCGACGATCACCGGCGCGTGCCGCAGCGCGAGCTGCCCGGCCTCCGGCACGGCGACGCGCGGGGCCGCGAGCGCCACGCTCCGGGCCGCGGCGGCGCTCGCGTCGGCGAACCGCAGCGTCACCTCGTGCGGGCCCTCCTCGACGTGCCCGAGCCCGAAGCCGCGCGGCACCGGATCGGACGACGGGACGACGACGTCGGTGACGTGCCGCCCGTCCACCGCGACCGCCACCACGGCGGACTCGGCGCCCGCCCGGCCCCAGGAGACGCCCGGCGCCGCCGCGGTGAAGCCGAGCACCGCCTCCCCGGCCCGGTCCGCGGTGAACGCGATCGTCCGGGCGCCGCCGTCCCGCTCCAGGACGATCGTGCCCGGCGCGGCGGCGCGCGCGGCCGTCCCGGGGACGAGCGCGAGGGGCGCGGCCGCGAGGGCGGCGGTCAGAAACGAGGCGGCGTGGCGCGCGCGGCTTCCCATGATCGGGAACGTAGGGCCGCCGGGTCGCGGCACGGTGACGGATCGGTTCCTCGCGGGTGACGGATCCGTTGCGCCGCGCCGTCCGCGGGCCGCGGCGGCCGGGGCCGGACGCCCGGGCCGTCAGCGGCCGCGGTGCCCGGGAGCGGACGGGAAGTGCAGGGAGACCGTCGTGAAACGGCCGGCCCGCGGCGCCGGCGGGTCCGGCTCGTGCAGGCCGAGGCCCATCGCGGGGATCCGCGCCGTCCGGCCGCGCTCGACGACCTCGTGGCCGAGGTCCCGGAAGAGGGTGACGACGTCGGCGGCGGGGTCGTCGAGCAGGTCGACGCCGTCCAGGCGCAGGCGCAGCTCCGGGTTGCCGCCCCAGCCGGGCCCGCGGGTGCCGACGATCTCGGCGAGCCGCTCGACGCCGTCCGCGCCCTCCTCGGTCGACAGCGCCAGGGACCCGCGGCCGACCCGCACGCTGCGGTGCGCGGCGAAGCCGCACACGAACGCGTCCCGCGGCGCGGGCGTCCCGCAGTGCTCGGCGACGGCGTCGAGCGTGGTCCACGCGTCCGCGGCGCGGGTGGAGAACAGCAGGTGCGCGTCCGGGAGCACCGCGCCGCGCCCCGGTTCGAGCGTGACGACGAACGGCGGCACCTTCCCGGGGAACCGCGCCGGATCCGGCTCGGCGAGGGTGACGAGGCCCTCCCACGCGACGGGCTCGTCGACGGCGAACCAGCTGATCGCGGCCTCGGCGCCGAACGCGCCGAACGTCGCGTCCGTCAGCCCCTCGTCGACGAGCCGGCGCAGGCCGTCCGCCGTGTCGGCGAGGCGCCCGCGCCACCACGGCGGCTCCGGGTCGTTCCGCCGTCCGCCCGGGTTCCAGCGCGTCCCGGACGCCGGCAGGTCGGTGCGGCCCTCGCCGCCCGCGTCGTCCACGACCGTGCAGTGCCAGCCGTCCGGGCCGCCGCGCAGCAGCACCCGCGCCGGCGGCCGCCCGGTCCCCGCCTCGATACGCATCGGACGAGCCTATCCGGGGCGCGCCCCGCCCGGCGCCCGCCCGGCTCGCGCCCGGCTCGTCCAAGATCGTCCGCGCGGCTCGCGGACGTTCCCGCGCGACACGCGGCAGGCCGTTCGCCCCGGGCGCCGATGTCGGTACGGTCGGAGGGCAGTGGCCGCGACGGGTAGCGGAGGTTCGAGGGTGGCCCACTCCGAGCAGGTTCTGCGTTCCCCCAAGGAGCGGGACACGGTGAACGGCGCGGTCCGCGCGCTGCGGTCGGCGGCCCCCGCCGGCTGGGAGCGCCTCGGGCTGGACTTCCGCGCCATCGTCGGCATCGACTGCGCGTCCTTCGAGATCGTCGACGCCGACGGGGAGCGCCGCACCGCCATGCCGCCCGGCCACGCCGTCGGCAAGATGGACGAACTGCGCCGCGTCATGTACCGGCGGGGGAAGGGCGCGTGGTTCACCGCCCGGCTGCGCGTCGAACGGTCCGGACGGTTCAGCGCCGAGTTCGACTACGACGGCGAACCCGACTTCGTCCCCCCGCTGCCGCCGTCCGCCTACGCGCAGGACCTGGACCGGTTCCCGCGCGCCGACGAGTACATCCCCGGCTGGCTGCGGGAGAAGCTCCGCCTGGCCTGACCACGCCCCCGCGCGCGGCAGACTGGGAGCATGCCCGCGACCCTGCCCGACGGCGACCCCGTACCGGCCGACGGCGCCCTGCCGTCCGGCGCCCTCGACGGCCTGGGCACGCGGCCCTTCGCGTTCTACGTGCACGTCCCGTTCTGCGTGACCCGCTGCGGCTACTGCGACTTCAACACCTACACGGCCGCCGAGCTGGGGCCGGGCGCGAGCCGCGACTCCTACGCCGACACCGCCGTCGCGGAGGTCCGGATGGCGCGGCGCGTCCTCGGCGACGCCGACCTGCCCGTCCGGACGGTCTTCGTCGGCGGCGGCACCCCCACCCTCCTCGCCCCGGACGACCTGGGCCGCGTCCTCGCCGCGATCGACGCCGAGTTCGGCCTGGCGCCCGACGCGGAGATCACCACCGAGGCGAACCCCGAGTCGGTGGACGAGGCGTACCTCGGCGCGCTCCGCGAGGCCGGCTTCACCCGCGTCTCGTACGGCATGCAGAGCGCGCGCGAGCACGTCCTGGCCGTCCTGGACCGGACCCACACGCCCGGACGCGTCCCCCAGGTGGTCGACTGGACGCGCAAGGCGGGGTTCGAGCACATCAACCTGGACCTCATCTACGGCACCCCGGGGGAGACCGACGACGACTGGCGCGCGTCCCTGGAGGCGGCCCTGGAGTCCGACCCCGACCACGTGTCCGCCTACGCGCTGATCGTCGAGGAGGGCACCCGGCTGGCCGCGCAGGTCCGCCGCGGCGAGCTGGCGGCGCCCGACGACGACGCCATGGCCGACCGGTACCTGCTGGCCGACGACCTGCTCTCCGCGCACGGCCTGCACTGGTACGAGATCTCCAACTGGGCGACGGGCCCCGACGCCGCCTGCCGCCACAACCTCCTGTACTGGACGGGCGCCGACTGGTGGGGCGTCGGCCCGGGCGCGCACAGCCACGTCGGCGGCACCCGCTGGTGGAACGTCAAGCACCCCGCCGCCTACGCGTCCCGCCTCGCCGAGGGCGTCACCCCCGCCCACGCCCGCGAGATCCTCGACGCCGACGACCGCCGCTTCGAGCGCATCATGCTCGAGATCCGGCTCGCCGACGGCTGCCCCACCGCCCTCCTCGACGACGCCGCGGTCCGCCGCCTCGTCGCCGACGGCCTCCTCGAACGGGCCCCGTACGCCGCGGGCCGCGCCGTCCTCACCCGCCGCGGCCGCCTCCTGGCGGACGCGGTCGTCCGGGACCTGTGCTGACGGTCGGGCGGGGGATCAGGGGGCGGTCACGAAGTCGATCAGTTCTTCGACGCGGCCCAGGAGGGCGGGTTCGAGGTCGGTGTAGGCGGTGACGGAGCCGAGGATGCGCTTCCAGGCGGCGCCCGTGTCGGGCGCCCAGCCGAGGGCGTCCAGGACGCCCTCCTTCCACGGGACGCCGCGGGGGACGCGGGGCCAGGCGGGGATGCCGACGGCGGCGGGCTTGACGGCCTCCCACACGTCGACGAACGGGTGGCCGGTGACCAGGACGTGCGGGGACGAGACCCGCGCGGCGATGCGGCTCTCCTTGGAGCCCTCGACGAGGTGGTCGACGAGGACGCCGAGGCGGCGGCTCTCCGCGGGGCCGAACTCGTCGACGATCGCGGGGAGGTCGTCCACGCCCTCCAGGTACTCGACGACGACGCCCTCGACGCGGAGGTCGTGGCCCCAGATCTTCTCGACCAGTTCCGCGTCGTGCACGCCCTCGACGTAGATGCGGCTCTCCTTGGCGACCTGCGCGCGCAGGCCCCGGACGGCGACGGAGCCGGACGCCGAGCGCGCCGGGCGGCGCGGGGCCGCCTCGGGGCGGACGAGCGTGACCGGGGCGCCGTCGATCAGGAAGCCCGCCTTGGTGAGCGGGAACACGCGCCGCTTGCCGAAGCGGTCCTCCAGGGTGACGCCGAACTTGTCGCAGGCCACGACGGCGCCGCAGAATCCGCTGTCCGGATCCTCGGCGACCAGCCCCGGCTCGGCCGGGATCTCGGGCACGAGGCCCTTGCGGGGCCTGCGCCAGTCGCCGGACAGCACGTCGTTGCCGTAGTCCTTACTCCGCACAGGTCCGCACATTAACCGGAGGGCGGCCGCGGGCGGCGTCGTCCCCGGTCGCTCGGCGTGGCGCCGATCCGGATAGGATCGCGCCGCCGCCGGGGCCGGGACCCTCCAGAAGAGCCCCCGCGGGTCGTACACTTGGCACTCAGGAGTAAGGAGTGCCAGCGGCACGGGGCCGGACGGCGCCGGTTGATCGGGGGGCCAGTGGCAGCGCACGAGGGAGGTGACAACGTGCTGGACGACCGGAAGCTCGCGGTCCTGCGCGCCATCGTCGAGGACTTCGTGTCCACGAACGAACCCGTGGGCTCCAAGTCCTTGGCGGACCGGCACAACCTCGGCGTGTCCCCCGCCACGATCCGGAACGACATGGCGGTTCTGGAGGAGCAGGGGTACATCGCGCAGCCGCACACGAGTGCGGGCCGCGTCCCCACCGACAAGGGGTACCGGCTGTTCGTCGACCGGCTGTCGACGATCAAGCCGCTGTCGGCGCCGGAGCGGCGCGCGATCGAGACGTTCCTGTCCGGCGCGTACGACCTCGACGACGTCGTCGGCCGGACGGTGAAGCTGCTCGCGCAGCTGACCCGGCAGGTCGCGGTGGTGCAGTACCCGTCGCTGACGCGGTCGACGGTGCGGCACGTCGAACTGGTGCGGGTGGCCGAGAGCCGGCTGCTGCTCGTCCTGATCACCGACACCGGACGGGTGGAGCAGCGGGTCATCGAGACGCCCGGCGAGATCTCCGAGGAATCGATCGGGCACCTGCGGGCGTTGCTCAACACGTGCCTGGACGGGCTCGGGCTCGGCGAGGTGCCGACCGCCGTCGCGGACCTGCCGGACAAGGTCGGGCCGGACGAGCGGCCGGTGGCGGCCGCGGTGCTGTCGGTGCTGCTGGAGACGCTCGTCGAACGGCACGAGGAGAAGATCGTCTTCGCCGGCGCGGCGAACCTCGCGGCGGTGGACTTCTCGCAGAGCCTGCGGGAGGTGCTGGTCGCGCTGGAGGAGCAGGTGGTGCTGATGCGGCTGCTCGGCGAGTCCGGCGACTCCTCTACTGTTACGGTGCGGATCGGCACCGAGAACCCCGAATTGGGGCTCCGATCGACCTCGGTCGTCGCCGCCGACTACGGCGTCGGCGACCTCACGCTGGCCCGGCTGGGAGTGCTCGGGCCTACACGCATGGATTACCCCAGCACGATGGGAGCGGTACGGGCAGTGGCACGCTACGTGGGACAGATCCTGGCGGGGTCGTAAGGTGGCCAACGACTACTACGCGACCCTGGGGGTCGGGCGGAACGCGACCGCCGACGAGGTCAAGAAGGCCTATCGCCGGCTCGCGCGGGAACTCCACCCGGACGTCAACCCCGACCCGGATACCCAGGAGAAGTTCAAGGAGATCACCCAGGCGTACGAGGTGCTCTCCGACCCGAAGAAGCGGGAGATGTACGACCTGGGCGCGGACCCGTTCGCGCCCGGCGGCGGCGGGGGCGGCGCCGGCGGGTTCGGCGGCGCCGGGTTCCCCTTCAGCGACATCATGGACGCGTTCTTCGGGACGTCGGCGTCGCGCGGCCCCCGGTCGCGGGCGCGGCGCGGGCGCAACGCGACGCTGCGGGTCGAGCTCGACCTGTCGGAGACCGCGTTCGGCACCACCCGGGAGCTGACCGTGGACACCGCGGTCGCGTGCTCGGCGTGCGAGGCGACGGGCTGCGCGCCCGGCACCCACCCGGACACCTGCGACACCTGCCACGGGCGCGGCGAGGTGCAGCAGGTGCAGCGCTCGTTCCTGGGCCAGGTCATGACGGCCCGGCCCTGCCCGGCGTGCGGCGGCTTCGGCTCGGTGATCCGCACGCCGTGCACCGAGTGCTCCGGGGACGGCCGCGTCCGCACCCGGCGCACCGTCAAGGTCAAGATCCCGGCGGGCGTGGAGAACGGCATCCACATCCAGCTCGCCGGCGAGGGCGAGGTCGGCCCCGGCGGCGGCCCGCCCGGCGACCTGTTCCTGGAGATCGTGGAGCGCGCGCACCCGATCTTCGAGCGGGAGGGCGACGACCTGCACTGCACGGTCGAGATCCCGATGACGGCGGCGGCGCTCGGCACCAGCGTCACGATCGAGACGCTCGACGCGGCGGAGGAGATCGACATCAAGCCGGGCACGCAGTCCGGCCAGGTGATCACCCTCTACAACCGGGGCGTGCGGCACCTCAACGAGAGCGGACGCGGCGACCTGATGATCCACGTGAACGTGGAGACGCCCGGCAAGCTCGACGAGGAGCAGGAGGAGCTGCTGCGGCGGCTCGCCGCGCTGCGCGGCGAGGAGCGCCCGCCCGGCAAGTTCGCGCCGGGGCAGCGCGGGATGTTCTCCCGCCTGCGGGACGTGTTCAACCAGCACTGAAGAGAGACGGTGACGGCCTACCGGGAAGGCCGTGACGGTGCCGATGAGGACCCCGGGGACGCGCCCGCGCCCCCGGGGTCCGGTGACGTTGGGGGAGTGCGATGAGTCCGCCGGTGTTCCTCGCCGGGACGGCCGCGCTGGAACGCGACCGCGTCGTCCTGGACGGCCCCGAGGGGCGGCACGCCGCGACCGTGCGGCGGCTGCGGCCGGGGGAGCGCGTCGACCTCACCGACGGGGCGGGGCTGCTCGCGGAGTGCGTCGTCACGGCGGCCGACCGGGCGTCCCTCACGCTGGAGGTCGCGGCCCGGCACCGCGAGCCGCCGCCGGAGCCCCGCCTGGTCGTCGTGCAGGCGCTGCCGAAGGGCGACCGGGGCGAGCTGGCGGTGGAGACGATGACCGAGGCGGGCGTGGACGAGATCGTCCCGTGGGCCGCCGCCCGGTGCGTCACCCAGTGGCGTCCCGAGCGCCGCGAGAAGGCCCTGGCCCGCTGGCGGAACGCCGCCCGGGAGGCCGGCAAGCAGGCCCGGCGGAGCCGCCTGCCGCACGTGCCCGGGCTCGCGTCGACCGCCGACGTCGCGCGGCGGCTCGCGGACGCGTCCGCCGCGCTCGTCCTGCACGAGGGGGCCGCCGAGCCGCTCAGCGGCGTCCGTCCGCCCGCGTCGGGGGAGGTCGTCCTGGTGGTCGGGCCCGAGGGCGGGATCTCCGAGGACGAGCTGGCCGCGTTCGGCGCGGCCGGGGGACGCCCGGTGCGGCTCGGCCCGACGGGGCCGCGCACCCCGGCGGCCGGGGTCGCGGCGGCCGCCGTCCTGCAGGCCGCGACCGGCCGCTGGTGACGCGCCGCCGGGGCGGCCGCCCGGTCAGGGACCGGCCTGCCCGGCGTCCTGCTGCTTCGTGGTCGACGGGGTGTCGCTGGGCGTCGGCGTCTGCTCGTCGCTCGGCTCCGGCGAGGGGTCGGGCGGGGTGGGCGTCGACGGCGGCGGGTCGGTGGGCGACGTGGTGGGCGTATGGCCGCCCGGGCACTGCGTCCCGCCGGACGGGGCGGACGTCGGCGTCGTGTCCGGCGACGGTGTGCCGGACGGGGCCGTGCCGCCGCGCGGGATGACGCACGAGGACAGCCCGGGCGACGACGACGGCTCCCCGGCCTCCTCGGACGTGCTCGGCGCGGTGGACGTCGTCGGCGCGGGCGACGACGGGTCCCCGGGGACGACGGGCGGCGGGTTCGCGCCGGTGCGGTCGCCGTCGGTGTCGTCGCCGCCGCCGCGGGACGGGCCGTCGCCGTTGACGGTGTGCTGGATCAGGTCGATCGTCTGCGGGCCCGCCGTGACGCCGAACCCGGCGATCGCGACGGCCGCGGCGACGGCGAGCACGGGGCGCGCCCAGCCCACGGTGAGGCCCGCCGGCCCGAACCTGGCGGGCCCGAACCGGCCGGGAAACCTGCGGCGGCGCCCGCCTTCGGCCGCGATCCGGGCCCGGATGCGCTCCAGGCCGTCGTCGGAGGGGGTGACCGAATCCGCCTCCGCGTTCAGAACCCGGCGAAGGATCTCGCCGTGGTCGTCGTGGGGGTCGGTGGTCATGAGAACTGCTCCAGGACGTTGCGTAGGGCGGTCATGCCGCGTGCGGTATGACTCTTGACCGCGCCGCGGGAGATCCCCATGGCGTTCGCGATCTCGGCTTCCGAGAGGTCACCGTAGTAGCGCAGGACGAGCGCCTCCCGCTGGCGCGGTGGGAGCCGGGAGAGCGCGTCGATCACCGCCGAACGCTCCAGCTCCCCGATGGCCCCGGCCTCCGCGCTCGGCATGTCCGGGAGCCCCTTGGGAGCGTACTTCTCGACGACGGCGCGGTGGCGCAGCACCGACCGGGACCGGTTCACCACCGACTGCCGCAGGTACGACAGGGCCTTGTCGGGGTCCCGGAGGCGCCGCCAGCCGCCGTGCATCGCGACGAACGCGTCCTGGACGACTTCCTCGGCCGTTCCCGCGTCCCGCACGAGCATCGCGGCGAGCCGCACCAGCGAGCGGTAGTTGGCGCTGTAGAGGGCGGTCACCGCCTGGTCGGCGTCCCAGGCGACGGCGACGGCGCCGGCCGCGCCCCTGGCCACGAGGGTCTCGGTCACGTCTGTGGGACGCCCGCCCTCCTCGTCCGGTTTACGAAAGGGCATCTTCTGGTCTGCCTCGGTCACCTATCCGCCGCCTTTGCCGTCCCCCGGCCGTCCTTTCGGTCGGCCACCCCGAGAGCGGCATGAATCGGGCGTTCCCGACCGAACCGAGGCGCGCCGCATGCCTGCGATCCGGGGGGTACGCCTTGAATTGACAACCCTAACCAGTGGCCGGTCGGAAACGGCTCGACAACCGGAGATCGATTCCGGAAAACCTTAGCGGCGGGGGGCGCCGCGGAGCACGGCGGCGCGGGTCTCGATAGGATTCCGATCGCGGTCGCCGCCGCGGGAGGGGAGACAGATGACCGACTGCCTGTTCTGCAAGATCGTGTCCGGGGACGTGCCGGCGAAGACGGTGCGCTCGTCCGACCGGGCCGTCGCGTTCCGCGACATCAACCCGCAGGCGCCCACGCACGTCCTGGTCATCCCCAAGGACCACCACCCGACGGTGGGCGAACTCGCCGCGGCCGACGCCGAGCTGCTCGCCGAGGTGCTCCGCGAGGCCCACCAGGTCGCCGTCGACGAGGGCATCGCCGACACCGGCTACCGGATCGTCTTCAACACCGGCGCGCAGGCCGGGCAGACCGTCTTCCACGTGCACGCGCACGTGCTGGGCGGCCGCGGCCTGAACTGGCCGCCCGGCTGAGCCCGGCCGACCCGGGCCGGGCGCGGCCGGACCCGGCCCCGCCCGACCCGGGCCGGCGGGACGGGGCGGGGCGCGCCGTTTCGCGGGCCGCGGCCGGGCCGCGGCGAGCGGAAATACGGCGGCGCGCCGACGAGGGCGGTCGGTACCATGGAACCGACACACCTTGCACACCCGGAGCAGACAGAAGGCAGGTCTGAGAGGCCGCAAGGCCCGGCTGATGGTCGAATCAACTCACACGGGGCGCGACGGCCGCGCCCAGATCAAGATCGTGGTGCCGGACGACCATTCGATGGTGAGCCTGCTGGGCTCCCGGGACGAGTTGCTCCACGCGGTCGAGCGCGCGTTCGGCGACGGCATCGACATCCACGTCCGCGGCAACGAGATCACCGTGACCGGGTCCGAGACGGACACCGGCCTGGTCTCGCGCCTCTTCACCGAGATGCTCGAGCTGCTCAAGGGCGGCACCCAGCTGACGCCCGACGCGGTCGAGCGGAGCCTGGCGATGCTGCGCGGCGAGAGCGACGCCCGCCCGGCCGAGGTGCTCAACCTGAACGTGCTGTCCGGCCGCGGCCGGACGATCCGCCCGAAGACGCTCAACCAGAAGCGGTACGTCGACGCGATCGACAAGCACACGATCGTGTTCGGCATCGGGCCGGCGGGCACCGGCAAGACGTACCTGGCGATGGCCAAGGCCGTCCGCGCGCTGCAGGAGAAGCAGGTCAACCGCATCATCCTGACGCGCCCGGCGGTGGAGGCGGGGGAGCGGCTCGGGTTCCTGCCCGGCACGCTCTACGAGAAGATCGACCCGTACCTGCGGCCGCTGTACGACGCGCTGCACGACATGGTCGACCCCGACTCGATCCCGCGGCTGATGGCCGCCGGCACCATCGAGGTCGCGCCCCTGGCCTACATGCGCGGCCGCAGTTTGAACGACTCCTTCATCATCCTGGACGAGGCGCAGAACACCTCGCCCGAGCAGATGAAGATGTTCCTCACCCGGCTCGGGTTCGGCTCCAAGGTCGTGGTGACCGGCGACGTGACGCAGGTCGACCTCCCGAACGGGACGCAGAGCGGGCTGCGCGTCGTCCAGGACATCCTGCAGGACGTCGAGGACATCTACTTCTCCCGGCTGTCCAGCCAGGACGTCGTCCGGCACAAGCTGGTCACCGACATCGTGGACGCCTACAACCGGTACGACGAGGCGCGGGTGCCCGAGTTCAAGAAGGACGCGGCGCGCGGCGGCGGGCCCGGTCGCAAGCGGGGTTCCCGGTGAGCATCGAGGTGCTGAACGAGTCGGGCGCGGCGGTCGACGAGAACGGCCTGGCGGAGCTGTCCCGGCACGTGCTGGACGGGCTCCGCGTGCATCCGCTCGCGGAGCTGTCGGTCCTGCTGGTCGACGAGGACGCGATGACCGAGCTGCACGTCAAGTGGATGGACGAGCCGGGCCCGACCGACGTGCTGTCGTTCCCGATGGACGAGCTGCGCCCCGGGCACCTGTCGGGCGGCGCCGACGAGGACGACGAGGTCGACCCGGGCCTGCTCGGCGACGTCGTCCTGTGCCCGTCGGTCGCCGAGCGGCAGGCCCGCACCGCCGGGCACAGCACCGGGGACGAGCTGGAGCTGCTGTGCACGCACGGCATCCTGCACCTCCTCGGGTACGACCACGCCGAGCCGGAGGAGCACAAGGAGATGTTCGGCCTGCAGGCCGAGCTGCTCACCTCCTGGCGGGAGAAACGCGGCCGGCGGTGACCACGGCGCAGGCGTGGCTGGCGGGGCTGGCGGCCCTGCTGGTGGTGCTCGCGGGCCTGCTGGCCAGCACCGAGACGGCGCTCGCGCGCGTCTCGCGGGTGACCGTCGAGGAGTTCGCCAAGGAGCGGCGGCGCGGCTCGAAGAAGCTCGCGGAGGTCGTCGCCGACCCGGCCCGCTACGTGAACATGGTGCTGCTGCTGCGGATCGGCTGCGAGCTGGTCGCCACCGTGATCGTCGCGGACCTGTGCATCTCGTGGCTGGACGAGACGTGGCCCGCCTACGTCGTCGCCGCCACGTTGATGATCGTGGTGAGCTACGTGGCGGTCGGGGTCGCGCCCCGCACTCTCGGCATCCAGCACGCCGACCGGATCGCGCTCGCGGGCGCGGCCGTCCTGCACCCGGTGACCCGGGTGTTCGGGCCGCTGCCGCGGCTGCTGATCCTGCTCGGCAACGCGCTCACGCCCGGCAAGGGCTTCCGCGAGGGGCCGTTCGCGTCGGAGGCGGAGCTGCGCGACCTGGTCGACCTGGCCGAGCAGCGCAGCCTCATCGAGCCGGACGAGCGCGAGATGATCCACTCGGTGTTCGAGCTCGGCGACACGCTCGTCCGCGAGGTGATGGTGCCGCGCACCGACATCGTGTTCATCGAGCGGGACAAGACGCTGCGGCAGGCGATGTCGCTGGGGCTGCGCAGCGGCTTTTCCCGCATCCCGGTCGTCGGGGAGAACGAGGACGACGTCGTCGGCATCGCCTACCTCAAGGACGTCGTGCGCCGCAGCCACGAGCACCACGAGGCCGAGTCGGTCGAGACGGTCGACTCGGTGATGCGCTCGGCGACGTTCGTGCCCGACAGCAAGCCGATCGACGAGCTGCTGCGGGAGATGCAGGCCCGCCGGATCCACGTCGCGATCGTCATCGACGAGTACGGCGGCACCGCGGGCCTCGTCACCATCGAGGACATCCTGGAGGAGATCGTCGGGGAGATCACCGACGAGTACGACCGGGAGATCCCGCCGGTGACGTGGCTGGACGGCGGCGCCGCCCGCGTCACGGCCCGGCTGCCGGTGGACGACCTCGCCGAGCTGTTCGGCGTCGAGATCGACGCCGAGGACGTCGACACGGTCGGCGGGCTGCTGGCGCACGCCCTCGGCCGGGTCCCGATCGAGGGCTCGACGGCGGAGGTGGGCTCCGCGCCGCGCGGCCCGGACGACGATGACGACGACGTCCCGGGCGGGGCCGTCCTGTCGCTGAAGGCGGAGACGATCGCGGGCCGCCGCAACCGGATCGGCACCGTCGTCGTGCGCCGCCTCGACACCCGCCCGGGCGGGGCGGGCTGACGGGCGCCGGACGGACGGCCCCGGGCGCGGGACGCCGGCCGGAGGGGGCCGGTCGGAGGGCGGTCAGAGGGTGTCGCGGAGGGCCCCGTCGGGTCCGGCGACCAGGACGGGCGCCTTGGGGCCGAGGTCGCGGACCGCGGTGACGTCGGACGGGTCGGGCGCGTCGGCGGCGGTGACGACGGCGGCGGCCTCGAGGTCCTCGGCGCCGCTGGACACCGCCATCGCGACCGCGACCTTGAGCGCCGAGAGCCGCAGCGACGGCAGGTCCACGCTCGTCGCCGCGTAGGTGCGGCCGGTCTCGTCGCGCACGGCGGCGCCCTCGGCGGCCCCGGTGCGGGCCCGGGACGACCGCGCCAGGGTGATGATCTTCGCGTCCTCGGCGTTCAGCTCGCTCACGTCCCCGATCGTACGGGGCGGCCGCGGGGCGTGCGCGACCGGTCCCGGCGGGCGGCGGGCGCGCGGAGCGGGGCGGCAAGTCGGCGCCAAGTGGACGCCAAGCGGGGCGCGGCACCCTCGGAGTCTCGAATCCGGATCTCTGGGGGAACGTGATGTCCCGTCTGCTGTACCGCCTGGGCAGGGCCGCCGCCCTGCGCCCGTGGCGGTTCGTCGTCGTGTGGCTGGCGCTCGTCGCCGCGGTGGGAGGAGCCGCGGCGGCCGGGGGAGGCTCGCTGCAGGACGACTACACCCTCGAGGGGACCGGGTCGCAGCAGGCCACCGAGCTGCTGCGGGACCGGTTCCCGGCGCTGGCGGGCGCCGACGCCCGCGTCGTCGTGCACGCCCGGGACGGCCGCGTCGACCCGGCCGCGCTCGCCGCCGCGGGCGGCGAGCTGCGCGCGCTGCCGCACGTCGGCGCCGTCGACCCGCCGCTGCCCAGTCCGGACGGCCGCACGGCGCTGATCACCGTTCGGTACGCGGTGCCGGTGACCGACCTGGAGCCCGGACCGACGCTCGACGCCCTCCGCGACGCGACCGGCGGCCTCGAGGACGCCGGCCACCGGGTGGAGTTCGGCGGCCAGGTGCCCGAGAACATCACCGCGCCCGGCGGGGTCGCGGAGGCGGTCGGCGTGGTGGCCGCCCTGGTGATCCTCCTGCTGGCGTTCGGGTCGGTGGTCGCGGCGGGGCTGCCGCTGGTGGTCGCGCTGGCCGGCCTGGGCGCGGGCGTGTCGGGGATCACGCTGCTGGCGGCCGTGACGAACGTGGCGACGACCGCGCCGACGCTCGCGGTGATGGTGGGCCTCGGCGTCGGCATCGACTACGCGCTGTTCATCCTCACCCGGCACCGCGAGGGACTCGCCGCCGGGCTGGACGTGCCCGAGTCGGTGGGCCGCGCCATCGCCACCGCCGGGCAGTCGGTGCTCTTCGCCGGGTTCACGGTGCTGCTGGCGCTGTGCGGGCTGGTGGTCTCGCGGATCCCGGTGTTCATGACGATGGGGTTCGCGACCGGGCTGGTGGTGGCGGCGACGGTGGCGAGCGCGCTCACGCTGCTGCCCGCGGTGCTCGGGCTGGCCGGGCACCGGGTGCTGCGCCGCCGCGACCGCGCGTCCGGCGCGGCGCCCGCCGCCGACTCGCCGCGCATCCGCCGCTGGGCGCTGCACGTGGGGCGCCGCCCGTGGCCGTGGCTGCTGGCCGGGCTGGTGCTGATGCTCACGCTGGCCGCCCCGGCGCTCGGCATGCGGACGTGGCCGAGCGACGCGGGCAGCGAACCGTCGTCCAACACGGTCCGGCAGGCGTACGACCTGGTCGCCGAGGCGTACGGCCCGGGCGCGAACGGCCCGCTGCTGGTGGCCGTGGACCTGGCGGAGGCGGACCCGGCGGCGCTGCCGGGCCTGCGCGACCGGCTCGCCGCCGTCGAGGGCGTCGCGTCCGTCGCGCCGCCCCGGCTGTCGGACGCCCGCGACGCGGCGGTGCTCGTGGTGACGCCCGAGTACGGGCCGCAGGACGAGCGCGTCACGCCGCTCGTCGACGGGATCCGCGCGGACGTCCTGCCGCCGGGCGCGGAGGTCACCGGCATGACGGCCGCCTACGTGGACCTGTCGCGGCTGCTGTCCGAGCGGCTGTGGCCGGTGATCGGCGTGGTCGTGGCGACCTCGTTCGTCATGCTGGTGATCGTTTTCCGGTCGGTCCTGGCGCCGCTGAAGGCCGCCGCCATGAACCTGCTGTCGATCGGCGCCGCGTACGGGGTGCTCACCGCCGTGTTCCAGTGGGGGTGGGGCGCGGAACTGCTCGGCCTGCCGCACAGCGTCCCGGTGTCCAGCTTCATCCTGCTGCTGATGTTCGCGGTGCTGTTCGGGGTGTCGATGGACTACGAGGTGTTCCTGCTGTCGCGCGTCCGGGAGGAGTGGCTGCGGACCGGGGACGCGCGCGGCTCGGTGTCGGCGGGCCTCGCGGCGACCGGCCGGGTGATCACCAGCGCGGCGCTGATCATGGTGGCGGTGTTCCTCGGGTTCGCCGCCGACCCCGGCCTGGTGATCAAGCAGATGGGCGTGGGTCTCGCGGTCGCCGTCGCGCTGGACGCGACGGTCGTCCGGCTCGTGCTGGTCCCGGCGGCGATGGCGCTGCTCGGCCGCGGCAACTGGTGGCTGCCCGGGCCGCTCGGCCGGATCCTGCCGGACGTCGACCTGCACGGGGGCTCGGTGCCCGCCGCGGCGGGCACCGAGCCCCCGGCCAGGGAGCCCAGCCGCGCCTAGGGAGGCGATCACGGCGGTCGGTGCGCCCCGGTTAGTCTGATCGGGACATGTCGACTGTTGTGGACGCGCCCGTCGTCAGCGTGCTCGGCGCCTTCGGCGCGACGGTGGACGGCGCGCCCGCCGACCTCGGCGGGCGCCGCCGCCGGTCGGTGCTGGCCCGGCTCGCCGCCGCGCACGGCCGGATGGTCCCGGCCGACACCCTCGTCGAGGACCTGTGGGCCGGGACGGCCCCGCCCCGCGCGGGCGCGGGGCTCCAGTCGTTCGTGTCGCACCTGCGGCGCGCCCTGGAGCCGCGCCGCCCGCCCCGCACGCCCGCCCGCGTCCTGGTCACGGCGCCGCCCGGCTACGCGCTGCGGCTCCCGGACGGCAATGTGGACGCGTGGCGGTTCGACGCGCTCGTCGACGAGGCGGGCGCGCTGCTCGCCGCGGGCGACCCGGCCGCCGCCCGCGGCCGCGCCGCGGACGCCCTCGCCCGCTGGGGCGGCCCCGCCTACGCCGAGTTCGCCGACCTGCCGTGGGCGGCCGCCGAGGCCGCCCGGCTGGACGAGCGCCGCCGGCTCGCCGTCGAGCGCCGCGCCGAGGCCCTGCTCGGGCTCGGGGGCGCCGCCGAGGCCGTCCCCGACCTGGAGGAGCACGCCGCCGCGAACCCGCTGCGCGAGGACGCGTGGCGGCTGCTGGCCCTCGCCCTGTACCGGGCGGGACGGCAGGGGGACGCGCTCGCCGCGCTCCGCCGGGTCCGCGCCGCGCTCGGCGCGGAACTCGGCGTCGACCCGGGGCCCGCGCTGCGCGGCCTGGAGGCCGACATCCTCGCCCAGGCCCCCGAGCTGGGCGAACCGCCGGCCGCGGTCCGTCCCGTGCCCCTGCGGCCGCCCCCGCCCCCGCCCCCGGCGGCGCGGCCGGAGCCGCCGGGGGCGTTCGTCGGACGGGAGGGCGAGCTGGCGCTGCTGGACGGCGCGGCCGGCCGGGGCGGCGTGGTCCTCGTCGGCGGCGACGCGGGCATGGGCAAGACGGCGCTCGCCGAACGGTTCGCGCGGCGGCTCGGCGACCGCGGCTGGACGTGCGCGTGGGGCCGCGCGCAGGAGACCGGCGGGGCGCCCGCCGCGTGGCCGTGGGCGGAGCTGCTGCGCGACCTCGCCGCCGCCCTCCCGCCGGACGCCGCCCTGGCCGCCCGGCTCGCCGCCCTCCTCGACGACGCCGCCCCCGGCCCCGCTCCCGCCGCCGGGCGCGGCGGCGCCGACGTCGCCACCGGGCGGTTCCGGCTGCACCTCGCCGTCGGCGACTACCTCGCCGGGATCGCCGCGCGCTCCCCGCTGCTGCTCGTCCTGGAGGACCTGCACTGGGCCGACGACGAGACCCTCGCGCTGCTGGTCCGGCTCGCCGAGCGGCTCCGCGGCCGCCGCGTCCTGCTCGCCGCGACGTTCCGCCGCACCGAGGCGCCCGAGCGGCTCGCCGCCGCGCTCGCCGCCCTCGCCCGCCGCGAGCCGCTGCGCCTCGACCTCGGCGGGCTCGCGCCCGCCGAGGTCGCCGAACTCGTGCGCGCGACCTGCGCGACCGGCGTCGCCGACGCCGAGCTGGCCGACATCGCCGAACGGACCGGCGGCAACCCCTTCTTCGTCCGCGAGACGGCCCGGCTGCTGGACGCCGAGGGCCTGCCCGCCGCCGTCCGCCGCGTGCCCGCCGGGGTGGGGGACGTCCTCCGCCGCCGCATCGCGCGGCTCCCCGAGCCCGCCCGGAACGTGCTGCGCGACGCCGCCGTCGTCGGCGGCGACGCCGACCTCGCCGTCCTCGCGGAGCTGGCCGCGGGCGCGCACGGCGAGGAGACCGTCATCGACGCCGTCGACGCCGCCCTCGCCGCCGGACTGGTCACCGAGCCCGCGCCCGGACGGCTGCGGTTCGTGCACGCGCTCGTCCGCGACACCCTCTACGACGGGCTGTCGCGGGCCCGCCGCACCCGGCTGCACGGCCGGGTCGCCGCCGCGCTGGAACGGCACCGCCCCGCCGAGGTCGCCGCCATCGCGCACCACTACCTGGAGTCGGGCGCCGAACCGGACCGGGCCGTCCGCTACGCGCGGCTCGCCGCCGCGGCCGCCGAGGCCCGGTTCGCGCACGGCCCGGCCGCCGACCTGTGGGTCCGCGCCGCCGAGACGCTGCGCACGGGGCGCCCGGACGCCGTCCGCGACCGGCTCGAGGCGGAGGTCGCCGCCATCCGGGCCTGCGGCCTGTCCGGCGACGTCATGCAGGCCCGCGACCGGCGGCTGCACGCCGTCGCCGACGCCCGCGCGCACGGCGACGTCCGGCTGCTGGCCCGCGTCATCACCGCCTTCGACGTGCCCACGCTGTGGACGAGCCGCGAGTACGGCACCCGCGACCAGGGGATCATCGACGCCGCCGAGGAGGCCCTGCGCGCGCTGCCGGACGGCGAGGACGAGCTGCGCGTCCGGCTGCTGACCAGCCTGGCGATCGAGCTGGAGGGCGACTTCGACGACCGCGGCGTCACCGCGGCCGAGGAGGCGGTCGCGCTGGCCCGCGCCCTCGGCCGTCCCGACCTGCTCGCCGTCGCGCTCAACGGCCGCTACATCAACGGCCACCGGAGCGCCGGCGACCTCGCGCTGCGGTACCGCCTCGCCCGCGAGCTGCTCGACCTCGCCGAGCGGCACGACCTCGCCGCCTACCGCGTCCTCGCGCACCTGCAGCTGCAGCAGACGTCCGTCGCCGCGCTCGACCGGGCCGCGGCCTCCGCGCACCTGGAGGAGGGGCGGCGCCTCGCGGACCAGTACGGGCTGCCGCTGCTCGCGCAGATCGCGAGCTGGTACGCCGGGCTCGTGCACGTCCTCGCCTCCCGCTTCGACGCCGCCGAGCGGGCGTACGCGCAGGTCGGCGAGGACATCGGCCGCACCGGGATCTGGAGCAGCGAGGACGGCACCGTCGGGTTCGGCGCGTTCTGCCTGCGGCTCGTCCAGGGGCGGCCGGGCGAGCTGCTGGAGCGGGCCGCCTGGCTGTCGCGGCGGTGGCCGCACGTCGCCGCCACCGCCGACATCCACGCGCTCGCGCTGGCCGACGTCGGCCGCGTCGCGGAGGCCCGCGCGGCCGTCGCCGCGGCGGGTCCCATCCGCCCCGACTACTTCTTCGACCTCGCCACGGGCATCCGCGCCCACCGCGCGATCGTCCTGGACCAGCGCGACGTCGCCGAGCGGGCGTACGCCGACCTGCTGCCGTACGAGGGGCACTTCGCCGGCGGCTGCACCACGTTCGCGACGATCGGGCCGGTCGCGCAGATCCTCGGCGACCTCGCCGGGTACCTGGGGCGTCCCGCCCGCGTCGCCGCCGACCACTACCGCCGGGCCGCCCGCGCCGCCGACACCTTCGGCGCGCCGCTGTTCTCCCGGCGGGCCCGCGAGGCCCTGGCCGCGCTCGGCGACGCCGCAGCCTCCGCCTGACCGCCGCCCGGCGGTCCGCCGGACGGGCGCCGGGACGGGCCCGTCGCCGGGTGGGGGACAATCGAGGGGTGACATCGACGGGAGATCTGACGACCGCGCCGCCGCCCGAGGGCTTCCGGGCGGGCTTCGCCTGCTTCATCGGACGTCCGAACGTGGGCAAGTCGACGCTGATGAACGCGCTCGTCGGCACCAAGGTGGCGATCACCAGCAGCCGCCCGCAGACGACGCGGCGGGCGATCCGGGGCATCGTGCACCGGCCGGACGGGCAACTCGTCGTGGTCGACACGCCGGGCCTGCACAAGCCGCGGACGCTGCTCGGCGAGCGGCTCGACAGCCTCGTCCGGTCCACGCTCACCGAGGTCGACGTCATCGGGTTCTGCGTGCCCGCCGACCAGCCCGTGGGGCCGGGCGACAAGTACATCGCCCGCGAACTCGCCGGGGTGAAGAAGACCCCCGTCGTGGCGATCGTCACGAAGACCGACCTCGCCGCGCCCGAGCAGGTCGCGGAGCAGCTCCTCGCCGTGGGGCGGCTGGGGGAGTTCGCCGACATCGTGCCCTGCTCGGCGGAGAACGGCTTCCAGGTCGACCTGGTCGGCGAGCTGCTGATCTCCCGGCTGCCGGAGGGCATGCCGCTGTACCCGGAGGGCGACCTCACCGACGAGCCCGAGCAGGTGATGATCGGCGAACTGATCCGGGAGGCCGCGCTCGAAGGCGTCCGGGACGAGCTGCCGCACTCGATCGCCGTCGTGGTCGACGAGATGGCGCCGCGCGAGGGACGGGACGACCTCGTCGACGTCTACGCGCACCTGTTCGTCGAGCGCCCCAGCCAGAAGGGCATCATCATCGGGCACCGCGGCGCCCGGCTGCGGGAGGTCGGCGCGGCCGCCCGGCGGCAGATCGAGGCGCTGCTCGGCACGAAGATCTACCTCGACCTGCGGGTCAGCGTGCTCAAGGACTGGCAGCGCGACCCCAAGCAGCTCCGCCGCCTCGGCTTCTACGACTGACGGGGCCTACGGCCGGTCGTCGCGGCGTTCCGCCGCCTCGCCGCCCGGCGCGGACTCGTCCGCCCGCTCCCACCCGCTCTGCCGCGGCCAGACCGCGTTCGGGTCCCCGGCGTCCGGGCCGTTCCCGTACTGCGCGTAGTACTGCTCCTGGGCGTACTGCTCTTGGGTGTAAGGGTCCTGCGGGTACTGGTCCTGCGGGTACGCCTGCGGCGGGTAGGGGGCGGGGCGGCCGCGCCCGCCCAGCCGCGCGGTGATCGGGCGCGCCAGGCTGAACCCGGTGACCAGCAGCCCCGCGGCGACCGCCACGTACCAGCCGTACAGCACGCTGATCTCGTAGCCGACGTCCAGGCCGCCCGTGGGCAGGTCCTCGCGGGCGTCGTCGAGCCGGAGCAGGAACAGCAGGCACGCCAGCAGCGACAGGACGCCCGGGACGGCCGCGAGACCGGTGATGCGGGTGTCGCGGGCGAGCAGGTCCCAGCAGGCCATGACGATCGCGACCACCGCGAACACCGGGACCGACAGCACCACGTCGTCGGCGTCGATGCCCGCCGCCGTGGCGACGTCCCGGGAGATCGCGCTGCCGAACAGGTCGACGACGACGGAGGCGCGCGCCCAAGGCAGGAACGCCGACACCAGCAGCGTCGCCGCCGCGGCGATCAGCGCGATGCTCCAGCCGAGGCCGCCCCGCCGCGGCTCGGCCGGCGGGGGCCCGGGCTGCGGCTCCGGGACGGCGTCCCCGGGACCGGGCGGGGGGAGACCGTCGTCGGGCGGCAGGAACTGCGGGCGCGACCGTGCGCCGCCCGCGTCGGAACCCAGGTCACCGGTCATGGATTCAGCGTAAGGGGAGGAACCGCCGGGTCGCGGACGGGCGGGAATGTCCCGGACGGCAGATGACGTTCCCGTGACGGAAGAGGCCCCGGACGTCTCAACATGCGGACGTCGGTTTCCGGAACACGGATGTCATCTGTTACTTTGGCGGGCGTGTCTGGTGCGCTGCTCCTCCTTAGCGGCCGCAGCGGGGGCCTGTAACCAGGTCGGCTCCCTCGCTGCGGGACTCTGACGTGGACGTCGGCCGCACGGTTCGAGCAGGGAGATCCCACCGCATGTACCCGGCACAGCAGCCCTCCGGTATGCCCTTCGAGCGCTACCGCCCCTTCGCCCCCGTCAAGCTGGCGGACCGCACCTGGCCCGACGCCGCCATCACCCGGGCCCCGCGCTGGTGCGCGGTCGACCTGCGGGACGGCAACCAGGCGCTGATCGACCCGATGGACGCCCACCGCAAGCTGCGGATGTTCGAGCTGCTCGTCCAGATGGGCTACAAGGAGATCGAGGTCGGGTTCCCGGCGGCGAGCCAGACCGACTACGACTTCGTCCGGCAGATCATCGACGAGGGCCGCATCCCCGACGACGTCGTGATCCAGGTGCTGACGCAGGCCCGCCCCGAACTGATCGAGCGGACGTTCGAGTCGGTGCGGGGCGCGAAGCAGGCGATCGTCCACCTGTACAACTCGACCAGCACGCTGCAGCGCCGCGTGGTGTTCGGGCAGGACCGCGACGGCATCACCGCCATCGCCGTCGAGGGCGCGAAGCTGTGCGCCAAGCTCGCCGAGGACATGGGCGACACCGAGATCTTCTTCCAGTACTCGCCCGAGTCGTTCACCGGCACCGAGCTGGAGTACGCCGTCGAGGTCTGCAACGCCGTCAACGACGTGTGGAAGCCGACCCCGGACCGGAAGGTCATCGTCAACCTGCCGGCGACCGTCGAGATGGCCACGCCGAACGTGTACGCCGACCAGATCGAGTGGATGAGCCGGAACCTGGCGTACCGCGACTCGGTCGTCCTGTCGCTGCACCCGCACAACGACCGCGGCACCGCGGTCGCCGCCGCCGAGCTCGGCTACATGGCGGGCGCCGACCGCATCGAGGGCTGCCTGTTCGGCAACGGCGAGCGCACCGGCAACGTCTGCCTGGTCACCCTGGGGCTGAACATGTTCACCCAGGGCATCGACCCGCAGATCGACTTCTCCGACATCGACGAGATCCGCCGCACCGTCGAGTACTGCAACCAGCTGCCCGTCCACGAGCGGCACCCCTACGGCGGCGACCTCGTCTACACCGCGTTCTCCGGCTCCCACCAGGACGCGATCAACAAGGGCTTCGAGCACCTGCGGCGCGACGCGGAGGCCGCCGGGACGCCCGTCGAGGAGTACCGGTGGGAGGTCCCGTACCTGCCGATCGACCCGCACGACGTCGGCCGCACCTACGAGGCCGTCATCCGGGTCAACAGCCAGTCCGGCAAGGGCGGCGTCGCCTACATCATGAAGACCGAGCACGCCCTGGAGCTGCCGCGGCGCCTCCAGATCGAGTTCTCCCGGGTCGTGCAGGAGCACACCGACAGCGAGGGCGGCGAGGTCGACCCCGCCCGCATGTGGGAGATCTTCGAGTCCGAGTTCCTGTCCAACGGCCCCCGCGTCGGGCTGCTGGCGCACCGCACGACGTCCCGCGTCGACGAGAAGGACGCCCTCAGCTGCGACGTCCGCGTCGACGGCGAGATCCGCGAGATCGAGGGCCTCGGCAACGGCCCGGTGTCGGCGTTCGAGGACGCGCTGTCGTCCGTGGGGATCAACGTCCGCGTCCTGGACTACGCCGAGCACGCGATGAGCGCGGGCGGCGACGCGCGCGCCGCCGCCTACGTCGAGTGCGACGTGGACGGCGCCACGGTGTGGGGCGTGGGCATCGACGGGAACATCGTCACCGCCTCCCTCAAGGCGATCCTGTCGGCCGTCAACCGCGTCGCCCGCCGGTGAGCGGAGCACCGGTCGCGGCGGGGCGCCCGGTCCGCCGGGCGTCCACGTCCGCGACCGGCGGGGTCCTCTGAGCGGGCCGCGGGGCCGAGGCCCCGCGGCCCCCGGCCCGCCGCGCCGTCCCGCGGGTCAGCGCGCCCGGCCGAGGACGTGGTGGACGAGTTCGCGCAGCGGGCCGCTCAGCTGCGCCTCGCCCACGGTCGTCCGCCGGCCGTCGATGTCGATCTCGTACAGGAACTGGTCGGGGATCCGCCCCGGCGGCGGCACCGAGTCGAGGTCGACGCGCCGGACGAGCCCGGCCAGCACCGGGTCACTCGTGCTGTCGGACTCGGCCCGCCGCTCGATCCCGGCGAACCCCCCGCTGCGGACGACTGTCACCTTCACCGCTCACCTCAACGCCTCCGCGGCCGCCGCGTCGATGGACACGCCCACCCCCGTCCATCCGCGCCGGACCGCCTCCGTCTCCGCCGCGTCCGCGCCGAAGCGGCGGGCGGCGCCGCGGACCGTCTCGGCGGCGAAGCCGGCGAAGTCGACGTCCACCGCCAGCGCACCGCCGGTGAGGACGTCATACCAGACGCGGCCCGCTTTGTCCCAGGCGTTGCCGCCGATCTCGACGGCCGCCAGGTGGAACGCGCGGTTCGGGATGCCGGAGTTGATGTGGACGCCGCCGTTGTCGCGGTACGTCTCGACGTAGTCGTCCATGTGGCCGGGCTGCGGGTCCTTGCCGAGCCGCGGGTCGTCGTAGGCGGTGCCGGGCTCCTTCATCGAGCGCAGCGCGACGCCCTGGACGCCGTCGGCGAGCAGGCCCACGCCGATCAGCCAGTCGGCCTGGTCGGCGGTCTGCCCGAGATGCCACTGCTTGACCAGCGACCCGAACACGTCGGACACCGACTCGTTCAGCGCGCCCGCCTGGCCGTAGTACTCCAGGTTCGCGGTGTGCTGGGTGATGCCGTGGACGAGTTCGTGGCCGGTGACGTCGAGCGGCCCGGTGAAGTCGCTGAACACCACCCCGTCGCCGTCCCCGTACACCATCTGCTCGCCGTTCCAGAAGGCGTTGGCGTACCCGTCGCCGTAGTGGACGGTCGAGACCAGCGGCAGCCCGGCGCCGTCGATGGAGTCGCGCCGGTAGATCTCCTCGAAGAAGTCGAAGGTGGCGCCGAGCCAGTCGTAGGAGCGGTCGACGGTGGCGTCGCCGGTCGCCGCGTCGCCCTCCTTCCGGACGGCCCGGCCGGGCAGCGTCTCGCGGCCCGCGGCGTCATGGATCGTCCGTTTCGGGACGAAGTCCTCTTCGGGGGAGCGGGCGGGCGCGGGCACCAGCCGCTCGACGTACCGGGCGGAGGTGAGGGCCATGGTGCGGCGGGCGCGGGCGCTCACGACCGGGTCGGCGGTGTCGCGGGCGAGGCGTTCCAGCATGTGCGGCGGCACGATGTGGCATCTCATGCCGCCACGCTGACAGGTTCCCGCCGGTCCGGCCACGGGTTTCGCCGCGCGGCGGCGGCCGGTTCCGGTCACGGTACGTGATTGTCACCCTGCGCAGCGGCACGATCGGGGGACTTGTGGAGATCCTGGGGAGATGCCCGTCCGGCAACGGAGCACCCGGCCGGGTGCGCCAGAATGAACGGGTGACCCTCTACCGCGACGAAGGCGTCGTCCTGCGCACCCAGAAGCTGGGCGAGGCCGACCGCATCGTGACGGTGCTGACCCGGCGGTCCGGCCGGATCCGCGCCGCCGCGAAGGGCGTCCGCAAGACGAAGTCCCGGTTCGGCGCCCGGCTGGAGCCGTTCACCCACGTGGACCTCCAGCTGTACGAGCGGCGGTCGCTCGACCTCATCACGCAGGCCGAGACGCTGCGCCCCTACGGCGAGCGCCTCGTCTCCGACTACCCCCGCTACACGGCGGGCATCGCGATGCTGGAGACCGCCGAGAAGCTCACCGCGGAGGAGGGCGAGCCCGCGCTCCGCCAGTTCCTCCTCCTGGTCGGCGGGCTGCGCACGCTCGCCGACCGCAGCCACGACGCCCGCCTGGTCCTGGACGCCTACCTGCTGCGGTCCCTGTCGGTCGCCGGGTGGGCGCCCGCGCTGGACGAGTGCTGCCGGTGCGGCGCCCGCGGCGGGCTGCGCGGCTTCGCGATCGCCGCGGGCGGCGCCGTCTGCGCGAACTGCCGCCGTCCGGGCGCCGCCACCCCGGCGCCGCCCACGTTCCGGCTCATGCTGGCGCTGCTGCGCGGCGACTGGGAGTACGCCGACGCCAGCGAGCCGCGCCACCGCGCGGAGACCAGCGGCCTCGTCGCCGCCTACCTGCAGTGGCATCTCGAGCACGGGATCCGCTCGCTGCGGCACGTGGAGCGCGACGGCTTCGACGAGACCGCCGGCGACCCCGCCGGCGGAGACGACATCAGGGAGAGAGTGTGAGCAGGGCTGTTCTGCCGCCGGAACCGCACCGGGACGGGGCGAGGCCCCCCGCGATCCCGGCGGATCTGGTGCCGCGGCACGTCGCCATCGTGATGGACGGCAACGGCCGCTGGGCCAAGGAGCGCGGGCTCCCGCGCACCGAGGGGCACAAGCGCGGCGAGGACTCGCTCTTCGACGTCATCATGGGCGCGATCGAGCTGGGCGTCCCGTACCTGTCGGCGTACGCGTTCTCCACCGAGAACTGGAAGCGCTCGCCGGACGAGGTGCGGTTCCTGATGGGCTTCAACCGGGACGTGATCCGCCGCCGCCGCGACCAGCTCCACTCGATGGGCGTCCGGGTCCGGTGGGCGGGCCGCCGCCCCCGCCTCTGGCGCAGCGTCATCAAGGAGCTCGAGACGGCCGAGGAGATGACGCGCGACAACGACGTCCTCACCCTGCAGTTCTGCGTGAACTACGGGGGCCGCGCCGAGATCATCGACGCCGCCGCGGCGATCGCCCGCGACGTCCGCGACGGCCGCCTCAACCCCGACAAGCTCGACGAGAAGGTGTTCGCCCGCTACCTGGACGAGCCGTCGATCCCGGACGTCGACCTGTTCCTGCGGTCCTCCGGCGAGCAGCGCACGTCCAACTTCCTGCTGTGGCAGTCGGCGTACGCGGAGATGGTGTTCCTCGACACCCTGTGGCCCGATTTCGACCGCCGCCACCTGTGGCACGCGTGCGAGCTGTACGCCTCCCGCGACCGCCGCTACGGCGGCGCCGTCCCCAACCCGGTGGAGCCCGCCGCCACCACCTGACCCTCCGCGGCACGCCTGCGCCGCGGCACGCCGGACGGGACGGGACGGGACGGGCCCGCACGCGTCCGCGTGCGGGCCCGTCCGCCGGTGCGGCGCCCTACACCAGCGCCGCGTCCAGCGTGATCTTCGTGCCCGCGAGGGCCTTGCTGACCGGGCAGCCGGCCTTGGCGTCCTGCGCGGCCTTCTCGAAGTCGCCCGCCGACAGTCCCGGCACGCTGGCCCGGACGGTCAGGTGGATCCCGGTGATGCCCTCGCCCGGCTGGAACGTGACCTCGGCTTTCGTGTCGACCTTCTCCGGCGGCGTCCCGGCCCCGGCGAGGGCGTGCGAGAGGGCCATGGAGTAGCAGGTGGAGTGCGCCGCGGCGATGAGCTCCTCCGGGCTGGTCTTCCCGCCCGGCTCCTCGGCGCGCGACGGCCACGTCACGTCGAACGTGCCCGTCTTGGAGGAGTCCAGCGAGACCGTGCCCTGGCCGCCCATCAGCGGCCCTTCCCAGTGCGCGTTGGCGGTGCGAGTCGTAGCCATGCGGGCATTCTCTCGTGATCGTGACGCGTACGTCACATCGGGTCCGCCCGCGCCCGGTCGGCTTTAGGTCGTCTTTCGGGGCCGGTTGATCAACTTGGCGCGTCGCCGGCCTTGCGGAGAGGCCGATCAATCCCGGAAAGGGAGCAGATGAGAAGAATCGCCTGCGCCGTGCTGGCCACGGTGCTGCTGGCGCTGATCCCCACGCCCGCGAAGGCCGACGCCGGCGCGGACCGCCTGCCCGACGCCCACGTCGTCCCCGGGGACCGCGCGTTCCCGACGGGCATGGCGTACGACCGCCGCACCGGCCACTTCTACGTCGGCAGCGCCGAGGACGGCACCATCTACCGGGGGCACGTGACGCGGCGCGACCTGGAGGTCTGGTCGCCCGACGGGACGGACGGCCGCAGCGTCACCTCCGGCCTGGCCCTGGACGGCGCCGGGCGCCTCTACGTGGGCGGCGCCGACACCGCCACCCTGCGCGTGTACGACGTGCGCTCGCGGCGGCTCCTCGCCACGCTGCACGGGACGGGCGGCGGGTTCGTCAACGAGATCGCCGTCGCCGGCGACGGGACCGTCTACGCCACCGACTCGTTCCGGCCGGTCGTCTACCGGATCACCCACCGGAACGGCGACTGGCGGATCGAGAACTGGCTGGACGTCGCCGCGACGCCGGTCGACTGGGTCGAGGGCCGGCACAACCTCAACGGCATCGTCGCCGTCGGCCGCCACCTGCTCACCGTCAACAGCGCCACGGGATCCCTGTGGCGGATCGACCCGCGCGACGGCGCGACCACCGAGGTCGACCTGGGCGGGCACCGGCTGCACAACGGCGACGGGCTCGCCTGGCGCGACGGCCGGCTGTACGTCGTCCAGGGCAACCTGAACCAGGTGCCGGGACTGGTGCCGCAGGTCGCGGTGGTCGCGATGCCGTCCGAGGTCGACCGGGGCCGGTACGTCGCCCGGTACGTGCCGCCGGGCGGGTTCCGCCACCCGAGCAGCATCGTGCTCACCCCGACGCGCGTCATGGTCGTCAACAGCCAGTACGACCGGTGGCTGGAGGGCCTCCCGCCGGTGACCCCGTTCACCGTCTCCAGCCTGCGGCTGGGCACCGCCGAGCCGGTCGCCGGCTGACGGCGCGCCCGGCGGCCGCGGCCGGACGGGCGCCCGCGAGGGCGCTCCCGACGCGGCCGCCGGGCGGTTCCGGGCGCGGGTCAGGAGGAAGCGCAGTCGGCGCAGGTACCGAAGACCTCGACGGTGTGCGTGATGTTCGTGAAGCCGTGCTCGGCGCCGATCGCGTCGGCCCAGCGCTCCACGGCGGGGCCCTCCACCTCGACCGTCCTGCCGCAGCCCCGGCAGACCAGGTGGTGGTGGTGCTCCTCGGTCCGGCAGGCGCGGTAGACGGCCTCGCCCTCGTCGGTGCGGAGCACGTCGACCTCGCCCGAGTCGCTGAGCGCCTGCAGCGCCCGGTAGACCGTCGTCAGGCCGATCTTGGAGCCGTCGGCGCGCAGGTCGGCGTAGATGTCCTGGGCGCTGCGGAATCCCTCGCAGCCGGCCAGCGCCTGCCGCACCGCGTCCCGGCGGGCCGTCGTCATCCTCTGAGCACCTCCGCCTCGGCTTCCCTGCCGGGACCGGCCGGGTCCGGGATCACCTCCCGGGCCTCGCCCGTCCGGGCACGTCCGCGTCGAACCACGGTCCCCCCGGCGACCGCGACCGCGAACACCGCCAGGGCGAGCAGCACGATCGAGGGACCCGGGGGCAGATCGTACTCGAAAGAGCCCGCCAGCCCCGTCACGGCCGACAGTACCCCGACGCCCATCGCCAGCAGCATCGTCCCCCGGAACCCGCGGGTGACCTGCTGCGCGGCCGCGACCGGAACGATCATCAGCGCGCTGACCAGCAGCAGGCCGATCGCGCGCATGGCGATCACGACGGTCGCCGCGGCCGTCACCGCGATGAGGATGCTGAGGAACCGGACGGGCAGGCCCGCGGCCCGCGCGACCTCCTCGTCCTGGCACAGCAGGAACAGCTCCCGGCCGAACACGGCGATGACGCCGAGCACGACGACGGCGAGCCCCGCGACCACGTACAGGTCGGACGCCGTCACGCTGGTGATCGAGCCGAACAGGTAGGACTGGAGGCTCGCGCCGCCGCCCTCCCGGTTCGTGAGGATCACGCCCCCCGCGAGGCCGCCGTAGAAGATCAGCGCGAGGGCGACGTCGCCGCCGCTGCGGCTGCGCGCCCGCAGCACCTCGATCGCGATCGCGCCGAGCACCGACACGGCCAGCGCGGCGAGCACCGGGGAGGTGCCGGTCAGCAGGCCGAGCCCGATGCCGGTCAGCGCGATGTGGCCGACGCCGTCGCCGAGCAGCGACAGCCGCCGCTGCACCAGGAACGTGCCGACGGCGGGGGCGGTCAGCCCGATCAGCAGCGCCATCGCGAAAGCGACGCGCATGAAGTCGTACTGCAGCATCTCGATCACGCGGGCCTCCCCAGCGGCTCGGTGTCGCGGACGACGCGGCCGTGCGCCAGCTTGACCGTCCGGGTGACGAGCGGAGCCATCGGGCCCAGCTCGTGCGCGACCAGGACGACCGTGCGGCCGGCCCCGGTCAGCGTGCCGAGCGTCGCGGCGAGCGCCTCCTGGCTGCCCGCGTCGACGCCGGCGGTGGGCTCGTCCAGCACGAAGGCGTCCGGCTCCCCGGCGAGCGCGCGGGCGATCAGCACCCGCTGCTGCTGGCCGCCGGACAGCAGGTGCGCGGTGTCGCGGGCCCGGTCGGCGAGCCCGACCGCGGCGAGGGCGCCGTCCACGGCGGCGCGGTCGGCGGCGGACGCGGGACGCCACCGGGACCGCCGGGCGACGCGGCCGGACGCCACGACCTCGCGGACGGTCGCGGGGACGCCGCCGCCCATCGGCAGCCGCTGCGGCACGTACCCGACGCGCTTCCAGTCGCGGAACCGCGCGGGCGCCTCCCCGTAGATCTCGGTGCGGCCCGCCGCGAGCGGGACCAGCCCGAGCAGCGCCTTCACCAGCGTCGACTTGCCCGCGCCGTTCGGGCCGAGGACCGCGACGACGTCGCCGGCGGCGACCCGCAGGTCCACGCCGGCCAGCACCTCGCGGCCGTCCCGCCGGACGTGCCCGCCGGTCATGGCGAACGGCGGTGCGAGCGGTGCCGCGTCGTCTCGTTTCATGAGCATCCCAGGGCGGGTCGCAAGGTCTCCAGGTTCCTGTTCATGATCGTCAGGTAGTCGTCCGACGATCCCTCCTCGACGCCCTCGACGGGGTCGAGCACGGCGGTCTTCACACCGGCCTCCCGGGCGAGCGTCTCGGCGACCTTCGGGCTGACGAGCGTCTCGGTGAAGACGGTCGTCGCGCCCGCCTCCTTGACGTGCTCGGTCAGCTCGGCCAGCCGGGCGGGGGAGGGCTCGCTGGACGGGTCGACGCCGGCGATCGAGATCTGCGTGAGCCCGTACCGGTGCGCCATGTAGCCGAACGCCGCGTGCGCGGTGACGATTCCCTTGCGCTCGCAGGAGGCGAGACCGTCCTTGAACTTCGCGTCGAGGTCGGTGAGCCGCTTCGCGACCTCCTGCGCGCGGCTCTCGTACTCCGCGGCGTTCTCCGCGTCGACCTTCGCGAGCCGGTCGCCGAGCGCGGTGGCCACGGTGGCCATGCGGCTCGGGTCCAGCCAGATGTGCGGGTCGTACCCGGCGTCGCCGTGGTCGTGGCCGTGCTCGCCCTCGAGGCCGTGCTCGTGGGCGTGCTCGTGGGCGTGCTCCTCCTCCTCGGCGGGCGGGGGCAGCGTCTTCACCGCGCTCGCGGCGTCGAGCGCCGACTTCTCCGCGTGCTCGCGGACGGCGTCGTCCACGGCCGGCTGCATGCCCTTCACGTAGAGGGCGAGGTCGGCCCGCTGGACGCTCGCGACCTGCTTGGCGGTGAGCTCCAGGTCGTGGGGCTCGGCTCCCGGCGCGGTGAGGGTGCGCACGTGGACGTCGTCGCCGCCGACCCGGCCGGCCAGCCACGCCATCGGGTAGAAGGAGGCGACGACTTCGGCGGTGCCCGCGGGGGCGTCGCCGTCCGCGTCGCCGCAGGCGGTGAGGCCGGCCGCCAGCCCGGTCAGGGCGAGCGCGGCCGCGGGGAGGTTTCGCAGGGTTTTGCGGGATCTGAGCACGTCATCAGTATGCTCAAACCTGAAAATGATTGTCAAAACCGACCTATGATGCGCGCCACGGCGAACCCGGCCAGAACGGTCACCGCGACCACCCGCAGCAGCCGGCCCGGCGCGTCCAGCGCGGGCCAGTTGAGGTAGGCGAACCAGGCCAGGAACAGCGCCAGCACGAACAGGCCCGCCGCCGCGGCCCAGCCCGTCCCGGCCATGCCGAGCACCAGCAGCGCGAACACCGCGGCCAGGAGCGTCCAGCGCGGCAGCCGGTGCAGCAGCACCACCGGCGCGGCGCTCCACCGCTCCACCGCCGCCCGCAGGCCCGTCGATCCCGTCGCGCGCTCGCCCGGCATCCCGCCTCCCCTCTCCGTCCGCCCAACGTACTGCCAGGATGGGCGGATGATCGCGATAACCCGGTACCGGGTGCCCGGCGAGGACGCCGACGGCTTCGCCGCCCGCATGAGCGCGGTGCTCACCGCCTTGTCCGCCAGCCCCGGCTTCCGCACCGGCCGGCTCGCCCGCACCGTGGACGACCCCGTCCTGTGGGCCCTCGTCACCGAATGGGACGGGGCAGGATTTTACCGGCGGGCCCTCGGTGCGCCCGCCGTCCGGATGGAATTCATCCCGCTGGCCGCGTACGCCGTGGACGAGCCGGGCGCCTACGAGATCGTGACCACCGCGTGATCGTGACCACCGCGTAGCCCCCGACGCGTAGCCCCCGCCGCGACGTCTCCGCCGGGTGAACGGCGGCCCGCGACACGCGGAGGCCCGTCCCAAAACCGGGCAACCGGCGGGCAAGATCCTTCCGGGCGCCGTTTCGGCACCGCGTCCAAGGTGATCTTTGCCGCGTCACGATCATGTCGCGGGCCGCCGGGCCCGGCGATCCTCGGGGGAGACGCGATGCGCCATGCCGTCCTGCTCAGCGCCCTGACCGGGGCCGCGGTCCTCGCGCCCGTCGGCGCGGTCCTGTGGGAGGCGCCCGCGCGGCCGGCGGCCGGGGCGCCCGCCGCGCCGGCCGCCGCGACCGCCGAAGCGGGCACCGGGGGCGCGGAGCGCGTCGTCCGCTACCGGGGGCTGCGCATCCGGGTGCCGGACGGGTGGGAGGTGCACCGGCTCGACCGCGACCCCGCCCGCTGCGTCCGCTTCGACCGGCGGGCCGTCTACCTCGGACGGCCGGGGGAGCGGCCCGACTGCCCCGCCCGCGTCGTGGGCCGCGCCTCGGCCGTCCACGTCGCGCCGCTCGGCGACGGCCGGTCGTCCCGGACGGCCGTGCGCGCCGACCGGCTCGCCTCGTACACCGTCGAGCCGTCCGTCGACCGCGAGACCCGGGTCGCGCTGCCCGAGGCGGGCGTGGCGATCACCGGCGTGTACGGGGACGATCCCGCGGCGCTCCAGCGCGTGCTGCGCGGCGTCCGGCTCAGCGCGTCGTGGCCGGGGGAGGACGCCCCGGCGACCGGGCGCCGCGCCGACCCCGAGCCGCCCACGCCGCGGGCGTCCGGCAGCGGCGGCTCCGCGGCCGCGCCGCAGGCCCCCGGCGCCGCGCCGCGGCGGCCCTGGACGCGCGGGCGCGGGTTCGACACCTGCACCGCCCCGTCCCTCGACACGATGGCGCGCTGGCGGGACGCCTTCGAGGTCACCAACATCTACATCGGCGGCGCGGCGCGCGGCTGCGCCCAGCCGAACCTCACCGAGGCGTGGGTGCGGGAGGTCCGCGGCATGGGCTACCGGATCACCCCGACCTACGTGGGGCTCCAGGCGCCTTGCGGGCCCCGCCCGCAGCGCTTCACCAAGCGCAACGCCGCGGAGCAGGGCCGCGAGAACGCCGTGGACGCCGCCCGCAAGGCGCGCGACCTCGGGATCCCGCCGGGCGAGCCGGTCTACCTGGACATGGAGGCGTACGACACCTCCAAGAAGGGGTGCCGCAAGGCCGTGCTCGACTTCGTCGACGCCTGGGTGGGCGAGCTGGAGAAGCAGGGCTACCGGCCCTGCATGTACAGCAGCGCGGCGTCCGGCGTCCGCGACGTGGCCCGCGCGTCCGGGATCAGGAAGCCCGACGGCATCTGGTTCGCCAACTGGGACGGCCGCGCCGACGTGTACGGCGACCGGTACTTCCCGGACGACCTGTGGTCGCCGCACCGCCGCATCAAGCAGTACCGCGGCCCCCACAAGGAGCGGCACGGCGGCGTCACGCTCAACATCGACAGCAACATCGTCGACGGCTACGCCTACTGACGCCCGAAAAGCGGTCGCGGATGTGCGGAGGCGTGTGCGAGCCTCACGGCAGGGGACCCGCTCCGGTGCCCTAAGCTGGGGAATGCTCGGAGGCGCCGGGGAGGACCGCGCCTCGGACGCAATCACCGGGGATCACACTCGCCGCCGTCCGCCGTTCCCGCGGACCGGGGGCGCACTCACTGTCCCGCCGACCGCCAGCCGGATGGAGAAGGATTCATGGCACGCCGTTCCGACGTGATGGAGACGATCGTCAATCTCGCCAAGCGGCGGGGTCTGGTCTACCCGTCGAGTGAGATCTACGGCGGGCTTCGCGCCTCCTGGGACTACGGCCCCCTCGGCGTCGAACTGAAGAACAACGTCAAGCGCCAGTGGTGGAAGTCCATGGTGCAGGGCCGCGACGACATCGTCGGCCTCGACTCGTCGGTGATCCTGGCCCGCGAGGTCTGGGAGGCCAGCGGCCACGTGCAGGCGTTCGTGGACCCGCTGACCGAGTGCCAGTCGTGCCACAAGCGCTTCCGGGCCGACCACCTGGAGGAGGCGTACGAGGAGAAGCACGGCCGCCCGCCCGCGAACGGCCTGCACGACCTCGCCTGCCCGAACTGCGGCGTGAAGGGCTCCTTCACCGAGCCGCGGATGTTCAACGGCCTGCTCAAGACCTACCTCGGCCCCGTCGAGGACGAGTCCGGCCTGGCCTACCTGCGGCCGGAGACCGCGCAGGGCATCTTCATCAACTACAAGAACGTGGAGCAGTCCGCGCGGCGCAAGGTGCCGTTCGGCATCGGCCAGATCGGCAAGTCGTTCCGCAACGAGATCACGCCCGGCAACTTCATCTTCCGGACCCGCGAGTTCGAGCAGATGGAGATGGAGTTCTTCGTCAAGCCCGGCACCGACGAGGAGTGGCACCAGTACTGGATCGACGAGCGGTTCCAGTGGTACGTCGACCTCGGCATCCGCAAGGAGAACCTGCGGCTCTACGAGCACCCCGCCGAGAAGCTGTCCCACTACTCCAAGCGGACCGTGGACGTCGAGTACCGGTTCAACTTCGTCGGCGGCGAGTGGGGCGAGCTCGAGGGCGTCGCGAACCGCACCGACTACGACCTGTCGACGCACTCCAAGGCGTCCGGCGCCGACCTGTCGTTCTTCGACCAGGAGTCCGGCGAGCGGTACACCCCGTACGTCATCGAGCCCGCGGCCGGCGTCGACCGCTGCACGCTGACGTTCATGATGGACGCCTACGCCGAGGACGAGGCCCCGAACGCCAAGGGCAAGATGGAGAAGCGCACGGTGATGCGCCTCGACCGCCGGCTCGCCCCGGTGAAGGTCGCGGTGCTGCCGCTGTCGCGCAACGCCGACCTGTCGCCGAAGGCCCGCGACCTCGCGGCGCGGCTGCGCCGGCACTGGAACGTCGACTTCGACGACGCGGGCGCCATCGGCCGCCGCTACCGCCGGCAGGACGAGATCGGCACCCCGTTCTGCGTCACGGTCGACTTCGACACGCTCGAGGACGACGCGGTGACCGTGCGGGAGCGCGACACGATGAGCCAGGAGCGCATCGCGATCTCGCAGGTCGAGTCGTTCCTCGCGGCGCAGCTCGTCGGCTGCTGACCGCGGGGCGTCCGCGCGGCGTCCGGACACGATGAGGACGGGCCGCCCCCGGGAAGGGGGCGGCCCGCCGTCATGGGAGTCGGGGTTCGGTGGGAGCGGTTCGGCCGGCGACGTGCGCCGGCCGGGCGGCGTGCGTCAGCCGGTGACGTACAGCGACTGGTCGTAGGTGCCGGAGCCGGGCGTCGACTCGCCGAGCAGCTCGTAGGTGGCGGTGACGGTGGCCTTGGACGGGCAGAGGAAGCTGCCGCCCTGCTTGGAGACGGTCGCGCCCGCGACGCCCACCTGGGCCTGCCCGTTGCCCGTGTCGGGACGGTTCGGGTTGTCGCCGTTGAAGCCGTCGGCGGTCAGGGTGCCGCCGAAGACGCAGGTGATGCCGCCGAACAGGTCGACGACGGCCTGCACCCGGAAGTTGGCGATCGTGACGCTCGCGTCGCGGCCGCGGGTGCCGTTCGGGTCGTGGGCGACGGCGCCGCCCGTCCACGGCAGGTTCTGCGCGGTGATGGTGGACGACGTGGTCCCGGAGCACGGGCCGCCGTTCGCGCCGCTGAAGCTCGCCGACGCGATGGCGAGGTCGGTGCCGTCGGAGTCCACCGACCCGGTCATCGTCGACTCGTCGCAGGAGCCGCTGCCGATCGAGGTGGAGACCGTCGCGACGCCGAGCAGGGACGCCTGGACGTTGCCCGCGTAGGGGGCGGCGCCCGCCGAGCCCGCGCGGATCGTGGTGGTCGCCGCGGAGGCGGGGGCGGCGCCCGCGGCGAGGACGGCCACCGCGGCCGTCCCGATGACTGCAGCTTGCCTGATTCGTGCCACCGGATGCTCCTTTGTCCGGTTGGGGTGGGCATCGTGAAAGTAATTCGCTTTCAGATCCCCGGCAATACCGACCGGTAAGTACAGTGCCGACCGGATCCGGACACGCGGCCGTCCCCGCAGGTCGGGCGGACCTGGCCGGAATGGGAAGGCCGATGTGGCGGCGGACGCCCTTGACAGGAAAGTTTGTCGGTTGGTCAAACCCTCGGCGAACCCGGAGCGTCCGGCCGCCGGTGTGGGCTAGGTTTGCCAGAGCATCGCGGCGAGCCGAGGACCAACGACGGGAGGGACCATGCAGCGCCCTCCCAGCACGCCCGGCCGGGCGGGCCTGCGGGCGCGGGCCTCGCGGTACGCCGGGCGGCGCGCCGCCCCCGCGGGACTCCTCGCCCGGATGCTCGTCGTCGCGCTCGGCCTGCTCGGCCTCGTCGGCGGGCAGGGCCCGCACACCGCCGCGTCCGGCGGGTCCGGCGCGTCCGCCTCCGTCTCCGGGACCGGGCTGCGCACCGGCGCGGTCCAGGGCGTCCCGTCACGCGGACGGCCCGCGCCCGCGGGCCTCGCCGACCGCGGCAACGCCCGGCACGCGGAGGCCGCCGCGGCGGCGCTGGCCCGGCAGACCGACGCGCTCGCCGCCCCCGACTGGCAGGCCGAGGCCGCGCTGCCGCCTCCGGACATCGACGTCCCGCCGCCGCACGCGCCGGCCGTCCGTCCGGCGGCCGCCCCCGACCGCCCGGCGGCGGTGCCCCGCGCCGCCCCGCGCGGGCGCGCCCCGCCCGTTTCCGCACGGATCTGACGACCGTTCGCGGCGCCGCGCCCCCGCGGCACCGACAACCCCGTGTGGAGAGGTTTCCCCTTTGACTCGCGCCACCCTGGTGCGGGCGGTACTGGCGTTCGCCGTGCTCGCCGCATCGCTGTACTTCGCGCTGAAAGAACCCGCCCGGCTCGGCCTCGACCTGCGCGGCGGCACGCAGATCGTCCTCGAGGCGCAGGACACCCCGCAGGTCGAGGCGAACCGGGAGTCGACCGACCGGGCGCGCGAGGTCCTGCAGCGCCGGATCGACGCCCTCGGCGTCGCCGAGTCGTCGCTCACCCGGTCCGGTGAGCGGCGGCTGATCGTCGAACTGCCCGACGTGCAGGACCCGTCCCGCGCCGCCGAGGTGATCGGCCGCACCGCCCAGCTCACCGTGCACCCCGTCCTGCCGCCCACCGCCGAGGAGCCGAAGCAGGGGCAGCAGCGGATCAACGACGAGAGCGGCCAGCCGATCCTCATCGGCCCGGCCAAGCTCACCGGCGACCAGATCGGCGGTGCCGAGGCCGTCTACGACCCGCAGAACCTCAGCGGGTGGGCCGTCACCATCGACTTCCGCGGCAACGGCGACGACATCTGGCAGCAGATGACCGCCGAGGCCGCCTGCAAGGCCGGCGACGAGCGGCGCGCCGCGATCGTCCTGGACGGACGGGTGATCTCCTCGCCCGGGGTCGTGCAGAGCGTCCCCTGCGGCGTCGGCATCAGCGGCGGCTCCACCCAGATCACCGGCGACTTCACCCCCGACGAGGCCAAGGACCTCGCCGCGCTGATCCAGGGCGGCTCGCTGCCCGTGCCCGTCAAGATCATCGAGCAGCGGGTGGTCGGTCCGACGCTGGGCGACGAGGCCATCGACGCCAGCGCCCGCGCGGCGGTCATCGGCATCGCGCTGACCGCCCTGTTCATCACGGCCGTCTACCGCCTCGCCGGCTTCCTGTCGATCATCGCGCTGTGCACGTACGCGCTGATCTCCTACGCCGCGCTCGTCGCCATCGGCGCGACCCTCACCCTGCCCGGCCTCGCCGGGTTCGTCCTCGCCATCGGCATGGCGATCGACGCGAACGTCCTGGCCTTCGAACGGGCCAGAGAGGAACGCGGCTTCGCCCCCGGACGGCATCCGCGCCTGGCGCTGGACACCGGCTTCAACAAGGCGTGGTCGGCGATCGCCGACTCGCAGGTCACGACCCTGCTCGCCGCCGCCCTGCTGTTCTTCCTCGCGTCCGGCCCGGTCAAGGGCTTCGGCGTCACCCTCACCATCGGCGTCATCGCCTCGCTGATCTCGGCGATGCTGATCAGCCGGGTGCTGCTCGACGCCGCCGCGACGTGGATGCCGCGCGTGATGAAGTCCCGGGCCGGCGGCCTCAGCGGTCCCGGCCGCATCCGCCGGTGGCTGGAGAACAGCGGGCCCGACCTGATGAAGCGGCGCCGGCTGTGGCTCACGATCTCCGGGCTCGCGGTCGTCCTCGCCGTCACCGGCATCGCCACCCGCGGCCTGAACTTCGGCGTCGAGTTCACCGGCGGCCGCATCGTCGAGTACTCCACGGCCCGGACGGTCGACATCGACGTCGCCCGCTCCGCCGTCTCCGACGCCGGGTTCCCCCGCGCGATCGTCCAGACGTCCGGCGAGAAGGACATCTCCGTCCGCACCAGCGACCTGTCCAACCAGGAGGTCGAGAACATCCGCAAGGCGCTCGCGGAGGAGGGCGGCGAGGCCACCAAGCAGCGCGACGAGCTGATCGGGCCGAGCCTCGGCAGCGAGCTGCGGCAGAAGGCGCTGATCGCGCTCGGCGTCGCGCTGCTCGCCCAGCTCGCCTACCTGACCATCCGGTTCCGCTGGACGTTCGGGGCGGGCGCCGTCCTCGCGATGTTCCACGACGTGCTGATCGTCGTCGGCGTCTTCGCGTGGCTCGGCAAACCCATCGACGGCGTCTTCCTCGCGGCCCTGCTCACCGTCATCGGCTACTCGGTCAACGACTCGGTCGTCGTGTTCGACCGGGTGCGCGAGCTGTGGGGCGCCAACCCGAAGAAGCCGTTCGCGGAGATCGCGAACATGGGCGTCCTGCAGACGATCCCGCGGACGATCAACACCGGCATGGGCGCCCTGTTCATCCTCGCGGCCCTCGCCGTCCTCGGCGGCGACTCGCTCACCGACTTCGCGATCGCGCTGCTGATCGGCATCGTCGTCGGCACGTACTCCAGCGTGTTCACCGGGACGCCGCTCGCGATCGTGTTCGAGCGGTACGCCAAGTCGCCGCCGCCGCACGAGAAGAAGAAGTCCCGCCCGTCCCGTCCCCGCTCGGCGGACGACTCGGGCGCCGTCGTCTGACCGGCCCCGTGCGACCGGCCGCGCCGCCGGCGCCCACCAGGGCGCCGGCGGCGCGGACCGTCCGGCCTCACTTCGACACGATCGACTCCTTCAGATCGGCGCGGTCGAGCCTGCCGACAAAGCACAGGACGGGCGCGTTCCGTATCCCCTGCTCGGGCTTGCCGACGTACCGGGTGATCTCCAGTTCGACGGCGGGTGCGCCGGGGAGCTTCCGCTGCGCCTTCGCGACGCACTCGCGGTCGGCCTCCTCGTCGATCTCCTGCTGCGGGCGCGGGTACCACGTCGCGCCCTCGAAGGCCGGGACGCCGAAGTTCGCGAAGAGCTGGTAGCGGTGCGGCCGCGTGCACGGGACCGGCCGGGCGATCTCGACGGGCCACGTCTCGTAGTCGACGTCGTCGAGGTCCTCGATGCACTTGCCGACCTTCAGCGTCGCGTAGGTCGTCAGGTCCGGATCGAGAGTCTCGGCCAGCCGGGTGTCGAGCACGTCCGATCCGGTGTAGTGCATGGCGCAGGTGATCGTGGGCTCTGCGCCCGGAGCGCCTGAGCCGACGTGCACGTACGGCTTGAGATCCGGGAGGAAGCGGCTCTTTTCCAGGAACGCCGCCCGTTCGACGCACAGCGGGGCGGCCAGGTCGACCTGTGTCGAGTCTTCCCGCCGTACCCCTTCTGCTCGCGGCGCCGCGCTGAGCGGGGCGATCGCGATCACCTCGCCCTGGTGGGGCCCGTCGCAGGGCGCGGTCTTCACCGACGCGAGCCGGGTCGCGTTCGGTGCGACCCCCGTGTAGCAGTCGCCTTCGCCGAGCGTTGAGAGTGGAACCATGCCGTTCGCGGACGTCCCGCCGGAGCGGCCGTCCCCGGTGGAGGGCGACGGCGCGACGAGGACGACGAAGACCGTCCACGCCGCGACCCAGGCGAGGGCCGCGCCCAGCCCGCCGATGGCGAGCCCCCGGCCCCCGGACGTCCCGCGCCGGGACCGGACGAGCGCGGCGACGCCGAACGCGACCGCGAGCGGGACGATCCCGAGGAGTCCGGTGACGAGGGCGGTGATCGCGAGCGGGCTCGCGCGGGGCGGCGGGGGCGCGTCGTCCGGGGCGGCGTCCGGGGGCCGTGCAGGGGATTCTTCGACGCTGTCAGCGTTCGGTGGCGTGGTCACGGAGCAGGAATCTAACGATCGCCGATAACGAACCGTGCACCGGCCATGTGTGACGCCGAAATGTGATCAAACAGGGACGAATCACTTCGTCACGATCGACTTCGTCAACGGCCGCTCGCCGGAGAGGCTGACGAAGCAGAGGGCTTCCCGGCTCGCGTGCCACGTCTCCGGCGTCGGCGTGATGAACGTGAACTCGTACTCGACGCCCTCCTGCTCGTCGATCCCCTTCCAGAACCGGTCGTCGCAGCCCTTCTCGGCCTTCTTGTCGATGTACTCCTGGTCGGGGGCGCCGGCCGGGTCACCGCGGTACGGGACCTCGAAGGCCGCGTACACCTGGTACTGGTGGGGCCGCGTGCAGGGCAGCGACCTCATGTACGTGTACATCCGCATGCCGGACACATCCTTGAGGCACTCGCCGACCTGCAGATGTTCGAACTTCTTCAGGGAGTCGTCCAGGGTGTCTCCCAGCTTGGTCGTGATCGGCTCGTCGCCGATGTAGTGCATCGCGCAGATGACGGCTTCGTCGCCGTCCATGGTCCGCGGCGCGTGGATGTACGGCTCGAGTTCGTCGTAGTGGCGGCTCGTCTCGAGGTGGGAGGTCCGGTCCGGGCAGACCTCGGACCCGTCCAGCAGCGGTGTGGCGGCCGGCACCCGCGCGATCACCTCGCCCCGGTGCGGTTCGGTGCAGGGCACCGCTTCGACGAGCGCGATCTGGACGTCGTCCGGCCCGAAGCCGGTGTAGCAGTCGCCCTCGCGGAGCGCCGAGACGTGGACCTTGCCGCCCTCCGTGATCCGCCCGGCCGCGTCCCGGTCGACGGAGAACTCGGCCACGACCGCGGCCGCCGCGACGGCCGCCGCGGCCACCGTCCACACGAGCGAGGCGGCCAGCCCGCCGAACGCGAGGCCCTTCCCCTTGCGCGTCCGGCGCCGCAGGACGACCAGCGCCGCGACGCCGAACGCGATCGCGAGCGGCACGAGGCCGAGCAGCCCGGTGACGAGCGAGACGATCGCCAGCCGGCTCGTCCGCCGCGGCCCGTCCGGCGCCGTCGACGCCTCAGGCCCGGGCGGCGGTACCGGCCCGGGCGGCGGCCCCGGCGGCACGGCCCCGGCCGGAGGAGGCGGCTGCGCGGGTCCGGGCGGCGGCCCCGTCGGCACCGCCGCGGGCGGCGGGACGGGGGCGGCCGGTGGGGCGCTCCCGGCGTCCGGCGGCGCCCAGACGATCGGGGGCGAGGAATCCGGGGACTCGGCGGTTCCCCGGCTCTCGAGGCCGTTCTCGTGGGGAGGTTCGCCGGAAGCCGCGCCGGAGGTGGGTGGCGTGCTCACGGTGCAGCACGTTAACGATCTTGAATCACGAACCGTGCACCGTCGGCGCTCCGCGCCGCGGATGACCGGTACCGGACACCTCAGCCGGGCATGATCGAGCCCCGCATGCCCTCGCCGTCGGCGCGCACGGTGCACAGCACGGTCAGGATCCCGCGCTCGCGGTCCGCCGGAAGCGGCGGCAGGGCCTCGATCTCCAGGCCGGGCTTCGGCGGCACTTTCCGGAAGAGTTTCCTGGCTTCGGCAGTGCAACGCGCGAGCGCGTCCCGGTAGACGAGTTCGCTGGGGAGCTCCGGAAGGGTCCCCGGAGCGTAGGTGCCGCCCACGGAGATCTCGTAGGTCGCGAACACCTCGTTCCAGTGCGGCTCGCTGCACGGGACGGCGGACGTCACGATCGGCCTCTCGACCGTCCGGCTCTTGATGCACGTCCCGGGAGTGAGCTGGTAGTACGCCTTGAGCGAGTTGTCCACCGTCGCGGCGAGGGGCGTCCGGAGTCCTGTGCCCTTGTAGTGCTGGGCGCAGACGATCCATCGTTCGCCCGCCTTGCCCCGGCCGGTTTCTAGGACGCCGAAAAGGGGAGCGAGCTGCTTCTGCGCACGGCTTTTCTGCAAGTACATGTACTTGTCCGTGCACACGATATTGGGCGTGCTGGGGGCCGCGTCGTCGGGGAGGGGGACGCGCGCGATGATCTCGCCGGTGTGGGGCGCCGTGCAGGGAACCGCCGTGACGGTTCCCAGGCTCTCGATCGGCGTCGGGAAGTCGTAGCCCCTGAAGCAGTCGCCGTCCCGCAGCTCCGCGAACGGGACCTCGGCGTTCGTCGTCACCGCGCCCGCCGCGTCGCGGTCGAGGGCCGGGTCGGACGACGCCAGGACCGCCGCCAGGGCCGCGGCCGCCGTCCAGGCGAGGGACGCCGCCAGGGCGCCGGCGGCCAGGGCCCGGCCCTTCCGTGTCCCCCGCCGGAGCCGGACGAGCGCCGCGACGGCGAACGGGACCGCGAGGGGGACCAGGCCGATCAGCCCGGTGATCAGCGCGACGACGGCGGTCCGGTCCGTTTCCCGGGCGGCCCGGTTCTCCGGAGGCGTCGGGGTCGCCGCTGCGGCGGCCCCGGCGGCCTCCGTGGCTTCGGTGGAGGCGGGAGGGAGGGCGTCCGGCGGGGTCCAGGAGCCGGCCGGGGCGGGGTCCGCCTCGCCGGCGTCGGGTGGCGTGGTCACGGGGCGGCAATGTAATGATCTTCCATCACGAACCGTGCGGCTTTCGGCGCTCGATGCCGAAACGTGACCGCCCTGGAGGGGGCGTCCGTCAGCGGGGGGCGAGGCTGCCGCGCAGCGGCTCGCCCGGGGAGGCGAGCAGGCACACGACCTTCCGGATCCCGCCCTCCCAGTCGTACGGGCCGGGCGGTACCGCGACGAGCTGCAGGCCGGCGGCCGGGGGCCGGGGCCAGGTGTCGGCCGCGATGGACTCGCATCGGTTCAGCGCCTGCGCCTCCAGGATCTCCTCGCCCGGATGCGGCGGGTACGTGAGCGGGGCGTGCTCCGCGTCGGGTTCGACCTCTTAGGTGGCGAAGACCTGGGCGGCGTGCGGTTTCGCGCAGGACACCGGCGCCACGAGGGGGAGCTTCTCCGGGGCCAGGTTCCTGACGCAGCGCCAGCGGGCCAGTTCGTCGAAGGTCCGCCGCCCGGGTTTCACCGTGTCGGCCAGCCGCCCCCGGTAGGCGCCGTCCGGGTGGTGCACGGCGCAGGCGGCCTCCCGGTCGCCCGTCTTCCAGTTCACGACGTTCGGCACCTCGAAGTAGGGCAGGAGGGACGGGTATGCGGTGCTCTTGCGCAGCCGGACGAGTTCGCGCCCGCACGCGACGCGGGTCGCCAGCTCGGCGCGCTCGCCGCCCGGCCACGGGCCGTCGGGCAGCGCCGCGCGCATGAGGACCTCGCCGGTGTGGGGTTCGGTGCACGGCACCGCCTCGACCAGGCGCAGCCGTTCGGGAAGGTCGTCGCCGGTGAAGCAGTCGCCTTTCCGCAGTACCGAGAACAGCGTGGTGCCGGGTTTCGAGATGGCGCCCGACCGGTCGCGCTCCACCGCGAACAGGGCCTCCAGGGCGACGGGCCCCAGCAGGTACACGATGGCGGACCAGGCGAGGGAGGCGGCGATGCCCGCGATGGCGAAGCTTCTGCCCCGCCGGTTCCCGCGCCGCAGGAGCAGTGCCGCGATGCCGAACCCGAGCGCGACCGGCACGAGGCCGAAGAGGCCGGTGACCAGGGCGATGACGGCGAACCGGGCCGTCCGCCGCTTGGCGGCCGGCGGGGGAGTCCCGGCGGCGCCGAGCCCGGCGGCGCCGAGCCCGGCGACGGGCAGGGGCGGCCCCTGGGACGGGGCGGCGTACGTCCCGGCGGGCGGCGGCGGTGACGCGTCCGTCTCGGGGAGGCCGGCGAAGGGCGGCGCTTCCGTTCCGGGCGCGTCCGCGAAGGGGAGGGCGCCCGAGAACGAGGCCGGGGCGGGGCTCGGGGCGTCCGGGAACGGGACGGCGCCCGTCGGCCGCCGCGTGGATCCGCTGGGGCTGTCGTCGGCGCCGGGGGCGTCCGGAGGCGTGGTCACACCGCGAACTTAATGATCTTGGACGGCGGACCGCGTTCGTTTTCGGAGGCGGCGGCGAATATGACCATTATCGGCCGTTGTGGTGAAACGTGCCGTGGCCGGGGCGGGGGCCCGGCCACGGCGGCGCGGTCAGGCGAGCGGCGGCTGGTCCTCGTCGTTCTCCGCCCGGATCACCTGCATGACCGCGTTGATCAGCGCCAGGTGCGTGAACGCCTGCGGGAAGTTGCCGAGGTGGCGGCCCGTGTGCGGGTCGATCTCCTCGGCGTACAGCTGCAGCGGGCTCGCGTACGACAGCAGCTTCTCGCACAGCGCCCGGGCACGGTCCAGCTCGCCGATCAGGACGAGCGTCGACACCAGCCAGAACGAGCAGATCGTGAACGTGCCCTCGTCGGACTCGAACCCGTCGTCGGTCTCGGACGCGCGGTAGCGCAGGACGAGATCGTCCTCGGAGAGCTCGTCGGCGATCGCCAGGACGGTCTCGCGGACCCGCTTGTCGTCGGCGGGCAGGAACCCGAGCAGCGGGATGAGCAGCGCGGACGCGTCCAGGGCCGTCGCGCCGTAGTGGGCGGTGAAGACCCCGCGGTCGTCGAGGGCGTTGGCGAGCACGTCGGCGTGGATCTCGTCGGCCGCGGCCTGCCAGCGGCGCGCGCGCTCGGCGTCGCCGCGGATGCGGGCCAGCCGGGCGCCGCGCTCGGCCGCCACCCAGCAGAACACCTTGGACGAGGTGAAGTGCTGGGGTTCGCCGCGCACCTCCCACATCCCGCAGTCGGGGGTGCGCCAGTTGGCGAGCGCGTCCTCCACCTGCTTCACGATGATCTTCCACAGCCGGTCGTCGAGCCGGTCGCGCTTGCGCACGAACAGGTACACCGACCCGATGATCGCGCCCCAGACGTCGTGCTGGGCCTGCATGTACGCCTCGTTGCCGATCCGGACGGGACGGGCGTTGTCGTAGCCCGACAGGTGGTCGAGCGTCGACTCGGGCAGCTCCTCCCGGCCGTCCAGCCCGTACATGATCTGCAGCTTGCCCTCGGCCGCCTCGGCGACGTCGGTGATGAAGTAGAAGAAGTCGTTGGCCTCCCAGTCGTAGCCGAGGGTGTAGAACGCCCACAGCGCCATGGTGGAGTCGCGGATCCAGGTGTAGCGGTAGTCCCAGTTCCGGTCGCCGCCGGGAGCCTCGGGCAGCGAGGTCGTCGCCGCCGCCGCGACCGCGCCGGACGGCGCGAACGTCAGGCCCTTGAGGGTGAGGGCGCTGCGCTGCAGGTGGGCCCGCCACGGGTGGTCGGGGAACCGGCCCCGGTCCAGCCAGTGCTGCCAGTGGTGGACCGTCCAGACGAGCCGTTCCTGCGCCTCCTTGTAGGTGGCGGGGGCGGCGTGCTCGCTCCAGGACAGGGCGACGAACCGGGCCTCGCCCTGCTTGAGCAGGGTGCGGGCGGTCGCCAGGGACCCCTCGAAGCCGACGTTCATGTCGGTCGTGAGCCGCAGCCCGACGCCGTTCCCGCGCGCGACGGCCTCGTGGTAGCCGGCGCCGGTGTGCTCCCAGCGGGCGGGCGTCTGCCCGTAGTCGAACACCGGCATGCAGTCGAGCCGGACCTGCACCTGGCCGTTCACGCAGCGCACCATGCGGAGCAGGACGTGGTCGGCGTCGTAGTCCGTGGGGGCGCGGCGGTGCGTGTGGGACCGTTCCGTCTCGTGGTGCCAGGGCCCCATCAGCAGGGCGTCCGTCACCACCAGCCAGCCCCCGTGCACCCACCAGGTCGTCTCCATGACCATGGTGCCGGGGATGTAGCGCTGCGCCGCCGGGACCTCCACCCCGGCCGGGCCGACGCGGAAGTAGCCGGCGTCGCGGTCGAGGATGGACCCGAACACGCTCGGCGAGTCCATCTTGGGCAGGCACATCCACTCGATGTTCCCGCTGGGGGCGACCAGCGCGGTCGTCTCGCAGTCGGACAGGAACCCGTAATCGGCGATGGGGGCGAACGGATCTCCCGCCCGGCCGCCGGCGACCTTCGGCCTCACAGCCTCACCTCCTTGATCCTCCATCATTCCCTCTCGCGTCCGGTGGCTACGCCATCGACGGGCGCGAATGTCGCCCCGGGCGTGCTCCGCCCGGGGAATCTGTGACGCATGTCCGGAGTGTCCTAGTGGAATAGACCACTATCCAGGATCTGACCTGCGAGAACGCCCCTCCGGTGACCGGGCGCCGAACAAACCATCACAGCGCGGGTACAGTCCCGGCAAACAGGGCAGCGGACACGCAACTGCCTGGGGGAACGCGATGACGCGCGCCTCCGGGGGAGCGGGACCGGCACTGTCCCTGGCAGAAACCGGAGCGAGAAGGAGCTCCCCGTGGCGAAGTTCGTGTACGACTTCACTGAGGGCAACAAGGACCTCAAAGATCTGCTGGGCGGCAAGGGCGCCAACCTGGCCGAGATGACCAACCTCGGACTGCCCGTGCCTCCCGGGTTCACGATCACCACGGAGGCGTGCCGGCACTACCTCGAGCACGGGGGCCTCCCCGACGGGCTCCAGGACGAGGTGGACCGGCACCTGGCCGAGCTCGAGCGCGCGATGGGCAAGCGCCTCGGGCAGAGCGACGACCCGCTGCTGGTCAGCGTCCGGTCCGGCGCGAAGTTCAGCATGCCGGGCATGATGGAGACCGTCCTGAACGTCGGCCTCAACGACGAGTCCGTGCTGGGCCTCGCCGCGCAGGCGGGCGACGAGCGGTTCGCGTGGGACTCCTACCGGCGCCTCATCCAGATGTTCGGCGGCACGGTCCTCGGCATCGACGGCGAGCTGTTCGAGGACGCCGTGGACGCCGCGAAGAAGGCGCGCGGGACGGCCGACGACGTCGACCTCACCGCCGAGGACTTCAAGGGCCTCGTCGAGAAGTTCAAGGCCATCGTCCGCGAGCAGGCCGGGCGCGACTTCCCGACCGACCCCCGCGAGCAGATGGACCTCGCCGTCCGCGCCGTGTTCGACTCCTGGAACGCCCCCCGCGCGATCCTGTACCGCCGCCAGGAGCGCATCCCCGTCGACCTCGGCACCGCCGTGAATATCTGCTCGATGGTGTTCGGCAACCTCGGCATGGACTCCGGGACGGGCGTCGCGTTCACCCGCGACCCCGCGTCCGGGCAGCAGGGCATCTACGGCGACTACCTGCAGAACGCGCAGGGCGAGGACGTCGTCGCCGGCATCCGCAACACGGTCCCGCTGACCGAGCTGGAGCGCCTCGACAAGGCGTCCTACGACCGGCTCCTCCAGATCATGGAGAAGCTGGAGAACCACTACCTCGACATGTGCGACATCGAGTTCACGATCGAGCGCGGGAAGCTGTGGATGCTGCAGACCCGGGTCGGCAAGCGGACCGCCGCCGCGGCGTTCCGCATCGCCTGCCAGCTGCTCGACCAGGGGCTCATCGACGCCGACGAGGCCGCCCGCCGCGTCAAGGGCGACCAGCTCGCGCAGCTGATGTTCCCCCGCTTCACCTCCACCACCGACGGCATCGCCAAGCTGACGCGCGGCATGAACGCCTCGCCGGGCGCCGCCGTCGGCAAGGTCGTGTTCACCTCCGAGCGGGCCGTCGAGCTGGCCGAGCGCGGCGAGGACGTCATCCTCGTCCGCCGCGAGACCAACCCCGACGACCTCGCCGGGATGATGGCCGCCCAGGGCGTCCTGACGTCCCGCGGCGGCAAGACCTCGCACGCCGCGGTCGTCGCGCGCGGCATGGGCAAGACGTGCGTGTGCGGCGCCGAGGAACTCGACGTCGACGTCAAGGCGGGCCGGTTCACCGCCCCGGACGGGACGACCGTGGCCGAGGGCGACGTGATCTCGATCGACGGGTCGTCCGGCGACGTCTACCTCGGCGAGGTCCCGGCCGAGGACTCCCCGGTCGTCCGGTACTTCGAGGGCGGGCTCGCGGCCGCCGACGGCGACGACCTCGTCAAGGCCGTCGACCGCCTGATGCGGCACGCCGACGAGCGCGCCGCGCTCGCCGTCCGCGCGAACGCCGACAACCCCGAGGACTCGGCGCGCGCCCGCCGGTTCGGGGCGCGCGGCATCGGCCTGTGCCGCACCGAGCACATGTTCCTCGGCGACCGGCGGCGGCTCGTCGAGACGCTGATCCTGGCCGAGGACGACGCGGAGCGGCAGGCCGCCCTGGACGCCCTGGAGCCGCTGCAGCGCAGCGACTTCGAGGGCATCTTCGAAGCCATGGACGGGCTGCCGGTCACGATCCGGCTGATCGACCCGCCGCTGCACGAATTCCTCCCCGACCTCACCGAGCTGTCGGTGAAGGTCGCGCTCGCCGGCGACGGCGCGGACCCACGGGACCGCAGGCTCCTGGAGGCGGTCAACCGACTGCACGAGCAGAACCCTATGTTGGGATTGCGGGGCGTGCGGCTGGGTTTGGTGATTCCCGGCCTGTTCTCCATGCAGGTGCGCGCGATCGCCGAGGCCGCGGCGGCGCGGCGGGCCGCGGGCGGCGACCCGCGCCCCGAGATCATGATCCCGCTCGTCGGCGCGGTCCAGGAACTGGAGGCCGTCCGCGACGAGGCCCGCGAGGTCCTCGCGGACGTGGCCCGGGAGACCGGCGTGGACGTCCCCGCGCTGATCGGCACCATGATCGAGCTGCCGCGGGCGGCGCTGACCGCCGGTCAGATCGCCGAGGCCGCCGAGTTCTTCTCCTTCGGCACGAACGACCTCACCCAGACGACGTGGGGCTTCTCCCGCGACGACGTCGAGGCCGCGTTCTTCTCCCGCTACCTCGAACTCGGCATCTTCGGCGCGTCGCCGTTCGAGACGCTCGACCGCGACGGCGTCGGGCGGCTCGTCCGGATCGCCGCCGAGGAGGGGCGCCGCGCCCGCCCGGGCCTCAAGCTCGGGATCTGCGGGGAGCACGGCGGCGACCCCGACTCGGTCCACTTCTGCCACGAGACCGGCCTCGACTACGTGTCGTGCTCGCCGTTCCGGGTACCCGTGGCGCGGCTCGAGGCGGGCCGCGCCGCGATCATGGCGGCGGACGCGGCCGGCGGCCGCTGAGCGCGCCCTCCGCGCGGCGGCCGGGCGCGCCGGCCGCCGCGCGGAGGGCGGGGGACGGACGTGTGGTGCGGGCGACACGTCCGATCCGGGAACTTCGCACATCCGCCGGGCCATCTAACTAGCGTGGCCGACACGATGACGTTGGAACTGGAGCACCCGGAATCCGCAGGGGGGAGCCGGGGCGGACGGCACGGTCGGCGAGGCGGACCGTCCCGGGCGGTGATCCCGGTCGGTCTCGTCCTCGGCCTGCTGATCGTCGCCCTGCTCACCCCCCTCACCATCGCCGCGCGCATCTGGTACGAGGCGCGCCAGGACGAGCGTCCGCGCTCGGACGCGATCATCGTCCTCGGCGCCGCGCAGTACAACGGGAAACCGTCGCCGACGCTGCAGTGGCGCTTGCAGCACGCGCTGAACCTGTACCGGGACGGGGTCGCGCCCGCGATCGTCACCGTCGGCGGGAAGCAGCCCGGCGACACCTACACCGAGGCGGGATCGGGCCGCCGCTGGCTGGTCGAGAAGGGCGGGGTGCCCGCCGGGGACGTCGTGGCGGTGCCCACCGGCCGCGACACCCTGGAGAGCTTCGCGGCCGTCGGGCGGCTGTACGGCGAGCGCGGCTGGTCGTCCGGCGTGGTCGTCTCCGACCCGTGGCACTCGTTCCGGTCCGAGCGGCTGGCCGCCGACCACGGCATCGAGGCCGCGGCGTCCCCGACGCGCAGCGGCCCGAGCGTCCAGACCCGCGAGACGCAGGCGTACTACATCGTCCGGGAGACGGGCGCCTACCTGTCGTACGCGTTCCTCGGCGGCGACGGCGAGCCCGCCCCGCCCTCCGGCGGCGACCGGCCCGCCGGGGGCGGGGGCGACGGCGCGGCCGGGGACGGCGCCGGGGACGGCGGCACCGGGACGTCCGCGCGGTGACGCGGAGCCGTCGCCCGCGGTCCGCCGCGGCGTCACGGCCGCCGCTTACCCTGGACGGGAGATGACCACCTACACCGAGCACGACCGGCGCCGCTGGGCGCCCGAGCCGTCCAAGCGGCGCGACCGCACCGCCTTCGAGCGCGACCGGGCGCGCGTCCTGCACAGCGCCGCGCTGCGCCGCCTGGCCGCCAAGACGCAGGTCGCGTCGCCGGGGTCGGACGCCGGCGACGACACCGTGCAGAGCCTGCGCACCCGCCTCACCCACTCGCTGGAGTGCGCCCAGGTGGGCCGCGAGCTCGGCAAGGCGCTGGGCTGCGACCCCGACCTGGTGGAGACGGCCTGCCTGTCGCACGACATCGGGCACCCGCCGTTCGGGCACAACGGGGAGGCCGCCCTAGACGTCGTCGCGCGCGACTGCGGCGGGTTCGAAGGCAACGCGCAGAGCCTGCGTGTCCTGACCAGGCTGGAGCCGAAGTCGTTCGCCCCCGACGGCCCGCCCCTGCACGGCCGCAGCGTGGGCCTCAACCTGACGCGGGCCGCGCTGGACGCCGCGATGAAGTACCCCTGGACGGCGGGCACGCCGCAGGCCGCCGCCGGCCACGGGAAGTTCGGCGTGTACGAGGACGACCTGGACGTCGCGGGCTGGGTGCGGGAGGGCGCCGAGCCCGGCCGCACCTGCTTCGAGGCCCAGGTCATGGACTGGAGCGACGACGTCGCCTACTCCGTCCACGACCTGGAGGACGCCCTGGTCGCCGGGCACATCGACTTCGCGCGGCTCGCCGACCCCGCCGAGCGACGCCTCGTCGCCGCGACCGCCCGCAAGCTGTACTGCGCCGACGCCGACATGGCCGAGCTCGAGGAGCGCTTCGCGATGCTGCTCGCCGAGCCGTACTGGCCGTCCCGCTACGACGGGACGCCGCGCAGCCTCGCCGCCCTGAAGAACCTCACGAGCACGCTGATCGGCCGGTTCTGCCTGGCCGCGGAGGACGCGACGCGCGCCGCGCACGGCGACCGCCCGCTGACCCGCTACGCCGCGGACCTGATCGTCCCGCGCGCGGCCCGGCTGGAGAACGCGCTGCTCAAGGGCATCACCGCGCACTACGTGTGGATCAGCCACGAGGAGGTCCGGGCCCGGCAGCGCACGCTGATCACCGAGCTGGCCGAGCTGATGCTCGCGGGCGCCCCGGGCACCCTCGAGCCGGGCTTCCGCGCCGCGTTCGAGGAGGCGGACGACGACGCCGGCCGGCTCCGCGCGGTCGTCGACCAGATCGCCTCGCTCACCGACATCTCCGCGATCGCCCGCCACCGGCTGCTCACCGGCTGACCTCGGGACGGGACGTCCCGTCCGACTCGCCTTCCTCTGGACCCTTGTCTCATCACGGATGTCACTGTGAGGATGACTCAAGGTGACCATAGGAGGCATCATGCCCGAGGGGACGTTCGTCATCGTGGGCGCCGGCCTGGCCGGCGCCAAGGCCGCCGAGACGCTCCGGGAGGAGGGCTTCGCGGGCCGGATCCTGCTGATCGGCGAGGAGATCGAGCGCCCGTACGAGCGGCCGCCGCTGTCGAAGGGGTTCCTGCTGGGCGCGGAGCCGCGGGAGAAGGCCCACGTGCACGATCCCGAGTGGTACGGCGAGCACGGCGTCGAGCTGCGGCTCGGGGTGGCGGTGGACGCGCTCGACGCCGCGGCGCACGTCGTCCGGCTGGCGACGGGCGAGCGGATCGGCTACGACCGGGCGCTGCTCGCGACCGGCGCGACCCCGCGGCGCCTCGACGTCCCGGGCGCGCGGCTCCAGGGCATCCACTACCTGCGGACGATGGCGGACGCGGCGGCGCTGAAGCAGGCGCTCGTGCACGGCGGCCGCCGGGTGGTGGTGGCCGGGGCGGGCTGGATCGGGCTGGAGACGGCCGCGGCGGCGCGCGCGCACGGCAACGACGTGACGGTCATCGAGCCGGAGCCGGTCCCGCTGCATCAGGCCGTCGGGCCCGAGATCGGCAGGATGTTCGCCGACCTGCACCGCGACAACGGCGTCGACCTGCGGCTGGAGCAGGGCGTCGCGGGGTTCTGGGGCGCCGGGCAGGTGTCGGCGGCGGTCACGTCCGGCGGCGCGGAGGTGCCCGCGGACGTCGTGGTCGTCGGGATCGGGGTGCGGCCGAACACCCGGCTGGCGGAGGCCGCGGGGCTGGAGGTGTCGGACGGCGTCCTCGTGGATCCGTCGCTGCGCACGTCCGACCCGGACGTGTTCGCGGCGGGCGACGTCGCGAACGCCTACAACCCGCTGCTGGGGCGCCGCGTCCGCGTCGAGCACTGGGCGAACGCGCTGAACGGCGGCCCGGCCGCGGCGCGCGCGATGCTGGACCGCGAGGTCGTCTACGACCGGATCCCGTACTTCTTCAGCGACCAGTTCGACCTCGGCATGGAGATGTCGGGGGTCGCCGCGCCGGGCGAGTACGACGAGGTGGTGTACCGGGGCGACCGCGCGTCCGGCGAGTTCGTCGCGTTCTGGCTGGCCGGCGGGCGGGTCGTCGCGGGCATGAACGTGAACGTGTGGGACGTCACGGCGGACGTCCAGGCGCTCATCCGGTCGGGACGGCCGGTGGACGCGGCGCGGCTCGCCGATCCGGGCGTCCCGCTGGCCGACCTGCGCTGACGGAAACGTGGCCGGAACGGTCTCTGTCGGCCGTGCGGTAAGGGACGTACAGTCGGCCGGGTGATTACCGAGAAGATCGCGCCGCCGTCGCCGCGGGCGCGCCTCGCGGTCACGACCGCCTTCGCCGTGCACGGGCTGTTCACCGCCGCGTGGGTGGCCCGCATCCCGCAGATCAAGGACGATCTCGGGCTGAGCGAGGGGACGATGGGCCTCGCGCTGCTCGGCGCCCCGGTCGGGCTGGTGCTGGCGGTCCGGTCGGCGGGCGCGCTCATCGGGCGGTGGGGGAGCCGGTCGGTGACGCTCGCCACGGGCGTCGCCTGCGCGGTGTCGCTGATCCCGCTGGGCCTGGCGGGGAACCTCGGCGCGCTGGTCTGCTCGCTGGCGCTGATGGGCGCGTCGCTGGGGCTGATGGACGTGGCGATGAACGCGCAGGGCGTCGCGGTGGAGCGGTCGTACGGGCGCCCGCTGATGTCGGGGCTGCACGCCTGGTACAGCATCGGGACGCTGCTGGCCGCGCTGATCGGCTCGGCCGCCGCGCACGCGGCCGTCCCGGTCCCGCTGCACTTCGCGGCGGTCGCGGGCGTGCTGGTGCTCGTGCTGCTGCTCGGCTGCCGCGACCTCCTCGACCGGTCGGCGGACGCGACGCCCGCACCGGAGCCGGTCGCCCCGGGAGCGCCCGGCCCGGACGGGACGGCCCGGACGGCGCGGTGGTCGCTGGCGCTGCTCGGGGTCATCGGGCTGTGCTCGTTCGTCGGCGAGGGCGCCGTCGCCGACTGGAGCGCGATCTACCTGCGGGACGACCTCGGGACCGGGCCGGGCACGGCCGGGCTCGGCTACGCGGGCTGCGCGATCGCGATGACGCTCGGCCGCTTCACCGGCGACCGGGTCGTCGCGCGCTTCGGGCCGGTCCGGGTGCTGCGCGCCGGGTCCCTCGTCGCCGCCGCGGGGCTCGGACTCGGGCTGGCGGTGCAGCACCCGGCCGCCGCCGTCGCCGGGTTCACGCTGTTCGGCCTCGGCGTCGCGGCGGTGGCGCCGGTGACGTTCAGCGCGGCCGGGAACCTGCCGGGGGTCCCCGCCGCGACCGGCATCTCCCGCGTCACCGCCGTCGGCTACCTGGGGGTGCTCGGCGGGCCCCCGGTCATCGGGTTCGTCGCGCAGGGCACCGGGCTCGGCTGGGCGCTCGCGGTCCCCGTCGCGCTCGTCGGGCTGATCGTCCTGCTCGCCCCGGCGACCGCGACGGCGGGCCGCTGACCACGTGTTTCTCGAGGGTCCTCCCAAGGTATGAGGATCCCTCGGGTAAGGTCTGGGCGAGTGAGCACCATACAACGGTCGAGACCGCCCGAAACGGTCGCGACCGTCCGGCCGAAACGCGCATTCCTGCGCGAACTGCTCACCTTCGGTTTCGTCGGGTGCGTCGGCACCCTGATCATGATCCTGGGCGCCAACCTGATGCGCGCCTGGCTCGGCGGCAGCCCCATCACGAGCGTCGTCGTGCCCGGGATCGCCTCCACGCTGACGTCCTACCTCGCCAACCGCTTCTGGACGTTCCGGCACCGCGACAGCGACGGGTCCGGCCGCGAGGTCGCCGTCTTCTTCACGCTGAACGGCATCGGGATGCTCATCCAGGTGGCGTGCACCGGCTTCACCCACTACACGCTCGGCCTGCAGAGCGGCGTCGCCTACAACGGGGCGCTGCTGGCGGGCGTCGGCCTCGGCGCCGCCTGGCGCTACTGGTCGTACAAGAGGTGGGTCTTCACCCCCGCCGCCGGCTGACATGGGCCGGCTGGACGACGAGTGGGCGCTGCACCGCCCGGCGGTGTTCGGCGCGGCGTACCGCATCACCGGCTCGGTCGCCGACGCCGAGGACATCGTCCAGGACACGTGGCTGCGCGCCGCGAAGGCGTCCCTCGGCGACGTCCGCGATCTGCGCGCCTGGCTGATCACGGTCGCCGCGCGCCGCGCCTACGACGTCCTCGGCTCGGCGCGCGCCCGCCGCGTCGACTACGTGGGCCCGTGGCTGCCCGAACCGCTGCTCACCGGCCCGGACGCCGCCGAGCCGGTGCTCGTCGACGACACGCTCGGCACCGCGATGCTGCTGGTGATGGAGGAGCTGTCGCCGCCCGAGCGGGTCGCGTTCGTCCTGTACCGGGCGTTCGGCGTCCCGTACGACCGGATCGCGGAGGTGCTCGGGAAGACGCCCGCCGCGTGCCGGCAGCTCGTGTCCCGGGCGCGCCGCAAGGTCGCCGCGGCCCCGCCGCCGTCCGGCGGGCCCGAGGGCGCCCGCGTGCTGGCCGCGTTCCGCGCCGCCTACGAGCGCCGCGACGAGGCCGCGCTGCTCGCACTGCTCGACCCGGACGCCGCCTACACCACCGACGGCGGCGGCCGCGTCTTCGCCGCCCGCAAGATCATCCGCGGTGCCGCCCGGGTCGCCACCGCGCTGCTGCGGACGGCCGCCCGGCACGAATTCCGGGCGGTCCCCGCCGAGGTCAACGGCGGACCCGGCCTGCTGATCCTGCGCGACGGGCGGCTCGCCGCCGTCGACGCGCTCGAGATCGCGGACGGCCGCGTCGTCGCCTACCGCCGCGTCCTGAACCCCGCCAAGTTCCGCGCCCCCGGGCTGCGGGACGGGACCGGCTGAACCGGTCGGCCCGGGCGCGTCACAACCGGCGGGGGTGCGCCGTCTCCCTGGTGACGAAAGGAGACGATCATGCCGCGCATGCTGCTGAAGGACGCGAGCCCCGAGGTCTACCAGGGGATCATCAAGACCGCCGCGGTGATCCACGGCGGGCCGCTCGACCGCGCCGTCCAGGAGTTGATCAAGTTGCGTGCGTCCCAGCTCAACGGGTGCGCGTTCTGCGTCGACATCCACTCCCGGGACGCGCGCCGGAACGGCGAGCGCGAGGAGCGCCTGCACCACCTCCCCGTCTGGCGGGAGTCGCCGCTCTACACCGGCGCCGAGCGGGCGGCGCTCGCCTACACCGAGGCGGTCACGCGGCGGGAGCCGGTGACCGACGCGATGTGGGCGACGCTGCGCGAGCACTACCCGGACGACCGGGAGGCCGGCGACCTCGTGGGGCTGGTGGCGCTCATCAACGCGCTGAACCTGTTCGGCGTCCCGCTGCACTACCACGAGATGATCGAGGGCTGACGAGATGATCGAAGGCTGACGAGATGATCGAAGGGTGACCGCCGGGGACGTCCCCGCGCCCGGCGCGCGGGGGCGTCCCCGGCCCGCCTCACCGGCCCGCGGGGACGATCTTCTCCGTCTGCGCCCGCGCCTCGGCGAGCGGGCCGACCAGGTCCCGGCCGGTGCCCCGGGAGAACATCACGTGGTCGACGCCCGCCTCGGCGAGCCGACCGATCGTGTCGACGGCCGCGTCCACCGACGGCGCGTCCCGGAACTGCGTCAGCGCCGTCTTCTCGATCTCGGCGTAGTCGCGGCCCTGCCGCTCGCAGTGCTCCCGCAGGACGTCCAGTTTGTGCGGCAGTTCGTCGCCGTCGAAGACGTTGCAGGCGTCGGCGTACTCGGCGACGAGCCGCAAGGTCTTCTTCTCGCCGGCGCCGCCGACGAGGATGGGCGGGTGCGGGCGGCGCAGCGCGGGCGGCGAGTTGAGCGGACGCTCCAGCCGGTAGTGGCGGCCCTCGAACGGCGATTCGTCGCCCTTCCACATCCGGTGCGCGATCCGCAGCGTCTCCTCCAGCCGCTCGTACCGCTCCGGCCTCGGCGGGAACGCGACGCCGAGCCCCCGCGACTCCTCCTCGTGCCACGCGGCGCCGATGCCGAGCCACGCCCGTCCGCCCGACAGGACGTCCAGGGTGGTGACCGTCTTGACGAGGATCCCGGGGTGCCGGTAGGTGACGCCGGTGACCAGGGTCCCGAGGGTGATGTTCTCCGTGAGCGCCGCCGCGTACGCGAGCGCCGAGTAGCCCTCGAGCATCGGCTCCTCGGCGGCGCCGACCATGCCGATCTGGAAGAAGTGGTCCATCACCCACAGCGAGTGCAGCCCGGCCTGGTCGGCGTCGCGGGCGACGCCCCCGAACTCCGGGCCGATCCGCTCGGGCCCGCCGGGGAAGGTGTAGCTGGGAACCTGAAGTCCGATGCGCATGGGTGCCCCTCGTCGTGCCGGTCGTCGTCGTGCCGGTCTCGTCGGTGCCGGCCGCCGTCGTCATCGCCGCCGCGATCCGGAGCGCGCTCCAGGCCAGGCGCGCTCCGGGCCCCCTACCCGCCGCCGGGGCGCGCGAACGCCCGTCCTGGAGCGGACGCGGAGTCCGGGCGGCTCCGGGAGGACCGGCCTCTACCGGGGCCCGCGCCGCGGCGCGGCCTCCGGCAGATCGAGGAAGCGCGCGGCGCGCTCCCACGTCGCGGCCCGGTCGAAGGCGTCGGCCTCCCAGGTCACGGCACGGATCTCGCCGCGGCCGCGGTACCGCCGCATGATCGCGACGTGCTCCGGCAGCCGCACGAACCCGCGCAGCGCGGCCTCGTCCGTCCAGACCGACACCGAGCCGCTCCGGCGTTCCAGCGGCAGCGACCAGAGCCAGAGCCCGACGGCGCCCGGCAGTTCCGGCCAGGAGCGGCGCAGGGCCATGCCGGCCCGGGCGACGCCCGGCAGGTCGCGCGCGCGGGCGCAGGTGAAGTCGGTGACGCTGACCAGGACCGGTCCCGGGGCCGCCGCGGGACCGGCGAGCCAGTGCGTCCTCACCGCCATGCGGGGGAGCGGCCGAGGAGGGCGAGCAGCCGGTCGCGCGGTGCGGCGCCGCCGGCGACCGGGACGGGCGGGGCGAACGCCTCGCCCGGCACCCGCCCGTCCTCCGGGACGATCGCGGCGATCCGCAGCGACGCCTCGACGAGGTCGGCGTCCGGTTCCCACGGGACGCCGATCGCGACGGCCGCGTCCCACGCGTGGACGACGGCGTCCACGAGGTGGAACCCGATCGCGAGCGCGGCGGGGACGGTGGTGCCGTCGCCGATCTCGGGCAGGTGGAGCGTGTCGCGCGGGCCGGTCGCGGCGAACGCGGCGGTCACCAGGTCGGCGGACGCCGCCGCGGACGCGAGGGGATCGTCGCCGAGGTCGGCGCCGCGCCAGACGGACGGCCGCGCGCCCTCGCCCCGGGCGGCGGCGGCGAAGCCCGCGTCCTGGTTCAGCTGGTGCCGGATCAGGCCGTGCAGGGTCCAGTCCGGGCAGGGCGTGGGGAGGGCCAGCATGTCCGGCTTCACCTGCGCGACGGTGTCGAGCCAGAGGTCGAGGGCCCTCCGGTCGAGGGGGCGGAAATCGCTGGCGAGCAGCGTCTTCAGCAGACTCATGCGGCAACCGTAGGGTCGCGATCGGCCCAATGACAGGGCCAAATTTGCGGTGTTCGACTGAGCCGATCTACGGTCGTGCGGTGGACCTCCACGTGAGCCTGGTCGGCCGGAAGGACCTGTCCGGGCAGATCTACCGGCAGCTCCGGGACGCGATCCTGGACGGGCGGCTGCGGGCGGCCGAGCCGGTGCCGCCGACGCGGGAGCTGGCGCGGCGGCTCGCCGTCTCCCGCAACACCGTCGCCGTCGCCTACGACCGCCTCGCCGCCGAGGGGTTCCTGTACAGCCGGGTGGGCGCGGGCACGTTCGTCCAGGAGGCGGGCGCGGCGCCGCGCGGGGCCCCGGCCGCGTCGCCGCCGCGGCCGCGCCGCATCTGGGACGGCCTGGAGATCTGGCCGCGCCCCATGCCCGGGATCCGCTGGGACCTGCGCGCCGGGCTCCCGGACGTGCGGCTGTTCCCGTTCGAGGCGTGGCGGCGCATCACCGCCGGGGTGCTGCGCCCGTCCGGGCTGCGGGACGCCGCGTCGGCCGGCGACCCGGCGGGGCTCGCGGACCTGCGGGAGGCGATCGCGCGGCACGTCGGCGTGTCCCGCTCGGTGCGGGCGGGACCGGCGGACGTCCTGGTCACCTCGGGCACGCAGCAGGCGATCGACCTGATCGTCCGGGTGCTGCTGGAGCCGGGCGACGTCGTGGCCGTCGAGGACCCCGGCTACCCGCCGGTCGTGATGCTGCTGCGCGCCGCCGGGCTCCGGGTCGTCGGCGTGCCCGTCGACGCGGAGGGGCTGCGGGTGGACGGGCTGCCCGGTGCGGCCCGCGCCGTCTACGTCACGCCGTCCCACCAGTTCCCGCTGGGCATGCCCATGTCGCTGCCCCGCCGCCGCGCGCTGCTGGGCTGGGCGCGGCGCCGCGACGCCGTGGTCATCGAGGACGACTACGACACCGAGTTCCGGTACGGCGGGCGCCCGATCGAGCCGCTGCAGAGCCTCGACGAGGACGGCCGCGTGCTCTACACCGGGACGTTCTCCAAGGTCATGCGGCCGGTGCTGCGCCTCGGGTTCCTCGTCGCGCCGCCGACGCTGCACCGCGCGCTCCGGCTCGCCAGGTACGCGTCGAGCTGGCACGCCGAGCTGCCCGCGCAGGCCGCGCTCGCCCGGTTCATCGACGAGGGCCTGCTGGCCCGGCACGTCCGCCGGTCGCGCCGCGCCTACCAGGCCCGGCACGAGCGGGTGGCCGAGCTCGCGGGCCGCTGGTCGCGGCCCGTCCCGGCCGAGGCGGGGCTGCACCTGAGCGCGCCGCTGCCCGCCGGGACCGACGACGCCGCCGTCGCCCGGCGCGCCCTCGACGCCGGCATCGGACTGTTCGCGCTGTCGGAGTTCGCCGTGACGGGGCCCGCCGCGCCCGGCCTCGTGCTCGGCTACGGCGCCGCCGACGAGGCCGCGATCGGCGCGGCCCTCGCGCGGCTGGAGCGGATCATCACCGGACGGGCGTGACGCGCGCCCGACCTGGGCGAACGGGACGGTGATCCACGAATCACCCTCAGTTAGTGATCATCTGGCAACACGGTACTTACGGAACCGACCCGCGACGATAACGGAACGCTCCAAGACTCCTCGCTGTCGAAATCTTGGAGGTGTTCCTTGGCGACAAGGGAACAGTCACAGGGAGTCAACCGCCGGTCGTTCCTTACCGGGGTGGGAAGGGCGGGCGGGGCGGGCGCGATGTTCGCCACCATGGGGGCACTGGGCCTGGCCCCCTCCGCCGAGGCCGCGACCAAGGCGCCCTTCCAGCCCCCGCGGCCCTCCGACTTCCGGCTGCGAGGGCGCGCAGCCGCCAGGGTGCTGATCCTCGGCGGGGGCGTGGCGGGCCTGGCGGCGGCCTACGAACTGGGTAAGGCCGGGTACCACTGCACGGTCCTGGAGGCCCGGGACCGGGTGGGCGGCCGCAACCTGACCCTGCGCGGCGGCGACCGGCTCACCGAGATGGGCGGCGCCGCGCAGCGGGCGGAATTCGGCCGCGGCCAGTACATGAACGCCGGTCCGGCGCGCATCGCGCAGTGGATGACCACCATGGACTACTGCCGCGAACTCGGTGTCCCCCTGGAGGTGTTCACCAACACCAATGCCGAAGCGCTGATCTACAACGAGTCCGCCGGAATGGACGCGCCGGTCAAATGGCGCACCGCCAAGGCCGACGTGTACGGCTACATCTCCGAGCTTCTCGCCAAGGCCACCGACCAGGGCGCACTGAACGGACGGCTCACCGCGGACGACAAGGAGCGGCTGCTGTCGTTCCTGGCGGACTTCGGCGCCATCGGGCCCAAGTCCGGCGGATACGCCTACACCGGCACCGGACGGCGCGGCTACGCCGTGGACCCGGGCGCGGGAGCGCAGGCCGGCACGGTGCTGGGCCCGCCGCCGTCCCTGTCGGACGTCCTCGCCAGCGGGGTCGGCCGCTCCCTCTCCTTCGAGTTCGGCTACAGCCAGGCGATGCTGATGTTCCAGCCGGTCGGCGGCATGGACGCCATCCCGCGGGCGCTGGCCGAAGCGGTCGGCAAGGGCCGGATCAGGACCGGTGCGAAGGTCACCGGGATCACCGACCGGACGGGCGGGACCCGGGTCGAGTACGTCCAGAACGGCCGGACCCGCGCGGCCGAAGCCGACTACGTCATCGCCGCGCTCCCGCCGCACATCCTCGCCAGGATCCCGCACAACCTCGGCGCGAACGTCCAGGCGGCGCTGGGCACCCCGGTCCCGGCCTCCACCGGCAAGATCGGCATCGAGTACGACGGCCGCTGGTGGGAGCGGGACGAGAACATCTACGGGGGCATCACCAACACCGACCTGGACCTCGCCACCATCTGGTACCCCTCGTACGGCTACCACGGCCGGAGCGGGCTGCTCATCGGCTACTACAACTTCGGCTCCGCCGCCGACGCGTACGCCCGCATGACCCATGCGCAGCGGCTCCGGCGCGCCCTCGACCAGGGCGCGAAGATCCACGGCCCCCGGTACCGGCGGGGCGTCACGGCGTCGGTGTCGATCGCCTGGTCCCGGCAGGAGCACATCGAGGGCGGCTGGATCGGGTGGCCCGACCGCGGCGCCGAGTACCGGCTGCTCAACGAGCCGCAGGGCAACGTCTACTTCTGCGGCGACTGGCTCAGCCACGAGATCGCCTGGCAGCACGGGTCGTTCGAGTCGGCGCGCAAGGTCGTGACCGAACTCCACCAGCGCGTCCTGAAGTCCTGAGGAGGCCGGCCGGCACCAACACCGCGGCGCCCGCCGGGACGCCGGGACGCTACATCGGTTTCCCGGACGGCGCGCGGCGCCCCGCCGGGCCGGACCGCCCCGGCGGGGCTCCGCCCCGGTCCGCCGGGTCAGCGCCGGACGGGCGTGACGCGCTTCCCGTCCGCGTCGAAGATCAGCATCCGGTCGAACGCGACGGTCAGCGCCACGCGGTCGCCCGGGTTCGGCCGCCGGCCGGAACCGATCCGGAAGACGAGGTCGGAGCGCCGGTGGTGGCCCGCGTGCTCCTCCTCCGGCGGCGCGGCGTCCGCGGCGGGGCGGCCCAGCATCGTCCGCACCCGGCCGCGGATCCCCGGCCGCTCCGGCTCGGCGTACCCGGCGCGGACGGGACGCCCCACCTGGTTCGCGTCCACGACCGGGATCCCCGCCCCGGCGTAGGCGAGCCACTCGTGCCCGTGGAACTCCAGCGAGCGGACCTGCCCCGACAGGACGGTGCCCGGCGCGGCGGGCGCGCCCGGCGCGATCGGCGTCAGCGTGTCCGGGCGGATCCCCACGATGACCGGGCGGCCGTGCTGGCTGATCAGCCAGGACGCCCGCGGGTCGTCCCACGGGAGCAGCAGCCGCTGCGCGCCGAAGTCGAGCCGCAGGCCCTCGCCCTCGACCGCCCACAGCGTCGCCCGCAGCAGGTTGATCGGCGGCGAGCTGAGGAACGCCGCGACGAACACGGTCGCCGGGTCCTCGTAGATCTGCTCGGGCGTGCCGACGTCCTCGAGCACCCCGTCGCGCAGGACGGCCATGCGGTCGGCCATCGTCATCGCCTCGACCTGGTCGTGCGTGACGTAGACCGTGGTGGTGCGGCTGGAGCGCACCAGCGCGGAGATCTCCACCCGCAGCTCCGTGCGCAGCCCCGCGTCGAGGCTGGACAGCGGCTCGTCCATCAGGAACAGCGACGGCTCGCGGACCAGCGCCCGGCCGATCGCGGCGCGCTGCCGCTGCCCGCCCGACAGCGTGCGCGGCAGCCGGTCGATCATCGTGTTCAGGCCCAGCGCGCGCGCCAGCTCCACCACCCGCGCGGACGCCTCGGCGCGGTCGTCCCCCGACACCTCCAGCGGGAACATCATGTTCCCCTTGACGGTGCGGTGCGGGTACAGCGCGCCTTCCTGGAACACCATGGCGACGTTCCGCTCGCGGGGCGTCAGCTCGTTCGCCACCGAGCCGTTCAGCCGCAGGTCGCCGGAGGTGATCTCCTCCAGGCCCGCGATCATCCGCAGGATCGTCGACTTGCCGCATCCGGACGGGCCCAGCAGGACGAACAGCTCGCCGTCGTTGATCCGGAGCCGCACGTTCCGGACGGCGGCGTGCCCGCCGGGATAGATTTTCTCGACGCCGTCCAGCACAACATCCGTCATCGGGTCCGCCTGGGGGTGGGCAAAATCTCGGTCCGCCATCTCACCGCGCACCGGTCCCGGTTGTCCAGAGCCGCCACCGGGTTACCGACGGTTAACCGGGCCGGGTCCGGCCACCGGCGCGGCGCCGCCCCGCGGGGGCGGCCCGCCGCCCGTTCCCGGCGGGATGCCTCGGATGTCGTCGCCCGGCCGTAGACTCCATCGACGTGGCAGGCCGTATTCGCAATGAGGACATCGCGCTCGTCCGCGAGCGCTCGTCCATCGACGCCGTGATCGGCGAGTACCTGCAGCTTCGCAGTGCGGGCGGCGGCAACCTGAAGGGCCTGTGCCCCTTCCACGACGAGAAGTCCCCGTCGTTCAACGTGACCCCCTCGCGCGGCCTGTACTACTGCTTCGGCTGCGAGGCGGGCGGCGACGTCATCAAGTTCGTCCAGGAGATCGACCACCTGTCGTTCTCCGAGGCGGTGGAGCGGCTCGCGTCGCAGGCCGGCATCCAGCTCCGCTACGAGGACGACGGGCGGCGCGGCCCCCGCCAGGACGGCGGGCAGCGCGCCCGGCTGCTGGAGGCGCACAAGGCCGCCGCCGAGTTCTACGCGGAGCGGCTCGCCGCGCCCGAGGGCGAGATCGCCCGCCGGTTCCTGTCCGAGCGCGGCTTCGAGCCCGCCGACGCCGCCCGGTTCGGCGTCGGGTTCGCGCCGCGCGAGTGGGAGGGCCTCGTCCGGCACCTGCGCGGCCGCGGCTTCGCCGACCGGGACGTCGTCGCGGGCGGCCTCGCCAAGGAGGGGCGGCGCGGGCCGATGGACCGGTTCCGCGGCCGGCTGATGTGGCCGATCCGCGACCTCGGCGGCGACGTCATCGGGTTCGGCGCGCGGCGCCTGTACGACGACGATGACGGCCCCAAGTACCTCAACACCCCCGAGACGCCGCTCTTCCACAAGGGCTCGGTCCTGTACGGGGCCGACCTCGCCAAGAAGGCGATCGCGCGGCGGCGGCAGGCCGTGGTGGTCGAGGGCTACACCGACGTGATGGCCTGCCACCTGGCGGGCGTCGAGACGGCCATCGCCACGTCCGGCACCGCGTTCGGCGACGACCACATCAAGGTACTGCGCCGCCTCCTGATGGACCAGGACGAGTTCCGCGGCGAGGTGATCTTCACGTTCGACGGCGACGCGGCGGGGCAGAAGGCGGCGCTGCGGGCGTTCGACGACGAGCAGAAGTTCGTCAGCCAGACGTTCGTGGCCGTCCAGCCGGACGGCCTCGACCCGTGCGACCTGCGCATCCGGCACGGCGACGCGGCCGTCCGCGACCTGGTGGCGTCCCGGGTGCCGCTGTTCGAGTTCGCGGTGCGCAGCGCGATCGAGCGGCACGACCTCGACACGGTCGAGGGGCGGCTCGCCGCGCTGGACGCCGCGGCCCCGGTCGTCGCCGCGATCAAGGACCGGTCCCGCCGCCACATGTACGCGATCAACCTGGACCGGTGGCTCGGCATCATGGACGAGCAGTTCGTGCTGCGCCGCGTCCGCGAGCTGGCGGCCCGGCGGCACGGCGGCGGCGCGAACGGGCGCGGCGGCCGGCCCGGCGACCCCCGGCGGAACGGTCCGGGCGGCGCCCCGAACGGCCGGAACGGCGGCGGCCGCGACGGCGGTCCCGGCGGTCCCGGCGGCGGCCCGGCGGGCCCGGCGGCGCCCGCCCGTCCGGCCGTCGACCCGAACGACCCCGAGGTGCAGCGGGAGCGCGAGCTGCTGAAACTGGCGGTGCAGCGACCGGCGCTGCTCGGGCCGGGGTTCGACGAGGAGGTCCTGCCCGAGGCGTTCATCGCGCCCCAGCACGCCGCCGTCCGCACGGTGATCGGCTCGGCGGGCGGGGTGACGGCGGCCGGCGCGGTCACCGAATGGGTCGGGGCGCTCCTGGAGCTGTCCCCGAACGACCAGGTCAGGGACCTGATCACCATGCTCGGAGTCGAGCCGGTACGGTCCGCATCCGAAGCGGACGACCGTTATGCCGCGGAACTGCTGGCCCGAATCCAGGAACGCCAGCTCACCCGCATGATCGCCGACGCGAAATCTAAACTCGGGCGGCTGAATCCGGCCGAGAACCCGGAAGTGTACAACCGGCTCTTCGGCGATCTTGTGGCGCTTGAGCAGCAGCGACGGGTGTTGCGTGAGCGCGGTCTTGGAGCGCAGTGAGTCAAGCACCGGCAAAATGGGTCCTGTGATCTAGGCCGCATTTATCGCAAACTGTCTGCGTGAGCCCTTCGGTGCTGCCTAGCGAGGCGCCATCGGTTGATCAGGTGGCGGACCTCGTCGCACGTGGTAGAGAGCGCGGCGGTGTGACCGTCGCGGACGTCGCTGCCGCGCTCGACCGCTCGGACTTGCCGGACGACTCGCTGGAGCGGGTGGTCCGGATGCTCGCGGAGCAGGGGGTGGACGTCCTCGAACCCCAGCAGGAGAACGAGGACGTCGCGCGGGTTGATGAGGGAGACCTCGGCAAGCGGGCGCCGACGAGCGACCTGGTCCGGATCTATCTGAGAGAAATCGGTCGCGTACCGCTGCTCACGGCAGAAGATGAAGTAGAACTCGCGAAGTCGATCGAGGCGGGACTGTTCGCGGAGGAGAAGGCGGCGCGCGCCGCCGTCCTCGACCGCGGCGAACGGATCGACCTCGACCTGCTCGCCCGCGAGGGCAGACGGGCGAAGCAACGCCTGATCGAGGCCAACCTGCGGCTGGTGGTCTCGATCGCCAAACGCTACGTCGGCCGGGGAATGCTGTTCCTCGACCTGATCCAGGAGGGAAATCTCGGACTCATCCGGGCGGTCGAGAAATTCGACTACACGAAGGGGTTCAAGTTCTCCACCTACGCCACGTGGTGGATCCGCCAGGCGATCACCCGGGCCATCGCCGACCAGGCCCGGACGATCCGGATCCCGGTGCACATGGTGGAGACGATCAACAAGCTCGTCCGCGTGCAGCGCCAGCTCCACCAGGACCTCGGGCGGGAGCCGACGCCCGAGGAGATCGGCCTGGAGATGGGGCTGTCCCCGGTCCGGGTCGTGGAGATCCAGCGGATCTCCCAGGAGCCGGTGTCGCTGCAGTCGCCGATCGGCGAGGAGGACTCCGACCTCGGCGACTTCATCGAGGACGCGGACGCCGTCGTCCCGATCGAGGCCGCGGCGTTCATCCTGCTGCAGGACCAGCTCGAGGACATCCTCGGCACGCTGTCGGAACGGGAGCAGCGCATCATCCAGCTGCGCTTCGGCCTGACCGACGGCCACCCCCGCACGCTGGAGGAGGTCGGCCGGGAGTTCGGCGTCACCCGCGAGCGGATCCGCCAGATCGAGTCGAAGACGCTGGCGAAGCTGCGGCACCCGTCCCGCGCGCAGATGCTGCGGGAGTACCTCGAGTGAATCCCGGCCCCGGGCGGGCGGGCACCGGGCCGGCGCGCGCCCGGCGCGCCCGCCCGCGCCGGGGACGCGGCGGGATCCGGCCACCGGAAACGGCGGCCGGGCGGGGACGAACGTCGCGTTTCGTCCGTCCCGTCGATTACCGTTGAGGCCATGCTGATCGTGACCACTGACGGCCTGGCGGGCTTCGAGATCCGCAGCGTGCTCGGCGACGTCCTGGGCACGGCCGTCCAAGCCGACCGGGGCGCGGCGCCGCAGCCCGGGCCCGCCGGCAGCAGCTCCACCTTCCGGGTGACCGGGGAGCGGCCGGCCGCCGGGCTGGCCGCGGCCCGCCGCGAGGCGGTGGACCGGCTCGGCGAGGAGGCCCGCCGCAGGGGCGCCAACTCGGTCGTCGGCATGCGCTTCGACACCGCCCCGATCGGCGGCGGCGCGTACGAGGTCTGCGCCTACGGCACCGCCGTGTGGGCCGAGCCCGCCGCGCAGCCCCGCGACCAGGCGCCGCCCCCGCCGCAGCACGCGCAGCAGCACGGGCAGGTCCCGCCGTACAAGGACGCCGGCCCCGGCGGCCCGCCGATGGCCGCGCGGAACCTGACGATGGGCCTGCACGACCGTCCGCGCTGACCCCGGCCCGCCCGGTCACCCCCGGGCGGCGCGCTCCTCGCGGATTCGGGTGACGACGTCGCCCGCCGCCGTCTTGATCGACTCGAGTTCCCGCAGGTACGCCCAGTAGTCGGGGTGCGTCCCGGTGAGCCGCTCGGGCGCCCGCTCCAGGCGCTCCACGAGCCCGTCCAGGACGCGCGCGTGGTGCGGCGCCGCGCCGCCCGGCTGCGCGACGGCGAGGCGCTGCGCGTCCCGCACGGCGAACCGGACGCCCTCGACGGGCGCGCCCGGGTCGGCGGCGACCTCCGCGAGGCTCTCGACCCGCCCGGTCACCTGGCCCGCGCGGCGGTCGGCGGCGTTCAGCTCGGTGCGGGCGGCGGTCAGCGCCCGCTGCGCCTGCTTCCACTCGCCGCGGGCGGCGTGCTCGGCGGCCTCGTCCAGCCGCTCCCGGGCGCGCTCCACCCCCGCCTCGATCGCCTCGGGCGCGCCGCGCAGGTCCTGCCAGCACGCCTGCGAGTAGCGGCGCAGCATCGTCCGCATCGCCCCCCGGACCGTCTCGACCCGGTTCGCGACGACGTCCACCCGCGTCTTGACCGAGTTCAGCGAGTTGCGGACCTTCTCGCCCTGCTTCGGCAGCTCGGCCGCGGCCTCCCGCGCCCGCTCGGCGGCCTCCCGGACCTCCTCGGCCCGGCGCAGCGCGCCGTCCAGCCCGAGCCCGCCGAGGCCGCGGGACGACAGGACGCCGAGGGACTCGCGGGCCCGGTCGAGCTCGGCCGCCGGGTCGGAGGCGTCCATCCCGGCCTCCCGCGCCGCCGCCACCGCGGCCTCGGCGGCGGCCACCGCGTCCCGCGCGGCCGCCAGCTTCGGCGGGAGCAGGTCGAGGGCCGACTCCAGCCGCGCCATCTGGGGGGAGAGCCGCTCGGCGAACCCGTTCAGGTCGCGGGCGGCCTTCCGCAGCCGCTCCTCGCAGCCGGCGAACGCGCGCCGCGCGGCGTCGTACTGCGCCGGCGACCGGTCCTGGTCGCCCACGTCGTGCGCGTCGACGACGGAGATGTAGGCGTGGGCGGCGGAGTCCGCGGCCTCCGACAGGCGCGCGAACTCGCGGCGCGCCGGCTCGGCCGCGCGGGCGTCCAGATCCTCGAAGACGGTGACGCGGCCGTCGATGAACTTCTGCGCCTGGTCCATATCGTAGAAGGCGGTCGCCGCCGCCTCCTTCGCCTCGATCGCCGCCGCCGCCTCCTGCGCCCCCCGGCCTCGCCTGCGCTGGTCGCCCCGCAACGCCGCCTCCCTTCGTCCACTGCCCAGTGTCGCGCAGCGGACCGCCTCTCCGGTAATGCCGGCGGCCGGATGGGAACGGATAGCATCGCTGCTACGTCGATATACCTGGACGCCCGTACGAACAGTGGTGCGTCCGGTGACGACAGCGATCTTGGAGGAACCTGTGGGCGTCAGTCTCAGCAAGGGCGGCAACGTCTCGCTCACCAAGCAGGCGCCGGGGCTGACGGCGGTGACCGTCGGCCTGGGCTGGGACCTGCGCACCACCACCGGGACCGACTTCGACCTCGACGCGTCCGCGCTCGTGCTGGACGCGTCCGGCAAGATCATCACCGACCGGCACTTCGTGTTCTTCAACAACCTCCGAACGCCGGACGGCGCGGTGGAGCACAGCGGCGACAACACGACCGGCGCCGGGGAGGGCGACGACGAGCGGCTGAACGTCAACTTCGGCGCGATGCCGGGCACCGCCGAGCGGGTCGCGTTCGCCGTGTCGATCTACGACGGGGACTCCCGCGGCCAGAACTTCGGGCAGGTCCGCAACGCCTACATCCGCGTGCTGAACCAGGCCGACGGCACCGAGCTGGCCCGCTACGACCTCTCGGAGGACGCGTCCATGGAGACGGCGATGGTCTTCGGCGAGCTGTACCGCGCGGGGACCGACTGGAAGTTCCGCGCCGTGGGCCAGGGCTACGCGTCCGGCCTCGCCGGGATCGCGTCGGACTTCGGGGTCAACATCTGACCGCTCGCTCGAGCGTCGCAGGAACCGATCAGTCTGCACGGAAGGGGTGGCCCGAACATGGGTGTCTCACTCGCCAAGGGCGGCAACGTCTCGCTGACGAAGGCCGCGCCCAATCTCACGGCGGTCGCCGTCGGCCTCGGCTGGGACGTCCGGGCCACCACCGGCGCCGACTTCGACCTGGACGCGTCCGCGCTGATGCTCGGCGCGTCCGGGAAGGTGCTGTCCGACCAGCACTTCGTGTTCTTCAACAACCTGACGAGCCCGGACGGCTCGGTCGAGCACACCGGCGACAACCTGACCGGTGAGGGCGAGGGCGACGACGAGGTCGTCAACGTCGACCTCACCGGGGTGCCCGCCGAGTGCGAGCGGATCGTGTTCCCCGTGTCGATCTACGACGGGAACTCCCGCGGCCAGAACTTCGGGCAGGTCCGCAACGCTTTCATCCGGATCGTCAACCGGGCCGACGACGCCGAGCTGGCGCGCTTCGACCTGACCGAGGACGCCTCGACCGAGACCGCGATGGTGTTCGGAGAGCTGTACCGTCACAACGGTGAGTGGAAGTTCAGGGCCGTCGGCCAGGGGTACGCCTCGGGCCTGGCGGGCATCGCCATGGACTTCGGCGTCAACGTCGGCTGACCGGAACCGGCCGACCGCGACGCGGGCCGGCCGCCGGCCGCCCCCGCGAGCCGGGCGAGACCCCGTCCGGACCAACTGACTAGCAGAAATACGCGCATGATTCTTCGCACCTTCGGGTGGTCCTTCGGCGTCACGGCCGCGGGCCTCGTGGCCGCCTTCTTCTACGGCGGGCCCACGGGGCTCGCGCTCGTCGCGGTCCTGGCCGTCCTCGAGATCTCCCTGTCGTTCGACAACGCCGTCGTTAACGCCAAGGTGCTCGACCGGATGAGCCCCTTCTGGCAGAAGATCTTCCTGACGATCGGCATCGCCATCGCGGTGTTCGGCATGCGGCTGGTGTTCCCGCTCGTCATCGTGGGGATCACCGCCCGGCTCGGGCCGATCGAGGCGTTCGACCTGGCGTTGAACGACTCCGACCGGTACCACCACCTGATGGAGCAGGCGTACCCGACCATCGCGGCGTTCGGCGGCATGTTCCTGATGATGCTGTTCCTGAACTTCGTGTTCGAGGAGCGCGACATCCACTGGCTGGTGTGGCTGGAGAAGCCGCTCGGCGTCATGGGCCGGCTGGACCAGCTCCCCGTCGTCATCGCCGGCGGCGCCCTCGTGCTGGTCGCCTCGATCTGGGCCGGCGATCCCGGCGAGGTCATGATCGCCGGGGTGCTCGGCATGGTGACCTACATCCTCGTCAACGGGCTCGGCGAGCTGTTCTCCGAGGCGAGCGACCTGGACCTCGACGAGGACGACGAAGGCCCCGAGGACGAGGTCACCATCCGGCGCGGGCCGAGCGACCTCGCCAAGGCCACCGGCAAGGCCGGCTTCTTCCTGTTCCTCTACCTGGAGGTGCTGGACGCCTCGTTCAGCTTCGACGGCGTCATCGGCGCGTTCGCGATCAGCACCGACCCGATCGTCATCGCGCTCGGCCTCGGCATCGGCGCCATGTACATCCGGTCGCTCACGGTGTTCCTCGTCCGCAAGGGCACCCTGCACACCTACGTGTACCTGGAGCACGGCGCCCACTGGGCGATCGGCGCGCTCGCCGTCTGCATGCTCATCGGCATCGGCGGCCACGTCCCCGAGTGGATCACCGGCGGGCTCGGCGCGGGCCTGATCATCGCCGCGTTCGTCAGCTCGGTGCTGCGCAACCGGGGGTCCGACGACGGCGCGGCCGGCGCCTCCGGCGAGGACAAGGAACTCCACGCCGGAAAGGTCTGACCCCGGGCTCCCGGCCCCGCCGCGCGCCCCCGACCCCTCGACCCTCCCCGCCACCCACCCCGCCCCCCGTCCGACGACCCACGCGAATCCCGCATCGATCACCGAAGGAGCCGACGATGTCGATCTCGCTGCAGAAGGGGCAGAAGGTCTCGCTGGCCAAGCCCGGGGGCGGCAGCCTCACCCGAGTCCGGATGGGCCTGGGCTGGGACGCCGTCGCGAAGAAGGGCCTGTTCGGCAAGAGCCGCGCCCAGTCCATCGACCTGGACGCGTCGTGCCTGCTGTTCGACGCCGCCGGGAACCTCGCCGACCAGGTGTGGTTCCGCCAGTTGCGGAGCAAGGACGGGGCCGTGCAGCACACCGGCGACAACCTGACCGGGGAGGGCGAGGGCGACGACGAGGTCATCAACGTCGACCTGCAGCGCGTCCCCGACAACGTCCAGCAGCTCGTCTTCACCGTGAACTCGTTCACCGGCCAGGACTTCTCGCAGATCGCGAACGCGTTCTGCCGGCTGGTGGACGAGAGCACCGGGCAGGAGATCGCCCGGTACGAGCTGAGCGAGGGCGGCCGGCACAACGCGCAGATCATGGCGAAGGTGTCCCGGGACGGGAGCGGCTGGTCGATGACGGCGATCGGCGCGACCGCGACCGGGCGGACCTTCCAGCACCTGCTGCCCGCCGTGTCGGCGCACCTGTGAACGACCCGAACCGGCGGCCGTGACGGGCATGCACCACCCCGGCACGGAACGCCCCGCCCCACCGGACGCGTGCGCGCGGCGGCCGGCGATGCGGCATTTCGACCATGTCGACGCCGCCCGCCGCAAGCACCTGTTCTACCGGCACCCGCGGCCGTTCACCCGGCACGACGACCCCGCGGTGCTGGCCGTCGCGCTCGGCGCGACGCTCTACGCCCCGGCCACCCGCCCGACCCTCGCCGACGACATGGTGAAGGCCGCGCGACGCGGGGTGAAGAGCATGGTCGTGTGCCTGGAGGACGCGATCGCCGACTTCGACGTCGCCCGGGGCGAGGCCAACCTGATCGACGCGTTCGCGGGCCTGCACGCGCGCGGCGCCGCGGCGCCGCTGCTGTTCGTCCGCGTCCGCGACCCCCGGCAGATCGGGGACCTGATCGACCGGCTCGGCGACGCCGCCGAGCTGGTCACCGGGTTCGTGCTGCCGAAGTTCGCCCCGTCCACCGGTGGAGCGTTCCTGGACGCCGTCGCCGACACCGCGGCCCGGACGGGCCTGCGGCTGCTGGCGATGCCGGTCATCGAGAGCCCCGAGACGGTGTACGCCGAGACGCGCGCCGCGATCCTGGACGACATCGCGCGGCTGCTCGCCAAGCACCGCGACCGGGTCCTCGCGGTCCGGATCGGCGCCACCGACATGTCCGCCGCGTACGGGCTGCGCCGCCCCCCGGACCTCACCATCTACGACATCCGGCCCGTCGCGGGCGTGATCAGCGACGTCGTCAACGTCCTCGGCCGCGCCGACGGCACCGGGTTCGTGATCACCGGGCCGGTCTGGGAGTACTTCGCCGCGGGCGAGCGGATGTTCAAGCCGCAGCTGCGCCGCACCCCGTTCGACGAGCAGCGGGCCGCGCCGCTGCGGCAGCGGCTCATCACCTCCGACCTGGACGGGCTGATCCGCGAGGTGCACCTCGACAAGGCGAACGGCCTCACCGGCAAGACGGTGATCCACCCGAGCCACGTCGCGGCCGTCCACGCGCTGTCGGTCGTCACGCACGAGGAGTACTGCGACGCCGCCGACATCCTCGGCGTCGCCGGGGGCGGGGCGATGGCGAGCGCCTACGCCAACAAGATGAACGAGGCCAAGCCGCACCGGGCGTGGGCGGAGCGGCTGATGCTGCGCGCCCGGGTGTTCGGCGTCGCGGCCGAGGACGTCACGTTCGTCGAGCTGCTCGAAGCGGCCGACGTGCCGTGACGCGGAACGCAGGGAGGCGACCCGGGATGACGTGGGCCGGTACGTGGGTCGCGGAACGGCTCGGCGTGCGGCTGTCCGACGGCGCGCGCCCGGTCGGCGTCGGGCTGTCCGACCTCGTCGGGCTCGCGGTCCGCCGGAACCCGCGCCGCGCGCACCTGCTGGTGTCGGCGGTGCTGGGCAAGCACGTCCCCACCGACCCGCGCCTGGTGTACGGGGCGGGCCTGCTGCTGGGCGATCTCGTGCGCGCGCGCCTGCACGATGTGGACGTGCCGTCCCGTGCGGGTGCGTTCCTCCCGGACGCCTTGGGCGGCGCACCGGGAGCGGCGGCCGCGCTACGGGACGTCCTGTGCGAGCCCCGGGAACCGCTGGACGCGATCGTGCTCGGCTACGCGGAGACGGCGACCGCCTTGGGGCACTCCGTGGCGGACGCCCTGGGCGGCGCCTACTACCTGCACTCCACGCGCCGTCCGGTCCCCGGATTCACCGCGTACGGCGGATTCGAGGAGGAGCACAGCCACGCCACGAGCCACCTCCTGCTCCCCGCCGACCCCGCCGACCTCGACCGCGACGTCCCGGTCGTCCTCGTGGACGACGAACTGTCGACCGGACGCACCGTCCTGAACACGATCGAGGCGCTGCACGCCGTCCGCCCCCGCCGCCGCTACGTCGTGGCCGCCCTCGTCGACCTGCGGGACGACGCCGACCGGGCCCGCACGGCCGCGCTCGCCGCCCGCCTGGGCGCCCGCATCGACGCCGTCGCGCTCGCCGGGGGGCGCGTCGAGCTGCCCGACGGCATCCTGGAGGCGGGGCAGGCGCTCGCGGCGGGCCTCGCCGGACCCGCGGCGGCCCCGCCGGCCCCCGCCGCCGCGTTCCCCGTGACGCGGGTGCGGCTCGCCTGCCCGACGGCGGCCGCCACGGTTTCCTGCCCCGGCACCGCGCGCGCCTGGAGAAGGACCTGCCGCGCATGGCCGACGCCATCGCGGACGGGCTCGCGGGCGGGCCCGGCGACGGCTTCTCCCGCGTGCTCGTCCTCGGCTTCGAGGAGCTGATGTACGCGCCGCTGCGCCTCGCCGAGGCGCTCGCGGACGCCCTGCCGGACGCGGACGTCCGGTACTCGACGACGACGCGCTCGCCCGTCCTCGCCGTGGACGACCCCGGGTACGCCATCCGAACCCGCCTCGCGTTCCCCGCGCACGACGACCCCGCCGACGGGCCGGGGGAGCGGTACGCCTACAACGTGTCGCCGAGGTTCGACCGCATCGTGCTGGCGGTGGACGACGCGGGCGACACCGGCGCCCTCGCCGGCGGCCTCCTGCCCCGGCTGCGCGCGCTCGCCCCGGTGACGGTCGCCGCCGTCCCGTCCCGCGGGAGGGAAGCGTGAAGCCGCTGCACGGCCCGGACTTCGGCAGCTACCCCGCCGCGGACGTCGCGTGGCTGCTCAAGGACCTCTCCCACGCGGAGCTGGAGGCGCCCACCGAGGAGCGCGAGGCCGCGATCCAGGCGGGCCGCGCCCACTACGCGGAGTCGCTGCCCGTCGAGTACCAGCCCGGCCCCGAGTACCGGCGGCTGTTCCACGAGGCGCTGGACGCCTCCGCCGAGCGCCTCGCCTACGCGACCGGCCTCGTCACCGAACTGGTCCTCGCCGAGCGCGGCCCGGACGCCGTCCTCGTCTCGCTCGCCCGCGCCGGGACCCCCGTCGGGATCCTGATGCGGCACTGGGCGCGGTTCGCGCACGGCCTCGACCTGCCGCACTACGCGATCAGCATCGTCCGCGCCCGGGGCATCGACACCGTCGCCCTCCGGTACCTCGCCGACCGCCACGACCCGTCCGCGGTGATGTTCGTCGACGGCTGGACGGGCAAGGGCGCGATCACCCGGGAACTCACCGCGGCGCTCCGCGGGACCGGGTTCCGCCCCGACCTCGCCGTCCTGGCCGACCCCGGGCGCTGCACGCCGCTGCACGGCACCCGCGACGACTTCCTCATCCCGTCCGCCTGCCTGAACTCGACGGTGTCCGGCCTGGTCAGCCGGACCGTCCTGAACGCCGACCTGATCGGGCCCGGCGACTTCCACGGCGCCAAGTTCTACGCCGGTCTCGCCGCCGACGACGTCTCCGCGCTGTTCCTCGACACCGTCCGCGCCCGCTTCGACGACGTCGCCGAGCGCGTCGCGAAGGACCTGCCCGGCCTCCGCGCCGCCGACCGGGCGCCCGACTGGTCCGGCTGGGAGGCCGTCCGGCGCTGGGCGCGCGCGCAGGGCACCGACGACCTCAACCTCGTGAAACCGGGGATCGGGGAGACGACGCGCGTGCTGCTGCGGCGCGTCCCCTGGAAGATCATGATCCGGTCCGACGCGGGCCCGGAAGTGCGGCACATCCGGCTCCTCGCCCGCGAACGGGGCGTCCCCGTCGAGGAGGCCGCACCGGACGCGTTCCCGTACGCCTGCATGGGCTTCATCCACCCCAAGTTCGGCAAGGGGGCCGTTCAGTGACCGTCCTGGTGTGCTCCGACCTGGACCGCACGCTCATCTACTCGCAGGCCGCGTTCGCCCTGGACGGCCCGGACGAGGCGATGCCGCGCCTCCTGTGCGTCGAGTTCTACCAGGGGAAGCCGCTCTCCTACATGACGGAGTCCGCGGCCCGCACCGTGGAGGCGCTCGCCGCCGCCGCGGTGTTCGTCCCCGCCACGACGCGCACGCCCGAGCAGTGCCGCCGCGTCCGCCTCCTCGAGAAGCCGCCGGCGTACGCGATCTGCGCGAACGGCGGGCACCTCCTCGTGGACGGCGCCGACGACGCCGACTGGTCCGCGCTCGTCCGGTCGCGGCTGTCCGCCGGGTGCGCGCCGCTCGCCGAGGTGCGGGCGCACCTCGCCGGCGTCTCGGGCGACTTCGTGCTCAAGCGCCGCACCGCCTCCGACCTGTTCGCCTACGCCGTCGTCGACCGCGCCGCGCTCCCCGCCGGCTGGGTGGACGACCTCGCCGGCTGGTGCGCCGACCGCGGCTGGCGCACGTCCCTGCAGGGCCGCAAGGTGTACTGCCTGCCGGCCGGCCTCACCAAGGCCGCCGCCGCCGCGGAGGTGGCCCGCCGCACCGGCGCCGCCACCGTGCTCGCCGCCGGCGACTCCCTCCTCGACGCCGAACTCCTCGACGCCGCCGACGCCGCCGTCCGTCCCGCCCACGGCGAACTGCACGCCGCCGGCCGGACGTCCCCGAACACGAGCGTCACGGCGTCCGCGGGCGTCCTCGCGGGGCAGGAGATCGCGGAATGGCTCCTGTCGCGCGCCGCCGCGCCGTGAAAAATCACGGGCCTTCCCCGTTAACCGTGGAGAACCGACCTTCGCGGGGGTCTCGTCGCGGAACCGATATGGCGTCACAATCGTCAGTGAGGAGGGCCGCACGGACACATGAGCTCCCGGCTGACCGGAGACGAGACGGCGCTGTGGCAGGCCGCGGCGTGCGTGCTGGACGCCAACTGGACCGGCGCCGCGACCGCCGCGTCGCCCGGCCTGTACCCGCACCAGTGGAGCTGGGACTCGGCGTTCGCCGCCCTCGGCCTCGCCCGGCACCGCCCCGACCGCGCCCGCCGCGAGCTGCTGTCGCTGTTCCGCGGCCAGTGGGCCGACGGGATGCTCCCGCACATCGTGTTCAACCCCGACCTCGACCGGCGCGCGTTCTTCCCCGGCCCCGAGCTGTGGTGCAGCGACCGGCAGCCCGCCGCGCCCCGCGGCGTCCGCACGTCCGGCATCACCCAGCCGCCGCTGCACGCCCTCGTCGCCCTGCGCCTGCACCGGGCCGCGCCCGACGCCGCGTTCGCCGCCCGCATCTACCCGATGCTCGCCGCCCAGCACCGCTACCTCGCCCAGGTGCGCGACCTGGAGTCGAGCGGCCTCATCGCGATCTGCCACCCGTGGGAGTCCGGCCTCGACAACAGCCCCGCCTGGGACCGTCCGCTCGGCGCCCTCGAACTGCCGCCGGACGCCTTCGCGCCGGCCCGCGGCCCCCGCGCGCTCCCCACCGGCGAGGACTACGACCGGTACGTCCGGCTCGTCACCCTGCTCCGCGACACCGCCTACAGCCCCGGCCACATCCGGGAGGCGCACCCGTTCGCCGTCGAGGACCCGCTCGTCAACGCCGCCTACCTCGCGTCCACGCACGCGCTCGCCGAACTCGCCGAGATCGCCGGCGCCGACCCCGCACCCCACCGGGAACGCGCCGCGCGCGTCCACCGGGCCCTCATCGACCGCCTCTGGGACCCCGACACCGGCTGCTTCCGCGCCCGCGACCTGCGCGGCGGGCGGCTGCTGCCCACCGTGACGATCACCGCGTTCGGGCCCCTGCTCGACCCCGAACTGCCCGCCCCGATCGTCCGGTCCCTCGTCGACCTGCTGCTGTCCGCCCGCTTCGCCGGGGCCGCCGGGTACCCCGTCCCCACGTGCGACATCCAGTCGCCGGCGTTCGACCGCACCGGCTACTGGCGCGGGCCCACCTGGATCAGCACCAACTGGCTGCTCTGGTACGGCGCGCTCGTCCACGGGCTCCCCGTCGTCGCCGACCTCCTCTACGGCTCCACGCTCCGGCTCGTCCGGCAGTCGGGCTTCCGCGAGTTCTTCGACCCCTTCGACGGCTCCGGCCGCGGCGGCCACGACCACTCGTGGTCGGCCGCGCTCGTCCTCGACCTCCTCGGCGCCCGCCGGGCCCCGCGCGCCGCCTGATCGCCTACATTCGGGGCATGCGCCTTCTCCGGGGCTCCCTGCCCGCCGACCTCCGCGCCGCGCTCGACCTGGAGCGGGGCGAGCGCGTCCTCGCCCACGCCCCCACCCGCGGCGGCTCGCACGTCGCCGCGACGACGACGGCCCTGCACCTGCCGACCCCCGAGGGCGGGTTCGCCCGCATCCCCTACGAGCGCGTCGACACCGCCGCGTGGAAGGACGGCTGGCTGCACGTCACCGAGACCTCCCGCGCCGCGCACCACGTGCGGCTCACCGAGCCCGGGTCCGTCCCGGAGACGATCCGCGAGCGCGTCACCGCGACCGTCGCCGTCAGCCACCGGGCCGAGCTGCCGGGCGGCGGCGGGGTCCGCATCGCCGGGCGGCGCCCGGCCACCGGCGGCGACGTGCGCTGGACGTTCGTGTTCGACGCGGGCCTCGACCCGGACGACCCGGGCCTGCGCGCCCGCGCCGAGCAGATCCTCGAGGACCTGCGGCGCCAGACGGGCCTGTAGCCGGGCCCCTCAGCCGGGATGGACGGTCGGGCGCTCCTGGTGCTCGGCCTGCTCCGGCACCTGCCCCTTCGCGCCGCGCATGTTCCCGGCCTTGCTCTTCGCGGCCCCGGCGAACTCCTCGCCCTTGGCCCGCAGCATGCCGGTGGCCTCCTGCACGTTCGGGTTCTCCTGCAACTGCCGCGTGAACCGCTTGAGCTGCTCGTAGCGCTCCTGACCGGCCTTCGTCCCGAGGACGTAGCCGATCGCGGCGCCCGCGATGAACGTCATGCGGTGCTTCATGGTGGTTCCAACCCCCGGGTAAGAGCGGATGATGCCGGAGCCCATACCCACGATCGCCGCCGCCACCCATGACACGTGCGCGAACCACCCCCGAGATGCGCTAACCTAGACGCGCCGAGGGGGACCGAAACCCCGACGCACGCAACGATCCCGCGTAGCTCAATCGGCAGAGCAGCCGGCTGTTAACCGGCAGGTTATTGGTTCGAGTCCAATCGCGGGAGCCGAGGCGGCCACGCCTGCTCGCCGAACCCTTCGGGTTTCGGCTTCGCCGGGGGCCCGCAGTGCTTGCCCGGGGGGCGACCCCCCGGAACCCCCCGATTCTGTCGGGGGGTTTTTCGTTCGGGGCCTGGGGGCTCGGAAGGGTGCCCCGCCCGGTCTTCTGGACGGGGCCTCACGCTTCTCAGGACGCCCGCGCGCCGATCATCCACAGGGCCGCGGTGAACCGGACCTCGCCGCCGTGCACGTACGGGTCGAACGCAGCCCGCACCGTCCCGACGACCTCCTCGCGCGCCGCCTCGGGCACCTCGTCCATCACCAGACCCAGCGGCCCGAACCGCGTGATGTACGTGACGAGGTCGTTCTCGGGCATGACGCACTCCACGTCGACCGGCCGGATGTCGACGCCGCCCCAGCCGCCGCCCTCCAGGATGCCGCGGACCCTGCCCGCGTCGGCGAACGCGAACTGCCCGGGGGCGTCCGGCTTCCGCTCCGGGATGTCCGGCACCAGCGGCGCCGCCGCGCGCTCGGCCGTCGTCATGAACGGGTTCTCCTCCTCTCCGCGCCACACCACGAGCCGCAGCGCGCCCCCGTCCCGCGTGGCCCGCCGCAGGTTCGCGAACGCCCGCACCGGGTCGCCGAAGAACATGACGCCGAAGCGCGACATCACCGTGTCGAACGACCCCGGCTCGAACGCGTGGTCCTCCGCGTCGGCGCGGACGAACCGCGCCGCGACGCCCGCCCGCTCGGCGCGGGCCCGCGCCGCCTCGACCATCGGCTCCGAGATGTCGATCCCCGTGCAGTCCGACCGCCGCGCCACCGCCACGGTCGTCGCGCCCGTCCCGCACCCGACGTCGAGCACCCGGCCCCCGGCCGGAACCGCCTCGACGAGCAGTTCCTCCATGGGCTTCAAGATCCCGTCCATCAGGTCCTGGGTCTCGACCCACGCCTGCCCCGCGCTCTTGTTCCAGTGCGACGCCTCTTCCGCCACGTCCGCCTCCTTGACTTCGCGATCCATGCCCGACACTCTGCTACTTGAAGTCGACTTGAGGTCAAGATGGATCTGGACATCGCCGAGGTGTCACGGCGCGCCGGCGTCCCCGCCTCGACCCTGCGGTACTACGAAACCAGAGGGCTGATCGCCTCGACCGGACGGCGGGGCCTGCGCCGCCAGTTCGACCCCGGCGTGCTGGAACGGCTCGCCCTCATCGCCCTCGGCCGCGCCGCGGGCTTCTCCCTGGACGAGATCGCCCGCATGTTCGGCCCCGACGGGCGCCCCGACATCGACCGCGAGATGCTCGCCGGAAAGGCGGACGAACTCGACCGGAAGATCGCCGAACTCGCCGTCCTGCGCGACTCCCTGCGCCACGCCGCCGCCTGCCCCGCGCCCCGCCACACCGAGTGCCCCACCTTCCGCGGCATCCTGCACGACGCCCTGCCCGGCGACATCCCCGCGAGACAGGGCCTCGACGCATAGCCACAGGAACCTCGCGGAGGAGTACCGCTCGACCCCGCCCGTCGCATCACCCCGCTCCGCGAGGTCGAACGCCTCGTGCATCCGCCCGATCGCCTCCCGTCGCAGGTAGCGGACGAGGAGGAAACGGACGGGACCGGTCAGCCGTCGCACTTCGCCCAGACCGCCTTCGCACCCCCGTTCAGCTCCCGGACGCCCCACGCCCGCGTCAGCGCGGACACCAGCGGCAGCCCGCGCCCCGACATCGCGGCGTGGTTCTCCGGCCGCACCACCGGACGTCCCGTCCCGGCGTCCCAGACGTCGATGACGACGAGCCCGTCCCGCTCGTCCCGGAACACCCGGACCACGATCGGGCCCGCGCCGTGCCGCAGCGCGTTCGTGACGAGCTCGCAGACGACGAGCCGCCCCGTGAAGTCGTCGGGTATCCCCAACTCCCGGAACACCCCGGACACGAACCGCCGAGCCGCCCCCGGCGCCCGCTCGTCCGCCTCCAGCACCAACGTGGGCACCTCCGGCGCGACCGCCGTGCCTGACATACGCGTGACCTCCGTGTCGGAGAATGTGTGAACCACGACACAGAGTCACGCAACGCGCTTACGCTGGGGTGTGTACCGAGCGCACTCGCAACAACACGAGACGTGTGGAGAACGCCCGTGGCGACCAACCCTCCCCCCGACCCCAAGCGCAGCATGTGGGACTTTATTGCCTTCTACCTGCGCTTCTGCCGTAACAAGCGCGGTCTCTCCGGCGAGGCCGTCGGCCGCGTCATCAAGACGAGCAAGGCGACCGTTTCCCGCATCGAGAACGGCGTGGACCGCCTCGACGGGCAACGAGCCGCCCTCCTGGACAAGGAATGGAACACAGGCGGCGTCTTCTCGCTCCTGGTCTGGTACGCCAGCATCGGCCACGATCCTGAGTGGCTTGCCCAACTGAAGACCTTCGAACAGCGAGCGCGCATGATTCGGATCTTCGAACCGATGCTGATCACTGGCCTGCTCCAAACGGAGGACTACGCGCGCGCCCTCCTCCACGGGGGCGGCGTGGCGGATCCGGAACCGTCCGTCGCGGAGCGGATGGAGCGGCGCGAGGTTCTTGATCGCGCGTTCGTCCTGCTGATCCTCAGTGAAGTCGCCTTGCGGTGGCCTGTCGGCTCCCCCGAGATCATGCGGGCGCAACTCGCCCATCTTCTGGAGATGGCGGACCGGCCCAACATCACCGTGCACGTCATCCCGCAATCCTTCGAGACGGGCGCCTTCCCGGGGCTTGACGGCGGTTTGAAACTCGTCACCGGGAACGACTTCGGCGAAGTTGCCTACACGGAGTCGCTCGGCGGTGGTCGTCTTATATCGTCACCAGTGGATGTGGCCGAGTACGGGATCATATATGCGCGGATAAGTGCAAAGGCATTGCCAGAGCATCGATCCAGAGACTTGATCAAGCAGGCGATGGAGGCATTCGGTGTCGGTGACATGGCGCAAGAGCAGTCACAGCGGGACCCAGGCCGGGAGTGATTGCGTCGAGGTGGCAGGGCTCGTTGACGGCATCGGCGTTCGGGATTCCAAGGCGCCGGAGGCGGGGCATCTGACGTTGGGGCGGGAGACCTTCCGGACGTTGCTGGCCGCGTTGAAGCGTTGACGCTCGAATCTGTGCGCCGGGTTGGGGTGATCGTCGGGTGACGATCGGGGAACTGCCGGATCCGCGTGCGGTGCTCGTGGAGACCGACTGGGACGCGCTGGACAGCGCCTCTTCCGAGCGGGGGCCGGACCATCCGTGGGCTGAAGGTGCGCGGGTGCGCCGTGTTGTCGGAGGCGGGTGGGAGCGTGGGGGGACGGCGATTCGCGGGGGTGGGGACGTCGGCGGCTGAAAGCGCCGAGGATGTGGGGCATCTCGCGGCCAATAAGGTGCTCGGAATGAGCACGCTCTTCGGAAACGCCCGCCGTACCGGTGAATACGCCGGTGCGGGCATCACCGTGACTCCGGGGACGGCCTGGTCGTTCGAGAACGACGCGGAGCTGACCGGTTCCCCCGCGTGGGACAGGGACCTCGTGGTGGTTCTCGACGTGGACGGCGGCGTGCACGGGCTGGACGCCGGGACCGGGGAAAGGCGGTGGTCCCACCGCAACGGTTCGGGGCCCGCGACGGTGTCCGGTTCGGTCGTCATCACGCCCACCGGAGTCCTGCACGTCCATGAGGAAGAGATCATCGAGCTCGATCGCCGTACCGGCGGGGTGACCCGGGTGTGGGCGCAGCGCGGCGAGCACATCAGCGCCCTCGACGGCGTCCTTTTCGTCGACGGCGCGCACGCGGTCGATCTGGTCACCGGTGCTTCCCTCTGGCGGGCCCGGCGGGAGGTCCTTCTCGCGCCTCCGGCGGTCCACGACGGCGTCCTCGTCGTCGCGGACGGCTTCGAGGGCCACCGTTCCCACGGTGGGGTCCACGCCTTCCGGTACGGGACGGGCGAGCCGCTCTGGTCGATCGAGGACCGGCAGAACGCCGAATGCGTCGCGCCCGCCCGGGACACCGGTGACGTCACGGGCGACTGGGACATTCCCGGCCTGACGCATCCCGTGATCGCCGGCGGCCGCGTGTGGTTCACCCGGCTGCGACGCCACGAGGACGGCGCCGACCCTCACCCTCAGCCCTGGGACGCCGCGGAGTTCATCGGCTGCGACCTGCGGACCGGAGCCCTGGACTTGTCCTGGGCCCCCACCCCCGGACGGCACCATCTGGGGCCGCTGAAGGCCCCGGCGTGCACGAACGGCTTGCTCCTGTGCGTCACGGTGTCGGCGACGTTCGGAGCCGACGGCGCGCATCTCGAGGCCCCGCCCGACGAGACGTCGCTGACCGCGCTGGACGCCCGGACGGCCGAGCCGGTCTGGCGCGGTGCGCTTCCGGGCGTCCCGGTCGGATCACCGGTCATCGCGGGCGGAATCGTCCATGTCATCACCGAGGACGGCACGATCGTCGCGCTGGAGGCGGCGACCGGGCAGACCCGATGGACGTTCGCGTGCGGCGAGCCGGCGGGCGTCGCGCTGGACGAAGACACGTTCATGGACGAGGAGGAGCCCGCGCGCCTCATCCCCGGAGACGGTTCCCTGCTGGCGCAGACCGGGGCGGTCGTGCGTCTCCTGCGCCGACCGCCCGGGTGACGGGGGCGCGGGGCGATCCGCGCCCCATGATCACTCCTCGGTGTGCGGGCTGCCGCCGGCGACGACCTCGGCGAGCAGGTCCTCCTCGCTGGCGCCGCGCCGCCAGTAGCCGCAGAACGTCACCGACCGGCGGTCGATGCCGCGCTCGTTCACGAGGTGGCGGCGCAGCGACTTGACGACCGACGACTCCCCGGCGAGCCACGCGTAGGCGCCGTCCGGGACGTCGGCGGCGCGGACGGCCTCCAGCAGGTCGGGCACCCAGGCGATCGTGGCGTCGGCCTTGGTGGGCAGGTCCTGGCGGTCGTCGTCGTGCGGGACGTGGACGAACACCTGCGCGGGGGTGCCGGCGGGCAGCCACGCGAGGTTCCCGGCGACGGCGGGGAGCGCGGTGATGTCGCCGGCGATGACGACGGGCGCGCCCTCGGGCGGGCGGAAGTCGTAGCCGCCGTTGTCGGGGCCGGTCGGGCCGAGGACGGCGATGCGGGCGCCGGGCCCGGCGGCCGCGGCCCAGTTCGCGGCGGGCCCGGAGCCGCCGTCGAGGTGCAGGGCGAAGTCGATGTCGAGTTCGCCGGGGCGCTGGTCCCGCACGGTGTAGGAGCGCATGATGCCGCGCTCGTCCGGGTCCATGGCGCGCCAGTCCTCGAACCAGGTCTCGGCCGTCCAGTTCTCCGGCATGACGGGGGCGTCCTGGTGCGGGTGCGGGAAGAACAGCTTGATGCGCTGGTCGCGCCCGGCGGACACGAAGCCGTCCAGTCCGGAGCCGCCCAGGGTGACGCGGACCATGGACGGGCCGAGCCGCTCGGAGCGCACCACGTGCAGGTCGAACAGGCCGTAGGGGTGCGTGGGAGTGGTCATGGCGGAGCCTTTCAGCCGGTCTTCTTCGCGGACTCGATGGCCTTGGCCAGGTTCTCGAGGATCGGAGCGCACCCGAGGTAGGAGAAGCGGGGCTCGGCCTCCCACGGGTGGACCTGGCCGGCCTTGACGGCGGGCAGGTCCTTCCAGGACGCCTTGTCGCCGAGGTCCTTCGGCTGGAGGGCCTGGGTGCGGCTGTCGAGGAGGATGACGTCGGCGGCGTAGCGGTCGGCGTTCTCCCAGCTCAGCTCTTCGAAGTAGCCGTTGGCGCCGGGCTTTTCGGGGGTGATGAGCTCGACGCCGAGCTCCTTGAAGTAGATGAGGTCGCAGTTCTTGTCGGGGCTGGACGCGTAGAACAGGTCGGGGCTCGCGGACGCGGCGAGCACCCGGACGCCCGGGTTGGCCTTGACCGCGGCGCGCACCGACTCGGCGGCCTTGTCGAACCGGGCCTTCGCCTCGGTGACCTTGGCGGCGCCGAGGTCGGCGCCGAGCGCGGCGGCGAGGTCGGCCATCCGCTGCAGCGGCTTGGTGAGCGAGACGGCACCGGTGGAGATGGCGACGCTCGGGGCCAGCGCGTAGATCTTGTCGGCGCTCTCGACCGGGACGTAGAACAGCTCGCCGTCGACGAACATGTTGTCGACGAGGAGTTCCGGGCGTAGCGCGGCGTACTTCTCGATGTTGAATTCGCCGAACGCGTTGCCGATGATCTCCAGGCGGTCCACCGGGAGCTCGCCGGCCTGCGGGTCGGGGGAGCCGTCCTGGAGCTTCGTAGGGCCGAACACCCCGACGAGCTGCTCGTCGACGCCGAAGTCGTAGAGGGCGGCGGCCGTCCCGACGTAGCCGACGACGCGCTTCGGGCGCGCCTTCAGGTCGACCTTCTCGCCGCGGTCGTCGGTGAAGGACCAGGCGCCCCCGCCGGAGGACACGCTTCCGCCGTCGCCGCCGCAGGCCGCAAGGACGGCGCCGAGCGCGGCGGCGCCGCTCGCGCCGAGGAAACCGCGGCGGGTGAACTGACGAGCAGAAAAATCAGACATTTCGGACGTAACTCTCAATCAAATAAGATGGTTGTATTGCGCCCCCGATGGTCGCTTAGGTTAACCTAACCTAAGCCGTTGTCCATAGTGTGGGGCCCCGCGCGGCGTCCCCGCCGTCCCCGGAGATCGCCCGTGACGTTGACGCAGTCCCCGCCGGCCGTGCCGGTGGACGTCCCGCCGAGGGGGCCGCGCGGACCCGCGCGGGCCGCCGGGCTGGCGGCCGCGGCGGCGCTGCTGCTGGTGATCGCGCTGCTGAGCCTCGCGGTCGGCGCGAAGCCGCTCTCGCTCGGCGAGGCGTGGAACGGTCTCATCGACCCCGCGTCGGACGCCTACACGGTCGTCCACGAGATGCGGCTGCCGCGCACGCTGCTCGGGCTGCTCGCCGGGACGGCCCTCGGGCTCGCCGGCGCGGTCATGCAGGCGCTGACCCGCAACCCGCTCGCCGACCCCGGCATCCTCGGCATCAACGCGGGCGCCGCCGCCGCGGTCGTCTCGGCCATCTCGTTCCTCGGCGTCGTCTCGTTCACCGGCTTCGTGTGGTTCTCGTTCGCGGGCGCCGGCGTCGTCGCCGTCCTGCTGTACGCGGTCGGCGGCGGGCGCGGCGCCACCCCGGCGCGGCTCGCGCTCGCCGGGTCCGCGCTGAACGCGGCCCTGTTCTCCTACGTCAACGCCGTCCAGCTCCTCGACACCGCGTCGCTGGACCGCATGCGCTTCTGGACGGTCGGGTCCCTCGCCGCCGCGCAGGACTACACCGTCGTGCGGGTCGCCCCGTTCGTCGCCATCGGACTCGTTCTGGCGCTGCTCCTGGCCCGTCCGCTGAACGCCTTGGCGATGGGCGAGGACGCGGCGCGCGCGCTGGGCGCACGGCCCGCGCGCGCCCGCGGCGTCGCGATCGTCACGGTGACGGTGCTGTGCGGCGCGGCCACGGCCGCGTGCGGCCCGATCGTCTTCGTGGGGCTGATGGTGCCGCACTTCGTCCGCGCCCTCACCGGCCCCGACCTGCGCTGGCTGCTGCCGTACTGCGCGTTGCTGTCCCCGGCGCTGATGCTCGCCGCGGACGTGCTCGGACGGGTCCTGGTGCGGCCCTCGGAACTGCAGGTGGGCGTCGTCATGGCCGTGGTGGGCGGGCCGGTGTTCCTCTACTTCGTCCGCCGCCCTCGCCTCGGCCGGTCCGGGAAGGCCGCCGCATGAAGGAGCGGAACGACCGCGTGCCGCGGTCCGCGGCGGGGGCCCGCCCCCGCGGAGAGGAGGTCTCGTGACGGCCCGCACCGCGCGCACGGCCGTGCTGCGCACGCCCGCCGGGGTCTCGCTCCGCTACCAGCCGCGCGCGCTCGCCGTCGCGGGCGGCTGCGCGGTCGTCGCGCTCGCCGTCGGGGTGCTGCTCATCGGCACCGGCGACTTCCCGATGACGCCCGCCGAGGTGGTCCGCACGCTGCTCGGGCAGGGCGGCCCGGCGGAGTCGCTGATCGTCAACGAGATCCGGCTGCCGCGGGCGGCGACCGGCCTGGCCGTCGGCGCGGCGCTCGGGCTCGGCGGCGCGATCTTCCAGTCGCTCACCCGCAACCCGCTCGGCAGCCCGGACATCCTCGGCTTCACCTCGGGCGCGTCCACCGGCGTCCTGCTGATGATCGTGCTGGCCGGGGGCGGCGGCGCGGCGGTCGCGTCCGGCGCCGTCGCGGGCGGTGCGGTCACCGGCCTGCTGATCTACGCGGTGGCCGGGCGGAACGGCGCGCACGGGCAGCGGCTCATCCTCGTCGGCATCGGGACGGCGGCGATCCTCACCGGCGTGAACGGCTACCTGCTCACCCAGGCGCACATCACCGAGGCGGCCCGGGCGGTGCTGTGGCTGACCGGCAGCCTGGACGGCCGCGACTGGGCCGACGTCGTGCCGCTCCTGGTCGCGCTGGCCGTGCTCGGGCCGCTGGTCCTGGTCGGCTGCGGCCGCGCGCTGCGGATGCTGGAGATGGGGGACGACGCCGCGCACGGGCTCGGCGTCCCGATCGAGCGCGCCCGGCTGATCATGCTGGGCGCCGCGGTGCTGCTGGTCTCGTTCGCCGCCGCGGCGGCGGGCCCGGTCGCGTTCGTCGCGCTGACCGCGCCGCAGCTCGCCCGCCGGCTGACCCGGGCGACCGGCCCCGGGCTGCTGCCCGCGGCGTGCATGGGCGCGGCGCTGCTGGTGGCCGCCGACTGGATCGCGCAGAACGCCTTCCCGGGGCGGCAGCTCCCGGTCGGCGTCGTGACCGGGCTGCTCGGCGGCGGATATCTGGTCTGGCTCCTGGTGGCCGAACGCAAGAGGGGACGGATTTGACGATGAAGAACGGGCCTCGTCCCGGCGGGGACGCGCGGCTGTCCGGCAGCGGGCTCACGCTCGCCTACGACAAGCGCACCATCACGCGGGAGCTCGACGTCGTCGTTCCGGACGGCTCGTTCACGGTGATCGTCGGGCCGAACGCGTGCGGCAAGTCGACGCTGCTGCGCGCGCTCGCCCGCATCCTCAAGCCGACCGCCGGGTCGGTCGTCCTGGACGGCGAGCCGATCGCGGGCTGGCCGGCCAAGAAGCTCGCGCGGACGCTCGGGCTGCTGCCCCAGTCGTCGATCGCGCCCGAGGGCATCTCGGTCGCCGACCTCGTCGCGCGCGGCCGGTACCCGCACCAGGGCCTGCTGCGGCAGTGGTCGAAGGAGGACGAGCGGGTCGTCGGCGAGTCGATGGCCGCGACGGGCGTCGAGGCGCTGGCGGACCGCAGCGTGGACGAGCTGTCCGGCGGGCAGCGGCAGCGCGTGTGGATCGCGATGGCGCTGGCCCAGCAGACGCCCCTGCTGCTGCTGGACGAGCCGACCACCTACCTCGACATCGCCCACCAGATCGAGATCCTCGACCTGTGCGCGCGCCTGCACGAGGAGGGCCGCACGGTCGTGGCCGTCCTGCACGACCTGAACCACGCCTCGCGGTACGCCACCCACATGATCGCGATGCGGGACGGGCAGATCGTCGCGGAGGGCGGGCCCGCCGAGGTCGTGACCGCCGACCTCGTCGAGAAGGTGTTCGGGCTGCCGTGCCGGGTGATCGACTGCCCCGAGACGGGCACGCCGCTGGTGGTGCCGGCCGCCCGCACCCGCGCCCCCGCCCCCGCCCCCGTCCTGAGCTGACCGTCCCCGGGCCCGCGCCGGGTCCGCGGCGCCGCCGGGACGTCCGCGAGATCGTTGTACGCTCAAAACAATTGTAGGTGTACAACGATCGGAGGGTCGTGACCGAACTCGGTCCGCGCCGGAAACTGCTGGTCCTGGCGATCTGCTCGATGAGCCTCCTGATCGTCAGCCTGGACAACACCATCCTCAACGTCGCGCTCCCCACCCTGCAGCGCGAGTTCGACACCTCGCTGTCCGGGCTCCAGTGGGCGATCGACGCCTACCTGATCGTGCTCGCCTCGCTGCTGATCACGTCCGGCGCGACCGCCGACCGGCTCGGCCGCCGCCGCACGTTCCAGACGGGCCTCGCCGTGTTCGCGCTCGGCTCGGTGCTGTGCAGCCTCGCGCCGTCCCTCGGCTGGCTCGTCGCCGCCCGCGCCGTCCAGGCGGTCGGCGGGTCCATGCTCAACCCCGTCGCGATGTCGATCATCACGAACGTGTTCACCGAACCGCGCGAGCGGGCCCGCGCCATCGGCGTGTGGGGCGCCGTCGTCGGGCTCGGCATGGCGCTCGGGCCGCTCGTCGGCGGGCTGCTGGTCGACTTCGTGGGCTGGCGCGCGATCTTCTGGCTGAACGTGCCGATCGCGCTCGCCGCGCTCGTGCTCACCGCCCTGTTCGTCCCCGAGTCGCGCGCCGAGCGGCCGCGCCGCCCGGACCCGGCCGGGCAGGGCATGATGATCCTGCTGCTCGGCGGGACCGCGTTCGCGATCATCGAGGGGCCGGGGCTCGGCTGGACCCACCCGGCCGTGCTCGGCGCCGCCGCCGCGGCCGCCGCGGCGCTCGCCGCGTTCGTCCGGAACGCGCGCCGCGTCCCCGAACCGCTGATCGACCTGCGGTTCTTCCGCAGCGTGCCGTTCTCCGGCGCGACGCTGATCGCGATCACCGGGTTCGCCGGGTTCGCCGGGTTCCTGTTCATCAACACGATCTACCTGCAGAACGTCCGCGGGCTGTCCGCGCTGCACGCCGGGCTCTACCTGCTGCCGATGGCGGGGACGACGGCGGTGTGCGCCGCGCTGTCCGGGCGGATCGTCGCCGGCCGGGGCCCGCGCCTCCCGCTGCAGATCGCCGGCGCGACGATGCTCGCGAGCGGCCTGCTGTTCGCCGTCGCCGACGCCCAGACGCGGGACGCCGCGCTGTTCACCGCGTACGTCCTGTTCGGCATCGGGTTCGGCATGGTCAACGCGCCGATCACCAACACCGCGGTGTCCGGGATGCCGCGCGCGCAGGCCGGCGTCGCCGCCGCCGTCACCTCCACCAGCCGGCAGATCGGCAGCGCCCTCGGCGTCGCGGTCATCGGTGCCGTGCTCGCCGCCGGGACCGCCGGGACGTCCGCCGCGTCCGCCTTCGCGGCGGCGGCCCGCCCGGCATACTGGGTGGTGGTCGGCTGCTCCGCCGCCGTGCTCCTGCTCGGGACGGCCACCACCGGCCGCCGGGCCGTCCGCAGCGCGGCGCGCGTCGCCGACCTGTTCGACCCCGCCGAACGCCCCGCGACCGGGGCCAGCACCGGAGCGAGCACCCGATGACCCACACCGAGCGCCCGAGCGGCCCCGGCGCCGCCACCGCCCCGGCGTCCGCGCCCGGGACCGATCCCGCCGCCCGCGCCTGGCGGAACCTGCGGCTCGCGATCCTGGAGCGCGGCGACCGCCGCCGCGAGGCCACCGCGGCGCTCGGGATGAGCTTCTTCCGGGTGAAGGCGCTGTGCCGCATCGCCGCCGCGCCCGCCCCGATGACGCTGCGCGACCTCGCCCACGAGCTGGTCACCGACCGCCCCTACGCGACCCTCGTGGTGGACGACCTCGTCGGCCGCGGCCTCGCGGAGCGGACCGTCAACCCCGGCGACCGGCGCTCCAAGCTCGTCACGGCCACCGCCGCCGGGCGCGCGGCGGCGGCGGAGGCCGAGCGCGTCCTCAACACCCCGCCGCCCGCCCTGCGCGACCTGCCGCCCGAGGACCTCGCCGCCCTCGACCGCATCGCGGCCCGCCTCGCCGCCGAACTCTGACCCCCCGGCGAACTCCGAACCCCCGGCGGACGAACGGCCCCGGACGCGCGTGCGCCCGGCGCCCGCCGGGGAGGGCGGGCGCCGGGCGCGCGGGGGAGCGGGCCGGCCGGACCGGCGGGAGGCCCGGCCGGTCAGCGGGTCACTTGCCGACCGGGACCTCGTAGCCGGTCGCGGTCTCGGAGGCCGCGGCCTCCCGCTCGACGACCAGGCCGCCGAGGGCCTCCTTGTCCGTCCGCAGGATGTAGGTCTTGCGGGTGGCGGGCTCGGTCCACGTGGAGAAGTCCATCGGGGTGCCGTAGCCGGTGTCGTAGGACTTGCGGGCCCGGTGGGCGTTGATGACGCCGTCGCGGGTGAGGTCCTTGGCCTCGCACGCCTCCTTCAGCGCGTCCACGAAGATCACCGCGTTGGTGTAGCCGTTGACGACCGCGTTGTCGAGCGGCTGCCCCGGGTACTTCTTGCCGTACGCGTCCGCGAGCTTCTTGACCGCGGGCAGGTCGGAGCCGATCGGCGCGCCGGCGCTGGTCAGGTAGAAGCCCTTGAGCAGCGCGGGCGCGGCCTCGGTCTCCAGGAGCTGCGGGGAGAACCCGGAGTTGCTGGCGACGATCGGGGCGGCCACGCCGCGGCTGCGGACGATCCCGGCGAGCGACGCCGACTGGCGCGGGCCGGCGCTCATCAGGATCGCCTTCACGTCCGCGCTCTCCAGGGCGGACGCCTGCGCCGTCATGTCGGTCGCGGTCGCCTTGATCTTCTGCTCGACCAGCTCCAGGCCGTACTTCTCGGCCGCGGCCTTGGAGCCGTTCAGCGCGCTCTCGCCGTAGTCGCCCTCGAAGTACACGTGGCCGACCTTGTCGCCCTTCTCGACCATCCCCTCCTCCACCAGCCAGGACACGCCGTTGATCATGTCGACGTCGTAGGTGGTGCCGGTGACCTGGATGTACTTGCTGCCGAGCAGCGTCGTCGACCAGGCGTTGGGGAGGATGAACATCTTGTCGGTCTCGATGCGCTGCTTGAGCGCCGTCACCATCGGCGAGCCGATGAACTGCGGCATGCCGATGACCTCGCCCTGCAGCTCGCTGTAGGCGGAGACGGCCTTCTGCACGTCGTAGCCGTGGTCGCGGACGACCAGCTCCAGGTCCCGGCCGCAGACGCCGCCGGCCTTGTTGACCTCCTCGACGTACAGCTGCTGCGCCTGCGTGAGGCTCTTGCCGAGCGGCGCGTAGACGCCGGTCAGGTCGGTCTCGACGCCGATCTTGATGACGTCGTCGGTCACCCCGGTGCCGACCTTGACGCCGTCGGCGTCGGTGCCGCCCGAGCCGCCCGTCGCCTTGCCGCTGCAGGCCGTCACGCCCAGCGGCAGGACGAGGGCCAGGGCGGCCGCCGCCGTGATGCGCACCTTACGCTTCATGCCGGTTGCTCCTCTTTCTGATCGAGTCGGTGCAGTGATCGGGCGGACCGGCGCCGGGCCGCGGCGAGACGCAGCCGCGTCCAGAGCCCGAGCAGTCCGCCGGGCAGGAACAGGACGACGGCGACGACGGCGGCGCCGTACAGGATGCGGGCGGCCTCGGCGGGGGAGACCCCCTCCGAGCCCGGCTCCGCGACCAGGGGGAGATCGTTGCCGAAGCGGGTGAGGAGCTGCGGGAGCACGGAGACGAACACCGCGCCCGCCACCGCCCCGGCCGCGGACCCGAGTCCGCCGATGACGATCATCGCGAGGTAGTCGAGGGACAGGAACATGCCGAAGTACTCGGGGACCGTCCGGCGGAACGCCAGCGCCAGCAGCGCGCCCGCCGCCCCCGCGTACATCGACGACAGGACGAACACGCCGCCGCGGTAGCGGGCCACCGGGACGCCCATGACCGCCGCCGCCACCTCGTGGTCGCGGATCGTGTTCATCGCCCGCCCCGGGCGGCCCCGCAGGATGCCCCGGGCGATCCAGACCGCCGGGATCAGCAGCGCGACCCCGAGGAACCACAGCCGCTCCAGCGCGCCCAGCGGCACGTTGAACAGGACGAACTCGGGGCTGTCGGCGAACGCGAACCCGAAGATCTCCATCGGCGGGACGTCCCGGCCGTTGAACCCGCCGGTGACGCTCTCGGCGTTGAACAGCACGTGCTGCCCGATGAAGATCAGCGCGAGCGACGCGATGCCGAGGTAAGTGCCGCGCAGCCGCCCGGAGATCGGGCTGAACAGGCCGCCCGCGATCCCGGCGAGCAGGATCGCGCCGACGAACGCCAGCGGCGTCGGCAGCCCGAGCCCGCTGAGCCCGTGGTCGGGGTCGGAGTCCGACGCCAGGTACACGTACCCGTACGCGCCCACCGCGAGGAAGAACGCGTGCCCGAGGGACAGCTGCCCGGTCGCGCCGGTCAGCAGGTTCAGGCCGATCGCGCCGATCGCCGCGGACATCGCGAACAGGCCGGTCTGCAGCCAGAACGCGTCCACGTAGAACGGGACGGCGAGCAGGACGGCCGTCGCGGCGGCCGTCGCGAGCAGGGGGCCGCCGACACGGCGGGACGCGCGCTCAGACACGGGTCAGCTCCCTCGTGCCGAACAGCCCGGCGGGCCGGATCAGCAGGATCACGATCATGACCACGAACGGGGCGACCTCGCCGATCCCGCGGCCCAGGAACGTCAGGTCGCCCTGGTAGCCGGTGACGAGCGACTCGGTGAGGCCGATGATCAGGCCGCCCGCCAGCGCCCCGGTCGTGGAGTCCAGGCCGCCGAGGATCGCCGCCGGGAACGCCTTCATCGCCGCGAACGAGGTGCTGCGGTCCAGGCCGGGCGTCGGGAACACGGTGAGGAAGAGCGCGGCGACCGCCGCCAGCGCTCCCGCGACGGCCCACGCGCTCAGCGACACCCGGGTCAGCCGGATGCCCATCAGCGCGGCCGTCTCGCCGTCCTCCGCGGCGGCGCGCATCGCCACGCCCCACGACGTGTAGCGGAACGCCGCGAGGAACGCCGCGATCAGCAGCGCCGCGACGAGCAGCGCCGCGATGCGGGTCTGCGCGATGCTGACGCCGCCGAAGGTGACGACCTGGCTCTTCCACGGGTCGCCCATCGACAGCACCTCGGTGCCGATCTGCCGCGTCAGCTCGGTCGTCAGCACGATGTCGACGCCGATGGTGACGATGGCCAGCACCGCGTGGTTCTCGGCGCGCGCCCGCCGCAGCACCAGCACCTCGACGAGCGCGCCGATCAGCGCGGCGCCCGCGATGCCCGCGGCGAGCGCGGCCCAGAAACCGATGTGCTCGTGCAGCTTCGCCGTGATGAAGCCGCCGACGAGCAGCAGCGACGCGTGCGCGAAGTTCACCACCTCGGTGGCCTTGAAGATGATCACGAAGCCGAGGGCGATCAGCGCGTACACCGCCCCCATCGAGAGCCCGTTGATCACCAGCTCGATGAAGGTGCTCAAGCCTTCTCCTCTTCCGTGCCGGCCCGCGGGCCGGGCTGCGAGTCGGCCCCCGGGCCGGTGCCGGTCCCGGTGCCGGTCTCAGCGTCGGTCTCCGCGTCGGTCTCCGTGTGCGCGCCGCCCAGGTACGCCCGGATCACCGCGGGATCGCGCTGCACCTCGTCCGGCGGGCCGCTCGCGATGCGCTTGCCGAAGTTCAGGACGGTCACCTCGTCGGCGAGCCGCATGACCATCCCCATGTCGTGCTCCACCAGCAGGATCGAGACGCCGAGGTCGGCGCGGGCGCGGCGGATGACCTCCGCCATCCGCACCCGCTCGGCGCCGTTCATCCCGGCGACCGGCTCGTCCAGCAGCAGCAGGCGCGGCTCCAGCGCGAGGGCGCGGGCCAGTTCGAGCCGCTTCTGCACGCCGTACGACAGCCCCGCGACGGGCGCCGCGAGGTACTCCTCGACGCCCACGAACCGGGCGATGTCGCGGACCCGCGCCCGGTGCCGGGCGTCCTCGCGGCGCGCGTGCGGCAGCCGCAGCCCGGCCGCGACGAACCCCGCCCTGGTGAGCCGGTGCCGCCCCAGCATGAGGTTGTCCTCGACCGTGAGGTTCCGCGACAGCGCGATGTTCTGGAACGTCCGCGCCACGCCGAGCGCGGCGATCCTGTCCGGGCGCAGCGAGGTCAGCTCCGTCCCGCCGAACCGGACGCTGCCCTCGGTCGCCTTGTAGACGCCGGACAGGACGTTGAAGCAGGTGGACTTCCCGGCGCCGTTCGGCCCGATGACCGCGTGCACGCTGCCCGGCGCGACCGTGAAGGCGACGCCGTCCAGCGCCGTCAGCCCCGCGAACCGGACCGTGAGGCCGGTGACGGTCAGCTCGCTCATCCCGTCCACCTCTCGAGCGTCGGGGCGGAGCCGGCCGTCCGCTCGGCCTCCGCGGCGTCCGCGGCCGCGTCGTCGTCGGCGACGCCCAGGTAGCGGCGCCGCACCTCGTCGCTCGCCGCCAGTTCCGCGGACGGCCCGTGCAGCGTCACCGCGCCGACCTCGAGCACGTGCGCGGTCGACGACAGCTCCAGCGCGAGGGCGGCGTTCTGCTCGATCAGCAGGATCGCGGTGCCCTGCCGGTTGATCTCGGTGACGGTCTCCGCGATCCGCTCGGCCATCAGCGGCGCGAGGCCGAGGGTCGGCTCGTCCAGCAGCAGGACGGACGGGCGCGCCATCAGCGCCCGGCCGATCGCGAGCATCTGCTGCTCGCCGCCCGACAGCAGGCCCGCCCGCTGCCCGGCCCGCTCGGCCAGGATGGGGAACAGCTCCAGCACGCGCGCCCGGGACTTCGCCGTCCCCGACCGGTCGCGGGCGCCGAGGGCGCCGGCCCGCAGGTTCTCCTCGACCGTGAGCCGCCCGAACACCCGCCGCCCCTCCGGGACCTGCACCACCCCGGCGGCCACCACGGCCGCGGGGCGGAGCCCGGAGAGTGTGCGACCGCCCAACCGGACGGCGCCGGACTCCACCGCGCCGCGGTGGAACGGGAGCGTGCCCGAGATCGCCCGGAGCAGCGTCGTCTTGCCCGCCCCGTTCGCGCCGAGCACGGCCGTGACCGAGCCCGCGGGTACTTCCAGCGACACCCCGCGCAGGGCCCGGACGGCCCGGCCGTAGCTCACCGACAGATCGCGGACCTCGAGGGTCCCGTTCGCCATGCGCGCCTCCTGCAAGTCGTGTGGCAGGCACCCCAGCACGGGCCCCGCGGGGGCGTCTACGGGCGCGCGGCAAGACGGGGCAGGGATCCAATCGAACGGCATTCGGGTTGTGTGCCGAGCACAGCCTGAGAAGCGGGGCATTGCGTTCGTTCGGTGTGATCCATGACACTGTGTCGGCAGATGCCTGACCGGAGGTCGTTCATGCCGCTCACCAGCGCCGATGCCGCTCTGGACACCGGTGCCGCCGTCGACTCGGCGGCCGGCGCCGCGCCCGGGACCGCCGACCCGGACGCCCCGCGGGCCGACGCCGCCCGCGCGGCGCGCGTCCGGCTGCGGGCGATCGCCGGCCGGATGCACGACCGCATCCCCGAGCTCGCCGACCGGCTCGTCGCCGAGGTCCTGGCCGAGGACCCGCTCTACACCGACTTCGTGCCCCGCGAGGAGTTCTGGGAGTCGGTCCGCGCCTGCCTCGAGGCGGGCCTCGTCCGGCGCGGGCCGAAGGCGCGCGGCCGCCGCCCCGACCTGTCGGAGGCCGAGCGGGTCGGGCGGCGCCGCGCCGAGCAGGGCATGCCGCTGGAGTCGCTGCTGCGCAGCTTCCGCATCGGCGGGCGCGTCGTCTGGGAGGCGCTGATCGAGGAGGTGACCGACGACGGCCCCGACGCGATGGCCGACCTGCTGCGCTACGCCAGCACCGTCTGGCACATCGTCGAGCAGCAGTCCACGGTCGCGTCCGAGGTGTACCGGCGCACCGAGTCGGAGATGCTGCGGCGCAGCGACGAGCGCGTCCAGGCCCTGCTGGACGCGCTGCTGGAGGGCCGCGGCGCCGACGGCGGGCTCGCGCAGGCCGCGTCCGCCGCCCTAGACCTGCCCGAACGCGGCCGGTACGCGGTGGTGGTGCTGCGCGCCGCCCGCCGCGACCCCGGCTTCGAGCGCCCCGACGAGCTGGACGGGCTGCGGTTCGTCTGGCGGATGCGCACCGACGGCGAGGTCGGCGTCGTCGCGCTCGGCGACCGCGAGCCGCAGGACGTCGCCGCCGCGCTGCGCGACCTCGTCCCCGGCGAGGCCGGCGTCAGCACCGTCGTCGACGGGCTCGCCGGGCTCGGCCGCGCCCGCTGGCTCGCCGAGACCGCGCTGGCCACCTGCCGGCCGGGGGAGCGGCGGGTCGTCCGGCTCGACGACCGGCTGCCCGGCGCCCTCGTCGCCGCCCAGCCCGAACTGGCCGGGCTGCTGAACGCGCAGGTCCTCGGGCCGCTCGACGCGCTCGACGCCGCCGACCGGGAGATCCTGCTGGAGACGCTGGAGACGTGGCTGGAGTGCGAGGGGTCGGCGATGCGCACCGCGGGCCGCCTCTACTGCCACCGCAACACGGTGTTCAACCGGCTGCGGCGGCTGGAGCAGCTGACGTCCCGCTCGCTGCAGCGCCCGCGCGACGTGGTGGAGCTGTCGCTCGCCCTCGACGCGGCCCGGTTCGCGGGCACCGGGCGGCCCTGACGCTCAGAAGCGGGGGCCGTGCCCGGCGGCGTCCAGCCGCGCCCAGGCGGCGTCCCACAGCGCGTCGCGGCGCCGGTCGCAGTGCCGCCGGACCAGCCCGTACGCCACCGCGGCGGGGAGCGCGGCGCCGAGGACGGCGGCGGTGCCCGCGTACACCGCGTCGGTGACCGTGCGGCTGTGCGGGCGGGGCGCCACGGTCGGCTCGCCCGCCCCGTCGACCCAGATCGCGCGCCGGTCGCCGATGTCGACGCCGCGCCAGCTCGGCAGCGTCCCGGCGCGCGGCTTGCCGTCCGGGCCCGGCCACGTCGCCTGGACGGTCTCGTGGACGAACCGGTCGCCCGACGCGGCCGTCCCGCCGGTCTTGGTGACCGTCGCGGTGACGCGCTGCCGGTCCTGCCGCTCGGCGTCCTCCGCGCGGGCCCCCGCCGCGTACGACACCGACCCCGCCCACACCGCGAGCGGCGGCGCGACGCCGAGGAAGATCAGCAGCAGGGCGAACCCGAGCAGCCGCTGCACGCGGTCGACCGGGCGGCGCAGCTCGTTGTGCTCCAGGCCGAGTCTCCTGCGCAGCGGCGTGTGCGGCCGTGCTGGAGCGGTCGCCCGCGACCGGCGGTTCGGCCCGCCCTCGCCATGGCCGTCGCCGCGACCGGAACCGGACCTGCGCATCTCTCGTCACCTCCCCGGGGAGCGCCTCCCGGCAAGGGGCCTTGCTCGTCGTTTGCCAGGATATTCCCGAGATCACTGAACGGCACGGCGCCCATGGCCGAATCGTTTCCCGGATCGGGCCCGCTATGCCGCATCCGTGACCGAAAACGGCGGGCGCGTCCGGGGATCAGCGCCCCGCCGGGTCGGCCTCCAGTTCGCGCGGGGCGGGCGGGGCCGCGCCGTCCCGCCGGTTCCCGGCGGCGAGCGCCAGCAGCGCGCCGACCGCGCACAGCACCGCCGTGATCAGGAAGATCTCCCGGTACTCGGTGCGGAGCGCCTCCTCCACCGCGGCCAGGTAGACGTCCATCGCCCGGTCGAACTCCGCGTCCGACATCGTGAACGGCAGCGGCGGCCGCAGCTCGGCCGTCAGCGCGTGGAACCGGTGGAAGCCCCACGCCGACAGCGCCGCGATGCCGAGCAGCATCCCCATCATCCGCGCGACGACCACGGCCGCCGACGCCACGCCGTGCCGGGCCGCCGGGACGAACCGCAGCACCGCCGACGACACCGGCGCGATCACCAGGCCGAGGCCGAGCCCGGTGATCACCAGGTCGACGTCCATCCGCGGCAGCGGCCCGTACGACGCGTTCGCCAGGTCGGCGGGCCACGCCGCGATCAGCAGGTACCCGCCGGCCGCGACCGCCATCCCGGCCGCCATCGGCCACCGCTCGCCGAACCGGCGCGCCGCCGCGCCCCCGGCCACGGCCGCGATCGGCAGCGCGACGAGGAACCGCGTCAGCAGCAGGGCGCCCTCGACGTCGTCCTCGTCCAGGACGGTCTGCGCCACCAGCACGACGTCCACCAGCGTGACCATCAGCGCCGCGCCCGACAGCAGGCTCACGCCCAGCGTCGCGAGCAGCGGCCCCCGCCGCACCCCCGACAGGTCGAACAGCCGCGTGCGCGTCCGGACCTCCCACAGGACGAACGCGGCGAGCGCGACGGCCCCGGCGATCAGCAGCGGCGCGCCCCACGGCGGCAGCGCCGACTCCTGCGGTTCGGGGTTGTAGACGCCGCCGACCAGCAGCGCGAGGCCCGCCGCGAGCAGCAGCCCGCCCACCGCGTCCACGCCCGGCCGCGGTCCCGCCGGCCGCCCGCCCGGGACCGCGACGTGCACCGCGGCCATCGCCAGCGCCGTCAGCGGCAGGTTGATCCAGAAGATCGCCCGCCAGTCGTCCAGCAGCGCGACGACGCCGATGCCGTACAGCGGGCCGAGGACGCTGCCGAGCTCCTGCGCGGCGCCCACCGCGCCGAGCACCACCGGCCGCTGCCGCTCCGCCCACAGGTCGCCGGCCAGCGCCATCGTCACCGGCAGCAGCGCCCCGCCCGCGATGCCCTGCACCACCCGGCCCGCCGTCAGCACCGGGACGTCCTGCGCCAGGGCCGTGACCACCGAGCCCGCCGCGAAGAACAGCAGGCACGCCTGCAGCAGCGGCCGCCGCCCGAACCGGTCCGACAGCTGGCCGAGCAGCGGCATCGCCGCGACGTACCCGAGCAGGAACCCCGTCAGGATCGGGGTGACGCGCTCCAGCCGGTTGACCGGCAGCCCCAGGTCGTCGACGATCGTGACCAGGACGGTCGTGACGACGTAGGCGTCGAGCGCGGCGAGCAGCACGACCGCCCCGCCCGCGCCGATCGCGACGCGGCGCCGCGCGCCCGCCGCGCCGGGCCCCGCTCCGGCCGCCCCGTCCGTCACCGGGGCGCGCTGATCTTGTAGGCGGCGTCGAACTCGGTGAACTCGATGACCACCGCGCCCTTCCCCTCGGGGAACGCGCCGCGCACCTTGACCAGCCGCCCGTCGTCCTTGTTCACCCACACCTGCCCGCGCAGGTCCGCGTCGATCCCCGGGATCAGGCCGCCGATCCGGTCCTGCGGCAGCGTCGCCGCCACCCGGTACGCCTCCTTGCCGCCGACCTCCTCGACGGCCTCCGCCTCCGGCGCCTCCAGCGACGACAGCAGGCTCGCGATGCCGCGCTCCGGGTCCAGGACGGCCGACGGGTCGTACATCGTCGCCGCGAGCGCCTTCGGGGCCCGCCGCCAGCCGCCCGTCCCGGCGTCCAGGTAGATGCTGTCGCCGACCGCGACGACCTTCATCTCGACGGCGTGCCCGGACTGCTCGACCGTCAGCGTGCCCTCGGCGTCCCCGTTGCGGAGCAGCTTCAGGTCGCCGCCCTTCACCATGATCGGCGTCTCGTCCTGCGTCGACACGGTGAACGCGACGCTCTTCAGGTCCCCCATGGCCTGCGCCGCCCGCCGGATCACCTGCGCGCCGTCGAAGTCGGCCCGCTCCGTCCCGCCCGACCCGCCGTCCCCGTCGCAGGCGCCGACGGCGCCGAGCAGGAGGAGGAAGGAGACGAGGGCGAGGATGCGTCTGGACATGGACGGGACCCTACCGACGGGTACCGCCGTGCGTCACTCGCTCTGAGGTATGACATCGCCCCGGGGAAATCGCGGTGGCCGCCGTCATCGGGCCGCCGCTAAGATGACTCGCGGCACGCCCCCCGCCGTCATGGGGGAGGCCGAGGGGCGGTAGCTCAGCCGGTCAGAGCAGGAGACTCATAATCTCTGGGTCGCGGGTTCGAGTCCCGCCCGCCCTACCCGTCGGGGGCCGCGTTCCCCCGTGTTCGATGATCCTCCGGTGCCCGTTCGGCGTGCGTCGGCGCCCCTCGCGTGACCTGGTGTTTCGCCGGGTTCGCGGCATAACGTCGGACCCGCGTCGTACCGTGGGCGCGTCCACGGCCGGCCGAGGGGGCATCGTGAAGCTGCTGACCGCCACGAACTCGACCCAGGGATTCCGCGACAACGACTTCGACTGGTGCGTCGAGGGCGAACTCGTCCACATCGGCGTGGTGTGCGCCCGCGACTCCGGCGACCCGGACGGCGGCTGCGGCTGCGGCCGCTCGTTCGCGGGCCTGAACTCCCATCGCGCCACCACGACCGCGATGGTCCGGGACGTCCCCGGCTTCACCGGGGCCGACTACGTGGAGGCGCTCCGGTCGAGCCTGGAGCAGCAGGGCTGCGACGCCTCGCACGCCGAGCACGAGGCGGCGCTGCTGCGCTGCCTCGTGCGCGACTGGCCGGTCGGCGCGATCGTCGAGCGCCGCCTCGACGAGATCGTCGTCCGCCAGGTCGTCCGGTAGGCCGCGCGGGCCCCGGGGTCAGACGGCGGCGGCGACGCGCTTGTCCGCGGCGGTCGGGCCGAACGACCGCAGCACGACCGGCGCCCCCGCGGCCTCCTCGACGGCCTCCTCCGGACGGCCGAGCGGCGCGTACACCGGTCGCGCCGCGAGGAGCCGGCAGGTGAGGTCCTCCTGCAGGTCGAGGCGTCCCGCCGGGTTGGGCGCGAGCCGCCGCACCGTCGCGTCGCCGATCCGGTAGGCGCGGCAGACGCGCAGATCGGGACGCGCCCCCGCGACGTCCAGATGCGTGACCGCCACGCCGTCCATCCCGCCGGTGACCTCCCGCGCGTACCGCAGCGCGACCGCGTCGAGGTGGCCCGCGCGGAACGGGCCCTGCCACGGGCCCGTCCCGTTGTGCGGCTCGGGCAGCCCGCGGGTGAGCGCCGCGTCCTCGGTGACGAACGGGCCCGGCCCGTGCCGGGTCGCGTACGCCCGCACGACCCCGAGGCGCGCGGCGCCGCCGCCCGCCTCCCGCAGCAGCGCCTCCGCGTTGCCGAACGTGGTCGTCGACCACGTCGTGTACGGGTGGAAGCCGTGCCACTCGTCCAGCAGCACGCCCTGCGCGCCCTCGAACACGACCGGCCCCCCGGCGAGGAGCGTCCGCATGTGGCCGCCGCCGACGACGCGGACCCGCTCGCCGAACGCGGTGAACGCGGCGACGCAGTCGTCCACGTCCGGGACGTCCTCGGCGGCCCCGGGGAACGCGTCCCGGTACCGGTCGCGGACCGCGGCGAGCCGCCGCCGCAGCCGCGCGGGCGACCGGCAGTCGCCCGCGCGCGGCGCGTCCTCGTGCGCGAGCGCGTACGCGGCCGTCTCCCCGACCCCCATCCCGCACGACCCGTGCCGGTCCGCGCCGCGCGCCCGTTCCCGCGCCCGTCCCGCCGCCCGGTGGTACGGCGTCGTCAGCAGCGCGTCGCCGTCCACGGTGAGCCGGTCGAGCGCGTCGCCGACGCCGATCCGCCGCAGGTGGTCCGCCTCGGCGGCGAGGGCGAGCGGGTCGACGAGCACGAACCGCGACAGGTGCGTCCGGACCCCGGGCGTGAAGGTCCCGGACCCCAACTGCGCGAACGTGTGGTGCCGCCCGTCCACCGCGACGACGTTGTGCGCCGCCTGCGCGCCGCCGTTGAACCGGACGACCGCGTGCACGGGCGACGCCGCGCACAGGTGGTCGACGACCGTGCCCTTCCCGGCGTCCCCGTACCCGAGATCGACGACGATCACGTTCTCCGCACCGAACACCGCTCCGCGCTCCTCTCCGCCGGACGGACGATCAGAGCCGCGTCGTCCGGGACGCGGCGGGACGGTCGAGGCCGGGCGGGGCCGGCGAGGTGGCCGCGGGAACGCGGCCGTCCAGGCGGGCGAGGGCGCGCGACACCGACGCGCCGGCGGTCGAGCCCGCCTCGGCGAGGTGGCCGAGGCCCTCGGCGAGGTCGATGGCGTCCTCGCCGAGCCCGACGGTGAGGGCGATCGTCTCGCAGACGGCGCCCGGGTCGTCCAGGTAGAGGACGTTCTGGCCGAGCAGGTCGCGCCAGAAGTCGCGGAGCTCCGGCTTCCCGGAGTGGTAGCCGCCCTCGGGGATGATGAAGTAGACGTCCCACTTGCGCTGGAGGTCGCGGACGAGGTCGGCGATCGGGACGTCGGCGGGCGGGTCCGTGCCGATGATCTTCGCGACCTCGCGGCGCTTGACCTTCGGGTAGGCCAGCTCGTCGCCGATCATGAACAGGTAGCCGCGCTTCCCGCGCTTGTCGAAGCAGTCGGCGGCGGTGTGCCGGGCCATGAAGTGCATCGCGAGCTCGTAGGACTCGCGCATCTGGCCGCCGCCCCCGCCCTCGATGAGGATCTTGGCGAGGTCGTCGTCCATCCGGTTGTCGGCCTCGAACTGGCCGATCTGCAGCGGGGCGCGGTCGCAGGTCGCGTCGCCGACGGCGCCGAACAGGATGTGCGGGTCGGTGGCGTAGCCCTTGCGCAGCAGCAGGCCGAGCAGGTCGGGCAGCTTGGTCTGCAGGGTGCGGGGGACGGTGCCCATCGAGCCGGTGACGTCGAACAGGACGGCGATGGCCAGCGACTCCGGGTGGTCGTCGGAGTCGCGGCTCTCCCGCACGGTGACGCCGCGCGGGTCGAGGTCGGGGTGGACGGTGGTGGCGCCGCCGTCGCTGTAGGCGAAGGCGCTGATCCCGTTGGCCGCCTGGTAGCTCTGGCGGGCGGCGTAGACGTCGGTGGACCAGTGTCCGCTTCCCATGGGTTCTCCTCGGGTCGTGCGGGTCGGATGGGTCGGTCGGGTCAGGGGGCCGGCGGCATGCGGAAGGGCCGGAAGCGGCGCGGGCCGTAGAGCCGTTCGAGCAGCTCGTCGAACTCCGCCAGCAGCCGCCAGGCGTCGGACGGGCGGCGGTGCGGCGCCGGGAGCGTGCAGCCCCGCGCGAACGCGCGCATCGCCGGGGGCGTCCGCGGGCCCATGAGCCGGGTCATGCAGCGGGCGGCCATGAACAGGTCGGTGCCGGGCGTCGCGGGCCCGCGGGCCGGCACCTCGGGCGGGTAGAGGTCCGCGTGCCGGTCGACCATCGCGGGGACGTGCTCGCCGGTGTCGGCGACCGCGTGGCACCAGCCGACGAGCACCAGCCCGTGCAGCTCCGGATGGATCATGACGTGCTCGGGCAGGACCGCGCCGTGCAGGACGCCCGCGCGGTGCACGAAACCGAGCGCGACCAGCAGGCGCCGCCACATCCAGGCGGCGTCGCGCGGGTCGACGCCGTCCGGGTGCGCGCGCCGGACGGCCGCGAGGTCGTGGAAGCCGTCGAGCCGGCGCAGGACGTCGACCCGGCGCTGCGCGCCCGTCGCGGCGTCCCGGTGCCGGAACGTCTCCACGAGGTGCGGGACGTACGCGCGGTGCCGGCTCTCGCCGAACGTCGCGAGCCGCCGCAGCGCGGCCGCCTCCCGCTCGATCAGGTCGCCGTCGCGGGGGTCGCGCGGCATCTTGAGCAGGACCCGCTCGCCGCCCGCGTGCGCCGGGTACAGCTTGGCGACGTCCCCGTCGACCGGGTCGCCGTCGACGCGGTAGTCGTGCCGCCCGCCCGCGATCGTCAGCGTGCCGGCGCCGCGGTAGGCGCGCCACAGCGCGTTCAGCCGGGTGAAGGCGTCGTGGGTGCGGCCGCCGGTCATGTCCGGGTGGACGGTGCGGGCCAGCCGGCGGTAGCGGCGGGCGGCCTCGACGGCGTCGTCGCCGAACAGGTCGGCGGGCGTGCGCGCCGCGTCGAGCGTGGTCAGGGCGTCGTGCAGGGGGGTCATCTGATCAGCTCCTCCCGGCCGGGGCGCAGCAGCGCGGGGTGCAGCAGCCGGGCGTCCCCGGCCCGGTAGAGGCGGGGGCGCGGGCCGCCGCGCCGCCCGGCCGTCCGGTCGGAGGTCGCGCCGGTGCTCTCCACGAACCCGGGCACCGACAGGACCTTGCGGTGGAAGTTCCCGGCGTGCAGTTCCTCGCCCCAGACCGCCTCGTAGACGGCGCGCAGCTCGGGGATGGTGAACTCGTCGCCGCAGAAGGCCGTGGCGAGCGGCGTGTACTCGAGCTTGCCGCGCGCCCGCTCCAGGCCGTCCGACAGGATCCGCGCGTGGTCGAACGCCAGCCTGCGGGTGGTGCCGGGCCGCTGGCCGCCGGACGCGGTGAGGCCGAGCGCGGCCACGTCCGTCCACTCGGCGGCGGCCGCGTCGCCGCCCGCGCGCGGGTCGGGCAGCTCGGGGGCGAAGGCGAGGTAGGCGACGGACACGATCCGCATGCGCGGGTCGCGGCCGGGGCTCCCGTAGGTGCCGAGCTGCTCCAGGTGCAGGCGGCCCAGTTCGGCGTCGCCCGCCTCGAGGCCGGTCTCCTCGGCGAGCTCGCGGACGGCCGCGTCCGGCAGGTCCTCGCCCTGGTGGTGCCCGCCCGCCCGGACGAACCCGCCCGGCAGGGCCGACATGCCCGCGTACGGGGCCTCGCCGCGCCGGACGAGCAGGACGTGCAGGGCCCCGTCGCGGATCGTCAGCGCGACGACGTCCACCGTCACGGCGACGGGGTCGTAGGCGCGCGGGTCGTAGTTCGCGAGGAAGTCGCGCTCGTCGTTCCGCGGGTCCGGGCTCATCCGTGCTCCGATGTCGTTCTCAATCTGAGTCAATCTCTGGTTGAGAACAACATAACCCGGACGGCTCCCCCTGTCCACCCCGGTTCCCGGCGATGAGATCGTGGAAGGACGAACCGGACGTACGAACCGGATGTAGGAGGTGCGCTGTGCTGGTCGCGTTCTCGGTGACCCCGCTCGGCACGGGGGAGGAGGTCGGGGAACTCGTCGCGGAGGCGGTGCGGGTGGTGCGCGAGAGCGGGCTGCCCAACCGCACCGACGCGATGTTCACCACGATCGAGGGCGAGTGGGACGAGGTGATGGCCGTGGTCAAGGCCGCCACCGACGCCGTCGCCGCCCGCGCGCCGCGGGTGAGCCTCGTCGTGAAGGCCGACGTGCGGCCGGGCGTGACCGGCGCCCTCGACGCCAAGGTCGAGAGCGTCGAGCGTCACCTCAGCCGGACAGCCACTCCCTGATCTCCTCGTCGGTGCGGGGGAGGACGCACCACAGCGCCTCCTCCATCGACCCGCACAGCGGGACGTCCCGGTCCAGCCCGAGGATCCGGAACACCTTCGCCGCGTAGGGGCGCAGCCCGACCAGCGCGAGCGCGGCGCCCTCCGCCTCGCACACGCGGGCGCACCGGAACACCGTCCGCATGCCCTCGGCGTCGAAGAACGTCACGCCGGAGACGTCCAGCACCAGCGGGCGCCCGGTCAGCGGGCGCAGCCGGGAGCGGACGTGCGGGCACGACGCCCGGTCCATCTCGCCGCTCAGCAGCACGGTGGTGTGCCGCTCGCCCTCCACGACGACCATGTCGACGGCGCCTGGCTCCATGCTCCCCCCTCGCGGTCGCCGGTCACCCGAAGAGCATCGCGCGCTCACCGACGGTTTCCAAGCGGTTCCGCGGAGCGGCGTGCCGGGCGGCGGCCGCCGCGTGCGGGGACGCGCGCCCGGCGGCGCGTTCAGGGGCGCGCCGCGGCGCCGTCCAGGACGGCGGCGACGGCCCGCTCGGCGAAGCCGTCGCCGACCGGGAGGCCGCGGAACGCCACCCGGACCCAGACGGCGCCGGCGAGCAGGTCCATGAGCAGCATCGGGTCGGCGTCCGGCGCCAGCTCGCCGCGCGCGGCGGCGCGGTCGAACACGGGGCGCTCGCGCGCGAGGCGGTCGGCGAAGAACGTCCGGGCGTGCGCGGCCAGTTCGGGGTTGCGGGCGGCGGCGCCGAGCGCGGCGAGCGCGATGCCGGCGGCGGGCGGCTCGGTGAGCAGGCCGACGAGGGACCGGACCAGCGCCTCCAGGTCGCCCCGCAGGGAGCCGGTGTCGGGGACGTCCAGGTCGAGTTCGGCGCCCTCGGTGAGCGCGGCGGCGACGAGCGCCGCCTTGGACGGCCACCAGCGGTAGATCGTCGTCTTGTTGACGCCGCACCGATCGGCGACGCCTTCGATGGTCAGCCCGTCGAACCCGCGGGCGGCGAGCAGGTCGAGGGCCGCGGTGAAGACGTCCTGGGCGCGGCGGGGTCCGGAAGCCATGCCCCGAAGCGTATTGCAACGCAACGTTGCGTTGCAATACGCTCCCCGGCATGGAGACGGAGAACGTGCCCGTGGTGCTGCTGCACGGGATCCGGGTCAGCGGCACGATGTGGGGCCCGCTCGCGGAGCGGCTGCGCGAGCGGCACCGGGTCGTCGCGCCCGACCTGCCCGGACACGGCCGGCGGCGCGGGGAGCGGTTCACGATGGACGGCGCCGTGGACGCCGTCGCGGAGGCGGTCGACGGGCTCGGCGGCCGGGCCCTCGTCGCGGGCCTGTCGCTCGGCGGCTTCGTCGGCATCGCCGCCGCCGCACGCCACCCCGGGCGGGTCGCCGGGCTCGTGGCGATGGGCTGCACGACCCGCCCGGAGGGGTTCGGCCGCGCGGTCTACCGCACCGCCGGCCGGCTCGCCGGGCGGTGGCCCGCGTACGCCGACGCGGTGGGCGCCCTGGCGTTCCGCAGGGCGCTGCCCGGTCCGGCGGCCGGCGCGGTGCTCGCGGGCGGGCTGTCCAGCGCGGCGTTCCCGCAGGCCGTCGAGGCCGTGTGCGGGTTCGACCCGGTCGCCGCGCTCGCCGCCTATCCCGGGCCCGTCTGGCTCGCCAACGGCACCCGCGACCCGTTCCGCTCGCACGAGCGGGCGTTCCTGCGCGCCTGCCGCGACGGGCGGCTCGTCCTGTGGCCGGGCCGCGGCCACCTCGGCGCCCTGCACGACCCGGCGCTCCCCGCGCGCCTCGTCCTGGACGCGGCCGCCCTCGCCCGGGACGCGGACGTCAGGGCGTGATCACGCAGGGGCCGCCGCCGCAGACGTCCACGACCCGGCCGGTTTCGAGGAAGACCGCCTTCTGCCGGCGGGCGTCGGCGTCGTTCCGCGGGTCCGAGTGCGGATCGCTGCCCTCCTCCGGCGGCGTGTTCGAGGTGGGCGGCGCGGGCGTGCCGCTGTCCCAGACGACCATGGCGGAGCCGTCGTGCGACGCGCCGAACGTCGGGATGCCCCAGTAGGGCGCGTCGTCCGGGCTGCGGCCGGGCCGCAGCGCCGGGGCGTGGACGCGCGCGCCGATCGTCCGCGCCTGGACGTCCGACGCGACGTTCGCCACCTGGTGGTCGCCGAACGCCACGTGCATCAGCACCCGGTGCGCGGGCGTGCCCGGGAGCGGGTCGTCCGTCATGTGCTGCGCGTACCCGTTCGCCTCGCCGCGGTCCCACAGCATCTGGATCAGCGCCAGCCCGATCTGCTGGTCCAGCTTGTCGGGGTAGAACAGGTCGAACACGCGGGCGTACTGCGGGAAGTCGGAACTGCGGTTCAGCATGGTGCTGTAGTTCATCGCCGGGACGCCGAGGACGGCGCGGCGCAGGTCGGGGGACACGGCGGTGAGGGCGCCGCCCATGATCCCGCCCTGGCTGTTGCCGTCGTAGGCGAGCGGCGCGCCCCGGTCGATGAGGGACGCGCCCGAGCCGTCCCGGAACGCGTCGTGGCCGGGGAAGCCGCGGGTCATGGCGCGGCCCAGGAAGACGAAGTTCAGCATGCCCTGCTGGAGCCGGTCGGCGACCGTCCGGAAGCGGGTGACGTCGGTGAGCGCCGAGACCACGTTCGGGACGTCCTCGTCGGCCATCCCGATCCACTTCGTCGCGCAGAAGACGAACCCGTGCTCGTCCGCCATCGCCTTGACGTTGCCCGCGCCGACCTCGCCGTGCGACCCGAGCAGCCCGTGCCCGTACAGGGCGGGGCGGGCGGGCTCCTCGAACGCCGACCGGGGGATCTCGCACCGGAACGGGACGGCCTGGTCGTTGCCCGGCAGCCGGGCCGGGAGCCCGTCGGACCCCAAGCGGAACTTCGAGCCGGGCAGCCCGCCGTACTGGTCCAGGTAGCTCGGCGCCCACACGACGCCCTCGACCTCCCGCGCGATCCGCTCGTCCACGTCCTCGCGCACCCGCGTCACCAGGAAGGACGGCGACCGGTCGCCGAGGCGCCCGAGCGCGTCGTCGCGGATGTGCAGCATCCGCCCGGTGAGGCTCTGCCGGCTCGCGACGGTGAAGTCCCACGCGAGGTACAGCCCGTCGCGGCCGACGCCGTGCGCGGCGAGGTCGTCCAGGACGGGCCGCAGCGACCGCTGGCGCTCGTCCAGGGGATGGCCGCCCGGCAGGTCGGGCCCGAGGAGCGTGCGGAACGCCGGGTTCGGCGCGATCGGGGCGCCCGAGGCGTCCCGCAGGTTCCGCAGCGCCACGACATAGCGGTGGCCCTCCACGAAGTTGCGCGCCGGACGGACGATCAGGGCGCGGCGGTCCTCGGGGGCGTTCGCGTCCGTCTCCGCCCAGTACGGCCACCGCTCGCCGGTGCCGGTGTCGATGACGACGATGGGCGCGTCCGGGGCCAGCGACGCGCCGATGCCGGTGACCGGGGCCGCGCCGCTGCGGGCGAGGTCGACGCCGGGCACGCGGCTCAGCAGCATCGAGCCGGGGGAGAAGCCGTCCGCCCGGTTCCACTCCTCCGGCGAGACGGGCGCGCCGAGCGCGTTGCGGAGCGTCGTCCGGAAGTCCGCGCGGCGGCCGGTCGGGGTGCCCGGGTCGGGCACCGTGTACCAGTCGTTGGGGAACGGCAGCAGGCACGCGGCCGGGTCGATGGGGTCGCATCCGTCGTCCGCCCGCGCGGCGGCGGGCGGCGCGGCCAGGGCGGCGAGCCCGGCGACCGCCAGGACGAGCGCGCTCAGCGCGGCGAGCAGGGCGCGGGGGAGACGCACCGTCCACCTCCGGATGATCGACGGCAGTGCCGAGATCATGAACGTGCCGCGCGGGCCCGGTCAATGCGCGTCCGGATGCGGCCACGCGGAGGCGGGTCAGCGGCGGTGCCGGCCCCCGGGATGCGGCGGCTCCTCCCGCTCCCCGTCCGCCGGCGGGTCCGGCGACGTCCGCCGCGGGTCGCGCGGGCGCGGCGCGTCCGGGCGGCGCATCGAGTACCGGCCCGTCGGGTACGGGCTCTCCGGCGCCGGGACCGGGGGCCGCGGCGGCGGCGCGGACAGCGGCTGCCCCACCGGCGGTCCGACCGGCGGCGGCCCGTCCAGGGGCTCGACGCCGGGCGGCAGCCCGGCGGGCCGGCCGGGCGGGCCGGGCGGGGGCGCGTCGAGGACGGGGCGGTCCGCCGGAGGCGCGTCCAGCAGCAGCTTCAGCTCGCTCTTCCGGCGCCCGTACACCAGGTACAGCAGGAGCCCGACGAGCATCCAGACGGCGAAGTACACCCACGTCCGCACGTTGAGGTTCAGCATCAGCCAGCCGATGGCGGCCATCGTCACCGCCGCCGTCAGGTGCGCGGCGGGCACCCGGAACGGGCGGTGCAGGTCGGGGCGTGCGCGGCGCAGCGTCGGGACGGCCGCGGCGACGAACAGGAACGCGAACAGCGTGCCGAGCACCACGAGCTGCTCGAGGGTGAGGACGTCCACGGTCTGCGACATGACGATCGCCGCGCCGCCCGCGAGCAGCGTCGCGCGGGACGGCACCCGGTACCGGCTCATCCCGGCCAGCGGGCGCGGCAGCAGCCCGTCCCGCGACATCGAGAAGATCACCCGGGTGAGGCTGATCAGCAGCACCAGGGTGACGGTGGTGAGCGCCAGCACCGCGCCGACGTCGACGATCCGCGCCATCGCGCCCGACCCGGCGGCGTCGAACGCGGCGGCGAGCAGCAGCCCGCCGCGGTCGAGCCGGGCGAGGCCGTCCATCCCGACCATGGCGACGAACGCGACGGCCACCGCCGCGTACAGCACGACGGCGGACACGAGCGCGGTGATGATGCCGCGCGGCACCTTGCGGGGCGCGTCGTCGGTCTCCTCCGAGGCGGTCGCGATGAGGTCGAACCCGATGTAGGCGAACGCGATGGCGGGCGCGGCGGCGAGGACGCCCCAGACGCCGAAGACGTGCGGCGTCCCGCCGCCGAGCGCGCCGAGCAGCGCGTCCAGGACCGTCCGGCCGTCCTCGGGGGCGGGCTGCGCGGGCGGGACGAGCGGCGTGAGGTTGCCGGGCTCGAAGTACGTCAGCGCGACGACGATCACCAGGCCGATCACGACGACCTTGGCCATCACCATGAACCAGAGCGTGCGCAGGCCGAGCCTGCTGCCGGTGGCGAGCATCAGCACGAGCAGCAGCAGGATCCCGAACGCGAAGAGGTCGGGCCCCTTCTCCTGGCCGATCAGGTCGCCGAGCCAGGACGGGACGGCGACACCGAAGTCGTGCAGCGCCTGCGTCGCGTACAGGGACCAGACGCGGGCGAGCACCGACGCGGCGAGCAGCAGCTCCATCAGCAGCGCCCACCCGACGACCCAGGCCCACACCTCGCCGAACGCGACGTAGCTGAAGGAGTACGCGCTCCCCGCGACCGGGATGATCGACGACAGTTCGGCGTAGGCGAGCGCGGCCAGCAGGCACACGAATCCGGCGATGAGGAACGACACCAGTACGGCGGGGCCGGCCGTGCCCGCCGCCTGTTCTCCGGCGATCTTGAAAATGCCGGAACCGATCATCACGCCGAGGCCGAGCACCACGAGATCGCGGGTCCGGTAGACCACGCGGAGGCGGTGCCGGCCGCCGTACAGCCGGCCGGTCGCCTGCTCGACGGGCAGGCGCCGGAACATGTTCGTGCGCATGCGGATGTCCCAGGTCATAGGCGGTCCCCCCCGGCACCCGACCCCACGGCGCCGGTCGCGGTGGCCTCGATGAAGTCCCTAAGAATTCACCAGGTATGGCCGAAAACGCAACGTTTTCCCGAAGGTCGATGCCCAGTCGCTGTTGTCGAATCCTGCCAAACTCGGGACCCGTTGGCGCGGCGCAGCGGCGCGCTCACCCTGGGCGAACACCGATTCGGGTTCAATGGGAGCGCTCCAGCATGCGCCATTCGCAATATGTGCGGAGGAAAGCGAATACGGGCGGGGACCGGCCGGTGTCGGCCGTCCGGCCGCGGGGCGGCGCGGACGGTGGCGCGCCGCGAAGATCGGTGACACCGTGGAGGCGCCGCGATCTTCAGGAGGTCTGGTGTTCCGCTCCCCGTCGCATCCGCCTTCGTCCGAGCCGCCTTCGTCCGACCCGCCGGCGCCGCGTCCGGCCGGTGCCCGCCCGTCCGCCGGACGGGCCGGGCCGCGCGGGCGCCGGTTCCGCCGGACGGCCCCGGCCGCGGCGGTCGCCGCCGCCGCGGCCCTCGCCGCGTCGGCCGCCCTGACCGCCCCGGCGTCCGCCCGCCCGTCCCGGCCCCCGGCGGCGCCGGACAAGCGGCCGGTCGCGACCGGGCACGGCGGCGCGGTGTCCACGGTCGACCCGTACGCGAGCCGCACGGCGCTGGACGTCCTGAAGCACGGCGGCACCGCCATGGACGCGGCCGTCGCCGCCGCGGCGACCCTCGGCGTCACCGAGCCGTACGTCGCGGCGATCGGCGGCGGCGGGTTCATCACCTACTACGACGCCCGCAGCGGGCGCGTCCACTCCATCGACGGCCGGGAGACCGCGCCGGGGGCGATGCGCGAGGACGCGTTCATCGACCCGGAGACCGGCGAGCCGCTGCCGTTCGCCGAGGCCGTCACCAGCGGGCTCGGCGTCGGCGTCCCCGGCACGGTCGCGCAGTGGGAGCTGGCGCTCGACCGGTTCGGCAAGCGGAAGCTGCGCGACCTGCTGCGGCCCGCGATCGAGGTCGCCGAGCGGGGCTTCGTCGTCGACCGGGAGTTCCACGACCAGACGGCCGTGAACGAGGAGCGCTTCCGCGACATCGCCCCCACCCGCGAGCTGTTCCTGCCGGACGGGAAGGTCCCCGAAGTCGGCTCGGTCTTCCGCAACCCCGACCTCGCCGGCACCTACCGGGAGCTCGCCCGGCACGGCGGCGACTGGCTGTACGAGGGCCGCCTCGGCCGGGAGATCGTGCGGACGGTCGCCGACCCGCCCGTCGCGCCCGGTGCCGACCGCACCGTCCGCCCCGGGCTGATGCGGTCCGCCGACCTGGACGCCTACCGCGCGAAGCTCCGCAAGCCGACGCACGTGTCGTACCGCGGCCTCGACGTGTACGGGATGCCGCCGCCGTCGTCGGGCGGGTCCACGGTCGGCGAGGCGCTGAACATCCTCGAGGAGTTCGACCTCGACGCGGACCGCCCGGTCGACGCGCTCCACCTCTACCTGGAGGCGTCCAAGCTCGCCTACGCCGACCGCGGCCGCTACCTGGGCGACGCCGACCGGGTCGACGTCCCGCTCCGCGGGCTGCTGTCGCAGGGCTTCGCCCGCGAGCGCGCGTGCCTGATCAAGCCGGACGAGGCCGCCGCCGCGCCCGTCCCGCCCGGTTCGCCGGACGGACGGTACGGGGCGTGCGAGCCCGCGCGCGGCGCGCCCGGCGCCCTCACCCGCGAGGGCCCGCAGACCACGCACCTCGTCGTCTCCGACCGGTGGGGCAACGTCGCGTCCTACACGCTGTCGATCGAGCAGTTCGGCGGCAGCGCGATCACCGTCCCCGGCCGCGGCTTCCTGCTGAACAACCAGCTCACCGACTTCTCGTTCGCGCCGCCCGCCCCCGGCGCGGCGCCCGACCCGAACCTGCCCGGCCCGCACAAGCGGCCGCGCAGCAGCATGGCCCCGACGATCGTGCTGGAGGACGGCCGGCCGCGGCTCGCGCTCGGCTCCCCGGGCGGCTCCACGATCATCACGACGGTGCTGCAGATCCTCGTCAACCGCGTCGACCTCGGCATGGACCTGCCCGCGGCGCTGAACGCGCCGCGCGCCACGCAGCGCAACACGCCGGCGGTCCACGCGGAGCAGGGGTTCATCGACCGGTACGGCGACGCGCTCCGCGCCCGCGGGCACGGGCTCGAGCTGTTCGCCGGGCCGCCGCGGGGCGTGATCGGCGCGGCGAACGCGCTGGAGATCCTGCGGCCGGGGCTGGTCCAGGCGGTCGCCGAGCCCGAGCGGCGGGGTGGCGGCAGCGCCCTGGTCGTCAGACCGGCCCGATAGCGTGGGGTCCGCGAACGCGTGCCCGGTCCGCGAGGGGGAAGGAGTCGTCCCATGGCGCAGTCTTACGTTCAGGTGACGACCACCACCGACTCGCGGGCCGAGGCGGCCGAGCTGGCCAAGTCGGCGGTCGCCGAGCGGTTCGCGGCGTGCGCCCAGCTCGTCGGGCCGATCGCCAGCACCTACTGGTGGGAGGGCGAGATCGAGTCGGCGGAGGAGTGGATGGTGCTGTTCAAGACCACCGCCGACCGGTTCGACGAACTGGCCACCCTGATCACCGACGTGCACTCCTACGACACCCCCGAGATCATCGCGACGCCGGTGGTGGCCGGAAGCCTGGACTACCTCGCCTGGATCGCCGAGCAGACCGAGGCCGACGAGGCCGACGCCGAGGCGGACGAGGTCTGACCGGGCGGCCCCGCCGTGTGTGACCCGCGCCATGCCCGGGTAAGTTTTCGGTTACGCGGGCCGCGCGGTTTCCGGCGCGCGGGAAGGGGGGCCGCCGTGGACGACGGGACACACGGGCCGAGGGCCGACGACGGGCTGTTCGGGCCGGGCTCGATCACGTGGCGGGTGATGGGCGAACCGGTGCTGATCGTCGGCGGGATCCGGGCGCTGCTGCTGCAGTCGCTGCATCCGCGCACGATGTGGGGCACCGCCCAGAACTCCGAGCTGATGAAGGCCGACGCCGCCTGGGGGCGGCTGGCCCGCACGGTCGAGTTCGTCCGCGTCCGCACCTACGGCTCGGCGGACGACGTCGAGCGGGTCGGCCGCCGGGTCCGCAAGCTGCACTCCAAGCTGACCGGCGTCGACATGCGGACGGGCGAGCCGTTCCCGATCGACGACCCGGAGAACCTGCTCTGGGTGCACATGGGCGAGGTCGACTCCTACCTCGACGTCGCCCGCCGCGCGGGCGTGCCGCTGAGCGACCGGGACGCCGACCGGTTCGTCGACGAGCAGCGCCGGGCCGCGGCCGTCGTCGGCCTCGACCCCGCGGACGTCCCCGCGTCGGTCGCGGAGATGGCGGACTACTACGCCGACATGCGCGGCCGCATCTGGGCGTGCGACGAGGCCCGCCTGGGCCTGCGGCGGATGTTCAGCCCGGCCGTCCCGCGCAACCTGCTGCCGCTGAAGCTCGCCGCGCCCGCCGTCGGGACGCTGACGGTGTCGACGCTGCCGCGCTGGGCCCGCCGGATGTACGGGCTGCCCGGGCTGCCGACGTCCGACCTGGCGGCCACGCTCGCGCTGAAGAGCCTGTACCGGACGACGCGCGCGGTGCCCGAGCGGTACCGGTACTCGCCGGACGCGCGGCGCGCGCTGCGCCTCACCCGGGAGCGCGAGACCGAGGCGGGCACCTGGACGATCGCGTCCTGACCGCCCGCGCGCGGACGGGCGGGCGGTCAGCCGCGGCGCATCAGGCGGCCGACGGCGGCCATCAGCTCGGTCGACATCGCGTCGCCCTTGCCCTCCTCGGCGCCCTCGGCGACGCAGTGCCGGACGTGGCCGTCGAGGAGCCCGAGCGCGACCTTGTCGAGGGCGGCCTGCACGGCGCTGATCTGGGTGAGGATGTCGATGCAGTAGCGGTCGTCCTCGACCATGCGCTCGATGCCGCGCACCTGGCCCTCGATCCGGCGGAGCCGGGTCTGCAGCTGGTCCTTGGTGGCGGTGTAGCCGCGCGTGGGGGCCTCGCTGGTCGCCATCTCGGTCCTCACAATCGGTTGGGCCTCGCACCTCGGGGAAGCAACACCCCCCGCAGGGGTATGTTATGCGCTAGTTCGGGGGGATGTTCCAGGCCGAGACGACCGGACGGCCGTGCTCGGAGCCGAGTTCCGACAGCGTTCCGGTCTGGAGCGCGAACAGGCGTCCCAGTGCCGGCTCCAGGCCGAGCCACCGCGCGGTCAGGACGCGGAGGAAGTGCCCGTGCGCGACGAGCGCGACGTCCCCCTCGTCCAGAAGCGGGCGTACCCGCGCCAGAACCGCGTCTGCGCGCGCGCCCACCTGCTCGACGGACTCGCCGGGGTGGTCGGCGTCGCCCGGGACCACCCCGTCCTCCCACAGGTACCAGCCGGGCCGGTCCTCCCGGATGCGGGCGGAGGTGATCCCCTCGTAGCCGCCGTAGTCCCACTCCCACAGGTCGGCGTCGACGCCGCCGGCCGGGCCGTCCATCGGCAGCCCCGCCAGCTCGGCGGTGCGGCGGGCCCGCTCCGCCGGGCTGACCAGCGTGCGGACGATCGCGCGGCGGGCGAGCGGCGCGCGCAGCGCGCGGGCCTGCTCCTCGCCCCGCGCCGTCAGCGGGAGGTCGGTGCGCCCCGTGTGCCGGCGGGCGCGGCTCCATTCGGTCTCGCCGTGCCGCACGATGATCAGCTGTCCCATGCGCCCCACTCTAGGCGCGGGCCCCCGCTAGTCGAGGACGGACGACGGCGGGATCCACGGCAGCCCGTGGGCCTCGCCGACGTGGTCGTAGACGATCTCGCCCGCGTGCGTGCTGAGGCCGCGCGCCAGCGCCGCGTCGGCGCGCAGCGCGCCGCGCCAGCCGCGCTCGGCGATCGCGACGGCGTACGGGAGCGTCACGCCGGTGAGGGCGTAGGTCGAGGTGTTGGGCACCGACCCCGGCATGTTCGCCACGCAGTAGAACGTCGAGTCGTGCACCCGGTAGGCCGGGGCGTCGTGGGTGGTGGGGCGCGAGTCGGCGAAGCAGCCGCCCTGGTCGATCGCGATGTCGACGAGCGCCGACCCCGTCTTCATCCCGGCGACGAGCTCGTTCGAGACCAGCGTCGGCGCCTTCGCGCCGGGGATCAGCACCGCGCCGATCACCAGGTCGGCGGCGCGGACCTGCTGCTCGACGGCGAGGGCGTTCGACACCAGGGTCCGCACCCGGCCCCGGTAGACCGCGTCGATGCGGCGGAGCCGGTCCACGTCGACGTCGAGGACGGTGACGTCCGCGCCCATGCCCGCGGCGATCTGCGCGGCGTTCAGCCCGGACACCCCGCCGCCGATCACCACGACCTTCGCGGGCGCCGTGCCGGGCACGCCGCCCGGCAGCACGCCCCGCCCGCCGTTGGACGCCATCAGGTGGTAGGCGCCGACCTGCGGGGCGAGCCGCCCCGCGACCTCCGACATCGGGGCGAGCAGCGGCAGCGAGCGGTCCGGGAGCTGGACGGTCTCGTAGGCGATCGCGGTGACGCCCGCGGACAGCAGGGCGTCGGTGCACTCGCGGGACGCGGCCAGGTGCAGGTACGCGAACAGGACCTGGCCCTCGCGCATCCGGTGGAACTCGGGCGCGATCGGCTCCTTGACCTTGAGGACGAGGTCGCCCTCGGCCCAGACCTCGTCGGCCGAGTCGAGGATCTTGGCCCCCGCGGCGGTGTAGTCCTCGTCGGGGATCGCCGAGCCGAGGCCCGCGCCGCGTTCGACGAACACCTCGTGGCCGTGGCGGGTGAGCTCGTGGACCCCCGCCGGGGTGATGGCCACGCGGTACTCGTGGTTCTTGATCTCGCGGGGTACGCCGATCTTCACGGAAGGCTCCTTGTGGGGGCTGACGTCCGTACGTTTCAAGCGTCATGCCCGCGGTCCGCGCCCGCCACGCGCAGCGTGGCAGCACATCGGCGCGTTCGGTGACACGGTGTAAACCGGGACGTGCGGGACCGGCGGCCCCCGCCCGGCCGCCTGCCCGGTCCCCCGTTCGGCCGCCCGGTCAGGGGCCCGTCCGGTCGCCCGGGCGGCGCACCGGCGGGAGCCACTCGTCGGCGATCGCGACCGTCAGCTGCTCCAGCAGCGGCCCGGCCCGGCGGACGCGGCGCTCGGTGTCGGGTTCGAGGTCCTCGAGCGTGTAGACGGCCTGGATGCGGGCCTTGCGGAGCTGCTCGCCGGTGAGGCCGCGCCGCCCGGCGACCGCGACGACCGGGACGCCCGCCCGCGCCGCCGCCCGCGCGACGCCGACCGGCGCCCCGCCGCGCAGCGAGCGGGTGTCGAGGACCCCTTCCCCGGTGACGACCAGATGTGCGGCGCGGGCCCGCTCCGCGAAGCCGAAGACGTCGAGCAGCACGCCGGGACCGGGCGCGATCGTCGCGCCGAGGAAGGCCAGCGCGGCGAACCCGACGCCGCCCCCGGCCCCGGCGCCCGGCAGGTCGCGGACCGTCCGGCGGGTCGCCGCCTCGGCGAGGTCGGCCCAGCGGCGCAGGCCCGCGTCCAGCGCCAGGACCTCCTCGCGGCCCGCGCCGCCGCGCGTCCCGTGCACGGCCGCCGTGCCGCCGCGGCCCAGCAGCGGGCCCGCCGGGCCGCAGGCCGCGACCACCTCGACGCCCGACAGGTCGGGCAGGCCGCGCAGGTCGAGGGCGTGCAGCGAGCGCAGCGCGGCGCCGCCGGGCGGCAGCTCCCGGCCGGCGGAGTCGAGCAGCCGCCCGCCGAGCCCGCGCACCAGCCCGGCGCCGCCGTCGGCGCACGCGGCGGAGCCGAGCCCCAGCACGATGCGGCGGGCGCCGCGCCGCAGCGCGTGCCCGATCAGCTGGCCCGTCCCGACGCTGGTCGCCGCGAGCGGGCGGGGCCGCCCGCCGGGGAGCCGCCGCACGCCGGACGCCTCGGCCAGCTCGACCACCGCGACGTCCCCGGCGAGCGCGAGGGACGCGGCGACGGGCCGTCCGACCGGGCCGCACACCTCCGCCTCGATCCGCCGCCAGCCCGCCGCGACGGCGGCGTCGACGGTGCCGTCGCCGCCGTCGGCCACCGGGAGCTGCACGACCGGGACGTCCGGCCGCGTCCGGCGCAGCCCGGCGGCCAGGTGCCGCGCCGCCTCCGCCGCCGTGAGGGCGCCGCGGAACCGGTCGGGCGCCAGCAGGACGTGACCGCGCGGGAACGGTTCGGAGGGTGAGTCCGCGGACACAGGCAGCCACACTTTCACGCCGGGAGGTAAGGTCCTTACCTTCTGCTTACGCGATGTCGGCATCATTTGACACCCGGAACGCGCCGCGAGACTTTCAAACGCGCAGAGAGGTACGGCCTTCCGGCGTCAGCGGACGCCCAGCCAGGTCTCTATGGGGTGGATTGCGAAGAACAGCAGGAACAGGACCACCACGGGCCACAGCCACACCGACACCTCGCGCGCCTTGCCCTTGGCGACCTTGATGACCGCGTAGGCGACCATGCCGCCGCCGATCCCGATGGTGATCGAGAACGTGAACGGCATCAGCACGATCGTCAGGAACGCGGGGATGACGAGTTCGAGGTCGTCCCAGTCGACCTTGGCGACCTGCATCATCATCAGCGCGCCGACGACCACCAGCGCGGGCGCCGCGGCCTGCGCGGGCACCACCGCGGCGAGCGGGGTCAGGAACAGCGTGACGGCGAACAGCCCGCCGGTCGCGATGTTGGCCAGGCCCGTCCGGGCGCCCTCGCCGACGCCCGCGGCCGACTCCACGAACACCGTGTTGGCCGACGAGCTGGTCACGCCGCCGAACGCGGCGGACACGCCGTCCACCGACAGGATGCGGCCGAGCCGCGGGACGTCGCCGCGCTCCGACACCAGCCCGGCCTCGTCGCTGACGCCGAGGATCGTCCCCATCGCGTCGAAGAAGCCCGACAGCACCAGCGTGAACAGGACGACCAGCGCGGTGATCACTCCGGCCTCGGCGAACCCGCCGAACACGTCGACCTGCCCGAACAGCGAGAAGTCCGGCACGGCGAACAGCTCGTCCGGCATGGTCGGGGTGACGACGCCCCAGCCGCCCTCGGCGATCGTCGCGTTCGCCTCGATGACCACCGCGACGACCGTCCCGAGCACGATGCTGATCAGGAGGCCGCCGGGCACCCGCCGGACGTACAGGACGATCATCAGCAGCAGCGTCAGGCCGAACACCACGGTCGGCCACGTCTCCAGCCGCCCGCCGGTGCCGAGCGCCAGCGGCGGGCTCGTCTCGCTGGAGCTGATGAAGTGCGAGTCGTACAGGCCCACCAGCGCGATGAACGCGCCGATGCCGACCGCGATCGCGTGCTTGAGCGCCAGCGGGATCGCGTTCATGATCCGCTCGCGGATCCCGGTGAGCGCGAGGATCACGATGATCACGCCCTCGATGACCACCAGGCCCATCGCCTGCTCCCAGGTCATCACCGGCGCCGCCTGGAACGCGACGACCGCGTTGATGCCGAGGCCGGCCGCCAGCGCGAGCGGCGCGTTGCCGACCAGGCCCATCAGCACGGTCGTGACCGCCGCCGACAGCGCGGTCATCGTGGTGAGCTGCGGGATCGACAGCGTCGCCCCGGTGACGTCCTTCGCCCCGCCGAGGATGATCGGGTTCAGCAGGATGATGTAGGCCATCGCGAAGAACGTGGTGACGCCGCCGCGCAGCTCGCGGGCGACGCTCGTCCCGCGCCCGGTGAGGTCGAAGAACCGATCCAGCGGCCCGCGCCCGCCCGTGGGCGGTGAATCGTCGGCCTTTGCGGCAGGAGAATCGGACATGGCGCGGGCTCAGCCTCCAGCGGCGTCATCTCGAAAAGGGCGAGCACAGGGTAGCCGCCCCGGCCCGCGGGCCGGGCGGCGGCACCACCGGAGCGGAGGCCGCCGCGCCGTGAAGTTCCGGCGGCGCGGAACGGGACTGCGCTGCGTGACGGCTTTGCTGCGCTATAGCCTGCCCTGGTGCGAATGCCAGAGTCGATGGGCACGGTGAACCCCGACACCTACGCGCTGCTGCTGGCGGAGGTATCCGAGCGGACCCGCTGCTCCTTCCGGGACCGGATGCTCGGCCCCCTCGAGGAGTACGACAGCGCCCGGCGCGCCGAACTGCTGCACACCCTCGAGGTGTTCCTCGCCTGCTCCGGCTCCTGGAGCCGGACGGCGACGCGGTTGCACGTCCATGTGAACACGCTTCGGTACCGAATCCGGCGAATCGAGGACCTGACCGGCCGGGACCTCGGCACACTGGAAGATCGAGTCGACTTCTTCCTCGCCCTGCGCGCGACGCAGCCGGCGAGAACCCTGTAGGCGGTGGTCACACGATGGATCGCGAGACACTCGGGCAGCGCATCCGCGCCCTGCGGATCAGGCAGGGCGTCAGCCAGGCGCAGCTCGCCTTCCCCGAACTGTCCGACAGCTACATCTCGCTGATCGAGAGCGACAAGCGGGTGCCCGCGCCGAGCGTGGTCGAGCTGCTCGCCGCGAAGCTGAACTGCTCGGCGACGTACCTGGTCAGCGGGGTCAGCGAGGACGTCGTGGACGAGCTGCGCGTCACCCTCGACTACGCCGAGATCGCGCTGCGCAACGGCGCTGCGGAGGAGGCCCGCGCCCGGTACGCCGAGGTGCTGGCCAACGCCGACGCCGTCGCGCTGCCGGAGATGCTGCACCAGGCCCGCTGGGGCCACGCGCTGGCGCTGGAGGCCGCCGGCGAGCTGGAGGACGCGATCGCCGGGCTCGTCGCGCTCGCCGAGGAGGTCTCCGCCGAGGACGACCTCGACCACTGGGCCCGCGTGCACGTCGCGCTGAGCCGCTGCCTGCGCGAGCGCGGCGACGCCGGCGCCGGCGTGCAGGCCGCCGAGGGCGCGCTGCGGCACCTCATCGCGACCGGCGCCGACGCCACCGACGCCGCCGTGCACCTCGGCGCGGCGCTGCTCGCCGCGTTCGTCGAGCGCGGCGACCTCGTCCGGGCCCGGCAGCTCGCCGAGCAGCTCGTCGAGCGCGCCGAGCGGATCGGCAGCCCGCGCGCCCGGATGCTCGCCTACGGCGAGGCCGCCTACGTCGCCGAGATCCGCGGCGCCTACGAGGAGGGCGTGGAGCTCGCCGAGCGGGCGCTGATGCTGGCCGGAGACGGCGAGGACCCCCGCGACCTCGACCGGATCCGGGTCAGCTACGCGGGCCTGCTGCTGCGCGCCCGCCCGGACCAGGCGGCCCGCGCCCGCGACCTGCTGGTCCGGGTCCGCGGCGACGGCGGCGTCGGCGCCGCCGGGGAGATCGACGTCGCCTGGTGCCTGACCGAGCTGGCCCGCGCCGAGACCGTCCTCGGCCGTCCGGCGGAGGCGGTGCGGCTCGCCGAGGAGGCCCTGGACCTGCTCGGGGACGCCCCGCGCCGCGCGGCCGCCGGGGCGCTGACCGTCCTCGGGGAGGCGTGCCTGAAGCTCGGCCGGCGCGAGCGCGCGACCGAGGCGCTCACCCGCGCCGCCACCTGCCTGGAGCAGATGGAGGCGTCCCGGGAGGCGGCGCAGGCGTGGTTCGACCTCGCGGAGGTGCTCGCCGAGACCGGCCCGGCCGACGAGTCCCGGATGGCCGCGTACCGCCGCGCCCTGACCTGCGCCGGGGTGTAGCCGCGGGCGCGGTTTGAACCGTTCCGATCGCCGGGGCGTCGGAGAGGAAGGTTTCCCCGGGTCGCTGGAGGTTCATCGTTGTTCGGTGTGGTTCGCCCGTGCAGGCACGTGCTGTGCGGGTCCCTGTTCAAGGACTGGATGGCGCACCTGTGCGGCCTCTGCCTGACGCTGCGCGCCCGGCACGGGCAGGCGGCGCGGCTCGTCACGAACTATGACGGGCTGCTCGTCTCCGTCCTCGTGGAGGCGCAGGCGCCGGAGGCGTCCCCGCGCCGGACGGCCGGTCCGTGCGCGCTGCGCGGCCTGCGCCGCGCCGAGGTCGTCGCGGCCCGCGCGGAGGGCGCCCGGCTCGCCGCGGCGACCTCGCTGCTGCTCGCGGCGGGCCGCACCCGCGACCACGTCGCCGACGGCGACGGCGCCTACGCGCGGCGGACCGTCGCGGCGGCGGCGGGCCGGCTGGCCGACCGGTGGGACGCCGCGGGCGGCCGCACCGGCGCGGGCATCGGCTTCGACGCGTCCGTCCTGCGGGACGCCGTCGCGCGGCAGCCGCTGCTGGAGGCCGAGTCCGGACTCGGGCTGCTCGACGTCACCGAGCCGACCGAGACCGCCGTCGCGGCCGTGTTCGCGCACACGGCCGTCCTCGCGGGGCGGGAGGGCAACGCCGAGTCCCTCGCGGAGGCGGGCCGCTTCTTCGGCCGCCTCGCGCACCTGATCGACGCCGTCGAGGACGTCGGCGACGACCTCGCGTCCGGCGCGTACAACCCCCTCGTCGCCACCGGCACCGGCCCCGCCGAGGCGCGGCGCCTCGCCGACGACGCCCTGCACGGGCTGCGGCTGGCGCTCGCCGAGCTCGAACTGGAGCGGCCCGCCCTGGTGAACGCGCTGCTGAACCGCGAGGTCGGCCGCTCCGTCGACCGCGTCTTCGCCGCCTACCCGCCCGCGCCGGGCGGCCCGCCGCCGCACGGCGGCCCCTACCCGCCGCACCCGCCGCATCAGGGGCACCCGCAGCAGCCCTACGGGCAGCCGGGCCACCCGCCCTACGCCGGCGGCGGTGCCGGTCACGGCGGCGGCCACGGGAACGGCGGCTACGGCGGCGGTGGTGGTGGCGGCGGCTGGGGCGGCGGCCACGGGGGCGGGCCGCGCCGCAAGCGCCCGCCGCTGCCGATCCCGTGCTTCACCGGCTCGCTGGTGTGCGCGACGTGCGGCATCTGGCAGCCCGAGTGGAGCAAGTACCACGGGAAGCGGTTCGACGACCGGTTCTGGGTGACCCGCCACTGCGACGACGGCAACACCTGCGGCGACGTCTGCGCCGACTGCCGGTGCTGCAAGTGCGACTGCTGCTGCCCCTGCGACTGAGCCGGCCCCGGCGAGTGGGCGGCCGGGGCGCCGAGCGGGGCCAGTAAGGGCAGCGGCGGACCGTAAGTAGGGTAGACGGAGCCCTGTCGCTCTCCTGGAGATCCCGGCACCCCATGAAGCTCCGCAATCCCCGCACGCCCCGGCGCCGCCGCACGGCGGCGGCCCGGATCGGCCTGGTCGCGGCCGTCGCCGCCGCCCTCGGCGTCCTCGCCGCCGGTCCCGCCCTCGCCCACACCCGCCCGGTGGACGGCACCCCCGGCGGGGGCGCGTCGGCGGCCGCCGCCACCGCGGCCACGACCATCGGAGGCGGGGCCGGGGCCGGGGCCGCCGTCACTCGGAGCATGGGCCCGCCCGAGGCGGTCGTGCCGGCACGGGCGGAGCCCGCCGCCGCGGAGAAGGACTCCGGATCGTCCGGCGTGGTCGTCGCGGTGATCATCGGTGTCGGCGTGCTGATCGGCGTCGGCATCGGCCTCGCGATCGTGTCCCGCGCGGCGCGCGGGCACACCCGCGGGCAGGGGAAGGGCGGCCCGCGATGAGCGCCGGGGAGGACGCGCGCGGCGGCGTGCCCGCGCTGGTGCGGACCGCCGCGATCGCCGTCGCCGCGGGCCTGGGCGTGCTCGCCGTCGCGCTGGTCGCCGGCGGCGCCGCCGCCGAGCAGATCATCCCGGGGATCGCGACCGCCGGGACCCTCACCCGGTGGGGCCTGCCGGTCTCCCGCACCGCCATGGACGTCGCGTCCGCGCTCACGATCGGGACACTGCTGGCGGCGGCCGTCCTGCTGCCGCTGGAGACCCGGCGGGGCAAGGCGGCGGGCGCGGGCACCGGCACGCTGTCGAAGGACGCGATCGGCTACCTGCGGGCCGCGTCGTGGCTCGCCGCCGGGTGGGCCGCCGCCGCGGCCGCCACGCTGGTGTTCACCGTCTCGGACGTGCTGGGGCAGCCGGTCGGGCAGGTGATCACCGGCAGCGAGCTGAGCAGCTACGTCGGGTCGCTGGAGCAGGGCACCGCGCTGATGATCGTGGTGCTGCTGGCGGTCGTCGTCGCGCTGCTCGCCCGCACCACCGCCACGCCCGCCGCCGCGATCGGGCTGCTCGCCATGGCCGCCGTCGCGCTCCTGCCCGCGCCGCTCACCGGGCACTCGGCGTCCTCCGCCAACCACGCGATCGCGGTGACCGGCGTCGCGCTGCACGTCGCGGCCGTCGCGCCGTGGGTCGGCGGCCTCGGCGTCCTCGTCGCGCACGCCCTGCTGCGCCGGGAGCGGCTGCCGGTCATGGCCGAGCGGTTCAGCCGGATGGCGCTGTGGTGCTACATCGTCGTCGGCGCCAGCGGGATGATGAACGTCGTCGCGCGGATGCCCGACCCCGCCGAGCTGGTGACGACGAACTACGGCCGGCTCGCCCTCGCCAAGATCGTCGCGTTCGCCGCGCTGGGCTGGTTCGGCTGGTGGCACCGGGAGCGGACGGTGCCCGCGCTGCAGGAGCGCGGCCCGCGCGCCGCGCGGGCCCGGGCGTTCGCGCGGCTCGCCGGCGTCGAGGCCGCCGTCATGGCGGGCACGATGGGCCTCGCCGTCGCGCTGGCGAGCACCGCGCCGCCCGCGCCGACCGGCACCGAGAGCGCCGTCCGGACCCTGCTCGGCTACGAGATGCCGCCGCCGATCACCGCGGGACGCCTCGCGACGCTGTGGTGGTTCGACCTGTTCTTCGCCGCGCTGGCCGCGGTGCTCGCCGGCGTGTACCTCGCGGGCGTGGTGCGGCTGCGCCGCCGCGGCGACTCCTGGCCGCTGTGGCGGACGGTCTTCTGGCTGGTCGGCGTGCTGTCGATCGTGCTCGCCACCCAGACGGGCGTCGCCCGGTACGCGTCGATCCTGTTCAGCGTGCACATGGCGCAGCACATGACCCTGAACATGCTCACCCCGATCTTCCTGGTCGTGGGGGCGCCGATCACGCTGGCGCTGCGCGCGCTGAAGCCCGCGCGGATCCGCGGCGACCGGGGCCCGCGCGAGTGGCTGACCGCGCTGCTGCACAGCCGGTACTCGGCGTTCATCGCGCACCCGGCCACCGCGACGATCATCTTCGTGGCGAGCACGTTCGCGCTGTACTTCACGCCGCTGTTCCAGTCGCTGATGCAGAACCACCTCGGCCACATCGGGATGACCGTCCACTTCCTCCTCGCCGGGTTCCTGTTCTTCTGGGTGCTGCTCGGCGTGGACCCGGCGCCCAAGCGGCTGCCCTACCCGGGACGGCTGCTGCTGCTGTTCGTCACGATGCCGTTCCACGCGTTCTTCGGCATCGCCCTGATGAACCTGGGCAAGCCGATCGCCGAGGGCTGGTACAACGCGGTGGACCCGCCGTGGGGGACGACCCTGCTGCAGGACCAGCACACCGGCGGGGCGATCGCGTGGGCGTTCGGGGAGATCCCGACGTTCATCGTCCTGATCGTCCTGGCGGTCCAGTGGTACTCCGACGACCAGCGGCAGGCCCGCCGGATGGACCGCAGGGCCGACCGCGCCGCGAAGGCGGGCGCCGCGGCCGGGGTGCCCGCGGAGGACGACGAACTGGCCGCCTACAACGCGCGCCTCGCCAAGCTCGCCGAGCGCGACCGGATCGCGGAGGAGGGCGGCGGCGCCCGGCCCGGCGGCGCCCGGCCCGGCGGCACCTGACCCCGGCCGGGGCCTCCCCCGCGCGGGGGAGGAGCCGCGCACCGGCTTCTGCCAGGATCGACGTGTGATCGGTGTGCTGCGTCCGCTGGTTCGGCGGACCACCTGGCGGCGCTGGTCCCACCTCGTGGTGGGCGGCGCGCTGCTGATGCCGTACTGGTTCCTGTCGGCCTCGCTCACCCCGCTGATCCCGATCCGGAACCCGTACGTCACCTTCGTGCTGGCGCTCGTCGTCCTGCCGACGGCGGCGACGTTCGTCACCGGGCTCGTCCCGACGGTGCGGATGCTGGAGACGTCCCTGGCCCGGGAGCTGCTCGAGGGGCCGGCGAAGGACCTCGAGCCGGGCCCCGCGCGCTCGTGGGAGAGCCGCACCCGCACGGCCGCCTGGTTCGCGCTGCACCTGGCGGTCGGCGTGGTGATCAGCGGGCTGAGCCTGGCCGTGCCGCCGTTCGCCGTCGTGGCCGTCCTCGCGCCCGCCGTGACCTGGGACGAGCAGTTCCTCGCCGCCTGGGGCTGGCGCGGCGACTGGCCGCAGTGGCCGGGCCCGCTGATCGGCCTGGCGTCGATGGCGGTGCTGCTCGCGCTGATCGTCGCGGCGGGCGCGCTGCTGTCGCGGTTCGCGCCGGTGTTCCTCGGCCCGTCGTCCGCCGAGCGGCTCGCCGCGGCGGAGGCCCGCGCGGTCAAGCTGGCCGAGCGGAACCGGCTGGCCCGGGAGCTGCACGACTCGGTCGGGCACGCGCTGAGCGTGGTGACGCTGCAGGCGGGCGCGGCGGGCCGCGTCCTGGACAGCGACCCCGCGTTCGCGCGGGAGGCCCTGTCGGCGATCGAGGAGTCGGCCCGCGCCGCCCTGGAGGACCTCGACCACGTGCTGGGGCTGCTGCGCGAGGACCCGTCCCGGTCGGCGCCGCAGGCGACGCTGAAGGACCTCGGGCGGCTGCTGGAGCAGACGCGGATCGCCGGGGTGACGCTGGACGCGCGGGTCGACCCGGAGATCGAGGCGGTGCCCGCCGCCGTGTCCCGGGAGGCGTACCGGATCGTCCAGGAGGGGCTGACGAACGCGCTGCGGCACGCGGGGAAGGTGCCGGTGCGGCTCCGCCTCGGCGTCGCCGGGGAGCGGCTCGAGATGGAGATGAGCAATCCGCTGGGCGCGGCGGGCGGCGCCGGCGCCGACCACGGCGGCGGCCGCGGCCTCGGCGGCGTCCGCGAGCGCGTCACCGTGCTGCGCGGCGAGATGAGCGCGGGCCCGGACGGCGGACGCTGGTGCTTCCGGGTGTCGCTGCCGCTAAGGTCCGGGACATGACGATCAAGGTGCTGCTGGTCGACGACGAGCGGCTGATCCGGGCCGGGCTCGCCGCCATCATCGAGGCCGAAGAGGACCTGACCGTGGTCGGGGAGGCGTCCGACGGGTCCGAGGTGCCGGGGCAGGTGTCCCGGCTGGGGCCCGACGTCGTCCTGATGGACGTGCGGATGCCGGAGCTCGACGGCATCCAGGCGACCCGGCACCTGCTGTCGGCGATGGCCGAGCCGCCGCGGATCATCGTCGTCACCACGTTCGAGAACGACGAGTACGTCTACGACGCGCTCAAGGCGGGCGCCCACGGGTTCCTGCTCAAGCGGACGCGCCCGGAGGAGATCCTGCAGGCGATCCGGATGGTGGTGCACGGCGACACCCTGCTGTTCCCGGCCGCGATCCGCGCGCTGGCCGCCGAGCACGGCGCGGCCCGCGGCGGCGGGCCGGGCGGCGCGCGCTGGCACGAGCGGCTCACCGAGCGGGAGTCGGACGTCCTGCGGCTGATGGCGAAGGGGCGGTCGAACGCCGAGATCGCGGGGGAGCTGTTCGTGAGCCCGCAGACGGTGAAGACGCACGTCGGGAACGTCCTCGCGAAGCTGCAGGCCCGGGACCGCACGCAGGCGGTCATCTTCGCCTACGAGACGGGGTTCATCTCGCCGGGCTGAGCCGGCGCCTCCACCCGGCGCTGTTACGGCGGGCGGTGTGACGGCGGGCGGTGTAACGGCGGGTGGTGTGACGGCGGGCGGTGTGACGTTCGACGCGCTGCCGGAAACTCAACCGCCCCTTACGCTTGATTTACCCCCGAATCGTTACAAAAGAGTCATCTAGTGCGATGACCGATGATCGGGGGATCATGGACGCTGTCACTCTCGCCGAACTGCGCAAGCCCCGCGCCTACCCGGCGGTGTCGGTGCTGATGCCGACCCACCGGGCCGCTCCGGGCAACCGGCAGGACCCCATCCGGCTGCGGAACCTGCTGGCCGAGGCGCGCCGCCGGCTGTACGCCGACGACCGCGTCCCGGCCGACGCCGCCGACCATGTCGTGCGCGGCCTCGAACGGGCGGCGGGCGAGGTGGACCTGCGGCACGCCGCGGACGGCCTCGTCCTGTTCGCCGCGCCGGACGGCGAGCACCACGCGTTCGCGATCGACCAGCCGGTCGACGAACGGGTGATCGTGGACAGCGGCTTCGCCACCCGCGACCTCGTCGCCGCCTACACCCGGACGCCGCGCTACTGGCTGCTCACGCTGTCCGACCAGCGCACCCGGCTGTGGGACGGCCGCGGCGACGGGCTGACCGAGCGCACCGCGGGCGGTTTCCCGGTCGAGCCGGAGCCGCGCGACGAGGTCGCGTCCGGGCACCGGTCGCGCCGCGCCGCCGGCTCGGGGGACGAGCCGCAGCGGCGGGCGATGCGCGACGTCGCCGCCGCGCTCGACCGGGTGCTCGCCCGCGACGACCGTCCGCTGATCGTCGCCGGCGTCACCCGCCACCAGGCGTTCTTCGACGAGGTCGCCGGGCCGCACGTCCGGGTGGCCGGACGGGTGGACGGCAGCCTGGAGGGCGCCTCGCCGAGCACGCTGATCGAGGCGGCCCGCCCCGCGCTGGCCGCCTACGAGGACCTCCGCGAGGTCGGGGTGCTGGCCGAGCTGGAGGCGGCGCGCGGCATCGACCGGTACGGCGCCGGGCTCTGCGACGTGGTGCGGCTCGTCGAGCAGGGCCGCGGCGAGCACCTCGTGGTCGAGCGCGGCTACTACGCGCCCGCGATCCGCGCCGACGGCGGGCTGGTCCCGGTGGACGGCCGCCCCGGCGTGCTGCACGGCGCCGACGTCGTGGACGACGCGGTCGACCACGTCATCGAGACGACGCTGGAGTACGGCGGCGAGGTGACGTTCGTCTCCGACGGCTTCCTCGTCGACCACGACCGCATCGCGCTGGTCACCCGGTTCTGAGCCCGCCGGGCCCCGCCGGGCCTGCCGCCCGTCACCCGCAGGACGGGGCGTGCCAGCTCGTCCACCCGATGCCGTGGGCGCTCCCGGACCCGAGGGGCCGCCAGCCGGGCGGGCGCGTCGGCCACGTGCGCGCGGGGGCCGTCCCGTCCGGCATCGGCACGACGACCGTGCAGACGCCGGGCGCGGGCGGCCGGCCGCGCCGCGCGTCGAAGGAGCCGACGGCCGTCCACCACACGGGATGCCGCAGCCGCACCGTGACCGCCCAGTGCAGGGACCGGTCGGCGGCGACCCCGCCCGCCGCCGGCCCCGGCAGCGGCGGCGCGGGGCGGACGCGCTCGGGCGCGGGCCCGAAGAGGAACACCAGCGCGGCCAGGTTCGTCGCGGCGAGCGCGAGCCCGGCGAGGACGGCCGGACGCCGCAGCCGGGCGAGCACGGCGAGGGCGGCGAGCAGCGCACCCGCCGCGAGCGACGCCTCCGCGAGGTCCAGCGCGGCGCGGTCCCGGGTGAGGAACATGACCTCGGGGAAGTCGAACCCGATGAACGCGTGGGTGCGCAGCCGCTCGCCCGCGTACCCGCCGACCCACAGCGCCGTCCCGGCGAGGAGGACGACCGCGCCCGCCGCGGCGCCCGCGGCCCGCCGGGGCCGCGCCCTCAGCAGGGTCGCCGCGCCCACCAGCGCGAACACCGTCGCCGTGCACGCCAGGTAGCGCCCGTACGCGAAGTTGCCCACGCGGTGCTCGTCCGGCAGCGCGGCCGACGCCGCGTACGCGACGCCGCAGACGGCGGCGAGCGCCGCGGCCGCCGTGACCCGGTCCGGCGCCGGCGTCCGGCGCCGGACGAGGACCGCCGCGACCGCCGCCAGCCCGACGCCCGCCAGCCCCCATGTCGAGACGATCGAGTACCAGACCTGCCCGGCCGCGCCCGACAGCGCCCACGCCTGCCCGTCCGGCGTGGTGAGCCGGTCGGCGAGGACGCCCCCGAGGTCGCGCGCGCCGCCCGGGTACAGCGCGTCCCGCAGCAGCGCGTTGCCCGCCGCGCCGAGCGCGTACCCGGCCGCGGCGACGGCGAGCCCGGCCGCCGCCCCGCGCCCGCCGCGCCGCAGGACGAGGAGGGCGGCCAGCGCCGCGAGGTGGACGGCGAGCAGCACCGTCCCGCGCGTGTGGACGGCCGACGCGTACGCCACGGCGAGGCTCGCGAGGACGGCGTCCGGCACGCGGCCGTGCCGGGCGAACCGGTCGAGCGCCAGCAGCCAGCCGAGGACGAGCGCGGGCAGCACCGCGTCCGTCAGCGCGAACGCGCCGAAGAACGCCGAGGCGGGCAGCAGCGCGGCGCCGAACGACACCGGCAGCGCCGCGCCGGGGCCGAGCCCGAGCCGCCGCGCCGCCGCGTACCCGAGCGGGAACAGCGCCGCCCCGGCGACCGCGTTGATCACCATGACGATGGTGTAGACCGTCGCGGGATCGCGCGAGAACCAGTACGCGGGCGCCAGCAGCAGCGGGTAGCCGCCCTGGTAGAAGGTGAACCCGGACAGGTCGCCGCCCGGTCCGCCCGCGAGCCACCGCGCCGCGACGAGGTAGCCGGTCTCGTCCGGGTTCGCGGCGGGCCCGGTGCGCCCGCGCGCGAACCACAGCCGCGCGCTCACCTGCGCGAGGAAGCCGAACACGAGCAGCCAGATCAGGGCGCGCCGGCGTCCGTCCGGGCGCGGGACGGGCGGGGCGGCGGGCCGGGCATCGGTCAGGGACGTCATGCCGGCCACGCTTCCGGCGCACTGTCGTGATCTTGTCCGGGAAATGTCCGGATCTTGTGACATGGACCGGGAGGCCCTGCTCGTCGGCCGATAATGACCGGGTGGCGAAGATCCTTCTGGTCGAGGACGACCCGTCCGCCCGCGCCGGGCTGGAGATGGCGCTGACCCGCCAGGGGCACGGCGTGACGGCCCGCGCGACCGGCGAGGACGGCCTCGGCGCGCTGCGCGCCCTGCGCCCCGAGATCGCGATCCTGGACGTGATGCTCCCGGGCATCGACGGCATCGAGGTGTGCCGCCGGATCCGGCGCGACGACACGCTGCCGGTGATCCTGCTGACCGCGCGGGGCGACGACCTCGACGTCGTCCTCGGCCTGGAGGCGGGCGCGGACGACTACGTGATCAAGCCCGTGGAGCCGCGCGTGCTGGACGCCCGCATCCGCGCCGTCCTCCGCCGCGCCGAGCAGGGCGGGCTCGACCGCTCCGTCCACGGCGACCTCGTGATCGACCGCACGTCCCTCCGGGTCACCAAGGCCGGGACGGACCTGCGGCTCACCCCCACCGAGCTGCGGCTGCTGCTGGAACTCGCGCGGCGCCCGGGGCACGCGCTGACCCGCCGCCACCTGCTGGCCGCCGTCTGGGAGCACACCTACCCGGGCGACTCCCGCCTCGTGGACGCCTGCGTCCAGCGCGTCCGCGCCAAGATCGAGGACGACCCCGCCGACCCCCGGCTGATCGAGACCGTCCGCGGGTTCGGCTACCGGTTCGCGGCGCCGTGACCGTCCGCGCGCTCCGGCCGCTCACCGGGCTCCGGGCGCGGCTCGCCGCGGCGTTCCTCGCGGTCGCGCTGCTGGCGTCCGTCCTCGCGTCCGGCATCTCCTACGTCCTGTACCGGCGCATGGTGCTGGACCGCGCGCAGGACGCGGCGCTGGCGGACGTGCGGCGGACGCTCGCGCAGCAGGTCCCGGTCGAGCTGCCGCCCGACGCGGAGCACCTGGTCGGGGAACGGCTCGTCGCCGCGCTGACCGGTGATCCCGGCACACGGCGGGTCGTCGGTGTCACCGCGACGGGCTCCACCGGATCGGGCGACACCGATGCGGTCGCGGCCTCGGAGGCGGGGGCACCGAACGTCCGCCGGGCCGTCGCCGTCGCCGTGCGGCCCGCCGGCCCGGTCACCGTCCCGGACCCGGGCGTGCTCCACGTGCCCGTCACCGAGGAGTTCGCGCGGCGCGCCCTGCACGGCACGGTGTACCGGCGGATCGTCCGGGACGGCGACCCCTACCTGCTGGTCGGCGCGCACCCCACCGGCTACCGCACGACGGTGACGGAACCGGAGCGGACGACCCCGCCGATGGTCTTCGTCTCGGTGGACCTCGGCCGGGAGGCCGACGACCTGCGCCTGTTCTCCCGCGCGCTGCTGATCGCCGACGGCGCCGCGCTCGCCGGCGCGCTCGTCCTCGCGCTGCTCGCCACCCGCGGCGTGCTGCGCCCGGTGCGGCGGCTCGGCGCCGCCGCCCGCGCCCTCGGCGCGGGGGACCTGGACACGCGGGTGGACGTGCGGGGCCGCGACGAGCTCGCCGACCTGGCCCGCACGTTCAACGGGACGGCCGAGGCGCTGGAACGCACGGTCACCGAGCTGCGCGCGATGGACGCGGCGTCCCGCCGGTTCGTCGCCGACGTGTCGCACGAGCTGCGCACCCCGCTGACGTCGATGGTCGCGCTGACGGGCATGCTCGCGGAGGACGCCGCCGCCGCGCCCGGCGCCGCGCCCGAGGACGGACGGGCGGCGCGGCTGGTCGCGGCGGAGACCCGGCGGCTCGGGCGGCTCGTCGAGCACCTGATCGAGATCAGCCGGTTCGACGCGGGCGCCGCCGCGCTCGTCCTCGACGACGTCGACGTCGCCGAGGCCGTCGCGGACGCCCTGGACGCGCGGGGCTGGCGGGACGAGGCCGCCGTGGCCGGGCCGGACGGACTGTCCGCCCGCCTCGACCCCCGCCGCTTCGACGTCGTCCTGGCGAACCTGGTCGGGAACGCGCTCGCGCACGGCCGCCCGCCGGTCGCCGTCCGGTACGGTCCGCGGGCGCGGGACGGGCGGGCCGGCGTCGAGGTCACCGTCACCGACCACGGCCCGGGCCTCCCCGCCGGACTCGACGACGCGATCTTCGACCGGTTCGTCAAGGCGGACGCCGCCCGCGCCGCCAGCGAGGGCAGCGGTCTCGGCCTGTCGATCGCCAGGGAGAACGCCCGCCTGCACGGCGGAACCCTGGAGGCCCGGAACGGCACGGCCGGGGGAGCGGTGTTCGTCCTGTGGCTGCCGGCCGGACACGACGAGGAGCGTGCGGAGCGACCATGAGACGGATCACCGCGCTCGCGCTCGCCGCGGCCGTCCTCGCCGCCGGCTGCGGCATCCGGCCCACCGGCATCGTCGACGCGGGCGGCAAACCCGCGGCCGACGGCCGGGCCGACGCGATCGCCCTCTACCTGGTGGACCGGAGCGGGAAGCTCGCGGCCGTCACGCGTCCCGGGCTGCCCGGCCTCCCCGATCTGCCCGTCACGCAACTGAGCGTGCGGCCCACCGAGCGCGAGCGTGCGCGCGGCCTGCGCACCGAGGTCGATGTGCCGCTCACCGCCAGGATCGTGAACGGCGTGCTGGTCGTGGAGCCGGGCTCGCGGCGGGCCCTGCGCAACTGGACGCTCCCGGCACTGGCCCAGATCGCGTGCACGGGCGAGGCGATCCCCGGCGTCGGGGAGGTGAAGCTGCGGGACGCGCCGCCGCGCGGGGACGACCGCGGCTGGGGCGTCCTGGCCTGCTCCGACTACGCCGACCTGCTCGCCGAGCCGCGGGTCAGCTCGACGTCATCCAGGTGACCGCGGTGTCCCCGAGGATCGACCGGACGGCCAGGATCGCGATGCCCACGCTGAGCACCGGCATGACGACCCACCGTTCGACCTTCCCGTCGGTGCGGGGGATCAGCGGGACGGACGTCCGCCAGGGCGCCGGCCACAGCACCGGGCAGCCGCGGGGCGTCAGGCAGTCGCCGACGACGTGCGCGAAGCAGCCGAGCCCGACCGCGAACCCGACGAAGCTCATGTCGAGGTCGTGCATCAGCCACACGGCGATGGCGGCGAGCGCGCAGTCCGCGAGCGCCGACTGCGGCTCCTTGCCCTCGAAGTCGAGGCCGACGCCGCGCAGCCCCAAGCCGACGATCATGAACAGGCAGGCCCACCAGGCGTACACGACGTGGGTGGCGAGCAGGTCCATCGCGAGGCCCATGCCGACCGCGAACAGCAGCGAGTGGGTCGCCTGCCGGTGCCCGCCCGACGCCTTCCCGATCCACTTGCACATCTTCTTGGTGATCGGGCCGAAGGTGTTCGCGATGCGCCCGTTGTGGTGGTCGATGTCGGGCAGGAGCGCGGCGCCCGCGCAGACCACCGCGCCGGCGGCGACCTGCTCGACCGACAGGGTGACGGCGTAGTCGCCGATCCAGTCCTCCCGGCCGATCACCGGAACGATCGCGAGCCACGCCAGCGCGCCGCTCAGGGCGTGCGTCCTGCCCATCATGAGCCGTTACCCCGCCTTCCGCATCCGCCGTCCCGGGGCGGACTCTAGCCCGCTCTTGATCGTTTTCTGCGGCGACGCGCCGAAGCGGGTGCTACGTCCGTTTGATGCGGGACGGGGACCGGCGGTTCCCCCCGGCGCCTACCGGCCGGGCGACGGGACGAACCGCCACGCGTCCGACTCCTCGCCCGGCAGGTAGGCGGAGTCGAGCCGCTTGGCGAGGACCCCGGGGAGCCCCTGCGCGGCCGCGGCCTCCCGCACCGGGCCGCCGTCCCCCGGAAACCACGGTGCCGTCTGCCACCCCGCGCCCGCCAGCCCGAGGCCGTCCAGCCGCTCGCGGCGCTCCCGGTACGGGACGTCCAGCAGCGGACGCCCGTCCAGGTGCGGCACGTCGTAGATCATGTACGTCTCGCGGCCCTCGACGACGGCCAGCTCCCCGTCCAGCACCGCCGGGCGGGCGCCCAGCCCGGCGCCCAGCCGGGTGCCCGCGCGGGCCGGCCCGGCCACGGCGCGCCCGGCGCCGTCGGTGAACCGCGCCCGGCCGCCCTCGACGTACGCCAGCAGCCGCCGCCCGCCCCACGCGAACTCGAACGCCCACTCGTCCCGCGCGCGGGGCAGCCGCGCCCGCCGCACCGGGCGCATCGGCGGCAGCGACTCCGGCAGCGGCTCGGCGTCCGGGTCGGCGGGCGGGTCCATCCGGTGGATCATCCAGTCGTCGCCGCGCGTGCGGAACAGCACGTACCGGCCCGACACCCGCGAGCCGTGCACGACGACCTTGACCTCGCGGTCGCTCCACTTCTCGGTCTCGTAGGTGCCGCGATCCCAGATCGTCACCTCGCCGCCGCCGTACTCGTCCTTCGGGATCTCGCCCTCGAACGCCGCGTACTCCAGCGGATGGTCCTCCGTATGCACCGCGAGGTGGTTCGTGTCGGGGCTCCACGGCAGGCCCTTCGGCACCGCCCACGACACCAGCACCCCGTCCCGCTCGAACCGCAGGTCCCAGTGCAGGCTGCTCGCATGGTGCTCCTGGACGACGAACGTGTCGTCGTCCCCGCGCGGCAGCGGCCCCTCGCCGGGGACGGGCTCGGGGGTGCGCCCGGCGTCGCGCCTGCCCCGGTACTCGGCGAGCCGGTCCCCGCCCGCGGCGTCCGCGTCCCTTGGCTTCTTCGACTTCTTCGGCTTGCTGGGGCTCACGCCCCCTGCATACCCGGCGTCAGCGGATGAAGACGGCGTAGTCGGTCAGGTCGCCGGTCAGGTCGGGCGGCAGCCCCGCCACCGCCGACAGCTCCTCCGCGGACATGAACCCGCCCGTCTCCGCCCGCACCCGCTCGATCCGCCCCGCCAGCTCCGGCGTGATCCCCGGCAGCAGCGTCAGCGCCTTCGCCGGCGCGTGGTTGACGTCGACGAGGCCGCCGTCGTTGTACTGGCGCGGCAGGTCCGGACGGCCGATCCGCAGCTCCTTCGCCAGCCCCGGGTCGGTCGCGGCCAGCTCGCGCGCCTTCTCCCGCAGCAGCCGCCGCCGCTTCACCCGCTCCACCACGGCCGCGTTGTCGACGCCCGACAGCCCGTGCGGGTCGAACACCCGCCGCCGGATCACGAACGCGTGCCCGCACCCGATGACCGCGAGCACGAACATCAGCAGGCCCACGGTCCGCTGCGTCCCGTCGTCGCCCCCGAGGTCGGGCAGCAGGTACAGCATCAGCGCGAAGACGCCGATGTACACGCCCGACGACACGAGCAGGTGCAGGTTCCGCCGCCACAGCGCGGCCGCCGCGAACGTGAACGGGGTCGCGTACCCGAGCGTCAGGAACGGCAGCGCCGCCCACGTCACGCTCAGCGCCGCCCGTCCCGGCGGCATGCTGTCGGACGGAACCCTCGACTCGTACGGCGCTGGCTCGTTCATCCAGGAGTCTCCCGGGGCCGGGTGCGACGGGTGCGACGTTGATCCGACTCGTTGGTCCGACTCTAGGCGATGGGACGCTCAGGCGGCGCGGAGCCTCACGGCAGGGTGAGGATTTCGTTGCCGTCGTCGGTGATCAGGATCGTGTGCTCGAACTGGGCCGTCCGCTTGCGGTCCTTCGTGACGACCGTCCAGCCGTCGTCCCACATGTCGTAGTCGAAGCTCCCCAGCGTGAGCATCGGCTCGATCGTGAACGTCATCCCCGGCTCGATCAGCGTGGTCGCGCCCGGGTCGTCGTAGTGCGGCACGACCAGGCCCGAGTGGAACGTCGTCCCGATCCCGTGCCCGGTGAAGTCGCGCACCACCCCGTACCCGAACCGCTTCGCGTACGACTCGATGACCCGGCCGATCACGTTCAGCGCCCGTCCCGGCCTGGCGGCGCGGATGCCCCGCATCATCGCCTCCCGGGTGCGCTCCACCAGCAGCCGCGACTCCTCGGGCACGTCGCCGCACAGGAACGTCGCGTCGGTGTCGCCGTGCACCCCGCCGATGAACGCGGTGATGTCGACGTTGATGATGTCGCCGTCGCGCAGCACCGTGTCGTCCGGGATCCCGTGGCAGATCACCTCGTTGATCGAGGTGCACAGCGACTTCGGGAAGCCCCGGTAGCCGAGCGTGGACGGGTACGCGCCGTGGTCGAGCATGAACTCGTGCCCGATCCGGTCGAGTTCGTCCGTCGTGATCCCGGGCCGGACCTGCTTGCCGACCTCCTCGAGCGCCTGCGCCGCGATCTTTCCCGCGACCCGCATCTTCTCGATGGTCTCGGGCGATTTGACGTCCGGCTCGCCCGTCTTGGGCTTCTTCTTCCCGACGTACTCCGGGCGTGGGATGTGCGCGGGCACTTTCCGCAGCGGAGAGACATTGCCGGGCCGGAGAAGCTGGGTCGTCATGGTAAAGGAGTGTAGTCAGCGCGACCGGGGCACGAATCCCGTGCTTCCGTTGACGTCGAGAGGAGCGCCCGTGAAAGGCACTGACGGCGACTGGTGGTTCTGCCTCAAGCACATGAAGGTGGAGCACGGCCCCGGCTGCCCCAACAAGGACCGGATGGGCCCCTACGACTCCGAGGGCGCCGCCGCGAACGCCCTCTCCCTCGCCCGCGAGCGCAACGAAGCCTGGCGCCGCCAGAACGAGGACTGAACGGGCGCCGGCGCCGCCGGCGGCGACGCGGCGCGCGTCAGTCGACGGTGGGCCCGGTGACGGTCTCGAGGAGGCGGGCGAGGCGGGCGCGCAGGCCGGGGCGGTCGCGCGCCCGCTCCTCGCCCGCCGCGGCGCTGACCAGGTGCTGGGCGCCGTCGAACGACAGCAGCGCCTCCTCCGGCGGGACGGTCAGCGCCTCGTGCGCGAGCCCCCGCAGCTCCCGGTCCCCGCCTTCGAGGGCCAGGACGGTCGCGCCGGTGCGGCGGGCGTCGTCCACGCGCTCCAGCAGCGGGACGGGCGCGTCCTCCTCGGCGACGACGAACACCGTCTCCCCGCGCCGCGCCGCCTCCAGCCGGTCCAGCCCGACGGCGAGGTGCGCGGGCGCGCCGGGCGGCGGGGACCAGCGCACCAGCGTCGGGGCCAGCCCGGGCGCGGCGCCGAGCCGGCTCTCGTCGTCGAGGTGCGCGGCGAGGTGCCACGGGTCGCCGCCGGGCGTGCCGACCAGCAGCAGCCCGCCGGGCGTCCGCGAGGTGACCCGCAGCGCGCGGCCGAACTCGGTCGTCCGGTCCAGCCAGCCCGTGGCGGACAGCACCTCGCGCAGCATCGAGATCTGCTCGGCGTCCACGGCACCATGGTGCCGCACCGGGCGCCGTCCGCAGGCGCTTTCCCCCCATCGGGGAGGCCGGGACACGGCGGCCGGGGACCCGCCTGGCAGACTCGGCGGCATGAGCGAACAGCAGCGGAAGAATCCCCACGACCTCCCGGACGCGAGCGGCCTCACGATCGGGATCCTCGGCGGCACCGGCGACCAGGGCAAGGGGCTCGCCCGCCGGTTCGCGCTCGCCGGGCACCGGGTGACGATCGGCTCCCGCAAGGCGGACCGGGCGCAGGAGGCCGCGGACGACCTGAAGGCGGGCGACCCGGGCCTCGAGGTGTCGGGCGCGGAGAACCCGGCCGCGGCCGGCGGGTCCGACATCGTGATCGTCGCCGTCCCGTGGGAGGGCCACCGGGCCACGCTGGAGTCGGTGCGGGACGAGCTCGCCGGCAAGATCGTCGTTGACTGCGTCAACCCGCTGGGCTTCGAGAAGGGCAAGGGCGCGTTCGCGCTGCCGGTCGAGGAGGGCAGCGCCGCCGAGCAGGCCGCCGCCGTCCTGCCGGACAGCCGCGTCGTCGCCGCCTTCCACCACGTGTCGGCGAAGCTGCTGCTCGACCCCGCGGTCGGCGAGATGGAGCTGGACGTCCTGGTCCTCGGCAACGACCGGGAGGCCACCGACCTCGTGCAGGCCCTCGCCGGCCGGATCCCCGGCATGCGCGGCGTGTACGGCGGCCGCCTCCACAACGCGGGCCAGATCGAGGCGTTCACCGCGAACCTCATCTCGATGAACCGCCGCTACAAGGCCCACGCCGGCATCCGCATCACCGACGTGTGATCCGGTCGGCGCCGCCGGCCGCGTTCCGGGCCGGTCGCGGCGACCGCCGGCGGGCAGGGGAGCGCTCGTGATCGATCCGGAGGCGGCGCGGCGGCCGCTCGTCCTGCTGCCGAAGGCGCGGACGGGGCCGCTGCGCGCCGTCGGGCGGCGCGTCGGGATCGCCGCGCTCGCGGTGCTGGCCGTCGTGGCCGCCGTGTACCTCGGCCGCGACGGCTACCGCGACTCCGCCGACGGCGAGGTCACGCTGCTGGACGCCTTCTACTACGCCACCGTGTCCGTCTCGACGACCGGGTACGGCGACGTCACGCCGGTGAGCGACAGCGCCCGGCTCGTCAACATCCTCTTCGTCACGCCCGTGCGGGTGCTGTTCCTGATCGTCCTCGTCGGCACGACCCTCGAGGTGCTCGCGGAACGCACCCGCGAGGACTGGCGGAAGTCACGCTGGAGGGCCCGCGTGCGCGACCACATCGTGGTGACCGGCTACGGAACGAAGGGCCGGAGCGCCATCAAGACCCTGCTGACCACCGGGATCCCGCACGAGTCGATCGTCGTGGTCGACCCCGACCCGCGCGTCGTCGCCGAGGCGGCGGAGGCGGGCCTGGCGGGGATCGTGGGGGACGCCACCCGCAGCTCCGTGCTCCGGCAGGCCGGGGCACCGCGGGCCCGCGAGATCGTCGTGGCGGCCGGGCGGGACGACACCGCGGTGCTGATCACGCTGACCGCGCGGCAGCTCAACCCGCGGGCCGGCATCCAGGCGTCGGTGCGCGAGTCGGAGAACGTCCCGCTGCTGCGGCAGAGCGGCGCCGACCACGTCGTGACGTCGTCGGAGGCCGCGGGGCGGCTGCTGGGCGTCTCGACCCGGCACCCCCACGTCGGGGAGGTCATCGAGGACCTGCTCGACCAGGGCAGCGGCCTCGACCTGATCGAGCGGGGGGTGACGGCCGAGGAGGCCGGGCGGCCGCTCTCGGCCGCCGCGGAGCCGGTGCTGGCGGTGGTGCGGGACGGGCGCAAGCTGCCGTTCGACCACCCCGACTGCGCCGCCCTGCGGCCGGACGACCGGCTGATCGTGGCGCGCTCGACGCACCGGCGGGCCCGGGAGGACGGCGACGGCCCGGGCTGACGCCGTCCCGCCGGGCCCGGTGCGCTACTTGTAGGAGTGCTCGGCGGCCGGGTAGGTGCCGCCGACGACCTCGTCCGCGTAGGCGCGGGCGGCGTCGCCGAGGACGGTGTTCACGTCCGCGAACTTCTTGACGAACTTGGCGGTGTGCGGGGTGAGGCCCGCCATGTCCTGCCATACCAGGACCTGCGCGTCGGTGCCGCCGCCGGCGCCGATGCCGATCGTCGGGATGGACAGCGACGCGGTGACGCGCGCGGCGAGCTCCTCGGGGACGCATTCGAGCACGACCGAGAACGCGCCGGCGGCCTCCAGCGCCTTGGCGTCGGCGATCAGCTCCTCGCCGGACTCGCCGCGGCCCTGCACCCGGTACCCGCCGAAGACGTTCACCGACTGCGGGGTGAGGCCGAGGTGCGCCATCACCGGGATGCCGGCCGCGACCAGCGCCTCGACCTGCGGCAGGATGCGGCGCCCGCCCTCCAGCTTGATCGCGTGGGCGCCCGCCTCCTTCATGAAGCGGGTGGCGCTGGCGAGGGCCTCGGACACGCCCGTCTGGTACGAGCCGAACGGCAGGTCGGCGACCACCATCGCGCGCTTGGACCCGCGGACGACCGCGGCGGTGAGCGGGACCAGGTCGTCGACCGTCACGGGGATCGTCGAGTCGTAGCCGTAGACGACCATGGCGGCCGAGTCGCCGACGAGCAGCACGGGGATGCCGGCCTCGTCGAACACCCGCGCGGTGAGGGCGTCGTAGGCGGTGAGCATCGGCCACTTCTCGTGCCGCTGCTTGGCCGCCGCGATGTCCCGGACGGTGACCCGCCGCCCGCCGGTGCCGCCGTACAGCGCGGTGGGCTGGGCGGGGGGTGCAACAGAAGAAGACATGCGAAACCTCCGGTCTTGAGGCGCCACGGTGGCGTACCCAGACGGTCCGATCGTGCCACTTGGTCAACGATTCGGGTAGCCCCGACATTCCACAATCTATTGGGGCGAGTTGGGTGCAAAGTGTGGTTCGGAGTCCGGTTTTCCGCACGGTAAGCGCGATCTTCTCCCCGCGTAACGGTGTCATGGCCCATACTGTCGCTGGATACTGCTACGACGACCGGCTGTCTGGAGCGCGTCAGTGAGATCCGTCATGGCGCCGCGAGGCGACGTCCCCGGCCCCGACTCGGCCTCCCGGACCCTCGTCCTGGGCGTCGACGGCGCCCGGCGGATCGTCCAGTGCGGGCCCAACGTCCGCGCCGTCCTCGGGAAAGAAGCGGGGGAGCTGCTGGGCCGCCCCGCCTGCGACCTCGTCGCGGAGGAGGGCAAAGCCGAGCTGGAGTCGATGCTGGAGGCCATCGGCGAGAACCAGGAGCGCCGCGGCGTCCTGCCCGTCCAGAGCCGCGGCGACACGGTCTCCGCGATCGTGACCGCGCAGCCCATGCTCGGCGGCGACGAGGGCGCCGCGCCCGCCGCGCTGCTGTACGTCCAGGTGGCGCTGCCCCCGAGCGAGCGCTACCAGGACCCGGCCCTCATGCGCCGCGCCCTGCTGGACGACCCGCTCACCCGGTTCGGCGACACGCTCGACCTCGACCAGTCCGCACGCAAGATCGTCGAAGTGGTCGTCCCGCACTACTGCAACGCCGCGTCCGTGCTGGTGCTGGAGAGCCTCGTCGCCGCCGACGAGGTGCACAGCGAGTCCGGCTCGGCCGTCATGCGCCGCATCGCCGTCACCTCCGACGACGACAACCTCGCCTGGACGTCCGCGTTCCCCGTCGGCGAGGTCCTCGTCTTCCCCGAGGGCACCCCGTACCACGAGGTCATGGACACGGCCCGTCCCGTCCACCGCCCCCACATCGACGCCGACGCCGCCGGGGCCATCGGGCGGATCTGGCGGCGCGACCCCGCGGGCGCGCTGCTCACCGACGTCTCGATGGTGCTGCTGCCGCTGATCGCCAACGACACGCTGCTCGGCTTCATCGCCTGCACCCGCGTCCCCGGCTTCCGCAAGTTCGACCGGTACGACGTCGAGATCGGCATGGAGTTCGCGGGCGGCGCCGCGATCGTCATCGAGAACGCCCGCCGCTACAGCCGCGAGCGCGCCACCGCCCTCGCCCTCCAGCGCAGCCTGCTGCCGAACCGGCTGTCCGCGCCGTCGTCGGTCGAGGTCCGGCACCGCTACCTGCCCGGCAGCAAGCTCGTCGAGGTCGGCGGCGACTGGTACGAGTCGATCGCGCTGCCCGGCGCCCGCGTCGCGCTGATCGTCGGCGACGTCGCCGGGCACGGCGTCCGCGCCGCCGTCACGATGGGGCGGCTGCGCACCGCCCTGCACACCCTCGCGAACCTGGAACTGCCGCCCGCGGACGCCCTGCACGTCATGCACGAGCTGATGATCGAGCTCGGCGAGCAGGAACCCCACTTCGCCACCTGCGTCTACGCCGTGTACGACGCCACCACCGGCACCATCGAGATCGCCTCCGCCGGGCACCTGCCGCCGCTGCTCGCCGGCCCCGGCGGCGACAACGAGTACCTGCGGGTGCCGCCCGCGCCGCCGCTCGGCGTCGCCGGCGGCGCCGCGATCGAGAGCCGCGAGTTCACCGTCGAGGACGGCAGCCTGTTCGTCATCTACACCGACGGGCTCGTCGAGAACCGCGGCCGCGACATCGACGACGGCCTCGCCCGGCTCCGCACCATCTTCGGCCCCGACTCGGTGGACCGTCCCATGGAGGACCTCGCGAAGGCCACCCTCGCGGGCGTCTACGCCGACCAGCACCGCGACGACATCGCCGTGCTCATCGCCCGGCTGCGCCGCCTCCCCGAGGACCGCCGCGCCTCCTGGACGCTGCCCGCCGACCCCGCCGCCGTGCGCCGCGCCCGCGGGCTCGTCCGCACCCGCCTCGCCGACTGGGGCCTCGAAGAACTCGAGTACACCACCCAGCTGCTGATCTCCGAGCTGATCACCAACGCGTACCGGTACGCGCACGGCCCCATCGAGCTGCGGCTGCTCTACGAGCGCACCCTCGTCTGCGAGGTCCTCGACCGGTCCGCCGCGCTGCCCCGCCTCCGCCGCGCCGAGGACGACGACGAGAACGGCCGCGGCCTCCTCGTCGTCAGCCAGCTCGCGCACCGCTGGGGCAGCCGCCGCACCGCCGCGGGCAAGGTCGTCTGGTGCGAGCAGACCGTGCCCGGCATCGACCCCGAACCCGCCGACGTCGAGAGCCTCTGGCCCGGCGAGAGCCACCACCGCTAGACGCCGCCGGCCACCGCCGTCTGGACGGGGCGGGGGGACCCGCCGCGCGGGATCCACAGCCCGCGGCCGGGCGGCAGCGGCTCGGCGTACACCCGCGGGAACAGCTGCCCCTCGGACCGGTCGCCCGCCATCACCAGCGCGCCCGTGCCGATCTCCCGGACGGCCTGGACGATCGGCTCGTACAGCCCGCGGGACGCGCCCGCCACCCGGCGGGCCACCGCGAAGTGCAGCCCGATGTCGCGCCCGTTCGGGACGAACGGGAGGAACGGCGCGAGCGGCTGCCGGCCCGCCGTGGTCAGCAGGTCGTAGTCGTCCACCAGCACCACGATGCGCGGGCCCGCGACCTCGACCGGGCCCGAGTCGTCGGGCATCCGGCCGTCCAGCTCCTTCGCCACCCCCGCCGCGAGCCCCGCGCACACCCGCGGGGTCGTCCCGTAGCCGCCGAGGTACGGGTCGGGCACGAAGCCCTGCAGGGAGCGGCGCGGGTCCATGACGGCGAACACCAGCTCGCCGGGGGAGTACCGGTCCATCAGGCCGCGCGCCAGGAGCCGCAGCAGGTTCGACTTGCCGCAGCCGCCGTCGCCGAGCACCAGCAGGTTCTGGTCGCGGCCGAACAGATCGACGTCCGCCGCCGCGAAACGCTCGTCGAGGGCGAACGGGACGGTCCGCGGCGCGTCCGCCGGGCCCGGCAGGTCGCGGGCCGGGACCAGGTCCGGCAGGACGCGCACCGGCGGCGCCTGCGGACCCGTCCAGGCCCCGGCGACCGCCCGGACCGCCGCCTCCAGCGCGGTGCCCGGCGCGGTCGGGTCCGGTTCGCCGCCCAGCGCGGGCACCGCGACGTGCCCGAACAGGCCGCCGTCGGTCAGCGCCCGCCCCGGCGTCGCCGCGGTGATCGTCCCGGCCAGCCTGCGGTCCACCGTCGAGTCGGCCGGGTCGTTCAGCCGCAGCTCGACCCGCTGCCCGAACGTCGACTGCGCCGCGATCCGCACGTCGTTCCACCGCAGCATCCCCGCCACCACGTGCACGCCGTAGCCGCCGCCGCGCCGCAGCACGTCGGAGACCATGTCGTCGAGCTCCTCGAAGTCGTCGCGCACCGCGCCGAACCCGTCGACGACCAGCACCACGTCCGCGCACGCCAGCTCCGGCACCTCCCCGGCGGCGTGCAGCCGCCGCAGCCGCTCGACCCCGTCGATGCCGCGCCGCCGGAACACCTCCTCGCGGTGCTCCAGCATCGCGTGGACCTCCTCCACGGTCCGCCGCACCCGCTCCCGGTCCGTGCGGCCCGCGACACCGCCCACGATCGGCAGCCCGTCCAGCGCGTGCAGCCCGCCGCCCGCCAGGTCCAGCCCGTACACGGCGACCTCGCCGGGCGCGGACGTGAGCGCCAGCGACAGCACCAGCGTGCGCAGCAGCGTCGTCTTGCCGGTCTGCGGCCCGCCGATGACCGCGACGTGCCCGCCCGCGGCCGCCAGGTCCAGCCGCCACAGCCCCTGCCACTGCCGGCGGGGGTCGTCCAGCAGCCCGACCGGCACCCGCAGCGGCTCCGGCTCCACCGGCAGCCGCAGCCCGCCGGGGGCCGCCTCCGGCGCCCCGCACACCGCGTCCAGCGACGTCAGCGCCGGCAGCGGCGGCAGCCAGATCCGCCGGACCGGCGCACCGTGCCGCGCCACCTCGCCGGTCAGCACGTCCAGCAGCGTCGGGCCCGCCGTGCGCACCGGCAGGGCCGGCTCCGCCTCCGCCGGGCGCCCCGCGGGCTCCGGCGGGGGGCACAGCGGGTACGCCCGCACGGACGGGACGTCCGGCGCGTCCTCGCCCACCACCACCGGCCCCCGGTGCGGGCCCGACACGTACCCGCCCTTGAACCGGGTGTAGATGCTCGTGTCCACCTTCAGATACCCGAACCCGGGCATCGCGGGCAGCCGGAACGCGTCGGGCGTGTCGAGCACCGTGCGGCTCTCCTCCTCCGAGAACGTCCGCAGCCCGATCCGGTACGACAGGTACGTCTCCAGCCCCCGCAGCTTCCCGCTCTCGATCCGCTGGCTCGCCAGCAGCAGGTGCACCCCGATGCTCCGGCCGATCCGCCCGATCGACAGGAACAGCTCGATGAAGTCGGGCCGCGCCGTCAGCAGCTCCCCGAACTCGTCGATGATCACCAGCAGGTGCGGCAGCTCCGGCAGCTCCGGCCGCGACTCCCGCAGGTGCCGGTAGTCCCCGATGCTCGCGACGTTCCCCGCGTCCTTCAGCACCCGCTGGCGCCGCTGCACCTCCCCGGACAGGCTCGCGTGCACCCGCTCGACCAGCCCCGCGTCGTCCTCCAGGTTCGTAATCACGCCCGCCACCTGCGGCAGCGCGCCGAACGGCGCGAACGTCGCCCCGCCCTTGTAGTCGACCAGCACCATCGCGACCTGCTCGGGGGAGTGCGTGCACGCCAGCGCCAGCACCAGCGTCCGCAGCAGCTCGCTCTTGCCGGACCCGGTCGCGCCCACGCACAGCCCGTGCGGCCCCATCCCGAGGCTCGCCGCCTCCTTCAGGTCCAGGACGACCGCGCCGCCCGCGTCGTCCGCCCCGATCGGCACCCGCAGGAACGCCCGCTCCCCGCGCGGCGCCCACAGCGCCGGGACGTCCACGTCCTCGACGTCGCGCACGCCGAGCAGCGCCGGGAAGTCGACCTCCCCGCCCTGCGCCGCCGCCTCCTCCGCCGACTCCCGCGACAGCCGCAGCGGCGCCAGCATCCGCGCCAGCCCCTCGAGCATCCCGCCCGGCACGTCGTCCAGCGTCCCCGCCGTCCGCACCGGGGCCTCGCCCCGCAGATCCGTCACCTCGACCCGGTCGCCGTCCACCCGGACCCGCACCCCGACCTCGCCCGGCTCGTGCGCCTGCTCCGCCAGCAGATGCACCACCGTGACGCCCAGGTCCGCGACCGGCACCCCCTCGTCCGGACGCACCAGCTCCACGGCCACGTCACCGTGCACGTCGTGCACCACCACCAGCCGCCGGAACACCGCCGGGTCCCGCACGCCCAGCCCCCGCCGCAGCTCCGCCGCGACGTCCGTCCGCGCCTGCAGGTCGTTCGCCAGCAGCGCCGCCAGCCGCAGCGGGCTCGGCGCCACCAGCCGGAACGGCGCCCCGCCCTCCCGGCGCCGCCGGTCCAGCGCGTGCGGCGGCCACTTCAGCCACTCCCACTCCTCCGGCCGCGACCCGCCGTACGCCACGCCGACGTCCTCGGGCGCGTGGAACGCCGCGAGCTGCACCAGCAGCGCGCGCATCAGCCGCAGGACGTCCTCCCGGCCGCCCACGACGCTCACGTCGCCCGCGCCGTCCAGCGGCACCGTCACCGGCATGTCGGGCGCCGTCCGGAACCGCTCGACCAGCGCGTTCGCCTCCGACAGCATGAACGGGTCCGTCGGCGCCAGCGCCGTGCCCTCCTCGCCGACGACCAGCCGCCGCCCCGGCACGAGCCCGGTCCCGACCCGCACCCGCAGGAAGTCGGGGCTGCGCCGCCGGCGCTCCCACAGCCGCGCCGGATCGCGGACGACGTCGTACAGCGCCTCCGGCGGCGGATCCAGCAACCGCGCCTCCGCCCGCGCCGCCCGCTCCTCCGCCGCCAGCGTCTCCCGCAGCTCCTCCAGGTACTCCAGGTACCGCTCCCGGTGGTTCCGCCGCTGCCGCGTCACCTGCCCCCGCCGCGACAGCAGCAGCCCGACGCCCGCCGCCAGCGCCACCACCAGCAGCACCGCGCCCAGCCCGATGAACGCCGGGTTCCGCACCACCGTCATGACGGTCAGCGACCCCATCATCCCGACCATCGGCAGCACCGCCATGAGCTGCCCGCCGCCGCTCCGCTCCGGCAGCGTCGGCGGCGCCTCCACCTCGCGCGCCGCGGGACCGGACGGCGGATGCACCGTCCGCGCCGGCCGATGCACCATCCGAGTCGTCACACGGCCCCCTCGGCACCCCGGTACCGGGACACGATCCGGGCCAGTTCGTCCCACCCGGCCGGCCCCTCCTCGAGGTCGAACCATCCCATCGCACCGAACTCCACGGCCACCTCCGGCCCGAGGCCCAGCCCCACCGGCACCGGCGGCCCGCACTCGTCGGCGCCCACGGTCAGGTCGTCCCGTCCGGGAACCCGCTGGGCGACCACGCTGACCAGCGAGAACCCCGCCGCGAGCCGCTCCGCCGCGCCCCGCGCGTCCGCCCCGTCCCGCGCCCCGACCGTGAGGCTCTCCTGGACGCCCCCGTCCGTCCGCGTCACCGTCATCGTCCCGACGACCGGCTCCTCTCCCGCGAACACCAGCCGCGTACCGCCGGGCGCCCGCTCCCTGCACAGCTCCGTCAGCGCCTCGACGTCCCACGGGTTCGCCGCCGGCTCCGACGTGCCCCACCCGACCGGCGGGCCCCCGAGGCTCTCGCACAGCGTCTGCGCGGCCACCCCGAGCATCAAGGTGTCGTACGCGGTATGCCGCACGACCGCGTTCACCACGAGGAACGAGCCGTCCCCTCCGCCCCGCCGCCGCGTACCCGTCGGGGCGAACCGCTCGCCGTCCCATGCGAGCCCGGCTCCGGACAGCCCGTCGAAGAACCCGCCGTCCGGACCGGTCACGACCCACCGGCAGTCGGGCCCGTTCAACGCGAGCCGCAGCGGCAGCGTCAGCCGCGAGTGCGCGGGCGTCACGACCTGCAGCCCTCTGCCCTCCGCCGAGCACGCCCGGACGGCCTCGGCCGTCCACGACGACATCGACACCACGGGCCGGTTCTGCATCACCACACCGACCCGCTCGGTCAGCAGATCGACCGTCGTCACACCGCCCGCCTCACGTACTCGGGATCCCCGGTCCACACCACCCCGCCGAGCCGCCGCACCAGTTCGCCCGCGAACCGCAGCGCCAGCACCTCCGAGCCGTCCCGCTTCTCCGCCCCCCGCGCCTCGACCCACCACACGGGCACGTCCACCCCCGCCACCTCGGGCCCCAGCACCCGCACCAGCTCACTCCGCACCCGCACGAGCACCGGCGTCTCGACCGTCACCACCACCCGCCCGTCCTCATCGCACAACTGCAAAGCCCCACCCCCATGGACCGCCCGCACCCGCAACCCCTCGTCCGCCGCCACCATCCCCGCCACAACAGCCCCCACATCAGGCTCCCCCTCAACCAGCGCCACCACATCCCGCGACACCCAACCCTCCCCAGCTAATTGGTGCGATCGTCACGTATCACTCATCTGGGGCTTGTTGGCATCTCAAGGGTCAACGTTCTTCCAGATGAGTGCGCACCTTGCCTATCTGAGTCAAGAGAAAACCACCCATCGACTCGTCATCCCAGGCGCCTTTCCTGCTTGTCGTCAGAAAATCAAAGGGTGGCCCCCGGTGTCCTTTGAGAAGATCGATCGAGGGTGCATGTAGAAATGCGGAGATTGTTTCGTGTGTCAAGGTGAGATCGACGGATACAGCTACGCGCACATAGTCTTCAAGACTCATTCGAGACGTGCCGGTTATCCATTTCCATGGGTTTGCTGTGGTTGCCGCGTCCGCGAGTGCAGAATGGTTGAACACTTCCGCTAGAGTCCGGCCCAGCAGTGCGTCTCCCGCGGTACTGCGAAGCGAAGCGACCGGCGCGGTGATCGTCTCACGTGTATCGTCGGAGAGATTGATACGTGGCAGCACCTGGACCAGCCCGTTTTGCTCGAATACGGTAACGGCTCCGTGCGCGGGGGAGGTGCGCTGGAGTGCGGTAGAGGTCTTCGCAGTTGTGTCGAACAAGTTGAGATCGAACCATGTTTCACGGCCGTCCTCGTCCCAAGATGTGCCTGGTGGAAATTCGCGGACGCCGCGCACAGGGTGAAAGTCGGCGAGGATGTCGTCCTCGTCCCCGAGGGCCAAAGGTCGCTCCAGTTTGGTCAAGCTCTCAAAAAAACGGAAGCCAAGCTTTCGCTGGACGTTTTTTCTGGACAGGTGGTGAACGTTGCCGACCTCGATGGAAAGCTCATAACCGTACGGCTCGAACGCTGTGGTCGTGTCAAGATCGAGCTCACTCCAGTCGCTTACGCTCAGCCGCAACGTGGCGAACCCTGTTTCGCCGAGTTCCGTCAGAGAACTGATCGTATAGGTGTAGCCGTGTTTGGTTCCGAAGTATCCGGTGGTGCCCAGCAGGACGGCGACGTTCTGGGCTAGAGAGGGCATGTCGCCCGGATACGCCAGGTAAACGTCAACGGTGCTGCTCATAGTGGTTCCTCCATGTCGTCAGGTTCCCTTCAGTGTGTCGGGAGCCGATGGTTGACCGGCCGGGCATCACCGCCATCAAGTGCCCGTGCCGTCGCCGGCATCGGCCTGCGAGGTAAATCTACGCGCTTCCGGTGTCCATCGTCCGAGGAGCCTCGTATCCGTGCCATCAACATGGATGATGTCGCCGTTCTCGTATACGACTTTCGTTCCGTTGCCGAGATAAGCCTCGATCCGACCGAGATGCTGCAGGCGCTCGTCGCCGGCCGGAAGCATCCGGCCAAGCCGGGATTTGAGTCCGTTCAAGACGTGGATGATCTCGAGGCCGCCCTTGCGGCCATCGATGACGATGTCGCCCCAGAGTTGGCTCCCGTCCGGTTGCTCATCCAACTTTTCGAAGCCCTTGCCCAGCGCTTTGTCGACGGCGCTTCTGGTGTTTCTGCCGACACTCTTGTATTCCGTTGGAGTCCCTGGGTCTTCCGGACCTGTGCGTTCAAGTGCATCCATCGAGTTGAATCCTTCGTGGCTCCTTATGTGAACCGGAAGGCGGGTGACGAGTCTTCCTTCGCCTGCGCGCAGGAACGCGGTATCGCGTTCCTGGTCGTTGAACCTGTTGTCCGGGTTGGGGTCAGGCGGATCATATACTCCGGGCGTATATTTCTCGCCCAACGGACTTGGCTGCTGTGGAACGATACTACCGAAGTGCTCTGGCGGAAGCTCTTGTGGGCCGTCGCCGCCGATACTGGTTGAACGGTCATGTGGCGGGCTTATGGGTGGATCGCCCGGGCGGGATGTGCCTGGCGATTCAGGTCGAGGTGCTCCAGAGTCGGCGGCCTCCCGCCAACCGTTGCCGGGCTCGGAAGCAGAAGGGGCGCCGCCACTATTATGATGCTTGCCGCTGTCTTTGTTTTCAGCGGCTTGATGTGGTGGTTTCTGGCCATCGTTGGTGGTGTTGGTTACTTCAGGGGGGCGGGCGCCTACCAGCTCGGGGGTGCGTTCGTGGGAGGTGCGGACTGCTTGGGTTGCCGGTTGCTGGTGATCGCGGAGCATCCATTCGGGGATGTGGGCGGGTATCTCCGCCTGGCGGGGGGCCTCGCCCGAAGCTCTTGCGGGGGCGGCGAGATTGGGAGGTGCGGACTCGGGTGAGTCCGGTGCGCGGGACGGGGAATCGGGGGTGGGTGGGTGGTTCCAGGTGATGGTGGCTGGGTCTACGTGGGGGGTGATGACTCTTGTCCGGGTCAGGTCGAGTTTTAGTTTGGTGCCCAGGTCGCCGAACTTGTGAGTGAGTTGGGCGGCTATGTCGGAGACCTTGGGGAGGCGGGCGCCGGCGCGGAGGGTGAGGGAGAGCGGGTCGAGGGCTTCGCCCACCTTGGCGGCGGCGCGGGTGCCCTTGGCGATTTTGCCGGCGCTGCCGGCTTTGCCGATCGGGATGATCGTGGTGACGATGTTGTAGGCGGTGTTGCCGAGGGCCCGGGCGGGGTCCTGCTTCCACTGGTCCCAGGCGACGAAGCTCTTGCCGAAGCCCTTCCAGGTCTCGCCGAACTTGCCGCGGAGTTTGGGGGAGAGGAGGGCTATGGCGGGGGTGCCGAGGACCATGAGGTTCTCGAAGGACTCGCGCCACTTGTCGGGGGAGGTGGCGAGGTCCCAGAGGCCCGTGGCGTCGCCCCACAGGCCGTCGCCGAAGAAGCCCGTGAGGAACGAGGTGGCGCCGTCCCACATGTCCTCGTACCAGGGGTTCTCGGCCTCTTCGGGCGTGCCCCAGGTGAGCGGCTTGCCGTCGGTGCACATCTGTTTGCTCGGGGCGGTGCCGCCGTAAGCCGAGTAGATGCTCGTGGATGCCTTTTCCTGGGCTTTCTGGAAGGCGAGTGCCTGGGCGTCGACGGCTTGGAGGAGGGAGTTGTTCTCCTGGACGAGGTCCTCGTTCTTGCGCCAGTCTTCTTCTTCGGCGTAGGTCTTGTTCACGAAGGTGACGGCCTGCATGTACAGGTCGGTCAGCTTGCGCTTGATGACGCGGGTCTCGGCGGCGTAGGTGGTGAGGGCGCCGGTGACCTTCTCGAGCTGCCCGGCGAACGATGCGGCGTCGTCGCGGACGGGCGCGGTGGCGGAGAAGAGGTCGGCGGCCTCGGGGGCCTCGTAGAAGGCCGAGAGGCCCTGCCACGTGGAGTGGACGTCCGCGCCGGTCTCGCGGATCCCGGTGGCGGCCTTCTTGAGGCCGTGGGCCTCGGCTTCGACGGCGTCGGGGTTGACGCCGGACATGATGCTCAGGACGTGGTCGGGGACGATCATCGGCTCGTCCGGGCGGCCTTCGCCTGGGCTTGGGCGGCCATCTCCTCGTCGCCGCGTACGTAGGCGTTGGTGGCCTCGGCCGCGCCGCGCAGGGTGCGCTGGGTGCGGTTGCGCAGGCCGAGGAGGGTGGGCCTGTGGTGCTCGACGAACCCGCTGAGGGCCTTGGAGACCTGTGTGCTGCCGGACGCGGTGCCGGCGTCGCGGCAGCCGGTGGCGAACGCTCCCGCGTGCTGCTCGAACGGGGCGAACGCCTCGGCCGTCCGGTTGATGACGCCCTGGACGCCCTGCGGATCGATGTCCCATGCCGTCAATGCGCACCCCCGCGATCTTGTGATGTGCGAGTCAAGTTAGGGGGAGCGAGGGACGAAACGCTGATATTTGGTGTTTTGGATGACCGTAATGCGCGTTTTCGGTGGGTGTGGAGTTGGTGGGTGAAGGGAGGGGCGATCGTTGTTTTTGCAGGTCGCTGGTGTTCAGGGCCTTGGAGGTGGGGGTGTGTGGGGTGTGTTGCCGGAATCGGTCAGGGGTCGACTGAACGCCTGACGTGTCTGACTCGTCCGATAGAACGGAGATCAAGATCCGGCTATCGTCGTCCGCGCGGCGATTCGAGCGGTAGGTGAGACATGGGGCGATGGGACCAGGGCGAGCAGACGCTGATCACGCTCGCGAACAACACCGGGGACCGCGGTGAGGAGCTCGCGGCGCTGGTGAAGCAGCTGATCGTGGCGGCGGAGCCGCTCGCGGGGAAGTTCAACGGGGCCGGTAAGGCCGCGTTCGACGGTTTCAAGGCGCGGTCGGACCAGATTGCCGCCGACCTGAAGGGCGGCCTCGACCGGGTGAACACCGGGCAGATCGGCATGGAGCAGGCGTTCGCCGCCGGTGACCGGTCGATGGCGGACGAGGCCGGGCGCATGCAGTCGGCGGCCGACTTCGACGGCGCCAAGTTCCGCTGACCACGAGAGGACGCCCGAATGACGAACGGACGCCGCAGCTACGACACCGGGGCATCCGGCGAGGCGCAGGCCAACATCCACGCGATCGTCGCCCGGCTGGAGGCGCTGATCGGGACGCGCGACACCGACGTCGCCGCCGCGCTGGCCGACTTCGAGGCCACCGGGGTGTCGGAGGAGTACCGCGCGAAGGAGGTCAAGTGGCACAACGCGGCCAACGAGACCCGTGAGATCATCCGGCTGGTCAAGGCGACGCTGGAGCGCAACGACGAGATCGCCGGGACGACGCTGAACAAGGCGAGCGCGGCCGTTCAGGCCATCTGAACGCGGTCGGGAGGGACGCACCGGTCGGTGCGTCCCTCCTCCGGTGAGAGGGGGGACCCTGCGCGACTACGACGCCCAGTTGCTGGAGTCGGTCGCCGTGCGGCGCCGCAGGCTCCGGCACGCGCTGCTGTTCGGCCCCGACCGGACCCGCCGGACGTTCGACGAGAACCTGGTGAAGGTCGTTGCGGGGCTGTGCGTCGCGGCGGTGCTGTGCGCGGGGACGGTCGGGTTCTCGTACCTGCGGTCGCGGCTGCAGGAGCAGGAGCGGAAGGCCGCGGAGTCGCAGGTCGCCGCGCCCGGGCCCGGGACGGCGCCCGTGCCCGCGGAGTGGGTCGGCGCGAAGGTGACGTTCGCGATGCTGCGCCGGGCGCTCGCCGGCGCGGGCGTCCCCGCGGGCCTGTACGTCCTGCCGGACCGGCCGGGGGGTTCGGGGTCGCACTACGTGGTGGCGCGGGACGCCGACGGGTACTCCGGCGGCGTCGTCGAGTTCGGCCGTGCCCGGATCGCGGCGGAGTTCCCCACCGAGGACGAGGCGTGCCGCTGGCTGTACGGGGAGCTGGTCGTCCCGGACGGGCGCCCCGTGCGGGCGCTCGACGCGGACGCCGAGCGGGCGGCGGTGCGGGGCGGTGCGGCGCTCGACGCGGAGGTGCGGGACGCGGTCGCCGCGGCGGGCGGGACGTCCGTGGTGCACCGGCTGCGGGCGGGGACGCTCGTCGACGCGTTCGGGAACGAGTCCGGGTCGGTGCTGTCGCCGTTCGGGACGCCGTTCGCGCGCCGCGGGCTGCCCGCGGAGGCGCGGGGCTACCACCGGTACCGGGTGGCGCGCCCGTTCGACGCGGACGCGTCGCTGTCCGCGGGCGGCGGCGCGCGGTTCACGCTGAACGCCGGGCTGTTCCCGAATCCGCCCGCTCTGCTCACCGTCCGGTGGCTGGTGCGCACCGGCTACCTTGATCCCGTCACCGGGGCGGGCGTGCCCCGGTGACCGCAGTGGAAAGGGTCCTATGTCCGCGTGGAGCCGGGTGACGCTCGTCGGCGAGCACCGCCGGGTCGACATGGTCCTCCCGGCGCGGGAGCCGATCGGGGCGCTGCTGCCGGACGTCCTGGAGGTGCTCGACGACCCGGTGCAGAGCCCGCCGCGGCTGCGGCACCTGGCGACGTCGACGGGGGAGGTGCTCGACCCCGGGACGACGCTGGCCGAGCGGCGGATCCCGGACGGCGCGGTGCTGCGGCTGGTGCGCGGCGACGAGCCGCTGCCCGCCCCGGTGGTGCACGAGGTGCCGGAGGTGGTGGGCGACGCGCTGGACGGGCGGCTGTGGCGGTGGGGCCCCGCGGCGATGCGCTGGACCGCCACCGCGGCGGTCGCGGCGCTGGCGGCGGCGATCGTCCTGGTGCTGCGCGCGGGCGTCGCGGGTCCGGCGGCGGCGGGCGGGGCGGCGGGTGCGGTGGCGCTGTGGACGGCCGCCGAGCGGCTCGACCGTCCGGACTGGCTCGCGTGGACGGGCGCGGGCCTGCTGGCGGCCGCGCTGACGGTGCTGCTCGGGGCGGTGTCGCCACTCGGCCGGGGCGGCGTCGTCGGCGGCGCGGTGATCGCGCTGCTGGCGGGCGCCGGCGGGCTGTGCGCGGCGTTCGGGCTGGACGCGCCGCGCATCGGCGCCGTGCTGGCGGGCGGGTGCGTCGTGCTGCTGGGGGTGGTGCTGCGGCTGGCGCTCGCGCTGTCCGGGCTGACGTCGCTCGACGACCGGCGGGGCGAGGGCGGCGCGGTGCGGCGCGGGGACGTCCTGGAGGCGTTCGACGGCGCGCACCGCACGATGACGATCGCGACCGCGGCGGTCGCGGTCGCGGCGGCCGTCGCCGGGTTCGGGGCGCTGTCGCGGTTCGACGGCTGGACGGCGGCGCTCGCGGCGCTGCTCGCGGTGGTGCTCGGCGGGCGCGCGAGGGTCTTCCCGCTCGTCGTGCAGAAGACGGCGCTGCTCGGCGCGGCCGTCGCGATCACCGTGGGGCTGGCGGTGCGGCTGGCGGGGCACGCGAGCTGGGGCCCGCCCGCCGCGCTCGTGCTCCTGGCCGGGGTGCTGGCGGTGCCGGTGGCGGTGCTGGCGGCGGGGCAGCCGGAGCATGTGCGGGCGCGGCTGCGCCGGGCGGCGAACGTGGTGGAGGGGCTCGCCGTCGTCGCGATCGTCCCGGTGGCCATCGGCGTGTTCGGCACGTTCGAGCGCCTGCTCGGCACGTTCTGAGAGGGGCATCGTGGCCGATCCGCGTCCGGCGCGCGACGTGCACGGCGATCCGCTGCCGCGGCGGCTGGCGCGCGGCGCCGTCCGCCCGCTGCGGGCCGCCGACGACGTGCGGGCCCTCGCCGAGCACGGCGCGTGGCTGGCGCGGCCCGTCACGACGGGGCGCCGCATCGCGGTGACGGGGATCCGCGGCGGGTCGGGGAAGAGCACGGTCGCGGCGCTGGCCGCCACGGTCCTCGCCCGGCACCGCCGGGACCGCGTGCTGGCGCTGGACGCCGACCCGCAGTTCGGCTCGCTGCCGCTGCGGCTGGGCGTCCCGCCGGGCCCGTCGCCGGCCGGTCTCGCGCGGGTGTCGCCGGCCACCGCGTCGTTCGCGGAGGTCGAGCCGCGGCTCGCGCGGGCGGGGGAGGGGCTGTGGGTGCTGCCGGGGTCGCGGGGCGGGGTCGGGGACGGCGGTCTGGACGCGGACGTCTACGCCACGGCGGGGCTCGCGCTCAGCCGGTTCTTCGGGGTGACGGTCACCGACTGCGGCGCGGGCGTCCACACGCCGCTGCACCGGGCCGTGCTGGCCGGGGCGCACGCGCAGGTCCTGGTGACGCCGGCGACGGTGGAGGGCGCCGCCGCCGCCGGCCGCGCCCTCGACTGGCTCGGCTCCGGGGACCTGCGGGGGCTGGTGCCCCGGACGCTGGTGGTGCTGACCGTCCGCTCGCCGGCGCACCGGCGGCTGGTGGACGTCGGGAAGGTGCGGGACATCCTGCGGGACGTCGGCGCGGACGTGCTGGTGCTGGAGTTCGACCGGCACCTCGCGGTGGGCGGCGAGCTGGCGCCGGCGCTGCTGTCCTACGCGACCCGCACGACGGCGATCGCGATCGCCGCGACGGCCCTGCGGCGGGCGCTCACGGAGTGACGTCGCCGCGCTCGCGCCAGCGGTTGGTGATGGGGAGGCGGCGGTCGCGCCCGAAGTTCTTCGGGGTGATCTTGGGGCCGGGCGGGTACTGGCGCCGCTTGTACTCGGCGATGTCGACCAGGCGGACGACGCGGTCGACGAGCTCGGCGTCGTGCCCGGCGGCGACGAGGGCGTCGCGGCCCATGTCGCGCTCGACGTAGTCGGCGAGGACGGGGTCGAGGACGGAGTACTCGGGGAGGCTGTCGCGGTCGCGCTGGCCGGGGCGCAGTTCGGCGGACGGCTCCTTCACGATGATCGCCTCGGGGACGGGCTCCTGCGCGAAGGGGTGCAGGAACGGCAGGTCGGCGGCGAGCGCGGTGTTGCGCCAGCGGGCGAGGTCCCAGACGGTGGTCTTGAAGACGTCCTTGATCGGCGCGAACCCGCCGGCGGAGTCGCCGTAGAGGGTGGAGTAGCCGGTGGCGAGCTCGCTCTTGTTGCCGCCGGTGAGGACGAGGTGGCCGTGCTCGTTCGACAGGCCCATCCACACGTTCGCGCGGATGCGGGCCTGCAGGTTCTCGGCGGCGAGGCCGTGCAGGTCGAGTTCGGCCTCGAACGCCTCGACCATCCGGGCGATCGGGACGATCCGGGAGTGCACGCCCTGCCGCTTCACGAGGTCCTCGGCGTCGGACACCGAGCCCTCGGAGGAGTAGCGGCTGGGCAGCAGGACGGTGTGGACGTTCTCGGGGCCGACGGCGTCGGACGCGATCGTCGCGACGAGGGCGGAGTCGATACCGCCGGACAGGCCGAGGACGACCGAGCGGAACCCGTTCTTGCGGGCGTAGTCGCGGGTGCCGACGACGAGCGCCGCGTAGATCTCCGCGAGGTCGTCCAGGGGTTCGGAGACGGTCGGCGGTTCGGGGTCGTAGGCGGGCAGGGGGGACGCGGACAGCGTGCGGCGCTCGACGGTGAACGTCGTGCCGCCGGGCGCGTCGACGGAGGCGGGGCCTTCGTCCGGGGACGCCTCGGGCAGGTCGAGGTCGGTGATGAGGAGGTGGTCGACGAACTGGGGCGCGCGGGCGATGGGCGCGCCGTCCGGGCCGACGATGACGGAGTCGCCGTCGAAGACCAGTTCGTCTTGGCCGCCGACCATGTTCACGTAGGCGAGGGCGCAGCCCGCTTCGCGCGCGCGCCTGGCGCACAGGTCGAGGCGGACGTCGTCCTTCTCGCGCTCGTAGGGGGAGGCGTTGACGGAGAGGAGGAGCCCGGCGCCCGCGGCGCGGGTGACGCTCGCGGGGCCGCCCTCCTGCCAGAGGTCCTCGCAGATGACGGTGGCGACGTCGATGCCGTGCAGCCGGACGACCGGGAGCACGTCGGCGCGCTCGAAGATGCGGAACTCGTCGAAGACGCCGTAGTTCGGCAGGTGGTGCTTCGCCGAGGAGATCAGGACGTCGCCGCCGTGCAGCCACGCGACGGCGTTCAGCGGCCGGCGGCCGCCCTCCCGGCGGTCGAGGGTGCCGACGACGACGGGGACGCCGCCCATGCCGGCGTCGGCGAGGCGGCGCGCGACGCGGCGGAGGGCGCGCCGGGACGCCTCGACGAAGGACGGCCGCAGCGCGAGGTCCTCGACGGGGTAGCCGGTGAGCGCCATCTCGGGGAAGGCGACGAGGTGGGCGCCGGCGTCGGCGGCCGCCCGCGTCCAGTCCACGATGAGGTCGGCGTTGCCGTCGAGGTCGCCGACGGTCGGGTTCACCTGCGCGAGCGCGATCCGGAGCTGTGCCACCCTCCCAGGGTAGTACGTCCCGAACCGGTATCGTCACTCTGACGAGAAATGGCGGCGGCGGACGGCGGGGGCGAGCGCGAGCTGGCCCGCCGCCGCGACGAGGGCGATGACCAGGCACGTCAGCCACAGCGCGGGCCCTCCGCCGAGGCCGAGCAGCTGGGTGCCGCCGAGCGGCGCCAGCAGGAACCCGCCCGCCCACGCCATCCCGTACAGGCCGTTGTAGCGCCCGCGCAGGTCAGCGGGGGCGAGGTCGGCGACGACCGCCTGCAGGACGGCCGCCGCGACGATCTCGCCGCACGTCCACACCATGATCGTCAGGGTGTAGCCGGGCAGCGACGAGACCAGCGCGGTCAGCCCGTACCCGGTGCCGACGAGGACGAACCCGGCGACCAGCACGCGGCTGTGGTCGCGGCGGCTCAGCCAGGCGTTCACCAGGGGCTGCACGACGACGATCAGCACTCCGTTCGCGGCGATCGCCAGCCCGTACGCCTGCGCGCCGAGGCCGTCCTCCTTCATCGCCAGCGGCATGGTCGTCATGCCCTGCATCAGCACGAACGTGTACAGCAGCGTGATGACGACGTACGCGGCCATGACGCGGTCCCGCAGCGCGCGCCGGAACCCGCCCGGGGCGGCCGACGCGCGCGCCGCGCGGTCCCGCGTCTCGGGGACGGCGCGCCACACCAGCACCCCGAACGCCGCGCAGGTGAGGGCGTCGATCCAGAACAGCCACAGGAAGCCCTCCCGGGCGAGCGTCCCGCCGAGCACCATCGCCACGGCCCAGCCGAGGTTGACGGCCCAGAACAGCAGCCCGAAGGCGCGGGGGCGGTCCGCCGGGGAGATGATGTCGGCGACCATCGCCTGCGACGCGGGCCGGTACATGTCCAGCAGCAGCCCGAGGACGAGCGCGGACGCGGCGAGCGCCGCGATGCCCCGGGCGTGGCCGAGGGCGAGCATCGCGGCGCCGGCGCCGACGGTCGCGGCGGTCAGCGTGGCGCGGCGGCCGACGCGGTCGGCGAGGACGCCGCCGACGAGCTGGCCGGCGAGCGAGCCGGCGCCGAGCAGCGCCATCACCACGCCGGCCTGCGCCAGCGACAGGCCCCGCATGGTGGTCAGGTAGAGGCCGAGGAAGGGCTCGACCATCGTGCCGAGCCGGTTGAGGAGCGTGCCCGCCCACAGCACCCAGAAGGTGCGGGGGAATCCGCCGACGCGGGGGGCGAGGAACGCGGCGATGCGGCCGGGCGGCGGGCCGGCGGGGGCGTGTTGCGCGGTGGTCACGGGTCCGATGGTCGGGGAGCCGCCGGGGCAGCGATATTCATTTAGTCTGGGCTTAATGGTCGAGCTGGTGTTCGCTCCGGACGACGTGGCGCGGGTCCGGTTCGCGTTCTCCCCGCTGTGGGAGATGGTGCGCAGCCTGCGGGTCCTCGCCGACCCGTCCGGGCACGCCCTCCACCTGCCGTGGGTGCACGCCGTCCGGCCCCGCCTGCGCGGGCGGGACCTCGCGCCGCTGCGGCGGATCGTCCCCGCCTGGGGCTACATCCCCGACTTCCTCACCCCGCCGCCGGACACCCCGCTGCCCGACCTCGGCGCCGAACTGGAGACCGTCCGGGCCACGCCGCCCGAGGTGGTCGCCGCCGAACTGCGGTTCCTGCCGCCCGACCCGGTCCGCGCGGAGATGGCGGAGCGCCCCGCGCGCGCACTGGCGGCCGTCGCCGACCTGCTCGAGGAGTACTGGGCCGCGGCCGTCGAGCCGTACTGGCCGCGGATCCGCGACCTGCTGGAGGGCGACGTCCTGCGCCGCACCCGCGCCCTCGCCGCGGAGGGCGCCGCCGGGGTGTTCGGCGGCCTGCACCCGTCGGTCGCCTGGCGCTCGGGGACGCTCGCGATCGACCGCCGCTGGGACTTCCGCGGCGCCCTGGACGGGCGCGGCCTGCTGCTGGTCCCGAGCGCGTTCGTCTGGCCGGACACGTCGGTGATGGTGCCGCCCTACCAGCCGATGCTCAGCTACCCGCCGAACGGCGTCGCGGCCCTCTGGGAGACGCGCCGCCCGGCCGGGCCGGACGGCCCCGCCGCCGCGCTCGCCGCGCTGCTCGGCCGCCGCCGCGCCGGGCTGCTGCTCGCGCTCGCGTCCCCGGCGTCCACGACCGAGCTGGCCGGACGGCTCGGCGTCACGCCCGCGGCGGTCAGCCAGCACCTCGGAGTGCTCCGCGCCTGCGGGCTCGTCACCGGGCACCGGCTCGGCCGCCGCGTGCTGTACTCCCGGACGCCGGCGGGCGACGCCCTCGCCGCCGCCCCCGGCGCGGCGCCCCGCTGACCCGCCGGGGTCAGCGCAGCGACGCCAGCGCGTCCAGCCGCGGCGCCGGGACCGCCGCGCCCGCCTCGTACCGCCCGGACTCGACGAGCCAGTCGACGTGCGCCCGCGGAGTGTCCAGCAGGACCCGGACGACCTGGGCCGCCGCCGCGCGCTGCGCGACGGTCAGCTCCAGCCGGTCGAGCATGTCCGGCAGCCGCCGCGCGGCCTCCCGGGCGTCCTCGATCCGCTCGGCGACGCGCGCCGCCACGGCCGCGCCGGCCTGCGCGGGCGTCGTCCCCTCGGCCCGGGCGAGCACCGCCGGCAGGTCGTGGACGTCGCCGCGCGCGGCCTCCAGGTCGTGCGAGGCGAGGTCGTTGGACCACGCGACGGCGTCGGCGACGGCGTGCGCGAGCGCCTTCCAGCGGGGCGTCCGCAGCAGCCGCACCGGCAGCTCGACACCGAGGACGGGCTCGACCAGGTCGTACAGGAACGGCCCGCACGCGCGGCGGCGCAGCGGCGCGAACTCGCGCGGCGTCGGCACGTGCTCGATGCGGCGGTTCACCGCCTCCTCCGCGCAGGCGTCCCGGTGCGCCTCCAGGTGGAGCATGAAGCGGCGGCGCCAGTCGCGGCTCATGCCCGCGGCCGTGGCGTGCCACAGCTCCACCAGGGTCGCCTCCAGCGGCCGCGCCCCCGGGCGGGGATGCCCGCGGCGGGTCGCGCGCAGCAGGTCGTCGTACAGCGAGTGCACGGCGCTGCCGCTGTCGGCGAGCGGCGGATGGTCGAGCATGTCGTCCAGCGCGAGCGTCCAGGTCAGCCAGCGGGCGAACAGGTCCACGGCGGCGAGGTCGGCGGTCGGGAAGACGCGCGCGGCCAGCCGCTCGCAGCGGGCCCGGCCGAGCGGTGAGGTGTCCGGATCTCCGAGCACCAGGCCGCGGCCGCGCGCCCAGGTCTCCACCTGCGCGCACAGCCGCCACGACTCCGGGTGCATGGCCGCGGGCGCCGCCAGTGCGGCGGCCCCGTCGGCCGTCGAGAGAAGAAGAGAGATGTCCACGACGCGGTTCACGTTAATGATCAGTTCCCGGCGGAGGCCCGATCGGCACGTCAAGATTCGGGAAACGGCTGCTCGGGGCCCGGACGGGCGGGCGGTATGGGGTGAAGGTCCGATACCTTCGGACGCACGGCCGAGAGCGAACACGCCACCCGGCGGCCACGGGAACGACGCGGAACGCGTAACGTCGTGGTAACAGCGGCCGGGCATACTGCACAGTGGCCGGACCCGTCGCTCCGGCGGGCCGGCGGAGCAAGGCACCGAGGGAGAAGGCTTTGGACCGTCAGCAGGAGTTCGTGCTCCGGACGCTGGAGGAGCGCGACATCCGGTTCATCCGGCTGTGGTTCACCGACGTGCTCGGGTTCCTGAAGTCGGTGGCAGTCGCGCCCGCCGAACTGGAGGGCGCCTTCGGCGAGGGCATCGGTTTCGACGGCTCGGCGATCGAGGGCTTCGCCCGCGTCTACGAGGCCGACATGATCGCCAAGCCCGACCCGTCCACGTTCCAGGTCCTGCCGTGGCGCTCGGAGTCGCCCGGCGTCGGCCGGATGTTCTGCGACATCCTCATGCCGGACGGGTCGCCGAGCTTCGCCGACCCCCGGTACGTCCTCAAGCGCGCGCTCGCCCGCGCCGCCGACCTCGGGTTCACGTTCTACACCCACCCCGAGATCGAGTTCTTCCTGCTGAACACCAAGCCGGAGGACGGCAGCGAGCCCGAGCCCGCCGACTCCGGCGGCTACTTCGACCACACCCCGCACAGCGCCGCGCACGACTTCCGGCGCAACGCGATCATGATGCTGGAGTCGATGGGCATCTCCGTCGAGTACAGCCACCACGAGGGCGCCCCCGGCCAGCAGGAGATCGACCTGCGCTACGCCGACGCGCTCACCACCGCCGACAACATCATGACGTTCCGGCTGGTCATGAAGGAGGTCGCGCTCGAGCAGGGCGTGCACGCGTCCTTCATGCCGAAGCCGTTCACCGACCACCCCGGCTCCGGCATGCACACCCACATGTCCCTGTTCGAGGGCGACCGCAACGCCTTCTACGAGCCGGGCGCCGAGTTCAAGCTGTCGAAGGTCGGGCGCGCGTTCATCGCGGGCGTCCTGCGGCACTCCGCCGAGATCACGGCCGTCTGCAACCAGTGGGTCAACTCCTACAAGCGGCTGTGGGGCAACGTCGGATCCGCCGCGGGCGCCGGGGGAGAGGCCCCGTCCTACATCTGCTGGGGCCACAACAACCGCTCCGCGCTCGTCCGCGTCCCGATGTACAAGCCGCACAAGGGCCACTCCACCCGGATCGAGTTCCGCTCCCTCGACACCGCCGCCAACCCCTACCTCGCGTTCGCCGCGATCCTCGGCGCCGGGCTCAAGGGCATCGAGGAGGGCTACGAGCTCCCGGCGGGCGCCGAGGACGACGTGTGGGCGCTCACCCCCGCCGAGCGGCGCGCCCTCGGCATAGAGCCGCTCCCGCAGAACCTCGACGAGGCCGTCCACGCCATGGAGCGCAGCGAGCTGATGGCCGACGTCCTCGGCGAGCACGTCTTCGACTTCTTCCTCCGCAACAAGCGGCAGGAGTGGGAGGACTACCGCCGCGAGGTCACCGAGTTCGAGCGCAGGCGGCTGCTGGCCGTCCTGTGACCCCCGCCGGGGGCGCGGCGCATTACGGTTGAGGCGTGACCGAGCCCAGGACCACCGAGCCCAGGAACCGCGACCGCCGCCCGTCCCTCGCCGGACGCCTGGCACGCCTCGGCTTCACCGACGCGGGACGCGCGCAGCGGCTCGTCCGGGAGGCCGAGGCGGCGGACGGCGTCCGGCTCGACGGCCCGCTCCTGGAGGCGCTGCTCGGCGTCCTCGGCGGCACCGCCGACCCCGACCTCGCCCTCGGCGCCCTGCTCCGGCTGCTCGCCGCCGCCGACGAGCACGGCGAGGGCGCCGGACTGCGCGCCGCCCTCGCCGACGAGGACGGCACCCGCGACCGGCTGACCGCCGTCCTCGGCGCCAGCGCCGCGCTCGGCGACCACCTCGTCCGGCACCCCGGTCACTGGCACGTCCTGCGCGACCACCACGCCGGCTTCGGCGACGTCCGCGCCGAACTGCTCGCCGCCGTCGGCGCCCGCCCCGGCGACGCCGAGCCCGTCGCCGCGGCCGCGGGGAGCGCCGCGCCCGCCGCGCTGCGCGTCGCGTACCGGCGCCGCCTGCTCGACCTCGCCGGGCGCGACCTCGTCGGCGCCGCCGACGTCGCCAAGGTCGCCGCCGAACTCGCCGACCTCGCCGCCGCCGCGCTCGAGGCGGGCCTGGCGATCGCCCGCGCCGAGGTCCCCGAGCACCCGTCCTGCCGCCTCGCCGTCATCGGCATGGGCAAGTGCGGCGGCCGCGAGCTGAACTACGTCAGCGACGTCGACGTCGTGTTCGTCGCCGAGGCCCGCGACGGCGCCCCCGAGGACGCCGCGCTGCGCGCCGCGACGCGGCTCGCCGCCGCCACCATGCGCGCCTGCTCCGCCAGCACCGAGGAGGGCTCCCTCTGGGAGGTCGACGCCGCGCTGCGCCCCGAGGGCAAGGCCGGCCCCCTCGTCCGGACCCTCGCCAGCCACCGCGCCTACTACGAGCGCTGGGCGAAGACCTGGGAGTTCCAGGCGCTGCTGAAGGCCCGGCCCGTCGCCGGCGACGCCGACCTCGGCGCCCGCTACATCGACGCCGTCGCGCCCATCGTGTGGGCCGCCGCCGAAGGCGAGGACTTCGTCGAGGACGTCCAGGCCATGCGGCGCCGCGTCGAGGCCGACCTCGACCGGCGCGGCGCCGAGGCCGAACGGCAGCTCAAGCTCGGCCCCGGCGGCCTGCGCGACGTCGAGTTCGCCGTCCAGCTCCTCCAGCTCGTCCACGGCCGCACCGACGAGACGCTCCGCAGCCCCACCACCCTCGAGGCGCTCGCCGACCTGTCGCGCGGCGGCTACGTCGGCCGCGAGGACGCCGCGGCCCTCACGTCCGCCTACCGGTTCCTGCGCCGCGTCGAGCACCTCCTGCAGCTGCACCGGCTGCGCCGCACCCACCTCGTCCCCGACGACGAGGACGAGCTGCGCCGCCTCGGCCGCGCCCTCGGCCTGCGCACCGACCCGGTCGGCGAGTTCACCGCGCTGTGGCGGCGGCACGCCCGCGAGGTCCGCCGGCTGCACGAGAAGCTGTTCTACGCGCCGCTGCTGCGGGCCGTCGCGCGGCTCCCCGAGGAGGAGGCGCGGCTCACCCCCGAAGCCGCCCGCACCCGCCTCGAAGCCCTCGGCTACAACGACCCCGCCGGCGCCCTGCGGCACATCGAGGCCCTCACCGCCGGGGTGTCGCGCCGCGCCGCCATCCAGCGCACCCTGCTGCCGGTCATGCTCGGCTGGTTCGCCGACGCCCCCGACCCGGACGCCGGCCTGCTCGGCTTCCGGCAGGTCAGCGACGCCCTCGGCACCACCCCCTGGTACCTGCGGCTGCTCCGCGACGACATCACCGTCGCCGAGCGGATGGCGTGGGTGCTCGGCGCCAGCCGCTACGCCACCGACCTGCTGCTGCGCGCCCCCGAGGCCGTCGCCATGCTCGCCGGCGACGCCGAACTCGCGCCCCGCCCCCACGACGCGCTGCGCGCCGAAGCGCTCGCGGCCGTCCGCAGGCACGCCCCGTCCACCGCCGCGGACACCGCCACCGCCGCCGCCGAGGACGCCGTCACCGTCGTGCGGGCCCTGCGCCGCCGCGAGCTGTTCCGCGTCGCAGTCGCCGACCTGCTCGGCCTCGCCGACGTCACCGCCGTCGGCGAGGCCCTCACCGACATCGCCGCCGTCACCGTCGAGGCCGCCCTGCGCGCCGCGACCGACGCGGTCGAGGCCCGCACCGGCGCGCCGCTGCCCACCCGCATGGCGGTCGTCGCGATGGGCCGCTTCGGCGGGCGCGAACTCGGCTACGGCAGCGACGCCGACGTCATGTTCGTCCACGACCCGCTCCCCGGCGCCGACGAGCGCGCCGCGGACCGCGCCGCCCGCGCCGTCGCCGAGGAACTGCGCCGGCTGCTGTCGCTGCCCGCCTCCGACCCGCCGCTGGCCATCGACCCCGACCTGCGGCCCGAGGGCCGCCGCGGCCCGCTCGTCCGCACCCTCGCGTCCTACGCCGCCTACTACGCCCGCTGGTCCGAGCCGTGGGAGACGCAGGCGCTGCTGCGCGCCGACCCGATGATCGGCGACCCCGGCCTGCGCGACCGGTTCCGCGCCCTCATCGACCCGATCCGCCGCCCGCCCGGCGGCATCGCCGACGACGCCGTCCGGCAGATCCGCCGCCTGAAGGCCCGCATGGAGTCCGAGCGGCTCCCGCGCGGCGCCGACCCGCGCCTGCACGTCAAGCTCGGCCCCGGCGGCCTGTCGGACGTCGAATGGGTCGTCCAGCTCATCCAGCTGCAGCACGCCCACGACGTCCCGGAACTGCGCACCACCCGCACCCTCGCCGCGCTCGACGCCGCCGTCGGCGCGGACCTGCTCGACCCCGCCGACGCCGACGTGCTCGCCGCCGCCTGGAAACTCGCGACCCGCATCCGCGGCGCCGTCATGCTCGTCCGCGGCAGGGCGTCCGACCTGCTGCCCACCGACAACCGCAGCGACCGCAGCGCCGTCGCCCGCGTCCTCGGCCACGCCACCGCCGGAGACCTCCTGGAGGACCACCGCCGCTGCACCCGCCGCGCCCGCGCGGTCGTCGAGCGGGTCTTCTACGGCTACGCCGACTGACCGGCCCCCACCGGCTCAGGACGGTCGCCGGCGGCGGGCCGCGGCGCCGGGACGGGCGCGGCGGGCGCGCACCGCCCGAGCAGCCGGTCCCGCGCGTCCAGCAGCCGCCGCGGCGTCCGCGCGTACAGCAGCCACGACACCGCCAGCGCGCCCGCGACCACCGCGAACCCCGCGGCCGCGTCCAGCACGTAGTGGTTGGCGGTCGCGAGGATCACCAGCGTGGTCGTCACCGGGTACAGCACGCCCAGCGCCTTCAGCCACCGCCGCGCCGTCAGCCGCACCATGATGAACCCGCACCACAGCGCCCAGCCCGCGTGCATCGACGGCATCGCCGCGTACTGGTTCGTCATCGTCGCGGACGCGTCGCTCGCGTACAGGCCGAACGACTGCAGCGCCGTCACCGGGTCGACGAACCCCGCCTCGTGCAGGAACCGCGGCGGCGCCAGCGGGTACAGCCAGAAGCCGAGCACCGCCACCCCGGTCGCGATCATCAGGGACGTCCGCAGCCACCGGTAGTCCTGCGGCCGGCGCAGGTACAGCCACAGCACCATGCCGAGCGTCACGGCGAAGTGCATCGTCGCGTAGAAGACGTTCGCCGCCTTCGCCAGCCACGGCAGGTCCAGCAGCGCGCGGTTGAGCGACAGCTCGACGTCGAGGCCCAGCGCCCCTTCGAACCGCAGGATCTGGTCCGCGTGGGCGAACGCGGACGCGGTGCCGTCCTGCACCAGCACGATGCGCGTCAGCGAGTAACCGGTGTAGAAGACGACGATCAGCAGCAGTTCGCGCCACACCGGGGGTACCGTGAACACCCGGCGCCGCGGCGGGGCGGCCTGCCGTCGCCGCTCACCGCGCGGGGCCGGGTGGGCCGGGACTCGGTGAGCGGCCGGGGGGGCGATCTGGGCCATACCGACCATCCTTCTCCGGCGGCCCAGATATGTGATCACCGCAGCGAACGGTCTTCACCTCAGACCTGAGTAGTACGACCCTGACCCCGTCTCCGGTCTTTGGGTGGAGTTAACCGAACCTTTCCGGTTGATTTCAGGTGACCCCGGCCACACCTCCGGGACCAGACCGCGCGCCCCGCCCGTCCGGCGTCGCGCCGTCGCCCGTCCGGCGGCACGACATCGCGCGGCCCCGGCGGAGAACCGCCGGGGCCGCGCGAATCGGTGGGGATCTTTAGATGTCGTAGTACATCTCGAACTCGTGGGGGTGCGGGCGGAGGCGGATCGGGTCGATCTCGAACTCGTTCTTCATCGAGATCCAGGTGTCGATGAGGTCCTGGGTGAAGACGCCGCCCTCGAGCAGGTAGTCGTGGTCGGCCTCGAGGGCCGCGAGGACCTCGGGGAGCGAGCCGGGGACCTGCGGGATCGCGCGGGCCTCCTCCGGCGGGAGCTCGTAGAGGTCCTTGTCGACCGGCTCGGCGGGCTCGATCTTGTTCTTGATGCCGTCCAGGCCGGCCATCAGCATCGCCGAGAAGGCCAGGTACGGGTTGCAGGACGGGTCCGGCACGCGGAACTCGACGCGCTTGGCCTTCGGGTTGGAGCCGGTGATCGGGATCCGGATGCAGGCCGAGCGGTTCCGCTGCGAGTAGACCAGGTTGACCGGGGCCTCGTAGCCGGGGACCAGGCGGTGGTAGGAGTTCACCGTCGGGTTGGTGAAGGCCAGCAGGGACGGCGCGTGCTTGAGCAGGCCGCCGATGTAGTAGCGGGCGTTGTCGGACAGGCCCGCGTACCCGACCTCGTCGTAGAAGAGCGGCGAGCCGTCCTTCCACAGCGACTGGTGGCAGTGCATGCCGGACCCGTTGTCACCGAAGATCGGCTTGGGCATGAACGTGACGGTCTTGCCCGCGGCGCGCGCGACGCTCTTGACGACGTACTTGTAGAGCAGGAGGTTGTCGGCGGCCTTCAGGAGGGTGTCGAACTTGACGCCGATCTCGGACTGGCCCGCGGTGCCGACCTCGTGGTGGTGCAGCTCGACGTTCAGGCCGACGTTCAGCAGCTGCGCGGACATCTCCGAGCGCAGGTCGGTGTAGTGGTCCATCGGCGGGACGGGGAAGTAGCCGCCCTTGTAGCCGGGCTTGGCGCCCAGGTTGCCGCCCGGCTCCTCGCGGCCGGTGTTCCACGCGCCCTCGATGGAGTCCAGGTGGTAGAAGCCGGCGTTCGGCGACGTCTGGAAGCGGACGTCGTCGAAGATGTAGAACTCCGCCTCGGGGCCGAAGTAGCAGGTGTCGGCGATGCCGGAACCGCGCAGGTAGTCCTGGGCCTTCTTCGCGACGTTGCGCGGGTCGCGGCTGTAGGGCTCCCCGGTCAGCGGGTCGTGCACGAAGAAGTTCAGGTTCAGCGTCTTGTGCTGCCGGAACGGGTCGAGCACGGCGGTCGCCGGGTCGGGCAGCAGCAGCATGTCCGACTCGTGGATCTCCTGGAACCCGCGGACGGACGAGCCGTCGAACATCAGGCCCTCGGTGAAGATGCTCTCGTCGAAGCGCTCGACGGGGAACGTCAGGTGCTGCATCTTCCCCGGCAGGTCCACGAACCGGCAGTCGACGAACCGTACGTCCTCGTCCCTGATATAGCTCAGGATCTCTTCGGCGCTGCTGAACATCCGGCCTCCTTGGCACTCCTTGGCTATCCAAGAGGCTAGGCAGCCGCCGTTTCCCGGCCATGTCCCATATGTTTCGAGCGTGTTACGCGGGTCGCCCTTCCTGTGACGGACCGTCCGGGGCGAGGGCCCGTCGGAACCCGCCGGGGGAGCGGATAGCGTAGGGACATGAGCAGTGGCAAGGGCCCGCGCTGGACGCAGACGTGGCTGAGCGGCGCGCGCGCGGCAGGGGCCGACCTCGGGGACCCCGGGGAGCGGTTCGGTTTTCCGGAGAGCGGCAGCGGCGCCGTCGCGAGCTACCCGCGCAGGATCGGCGCGCTGTTCGTCGACTGGGGGCTGTCGATGCTGGTCGCGAGCATGCTGGCGCGCACCCTCGACTGGGGGCCGCCCGAGCGCAGCACCTGGACGCTCGTCGTCTTCGGCATCCAGGCGTGGCTGCTCACCTCGATGATCGGCATGACGATCGGCAAGCGGCTGTGCGGGATCCGGGTGATCCGGCTGGACGGGCGTCCGGTGGGGCTCGGCTGGGGCCTCGCGCGCACGCTCCTGCTGCTCCTCGTCGTCCCGGCCCTGCTCTGGGACCGCGACTACCGCGGACTGCACGACCGGGCGGCCAACACCGCCGTCGTGAACATCTGACCCGCGCCCGCCCACGCGCACCCCGACCACGCGCACACCCCGACCATGCGAAGCGCCCCCTCCCGTCCGGGAGGGGGCGCTTCGCCGTTCCGTCGTCAGCGCATCCGGGGCTTGGGGCCCTTGGGCATCTTCGCGCCCTTCGGGATCGGGCCCTTCGGCATCTGCATGGCGCGGGGCAGCGCCTGCAGCCGGTCGTTCAGCTCCGCGACCTGGCCCTTGCTCAGGTTGCGCGGCAGCTTCATCAGGTGCCGCTGCAGCTTGTCCACCGGGATCTGCCCCTCGTCGTCGCCCACCTGGACGTCGTAGATGGGGACCTGCTGGGCCGCGCGGGAGATGCGCTTCTTCTCCGCGCCGAGCAGGTGCCCGACCCGGTTGCGGGGCCCCTCGGAGACCAGCACGACCCCGGCGCGCCCGACCGCGCGGTGCACCATGTCGAGGTTGCGGTTGCCGGCCACCGCCTCGGTGACGGTCCAGCCGCCGCGCATGTTCTTCAGGATCGCGGCGGCCGCGCCCGGCTGCCCCGCGATCACCTTGTACTGGGCGCGCTGCGCCAGCTGGCCGAACACGATCATGCCGACCGCGAACGCGGCCAGGATGCCCAGCGGGATGAAGAACCAGAGCTGGCCGAAGATCAGCCCGATGGCGACGAGGACGGCCAGCGTCCCGAGCGCCGAGGCGAAGACGATCGGGAGGGCCTTCGGGTTCGCCTGGTGCAGCACCTGGGCGACCATGCGGATCTGCTTGAGGCGGCCCGGACGCTCCTGGCCTCCGTCTGCGGGCTTTTTCGACATGGTTCCAAGGATAGTCGGGTCGGGGTCGTCACCGGACAGGCGATTCGTCCCCGAACGGCGTGCGCGTCAGGACTCCCGGGCCTCGATCGCCTGCTTGTAGAGGCGCCCGGCGCGGTAGCTGGACCGGACGAGCGGACCGGACATCACGCCCGCGTAGCCGATCTCCCGGGCCTCGTCCGCCAGCTCGACGAACTCCTCCGGCTTCACCCAGCGCTCGACCGGGTGGTGCCGCGGGGACGGCCGCAGGTACTGCGTGATCGTGATGAGTTCGCAACCGGCGTCGTGCAGGTCGCGCAGCGCGGTGGAGACCTCCTCGCGGGTCTCGCCCATGCCCAGGATCAGGTTCGACTTGGTGACCAGCCCGTCCTCGCGGGCCCTGGAGATCACCTCCAGGGAGCGCTCGTAGCGGAACCCGGGGCGGATCCGCTTGAAGATCCGCGGGACGGTCTCGACGTTGTGCGCGAGGACCTCCGGCCGCGACGAGAACACCTCGGCGAGCTGCTCGGGCACCGCGTTGAAGTCGGGGATGAGCAGCTCGACGCCGCAGCCGGGCACGGCCGCGTGGATCTGCCGCACCGTCTCCGCGTACAGCCAGGCGCCGCCGTCCTCCAGGTCGTCGCGGGCGACGCCCGTGACGGTGGCGTACTTCAGGCCCATCGTCACGACGGACTCGGCGACGCGGCGCGGCTCGTCCCGGTCGAGCGCGGCGGGCTTGCCCGTGTCGATGTTGCAGAAGTCGCAGCGCCGGGTGCACTGCTCCCCGCCGATGAGGAACGTGGCCTCGCGGTCCTCCCAGCATTCGAAGATGTTGGGACAGGCCGCCTCCTGGCACACCGTGTGCAGGCCCTCGGACTTCACCAGCCCGATGAGCTCCCTGTACTGCGGGCCCATCTTCAGCCGGGTCTTGATCCATTCGGGCTTGCGCTCGATCGGGGTCTGGCTGTTGCGTGCCTCAATGCGCAGGAGCTTGCGCCCCTCAGGTGTCACCGTTGTCACGCGTTCAGCCTACGTCGCGGTTCCAGGGATCGGCACACCGTGCGCGACCGCCCGCCCCCGGCCCGGCGTCGAAGCCGTATCGGGGGGATCTCGAACGAGTGACGTTAACGGCGGGGCGCCGCGGATTCGCGTGTTTCGGTCATCTCTTTCCCCGGACGTCTCTAGGGTGGCTCCCTGTCGTCACGAAGAGTCGTCACGGTCAGCGAGCGGACAGGAGGAGCGCGGTGGGTCTGGCAATGTCGTACCTCAGGGTGCCGCCCGTGCTGGAGGGGGAGTCGGACCCCGGCCGGATCGCCCGCCGCGTGTTCGGCGACCGCGAGTGGCGCTGCCGCGCCGCGTCCGCGCCCGTCGACCTCGGCGGCGCCTGGCAGGCGCTGCACTTCCTGCTGACGGGCGACGCGTGGGAGGGCCGCCAGCCCGAGGCGGACGTGGTGTGCGGCGGGCGGCTGCTCACCGAGGACGGCGCCGACGAGCTCGGCATGGACGTCGTCTACCTGGCCCCGGACCGCGTCAAGCCCGCCGCCGACCACCTCGCGGCGACGCCGTTCGCCGACGTCGCCGCCCGCTTCGACGCCGCCGCGATGCGCGCCGCGGGCGTCCAGGACGCGGAGGGCCTCGACGCCGCCGTCCTCGACGCGACGCTCGCGCCCGCCTACCGGGCGCTCACCGGGCTCTTCGGCGCGGCCGCCGACGAGGGCGAGGCCGTCTACAAGGTGATGCTCCCCACCTGACTCGCTTCCCACCGGACCTGCGCCCACCCGACCGGGGCCCGCGGATTCCGCGGGCTCAGAGCGAGGCGAGGAGCCGGGGCTCGAGGCGCGTCTCCTTCGCGGTGCCCGGACCGTCCGGCTCCACCCGGTAGGCGCCCGCCTCCTGCCGGAACGAGACGGCCTGGACGAACTCGGTGCCCACGTAGTGCAGGGCGACCGACTCGTCCGCCGCGTAGCCGCCGGGCAGGGTGCCCTCGCCCACGAGCTGCTGCAGCAGGGGGCGCCGCTGCGGGTCGCTGTCGTAGTGGACGCCGCAGGAGTACGGCAGGAGCCCGAGGCCGTCGGTCAGCGGGCGCAGCTGCGGGCCGAACGAGTCGGTGTTGCCGCCGACGTGCCAGCACAGCGCCCCCGCGCTCTGCCCGGACAGCACGACGCCCGCCTCCCACGCCTCCCGCATGATCGCGTCGAGGCCGTGCAGCCGCCACAGCGCGAGCAGGTTGGCGACGCTCCCGCCCGACACGTACACGAGGTCCTGGGTGAGCAGGTGCGCCCGCATGTCCGCCACGTTCGGCATGGGGAACAGCGCCAGGTGGCTCACCTCCGCGTCCAGGGCCGCGAACGCGGCGTAGAAGCGGGACACGTACTCGGCGCCGTCGCCGAGGGCGGTGGTGAGGAAGCAGACGCGGGGCCGGTCCTGCCCGGTGAGGTCGACGGCGTAGCGCAGCAGCGGGCTCGGCGCGAGCCCCTCCCGGCCGTCGGGGACGAACGACCCGCCGCCGATCGCGAGAATGTGCGGCTGTCCGTCGGTGCTCATGCGCCCTCCTCCAGGCCGTCCGGCACGGCCGTTCGCTGTCGCTGTCACCGTACGGCCACCGCGGACCGCGGGCCGCGACTTTGACGAATCTTGGGCGCGACGCGCGGAACCCCCGCCGGGCCGGTGGGGCGGCGGGGGTTCCGGTGACCGGGACGAGGGTCAGAGGCCGAGCTCGGCCTCGAAGTTGCCCTCCTCCAGACGGTGCTTGACGGTGCCCAGGAAGCGGGCGGCGTCGGCGCCGTCGATGAGCCGGTGGTCGTAGGTCAGGGCCAGGTAGACCATGGACCGGACGGCGATGACCTCGCCCAGCTCGGGGTCGTCGATGACGGCGGGGCGCTTGACGACCGCGCCCGTGCCGAGCATCCCGACCTGCGGCTGGTTGAGGATCGGGGTGTCGAACAGGGCGCCGCGGCTGCCGGTGTTGGTCAGCGTGAACGTGCCGCCGGCGAGCTCGTCCGGGCTGAGGTTGCCGGTGCGGGTCCGCTCGGCGAGGTCGGCGATCCGCTGCGCGAGCCCGGCCAGGTTGAGCTGGCCCGCGTTGTCGATCACCGGGACCATCAGGCCGCGCTCGGGCACGTCCACCGCGATGGCGAGGTTCTCGACGTCGTGGTAGGTGACCTCGTTCGTCTCGCTGTTGATGACGGCGTTCAGCTTCGGGTGCGCCTTGAGCGCCTCGACCGTCGCCATCGCGAAGAACGGCAGGAAGGACAGCTTGACGCCCTCGCGGGCCTCGAACTCGGCCTTGGCCTGGCCGCGCAGCCGCGCGATCTTCGTGACGTCCACCTCGACGACGGTGGTGAGCTGCGCCGACACCTGCAGCGATTCCACCATGCGGCGGGCGATCGTCTGCCGGATCCGCGACATCGGCTCGGTCTTGCCGCGCAGCGCGAGCTGGTCGGCGGGAGCGGCGGCGGGCGGCGGGGTCGCGGCGCGGGCGGACGGGCGCGCGGCCGGGGCCGCGGGCGCCGCCGGGGCGGCCGGGGCGGCGGCCTGCTGCGCCTGCCGCTCCTTGGCGGCGCGGGCCGCCTCCAGGACGTCCTGCTTGCGGATGCGGCCGCCGACGCCGGTGCCGTTGATCGACGCCAGGTCGACGCCGTGCTCGGTGGCGAGCTTGCGGACGAGCGGCGTCACGTACGGGCCGTCGGACGGCGCCCCGGCGGACGGCGCGGCCGGCTGCTCGGGCACCTGCGGCGCGGGCTGCTGCGGCGCCTGCTGCGGCTGCTGCGGCTGCTGGGCCTGCGGGGCGGGCTCCGGCGGCGCGGCGGGCTGCTGCTGCGCGGGCGGCGGCCACGCGGCGGGCGGCGGGGCCTGCTGCGCCTGCGGCTGGGCCGGCGGGGCCTGCTCCTGCTGCGCGGCGGGCGCCTCCTGCGGCTTCTCCTCGGCGGCCGGAGCGGCGCCGCCGGACGGCGCGTCGCCCTCGTCACCGATGATGGCGAGTTCGGCGCCGACCTCGACGGTCTCGTCCTCGGCGACGGTGATGCTGGTCAGGATGCCCGAGGCGGGCGAAGGGATCTCGGTGTCGACCTTGTCGGTCGACACTTCGAGAAGCGGCTCGTCGGTCTCGACGCGCTCACCCTCCTTCTTCAGCCAGCGGGTGACGGTGCCCTCGGTGACGCTCTCGCCGAGCTGGGGCATGGTGACGGAGACCGGCATGGCTCTCAGCGACTCCTTCGAAGAAATGAACCGTGCGGCGTTCAGCCGTGCACGTGCAATGGCTTGCCGGCGAGGGCGAGATGTGCCTCGCCGACGGCCTCGGATTGTGTCGGATGGGGGTGGATCAGCTGCGCGACCTCGTCGGGGAGGGCCTCCCAGTTGTAGATGAGCTGCCCCTCCGCGATGAGCTCGCCGACGCGCGCGCCGACCATGTGCAGGCCGAGGACGGGACCGTCCACGGCCGCGATCACCTTGACCTCGCCCTGCGTCCCCAGGATCTTGCTCTTGGGGTTGCCGGCCAGGTCGTAGGTGACCTCCTTGATCGCGTGCCCGCGCTCCCGCGCCGTCGCCGAGGTGATGCCGACGGAGGCGACCTCGGGGTCGGAGTAGGTGATGCGCGGGACGCCGTCGTAGTCGATCGGCGGCGGGGTGAGCCCGCCCAGCCGTTCGGCGACGAGGATCCCCTCGGCGAAGCCGACGTGGGCCAGCTGCGGCGTCCGGATCAGGTCGCCGACCGCCGAGATCGTGGGGACGCTGGTGCGGCAGTACTCGTCGACCTTGACGAAGCCGCGCTCGGTCTCGACGCCGGCCTCGGCGAGCCCGATGCCGTCCGAGACGGGGCCGCGGCCGACGGCGACGAGGAGCAGTTCCGCGTCGACCGTCTTGCCGTTGTCGAGCGACACCGAGACGCCGCCCTGCGTCGTCTTGGCGCCCTCGAACCGGGTGCCGAGCTCGAACTTGATGCCCCGCTTGCGGAACGCCCGCTCCAGCCGCTTGGAGCTGGACTCCTCCTCCAGCGGCAGCAGGTGCGGCAGGGCCTCCACGATCGTGACGTCGGCGCCGAACGAGCGCCACACGCTCGCGAACTCGACGCCGATGACGCCGCCGCCGAGGACGACGACGGAGCCGGGGACGTGCTCGAGCCGCAGCGCGTGGTCGCTGGAGATGACCCGCTCGCCGTCGATCTCCAGGCCGGGCAGCGACCGCGGCGCGGACCCGGTGGCGAGGACGACGTGCGCGCCCTCCAGCGCGCGGACCGTTCCGTCCTGCGCGGTGACCTCGACGGACGTCGGGCCGGTCAGCCGCCCGGTGCCGTGCACGACCTCGATGCCGCGGCCCTTGATGAGCCCGGTGAGGCCCTTGACGGTCGTCGAGACGACCTTGTCCTTGTAGGCGTTCACACCGGCGACGTCGATGCCCTCGAACGACGCCCGGACGCCGAAGCGGGCGGCCTCGCGGGTCTGGTCCGCCACCTCGGCCGCGTGCAGCAGCGCCTTGGTGGGGATGCAGCCCCGGTTGAGGCAGGTCCCGCCGAGGGACTCGTCCCGCTCGATGAGCGCGACCGACTTGCCGAGCTCGGCGGCGCGCAGCGCGCACGCGTATCCGCCGCTGCCGGCACCTAGGACCACGATGTCGAAGGGGCCGCTGTTGGCCACTGGACGCTCCCTTTCCCGGTTCTGGCGCCGCGTGGGCCGCGGCGCCGGGGGCGGGGCGGGGCGCTCCGGTAACGGGCCCCCACCGCCACGAGAAAACCTATTCGCTTGTTCGTCCCGGCCGCACCGGGTCGCCGTCAGAGGGTCCCTGCGGCGAGGTCCTCGGCGAGCTGCACCAGCGTGCGGGTCGCGGCGCCGGTGCCGCCCTTCGGGGTGTAGCCGTACGGCTCGCCCTTGTGGAACGACGGGCCCGCGATGTCCAGGTGCGCCCACTTGACGCCGTCCTGGACGAACTCCTGGAGGAACACGCCCGCGGTGAGCATGCCGCCCCAGCGGTCGCCGCTGATGTTGGCGAGGTCGGCGACCGCGGAGTCCAGGCCCTTGCGCAGCTCGGCGGGCAGCGGCATGCCCCAGGAGGGCTCGCCGGCGCGACCGGCCGCGTCCACCACCTTCTCACGGACGGCGTCGTCGTTGGCCATGACCCCGGTGGTCCGGGTGCCGAGCGCGACGAGCTGCGCGCCGGTGAGGGTGGCGACGTCGATGAGCAGGTCGGGGCCGTCCTCGGCCGCGCGGACCAGCGCGTCGGCGAGCACGAGGCGTCCCTCGGCGTCGGTGTTGAGGACCTCGACGGTCTTGCCGCCGTAGATGCGGATGACGTCGGACGGGCGCTGCGCGGTGCCGCTCGGCATGTTCTCGGCGGCGGCGAGGTAGCCGACGACGTTGACCTTCGGGCGGAGCCGGCCGATGGCGGCGAGCGCGCCGAGCACGGCGCCCGCGCCGCCCATGTCGGACTTCATCCAGTCCATGGCCTCGGACGGCTTGAGCGACAGGCCGCCGGAGTCGAAGGTGATGCCCTTGCCGACCAGCGCGAGCGTCTTGGCGGCCTCGGGGTGGGTGTAGGAGAGCCGGATCAGCCGCGGCGGGTTGGCCGAGCCCTGCCCGACCCCCACCAGGCCGCCGTAGCCGCCGTCCACGAGGGCCTTCTCGTCGAGCACCTCGATGGACAGGCCGGTCTCCCCGGCGATCCGCTCGGCCTCGCCCGCGAGGTCCTCGGGAGAGAGGTGCGACGGCGGGGTGTTGACCAGGTCGCGGACGAGCTTCACCGACTCGGCGAGGACGCGGGCGTGCTCGAGGGCCGCCTCGGCGCCGAACCCGCCGTCGGCGGCGAGGAGCGTGATCTCCTCGACCGGGCTCTTGTGCTCGCCGGTGCGGAAGGAGTCGAAGGAGTAGGCGCCGAGGAGCGCGCCCAGGGCGGCCGCCTCGAGCTGCTCGGCGTTCGCGACGGGCAGGGCGACGGCGGCGCGGGCGGAACCGGCGAGCGAGCGCAGGGCGGCCCCGGCGGCGCGGCGCAGGTCCTCGGCGGAGGGGTCCTCGCCGAGCCCGGCGGCGACGATCACGGGGGCGGGCACGGCGCCGAGGGTGGGCACGCGGGTGATCTCCCCGGCCTTGCCGGTCGCGCCCAGCGCGCCCAGCGCGGCGGCGAGCCGGCCGTCCAGGGCCCGGTCCAGCGCCTCGGCGCCGGCTGCCGGGGCGACTCCGTCCCCGCCGGGCGAGACGCCGATCACGATCGCGTCGACGTCGAGGCTGTCCGGGGCTGCGCTGTCAAGGCTGATGGTCGTCACGTAGCCCGATGTTAGTCCTCTCACGGGGCCGGTTCGTCCTCTGGGATCAAAGGTTCGTCCCGGTTCATCCCGCGGCGAGGACGATCAGCGCGCCCGTCCCCGCGATCTCCACGAGCGCGCCGAGGACGTCGCCGGTGACGCCGCCCAGCCGCCGGACCGCGTGCCGCAGCGCCGCGAGCGCGGCGCCGAGCCCGAACACCGCGGCGGCGGCCGCGAGCAGGGCGCCGTCCGTCCCGCCGGCCGCCGCCCCCGCACCGGCGGCCGCCGCGAGGACGGCGGCGGTGGCGGCGAGGGCCGCGCGCCCGGGCACGGTGCCCGCGACGAGCGCGCCCAGCCCGCCCGGACGGGCGGACGGCACGGACGCACGGCACGCCCACGGCAGCGCGAGCCGCCCGGCGACCCCCGCGACGAGCGCCGCGACCGCCGGATGCGGCGCCGACGCCAGCGCCGCGACCTGGACCAGCAGGGTCAGCAGCAGGGTGACGACGCCGAACGGGCCGATGTCGGACCGCTTCATGATCTCCAGCGCGGCCGCCGCCGGCTTCCGGCTGCCGAGCCCGTCGGCGAGGTCGGCGAGGCCGTCCAGGTGCAGCGCCCGGGTGACCGCCGCGCTCGCCGCGACCGCCAGCGCCGCGCACAGCGTCGGGGCGAGGCCGAGCGCGCCGCCCGCGAGCAGGACGAGCGCCGCCGCGCCCCCGGTGACGGCCCCGACGGCGGGGGCGAGCAGCATCGCGGTGCGCGCCGTAGCCCGGTCGAACCGGCCCTCCCCGGGGAACGGGACGACGGTGAGCAGCGTGACGGCCAGCCGCAGTCCCGCGATCACGGCAGCTCCGCGACGCGGCCCGCGACCACCAGCGCCGCCTCCTCCGATTCGGCGGCGAGCCGCTGGTTGAGCAGCCCGAGCGCGTCCCGGAACGCCCGTCCGGACGGGGTGTCCGGCACCAGCGACAGCCCCACCTCGTCGCTCACCGCCACGACCCGCGCCGCGGTGCCGCGCCACGCGGCGACCAGGGCGTCGACGCGGGGCAGGACCCGGCGGACGGCGTCCGCGGGCTCGTCCCACGCGCCCGCCTCGTCCATCGCCGCCGCGAGCCACGTCCCGAGGCCGTCCACCAGCACCGCGCCGGCCGCGGATTCCAGCACGCCCGCGACGTCGGTGGTCTCCGCGGTGCGCCACCGGGCGGGACGCCGCCGCCGGTGCGCCTCGACGCGCGCCGCCCACTCGGCGTCGCCGTCCCGCGCGCCGCCCGTCGCGACGTACGCGACCTCCGGGCAGGCGGCCAGCCGCAGCTCCGCCTCCGCCGACTTGCCCGACCGCGCCCCGCCCAGCAGCAGCGTGCGGTGCGGCCCTCCGGGCGGGCGGAGCCAGAACCCCAGGCGGCGCTCCAGCTCGGCCGGGGACCGGACGCGGTGGTCGACGTGGACGGCCGCGACGCGCGTCCCCTCCGCCACGGCGCCGACGCTCCGCAGGTACCCGAGGTGCTCGGGGGCTCCGACGAGGTCGAGGAGCGCCGCGTCGTACCGGACGTCCGGGGCGGGCTCGGGGCGCGCACCCGGCCCCGCCGCCACGAGCACCCGTTCCCCGGACGGCCCGCGCACGTCGTGGCCGCCGGGCACGTCCGTCCGGGCGCAGTCCGCCCACGGCACCCCGCCGACCGTCGCGGCGAACGGCGCGTACCGGACGCCGCGGGCGCGCAGCGCGCCGCACGACGCGCACCCGCACCCGTCCTCGGGCCACCCGCCCGCCGCGGCGGTTCCGCGGACCTCCACGCCGGCCCCGCCCGAGCCGCCCGCACCCCCGCCGCCCGTTCCCGTGGCGGGCGCGTTCTCGGCGGGCCCGCCGCCGGGGCCTTCGGGGGCGGGGGCGGGGGCGTTGACTTCGGTGTTCATGTCGGTGGACGACTCTACGGCGGGCCGGGCGCCGTTACCCTCGCGGGAGGGAGATCGCTTTCGTGACGAAGTCCCCGGAGATGTTCCCGGACGCGTGCGTCGCGCCGTCCGACCGATAAGTCGACCGAAGGAGACACGGGTGGGCCACCCCCCGAACTCGCCGTTCCCGCCGCCTCCGCCGCCCCCGCCCGGCGGGATGCCCCCGGGCGGGCCGCCGCCGGGCGGGCCGCCGCCCGGACCGGGCGCGCCCTGGCAGGGCGGACCGCCGGTTCCGCCGCCGTCCGGTGGCCGGGGCCCCGGCGCGGGACTGGTGATCGCGCTCGTCGGCGGCGGGCTGGCGGTCGTCCTCGTCGCGGTCGCGGCGGTGGTGTTCGCGGTCCGCGGCGCCGGGGAGGAGGGCGGCGGCGGGGGCCGCGGCGGCGAGGTGCGGCTGCAGGTCGGCGACATCGTCGGCGGGGCGAAGGCCACTCCCGCCGAGGACGGCAGCCTCGCGATGGCCCGTCCCGGCGTCTCGGCCCCCGTCGTGGACATCTACACCGACTTCGCCTGCCCGCACTGCGGCACCTTCGACAAGGCGAACGACCCGATGCTGAAGGAACTGGCCGTCGCCGGGGACGCCAAGGTCGTCTTCCACCCCATGGTGATCTTCAACGAGTCCATGCAGCCGGCGTACGGCAACGCGCTGCGGGCGGCGTCCGCGCTGCGCTGCGTCGGGAACGGCGCGCGGTGGCTGTCGTACCAGGACGCGCTCTACGAGCACCAGCCCGCGAACCTGCAGACCGAGGGGTACGCGGTCGGCGAGCTGGTGTCCGTCGGCGCCGAGGCGGGGGTCGCCGACGCCCGGTTCGAGGAGTGCGTGCGCGACCAGTGGTACGCGGGGGAGGTCAAGCGGGTCAGCCGGGGGTACGTCGACTCCGGGGTGGGCGGCACGCCGACCGTCCGGGTGAACGGCCGCACCCTCGACCAGGACGACATCGCCACGCCCGAGGCGCTCCGCGAAGCCATCGAGGCCGCCGCCTGACGGGTTACGCTCACGTCCACGGCGGTGGATCACTGCGCGGGCACGGCGGCAGGGTACGGCGACAGGCAAGAGCGGCACGAGGGAGAGACGGCGCGATGGCGTGGAGCTGGCGTTTGGAGACGGCCGACGGGCGCTCCGTGGGCGTGTCGGAGGAGACCTTCTCCACCCAGGCGGACGCGGAGAGCTGGCTGGGCGAGAACTGGCGGGCCCTGCTCGCCGGCGGCGCCGACAAGGTGACGCTGCTGGAGGGCGACACGGCCGTCTACGAGATGAGCCTGCACGAACCCGAGTGAGCGGCGGGACGGCGAAGGGCCGCGGCCCCCGGGAGACCGGGAGCGCCGCGGCCCTCGTGCGTGCGGCGGGGGCTCAGGGGCGGGTCTCGGGGCTGCGGGTCCGGGCCGGGTCGCGGATCACGACGGGGCCGAGCACGTCGTCGATCCGCTTGAGGACGTCCGCGTCCAGCTTCACCCCGGCGGCCTTCACGTTGTCGCGGACCTGCTCGGGGCGGCTCGCGCCCACGATCGCCGCCGACACGTTCGGGTTCTGCAGGGTCCACGCGATCGCGAGCTGCGCCATCGACAGCCCGAGGTCGTCGGCGATCGGCCGCAGCTCCTGCACCCGGGCCAGCAGGTCGTCGCTCAGGTAGCGCTTGATCATGTCGCTGCCGCCCTTGTCGTCGGTCGCCCGCGACCCCTCCGGCAGCGGCTGCCCCGGCTTGTACTTGCCGGTCAGCACGCCCTGCGCGATCGGCGACCACACGATCTGGCCGATGCCCTCCCGCTCGCACAGCGGGACGACCTCCTCCTCGATCACCCGCCACAGCATCGAGTACTGCGGCTGGCTCGAGACGATCCGGTCGAAGCCCATCTCGTCGGCGATCTTCAGCGCCCGCTCGATCTCCTCGGCCCGCCACTCCGACACGCCGACGTACAGGACCTTGCCCTGCCGGACGAGGTCGTCGAACGCGCGGAGCGTCTCCTCCAGCGGGGTCGCGTGGTCGAAGCGGTGCGCCTGGTAGAGGTCGACGTAGTCGGTGCCGAGCCGCCGCAGCGACCCGTTGACCGACTCCATGATGTGCTTGCGCGACAGGCCCCGGTCGTTCTGCCCGGGTCCGGTGGGCCAGAAGACCTTGGTGAAGATCTCCAGCCCCTCGCGGCGCTGCCCCTTCAGCGCCCGCCCGAGGACCTCCTCGGCGCGCGTGCCGGCGTAGACGTCGGCGGTGTCGAAGGTGGTGACGCCCTCGTCGAGCGCCGCGCGCACGCACGCGTTCGCGGCGTCCTCCTCGACCTGGGAACCGTGGGTGAGCCAGTTGCCGTAGGCGATCTCGCTGATCTTGAGACCGCTCCTGCCCAGGTGTCTGAACTCCATGCCCCAGACCCTAGCCCGCCGGGCGTTCCGGCGGACGCGGGTCACCGGGCGGTCAGATCTTGTCCTTCTCGCCGATCTTCACCTGGGCGGCGGGGACGCGCAGCCGGCGGATCTGCATCGCGCGCATCGCCGCGTACATCCCGACGCCCTTGTGGCTCTCGTCCGGGTACCGCTCGGCCGCCAGCCGCTTGATGCCGCGGCTGAGCAGCAGGCCCTCGCCGAACACCGCGAGGAGCAGCAGCGGCGGCGCGAACAGGACCAGCAGGCGCGCCGCCGGGATCGGGACGAGGCTGAGCAGGACGATCGCGAACATCGCGTACATCAGGTACGAGCCGACCGTCCGGCGCGAGTCGACGTAGTTGCGGGCGAGCCGGCGCACGGGGCCCTTGTCGCGCTTGAGCAGGTACTTCTCGTCGCCCCGCTGCATCCCTTCGCGGGCCTTGACGCGCTCGGCGGCCTGCCGCTCCCGGACCTTCTTGTACGCCTCTTTGCGGTTCGACGGGGCGGTGATCGGCTGCCGGTTCCGCTTCTCGGCGTCCCGCCGCTTGGGCGTGGGACGGCCCTTTCCTCCCGGCTTTACTACCTGAGGAGGATTCGGAGGGGCTTCCTGGGTACGACGCTTGAACACGGGATCAGCCTACCGGCTGCGAACGTCGTGACTGCCTCGCACGTTACCGCGTAGGGTGATAAGAACCCCACCAGTGGTCATTGAGCCCAGTTTGCGACTGAGCGACAGCACGAAGGGACCGGCGCCGCGCGATGAGCGTGATGAAGCGAATGTCGATGATCTTCAAGGCCAAGGCGAACAAAGCCCTGGACCGGGCCGAGGATCCTCGCGAGACGCTCGACTACTCCTACCAGCGACAGCTGGAGATGCTGCAGAAGGTCCGTCGGGGAGTCGCCGACGTCGCCACCTCCCGCAAGCGTCTCGAGCTGCAGATCAACCAGCTCGAACAGCAGCAGGAGAAGCTGACCGACCAGGGCCGCAAGGCGCTGCAGGTCGGCCGTGAGGACCTCGCCCGCACGGCGCTCGAGCGCCGCGCCGGGATCGAGGGCCAGTTGAACGACCTGCGTGCGCAGTACCAGCAGCTCCAGGGCGAGGAGGAGAAGCTCACGCTCGCCTCCCAGCGGCTGCAGGCCAAGGTCGACTCCTTCCGCACGCGCAAGGAGACCATCAAGGCCACCTACACCGCGGCCGAGGCGCAGACGAAGATCAACGAGGCGTTCTCCGGCATCTCCGAGGAGATGGGCGACGTCGGGCTGGCGATCCAGCGCGCCGAGGAGAAGACCGAGAACATGAAGGCCCGGGCCGGGGCGATCGACGAGCTCCTGGCGTCCGGCGCTCTGGAGGACTTCTCCGGTCCGAAGGACGACATCCAGGCCGAGCTGGACCGGATGGGTTCGAGCAGCGGCGTCGACCTGGAGCTGGAGCGCATGAAGGCCGAACTCGGCCAGGGGCCCGCTCCGAAGGAGCTGAACGAGGGCTCCCCGAGCGCGCAGCAGCAGCCGCAGGTGGACACCTCCAAGCAGGCGTGGCCGCAGCAGCCCGGGGGTGCCCAGTGATCGTCCGGCTGATGGGCGAGGGGCAGCTGGACGTCGCCGCCGAGGATCTGACGGCGCTCAACGCGCTGGACGACGAGCTCGAGGCGGCGATCGAGTCGGGCGACGAGACGACGTTCCGGGCGGCGCTGGTCGCGCTGCTGGACAACGTCCGCAAGGTCGGCAAGCCGCTGCCCGCCGACAGCCTGGCGCCGTCGGAGCTGATCCTGCCGCCCGCGGACGCGCACATCGACGAGGTGCGGTCCATGCTGGGCGACGAGGGCCTGATTCCGGACTAGTCGGGGAGAACGGGGAGCGATCACCCACAGCGAAAGGGACATCCGGCACAAAACACGCTGCTCGCGCGTTCTTCCTGGTGAACGGGGTTGACACCGGGGGGTGGTGAGCGCATGGCCAGGACACGGTACGCGCCCGACAGGGGGCTGACGTCCCGCATGCTCATGACCATGTTCCTGCTGGGACTGGTCTATGTCGTCTTCGTTTCGGCGTTCTTCGTGCTGGCGCCGGAATGGGGCGCTTTCGCGCTGGCGGTCGCGGTGGTGTTCCTGCTCGCGCAGTACTTCTTCTCCGACCGGATGACGCTGTTCGCCATGCACGGCCGGGTGGTGTCGCCGGAGCAGGCGCCGGAGCTGCACGGGGTGGTCGACCGGATCTGCGCGCTGTCGGACGCGCCCAAGCCCAAGGTCGCGATCGCCGACACCGACGTGCCGAACGCGTTCGCCACGGGCCGGAACCAGAAGAAGGCCGTCGTCTGCGTCACCACCGGGCTGCTGCGCCGGCTCGACCCGGTGGAGCTGGAGGGCGTCCTCGCGCACGAGATGGCGCACGTCGCGCACCGGGACGTCGCGGTCATGACGATCGCGTCGTTCCTCGGTGTCTGCGCGGGCCTCATCACCCGGTTCGGGCTGCAGTTCGGTCTGTGGGGCGGCTTCAACCGGCGGGGCAACGACCAGAACACCGGGCTCGTCCTGCTGGCCGTGGTGGGGGCGAGCGCGCTCGCCTACGCCATCAGCTTCCTGCTGACCCGCGCGCTGTCGCGGTACCGGGAGCTGTCGGCCGACCGGGCCGCCGCGCTGCTGACCGGGCGCCCGTCGGCGCTGGCGTCCGCGCTCACCAAGGTCAGCGGCGACATCGCCCGGATCCCGACGAACGACCTGCGGTCCGCGCAGCCGTTCAACGCGTTCTTCTTCACCCCGGCGCTCGGGCGCGGGGCCAGCGTGGCGGCGCTGTTCGCCACGCACCCGCCGCTGGACAAGCGGCTCGCCCAGCTCGGCAAGATCTCCGACCAGCTCAGCAGGGGGGCCTGACGTGGGTTTTCTGGACGCGCTGCTCGGCCGGTCCAAGCCGGCCCGCCCCGACCTCGACCGGATGTTCGCGCTGTCCACCGCCGCCGTCACGCTGGAGGCCGCGACGGGGTTCGTCCCGACCGGCCTCGGCTCGGTGTGCTTCCGGGCGGCGGAGGGCGGCGCGTTCGCCCGCCTGCAGCAGGACGTCCGGGAACTGCTGGACGCCGACGAGGGCCCGCCCGTCGCGCTGAGCAACGACTCCTACGGGTTCACGTGGCTGCTCGCCGAGCACCGCCCGGACGAGCTGCCCGACCTCGTCACCGACCTGCACGCGGTCAACGCGACCCTGGAGTCGAACGGGTTCGGCCCGCACCTGCTGTGCTCCCTGGCGGGCTTCCGCGGCCCGGACGGACGGCGGCTCGCGCTCGTCTACCTCTACAAGCGCGGCACCTTCTACCCGTTCGCCCCGCTTCCTGGCGACAAGCGGGACAACGCCCTCGAACTCCAGGTGCGGAGCGCGGTCGGCGCCGACCTGCCGTTCGAGGACGACCTGGGGCGCTGGTTCCCGGTCTGGGGCGCGCCCGGCCTGTGAGCCCGCGGGGGCGGGGCGCGACGGCCCCGCCCGTCCGCGTGCTCCGGCGGCCGGTGCTCCGGCGGCGCGCCGGCTAGGGCAGCGCGAGCATCTGGTCGAGGGCCACGCGGGCGTAGTGCGCGGTCTCCTCGTCGACCCGGATGACGTTCTCGACCTCGTCGCGGGCGAGCGACTCCAGCGACCGCACGAGGTGCGGCAGGTCGATGCGGTTCATCGTCGAGCAGTAGCAGACCGTCTTGTCCAGGAACATGACGTTCTTGTCCGGGTGGGCGTTCGCCAGCCGCCGGACGAGGTTCAGCTCCGTGCCCACCGCCCACGACGTCCCGGGCGCGGCCGCGTCGAGCGTCTTGATGATGAACTCCGTCGAGCCGATCAGGTCGGCGGACGTCACCACCTCGTGGCGGCACTCGGGGTGCACCAGCACGTTCACGCCCGGAACGCGCGCGCGGACGTCGTCCACGGACTCCTTGGTGAACCGGCCGTGCACCGAGCAGTGCCCGCGCCAAAGGATCATCTTGGCGTCCCGCAGCTGTCCGTGCGTGAGGCCGCCCTCCTTGCGGTGCGGGCTGTAGACGACGCAGTCGTCCAGCGAGAAGCCCATCTCCAGGACGGCGGTGTTGCGGCCGAGGTGCTGGTCCGGCAGGAACAGGACCTTCTTGCCCTTCGCGTACGCCCAGTCGAGCGCGCGCCTGGCGTTGGACGACGTGCAGACGACGCCGCCGTGCCGTCCGACGAACGCCTTGATGTCGGCCGAGGAGTTCATGTAGGTCACGGGGACCACGTCGTCGGCGACGCCCGCGTCCTCCAGGACGTCCCAGCAGTCCTCGACCTGGTCGAACGTGGCCATGTCCGCCATCGAGCACCCGGCGGCGAGGTCGGGCAGCACGACCCGCTGGTGGTCCGCGGTCAGGATGTCGGCGGACTCCGCCATGAAGTGGACGCCGCAGAACACCACGTACGGGGCCTGCGGGCGGGCCGCGGCCTCGCGGGCGAGCTTGAACGAGTCGCCGGTGACGTCGGCGAACCGGATGACCTCGTCGCGCTGGTAGTGGTGGCCGAGCACGAACACGCGGTCGCCGAGCGCGGCCTTCGCGGCGGCCGCCCGCTCGACGAGGGCCGGGTCGGAGGCCGGCGGAAGCTCGCCGGGACAGTCCACGCCGCGCTCGCTGGCCGGGTCGGCGCCGCTGCCGAGCAGCAGCAGGGGCAGGTCGCGCACCGGTGTGCTCACGAGGATCTCCCTCCAGGCGACGACACTTATCGTCGATGTGACGACTAATGATGGCACATCCGGCGGGGTGCGCCGATGTGACGTAGGCCGATGTGACGTAGAACGCACACCCGCGGGATGTTCAAGACGGCCCGGAAGCGGAATGGCCTTGTGGCGAGGTACGTTGTCCTACGGGAAGGGGCGTACGCGTCCTCACAGGACAAGCGGAAATCGCCGCAACGCGGCGCAGCGAGACCCGGGAGCTGAACACATGACGGTTTCAGGCGAGACCACGCAGGAGACCACGCAGCAGGGCGTCGTCCTCACCGACGCCGCCGCGGAGAAGGCCAAGGGCCTGCTCGAGCAGGAGGGCCGTGACGACCTTGCGCTGCGTGTCGCCGTGCAGCCGGGCGGCTGCTCCGGCCTGATCTACCAGCTCTTCTTCGACGAGCGCGAGATGGACGGCGACCAGATCCAGGACTTCGACGGCCTGTCGGTGCGCGTCGACCGGATGAGCGCGCCGTACCTCACCGGCGCCACCATCGACTTCGTCGACAGCATCGAGAAGCAGGGCTTCACGATCGACAACCCGAACGCCTCGGGTTCCTGCGCCTGCGGCGACTCCTTCAACTGAGGCGTCCGCCGCACGGCAGAGGCGCGCGCGGCCTGAGGGACGGCGCGGACGGTCTTCGCGACCGTCCGCGCCGTCCCTTTTCGTTCGCCCGTCGAGGTGGCCGGCCGCCGCTGCAAGTAGGCTTTCCCAGTCTGAAAAAGCCGGTGAACCAGCCGGACGACGACCTCGACGAGGAGAGCGACGCGTGCGCATCGCCGTGACCGGTTCCATTGCGACCGACCATCTGATGACCTTCCCGGGAAGGTTCACCGACCAGCTCCTTCCCGACCAGCTCGATCGGGTGTCGCTGTCGTTCCTGGTGGACGAACTGGAGATCCGCCGCGGCGGCGTCGCCGCGAACATCTGCTTCGGGATGGGCAGCCTCGGCAAGGAGTCGATCCTGGTCGGCTCGGTCGGCGACGACTTCGCCGACTACCGCTCCTGGCTCGACCGGCACGGCGTCGACACCGCCTCGGTGCACGTGTCCGAGCTGCACCACACCGCCCGGTTCCTGTGCAACACCGACCAGGACCAGAACCAGATCGCCACGTTCTACGCGGGCGCGATGAGCGAGGCCCGCAGCATCGAGCTGCAGCCGGTCGCCGACCGCGTCGGCGGCCTCGACCTGGTGCTGGTCAGCCCGAACGACCCCGAGGCGATGCTGCGGCACACCGACGAGTGCCGCGCCCGCGGGATCCCGTTCGCCGCGGACCCGTCCCAGCAGCTCGCCCGGATGGACGGCCCGGACGTGCGCCGCCTCATCGACGGCGCCGCGTACCTGTTCACCAACGAGTACGAGAAGGCGCTCTGCGAGGAGAAGACCGGCTGGTCCGGCGAGGAGATCCTCTCCCGCGTCGGCGTCCGCGTCACCACCCTCGGCGCCAAGGGCGTCGTCATCGACCGGGAGGGCCGGGAGGGGGTCCACGTGCCGTGCGTCTCCGTCGCCTCCATCGTCGACCCGACCGGCGTGGGCGACGCGTTCCGCGCCGGCTTCCTGTCGGCCCTCGCCTGGAACCTGCCGCTGGAGCGCGCCGCGCAGGTCGGCAACGCCATCGCCGCGCACGCCCTCGAAGCCGCCGGGCCGCAGGAGTACACGCTGTCCCGCCAGGCGTTCCTGGACCGCTTCGCCGCCGCCTACGGCCCGGAGGCGTCCGCCGAGGTGGCCCCGCACGTCACCTGCCCGAACCCGTAGCGTCCGCGCGCGACCGGCCGCGTCCCCGCGGGGGCGCGGCCTTCGCGCGTCCGGGGGCGGGCCGGGACCGGCGCCCGGGCGGCGCGGTCAGTACGTGCGGCGGATGTGGAAGCCCCAGCCGCCCTGCGCGAGGGTCTCCTCGCGGACGAAGTCCTGCGACTTCATCCGGCACCAGGCGGGGACGTCCGTGCGGGCCGCGGGATCGTCGGCGAGGACGGCGATGACCTCCCCGACCGGCACCTCGCGGATCCGCTCGGCCAGCATGATGATCGGGATCGGGCACTTGCGGCCCAGCGCGTCGATGACGAGCGCGGGCACCGGACCGGACGGCTCGGGCGCGGCGGGGACGGGCGCGGCCGCCGGCCGCCGGTGCTTGGCGCGGCCTCGGAACCTCATGGGCGGGACCGCCTCCCTGTCTCGGGGGTCGTGGGGGTGCGGGGGGATGGAGTCGCGGGGCAGGTCACGGCAGCGTCACTCCCAGGTCGCCGCGGAGCCGGGCGACGGTGCCGGGGAGCACCGACAGGAAGCGCTCGACGTCCGCCGCCTCGACGTCACGGGGCAGCGACACCCGCACGTTCCCATGGGTCAGCACTCCCATCGCCTCCAGCACATGACTGGGACGCAGCGTATCCGCCGTGCACGAGCTCCCCGACGAAACCGCGAAACCCAGCCGGTCCAGTTCGGTGAGCAGCGCCTCGCCCTCCACGTACAGGCAGGAGAAAGTGACCAGGTGGGGCAGCCGCCGGACCGGGTCGCCGACCACCTCGACGTCCGGGACGGTCCGCGCGACCTCGGCCCGGATCCGCTCCACGAGCGCCGACAGCCGCGCCGCGTCCGCCGCCATGTCCACGTGCCGCGCCTCCAGCGCAGCGGCGGCGGCGACCGCCCCGGGCACGTTCTCGAACCCCGGGACGCGGCGCGCCCCGCGCTCGTCGTCCGGCAGCGGGGAGCGCCACCGCGTCCCCTTGCGGATCACGAGCACCCCCACTCCGGCGGGCCCGCCCCACTTGTGCGCGCTGCCCGCCAGCAGCGACCAGCCCGGCGGGACGTCCGCGCGCCCGAGCGACTGCGCCGCGTCGGTGCACAGCGGGACGCGCGCCGCCCGGCAGTGCTCGGCGGCCTCGGCGAGCGGCTGCAGCGTGCCGACCTCGTGGTTGGCCGACTGGAGGCACGCCAGCGCGGTGTCCGGGCGCAGCGCCGCCGCGAACTCGGCGGGGTCGACGCGCCCGGCGCGGTCGACGCCGACGACCGTCACCTCGCCGCCGTCCCGCTCGTGCAGTTCGGCGGCGTGCAGGACGCTGGAGTGCTCGACGGCGCTCACCACCAGGTGGGAGCCGACCCGCCGCCGCGCGCGCAGCCCGCCGAGGACGGCCAGGTGGACGGCCTGCGTGCCGGACGACGTGAACGACACCTCGTCGGCCCGGACGCCGAGCACCCCCGCGACACGCGCGCGGGCGCGGTCGAGCAGGATGCGGGTGCCGCGCGCCGTACCGTAGAGACGCGCGGGGTCGGCCCAGGCCGAATCGAGCGCTTCCAGCAGCGCGGCACGCGCCGCGGGGTGCGGCGGTTCGGTGGAGGCGGCGTCGAGGTAGCCGCTGCTTCCGGCCATGGCGGAACACTAACCGGGCACCCGATCGGGGGTGCGCGCGACCCTCGCGCTAGGGTGTCCAACGCACGTGTAACAGCAGATCTACACCGCCCGGCCGACCGGGCTTCATCCGTGGGGAAGGCATTCCGTGAGTCCGACCCGCTCTAGGGAGCGGCGTACGCCTGTGCGCAGTCGCCGCGCAATCACAAGCGCCGGCGCGCTAGGGCTGCTGGCGCTGACCGCCACCGCGTGCAGCGGTGAGGCGGCCCGCCTCGGCATGCCCGAGCCGATCAGCATCCAGGGCGAACGCATGCTGAGGCTCTGGCAGGGCTCCTGGATCGCGGCGTTCGCCGTCGGGGCCGTGGTCTGGGGCCTGATCATCTGGGCTGTGGTGTTCCACCGCAAGCGTTCCGACGACCTGCCGCCGCAGGTCCGCTACAACATGCCGATCGAGATCCTCTACACGGCGGTCCCGTTCGTCATCATCGCGGTCCTGTTCTACTTCACGGCGCGCGATCAGAACTTCGTCGAGAAGACCACCGACGATCCGGACGTCGTCGTCGACGTCACGGCGTTCCAGTGGAGCTGGCAGTTCGACTACGTCGAGAACGGGAAGAGCGTCGCCACCGTGGTCGGCCAGCCGGTCGCCCCGAACGGCCCGGCGCCCGCCAAGCCCGTCATGACGGTCCCGGCGAACGAGAAGATCCGCGTCCGGCTGCACGCCAACGACGTCATCCACTCGTTCTGGGTCCCGGCGATGATCTACAAGAAGGACGTCATGCCGGGCTACACCAACGAGTTCGAGTTCACCGCGAACAAGCTCGGCACCTATGAGGGCCGCTGCGCCGAACTCTGCGGTGTCGACCACAGCCGGATGCTGTTCCAGCTCAAGGTCGTCACGCCGGAGCAGTACGACAAGTTCATCGCCGACGCCAAGGCCAAGAAGCAGGCCGCGTCGACCCAAGCCGCGGGGGGTGCCAATTGACGACGATCAGCAAGGCACCGAGCGCGCCGGTCTCCGCGTCGCGGACGAGCAAGGGGCGGATCATCGCCTCGTGGATGTCGTCCACCGACCACAAGACGATCGGCTACCTCTACCTGATCACGTCGTTCTTCATGTTCCTGATCGGCGGCGTGCTCGCCCTGGTCATGCGCGCCGAGCTGTACAAGCCGGGGCTCCAGGTCGTCAGCAACGAGCAGTTCAACCAGCTGTTCACCATGCATGGCACGATCATGCTGCTGATGTTCGCGACACCGCTGTTCGCCGGCTTCGCCAACGTGGTGATGCCGCTGCAGATCGGCGCGCCGGACGTCGCGTTCCCGCGCATGAACATGCTGGCGTACTGGCTGTTCCTGTTCGGCAGCCTGATCGTCCTCGCGGGGTTCCTGACCCCGAACGGCGCCGCCAGCTTCGGCTGGTTCGCCTACGCCCCGCTGTCGAACGCGGTCCGCTCGCCGGGCATCGGCGGCGACATGTGGGTGCTCGGCCTGGCGATGTCGGGCTTCGGCACCATCATGGGCGCGGTCAACTTCATCACCACGATCCTGTGCATGCGCGCGCCGGGCATGACCATGTTCCGGATGCCGATCTTCACCTGGAACGTCCTGCTGACCTCCATCCTGGTCCTGCTCGCGTTCCCGGTGCTGGCCGCCGCGCTGCTCGCCCTGGAGGCCGACCGGAAGTTCGGCGCGCACGTGTTCGACGCGTCGCACGGCGGTGCGCTGCTGTGGCAGCACCTCTTCTGGTTCTTCGGGCATCCAGAGGTGTACATCATCGCCTTGCCCTTCTTCGGGATCGTGACGGAGATCCTCCCGGTGTTCAGCCGTAAGCCGGTCTTCGGCTACATCGGCCTGGTGTTCGCCACCATCAGCATCGCGGGCCTTTCCATCACGGTCTGGGCGCACCACATGTACGTGACCGGCCAGGTGCTCCTGCCGTTCTTCTCCTTCATGACGTTCCTCATCGCCGTGCCGACAGGCGTGAAGTTCTTCAACTGGATCGGAACGATATGGAGAGGCCAACTAACGTTCGAGTCACCGATGCTGTGGTCTCTCGGCTTCCTCGTCACGTTCCTGTTCGGCGGCCTGACCGGCGTCATCCTCGCGTCGCCGCCGATGGACTTCCAGCTGTCCGACTCCTACTTCGTGGTGGCGCACTTCCACTACGTCGTGTTCGGCACCGTGGTGTTCGCGATGTTCGCGGGCTTCTACTTCTGGTGGCCGAAGTGGACCGGCAAGATGCTGAACGACCGCCTCGGCAAGGTGCACTTCTGGCTGCTGTTCATCGGCTTCCACGGCACCTTCCTGGTCCAGCACTGGCTGGGCGCCGCGGGCATGCCCCGCCGGTACGCCGACTACGCGGCCGAGTTCGAGGGACTGAACGTGGTCTCGACGATCTTCTCGTTCATCCTCGGCGCCTCGCTGCTCCCGTTCTTCTACAACGTCTACATCACGTGGAAGAAGGGCAAGCGCGTCGAGGTGGACGACCCGTGGGGCTACGGCGCGTCCCTGGAGTGGGCGACGTCGTGCCCGCCGCCGCGGCACAACTTCAACTCGATCCCGAAGATCCGGTCCGAGCGGCCCGCGTTCGACCTGCACCACCCGCATGTGGGCGCGAAGGGCGAACTGGCCGGCGCGTCCGGCGGCTCGGCCGTCTCGAAGGGAGACTGACCGATGCGCGTTCAGGCGTTCATGTTCTACGGATGCGCCATCTTCTTCCTCATCACCGACGTCGTGTACTGGTACTGGTCGAACGACTGGACGGGGACGACCGCGCTCGCGCTGTCCGTCGGCCTCGCCGGCCTGATCGGCTTCTACATCCACTTCACGGTGCGGCGCCTCGAGCGGGCCAACGCGGGCCCGCTGTACGAGGACGACCCGGAGGGTGAGATCGCGGACGCGGCCGGCGAGCTGGGCTTCTTCAGCCCGCACAGCTGGTGGCCGCTGTACATCGGCCTCTCGGCCGCGGCGATCACGCTGGGCCTGGTGTTCGGCTGGTGGCTCGTGATCATCGGTACGGTCGCCATCCTCATGTCGGTGATCGGCCTGGTCTTCGAGTACTACCGGGGTCATTTCGCCCACTGATCGGTAAAAACCGCCCATGAAGGGCCGGTATCCGGAATTTCCCGGGTACCGGCCCTTTCACATACTGGGCGTCGCTCCAGCGACCGGGCCGGAGCGGACGAAATGGGCGCCCAGGGACGACCGGGGGGTCCACCAGTGCGGTTTCGTTGCTCAGGACCGAGGGACCGGGGACGGCGGGCCGTCGCGCTGCTCGTCGGCGTCGGCGCGGCGGCGGCCGCGGGATGCACGGCCCAGGACGAGACGACGGCGCGGTCCGTCGAGCTCACGGTGTCGCCGCGCCAGGGCGGGACGGTGGCGCCGGACGCGCCGATCGCCGTCCGGGCGGAGCGCGGCACGATCGCCGACGTGAAGGTGACGACCGGCGGGACGGCCGTCGACGGGAGCCTGACCGAGGACGGGACGGCGTGGCGGTCCCGCTGGGCGCTCATGCCCGGGAAGACGTACACGGTCGCCGCCACGGCGCTCGGCGAGGACGGGCGGAGCCGGACGGTGCGGAGCGAGTTCACCACCGCGGCGGCGGAGAAGACGAACCCGATGACGCTCGGGGCGCCGTTCGACGGGGAGACCGTCGGCGTCGGCATCCCGATCGTCATGAACTTCGAGGAGCCGGTCGAGAACAAGGCCGCGGTCGAGCGGGCGCTGGTGGTGCGCGCGAGCAAGCCCGTCGAGGGCGCCTGGCACTGGGTCGACGACGAGCAGGTCGTCTTCCGGCCGAAGCAGTACTGGCCCGCGCAGACCAAGGTGACGTTCCAGGCGCACCTGGCCGGGGTGAGCACGAGCAAGGGCGTCTACGGCGGCAAGAACCAGCGCATCGCCTTCACCGTCGGGGACTCCCAGGTCAGCACCGCCGACGAGGACTCCCACAAGATGGTCGTGAAGGTCAACGGCAAGAAGGTGCGCACGATCCCGACCAGCATGGGCGACGGGTCGGAGCGCAGGTTCACCACCACCAACGGCATCCACCTGGCGATGCAAAAGGACGACCCCGTCACGATGACGTCCTCGTGGATGGGGATCGCACCGGGCAGCGCGGGCGGGTACAGCCTCGTCGTGGACGACGCCGTGCGCATCTCCGACAGCGGCGAGTACGTGCACAGCGCGCCCTGGTCCGTCGGCAGCCAGGGGAGCTCGAACGTCAGCCACGGCTGCATCAACGTGAGCCCGTCCAACGCCGAGTGGTTCTACGAGATGACGATGCGCGGCGACCCGATCGTCGTCACCGGCACCGACCGGGAGCTGGAGCCCTACAACGGGTGGAGCTACTGGCAGATGGACTGGAAGAAGTGGGTGAAGGGCGGCGCGCTGAAGCGGTCCGTGAAGATCGGGCCGAACGCCGATCCGGCGAACCTGGCGGCGCAGGCCGACCGGCCCGCCGGGCAGCCGGCCGGGAGCTGACCGGGTCAGCCGCCGGACCGCGGCGGCGGGACCCGGACGCCGTGCAGGCGCGCCCAGTCGCGCGCCATCGCGATCCGCTCGGGTCCCGCCGGGTGCGACATCCACAGGAACCGCTCGACGGGGTTCGGGCTCAGGTCGGAGATGTTGCGCACCGTCAGCTCGTGCTGCATCGACACGAACGTCGCCGGGTCCCGGGTGAGGTCGAGGGCGTGGACGTCCGCCCGCGCCTCGATCCGGCGGCTGACGAGGTTCTGCACGGGGGCGGCGAGCTGCATCGCGACCGCCAGCAGCGCCACGACGAGCGCGACCGACCGCGGGTCCGCGGCCCCGCCGCCCCGCGCGGCGGCGCCCGCGGTGGCGCCGGCGCCGGCGCTCTCGTCCGCGCCGGTGTCCGCTTCGGGGGCGCTTCCGCCGCGCGGGACGACCCCGGCGCGGCGCAGCAGCCGCGGCGACGTCATCAGCGGGTACAGCAGGCACACGCCGCCCGCGACGGCGAGCGCCCCCACGAGCGTCCCCCACAGCACGTCCCCGTCGTCGGCGTGGCCGAGCTCGTGCCCGACGATGGACTCCACCCGCTCCGGCGGCGACTCCAGCAGCGTGTCGTACAGGACGATCCGGCGCGTCGAGCCGAACCCGGACACGTAGGCGTTCAGCGAGGTCGTCCGGCGGGACGCGTCCGCGACGAGGACGTCCTCGACCGGGACGCCGTCGCGTTCGGCCATCGCCAGCAGGTCGGTGCGCAGCCGCCCCTCGGGCAGCGAGTGGAACCGGTTGAAGACCGGCTCCACCACCACCGGGTACGCGAACGACGCCGCGACGACGAGCGTGAAGCCGCCGGCGGCGGCGCCCGTCCACCAGTAGCGGGGGAAGCGGCGCACCGCCGCGTACAGGAGCAGCAGCACGAGGCCGTAGACGACCCACGTGAGGCCGAGCGACTTCAGCTCGTCCGCGAACCACGCGGACCAGCTCTGCGTGGAGAGCCCGTAGGTGCGCAGCACCGTCTCGCCCCAGACGTCGAACGGCAGTCCGGCGAGCCACAGCAGCGTCGTCACCGCCGCGGCGGCGGCGAGGACGCGCAGCGGGCGGCGCGGCACGCGCGCCGTCGCGAACCGGATGAGTCGCGCGCCCAGCGGCGTCAGGCCGAGGAGGAGCACCACCGCGAGCCCGGCGGCGAGCCCCGCGTACGCGGGCGGGTTGAGCGCGGAGTCGAACGCGGCGCTGCGGGCGACCTCGGCGGGGGAGTGGTCCGCGGCCGGGTCGGGGGCCGTGCGGCCGCCGGGGACCGGGCCGGGCAGCGGGTTCCACGGGGTGGTCAGCGCCAGGACGGTCCCGACCGCGGCGAACAGCGCGGCGGCGGCGACGGTCGCGGCGATCCGGGGGCGCCGCAGCCGCCCGTCCTGCTGGCTCACGTGAGCTCCTTCGTCAGGTAGGCGCGCCACCGCGCGGTGAAGCGGTCCGGGGCGAGGCCCAGCTCCTCGCGCAGCGCGGTCTCCAGGGGGGTGCGCCCGGCGGCCCGGTAGAGCCGGACGAGCGTCGCCTCACCGTACCGCTCCGCGATCATCCGGCAGGCGAGCCAGGACTCCTGGTACGCCTGCGACAGCCGCCGCGCGTCGCCGGCGAAGTCGTCCGGCGCGGGCAGTCCCGCGGGGACCCGCCCGGCCGCCACCTCGCGGCGCAGCTCGGCGGCGGCGTCGCGGACGCCGATGCCCGCGCCGCGGTACCCGACGTAGTCGGCGAACCCCTCGATGAGCCACAGCGGGGTCGTGTCGTCGCGGGCGCCGCCGGTCGCGACGTGGGTCAGCTCGTGCGTGAGGACGACCCGGCGGCCGAGGTCGTTGAGGCGGCCGAACGGCGCGGGCGAGACGACGACGCGGTCCCGCCCGCCCTTCCCGCCGGGGCCGGGGGTGACGGCGGCGAGCGCGGCGAACGACGCGACGTCCGTCCCCGGCCCGGCGAGCTCCGCGGCCAGGGCGGGGTCGGCGGGCGCGAGCGCCACCGCGCGGCGCGCCCAGCCGGTGCCGACGACGTCGGTGACGGCCGGCACCGCGGCGTCGAGCAGCGCGGCGAGGCCGTCCAGCCCGGTCGTGTCGCCGATGACGAGGCTCGCGGCGCCCGCGGCGACGGCGAGCGGCCCGGCGTCCCAGATCGCGGCGTCGTCGGCGAACCCGCGGGCCGAGCCGTCGCCGGTCACGGCCCAGGCGCCGGAGCGCGGCGCGAACGTCAGCTGGCGGACGCGCGCGGCGTCGCCGTCGTCGAAGCCGCGGAACCGGTAGCGGGTCTCGACGCGGACGACCACCGCGTCGCCGTCCTCGTCGAGGCGGGGGTCGACGACCTCCTCGCGCCAGCGGCCGAGCGGGAGCCGGCGCAGGTTGTCGAAGCGGCGCGCCTCCGCGTCGCGGAACCCTTCGGGCGCGGCGGCGACGGTCGCGAGGAACGCGGCGCGGTCGCCGGTCCGGACCGCCTCGGCGCGGCGGGCGAGGACGGCCGCGGCCCGGCGGGCGCCGAGCAGGCCCGCGCCGCCCGCCGCGAGCAGCGCGGCCCCGCCCGCGCCGAGGGCGAGAACCCTGCGGCGCGAGACGGGGCCGCGCGCGCCGTCCGGGGCGGGGTCGTCCTTCATGGGCGCGATCCTATGCATCCGGACCTGTGCACCCGGACGCATGTACCCGGACGACCCGCCCGGACGGTGTCAATCCGGTCGTGTCACTTCTCGGCGTACTCGGGGTAGCCGTAGCCGACGATGGTCGAGGTCGAGCGCTCGCGGATCTTGACGGCGCTGTCGGTGTTGCCCTCCACCGTCTTGACGGTGCCGTCGTCGATCTTCTCGATCACCATGCCGACGTGGTCGATGGCGTCGATGGAGCTGCTGCCGCCCCAGTCGAAGAAGACGATGGCGCCCGGTTCGGGCTCGGTGCCCCAGCGGCCCTCGTCCTTGAACCACTGCGCGTGCGTGACGGTGTAGGCGTCGTGCCCGAACTGGTCGTCGGCCCCGATCTGGGAGCCGATCCACGAGATGAACATGCTGCACCAGGCGGCGTCGCTGTAGCCGGCGAGGGAACCGCCGTCCCGCTCGACCGTCTTCTTGGACCGTTCCGATTCGACGTACCAGTCGTTGAACTTCGTCTCGCCGTTGGCGTCCTCCTTGATGCCCACCTGCTTCTCCGCCATCGCGATGGCGTCCTGCGCGGTGGGCTTGCTCTTCTTCTTCTCCTCCGACCCGCCGTCCCCGGACGCGCCGGACCCGGCGTCGCCGGAGCCGCCGCCGGACCCGGAGCCGGAACCGGCGCCCGCGTCGTCCCCGCCGGGCTCCCCGGCGTCGTCGGACGCCGCGGAGCCGCCGGAGCCCCGGTCGCCGCCGTCCTGCACGACCGCGAACTCGGCCGCGGTCTTGGCGGTTCCGGAGTCGAACTGCAGGACCGACGCCTGCGCGGTCGCCGCGGCGGTGCCGAGGACGGCCGCGCCGACGACGACGCCGCCGGTGGTGCGCCACGAGAGGGGAATGGCGCTCCACGACCGGGGGGACCTCCGCAGGGCGGAGGGGAGGGGGTTGGAAAGGGGGAACGGGCCGGGCGTGCGTCGCCTGGCGGCCCGGTGCTTGCCTGCCACGGGGATTGCTCCTTGGCTTCCATTCCGCCTACCGGGTTAGCTGACGGGTTCGGGCGTGGAAGCCGCCCTACGGCCTGGGGGCAGGCCGATTCACCCCGAAAGAACTGGTGGGTCCCCGGCTCCGCGGGCGGCCGTGCGCGGCCGCGGCGGACTCGGCGGCGGCGCGCCCGGGGGCGGGCGCGCCGGTGCGGATGGTCGGCCTCCCGGGGCGCGGTGCCCGCGAAGGAGGCGGAGGGCGCGGCCGCCGGTCGGCCGGCGGCCGCGCCCTGGAATGCCGTTTCGGCTAGATGGTCCTCACATGTCCGTCAAAGGGAATGCGGGACGCGTCGAGAATCGTCTCCCGGCGAATTTCTGAGGGGATGTCGGACAGAATTCACACTCCGTTTCTTCCAGACGCCTACCGGGTTAGCTGACGGGTTCGGGCGGGAAGTGGCCCTACGGCCGTCCGCTGGACGTGTCCAGGGGACGGACCGATTCACCCCGGCGTCGGAATGCCCGTCCGGAACGGTCCGGACTCCGACGCGAATGGGTCCCCGGCTCCGCGCGAGGCGGATTCGGCGTGCCGCTGCGATCGAGCGGCGCTGCTGTTGTGATGACGGCGGGCCCTGTCCAGGGGAACCGCCCGGGCCGTGCCCTCACCTCGTGGAACGCTGACAGCTCCATGCACGCTGCCGCGTGCGCACGGGGCGGGTGGCCGGCCTGGTCTCGCGGAGGCGGGGCCTCGGCGGGACCGCCGCGGCACCGTCGCGGTGCCGCGGGCGGCACGGGGGACGTGCCGCCGGGGGGAGGCGACACGTGGGGCGTGCCGCCGGAAGGGGGAGACGGCGCGTGGGGCGCGCCGCCCGTCGCACGACCACTGGATGTGCCGTGCGGGCCGCGGCGTCTGGAGGGCGCCGCGAGTGAGGACAACGTACCAAAGCTTCAAGCGGAGGCAAATCCCCACTAAAACGACAACGGACCAGGTAGGACCTGGTCCGTCGTCTCCGGCGCCCGCTCCGGGACCTCGGCCGAGGCCCGCGTCGCGGGGCGCTCCTGGCACCCGGGGGTGTGTGTCAGGGGCGCCCGGCGCCGTAGTAGTTGTTCAGGTAGTAACCCGAGGTGATGCTCACGACCTCGACGTTCTTGCCGGTACGCGGCGCGTGGATCATCTGGCCGTTGCCGACGTACATGCCCACGTGCCCGAGACCGCTGAAGAACACCAGGTCGCCGGGCTGCAGGTCGCTCTTCGCGACCCGCTTGGTGGCGGCCCACTGCGAGTTCGTGGTGCGCGTGATGCTCACGCCCGCCGCGCCCCACGCCTTCATGGTGAGACCGGAGCAGTCGTAGGTGCTCGGGCCCTCGGCGCCGTACTCGTACGGCTTGCCGAGCTGGGCGTAGGCGAAGTCGAGCGCCGTGCCCGCAGCGCCGCTGGCGGGACCGTTGTAGGTACCGCCGACGCTGCCCGAACCGCTCGAGGAGGAGGTCGTGCCGCCGAGGCGGCGGACAAGCTTCTGCTGCTTGTCGATCTCCTTCTCGACCTTGGCCTTCTGCTTCTTGATCTCGTCGGACTTGGCCTTGACCTCCTCGTAGGCGGTCTTGGCCGCCGCCTGCTCCCGGCGGAGCCGCTGAGCGGTGGCGATGAACTGCGTGAGCTCGGAGCTGCGCTCGCGCGACAGCAGCGAGAAGACCGCGGACTGGTCGAGGATCGCCTGCGGGTCGTCGCTGCTGGCGAAGCTCGCCACGTTCGTGGCGTCGTCGCCGCCCTTCTTGTAGGCGTTGGCGGCCATCTGGGCGACGGTCCGGCGCTGCTCCTCGAACTTCGCCTGCTCTTCGGTCGCGCTCTTGTTCGCCGCCTGGTACTTCTTCTTGGCGATCTTGAGCTTCTCACCGATGTCGTTGTACTTCTCGACGTACTGGTCGACCTTCTTGTTCAGTTCGTCGAGCTTCTCCTGCGCCTCCGCGGCCGTGGGCTGCGGGTCGGCGTGCGCCGCCACCGGGGCGGACACCAGCGAGGTCGTCACGGCGAGGCAGGCGGCGACCGCCAGCCCGCGAAACGCTCTCGCCGTCCCGAGCCCGCCCTTGCGGCGCGTGGGCTCCCCGATGTGATCATCGGTCACGGTCGAAATCAGCCCCTCTCGTCGACGACACAATCAGCCGACGACAGTAGCGAGGCCCCACACCGCTCACAACCGGTTCATCACTATTTGCTTGCCTTCTCCGCCGAACACCCACTTTTGGTCACCACAAGATCACACAACGCCGGAGGCGGCGGCGTCCCGGCCCGCGGGCCTGGGAGATTTCTCACTCAGGAACGGCCGAGCCGCCGCAGCAGAAGCGTCGACGGGCAGGGCCGCGCATTCGCCCGCCGCGCCGCGTCGGCCACCTCGCGGTCCGACGAGACCACCACCACGGCCCGGCCCGGCGGCTCCGCCCGCACCAGCTCGCCGATCAGCTCGTCGGCCGTCTGCCCCGGGCTGCTGAACTTCACCCGGACGCCGCGCGGCGCGGCGATCGCCACCGGCCCGTCCAGCTCGGCGCCGTCGAACACGCACGTCACCTCGGCGCGGGTCTGCGCCGCGAGCCCGCCGAGCCCCGACACCAGCCGGCTGCGCTGGTCGGCCAGCGGCAGCTCCCCGTACCCCGTCTTCGTGACGTTGTAGCCGTCCACCACCAGATGCACCTGCGGCAGCGTCAGCAACCGGTCCAGCAGCTGCGGGTCGCTGTCCGACAGCGCCCGCCCCGGCAGCGTCCGGTGCGTCAGGGTGTCCGGCTCCATGCCGCCGACCGCGTCCGCCGGCCGCCCGATGGTGGACGGCAGCGCCAGCTCCCGCCGGACGCCCTGCGCCGCGTCCTGCAGCGCGTCGAGCAGCATCCGCAGCCGGACGTCGTCCACGTTGCGGCCCTCGCGGGCGGCGCGCTTCGCCGCCTCCGCCGCCGCCTCCGCCCGCTCCGCCCGCGACCGCAGCTTGCGCAGCTCCTTGTCGGACGCCGCCGCGCGCTCCCGCGCGGCCGTCAGCTCCCGCTCCGCGTCGGCGGTCACCTCGGCGGCGTGCTCCTGCGCGGCCCGCGCCTTCGCGCGCGCGTCGTGCAGCTTGCGGCGCAGCTCCGCGACCTCCGCCTTCGCCCCGCGCAGCTCCGCCCGCAGCTTGTCGAGCTCCCCGGAACGGGCCGTCCGGGCCGCCGCGACCTCCTCCTTCAGCGCGGCGACGCGCCGCTCGGCGTCCTGCTCCTGCGACGCCGTCGCGGACCGCTCCAACTCCTCCCGCGCCGCCTCGACGAGCGCCGTCCAGCCGGGCGGCCGCAGCAGGTACCCCAGCATCGCCACCCGCACCGGGTCGGCGGCGGGCGGGACGTCGCCGCCCTCGACCGCCTCGGCCAGCTCGGGCTGCGCCGCGCGCAGCGGCCCCGCGACGCTCGCCCGGAAGCCGGCGTCCTTCTCCAGCAGCGCCGCGATGTGCTGCCCGGCGAGCTTGGCGCGCTTGCGGCGCTCGAACCGCGCGAACCGGCGCAGCGGCATCGGAACCTCACCGGGCGGCAGCGCACCGAGCAGGTCGGCGGCCGTCTCCACCACGCCGTGCCGCACCGCCTCGGGCAGCGGCCGCTCCAGCCGCTCTTCGGGCCCGCTGTCGATGATCCCGCTCCTTCCGGGGTTCCGCCGGTGCGCTCTCCGGGAAAGACAGGTCTTCCCGGGCGCCCCGCACCCTAACCGGCGTCCCCCCGTCCGGCCGACCCCGCCACCCTAGCGGCACGGTCGCCCCCGGGTGGCGTCCTCGGTGACTGTCGGTGGCGTCCTCTACGGTCGCCGTCATGACGACTGCGCACGGGAACGATGTGCCGGACGTCGGGGTCCAGGGCACCCTGGACGACCTCGGGACGCCCCTGGCCGAGGTGACCTTCGTCGTGGTCGACCTCGAGACCACGGGCGGTTCCGCGGCCGACTCGGCCATCACCGAGATCGGCGCCGTGAAGGTGCGCGGCGGCGAACCGCTCGGCGAGTTCGGCACGCTGGTCGACCCCGGCGGCCCGGTCCCCCCGTTCATCACCGCCCTGACGGGCATCACCACCGCGATGGTGACGGCCGCGCCCAAGATGGACTCGGTGCTGCCCGCGTTCCTGGAGTTCGCGCAGGGCGCCGTCCTCGTCGCGCACAACGCGCCCTTCGACATCGGGTTCCTCAAGGCGGCGTGCGCCGCGCAGGGGCGCGCCTGGCCCGCCTTCCCCGTCGTCGACACCGTCGACCTCGCGCGCCGCGTCCTGTCCCGCGACGAGGTGCCCAACTGCAAGCTCGGCACGCTCGCCCGGTTCTTCCGCACCGCCACCGAGCCGACGCACCGCGCGCTCGCCGACGCCCGCGCCACCGTCGAGGTGCTGCACGGCCTCATCGAGCGGCTCGGCTCCTTCGGCGTCACCTCGCTGGAGGACATGCGCGGCTTCGCCAAGGCGCCCACCCCCGAGCAGCGCCGCAAGCGCCACCTCGCCGACGGCGTGCCGAGCGCCCCCGGCGTCTACCTGTTCGAGGACGGCTCCGGCGAGGTGCTGTACGTCGGCAAGAGCGGCGACCTGCGCTCCCGCGTGCGCAGCTACTTCACCGGCTCGGAGACCCGCCGCCGCGCCCGCGAGATGGTCGGCCTCGCCGAGAACGTCCGGACGATCCCGTGCGCCACCGGGCTGGAGGCCGAGGTCCGGGAGCTGCGGCTCATCGCCGAGCACAAGCCCCGCTACAACAAGCGGTCGAAGTTCCCCGAGCGGGCCATCTGGCTCAAGCTCACCGACGAGCCGTTCCCCCGGCTGTCCATCGTCCGCGAGTGCCGCGACGACGGCGCCTGCTACCTCGGCCCCGTCACGTCCCGCCACCAGGCCGAAGAGGCGCGCGCCGCACTGCACGAGGCCGTCCCGCTGCGGCAGTGCACCCAGCGGCTCACCCCGCGCCTCATCGACGCCGGACGGGCCCGCTCCTGCGCCCTCGCCGAGCTGGGCCGCTGCGGCGCCCCCTGCGAGGGGCGCGAGTCCGCCGCCGACTACGCCGCCCACGCCGACACCGCCCGCGCCGTCATGCGCGGCGACGTCCGCCCGGTGGTCGCCGCCGCGCGGGTCCGCATCGACCGGCTCGCCGCCGAGCTGCGCTACGAGGAGGCCGCCGCGCAGCGCGACCGGCTGCACGCGTTCGTCCGGGCCGCCGCCCGCGGGCAGCGGCTGGCCGCGCTCGCCGGCCTGCCCGAGCTCGTCGCGGCCCGGCCCGCGTTCGACGGCGGCTGGGAGCTGTCGGTCGTCCGGTACGGGCGGCTCGCCGCCGCCGGAACGGTGCCGCCGCAGGCCCGCCCCCGCCCCTACGTCGACGCGCTCATCGCCACCGCCGAGACGGTGTTCCCGCCGTCCGGCGGCGCGCCCGGCGGCGTCGCGCTCGGCGCGCCGCCGTCCACCGGCGCCACCGCCGAGGAGATGGAGTGCGTGCTGCGCTGGCTCGACCGGCCCGGCGTCCGCCTGGTCGAGGTCGGCGGGACGTGGACGTGCCCGGCGCACGGCGCCGAGGGGCAGCGCGAACGCCTCGACCGCGTCGTGAGCGAACGGACCGTCCGCGACCGCGCGTACGGCGACCACGCCCCCGGCGCGCTCGCGCCCGCGCCCCGGCGCCCCCCGCGCCGACCCCGCTAGAGTGACGTGATCGTCCGTACCCCGGGGGGACCACCCGCACATGGCACTGCCGCTCTACGACAGCCAGCCCGCGCGCCGCGTGCCCTGGGTGACGTACGTGCTGGTCGCGGCCAACGTCGTGGTCTTCCTGCTCACCCCCATGTCGAACTTCGCCACCTGGTACGGCGACGGCGAGGTCCGCGAGTGCAACGCCGCGCACTTCAGCTACGAGTACGGGGCGGTGCCGAAGGAGCTGACGACGGGGGAGCGGCAGCCGCTGCCGACGGACGTCCGGTACGAGTGCGGCCCCTCCGACCACGGCAAGATCCCCTGGACGTCGGCGTTCACCTCGATGTTCGTCCACTCGGACGCGCTGCACCTGCTCGGCAACGTCGTCGCGCTGTTCGTCATCGGGATGGGCCTGGAGGACCGCCTCGGACGGTGGCGGTACCTCGCCGCCTACCTGGTGTTCGGGCTCGCCGCCGTCTACGGCTTCGCCTACACCTCGCCGGACTCGACGGTGCCGCTCATCGGCGCGTCCGGCGCCATCGCCGGGGTGATGGGCGCCTACGTCATCCTCAACCCGCGGGGCCGCGTCGTCACCTGGGTGCTGCCCGTCATCGTGATGCGGCTGCCGGTGTGGGTCGTGCTCGGCTACTGGTTCGTCATGCAGTGGCTCTCGCTCGGCCAGGAGAGCAACGTCGCGTACGCCGCCCACATCTGCGGGTTCGTCGCGGGGGCGCTGTTCGCCGTCCTCGCGCGCCGCGCGGGCCCCGCCCGCCGGTTCGCCGCGCTGAGCCGCGGCTGACGGCCGCTCCGGCGCCGCCTCCGGCGCCGCGTCCGGCCGGCGGAACGTCCCGATAGAGTCGGGTCGTCACGCAACAGGGGAGGGTGCAGTGGTCACTGCGATCGTGTTCGTCAAGGCCGACGTCGCGCGCATCCACGAGGTGGCCGAGGCGATCGCCGCGCTGGACGGCGTCAGCGAGGTCTACTCCGTCACCGGGGACAGCGACCTCATGGCGATGGTCCGGGTCCGGCGGCACGAGGAGCTGAACGACGTCATCCCCGGGCGGCTCAACAAGGTCCCCGGCGTCGTCGGCACCGAGACGCACATCGCGTTCCGCACCTACTCCAAGCACGACATCGAGGCCGCGTTCTCCCTCGGCCTGCCCGACGCCGACTGACCCGACCGACGCCGGACGCGCGGGGCCCGGCCCGCCCGGAGGCGGGCCGGACGGCTCGGCCGGACCGCTCAGCTGCGCAGGCCCTGCGACACCTCGACCCAGCGCTCCAGCAGCTCGTTCGCCGCGCCCGAGTCGATCGCGCGCCCGGCCCGCTCGTACGCGGCGCCGAGCGCCCCGGTCAGCTCGTCGGCGGGCGGCGCGCCGTCGTAGGCCGTCATCAGCGCGGCCGCGTTCAGCAGCACCATGTCGCGGACCGGGCCGGCCGCGCCCGCGAACAGGTCCCGGGCGACGCGCCCGTTGAACGCCGCGTCGGCGCCGCGCAGGTCGTCCGGCACGGCGCGCGGGATGCCGAGGTCGGCCGGGTCGAACGTCGTCTCGGTCGCCGTGCCGTCGCGGACGACCCACACCGTCGAGGTGCCCGTGGTGGTCAGCTCGTCCAGGCCGTCGTCGCCGCGGAACACCAGCGAGGAGCAGCCGCGCGCCGCGAACACGCCCGCGATGACGCCCGCCATCCGCGGGTGGAACACCCCGACGGCCTGCGCGGTCGGCCGCGCCGGGTTCGTCAGCGGGCCGAGGAAGTTGAACACCGTGGGGGTGCCGAGCTCGCTGCGCGTCCGTCCGGCGTACTTCAGCGCGGGGTGGAACCGGGGCGCGAAGCAGAAGGTGATGCCGGTCTCCTCGACCACCCGGGCGGTGGCCCCGGGGGACAGGTCGATGGCGACGCCGAGGTGCTCCAGCAGGTCCGCGGACCCGCACGACGACGACGCCGCCCGGTTGCCGTGCTTGACGACGGTGACGCCCGCCGCCGCGGCGACCACCGCCGCCATCGTGGACACGTTCACCGTGTGGGCGCGGTCGCCGCCGGTCCCGACCAGGTCGGCGATGGGGCCCGGCACGTGGATCGGCGTGGCGTTGTCCATCATGCCCTCGGCGAGCCCGGCGACCTCCGCGACGGTCTCGCCCTTGGCGCGCATCGCGACGGCGAAGCCCGCGATCTGCGCGTCGGTGGCCTCCCCGGCCATGATCGTGTTCATGGCCCAGGACGTCTCCTCGCTCGTCAGCGACTCGCCGTCGAGCAGCGCGTTGAGCAGAGCGGGCCAGGTCGTGCGCGCGTCCATGTCTCCCCAGGGTGAGGTCGGTCACCGGGGGGATCGCGGTGCGGCTCCCGGCCGGGGTGTCGGGCCGGGGCTTCGCCCCGCCTCCCCGGCGAGCTGGTGTTACAGGGCCGGAAGGCGGTTCTCGAGGCGCCAGCGCATGAGGCCGGCGAGCGCGTTCGCCAGGGCCATCGGGTCCAGCGGCAGGCTCACGACGGCGTCGGCGCGCGACCAGGTCGCGAGCCAGCCGTCGTCCCGCCGGGCGATGATCGCCAGGACCGGAGGGCAGTCGAAGACCTCGTCCTTGGCCTGGCGGCACACGCCGAGCCCGCCCGCGGGCTGCGCCTCGCCGTCCACCACGAGGACGTCGATGCCGCCCTCGTCGAGCCGCCGCACCACGGCGGGCTGGGTCGCGCACTCGACGAACTCGACCCGCGGCACGTCCGCGGCGGGGCGGCGCCCGATCGCCGTCCGGATCTGGGCGCGGGTGTTCGCGTCGTCGCTGTAGACGAGAACCTTCATCGGGCTCTCCGGGGCGGTGCTCATGTCGACGAAGGGTACCCGCTCCGGGGCGCGCGCACGAGATCCCGGGCCGGTTTTCGGCGGTCGGACGGCCTCCCCGAACACGCCCGGGAACTCTAGGAGGGGGGTCATGCGTCACTCACGGGATGGGGGCGCAATAATGCTGCCCGTGACAGCATCCGCGATAGAGACAACACCTCACGCACGGGCGAACCGTCCCAATCTGGTCAGCGTGGGGACGATCGTTTGGCTGTCGTCCGAGCTGATGTTCTTCGCGGCGCTGTTCGCGATGTTCTTCACGATCCGCTCCGTGACGATCGGCCAGTCCGGGGAGGACGCCTGGCCGGGCGCCCATCTCAGCCTGCCGCTGGCGTCGATCAACACGACCATCCTGGTTCTGTCGTCCGTGACGTGCCAGATGGGCGTGTTCAAGGCGGAGGCCGGGAAGGTCGGCCGCGACGGCAGCCTCCTGAACTTCCGGCGCTGGGGCCTGCGCGAGTGGTACGTCCTCTCGTTCCTCATGGGCGCCTACTTCGTCGCCGGACAGGCATACGAGTACTACGAGCTCGTGGTGCACGAGGGACTGACGCTTTCGTCCTCCGCCTACGGGTCGGTCTTCTACCTGACCACCGGCTTCCACGGGTTGCACGTCACCGGCGGCCTCATCGCGTTCCTGTTCGTCCTCGGACGGACGTACGCCGCGAAGAGATGGACGCACGAGCAGGCCACCAGCGCGATCGTCGTGTCCTACTACTGGCACTTCGTCGACGTCGTGTGGATCGGCCTGTTCGCCGCGATCTACCTGCTCGACCTGTGACGACCCGACCCGACTGACCTACCAGACGACATGACCCGAACGGGGATTTCCGTGAAAAGGTTCACCGCATGGCGACGGCGCCCGTGGGCGGGCTACGCCGTCGTGCTGGCGGCCCTGGCGGCGATCGGCGTCATCTACGCCGGCTTCTCGCCGCAGACCGAGCGCGCCCAGGCGGCGGCGGGCAAGGCCCAGACCGCCGAGGACATCGAGCATGGCCAGCAGCTGTTCAACAAGAACTGCGCGAGCTGCCATGGGCTCAACGGCGAGGGCACCAAGGACGCCGAGGGCAACTGGATCGCTCCCAGCCTCATCGGGGTCGGCGCGGCTTCCGTCGACTTCCAGGTCAGCACGGGCCGCATGCCCGCGATGAACCCTGGGGCGCAGATCCCGCGCAAGGACCCGATCCCCGTGTTCGACACGACGATCTCGACGGACTACGAGGATCCGAAGGAGCGCGAGGAAGCCGAGAAGCGCAAGGCCGAAGCGGAGGACAACCTCCACGACCTGATCGCCTACGTCGACTCCCTGGGCGGCGGCCCGCCGATCCCGCCGGAGTCGGTCACCGACCCCGAGGGCGGTGACGCCGCGCTCGGCGGCAAGCTGTTCCGCACCAACTGCGCCCAGTGCCACAACTTCACCGGTCAGGGCGGCGCCCTCACCGGCGGGAAGTACGCGCCGCCGCTCTCCAAGAGCGACGTCACGCCCACGCAGATCTACGAGGCCATGCTGACCGGTCCGCAGGCGATGCCGGTGTTCAACGACACCACGCTCTCGCCGAAGGACAAGCAGGCCATCATCGCCTACCTGGTCGAGACCCGTGAGGAGCCGAACCCCGGTGGCTGGGGCCTCGGCCGCATGGGCCCGGTGAGCGAGGGCGTGGCCGGCTGGCTGTTCGGCATCGGCTTCCTGGTGCTGTCGGCCATGTGGATCACCGCGAAGAAGCCGAAGAAGCTGAAGAAGTCATGAGCGACGACAACAAGGAGACCGCGGGCTCCCCGAGCCCGCGCGAGGAAGGCGGGCCGCGCGAACGCGTGATCGGCACGCCGTCCCCGGCGAGGGACAAGGCGCTCCTCGCCGAGGACGACATCTCCGCGCCCGCGGGCAGCGGAGAGCAGCTGGACGAGCAGTCGGCGAGGCGCGCGGAGCGCGTCGTCGCCCTGCTCTTCCTGCTGGCGTTCGCGGCGAGCGTCGCCTTCATCGCGTACTACATCGGCTGGAGCGGCCGCGACGGCGGGATGCACGGCATCCTGCGCGCCCAGGAGTCGAACTTCTGGCTGGGCGGCACGATGGCCGCCGCGTTCCTGCTGATGGCGGCCGGCGTCACCCTCTGGGTGCGCCGCCTGATGACCAGCAAGCCGATCACGCAGGAGCGGCACGAGCTGGTCAGCGACGCGGAGACGCGCGCGGCGTTCACCCAGGACTTCCTGGAGGGCGCCGCCGACAGCGGCATCACCAAGCGGCCGCTGCTGCGCCGGACGCTGCTGCTGGCCGCCGCGCCGCTGGGCCTGGCCCCGCTGGTGCTGCTGCGCGACCTCGGCCCGCTGCCGGAGAAGCGGCTGCGCCACACGCACTGGGCCGCGGCCGTGGAGAAGGCGAAGCAGGAGGGCAAGAAGGGCGTCCGCCTGGTGGTGGACGGCACCCACAAGCCCCTCAAGGTCAGTGACTTCGCCACGCCCGGCTCGATGATCACGGTGCTGCCCGAGGGCCTCGAGGAGCAGGTCGACGAACACGACGTGCTCACCGAGGTCGCCAAGGCCGTCACCATCCTGATCAACGTGCCGGCGGGCGACTTCAAGCCCGCCGAGGGCCGGGAGAACTGGCACGTCAACGGGATCGTCGCGTACTCGAAGGTCTGCACGCACGTCGGCTGCCCGGCGGCCCTGTACGAGCAGACGACGCACCACATCCTGTGCCCGTGCCACCAGTCGACCTTCGACGCCACGGACGCGGCGAAGGTGGTCTTCGGCCCGGCCGCGCGGCCGCTGCCGCAGCTGCCGCTCAGCGTCGAGGACGGGTACATCATCGCGACGAGCGACTTCCCCGAGCCCGTCGGCCCGAGCTTCTGGGAGCGCGGATGAGCGACACGACGGCTCCGAAGGCGATCGAGGGCTCGCTCGGCTTCATCGACGAGCGCCTCGGCTCGACGAGCTTCTTCAGGCGGAACGTCAAGAAGGTCTTCCCGGACCACTGGTCGTTCATGCTGGGCGAGATCGCCCTGTACTCGTTCATCATCCTGCTGCTGACCGGGACGTTCCTGACGCTCTGGTTCAAGCCGAGCATGGTCGAGGTCGTCTACCACGGCTCTTACGAGCAGCTCCAGGGCGTCAAGATGTCCGAGGCGTACGCCTCGACGCTGCACATCAGCTTCGACGTCCGCGGCGGCCTGCTCATGCGGCAGATCCACCACTGGGCCGCGATCCTGTTCATGGCGTCGATCCTGGCGCACATGCTGCGGGTGTTCTTCACGGGCGCGTACCGCAAGCCGCGCGAGCTGAACTGGCTGATCGGCATCACCATGTTCATCCTGGGGATGCTGGAGGGCCTGTTCGGCTACTCGCTGCCGGACGACCTGCTGTCGGGCACCGGTCTGCGGATCACCCAGGGCGTCCTCGAGGCGATCCCGCTGGTCGGCACCTACGGGTACATGTTCCTGTTCGGCGGCGAGTTCCCGGGCACGGACATCGTCCCGCGGCTCTACATGCTGCACATCCTGCTGATCCCGGGCATCATCCTCGCCCTGGTGACCGCGCACATGATGATCATGTGGCACCAGAAGCACACCGCGATGCCGGTCAAGCACCAGACCGAGAAGCAGGTGTACGGCTACCCGTTCTACCCGGTCTTCATGGCCAAGACGGGCGCCTACTTCCTGTTCACGTTCGGTGTGCTGGCGCTGATGGGGGCGTTCTTCCAGATCAACCCGATCTGGCTGTTCGGCCCGTACGACCCGGGGGCGATCTCCGCCGGGTCGCAGCCCGACTGGTACATGGGCGTCCTGGAAGGCTCGCTGCGGCTCATGCCGGGGTGGGAGACCAGCGTGTGGGGCCACACGATCAGCTGGAACGTCCTGATCCCGGCGGCGCTGCCCCTCGGCATCGTGTTCGGCGGCGCGATGGCGTGGCCGTTCATCGAGCAGTGGGTGACCGGCGACCGCCGCAGCCACCACGTGAACGACCGTCCGCGCAACGCCCCGGTCCGCACCGGGATCGGCATGGCGGCCGTCACGTTCTACGGGATGTTCTGGCTGGCCGGCGCGAACGACGTCATCGCGGAGAAGTTCCACGTGTCGCTGTTCGCCACGACGTGGTTCTTCCGGGTCGCGATCTTCGTCGGGCCGGTGCTCGCGTACATCATCACGAAGCGGATCTGCCTCGGCCTGCAGCGCAAGGACGCCGACACCCTCGGGCACGGCGTGGAGAGCGGCATCATCACGATGTCGCCCGAGGGCAAGTTCGCCGAGCGGCACGAGCCCGCCAAGGAGGAGGAGCGCGCCAAGCTCCTCGCCAAGGAGAGCGCCCGTCCGCCGGCGCCGACGAAGGACGCGCAGGGCATTCCCGCGCCGGCCGCCAAGGGGCCGCTCGGGCACCTGCGCGCCCGCCTCAACCGGGCGTGGAACATCGACGACATCCCCGTCGAGGAGCACGGCCACGAGGAGAACGGCCACGGCGGCCACGCCGAGGTCGAGAGCGGCGAGGAGTCCAAGAGCTCCAAGTAGCCGGGCCGCCGCCCCGCGGCACCGCTGAGCGCTGAGGGCCCGCCACCGGACGACCGGTGGCGGGCCCTCGGCTTTTGTCGCGACTCGCCTTTTGGCGCGACTCGCCTTCGCCGCGCGGCGCCCGGCCGGTGACGTGCGGGGACCCGGCCGTCCCTATCCTTGGCAGCGATGACCAAGACCCTCGTCGTGACCAATGACTTCCCGCCCCGCCCCGGCGGCATCCAGGCGTTCGTGCACGCCCTGGCGCTGCGCCGCCCGCCCGGTTCGGTGGTGGTGTACGCGCCCGCGTGGGAGGGCGCCGCGCGCTTCGACGCCGAGCAGCCGTTCCCCGTCGTCCGCCATCCGGGCTCGCTGATGCTGCCGGAGCCGGGCGTGCTGCGGCGGGCGGCGGACCTGCTGCGCGCCGAGGACTGCGACTCCGTCGTGTTCGGCGCGGCTGCCCCGCTGGGGCTGCTGGCCCCGGCGCTGCGGCGGCGCGGCGCGCGTCGGCTGGTCGGCATCACGCACGGGCACGAGGCCGGCTGGGCGGCGCTGCCCGTCGCGCGGACCCTGCTCGGCCGGATCGGGGACGGCGTCGACACCCTCACGTACCTGGGGGAGTACACGCGGTCCCGGATGGAGCGGGCGCTGAGCCCGGCCGCGGCGGCGCGGATGGCGCACCTGGCGCCGGGCGTGGACGACACGGTGTTCCGGGCGGGGGCGGGCGGCGCGGACGTCCGCGACCGGTACGGGCTCGCCGGCCGCCCCGTGGCGGTGTGCGTGTCGCGGCTGGTGCCGCGCAAGGGGCAGGACGCGCTGGTCCACGCGTGGCCGCGGGTGCTGCGGCGGGTCCCGGACGCGGCGCTGCTGCTGGTGGGCGGCGGCCCGTACCGCGCCGAGCTGGAGCGGCTGGCGGCGTCCCTCGGGGTGTCCCGCTCGGTCGTCTTCACGGGGAGCGTGCCGTGGGAGGAGCTGCCCGCGCACTACGACGCGGGCGACGTCTTCGCGATGCCGTGCCGCACCCGCCGCCGCGGCCTGGACGTCGAGGGGCTCGGCATCGTGTACCTGGAGGCGTCCGCGACGGGGCTGCCGGTCGTGGCGGGCGACTCGGGCGGCGCGCCCGACGCCGTCCTGGACGGGGAGACGGGCGCGGTGGTGCCGGGGCGGTCGGTCGCCCGGGTCGCCGCCGCCGTCGCGGACCTCCTCGCCGACCCCGCGCGGGCCCGCGCGATGGGCGCGGCGGGGCGCGCGTGGGTCGAGCGGGAGTGGCGCTGGGAGATCCAGGCGGCGCGGCTGGGAACGCTGCTCGACGGCCGGGGAAATAGCGCCTCCGGGCGCGTACCGCGTCCGGGCCCCGGGTGACAGGATGCCTGATATGGAGAACGCGCACGTCGAGGACGCATGGGTCCGGGTTCCGGGGGCGGCCGCCCGCTGGCTGGAGCAGCTCGATCCCGAGCACGGGTACAGCGGGTTCCAGCCGCCGCGCCGTCCCGACGCGGCTTGGGTGCTGCACGCGATGTACGCGTGGGAGGAGGGGCTCGTCACCACGACGCACGACGACCTCCACAAGTCGATGGCCGAGGCCGGGCTGACGGGGGCGCCGCGGCTGCCGGAGCCGGTGAGCGACGTCAGCGAGCTGCTGCAGGGCGCGATCGACACCGGCACCGACCTCGGGCGCACGGGGCATCCGGGGGAGGGGTGGCGGCGGCTGCGGTGGCGGGAGCTGGCGCGCGGTTTCGGGGAGCCGGTCGTCCCGGAGGGGAAGCTGCCGGGGAACCGCTGCCTGCGGCAGGCGCACCCGGCGGGGAGCTGGTCGGCGGCGATCCGGCCGCCCGCCGAGGGCTGTTTGGACCGGGAGAGCTGGCAGCGGCTGATCGGGGTGCTGCTGCGGTACACGCCGTCGGGCGCGGGGACCCGCTGCCTGGCGTACTACTGCCCGCTCGTGACGAACGAGTGGGAGGAGGACACCGTGCTCGTCGGGCGGCTCGGGGACGCGGGCCCGCTGTACGACCACCCGTCCATGAACAGCTGCCCGTCCAACCTGTGGCCGGAGGACCGGTCCTGGATCGTGTACTGCGACTGGGACCTGTGGGGGACGAAGATCGTCGGTCCGGCCGCGCTGGTCGAGGCGGTGCTGGCCGATCCCGAGCTGGAGGGCGTCCGGCTGCCCTGGACGAGCTGAACCGCCGGCGTCCCGCCCGGGTCACGCGGGCCCGCGGCGGGACGCGGCGACCAGCAGGGCCCCGGCGGCGAGCAGCGCGGCGAGGACGAGCCCCAGCGCGCGCAGCCCGTGGCCGGTCAGCGCCGCGGCGAGCTGCGGCCCGAGGCTGGCGCCCGCGAACAGCAGCGCGCTGTGCAGCGAGACGGCCGGGGCCCGCGCGGCGCCCGCCCGCGCGACGACGATGTCGATGAGGCCGGGGGCGGCGACGGCGGTGCCCGCGGTGACGAGCATCAGCAGCAGCGCGAGCCCGAGGGTCCCGGGCTCCAGCAGGCCGACGAGCGCGACGCCGGCCGCCGCCAGCGCGAGCGCCGCGGCGGCCCGCACGGGCCCGGGGACGCGGGCGAGCCGGGCGGTGAGGAACGGGACCGCGAGGATGACGGGCAGCGCGCTCGCGCGCAGTTCCAGCAGCCCGGTGGTGCCGGTGAGCTGCAGCCCGGTGTAGACCGCGACGAACGGTCCGAGCACGACGGGGACGGCGAGGAACAGCGGCCACAGGCCGGGGGCGGGCAGCAGCCGCAGCATGGTGCGGTAGGCGGCGAGGGGCGAGCCTCCGCCGGACGGGCCGTCCGGCAGCAGGATCCGGGAGAGGGCGAAGGCCGCGGCGGCGAACGCGGCGCCGCCGGCGAGGAAGAACGCCCGCCAGCCGAACGCGGCGGCGAGGCCCTGCGCGGCGAGCTGGCCGACGACGGCGGCGGCGAGGAAGCCGGTGGTCATCGCGGTGACGGTGACGAGCCTGCGGTGCGGCGCGACGCGCTCGCCGACGTAGGCCATCGCGACGGGCGGGAACGCGCCGATGGTGACGCCCTGCAGGACGCGGAGCACGATGCCGATCCCGGCGGACGGCGCCGCGGCGACGAGCGCGGTGGTGACGGCGGTCGCCGCGACGCCGCCGACCATGACGCGGCGCCGTCCGAACCGGTCCGACAGCGGTCCGAACAGCAGGAACCCGGCGGCGTACCCGAACCCGAACACGCTGACGAGCCAGGTCAGGGACGCCGGGCCGGCGTTCCAGCCGGACGCGGCGCGGTCGAGCAGCGGGATCATCCCGTACAGCTGGCTCGTGGCGAGCAGCGCGGTGGCCGAGAGGACCGCCAGGGTCGCTCCGAACGGCGCGTGACCGGTGTCGGCCGCGGGCGAGGGGGGCGCGGTGGCGAGGGGGGAGGACATGCCCCGGGACGGTAGCCAACCAACTGGTTGGATGTCAACCAACCGGTTGGTGCAGAGTTCGGTACGATGCGCCCATGCCGAAGAACACCGCGACCACCACCAGGGACGCGCTGCTCGGCGCCGCCCGCGAGGAGTTCGCCGCGCACGGGATCGCCGGTGCGCGCGTCGACCGCATCGCCGTCCGCGCCGGCGTCAACAAGGAGCGGATCTACGGCTACTTCGGCAGCAAGGAGAAGCTGTTCGACGCCGTCATGAAGGTCGCGCTCGACGAGTTCGCCGAGATGAACGCCGAGCTCGGGGACGATCCGGTCGCGTACGTCGGCGAGGCGTTCGACCACTACCGCGAGCACCCCGACCTGCTGCGGCTGCTGATGTGGGAGGCGCTGTACGACCGCTCCGGCGCGCTGCCCGACCAGCCGTGGCGGGCGGAGCGCTGCGAGCGGAAGGCCGCGTCGCTCGCGGAGCGGCTGGGAGAGGAGCCGTCACCCGAGGTGGGGCGCGCGGTGCTGTCCCTGCTCGGGCTCGCGATGATGCCGCTGGCGATGCCGCAGCTCGCCGAGCTGCTCGGCGTGAAGCCGGACTCCCCCGAGGCGGTCGCGGCGATGCGCGAGCACGTCATGGGCTTCGCCCGCGCGGCGCTGGCGGGCCGCGGCGCCGCGTCCGGCTGAGGGCGCCGCCGCGGCCCGCCGTAGGATCGCCTCATGGACGTAGTGATCGCGGGCGGGCACGGGCAGATCGCGTTGCGGCTGTCCCGGCTGCTCGCCGCACGGGGGGACACGGTCCGGGGGCTGATCCGCAACCCGGACCACACGGACGACCTGAGGGAGGCCGGGGCGGAGCCGGTCGTGTGCGACCTGGAGGAGGCGGCCGTCGAAGAGGTCGCGGGCCTGCTCGACGGCGCGGACGCCGTCGTGTTCGCCGCCGGGGCCGGACCGGGCAGCGGGGCGGCGCGCAAGGACACCGTCGACCGGGCCGCCTCGGTGCTCGCGGCGGACGCGGCGGAGCGGGCCGGGGTCCGCGACTTCCTGCAGATCTCGGCGATGGGCGCGGGCGAGCCGACCGACCCGTCCCGCGGCGAGGTGTGGGCCGCCTACGCGAAGGCCAAGGGGGAGGCCGAGGACGACCTGCGCGCGCGGGACGCCCTCGACTGGCTGATCCTGCGCCCGGGCCGCCTCACCGACGACCCGGGCACCGGGCTGGTGCGCCTGGGGGAGCCGCCGATCGGGCACGGCGCCGTCACGCGCGACGACGTCGCCGCTGCCCTGGTGGCGCTGCTCGACGAGCCGCGCGTGCGGCGCCGCACCCTCGACCTGCTCAACGGCGGGACGGAGGTCGGCGCCGCCGTCGCGGACCTGCGCGGGTAGGGGTCAGGAGGCGTAGAGCGCGTCGATCTCGCCGGAGAAGTCCTTCATCACCACGTTGCGCTTGACCTTGAGGCTCGGGGTGAGGTGCCCGGCCTCCTCGGTGAAGTCGACGCCCAGCACCACGTGCTTCTTGATCGCTTCGGCGCGGCTGACGGACCGGTTGGCCTCGGCGACCGCGGCCTCGATCTCGGCGACGAGCTCGGGGTCGCGGCGCAGCTCGTCCACGGTCATCGCGGCGGGCTTGCCGTGCCGCTCCTTCCAGGGGGCGAGCGCCTCCTCGTCCAGCGTGATGAGCGCGCTGATGAACTTGCGGCCGTCCCCGACGACCAGGCACTGGCTGATCAGCGGGTGGGCGCGCAGCCGGTCCTCCAGCGGGGCGGGCGCGACGTTCTTGCCCGCGGCGGTGACCAGGATCTCCTTCTTCCGGCCGGTGATCTTCAGGAAGCCGTCGTCGTCGAGGGAGCCGAGGTCGCCGGTGTGGAGCCAGCCGTCCTCCAGGGCCTCCTTGGTGGCCGACTCGTTGTTCCAGTAGCCGCGCATGACGTTGACGCCGCGGAACAGGACCTCGCCGTCCTCGGCGATGCGGACGTCCACGCCCGGGATCGGCTGCCCGACGGTGCCGATCTTGATGGCGCTGGGCCGGTTCACCGCCGCCGGGGCGGTCGTCTCGGTGAGCCCGTAGCCCTCGAGGATCGTGATGCCGACGCCGCGGAAGAAGTGGCCGAGCCGCTCGCCGAGCGCGGCGCCGCCGGACACCGCGTACTCCACCCGCCCGCCGACGGCCGCGCGCAGCTTGCCGTAGACGAGCACGTTGAACACCGCGTGCCGGGCCTTGAGCGCGAGGCCCGGCCGGCCGCCGCCGTCCAGCGCCCGGCTGTAGGCGATCGCGGTGTCGGCCGCCGCCTTGAAGATCTTGCCCTTGCCCCCGGCGATCGCCTTCTGCTCGGCGCCGTTGTAGACCTTCTCGAACACGCGCGGGACGGCCAGCAGGAACGTCGGCCGGAACGAGGCGAGGTCGGGCAGCAGGTTCGGGATGTCGCTGTGCCCGAGGACGATCCCGCCCTCGATGCTCGCGACCTCGATCAGCCGCGCGAACACGTGCGCGAGCGGCAGGAACAGCAGCGTCGCGCTGCCGTCGACGGCGACCTCGGAGATCGCGCCCTGGACGGCGTTGCGGGCGGTCAGCACCAGGTTCCCGTGGGTGATCTCGCAGCCCTTCGGGCGCCCGGTGGTGCCGGAGGTGTAGACGAGCGTGGCGACGTCCGCCGCGCCGCGCGAGCGCCGCCGCTCGACCGCCGTGTCCGCGCCGACGTCCCGGCCCAGTTCGGTGACCTCGGCGACGCCGCCCGCCTCGATGCCCCAGACATGCGTCAGGTCCGGGAGCCCGTCCCGGACCTGCTCGATCGCCGCGGTGTGCGCGGCCGTCTCGGCGAACACGGCCTTGGCGCCGGAGTCGCCGAGGATCCACTCGATCTGCTCGGCGGACGACGTCTCGTAGATCGGCACGGCGACGGCGCCCGCCGCCCAGATGCCGTAGTCGAGGACGGTCCACTCGTACCGCGTCTTCGACAGCAGGCCGACCCGGTCGCCGGGTTCGATCCCGGCCGCGATCAGGCCCTTCGCGACGCCGGTCACCTCGTCGGCGAACTCGGCGGCGGTGACGGCGCTCCACGCGTCGCCGCGCTTGCGGCGCAGCACGATGGTGCCGGGGGCCTCGGCCGCCCGGTCGAACGGCGCGTCGGTCAGGTTGGCAGAGTCGGGGACCTCCACCATCGCGGGGACGCTGAACTCGCGCACGGCCTGCTCCTCGATCGATCTTGGTACTGCGGGAAACCGTCCGGCTTTCCCGGAACGGCATGATACCCACGGGTAGCAAAGGCGTTCGCCCGGTGAGTGCGCCACCCGGTCAACGGACGGCAAAGAGCGCGGCCGTCCCGTGGTGGACCGGGCCGGTTCCTCTACGCTGGGTCGGGTCTCACAGGAACCTGGCCGGGGGAGCCGCATGTCGCTGCTCGAAGTGATCGCGCTGACCGCCGCCGACGCGCGCGCCGCGCAGGAGGGCGGGGCCGACCGGCTCGAGGTCGTCGCCGACATGGCCGCCGACGGCCTCACGCCCGACCCCGACGAGCTCGCCGCGATCCGGGACGCCACCGACCTGCCGCTGCGGGTGATGCTGCGCGCCAACGCCGGGTTCGGGACCACCGGCGCCGAGCTGGACCGGCTCCGGCACGCCGCCGCCGGGCTCGCCGCGGCGGGCGCGGACGGCTTCGTCCTCGGCTTCCTCGACGCCTTCGGGCACGTCGACGCCGCCGCGACGGAGAAGCTCGCCGCGGCCGCGGACCCGCTGCCCTGGACGTTCCACCGCGCCCTCGACCGCGCCGCCGACCCCGCGGCCGCGTGGCGGGCCGTCCGCGGCTTCGGCGGCGGCCTCGACACGGTCCTGACCGCCGGTTCGGCGCGGGGCGTCGACGCGGGCGTGGAGGTCCTGGTGCGGCGCGCCGCCGAGGACGCCGCCGCGGCCGGGCTGATCATGGCGGGCGGCGGGCTGCGCCGCAAGCACGTCGCGGTGCTGGCGGCCGCGGGGATCACGTCGTTCCACGTCGGCACGGCCGTCCGCCCGGACGGCTCCTGGGACGTGCCCGTGGACGCGGCGCTCGTCGCCGAGTGGCGCTCGCTCGTCGCCGCGGCCGCCGGCGGCTAGACCGCCGGCCGGCGGGGGAGCGGGACCGCGCGGAGAGCGGGGCCGGGGGGTGTGTTCCGTCCGGGTTCGCCCCATTAGAGTCGGTTCATGAGGATCCACGTGGTGAGCGACGTCCATGGCCGCGCGGAGGCGCTCCGAACCGCGGCGGACGGCGCGGACGCCCTCATCTGCCTGGGCGACCTCATCCTGTTCGTCGACTACTCCGACCACGCGCAGGGCATCTTCGCCGACCTGTTCGGCCGCGCCAACGCCGACCGCTTCATCGAACTGCGCACCCGGAAGCGGTTCGACGAGGCGCGGGCGTTCTCCCGCGACCTGTGGGCGTCCCTGGAGGGCGACGCCTGGCCGCACATCGAGCGGGCCGTCGACCGCCAGTACGCCGAGCTGTTCGCGGCGATGCCGACCCCCGCCTACCTGACGTACGGGAACGTGGACGTCCCGCGCATGTGGGGCCCGCACCTGCGCGAGGGGCACCGCGTCCTGGACGGCGAGACCACCGAGATCGGCGGCCTGCGGTTCGGGTTCGTCGGCGGCGGGCTGCGCACCGAGTACCGCACGCCCTACGAACTGGACGACGAGGCGTTCGCGGCGAAGGTCGCGGCCGTCGGCGAGGTCGACGTGCTGTGCTGCCACATCCCGCCGGCCGTCCCCGACCTGCTGTACGACACGGTGGCGCGCCGGTTCGAGCGGGGCAGCGAGGCGGTCCTCGAGGCGATCCACCGGACGCAGCCGCGGTACGTCCTCTTCGGGCACGTGCACCAGCCGCTCGCGTCCCGCATCCGCATCGGACGGACGGAATGCGTGAACGTGGGTCATTTCCGTGCGCGCGGCGTGCCGTACGTCCTGACGGTGTGAAGGATACTGGCGGGGGCGTCCGCACGGGGTTCACGCGCCGTCCGCGCACCGTCCACCCGAATGAACGCACCGCGTCACGCAGAGCCGGAAGGGAAACGCAGATGGCGGACCGCACCAGTTCCTCCCTCGCCGTCCAGGCGGGCAAGGCCGAGATCATGGCGGTCATCGCCGATCTGGAGGCGTACCCGGAGTGGGCCAGCGGCGTCCGGGAGTTCACGGTGGAGGAGACGGACGCGGACGGCCGCGCCGAGCGCGCCCGGCTGACGTTCGACGGCGGCCCGTTCAGCGACACCGTCGGCCTCCTCTACACCTGGGAGGGCGACGATCGGGTGACGTGGCGGCTGGCGGACAAGGGGACGGTCGTGACCGGCCTCGACGGCGCCTACACCCTCGCGGACGACGCGGGCGGCACCCGCGTCACCTACGACCTGACGCTGGACGTCCGGGTGCGGGTGCCCGGGATGGTCAAGCGCAAGGCCGAGAAGCGCATCGTCGACACCGCGCTCAAGGGCCTCAAGAGCCGGGTGGAGCGCTGAACCGGATGCCCTCCCCCCGCGACGACGGATGGATGATGGAGTCATGAGCGACCAGCCTGGCGACATCCTGGACGAGGCGGGCCGGGTCTTCGACGCGCTGCTGCGGCGCGCGTCCCGCGCCGGCATCTTCGGCGTCCCCCGGCGACCGGACGCCCGGGACCGAGCCCCCGACCAAGAGCCGGCCCCCGACCAAGAGCCGGACCGCCCCGAGGCGGCCGAGCCCGGCGACGCGTGGGCGGCGGCGACCGCCGAACCCCCGCCCGCCGAACCGCCGCGCGCCGAACCGCCGCGCGCCGAGCGCGGCTCCCGCGCGCACGGCGGCGCGGAGGAGCCGCGCATCGCCACCGGCGCGCCCGAGTGCCGCGACTGCCCGGTCTGCCGGGCCATCGCGATCCGGCGCGAGGCGGGCGGCGACGCGGCCCGGCACCTGCGGGACGCCGGCGAGTCGCTGCTGGCGGCCGCCCTCGACGTGATCGCCGCCGCCGACCGCGCCCGGGACGGGCGCCCGCGCGGCGGCGCCGAGCGGGACGCCGATACGTTCCGGAAGCGGCCACGCCAGGAGTCGGCGGGCCGCCCGGCGGGTACCTCTGAGCGGTCGGAGGAGCGGCGCGACCGTCCGGAAGGCGACGCGTGGTCGGCCGCCACCGGCGGCTCCGGCGACTGACGTGCAGTGCGGGACGCGCCCCGTGCGGGGACGCGTGAAGAGGAGGATGCGTACATGGCCCTGACCATCGGCGTGGATGTGGGCGGAACGAAGGTGGCCGCGGGGGTCGTCGACGACCGTGGAACGATCCTGGAGAAGGTCCGGCGGCCGACGCCCTCGACCAACCCCAAGGAGACCGCCGAGGTCATCGCCGAGGTCGTCGAGCTGCTGAAGGGCAAGTACGCGGACGTCACCGCGGTCGGGCTCGGCACCGCGGGCTTCGTCGACGAGACCCGCTCCACCGTGCTGTTCGCGCCGAACCTCGCCTGGCGGGACGAGCCGATCAAGAAGAAGGTGGAGAGCCTCGTCGGGCTCCCGGTCGTGGTGGAGAACGACGGCAACGCCACCGCCTGGGGCGAGGCCCGCTTCGGCGCCGGGCGCGGCGAGGACCACCTCGTCCTCATCACGCTCGGCACCGGCATCGGCGGCGGCGTCGTCCTGAACGGCGAGCTGTACCGCGGCCGGTTCGGCATCGGCGCCGAGGTCGGCCACTTCCGGGTGGTCCCGGACGGGCGGCGCTGCGGCTGCGGCAACCGCGGCTGCTGGGAGCAGTACGCCAGCGGCAACGCGCTCGTCCACGAGGCCCGCGACCTGGCCCGGGTGGCGCCCGCGATGGCGGGGCGGCTGCTGGAACTGGCCGGCGGCACGCCGGAGGGCATCCGCGGGCCCGAGGTGACGCAGGCGGCGCGGGAGGGCGACCAGGCGGCGCTGGAGTGCTTCCGGACGGTCGCGCAGTGGGCCGGGCAGGGCCTGGCGGACCTCAGCGCCATCCTCGACCCCGGCGCGTTCATCATCGGCGGCGGCCTGTCGGACGCCGGCGACCTGCTGCTCGACCCGGTCCGCGCGTCGTTCGCGAAGGCGCTGACGGGGCGCGGCCACCGGCCGATGCCCGACATCCGCATCGCCGAGCTGGGCTCGGCCGCCGGGATCGTCGGCGCCGCCGACCTCGCCCGGGTGCCCGCCCCCGCCCCGTGACGGGCCCGTGGCGCGCGGCGTGACCGGGACGCCGGGGACGGCCGGGGACGGCCGGGGACGCGGCCCGGTGACGCCCCTGCGCGTGATGAGCTACAACGTCCGGTCGCTGCGCGACGACCCGGCCGCCGTGGCGCGGGTCGTCCGCGCGCTCCGCCCGGACGTGCTGTGCCTGCAGGAGGTCCCGCGGTTCTGGGGCTGGCGCGGCAAGCGGCGGCGGCTGGCCCGCGACTGCGGGACGGCCGTCGCGGCGGGCCGCCGCGCGTGCGGGCTCGCGGTGCTCGCGGCCCCCCACGTCCGCCGGGCGGCCCGCGAGTTCCACCTGCTCACCCCCGATCCGGACCTGCACCGGCGGGGGCTGGCCGTCGCGGTCCTGGAGGTCGGCGGGTCCCGGCTCGTCGCGGCGTCGACGCATCTCGACCTGGCGGCGGAGCCGCGCCGCCGGCACGTCCGGGAGATCCTGGACCTGCTGGACCGGGCGCGCGAGCGGTACAAGGCGCCGGTGGTGCTGGCCGGGGACGTCAACGAGGAGCCCGGCGGCCCCGCCTGGTCGCTGCTGGCGGGCCGCCTCCGGGACGGCCGCGCGGTCGCGCCGGCCGGGGAGGCCGCGACGTTCTCCGCCCGCTCCCCGCGCCGGCGCATCGACGGCGTCTTCGCCGACCCGGACGTGGAGGTCGTCGGGTGCGGCGTCCCCGCGGGCGAGGGGGCGCCCGCCGCGGACTACGCCGCCGCCACCGACCACCGCCCCGTGGTCGCCGATCTCCGCCTGCCCTGACTTACCGCCGGGCCACACATAATTAGCCGTGGAATTCGTCGGCACGAACATGCGTTGCCGCGCACCCGAAAAGCGTCGCCGCAGGTGGTTGCCATGGACGACCGGCCGGCGCGGGCGCCGGAATTCTTCGCCCCGTACCCCCTCGCCGGTGAAGGAGCCGGTCAACGCAGGGGGCGGCGGAAAGGTGAATAATGTGCCGCCGAAATGCGCGGTTGACGCCATTCACCGGACCGTTACCGTGAACGTGCCCCGACGATTCCGGAGGACCCCCATGGCACGTCCCGCGGTGCCCTTCCCCGTCCATCGCGACGACCCCCTCCACCCGCCGGCGGAATACGCGGCGCTGCTCGGCGGGCCGCCGGTCCGGGTCCGGACGCCCGACGGGGCGGAGCACTGGATGGTGTCGCGGCTCGCCGACGTGCGGGCCGTCCTCGCCGACCCCCGGCTCAGCGCCGACGACACCCGGCCGAACTTCCCGAACCTGCTGCCGCTGCCCGCGGTGCCCGGCGCGCTGTCGTTCCTGCGGATGGACGACCCCGAGCACGCGCGGCTGCGCCGCACGCTGACCGCGGAGTTCACGGTCCGGCGCGTCAACCTCATGCGCCCGGGGATCGCCGAGACCGTCGACGCGCTGCTGGACGCGATGGTCGGGCAGGGGCCGCCCGCCGACCTCGTCGCGGCGTTCGCGCTGCCGCTGCCGTCCCTGGTGATCTGCCGGCTCCTCGGCGTGCCCTACCGCGACCACGACTTCTTCCAGGAGCGCAGCGCCGAGTCGCTCCGGCTGGACACCGGCGGCGGCGCGGCGGTCGCGGCGTTCGCCGATCTCGCCGCCTACCTGGACCGGCTCGTCGCCGACAAGGAGCGTGAACCGACCGACGACCTGCTGGGACGGGTCGCCGGACGGGTCCGCGCCGGGGAGCTCGGGCACGAGGAGGCGGTCGCGATGGCGCGGCTGCTGCTGCTCGCCGGGCACGAGACGACCGCCAACATGATCGGGCTCGGGACGTACGCGCTGCTGCGGCACCCGGCCGAGCTCGCGCGGCTCCGCGCGGACCCCGCGCTCGTCCGTCCCGCGGTGGAGGAACTGCTGCGGTACCTGACGATCGTCCACCGCGGCACGCAGCGCGTGGCGCGCGAACCCGTCGAGGTGGGCGGCGTGACGATCGCGGCGGGGGAGGGCGTCGTCGTGGCGCTGGCGGCGGCCGACCGCGACCCGGGCGCGTTCGCCGACCCCGGCGCGTTCGACCCGTCCCGCCCGCCGGGCCACCACGTCGCGTTCGGGTTCGGGCCGCACCAGTGCATCGGCCAGACCCTCGCCCGGGTCGAGATGGAGATCGCGTTCGCCCGGATGCTGGAGCGCCTCCCCGGCCTCGCCCTGGCCTGCGCGCCCGAGGAGCTCGCGTTCCGCGACTCCGTCGTGTACGGCGTGCACGCCCTGCCGGTGACGTGGTCGGGGGAGGGGGCGTGAGCGGGGCGGCCGCGGGCCGGCTGAGCGTCGACCGCGACGCCTGCCGGGGCGCGGGCCAGTGCGCCTACAACGCCCCCGACCTGTTCGACCAGGATGAGGACGAGGGCCTGGTGGTGCTGCTGGACGCCGCGCCGCCGCCCGAGCGGCTGGCGTCCGCGCGCCGCGCCGCGGACGCCTGCCCGAACCGCGCGATCACCCTGGCCGGGCCGGAGTGAGGGGCTAGACGACCGCGCCGTCGTCGCCGTCGCGGGGCTCGTCGCCCATCCGCAGGACGAGCGTCACGAAGCCGCCGATGAACGCCGCGACCGCGAGGAACGCGGCCCAGCCGGGGACCTCCCAGTCGAGGATGACGGTGACCAGCAGGTAGACGGGGCCGCCGACCAGCGCGACCCACGCGCCCTTGGTGAGCGGGTCGGCGGCGGGCAGCGGCGGGGGCGGCGGCGGGACGTAGTGCCCCTCGTCGTCCGCCGCCGGGAACTCCGGCTCGGCGGCGGGCTTGATCACCCGGGCGCGGGGCAGCCGGCCGGTGCGGTCGTCGCCCTCGGCGGGCGGCTCCGGCGGCTCGTCGATGTTCTCCTGCTCGGGCCAGGGCATCTCGTCGCCCTCGGGGACGGCGTCGAACCCCGCGACGATCTCCGCCCAGATGGCGTCCTCGTCGCGTTCGGCGGTGCCGGCGGGGGAGGCGTCGGCGGCGCCGGGCGCGTCCGCGCCGTCGGGCGCGCCGGGCTCGGGCCGGTCGGCGTCGGCGAGCCCGCCGTCCGCGCGTCCCGCGTCGGGACGGCCCGCGTCCTTGAGCCCGGCGTCCTTGAGGGGCGGGTCCTGCGGATCCGGGTCCTTGAGCCCGGTGTCGGCGAGGCCGGCGTCGGTGCGCTCGGCGTCCGGGCCGGAGCCGCGCACGCCCGCGTCGCGCAGCCGCGCCAGGTGGGCCCGCAGGATCCCCTCGGCGGCCGGCTTCATCTCGACGTCCACGTACAGCCGGTCGAGGACGTCCTCGGCGGCGCGGCCGGACGCGTCCGCGGCGCGCGGCCCGTCGGGCGCGGCGGCGGGCCGGCCCGGGTCGTCGGCCGCGGCGGCGCCGCCCGCGGGCGGGACGGCGTAGGCGGCGACGCCCGCGTCCCGCAGCGCCGTCAGCATCGCGTCGGCGAGGTGCGGGGCGAGATCGACCAGCGGAGCGTAGGTGTCGGCCGACAGGCCGTTGCCACGGCGATTCACGGGGCCGGCTCCTTCGGCTCCGGCGTGACCGGCAGCACCGGCATGGCGGCCTCCGCTCCCCCATCGACAGGTGCGTCCGGCGGCGCCCCCGCACGCGGCGGCGCCCCCGGACACGTTGAGACGTGTCCCACGGTATTCGCTGCGCCGCGCGGGACAAGCCCCCGGGCGCACCCGAATTGAGATTACGTAGAGAGAGAGTACGGCCAACCGGCGGCGCGGCGCGCCGCGCCGGGCGGGCCCGCCGGCCTACCCGGGCGGCCGGGTGGGCCGCTCGGGGGCGGGATGCGAAGATAGCCCATCATCTTCCCCCGGAGCCGGGTCCTCGGCTCGCACACCGCATGCACGCGCGGTAAAGAAAGGGTGTCGGCATGCTCTGGTTCTGGATCCTGCTGAGGATCGTCCTCTCGCCCATCATGTACGTGCTGTGGCGGCCGCGGAACCAGGGGATGCGCAACGTGCCGAAGCGCGGGCCCGCGCTGATGGTGAGCAACCACCTCTCGTTCGCCGACCACTTCTTCGCGCCGCTGCCGCTGATGCGTCCGATCTTCTTCATCGGCAAGGGCGAGTACTTCACCGGCAAGGGGATCAAAGGGCTGATCAGCAAGGCGTTCTTCACCGGGGTCGGGGTGGTGCCGGTCGACCGGACCGGCGGCTCGGCGGCCGAGGCGGCGCTGGAGACGGGCCTGCGGATCCTCCGGGAGGGCAAGCTGCTCGGCATCTACCCGGAGGGCACGCGCGCCCCCGACAACCGCCTGTACCGGGGGAAGACGGGGGTGGCGCGGCTGGCGCTGAAGTCCCGCGTGCCGGTGATCCCGGTAGCGATGATCAACACGTTCGAGCTCATGCCGTCCGGCAAGCCGCTGCCCCGGCTGGGGGTGCGGCCGGGCGTCCGGTTCGGCGAGCCGCTCGACTTCTCCCGCTACTACGGCCGCGAGGACGACCGGGAGGTGCTGCGCGCGATCACCGACGAGATCATGCGGGCGATCCGGGAGCTGTCCGGCCAGGAGTACGTCGACCGCTACGCCGCCGAGGTGAAGGCCGAGATGGCCGGCAAGCCGGTCCGCCCGGTCCGCGACGACGACGAGGACGAGGACGCGCCCGGGACCGGCGGCGACAACGGGACCGAGGACGGGACCGGCAACGGGACCGAGGACGGGAACGCCGCGCGGCGCCCCCGCGACGGCGACGGAGGGCCGACCGACGGCGCGTGACGCGGACCGCGGCGGCGGCCTGGGCCTGGACGCCGCGCTGTGGCGGGCGGTCGCGGTCTACCGGACCGCCGCGCTCGGCTACGCCGCCGTGCTGATCGTCAAGAACGCCGGCGGCTACGCGCACCCGGCCGGCGGCTGGGCCGTCCTCGGGGCCATGGCCGGCTGGACGGTCGCCGCCTGGCTGCTGTTCCGCGACCCGCGCCGCCGCGGCCCCGCCCTGCTGGCCGCCGACATGGCCGTCGCGTCCGGCTGCGTGGTCGCGACCGCCTGGGTGGAGAGCGTCGCGGGCATCGCCTCCGGACGCCCGACGCTGCCGGTGTCGTGGGTCGCGGCGGCCGTCCTGTCGTGGGCGGTGGTGGGCGGCCGGCGCCTCGGCATCGCCGCCGCCGGGATCCTCGCGCTGGCGAACCTGCTGGTGCACGTGCTCGCCGGGACGGCCGGCGGCATCGGCGGCCGCACCTTCAACGGCATCGTGCTGCTGGGCCTCGCCGGGCTGGTCGTCGGGCACGTGGTCCGGCTGGCCCGCGAGGCCGAGGCGCGGCTCGCCCGCGCGGTCGAACTGGAGTCGGCCACCCGCGAGCGCGAGCGCCTCGCCCGCGACATCCACGACTCGGTGCTGCAGGTGCTCGCGATGGTGCGGCGGCGCGGCGCCGGGCTCGACGGCGAGGCCGCCGAGCTGGCCCGGCTGGCGGGGGAGCAGGAGACCGCGCTGCGCGCCCTGGTCGGCAGCGCGCCCCGCACGCCGTCCCGCGCCCCGGCCGGAACCGGACGTCCCGCCGCCGGCGCCGCGGCGGAGGACGAGCTGGACGTGCGGCCGCTGCTGACCGCCCGCACGTCCGGAACCGTCACCGTGTCGACGCCCGCGACGCCCGTCCCGCTGCCCGAGCACGCCGCCCGGGAGCTGGACGCGGCCGTCGCCGCGGCGCTCGACAACGTCGCGCGGCACTGCGGCGCCGGCGCCCGCGCCTGGGTGCTGCTGGAGGACGGCGGCGACGAGGTGATCGTCAGCGTCCGCGACGACGGCCCGGGCATGCCGGCGGGACGCCTCGAGCGGGCGGCGGCCGACGGGCGCCTCGGCGTCGCCCAGTCGATCCGCGGGCGCGTCCGCGACCTCGGCGGCACGACGGCGATCACGTCCGCGCCCGGCGAGGGCACCGAGATCGAGATGACCGTTCCGCGGTCCCCGCGGAACGCGTGAGAAGGTGATGGGGTGAGCGACGTTCCCCTCAGGGTCATGGTGGTGGACGACCATCCGATGTGGCGGGACGCGGTCGCCCGCGACCTCGCCGAGGCCGGGCACGAGGTCGTCGCGACGGCCGGCGAGGGCCGCGCCGCGGTCCGTGTCGCCGCCGCCGCGCGCCCCCAGGTCGCCGTCGTCGACCTGCAGCTCCCCGACATCTCCGGGGTCGAGGTGACGCGGCACCTCGCCGCCGCCGACCCGCCCGTCCGGGTGCTGGTGCTGTCCGCCAGCGGCGAGCAGGAGGACGTGCTGGAGGCCGTCAAGGCGGGCGCCACCGGCTACCTGCTGAAGTCGGCCGCCCGCGAGGAGTTCCTGGACGCCGTCCGGCGCACCGCCGCGGGCGACGCCGTCTTCACCCCGGGCCTTGCCGGGCTCGTCCTCGGCGAGTTCCGCCGCCTCGCCGCCGCGCCCGCCCGCGACGCCGACGACGGCGCGCCCCGGCTCACCGAACGCGAGACCGAGGTCCTGCGCCTCGTCGCGAAGGGCCTCACCTACAAGCAGATCGCGCAGCGCCTCGTCCTGTCCCACCGCACGGTGCAGAACCACGTGCAGAACACCCTCGGCAAGCTCCAGCTCCACAACCGCGTCGAACTCGTCCGCTACGCGATCGAGAAGGGCCTCGACGACGACCTCGGCCGGGGCTGACCCGTCCGGCGGGAACGGCGTCGAACACGCCGGGCCGGACGGGCGTCCAACGGTGTGGACGCTCGGAGAACAGAAGAGGTGCGGGCATGGACGATGCTCGGTCGGTAGCCGCACAGCTGGACGGCCCCTGGCCGTCCGTCGTCGTGTGGGCCGTACTCCTACCCGTGTCCGCGGTGCTGCTGGTGCGGGCGCTCGCGGTCCGGCGCCGGCTCGGCCGCGGCGCCCCGCTCGGCCGCGAGCCCCATCCGTACGAGGCGGCGCTGATCCGCTCCGGTGAGGACCGCGCGGTCCTCACCGGCCTGGCCGTCCTGCGGGCTGAAGGGGCGATCGAGGCGCGGCCGCCCGGGCGCCTGGTCGCGGGGGACCGGAAGGGCCCCGTCCTGCCGCTCGACGACGCCCTCCACGGCGCCGTCCGGCGGGGCGTCGCCCCGTCCGCGCTGCGCCGGGACGGGGCGGTGGGCAAGGCCCTGCGGATGCTCCGGACCGACCTGGAAGACGCCGGGCAGCTCCTGAGCCCCGCCGCGAAGGACGCCCGGAGGGTCGCCGCGGTGCCGCTGCTCGCCGTGAGCTGGCTCGGCGCCCCGGCCGTCCTGATCCTCCCCGGCGGCGTGACCCCGCCCGCCCTCGTCGCGGGCTTCCTGATCGAGGCCGTGCTCGCCGTGGCGGCACTGGTCCTCGTGCTGGACCGGGGGTCGCGCACCGCCGAAGGCAAGGCCGCGGACCTGGAGTACGGCCTGCGGCACCTCCACCTGGCGCCGTGGGCGTCGCCGTCCTGGACGACCTACGGCCCGGCGGCGCTCGCCACCGGAGTGGCGGTGTACGGGGTGGCGGTGCTCGACGACGCGGAACCGGAGTTCACCGAAGCGGCCGAGCTGCGCAAGGACTACGGGGGCGGCGCGGGCGGAGGCGGCGGCGACGGTGGCGACGGGGGCGGCGGCGACGGCGGGTGCGGCGGCTGCGGGGGGTGCGGTGGCTGACGCGGCCCCCGCCGGGCTCGGCGTGGGCATCGGCTGGCGGCCCCCGATCGGCGGGTTCGTCGCGTCGCTGCCGGGCCTGCGGTTCACCGAGGTGATCGCCGAGTCGGTCCGGCCGGCGCGGCCCGACCCCGGCCTGCTCGCCCTGCGCGACCGCGGCGCGGCGGTCGTCCCGCACGGGGTGCGGCTGTCGCTCGGCGGCGCCGAACCCGTGTCCGCCGAGCGGGTCGCGCACCTGGCCGCGTGCGCCGAGGCGCTCGGCGCGCCGCTGGTCAGCGAGCACGTCGCGTTCGTCCGCGCGGGCGGCATCGAGGCCGGGCACCTGCTGCCGGTGCCCCGCACCCGCGCCGCGCTCGACGTCCTGACCGCGAACGTCCGCCGCACCCGGGACGGGCTGCCGGTGCCGCTGGCCGTCGAGCCGATCGCCGCGCTGTTCGACTGGCCGGACGCCGAGTACGACGAGGCCGCCTTCCTCACCGAGCTGGTCGAGCGCACCGGCGTCCTGCTGCTCCTCGACGTCGCCAACGTGCACGCGAACGCCCGCAACCGCGGCACCGACCCCCTCGACCTCATCGACCGCCTGCCGCTCGAACGGGTCGCGTACTGCCACGTCGCGGGCGGCGAGCAGGCGGGCGGCCGCTACCACGACACCCACACCGCGCCCGTCCCGCCCGAGGTCCTCGACCTGGTCGCCGAGCTCTGCGCCCGGCACCGCCCGCCCGGCCTCCTCCTCGAACGCGACGGCCGCTACCCGCCCGCCGCCGAGCTGCGGGACGAACTCGACGCCGTCGCCGACGCGTCCGGCCACCCCCGCGTCACATGACCGGGGAGCCGCTGGACGCCGGCCTGGCGGCCGCGCAGGAGGCCCTCGTGCGCGCCATGGCGGCGGGCGGGCCGATGCCGGCCGGGTTCGACGGCGACGCCGTCCGCGCCGCGGCGCGGAGCATCCTGCGCAAGCGGGCCGGGGAGGTCGCGCACGCGTGGCCCGCGCTCGCCGCGTCGTACGGGACGTCCTGGGGCGAGGCGTTCGCGGCCTGGGCGGCGGAGCGGCCCACGCGCGGATCCGCCCGGGACGGGCGCGACTTCGCCCGCGCCCACCGGCACGAGTTGGCGCCCGGCGCGGCGCGGGAACTGGCGGTCGCGGAGGCGCGGTGGTCGTATGTCCGGGACGGCGCCCCGCGCCGCCGCGCGGCCGGGGTGCGGCGGGTGCCCGGCGGGCTGGCGGTGGCGGTCCGCGGCCGGGTGCGCGTCCTCGCGCGCCGCCGCTGACGCGGTTCGCGGCGGACGTGCCCGAGCCGCCCCGACAGCGACTATGGTCTAGACCAATGGCGGCGTGCCGGGACGGCCGGCGAACGCGCCCGTGAACGCACGCGCCGGCATAGAGTCCGGGCACGTGAACGAGGGAGGAGTCCGGTGGCGGGAGAAGGAGACGGCATGCGGGTCGGAGTGCTGACCGGCGGCGGGGACTGCCCCGGCCTGAACGCGGTGATCCGCGCGGTCGTGCGCAAGGGCGTGCAGGTCTTCGGGTACGAGTTCGTGGGCTTCCGCGCCGGGTGGCGCGGCCCCCTCGAAGGCGACACCGTGGCCCTGGACGTCCAGGCCGTGCGGGGCATCCTGCCGCGCGGCGGCACGATCCTCGGATCGTCCCGGACCAACCCGCTCAAGGTCGAGGGCGGCGTCGAGCGGATCAAGGACAACCTCGCCGGGCTCGGCGTGGACGCCCTGATCGCCATCGGCGGCGAGGACACCCTCGGCGTCGCGCGCGAGCTGCACTCGCGCGGCGTGAACGTCGTGGGCGTCCCCAAGACCATCGACAACGACCTGAACGCCACCGACTACACGTTCGGGTTCGACACCGCGGTGAACATCGGGGTGGAGGCCGTCGACCGGCTGCACACCACCGCCGAGAGCCACCACCGCGCGCTGATCTGCGAGGTCATGGGCCGCCACGCGGGCTGGATCGCGCTGCACGTCGGCATGGCCGCCGGCGCCAACGTCATCCTGATCCCCGAGCGGCCCTTCGACATCGACAAGGTCGTCGAGTACGTCGAGAGCCGGTTCAAGACCCGCTACGCGCCGATCATCGTGGTGTCCGAGGGCGCCCACCCGATCGACGGGCAGATGCAGCTGCAGACCGGCGAGCGCGACGCGTTCGGGCACGTCCGGCTCGGCGGCATCGGGCAGCGGCTCGCCGACGAGATCGAGAAGCGCACCGGCAAGGAGGCCCGCGCCACCGTGCTCGGGCACATCCAGCGCGGCGGCACCCCGAGCGCGTTCGACCGCGTGCTCGCCACCCGCCTCGGCCTCCAGGCCATCGACGCCGTCCGCGACGGCGACTACGGCAGGATGGTCGCGCTGCAGGGCACCGAGATCGTCCGGGTCGGCCTCGACGAGGCCACCAAGGAGCTGAAGACCGTCCCGCTGGAGCGGTACGCGGAGGCCGAGGTCTTCTTCGGCTGACCGGAGAAGGATCCTCCTGGCGGGAACACCGATACCAGGTCGCGGCGTTGCGGCTTCTGGGCCACACTGGAGGCCCGCCCCCGTACTTCGCCGCCCCGCCAGGAGGATCCGCATGACCACGCTCGACGCCGCGCCCGCCGTCGTCCGGGAGCAGTCGCCGGTCGACGGCGAGCCGTGCGTGCTGCTCAAACTGGGCGAGGTCGTCCTCAAGGGCAAGAACCGCGAGCAGTTCGAACGCCGGCTGGCCGACAACGTCCGCACCGCGGTCCGCCCCATCGCCCGCGTCGACGTCATCCGCCGCCACGGCGTGTTCGTCGTCCGCACGAAGGACGCCGACGTCCCCACCGTCGACCGGCTCGCCGAGCGGATCGGCGACGTCATGGGCATCGTGTGGGCGCACCGCGCCTGGCGCGTCGGCAAGGACCTCGCGAGCGTCGAGCGCGTCGCCCTCGAGCTGATGGAGGGGCGCACCGGCTCCTTCGCCGTCCGCTCGCGCCGCCGCGACAAGCGGTTCCCGATGACCTCCACCGAGCTCGACCGGCACATCGGCGCGCTCGTCGCGCAGAAGTACGGGCAGCCGGTCAAGCTGAAGAACCCCGAGCACACCCTGTCGATCGAGGTCGACCGCGACGAGGTGTTCGTGTTCTCCGGCGGGCTCCCCGGCCAGGGCGGGCTCCCCGTGGGGATGAGCGGCCGCGCGCTGGTGCTGATGTCCGGCGGCATCGACTCGCCCGTCGCCGCGTACCGGATGATGCGCCGCGGCCTGCGCGTCGACTACCTGCACTTCTCCGGGATGCCGTTCACCGGCCCCGAGTCGATCTACAAGGCGTACGCGCTGGTCCGCGAGCTGGACAAGTTCCAGGGCGGCTCGCGGCTGTTCGTCGTCCCGTTCGGCAAGGCGCAGCAGCAGATCAAGTCGTCCGGCGCGGACCGGCTCGCGGTGATCGCGCAGCGCCGGCTGATGCTGCGCACCGGCGAGGTCCTCGCCCGCCGGCTGCGCGGGACCGCGCTGATCACGGGCGACGCGCTCGGCCAGGTGTCCAGCCAGACGCTCGCGAACATCACCGCGCTGGACGACGCGGTCGAGCTGCCGATCCTGCGCCCCCTCGTCGGCATGGACAAGATCGAGATCATGGACCAGGCGCGCCGCATCCGCACCCTGTCGATCTCCGAGCTGCCCGACGAGGACTGCTGCACGCTGCTCGCGCCGCGCCGCGCCGAGACCCGCGCGAAGATCGACGACCTGCGGCAGATCGAGAAGCGCCTCGACGTCGGGGAGCTCGCCGACCAGCTCGCCGAGTCCGTCCAGGAGCACCGCCCGGTCTACGGCGACGCCGCCGCCTCCTGACCGCCGCCGCGTCGACCGCGGCCCCGTCCGCGCCCCCGTCCGGCCGGGCGGGCGGGTCAGCGCGGGTCGCCGGGGCGCGGGGGTTCCGGGCCGTCCGGGCCGAGCAGCGTGATCCGCTCGATCCGCACCACCCGGAACCGGCGCCCGGCGACCGTGATGCCGTTGCGGCCCGTGCCGTCCTCCATCAGCTCGGCCGCCGCGGCGAACTCGGCGGCGGCGGCCTCCGCGGGCCGCTCGATCACCGGGACGACGTGCCGGAAGTACGTGACGAGCGAGTCGCGGGCCTCCTGCGGGCCGTCGTGCAGCCGGCCGACCGGGCGCCACCGCCCGCCGCCCCGCTCCGCGACCGTGAACACCGGCGCGAGCGGCACCGGCGTCAGGAACGCTCCGTCCGGCTCGTTCCCGGCGGCGGCCGCCGCGTCCAGCACCTGGCACAGCAGCTCCGCCGACGTGAGGTCGGGGTCGGTGCCGTCGCCGGGCAGCAGGTCGGGCTCCCCGCGCGGCGCGCGCCCGGACGGGTCCAGGTCGGTGGGCCGCGGCGGCTCGGGCCCGTCCGGCCCGGTCCGCACGAGCTGCTCGATCCGCACGATGCGGAACCGCAGCCCGGCCGCCGTCACCTCGTCGGACGGGTCCGCCTGCAGCGCCCGCGCCGCCGCCCGCAGCTCCCGCGCGGCGGCGCCGGCCTCCGCGGCGGCCCGGTCCTCCAGGTGGACGGCCAGCAGCTCCCGCGCGCCCTGCGGGAGCGGGTCGCTCGGGCACACCAGCCGCCACCCGTCCGCGACCCGCTCGGCCGCCGCGAACAGCGCGCCGACGACCACCGGTTCCGGGTACGCCGCCATGGCGCGGCGCGCGTCCGCCCGCAGCACGGCGGCCACCGGGTCGACGCCGTCCAGGTCCTCGGGGAAAAGCTGTCCTCCGGCGTCCCCCTCGCCCGTCGTCATGCGGGCCATCATCCCCGCCGCGGGCCGGGTACCGCGAGTGGTTCAGACCAATCGTTACTTCCGCGGCAGCACGATCAGCACCAGCGCGGCGGCGAGGAGCCCGAGGCCGGCCAGGGCGGTGCCGCCGAGCCGCTCGCCGAGCAGGACGACGCCGAGGACGGCCGCGACCGCCGGTTCGGCGAGCGTCAGCGTCGTCGCCGCCGTCGCCGGGGTGGTGCGCAGCCCGCGGGCGAACAGCAGGTAGGCGCCGCCGGTCGCGACCACCCCCAGGTAGAGGGCGATGAGGGCGCCCGAGCCGGTCAGCATCCACCCCGACCCGGCGAACGGCAGGACGGGCAGCAGCGGGACGGCCGCGACGCCGAACAGGGCGCCGACGGCGGCCCGCTCGTCGGCGCCCCGGACGATCAGGACGGACGTCACCGACGCGTACGACGCGTACGCGAGGCCGGACAGCGCGGCGAACGCGATGCCCGCGAGGTCGGCGCCGGCGTCCTCGCCGCCGCCGACGAGCAGCGCGCACCCGGTGACGGCCGCGGCGGTCGCGACCGTCCAGCGCCGGGCGGGTGCGGTGCGGTCGGCGGCGGCGCCGATGAGCCCGGCGAACGCGGGCGCGGACCCGATGGTGACGACGGTCGCGATCGCGACGCCGGTGCGGGCCGCGGCGACGAAGAACGCCGTCTGGTACACGGTGATCGCGACGGCGCCGAGCAGGACGAGCGGGCGGGCGCGGCGGTCGGCGGCGAGCCGCCGCAGGCCCGCGCCGCCCGCCGGGGCGGCGGAGGCCAGCAGGACCAGCCCGCCGAGGACGATGCGCATCGCGGCGACCGACAGGCTGGACGCGCCGTCCGCGAACGTGCGGACGGTGCCGGTCGTCCCCCACAGGGCCGCGGCCGCGAGGATCGGGAAGGCGCCCCCGCCCGGCAGCCCCCGCCCGGACGTGCCGGACGGGGACGCGGACTCGGACGGGGAACCGGTCGGGGACTCGGACGGGGACGCGTGCTCGGACGAGCGCGCGGACATGCGGAACGAAAGCGTGCGGAAGGACACGGAGTGCTGCTCCTGTGCTCGAATCGGGAGAGGGATTCCGGATTCGGGGCGCAGGACTGACCGGGCCGGGGCGCGCTCGCGCCGGGCCCGTCAGGACTCGAGGTCGGAACTGCTTGTGGTTCGCCGCGCCCCGTCAGGAGCGGGGCGGCCCGCAGTTCGGGGTCCAGAACGCCATGGGCCCGACGTTACCAGCCGTTCCGCACGTCCGTCCGCGCCCGCTCAGGCCGGGACGGCGTCGACGTCCGGGTCCCGGGTGAGGGTCCGGCCGACGATCGGGGGCAGCTCCCGCACCGCCTTCGCCAGCTCCCGCAGGTCGCCGTCCACGAGCGCCTGGGGCCCGTCGCACAGCGCGGTCTCCGGGTGCGGGTGGACGTCGATGATGACGCCGTCGGCGCCGATCGCGATCGCGGCGCGGGTCAGCGGCAGGACGAGGTCGCGGCTGCCGCCGGAGTGCGACGGGTCCACGATCACCGGCAGGTGGGAGAGCCGCTGCGCCACCGGCACGGCGGAGATGTCGAGGGTGTTGCGGGTCGCCCTCTCGAACGTCCGGATGCCGCGCTCGCACAGCACGATGTCGAGGTTGCCGCGCTGCGCGACGTACTCGGCGGCCATCAGCCACTCCTCGATGGTGCCGTTCATCCCGCGCTTGAGCATCACCGGCTTGCCGGCCTCCCCGGCGGCCTGCAGCAGCGCGAAGTTCTGCGCGTTGCGGGTGCCGATCTGCAGCATGTCGGCGTAGGACGCGACGAGCTCCACGTCCGCGGCGTCCACGACCTCGGTGACGACCGGCATGCCGGTCTCCTCGCGGACGTCCGCGAGGATCTTCAGGCCGGCCTCGCCGAGCCCCTGGAACGCGTACGGGGACGTGCGGGGCTTGAACGCGCCGCCCCGCAGCAGGGTCGCGCCCGCTGCCTTGGCCATCTGCGCGGCCTGGAGGGTCTGCTCGGGGGTCTCCACCGCGCACGGCCCGGCGATCAGCGTCATCGTGCCGGGGCCGACGGGGACGCCGCCGACCCGGACCACCGTGCGCTCGGCGTGGTTCTCCCGGCTGACCAGCTTGTAGGGCGCCGAGATCCGGATGACGTCGCTGACGCCCCGCAGCCCGCGCAGGTTCAGCGAGCCGAACTGCTCGACGTCGCCGACGAGGCCGACGATCGTCCGCTCCACGCCGCGGCTGACGAAGGCGTCGCCCCCCGCCGTCTCGACCAGTGAGACGACGCCGTCGACATCCGCTTCGGTGGCCCCCGGGGCCATGACGATGACCATGCCGTACTCCCTCTCCTCGTCCCGCGGGCCCGGCGGTCCCGCGGGCGTCCCCTGAAACGACGGAAGCCCCGGGCCGACCGGCCCGGGGCTTCTCGTTCGTGGTCTGTCAGCGCAGCGTCTGGCAGACCAGCCGTCCGGGCTGGTCGAGCCAAAAGAAATACACGACGTTGCGCATGGGCCTCACCATAGCCGACGCGGGACGGGGGCGGTGGCGAGGGGGCCGAATATGGCTCAGCTCACGCCGGATGGCAGGATGGCCGCGTCATGTCCCAACCCGAAGAGCCCACGCAGCAGCGGCGGGACCTGCCGCCCGGTCAGTACGTCCCCCGGGGATGGCCGGTCCTCCACTACGGCCCCGTCCCGAAGTTCCGTCCCAAGGACTGGGATTTCCGTGTCTTCGGTGCGACCGCGTCGGGCGGGCACCACCGCTGGACGTGGGACGAGTTCGACGCGCTGCCCCGCGCCAAGGCCGTCGCCGACTTCCACTGCGTCACCAAGTTCACGATCCCCGACAACGAGTGGGAAGGCGTCCCCGGCTCGGCGATCGTGGAGCTCGCGCCGCCCGCCCCCGAGGTCACGCACGTGATGGTGTGGGCCGAGTACGGCTACAGCGCCAACATCCGGATGGCGGACTTCCTCGCCGAGGGGACGATGTTCGCCACGCACCGCGACGGCGAGCGGATCACGCCCGACCACGGCTTCCCGATCCGCATCGTCGTCCCGCACCTGTACGCGTGGAAGAGCGTGAAGTGGGTGCGCGGGGTGGAGTACCTGGTGAAGGACCGCCGCGGCTTCTGGGAGGAGCGCGGGTACCACAACGTCGCCGACCCGTGGCGCGAGCAGCGGTACTCCTACCAGGAGGACGACGGCGAGGCGCCGCCGCTGTAGGGCCCGCGCGTCCCGGACCGCGGCGTGGCCCATCCGAGACCTTCGTAAATGGCCAACACACCGACCCACGCGGACGACAGCCGTTACCGTAAGTCGTCATGGTCCTACCGTCCGTTCTGGACGCCGTGGCGTGCGCCGTGGCCGCCGGCGCCGCCGTGGGGGCGTGCGCGCTGCGCAGCCGGCTCCCGTTCCCCGGCCGGGGCCCCGCCGTGCCGGACGAGCGGGCCGCGTTCGCGGCCCTGCACGCGATCACGCTGGCGTCGCCGCCGCTGCGGACCGGGCTGGGCGGCGCCGCCGCGCGCCGGTCCGTCCGGCACCTGCGGGCGCTGCTGGACGCCGAGGCCGTCGCGCTCGTCGCGCTCCGCTCCGCGCTCGTGGAGGACGACCCCGCGGACGACGACCCTCCGGACGACGACCCCGCGGTGCTGCTGGCGTGGGACGGCGCGGGCCGGAACCCGCACGCGGGCGAGGCCGTCGACCTCGCGCTGCCGGTGCTGGCCTCGGGCCGCCCCCGGGTGGTCGGCGCCGACCGGGTCGCCTGCCCGGACGGCGCCTGCCTGCTGCGGACCGCGATGATCGCGCCGGTCGCCGTCGGGCGGTCCGCCGGGCCCGCCGTCCCCGAGGCGCCCGCCGGGCGGGGCGTCGAGGCGGCGTTCGTGGCGTACTGGCACCGGCCGTCCGCCGCCCGGGTCCGCGCCGTCGGCGAGACCGCCCGGCTGGTCGCCGGGCAGCTCCGGCTCGCGGAACTGGACGCCGCGCGGCAGCGGGTCGCGGAGGCCGAGATGCGGGCGCTGCGGGCGCAGATCTCCCCGCATTTCGTCTACAACTCGCTGACCACGATCGCGTCGTTCGTCCGCACCGACCCGGAACGGGCCCGCGAGCTGCTGCTCGACTTCGCCGACTTCGCGCGCTACTCGTTCCGCAACGCCCGCGACTTCACCACCCTCGCCGACGAGCTGCGCTCCATCGACCGCTACCTGCTGCTGGAGCGGGCCCGGTTCGGGGAGCGGCTCTGCTTCCAGGTGGAGATCGCGCCGGAGGTGCTGCCCGTCGCGGTGCCGTTCCTGGCGCTCCAGCCGCTCGTCGAGAACGCCGTCCGGCACGGCATGGCCGACGCCCGCGACGCGTTCCACATCTCGATCACGGCGCGCGACTCCGGGCCCGAGGCGGCGATCAGCATCGAGGACGACGGCGTCGGCATGGACCCCGAGCGGCTGCAGGAGATCCTCTCCGCCCCCGTCGGCGGGCCGGGCCCGACCGGGTGGGGGAGCGTGTCGGGCGGCCGGTCCCGCCGCGGCGGCACCGGGATCGGGCTGGCGAACGTCGACGCGCGGATGCGGCAGGTCTACGGGGAGGAGTACGGGCTGACGGTCCGGACGGCGCTCGGCGCCGGCACCAGGGTCGAGCTGCGCGTCCCCAAGTACCGGCCGGGAGTGTTCCCGGACTGAAAATCTCACGCCGACACCCCACTCACTTTTCGGAATCGATTGCGGACGGTCGGTAATCGCGGCAAAGTCGCCCTCATGCTTCGCGTTCTGGCCGTCGACGATGAACGCCCCGCCTTGGAGGAGCTGACCCACCTGCTCCGGAGGGACCCGCGGATCGAGCGGGTCACCGGCGCGGGAGACGCCTCGTCGGCGCTGCGCGACCTGAGCCGGATGCTCGTAGAGGGCGAGCGCCTGGACGCCGTGTTCCTCGACATCCGCATGCCCGGCCTCGACGGGCTGGACTTCACCCGCCTGCTGACCGGCTTCGCCGAGCCCCCGCACGTCGTGTTCGTGACCGCGCACGACGACTGCGCCATCGCCGCGTACGAGCTCGGTGCCCTCGACTACCTGCTGAAACCCGTCCGGCCCGAGCGGCTCGCGGAGGCCGTCCGGCGCGTCGCGGCCGCCGCCGAGCGCCCCGACCCGCCCGGCGAGGAGGGCCGCGCCGACCCCGCGGACGAGATGATCCCGGTCGAGCTCGGCGGCCGGACCCGCCTGGTGTCCCGGCGCTCGGTCACGCACGTGGAGGCCCAGGGCGACTACGTCCGCCTCCACACCCCCGACGGCGGATTCCTGGTCCGGATGCCGCTGTCGGCCCTCTCCAAGCGGTGGGAGGGCGCCGGGTTCATCCGGATCCACCGCAGCACCCTCGTCGCGTCCGCGCACATCACCGAGCTCCGCTTCGACGGCGGCCGCGCCGCCGTCCAGATCGGCGACGAACTGCTCCCGGTGAGCCGCCGCCACACCCGCGAGGTCCGCGACCTGCTCGTCCGTCGCTTCCACGAGCAGCGCGGCGACTGCGACGGGGACGGCCGCCGTGGTTGAGGCGACGGTCGACGCAGACCCGCACCATACGGCGGCGCCGCCCCCGGCGGACGCCCCCGACGCGTCCGACCCCGACCCGTCCGACCCCGACCCGTCCCATACCGGCCGGGACCCGGCCCGCGCCCAGCTCGCGATCGCGCTCCGCACCGCCGCGATCGTCGCCGCCGGAGTCGCCGTCCTGCCGCTGCTCCCCGCCCCGCTCGCCCCGGCCGTCCCCGCGGTCCTCGCGGCCGCCGCCCTCGCCCACGTCCGCCGCGCCGAACGAGCCGAACACCCCCGCCGCCCCCGCCGCGCACTCCCGCCCGCTCACGAACCCCGAACGCACTTCGCGGACCGCACGGGCCACGTGAACGAGGCGGAACGCCTCGACCGGGCGGACCGAAAGCCTGAAGCGACCCGTACGAGAACCGCGCGCCTGACGGACACCGCGGGCCTGACGGACACCGCGGGCCGCATCGAGACTGCGGGCCGGGTGGGCGGCGCGGTGGGGAGCGCGGAACGGAGGGGGCCTGCGGCCCGGGGCGAATCGGCGGACCGGGGCGGGCGTGGCGGCCGGGCGGGACGTTCGGATCGGGGCGGGGGGCGGCTCGGGCGGGACCGGGCCGTCCGGGCGGTCGATTCGCGATGAGCGCGACGGCCCTCGCGGCCGTGCTCGTCGCACTGGCCGCGGCGTTCGCGGCGGGACGTGGCGGGCGCCGGGGCGGCGGGCGCTCGCGGCGGGCGCGGGCCCGTCCCGTGCCCGGTCTGGCGGACGCGGCGCGGGAGGTGCCGCCGTGGCGCAACGCCGCCGCGGTCGGCGGCGAGCACCTGTGCGCCGCGATGTACCTCGGCGCCGCCGGGCTCGTCCTCGCCCACGGGGCGGACGTGCTGTGGCTGCCCGTGGGCGCGGCCGCCGGCTGCGCCCTGCTCGCGGCGTTCGTCGCCGCGCCGCTGCGCAGGTCCGGCGCGTACAGCGTCGCCGACTTCGCCGAGTGGCGGCTCGGCTCGCGCGGCGCCCGGCACGCCGCCACCGGCTGCGTCTGCCTGGTGGGCTGGTGCTGCCTGCTGCCGCAGCTCCACGGCGCGGGCGTGGCGCTGCACGTGCTCACCGGCGGGCCGCACTGGACGGGCTGGACGGTCGGGGTCGCGGCGGCGTCGGTCCTCGTGGCGTCCGGCGGGGTGCGGAGCGTCACCGCGTTCCAGGCCGTCCACTTCTGGGCGAAGCTCGCGGCGCTGACCGTGCCCGTGCTGGCGGGGGCCGTCCTGTGGCAGGTGCACGCCGTGCCGGACGTCCGGGCCGCGCCCGCTCCGGGCGGTGCGCCCGGCATCGCCGGGACGTACGCGCTGGTCGCGTGCGTCGCGCTCGGCACGGTCGGGCTGCCGCAGATCCTCATGCACTTCTACACGAGCGGCGGGGGCGGCGCCGCGCGCAGGACGGCGGCGTACGTCACGGTCCTCGTCGGGCTGTTCTCGGTGGTCGCCGTCCTGTACGGGATGCTCGGACGCCGGCCCGGGGCGGCCGCCCCGGGAACCGGGGCCGACGCGGACCTCCTCCTGCTGCCGCAGCGGACGATCCCCGGAACGGCGGGCACGCTGCTCACGGGGCTGCTCGCGGCGGGGGCGTTCGCCGCGTTCGTCACCGCCTCGTGCGGCATCGCCGTCGCCGTGGCCGGGACCGTCGCGCAGTACGCGCGGCGGCGCGGGGCGGCCGTGTTCCGGGCGGGCGCGGTGGTCGTGCTCGCCGCGCCGCTCGCCGTCATGCCGCGGCTCGGCCCGCACGGGTCGGCGGGACTCGTCACCCTGGCGCTCGCCGTGTCGGCGGGCACGCTGTGCCCTCTGCTGCTGCTGGGGATCTGGTGGCGCGGCCTCACCCCGGCCGGCGCGGTCGCGGGGCTGCTGTGCGGCTGCTGCCTGGCGCTGGCGGCGGGGGCGGCGCAGCTCGCCGGGCGCGGCGCGGTCCCCGCCGCGGCGGCGGCGCCGGCGGCGGCGGCCGTGATGGTCGCGGTGTCGCTGCTCACGCGCCGCAGCGTGCCGCCCCACGCGGGCCGCGCCCTGGCGCGGCTGCACCTGCCGGACGGCGCGTCCGCCCGCCCTCCGGCGGGTTGACGTGGACGGACGCGCGCGCCGCCCGTTCGTCGTACGAAACCGACCGCTCACCGGGTGACTACGCTACGCACAGCTATGACTACGGACCGTTCATCGCGGGCGGCGTGTTCGGGGTGCCGATCTGCGGCATCACGGGCTTAGTGTTCTCAGTGGCACCACGAGAAGCACCCGCCTCCGGAGGGGCGGGCGGCACGGGGGACGGACGTCCGCCGGCCGCGGAACCTCCCACAACAGCACACCCGGAGATCCGGCGAACGCCAGTCGCCGCCGGATCGTGAGTCGCCGGGTCCCGTACCGGGGGGGTGGGACCCGACGGCCTGTGGCTCGGGTGCCGGTGGACAGTCGGGGGGTTGTTCATCGGCACCCGAGCTCTTTTTCATGCTCGGGTGCCCTGTGCTCCGGATCTGCCCGGGGGCGTGCGCTCAGGCGCCGCGCAGGCGCTTCAGCGTCGCGATGTCGCGGCCGTGCGGGCCGGGGTCGCGGCCCGGGGTCTCGATGATGAACGGGACGCCCGCGACGGCCGGGTGGGCGAACAGGGCCGCGAAGGGGTCCTCGCCGATCTGCCCGGCGCCGATGTTCTCGTGCCGGTCCTTCGCGGAGCCGCACGCGTCCTTGGAGTCGTTGGCGTGGACGAGGTCGAGCCGTCCCGCGCCGACCGTCTCGACCAGCGCGTCGATCGTCTCCTTGACGCCGCCCGGCGCGGCGAGGTCGTGCCCGGCGGCGAACGCGTGGCACGTGTCGAAGCACACGCCCAGCTTCGGGTGGTGCTCCAGCTCCTCGAAGAACGGGCCGAGGTCCTGGACCTTGGCGCACAGCATCTTGCCCTGCCCCGCCATGGGCTCCAGCAGCAGCCGCGGGCCGTCGTCCGGGATCTCCTCCAGCAGGGGGAGGACGTGCTCGTGGACCTGCCGCATCGCGGCGTCGTACGCCTGGCTGACGGCCGAGCCGGTGTGGACGACGACGCCCCGCGCGCCGATCGCGCGGCCGCGCTCCAGCGAGTGCCGGACCGTCGCGATCGACTTCTCGAGGGTCTCCTCGCTGGGGGAGCCGAAGTTCACCAGGTACGGGGCGTGCACGTACACGGGCACGTCGTCGCGGTCGCGGAGCTCGGCGTCCTCGGCCGGCTTGCCGGCGGGGAGCGCCCACCCGCGCGGGTTCGCGACGAACACCTGGATCGCCTCGGCGCCGATCTCGGCGGCGTACTTCAGGCCGCCGGTGGCGAGCCCGCCGGCGACCGGGACGTGGGCCCCGACGGGGCTCTGCGGAGAGGTCATGGTCCCTCCAGCCTATCCGCCGCCCGGCGCCCCGGGGCCGCCGCTCAGGGCCCCCGGACGATCGTGACCGTGGAGCCGCGGTCGGCCGTGCCGTCCCCGCCGGGCGCCTGGAAGCGGACGGTGTCGCCGCCCCATCCCTGCACGTTCACCTCGAACCCGGAATCCTTCAGGATCTTGGTGGCGTCGTCGACGCTGCGGTGGGTGACGTCCGGCACCGGAATCTTCTCGGCGCCGCCCTCGCCGTCGCAGCCGAGCCGGATCGGGCCCGCGTCGATGATGCAGTCGCGCTCGTTGACGACGAGCACGACCTCGTCGCCGCGGGACACGCCGGTGCCCTCGCCCGGCGTCTGCTCGACGACGGTGCCGGGCGCCTTGCCCTCGACGCGCTTCTCCCGGACGGTCACCTTCAGGCCGAGCGAGCGGAGCCGGTTCGCGGCGGTCTCGCCGTTCGAGCCGACGAGGTCCGGCATCGACATGCCGCCGCTGAGGACGACGGCGACCGGCTCGTCCGGGGACAGCTCCTTCCCGGCGGCGGGGTCGGTGCCGACGACGCGGTCCTTCGGGACGGTCTGCGACTCGCGGGTGCTCGTCCCGCCGACCCGGAACCCGTCGTCGGCGAGGATCTTCTTCGCCTCGTCGAGCGTCTTCCCCTCGACGTCCGGGACGGCCCGGGGCGTGAGCCCCTTGGACGGCGTCAGCGTGACGGTCTCGCCCTGCCCGACGCGGGCGCCCGCGCCCGGGTCGGACTTCGCGACCAGCCCCTTGCGGACCCGGTCGTGGTAGACGGGTTCGGCGACGCGGACGGCGATGCCGGCGTCGGCGAGCGCGCCGCGCGCCTCCGCGACCTCCATCCCGACGATGTCGGCCGGGACGTGCTCGTACTGCCCGGACGTCTGGTACCAGACGGCCCACCCGAGGATCACGGCGGCGATCGCGCCGATCGCGACGAGCACGTACCGCCCGGTGAGCGCCCCGATGACGCGGTCGCCGCGGGAGCGCGGCGGCGGGCCCGCCGGGTCCTCGCCGGGGTCGAGCACGGCGGTGTGGCCGCGCACGTCCTCGGGGAAGCGGACGGGCGACGTCCGCGGCGCGGGCGGGAGCGGCTCCGTGCCCCCGTGCCCGGCCGGCCCGCCGTCCGCGGCGCCGTCCGGGGACGCGGCCCCGGCGGGCGCGGGCAGGACGGCCGTCCCGCCGGGGGACGCCTCCTCGAGCCGGGCGTCGATGTCGGGCGGCAGCCCGCCGTGGACCTCGGCGACCGCGGCGAGGCAGGCGTTCGCGTCCTGCGGGCGGTGCGCGGGGTCGCGGCTCGTCGCGGCCGTGACGAGCTCGTCGACCCGGTACGGCAGGCCGGGGACGAGTTCGGACGGCGGCGGCACGGTCTCGTTGACGTGCTTGTACGCGACGGCGAGCGGGGTGTCGCCTTCGTGCGGGAGCCGTCCGGTGAGCAGCTCGAACAGCATGATCCCGGCGGCGTAGACGTCCGAGCGCACGTCGGCGCTGCCGGACGTGACCTGCTCGGGCGCGAGGTACCCGACGGTGCCGATGATCACGCCGGTGCGGGTCATCCGGCTCGCGGACTCGGCCCGCGCGAGCCCGAAGTCGGTCACCTTGACCTGGCCGTCCTCGGTGATGAGGACGTTCTCCGGCTTGACGTCGCGGTGCACGAGCCCGGCGCGGTGCGCGGCGCCGAGGGCGGCCAGCACCGGCTGCATGGTCTCCAGCGCGGCCCGCGGCCCGAACCGGCCGCGGGCGGCGAGCGCGTCCCGCAGCGTCCGGCCGGGGACGTACTCCATCACCAGGTAGCCGCGCTCGCCGTCCGTCCCCTGGTCGTACACGGCGACGACGTTGGGATGCGACAGCGCGGCGGCGGCCTTGGCCTCGCCGATGAAGCGGTTCACGAAGTCCTCGTCGGCGGCGAGGCCGGCGTGCATCACCTTGACCGCGACGACGCGGTCGAGCCTGCTGTCGCGCGCGAGGTAGACCGTGGCCATGCCGCCGCGGGCGATGCGGGACTCAATGCGGTAGCGCCCGTCGAGCAGCTGCCCGACGAGTGGATCTGCGACCGTCGTGTCCATCGCAGCGAGTCTACGGCGGGTTCGCCATGCAACTCATCAGTCGCGAGTATGAGCATGGTCGAGCGCGGAGGGTGACGCGGGGTGCGGCGGGGCGGGCGCGGCGGCGGGGACGTCCGCGGCGGCGGGGGACGCGGCGGTGCGCGGCCCGCGGCGCCGCTCGCCGCGCGGTGTGCTGCGCGACACGGCGACCCCGGCCAGGCACAGCGCGCCGCCGAGCAGCGTGACGGCCCCGGGCACCTCGTCGAGGAACGCCCACGACATCAGCACGACGATCGCGGGGACGGCGTAGGTCGTCGCGCCCATCTTCCCGGCGGACGTCCGCGCCAGCGCGTACCCCCAGGTGGTGAACGCCAGCGCGGTCGGGAAGACGCCGAGGTAGACCATGTTGAGGGTCGCGCCCGCCGGGGCGTCGGCGGCCTGCGACACGAGCAGCCCCGCGAACGGCAGGGTCGCGACGGTGCCGACGGCGCACGCGAACGTCGTGAACTGCAGCGCGGACGCGTGCCGCAGTGCGGGCTTCTGGCTCACCACTCCGGCCGCGTAGGTGACGGCCGCGACGACGCACAGCAGGACGCCGAGCAGCGGCGACCCCTTCTCGCCGGACATCGACAGCCCGACGACGGCGGCGCCGGCGAACGCCACGGCCAGGCCCGCGAGCAGCCGGGAGGAGAAGCCCTCCTTCAGCAGCCAGCCGCCGAGGAGCGCGATGAGGATCGGCCCGATGTTGACGACGAGGGCCGCGGTGCCGGCGTCCACGAGCTGCTCGCCCCAGTTGAGCGCCACCATGTAGACGCCGAACCACAGGATGCCCGCGGCGACGATGCCGGGCCACGCGCCGCGCGGCGGGAGGCCCTCGCGGCGGACGAGCCAGAGGGCGCCGAGCACGACCGTCCCGGAGAGCAGCCGCCCGAGCGCGAGGGGGCCCGGGTCGTACGCCTCGCCGGCGCTCCGGATGGAGACGAACGCCGAGGCCCACAGGACGACCGTGACGGTGGCGGCGGCGATCGCGCGCCGGTCGACGCCTCCGGCCGCGGCCGGAGGGGAGATGTCCTGTTCCATGAAGCGCACCTTAGGTCCGGATCGTTTCGCTGAGCACCGAAGTTCGGCGCGCGGCCGCGCCGGACGACAATGGACCGCCCCAGTCTGAGAGCGGTCCATTGTTCAGGTCCAGCGAATTATTCTTGACCGTCGGTTAAGGTGCGCTACATCGAGGCGAGTCCCTCGAAGGGCGACGACGCCTGCGCGTACCGGCGCTTCGGGATCCGCCCGGCCAGCCGCGCCAGCCGCCCGCCCTCCACGGCGTGCCGCATCGCGGCGGCCATCATCGCCGGCGACTGCGCGCGGGTCACCGCCGTCGCCAGCAGCACCGCGTCGCAGCCCAGCTCCATGGCCAGAGCGGCGTCGCTGGCGGTGCCGAGCCCCGCGTCCAGGACGACCGGGACGCCCGCCCGCTCGACGATCAGCTCGATGTTGTGCGGGTTGCGGATGCCGAGGCCCGAGCCGATCGGGGAGCCGAGCGGCATCACCGCCGCGCACCCGACCTGCTCCAGCCGCCGCGCCAGGACGGGGTCGTCGTTGGTGTACGGCAGCACGACGAACCCGTCGTCGACGAGCTGCTCGGCGGCCTCCACCAGCTCGATCGGGTCGGGCAGCAGCGTGTGCTCGTCCGCGATCACCTCGAGCTTCACCAGGTTCGTGCCGAGCGCCTCGCGGGCGAGCTTGGCGGTCAGCACCGCCTCGCCCGCGGTGAAGCAGCCCGCCGTGTTGGGCAGCACGCGGATGCCGCACTCGGCGAGCACGTCCAGGACCGAGCCGCGCGCCGCCGGGTCCACCCGCCGCATCGCGACCGTGGTGAGCTCCGTCCCGGACGCGGTGAGCGCCTCCCGCAGCACCTGCATGCTGGGCGCGCCGCCCGTCCCCATGATCAGCCGCGAGCCGAACTCCTCGCCCGCGATCACCAGCGCGTCGTCCCGCACCGTCCCGCCGCTCGCCTGCGTGTCGTTCGCCTGCGTGTCGTTCGCCTTCGCGTCGCTCGTCGCGTCGTCCATCGTCAGCCTCCCTGCACGGCGGTCAGCACTTCCAGGCGGTCGCCGTCGCGCAGCGGCGTCGCCTCCCAGGCCGTCCGGCGGACGACCTCGTCGTTCAGCGCGGCGGCCACGCCGGTCGGCGCCGCGCTCACGGCCGCGACGGCGGCGGCGACGCTCGTGCCCGCGGGCAGCTCGCGCGGCTCGCCGTTGACGATGACCTTCATCGCTTCACCTCGGAGAATCGGTCGGGGGAGAACGGGCGGGCGACCTCGGGCACCGGGTCGCCGAGCAGCGCCGCGGACAGCACGTCCGCCGAGACCGGCGCGAGCAGCACGCCGTGCCGGAAGTGCCCGGTGCCGAGGACCAGCCCCGGCACGTCCGAGGCGCCCATGACCGGGGCGTTGTCGGGGGAGCCGGGCCGCAGCCCGGCGGTGACCTCGGCGAACTCGAGCTCGGTGACGCCGGGGATCAGCTCGCGGGCGTCCCGCAGCAGCTCCCACAGCCCGCCGGCGGTCACGCGGGTGTCGAACCCGAGCTCCTCCTGCGTGGCGCCGAGGACGATCTCGCCGTCGTCCGCGCGCGGCACCAGGTACACCGGCGAGCCCTTCACCAGCCCCCGGACGCACCGCCGCAGGAACGGCACGCGGGTGCGCAGCCGGATCACCTGCCCCTTGACGGGGCGGACGGTCGGGACGGTCCCGGCGGGCAGGCCGTCGAGGTCGCCCGACCAGGGGCCCGCGGACAGCAGGACGCGGTCGGCCCGCAGGACCGTCCCGTCGTCCAGGCGGACGCCCGCCGCCGCGTCCCGCTCGACGACCACACCCGCCGCGCGGCGCCGCACGATCCGCACGCCGGACTTCTCGCACGCCGCGAGCAGCGCCGCGGCGAGCCGGCGCGGGTCGACGGACCCGTCCCGCGGGGCGAGCAGCCCGCCCCGCACGCCCGGCGCCAGCATCGGCTCCTGCTTGCGGCACTCCCGGCCGGTGAGCGCCTCGACGGGGAGGCCGAGGCTCTCCTGGAAGCGGCGCAGGTCGTCCAGGACGGCCAGGTCGTCGGAGTCGAACGCGACCTGGAGCAGGCCGTCGTCGCGGTACCCGGTGGCGGTGCCGGTGAATTCCTCCAGTTCCGCCACGAACGCGTCGTAGCGGTCGTGGGCCGCGAGGTTGAGCCGCAGCAGCGGCTCCTCGCCGTAGGCCAGCTCGCTGACAGGGGTGATCATGCCCGCGGCGACGGCCGTCGCGCCGCCCGCGGGCGCGGGATCGACGAGGGTCACCGCGCCGCCCCGGCCGGCCGTCCGCCACGCCGCGGCCAGGCCGACGATCCCGGCCCCGATGACGACGATCTCCATTCGCGCTCCCTTCGCCGGCATGATCCGGATCAGGTCAGGCGGTCGGCGGCCCGGTCAGCCGCCCTCTCAGCCCGGTCGCACCGGACTCCCGCGGGTGTTCTGGGTGGTCTTCCCCCACTTTACGACCGCTGTGACGTACATGACCGTCTGGACACATGTCCAGGCAAAAGCGGCCCCACTAAGGTGAGCGCCATGGAGAGGCTTGTTGTCGTGGGTGGCGGGCTGGCCGGCGTGCGCGCCGTGGAGGCCCTGCGCAGGAAGGGGTACGAGGGCGCGCTCACCCTCGTCTCGGCCGAGCGGCACCGGCCGTACGACCGGCCGCCGCTGTCGAAGGCCGTCCTCGCGGGCGACTCCGACGACACCACCGTCGACGCCGACTGGGACGCCCTGCGCTGCGAGCTCCTCCTCGGCGAGCGGGCCACCGCGCTGCGCCCCGGCGCGCCCGGCCGCGGCGGCGTCGTCGCCACCACGGCCGGCGACCTGCCCTTCGACGGCCTGGTCATCGCCACCGGCGCGGCCCCGATCACGCTGCCCGGCGACGGCCGCCAGCACGTCGTCCGCACCATCGAGGACGCCCGCGAGCTGCGCGGCCTCCTCGTCCCGGGCGCCCGCGTCGCGATCGTCGGCGCGGGCTGGATCGGCGCCGAGGTCGCCACCACCGCCGCGAGGAAGGGCTGCGCGGTCACCGTCGTCGAGGCCGCCGACACGCCCCTCGCGAACGCGCTCGGCGCCGAGGCCGGCGCCCTGACCGCGCCCTGGTACGCCGAGGCCGGCGTCGAGCTCCGCACCGGCGTCAAGGTCGCCGAGGTCGACGGGCGCGGCCTCGTCCTGGCCGCCGACGGGGCGCCCGGCCGCATCGACGCCGACGCGGTCGTCGTCGGCGTCGGCGTCCGGCCCGACCTCGGCTGGCTCGCCGGCTCCGGCCTCCTCCTCGAACGCGGCGTCGTCACCGACGCGGCCTTCCGCACCTGCCACGAGGGCGCCGAGCCCGGCACCCCCGGCGAGCCCCGCCCCGACATCGTCGCCGTCGGCGACTGCGCCGCCTGGTGGTCGTCCCGCTACGGGCGCCGGCTCCTCGTCGAGCACTGGGACACCGCCCTCAACGCCCCCGAGACCGCCGCCGCGACCCTCCTCGGCGAGGACGCCGCCTACGACGCGGCACCGTACTTCTGGTCCGAGCAGTTCGGTCGCATGGTCCAGTACGCCGGGAACCACGCGGCGTCCGAGCGGATGATCCGGCGCGGCGACCCGGACGGCCCCAAGTGGGCCCTCGCGTGGCTCACCGGCGACCGCCTCGACGCGATCCTCACCGTCGACCGCCCCCGCGACCTCGTCCAGGCCCGCCGGGTGATCGCGTCCGGCGCGGCCGTCGACCCCGGTCTGCTCGCCGATCCCGACACCCCCGTCCGCCAGGCCGTTCGCGCGTAGCGGAGCGTCCCCGCGAAACAGGTGGTCGTCGAGAGGGTTTGCCGGTTCCGAAGGCGTGGTAGCAAGGGGGCGTGACGCAGATGCACGCAACCGTTGAAAGCGCACTCGACCCCCGCACCGACGCCCTCGCCGGAGAGTGGCTCACCCTCCCGGAGACCGCCGAGCGGCTCGGCATCAAGACCAACCGGATCAAGCAGCTCATCAGCGAGCGCAAGCTGCTCGCGGTCCGCCGCGCGGGCGAACCGATGGTCCCGGCGGCCTTCGTCCACGAGGGCCAGGTGATCAAGGGCCTGTCCGGCACGCTCACCGTGCTCTCGGACGCCGGCTACAGCGACGTCGAGACCGTCCGCTGGCTGTTCACCGCGGACGACACGCTGCCCGGCACGCCGGTCGAGGCGCTCACCGAGAACCGCGGGACCGAGGTGCGGCGCCGCGCCCAGGCCCTGGCATTCTGACCGTCCGCCCACCGGGGGTCACGCGTCCGCGTGGCCCCCGCAGCACTGCCCAGGAAGGAAGTCCTCCCCACCGTGTCCAGGCACCTGCCCTCCGACCGCGCCGTGGCCCTGCGCGCCCGGCTCGACCGCGCCCGTCTCTACCTCTGCACGGACGCGCGTGAGGAGCGCGGCGACCTGCCCGGGTTCCTGGACGCCGTCCTCGCGAACGGCGTCGACATCGTGCAGCTCCGGCAGAAGGGCCTGGAGGCGCGGCAGGAGATGGCGTACCTGGAGGTGTTCCGGGCCGCGTGCGAGCGGCACGGCGCGCTGCTGGCCGTCAACGACCGCGCGGACGTCGCCCACGCGGTGCGCGCGGACATCCTGCACCTCGGGCAGGACGACCTGCCGGTGCCGGCGGCGCGGGAGATCGTCGGCGGCGACGTGCTGATCGGCCGGTCCACGCACGCGGCGGAGCAGGCGGCGGCCGCGGCCTCCGAGCCCGGCGTCGACTACTTCTGCACCGGGCCGACGTGGCCCACGCCGACCAAGCCCGGACGCCCCGCGCCGGGCCTGGAACTGCTCGAGTACACCGCCGGGGAGAAGTTCTCCCGGCCGTGGTTCGCGATCGGCGGCATCGACCTCGGGAACCTCGACCGGGTCACGGCCGCCGGTGCGCGCCGCGCGGTCGTGGTGCGGGCGATCACCGAGGCCGACGACCCGGGCGCCGCGGCGGCCGAGTTCGCGCGGCGGCTCGCCGCCGTGTGACCGCCCGCACGGTTCGCGGGGGCGCGGCATGCCGCACAATGGGGATCATGGGACCCGACGACGAGCGGCCGGTCGACCTCGACGACGAGTTCGACGTCCTGCCCGACCAGACGTCCGACGACACCGACACCGGCTGGGGCGAGTGGCGCGGCGGCGACGACGACTCCCGGCTGCTGGAGGAGCGCCCGCCGCACTGGTGAGCCGTCCGGCGGCCGCTACAGGATCCCGATGACGAACCCCGCCGTCATGACGACGGCGAGCGCCACCATCATGCGCCAGCGGTAGCGCGGGATCCGGGTCGGGCGCGGCTTGGGCGCCGGGGCGCTGCCCTCGCGCAGCGCTCGGACGAGCTGCCGCGCGGACGGCCGCGCCTGCGGGTTCTTGTCGAGGCAGCGGGCCGCGAGGTCGCGCAGCGGGCCGTCGAGGCCGCCGAGGTCCGGCGGCCGGGACGTCACCCGGCGCATCACCGCGGCGTTCGGGCCCGTGCCGAACGGCGGCCGGCCCGTGGCGGCGAACACCATCGCCGCGCCCCACGCGAAGACGTCCGCGGGCGGCCCGACGGGCTCGTCCTCGATCTGCTCGGGGGCCATGTAGGCGGGGGTGCCGAGCGGCCCGGTGGTCAGCGGCGTCGCGTCCGCCACGCGCGCGATGCCGAAGTCGATCACCTTGGCGCCGTCCGGGCCGAGGAGGACGTTGCCGGGCTTGAAGTCGCGGTGGACGATCCCCTCGCGGTGGATCGCGGCGAGCGCGGCGGCGGTGCCGAGCGCGACCCGGTGCAGCCGGCGGTCCGGCAGCGGGCCCTCGTCGGCCACGACCTCCTGCAGGGACGGGCCGTCCACGTACTCGCTGACGATGTAGGGCCGGTCGCCGGTCACGTCGGCGTCCAGCACCTGCGCCGTGTGCCGCCCGGCGACCCGCCGGGCCGCGTCGGCCTCTTTGACGAACCGGTCGCGGGCGCGCCGCCCGGCCGCCATGCCGCCCTTCAGCAGCTTCACCGCGCAGAGTCCGCCGTCGTCGTCCTCGGCGAGGTAGACGACGCCCTGGCCGCCCTCGCCGAGCCGGCCCAGCAGGGGGCGGCCGCCGATGTCGTCCGGGTCGCCGGGGCCGAGCGCGGACGCGGGGCGGCGCCGCAGGTCGCGGGGGACCGGGGCGGGCCGCCGGGTGGTGGCAGGGGACACGGGGACTCCGGGGGGAACGGATGTGGAGGGTCCTTATTTGTACCGTGTGACCGTCCTGTCCTGCAGGTGAACGCGGATCTTCCCGCGGGTCACCGGCACTGCCCGAACGAGCCCCGCTGCGCGACGTCCCGGGACGACGCGCCGACCATCACCGTGTAGCAGCCGTCCGCGACCTTCCACCGCTTCGCCTCGACGTTCCAGTAGGACAGGTCGCGCTTGGTCAGCGGGAAGGCGACGGTCGTGCTCTGCCCCGGCCGGAGCGTCACCTTCGTGAAGCCCTTGAGCTGCTTGGGCGGCTGCGGGACGTCCACGCCGGGGGAGGGCAGGCCGAGGTACATCTGCGGGACGGCCACGCCCGTGCGGCTCCCCGTGTTCGTGACCGTGACCTGTACTTCCTTGGGTCCGACCTTCAAGCCGCTGTAGCGGAACGTCGTGTACGACAGGCCGTGCCCGAACGGGTACTTGGGCGCGATGTTCTTCGCGTCGTAGTGCCGGTAGCCGACCATGACGCCCTCGGAGAACGCGACGGTCTTGTTCACGCCCGGGTACTGCGCCGGGTTCCCGGCCGCGGGCGCGTGCGCCTCCCCGGCGGGGAACGTGACCGGCAGGCGCCCGCCCGGGTCGACGTCCCCGTACAGGACGCGGGCCAGCGCGTCCCCGCCCTCCTGCCCCGGGTACCAGCTCTCGACGACCGCCGCGACGTCGTCCGCCCACGGGGTGAGGACGGGCCCGCCCGTCTGCAGCACCACGATCGTGTTCCGGTTCGCCGCCGCGACCGCCGAGATCAGCCCGTCCTGGTCGCCGCGCAGCGGCTCGCCGCACCGCAGCGTGAGGCACGACTTGTCGAAGAACTCGCCCTGGCTGTCGGTGACGAACACGACCGCGACGTCCGCGCCGCGGGCCGCGTCGGCCGCGGCGGCGCGGTCGTCGCCGTCCCGGTAGGTGATCGAGACGCCCGCGCCGGCGCGCCGCGCCAGGCCCTCCTGCGCGCTGACGGACGCGAACGGCACCACCTTGGCCGACCCGAACCCGGACTGGCTCTCCTTCGCGGCCCGCCCGATCAGCGCGATCTTCTTCGGCGCCCCCAGGGGGAGGACGCCGTCGTTCTTCAGCAGCGTGACGCCGTTCTCGGCGATCGTCCGGGCCGCGGTCTCGCTCGCCGTCCGGTCGACGCGGGCGAGGTCGTTCGGGTACGCGGGCCGGTCGAAGACGCCGAACTCGAACATCGTCCGCAGGACGTTGCGGGTGTGCCCGTCGATGGTCGCCTGGGTGACCTTGTTCTGCGCGCGCGCCGCCTTCAGCATGAACGCGTTGTAGCGGAGGCCGACCGGCAGTTCCATGTCGAGCCCGCCGTTGGCGGCCTCGGCGGTGTCGCGGACGGCGGTGTGGTCGGACATGACCATCCCGTCGAAGCCCCACTCCGCCCTCAGGATCCCGTTCAGGACGCCCCCGTCGTGGCACGCCCAGCGGCCGTTCAGCTTCCCGAACCCGCACATGACGGTCGCGGCGCCGCCCTCCGTCACGGCGGCCTCGAACGGCGGCAGGTAGATCTCGCGGAGCGTGCGCGGGTCCACGGACATGGACAGCTCGAGGCGGTCGGTCTCCTGGGCGTAGACGGCCAGGTGCTTCACCGAGGCCATCACGCCCTGCCCCTGCGCGCCCTCGATCCAGGACGCGCCGAGCCGCGCCGACAGGTACGGGTCCTCGCCGAACCCCTCGAACGTCCGGCCGTTGAGCGGCGTGCGCAGCACGTCCACGGTCGGGCCGAAGATCACGTCGTTGCCGCGGTGCCGCGCCTCCCACCCGACCGTCGTCCCGTACAGGTGCGCGGCCCGCCGGTCGAACGTCGCGGCGAGCGCGATCGGCGCGGGCAGCGCGGTCGCCTCGCCCTGCCGGACGCCCGCCGGGCCGTCGGCCATGTACAGCGGCGGGACCCCGAGCCGCTCGATCCCGTTGTTGGTGTCGGCGTGCGCCCAGTCGAAGAACCCGCCGAGCGGGCCGCCGAGCGGGTCGTCGGACGCCAGCAGCGCGATCTTCTCGTCGTCGGTCAGCTCCGCCAGCAGCAGCCCGGCGCGCCGGTCCGCGCTCAGCGCGGTGTCGCACCACGGCCGGACGGCCGGGTCGCCGCAGCGGCCCGCCGCGGCCAGCGCCCCGTCCGTCCGGGCGGGGACGACCGCGAGCGCGAGCGCGCAGGCGAGCGCGCCGGCCGCGGGCAGCCACCGCCCGGCCCGCGTCCCGCCGGTCCGGAGCATCAGCCCTCCCCGCCCTCGTGACCGGCGCCGGTGTCCTCGTTCTGGACGCGCAGGGCGTTCAGCGTGAAGGCGACCATGTGGTAGTGGCCGATGAGCATCACCAGCTCGATCAGCTCGCGCTCCCCGAAGCGGGTCGCGAGCTCCGTCCAGGTCGCGTCCGTTACCGTGCCGCGCTCGTGCAGCTCGTCCGCGGCGGCCAGCACCATCCGGTCGTCGTCGGACCACGGGTGGTCGTCGGGGTCGCGGCGGAGCGCGGCGATCTCGTCCCCGGTCAGCCCCGCGTCCAGCGCGAGCCCGCGGTGGTGCGCCCACTCGTACTCGCAGGACCGGTGGTGCGCCGTCCGCAGGATCGCCAGCTCGCGGTCGCGGCCGGACAGCAGGCCGTTCATCAGCAGCGCCGAGCCGAAGCCGATCCAGGACTGGAACAGCGACGGGTGCCGGGCCAGCGTCGTGAAGACGTTCAGCGGCCCGGTCGCGGCGGTGACGGCCTGGAGCGCGTCGTCCCACTGCTCCGGAGGCAGCGGGGCGATGCGCGGAACGCGGTTCCCGGGGATGTCGGCGCACATGGCGACATTTCTGCCACCAAATGGTGGGACAGTGCTAGAGCGTTCCGATCATTTGGCCGGATCGTGCCACTTTTCGCGATCCGGGCGCGGATCCCTGTGGAGTCGGGTGCGGTGTCAGGTGCGGCGGGAGGTCGCCGCGACGGCCAGCCCGGCGAGCGCCTCGCGCGCCTCCTCGGTGATCGGCGCCGCGCGGAGCGCCCGCTCGGCCTCGTCGAGGTACCGCTCGATCATCTCCTCGCAGGCCGCGAGCCCGCCGGTCTCCTCGATGATCTGGCGGAGCTCGTCCACCCCCGGCCGGTCCAGCTCCGGGTCGCCGAGGCGCCGCTCGAGCGCCGCCGCCCGCGCCGCGTCCGCCCGCTCCAGGGTCAGCGCGACGAGCACCGTCCGCTTGCCCTCGCGCAGGTCGTCGCCCGCGGGCTTGCCCGTCTCCGCCGGGTCGCCGAACACGCCGAGGACGTCGTCGCGGAGCTGGAACGCGATGCCGAGCGGCAGCCCGTACCCGGTCAGCGCGGCGGACACGTCCGGGCGGCCCCCGGCCAGCGCCGCGCCCAGGTGCAGCGGCCGCTCGATCGTGTACTTGGCGCTCTTGTACTCGACGACCCGCAGGGCCGTGGCGACGGTCGCCGCGCCGCGCGTCCCCTCCAGCATGTCGAGGTACTGGCCGCACATGACCTCGGTGCGCATCAGGTCGTACACGGCCCGGCCGCGCCGCCTGCGCTCGCCGTCCAGCCCGCACGCCTCGTACATCTCCGCCGACCAGGCCAGGCACAGGTCGCCGAGCAGGATCGCGGTGCCCTCCCCGAACGCCGCCGCGTCGCCCGGCCAGCCCTGCGCGCCGTGCAGCGCCTCGAACCGGCGGTGCACCGACGGCTGCCCGCGCCGCGTGTCGCTGGAGTCCATGACGTCGTCGTGGATCAGCGCGCTGGCCTGCAGCAGCTCCAGGGACGCCGCCGCGTCCACGATGCCCGCGTCCCCGCCGCCGCCCGCGGCCCGCCACCCCCAGTAGCAGAACGCCGGGCGCAGCCGCTTCCCGCCCCGCAGCAGCGAGTCCAGCGCCCCGAGCAGCGGCGACAGGTCGTCGCTGATGGCGAGCAGGCCGGGGCGCTGCCGGTCGACGAACGCGAGCAGCGCCTCGTCGACCCGCTTGCGGATGCGGCTCGTCGACATGTCGTGATCGTATCCAGGGGAAGGCATGCAACCGCCCGTCAGTAGCGCGAGATGTCCACCGATCTTAGGAAATCTCCGCCATTAAGTGACAACTGGGCGTAAACGTGCGGTCCAACCGGAACCCGCCCGGGCCCCCGGCCCGCCGCCGGCCCCTTCTGTACGCTGGTGGGATGCGATCCGTGCGCCCCGAACGGCCCCCCACAGTCCGCGAGCTGCTCGCCACCGAGGGAAGGTCCTTCTCCTTCGAGTTCTTCCCGCCCAAGAGCGAGAAGGGCGTGCGGACCCTCTGGCGTACGATCCGCGAGCTCGAGCCGCTGCGGCCCACGTTCGTCTCCGTCACCTACGGCGCCGGCGGCGGCACCCGCGACACCACCGTCGACATCGTCGAGCGGATCGCCACCGACACCACCCTCACCCCCGTCGCCCACTTCACCGCGGTGGACCACTCCCAGGCCGAGCTCCGCCACCTCATCGGACGGCTCGCCGCCGCGGGCGTCCGCAACATGCTCGCGCTGCGCGGCGACCCGCCCGGCGACCCGATGGGGGAGTGGGTCAAGCACCCCGACGGCGTCGAGTACGCCGCCGACCTCGTCCGGCTCATCCGCGCCACCGGCGACTTCAGCGTCGGCGTCGCCGCCTTCCCCTACAAGCACCCGCGCTCGCCCGACATCGAGAGCGACACCCGGTACTTCGTCGAGAAGTGCCGCGCCGGCGCCGACTACGCCATCACGCAGATGTTCTTCCGCGCCGAGGACTACTTCCGGCTGCGCGACCGCGTCGCCGCCGCGGGCGGCGACATCCCGATCATCCCCGGGATCATGCCGGTCACGCGGTTGAGCACCATCGAGCGGTCCGAGCAGCTGTCCGGCGCCCCGTTCCCGCCCGAGGTCAAGGCCCGCTTCGACGCCGTCGCCGACGACCCCGAGGCCGTCCGGCGGCTCGGCATCGAGCACGCCGCCGAACTGTGCCGCGAACTCCTCGACCAGGACGCCCCCGGCATCCACTTCATCACGTTCAACAAGTCGACGGCGACGCGGGAGGTGTACGGGCTGCTCGAGGCCGGCGGCTACTGCGGCGCCGCGCCCGCGGCCAGCGGCAGCGTCCCGCCCATCACCGCGTAACGGGGCCCGCCGCCCGGGAACTCGAAGTCGGTCAGCAGGTCCACCATGCCGACCGACCGGTAGAGCCGGCGGGCGGGGGTGTCCGGCCGCCGCTCCAGCGTCGACAGCACCACCGTCCGCTCCGGCCTGCCCTCGCACAGCGCCGCCAGCAGCGCCCGGCCGAGCCCCCGCCCCTGCGCGTCCGGGCGGACGTGCAGCTCCGCGACCTCGAAGGCGTCCGCGAGCCACGCCGCCGCGTGCTCCGGGCCGCCCCGCGCGGTGAGCGCCTCGAGCACCACGTCGTGCCACCACTGGCCGCGCTCGCCGTGGAACCCGTACGCCAGCCCGTGCAGCGGCCTCGGCAGGCGCACCGGCCCGCCCCGCCGCTCCGCCACGAACGCCCGGAAACCCGGGTACCGCGCGTGCCGCTCCAGAATCGTGCGCCGCCCCGGCAGCTGCTCGCGCGGCGGGTCCATCGCCGCCGCGTACACGTCCAGCAGCGGATCCAGCCTGCGCAGGAAGGCCCGTTCGTCGATCTCGCGCAGCTTCGCGTCCCTCACCCGCCCGAGCCTAGACCCGGGGGAGGGTCCTGGGTGTGGCCGACAGCCGGTCGTAGACGTCCCACAGGATCTGGTCCGCCGCCTGCCGCAGCCGCGCCCGCTCCGCGTCGAGGGCCGTCCCCCACCGGCGGGCCTCCGGGCCGAGCCACGCGTCCGTCCCGCCGAGGGTCTTCACGGGCGCGTCGAGCGCCTGCCGGAGCCGGTCGATCCCGCCGTAGGCGTCCGCGTACGCCCGGTAGAGCTCCCCGTACGCCGGGTTGGGGCGCTCCGTCGGCGCCAGCGCACCCGCCGCCGCGCCCTCGATCGGCGGCGGCAGGCTCCCCGGCGGCGGCGGCGCGCTCATGAGGCCGGCCGCGACGTCGTCAGGTCCAGCTCGCGGACGGCCTCCCGCGTGCCCGCGCTCCAGTCGGCGCCCGCGATGACCCGCACGGCCACCGGCCGGACGTCCGCGCGCCCGGCCTCGGCCAGGAACGCCCGCAGCCACCCGGCGTCCATGCGGACCCCGTTGCTCGCCATGCCCAGCGACTCCCGGACCACCCGCAGCCGCGCCTCGTCGCCCTCGGCCCCGGCGAGCAGCCGCGCGGCGCCCGCCGGGCCCAGCCGCTCGTACAGCCGCGCGGTGTAGTCGGGGTCGTCGGCGTCGGCCTTCAGCCGCGCCCACACCGCGGCCGGGACGGCCGCGTCGTCCGCGAACGCCGCCCGCAGGGCCCGCGCGTCCGCCTCCGCCGCCTTCTCCGCCGTCCGCCGGTCCGGGTGGCTCCCGATGTCGCCCGCGCCGCGCGAGGCCGGCCCGCCCGGGGCCGGCGTCCCCGCCCGTCCCGCGCCCGGGGCCCGCGGGGCCTCCGCCACCGGGTCGCGGCGGGGCGGCGCGACCGGCGCCGCGGGCGCGCCGCCGGCGGCCTCCACCGGCGCCCGTCCCGTCTCCGGCGCCGGCGCGGGACCGGACGGCGGCCGCATCGACCCGCCGTCCGGGTGCGTCATCGCGTAGCCGTAGCGGCGCGACAGCATCCCGAGCTGGTTCCCGACCCACTGCGCGACCTCGTCGGCCTGCCGGTACCCCGCCGCGGACACACCGGCGGGCGGGCGGTGCCCGTTCAGCCAGCCCCGGATCGCGTTCTGCGCGTCCTGCATCTGCTTGATGAGCCGATCCAGCGCGGGCGGGTCGATCCCCCGGAAGTTCGGGTCGCGGGCGGCCGGGCCCGTGCGCATCTGCGCGGTCATCGGTCCTCCGGGGGTCACCGAACGTCGGGGTCGTCTCCCAGAATCACACCGTCGTCACAGGCTGTCGAGGGCTTTGCCGACAGCGGCCTCGTCGCGGGCGACGACGGCGGCGCCGTCCGTCACCACGATGGGCCGCTGGATGAGCACCGGGTTGGCGACCATGAGCTCGATCCACCGCGCCCGGTCGTGCTCCAGGTCCTTCAGCCCGAGCTCCTTCGCGACGGGCTCGTTCAGCCGCGCGACCTCCCACGGCTCCGCGCCGATCCGGGCGAGGACGGCGTCCAGCTCCTCGGCCGTCGGCGGCTCGTCCAGGTACCGCCGCTCGGTGTAGGCGACGCCCGCCTCGTCCAGCGCGGCCTTCGCGGCGCGGCTCTTGGAGCAGCGCGGGTTGTGCCAGATCTCCGTCATCACTCCACCTCCGCCGGGTCGCCCCCGGTGATCTTGAGCAGTTCCTCGTACGACGTCGGGAACACGGTGTGCGGGTGGCCGCCCGCCGCCCACACCCGCTCGTGCCCGTCCAGCCAGACGTCCACGAGCGTGCGGATCGGCGCCGGATGGCCCACCGGCGCCACGCCGCCGATCGGCTGGCCCGTCGCCTCCCGGACGAACTCGGGCGTCGCCCGCCGCACCGTCGCCGCGCCCGCGAGCGCGGCGACCTTCGCGGTGTCGACCCGGTGCGCCCCGCTCGTCAGCACCAGCAGCGGCGCGCCGTCCGCGTCGAACACCAGGCTGTTGGCGATGGCGCCGACCTCGCACCCCAGCTGCTCGGCCGCGGCCCGCGCCGTCCGCGCCGCCTCCGGCAGTTCGACGACCTCGCCCTCGACCCCGTGCTCGCGCAGCACGCGCGCGACGTGTTCGGCGTTCGGATGCATGCCCGCACCCTAACCGACCTGCGCACGCCGCTCCGTTCGAACACGTTGACGAATCGTCACGAGGGAGGTTTACTGTGAGTGCGTCGAACTTATGTTCGACGTGATGCGGGACTCGCGGCCCGTATCAGGGCGACGCCCCCGCCGGCGGCGATGTGCCGGCGGGGGCCGTGGGCCGGGCGGAGTGAGGGGAAGCTCTCCGCCCGGCCGGCCCGAGCCCCGGAAGGAGGCAGCCATGTCCGCAACGACGACCGCAGTCCACTCCGCCGCACTGTCCGGCCCGCCGAGCCCGCGGCGGCGTCCGAGGCCCGCGCCGCGCCCGGCGCACACCGCCGCCGGCCAGCTCCAGGCCGCCCGCACGGGCCTCGCCGAGGCCGCCGAGGCGACCACGCCCGCCGTCCGCTACGTCTGCGCCCACCTCGCCGCGCTGCGCGCCGCCGCCGCGGTGCTGGCCTCCCGCGACCCCGTGGAGACGCACCGCCGCGGCCGCCCCCGCAGCGTGTGGGTGCTGCTGCCCGAGGCCGAGCCCGCCCTGCGCGAGTGGGCCGCCTTCTTCGCCGCCGGCGCCGACAAGCGCGCCGCCGCCGAGGCCGGCCTGCCCCGCGCCGTCACCGTCCGCGAGGCCGAGGAACTCCTGCACGACGCCGAGATCTTCGTCTCCCTCGTCGAGGACTGCCTCGGCATCGCGGGCCAGACCGCGCTGCCGTTCACCGACGCCAACTGACCCCTCCCCGGGGCCCGTCCCACCTCCCCGGGACGGCCCCGCCGGGCCGGGGCGGACCGCTCCCCTGACCGAGCACCGCCCCGACCCGGCCTCCCCACAGAAGCCGCCCCCGGCCACCCTCTGCGGGCGCCGCCATGGCCCTGTGGACCCCGTCCCGCGGCTACCGCCCGGTGGAGGTCGCGATGGAGGCGCCGCCGCGGCTGCCCCTGCGGGCGCCGCCATGGGGACGGCGGCGCGGCTGCCGCCCTGTGGACGCCGTCCGGCGGCTACCGCCCGGTGGACGTCGCGATGAGGACGGCGGTGCGGCTGCCGCCCTGTGGACGCCGTCCCGCGGCTACTGCCCGGTGGAGGTCGCCATGGAGATACCGCCGCGGCCACCTCCCGCGGGCGCCGCCATGGGGACGGCGGCGCGGCTGCCGCCCGGTGGACGTCGCGATGAGGACGGCGGTGCGGCTGCCGCCCTGTGGACGTCGTCCCGCGGCTACCGCCCGGTGGAGGTGGCCATGGAGGCGCCGCCGCGGCCACCTCCTGCGGGCGCCGCCATGGGGACGGTGCCGCGGCCGCCGTCCTGTGGATGCTGCTCTGTGGCTTCGGCGCCATGGGGGACGCCGTAGGGGCTGCCGTGGGCGCGGGCCGGGCGTAGGGCGCGAGCGAGGCCGCACGGGGCCGTCCGGCCGTTGGCGGCTACGGCCGCGTGAGCGAGGACCGGGGCGGACGGATCGCCCCCGATGCCGGGTCGTTCCATCGCCCCGCGGCGTTGCAGGGGCGCCACAGGGCGGGCTCGGGGGCGGGGTTCGGCGGGTGGTAGGCATGTGCGGATGGACGCACTGTTGCCGCTCGCCGGGATGCGCATCGTCGAGATCTCCAGCTTCGTCGCCGCGCCGCTGGGCGGGATGACGCTCGCGCAGCTCGGCGCCGAGGTCATCCGGGTGGACCAGGTCGGCGGCGGGCCCGACATCGACCGGTGGCCGCTGGCGCCGTCCGGGCGCAGCCTGTACTGGGCGGGGCTCAACAAGGGGAAGCGGTCGGTCACCGTGGACCTGCGGTCCGCCGAGGGGCGCGGCGTCGCGGCGCGGCTCGCGGCCGAGTGCGGGACCGTGCTGACGAACGCGCCGCCGCGCGGCGGCCTCGCCCCCGGCGACCTGGCGGCGCGGCGGCCCGACCTCGTGCACGTCCAGCTCGTGGGGCGGCGGGACGGGGGCACCGCGGTCGACTACACGGTGAACGCGGCGTCCGGATTCCCGGCGATCACCGGGCGGGACGGCGCGCCGGTGAACCACGCGCTGCCGGTGTGGGACGTCGTCTGCGGGCTCTACCTGGCGGCGGGGCTGCTCGCGGCGGAGCGGCACCGGCTGCGGACGGGCGAGGGCTCCCGGCTGCGGGTCGCCCTCGACGACGTCGCGCTGGCGACCGCCGGGAACCTGGGGTACCTCGCGGAGGCGCAGCTCGGGGCGCCGCGCGAGCGGCTCGGCAACCACCTGTTCGGCGAGTTCGGGCGCGACTTCGCGACCGCGGACGGGCGCGTCATGCTCGCCGTGGTCACCGGGCGGCAGTGGCGCGACCTCGTCGCCGCGACCGGCCTCGGGGACGTCGTGGCGGCGCTCGAGCGGGCGCTGCGGGCGGACTTCGGGACGGCCGGGGACCGGTACCGGCACCGGGAGGCGGTCGGCGGCGTCCTCGCCTCGTGGTTCGGGGCGCGGACGTGCGCGGAGATCGCGGATGCCCTGGACGGCACGTCCGTCCTCTGGTCGCGGTACCGGGACTTCGGGGAGGTGGCGCGGGACCTGGACGGGCGGCCGCTCATGGGCGAGCTCGACCAGCCCGGCGTCGGCCCGCACCTGGCGCCCGGCTCCCCGCTGGTGTTCGGCGGGCAGGCCCCGCCCGTCCCCGCGCCGGCCCTCGGCGAGCACACCGCCGAGGTCCTGCGGGACGTCCTCGGGATGACCGGCGACGAGGCGGCCGACCTGCGGGCCCGGGGCGTCGCGGGAGAGCCCTGACCCCTCTTCAGGACGGAGAGGGCGGTGCCCGCCGGGTCCTTGACCCACGCGATGGGCGGCCCTCCGGAAGATCCCCTTGTCATCGGTGACGCCGCCGCAGTGCTCGGACCGGACGCCCGCTCCTTCGTCGGGTGTGCGCGCCGGTGGCGGCCCCGGAACTCCCCGCGCGGCTTTTGTGGGCATATGAGATTGTTAGGGGAGCGAAGTAAGGAGGGGCGGACGTGGCGGCGCGGGGCGGGCGGGGGCTGGTGCCGCTGCTGGCGTTCCTCGGCGTGGCGGCCTACTCGCTGTCGATGGCGGTCGTCACCCCGGCGCTGCCGCAGATCCAGGCGGGGCTCGGCACGACGCCCGCGGGCGCGGCGTGGGCGCTGACGGCGATGACGCTGTCGGCGGCCGTGGCGACGCCGGTCGTGGGCCGGCTCGGCGACCTGTACGGGCCGCGCCGGGTGCTGCTGGCGGTGCTCGCGGCGGCGACGGCCGGGATGGTCGTGGCCGCGTCGGCGGGGTCGCTGCCGGTCATGCTCGCCGGCCGGGTGCTGAGCGGCGTCGGCGCCGGCGTGTTCCCGCTCGCCTACACCATCATCCGCGCCGTGGTGCCGCCCGAGCGGACGGCGTCCGCCGTGGGCCTGATGTCGTCGATGCTGGGGCTCGGCGGCGCGCTGTCGTGGTGCATGGCCGGGCCGATCATCGACCTGCTCGGGTGGCGGTGGCTGCTGTGGGTGCCGGTGCTCGGGCTCGTCCCGGGGCTGGCCGCCGCCTGGTTCGCGGTGCCGGCGTCGCCGCCCCGCGCGGGCGCCCGGGTGGACTGGTGGGGCGCGGTGCTGTTCGCGGGGTGGCTCGTGGCGGCGCTGGCGGCGCTCACCCAGGGGACGTTCTGGGGCTGGACGTCGCCGGGCGTGCTGGGGCTGCTCGCGGTGTCGGCGGTGACGGCCGCGGTCTGGCTGCGGGTCGAGACGCGGGTGCGGGAGCCGATCGTCGACCCGCGGATCATGCGGCTCCGCGGGGTGTGGACGGCCAACGCGGCGTCGCTGCTGTCGGGCTACGCGCTGATGGCGGGAGGGCTGCTGTTCCCGCTGCTGGTCCAGCTCCCCGAGGACACCGGCCACGGGTTCGGTGGCAGCGCGACGCAGGCGGCGGTGCTCCAGCTCCCCGCGAGCATCGGGATGACGCTGGCGGGCGCGGCGGCGGGGGCGCTGGACCGGCGGATCGGGTCGCGCGCCGTGCTGTTCGCCGGGGCGGCGCTGACGGGCGCCGGGTACCTGTTCGTCACGTTCGCGCACGCGGAGCTGTGGCACCTGTACGTCGGCGGCACCGCCCGCGGCGTGGGCCTCGGCCTCGCCTACGCGGCGGTCGCGACGCTGGTGGTGCAGGCCGTCCCGGCGGGGGAGACGGGCGCGGCGACGGGCGTCAACACGCTGATCCGGACGGTCGGGGCGTCGCTGGGCACCCAGGTCAGCGCGGTGATCGTGGCGGGCGTGCCGGGGGAGCGGGGGTTCACCGCCGGGTTCGCGCTGAGCGCGGCGGCGATGGCGGCCGTGCTCCCGCTGGCCCTGCTGGCCGCGCGCGGCGCGGCGTCCGCGGGCGGGCGGACACGCGGACGGGGGCCCGGGCGGACCCGGACCCCCGTCGTGCGAGGCGGTGGATCAGAACGACTCGACGGCGCGGCGCGCCTCCGGGTCGAGGACGCCCCAGGAGATGAGCTCCTCGGTCAGCTCCGTAGGAGACTTGTCATAGATGACCGCGAGTGAACGCAGGTCCTCCTGACGGATGGACAGGACCTTCCCGTTGTAGTCGCCCCGCTGGCTCTGAATCGTCGCGGCGTAACGGGCGAGAGGACCGGCCTTGTCCTTCGGAAGCTGCTGCAGCCGCTCGAGGTCGATCACGAGCTTCGGTGTAGGCCCGAGCGGGCTCGGCGCGGCTCCGCCGGGCAGCAACTCGGAAACCGGCACGCCGTAGAAATCGGCGAGCTCGGCCAGCTTCTGAACGGTGACGGCGCGGTCGCCCCGCTCGTACGAACCCACGACGACGGTCTTCCAGCGGCCTCGGGACTTCTCTTCCACGCCGTGCAGGGACAGCCCCTGCTGGGTGCGGATGGCGCGCAGGCGCGCGCCGAGAGCCTTTGCGTATTCAGACGGCATTCTTGGCCCCCCAGGCTCACTTTCGTCGTCGATTGGTTCCCGGCCGATGCCGGAGAACCGACAGAATCCCGAAGCCAATGCGCCTCAAGACCCCGTCTCCAGGGATGGTTACGGACAGTGACGGTAAAACGGTGCGGGCCCCAGGTCAAGCTGATTGGAAAAAAGCGGTCGAATCCGCAGGTCTCGGTTCGGACCTCCCGGGGGCCCCGGGCCCGGGCGGGAACGGCGCCCGGACGGCCGTTCCACGCGTTCGACCGGCCGAGTGTGACCCCTCTCACCAGGGATGATACGACCCCGCCCGGGGACGGGGCAGTTCCCGCCGACTGCTAACGTGTGGGGGACAAGACGTCCTTTAAGGCCCGTCCAGTGAGGCGGGAAAGGAGGTTTCCGAGGTGAATGCTGCCTCCAGGCCGCCACGGCCTGTGGGGTCGCGCGCCGCGGAGGGTGACCCCCGGCCGAAGGCCGTGCTCGAGGGTCCCGACATCCGCCGTGCGCTGACCCGGATCGCCCACGAGATCCTCGAACGCACCAAGGGCGGGCACGACGTCCTGCTGCTGGGCATCCAGACGCGCGGGGTGACGCTGGCCGAGCGGCTGGCGGGCCTGCTGCGCGAGGTGGAGGGGCGCCCGGTGCCGTGGGGATCCCTCGACGTGACCATGTACCGGGACGACCTCCGGATGCGTCCCGCGCGCGCCCTCGGCCGCACCGAACTGCCGTCCGACGGCGTCGACGACCGCGTCGTGGTGCTGGTCGACGACGTCCTGTTCTCCGGACGGACGGTCCGCGCGGCGCTCGACGCCCTCAACGACCTCGGCCGGCCGCGCGCCGTCCAGCTCGCCGTCCTGGTCGACCGCGGGCACCGCGAGCTGCCGATCCGCGCCGACTACGTGGGCAAGAACCTGCCGACGTCGATGCGCGAGACCGTCAAGGTGCTGCTGGACGAGAACGACGGCCGCGACGCGGTGCTGCTCGGCCCGGTCCCCGAGCCGGTCGGCTCCCCGGTCCCCGGCCCGGCGGGAGGCGCCGAGTGAACCGCCACCTGATCTCCGCCGCCGACCTGACCCGCGACGACGCGCTGCTCGTCCTCGACACCGCCGAGGAGCTGGCGCAGGTCGCGGGCCGCTCGATCAAGAAGCTGCCGACGCTGCGCGGCCGCACGGTCGTCAACCTGTTCTTCGAGGACTCCACCCGCACCCGGATCTCGTTCGAGGCCGCCGCGAAGCGGCTCTCCGCGGACGTCATCAACTTCTCCGCGAAGGGGTCCAGCGTGTCCAAGGGCGAGAGCCTGAAGGACACCGCGCTGACGCTCGAGGCGATGGGCGCCGACGGCGTCGTCATCCGGCACGGCGCGTCCGGCGCCCCGCACCGCCTCGCGGGCTGGGTGCGGGGCAGCGTCGTCAACGCCGGCGACGGCACCCACGAGCACCCGACCCAGGCGCTGCTGGACGCGTTCACGATGCGCCGCCGCCTCGGCGACCTGGAGGGCCGCCGGATCACGATCGTCGGGGACGTCCTGCACAGCCGGGTGGCGCGTTCCAACGTCCTGCTGCTGGACACCCTCGGCGCCGACGTCACCGTCGTCGCGCCGCCGACGCTGCTGCCGGTCGCGATCGGTACCTGGCCGTGCCGGGTCTCCTACGACCTGGACGCCGTCCTGCCGAAGAGCGACGTGGTCATGATGCTGCGCGTCCAGCAGGAGCGGATGAACGCCGCGTACTTCCCGACCGTGCGCGAGTACAGCCGCCGCTACGGCCTGGACGCCGACCGGATGGCGCAGCTCCCCGAGCACGCGATCGTCATGCACCCCGGGCCGATGAACCGCGGCGTCGAGATCGCCGCCGAGGTCGCCGACTCGGTCCGCTCCACCATCGTCGAGCAGGTCGCCAACGGCGTCAGCGCCCGCATGGCCGTCCTCTACCTGCTGCTCGGAGGCTCCGAGCCCGCCATCGGCCAGGAGGTCTCCCCGTGACCGAAACCCCCGCCACGACCACGCTGATCAAGGGCGCGCGGCTCCTCGGCGGCGAGCCCGCCGACATCCTCGTCCGCGGCGGCGTCATCACCGAGGTCGGCGCCGGCCTGGACGCCGCGGGCGCGCAGGTCGTCGACGCCGCCGGGCTGATCGCCCTGCCCGGCCTGGTCGACCTGCACACCCACCTGCGCGAGCCCGGCCGCGAAGACGCCGAGACCGTCGAGTCCGGCACGAAGGCCGCCGCGATGGGCGGCTACACGGCCGTCCACGCGATGGCCAACACCGACCCGGTCGCCGACACCGCCGGCGTCGTCGAGCAGGTGTGGCGGCTCGGCCGCGAGGCCGGGTACTGCGACGTGCAGCCCGTCGGCGCCGTCACCCGCGGCATCGCGGGCGAGCAGCTCGCCGAACTCGGCGCGATGGCCGACTCCGCCGCGTCCGTCCGGGTGTTCTCCGACGACGGGCACTGCGTCTCCGACGCCGTCATCATGCGGCGCGCGCTGGAGTACGTGAAGGCGTTCGACGGCGTCGTCGCGCAGCACGCGCAGGAGCCGCGGCTCACCGAGGGCGCGCAGATGAACGAGGGCGAGGTGTCGGCCGCGCTGGGGCTGCGCGGCTGGCCCGCGGTCGCCGAGGAGGCGATCATCGCCCGGGACGTCCTGCTCGCCCAGCACGTCGGGTCGCGGCTGCACGTCTGCCACGTGTCCACCGCCGGTTCGGTCGACGTCATCCGGTGGGCGAAGAGCAAGGGCTGCCCGGTGACCGCCGAGGTCACCCCGCACCACCTGCTGCTCGACGACACGCGCGCCGAGTCCTACGACCCGATCTTCAAGGTGAACCCGCCGCTGCGCACCGCCGAGGACGTCCACGCCCTGCGGGACGCGCTCGCCGACGGCACCATCGACTGCGTCGCCACCGACCACGCCCCCCACCCGGTCGAGGCGAAGGAGACCGAGTGGGCGGTCGCCGCGATGGGCATGATCGGCCTCGAGACCGCGCTGCCGGTCGTCCAGGAGGCCATGGTCGACACCGGCCTGCTCGACTGGGCCGGCGTCGCCGACCGCATGGCGTACCGGCCCGCGCGCATCGGCCGCCTGTCCGGGCAGGGACGTCCGCTCGAGACGGGGTCGCCCGCCAACATCACGCTGTACGACCCGTCGCCGCGCCGCGCCGTGGACCCGTCCGCCATGACCTCCAAGAGCCGCAACACCCCGTTCGCCGGGCTGGAGCTGCCTGGACGCGTCGTGGCGACGTTCCTGCGCGGCGAGCCGACCGTCCTGGAAGGGAAGCTCCAATGAACCCTGCTCTGCTCGTTCTGGAAGACGGCAGGGTGTTCCACGGGGCCGCGTACGGGGCCGAGGGCGAGACCTTCGGCGAGATGGTCTTCAACACCGGGATGACCGGCTACCAGGAGACCCTCACCGACCCGTCGTACGCGCGGCAGATCGTGGCCATGACGTCCCCGCACATCGGCAACACGGGCGTGAACGACGAGGACCCCGAGTCCGGCCGCATCCAGGTCGCCGGGTACGTGGTCCGCGAGCCCGCGCGCGTCGCGTCCAACTGGCGCGCCACCGGCTCGCTCGGGTCGGCGCTGCGCGACCAGGGCGTGGTCGGCATCGCGATCCCCGGCACCCGGGCGCTGACCCGCCACCTGCGCGACCGCGGCGCCATGCGCGCCGGGATCTTCAGCGGCGCCGCCGCGGCCGCCGGTCCGGACGCGCTGCTGGAGCGCGTCCGGCGGAGCCCCTCGATGGAGGGCGCCGACCTCGCCCGCGACGTCTCGACGGCCGAGCCGTACACCGTCCCGGCGATCGGGGAGAAGCGCTTCACCGTCGCCGCCGTCGACCTCGGCATCAAGGCGATGACGCCGCACCGGATGGCCGAGCGGGGCTGCGAGGTGCACGTGCTGCCCGCCACCGCGACGTCCGCCGACATCCTCGCCCTGGACCCCGACGGCGTGTTCTTCTCCAACGGCCCCGGCGACCCGTCCGCCGCCGGCTACGCGGTGGACGCGCTGCGGGGCGTCCTGGACGCCGGCAAGCCGTTCTTCGGCATCTGCTTCGGCAACCAGATCTTCGGCCGCGCCCTCGGCCTCGGCACCTACAAGCTGCGGTTCGGCCACCGGGGCATCAACCAGCCCGTGCAGGACCGGACGACCGGCAAGGTCGACGTGTCGGCCCACAACCACGGGTTCGCCGTGGACGCGCCGGCCGACGGCCCGTTCGACACCCCGTACGGGCGCGCCGAGGTCACCCACGTGAACCTGAACGACGGCTGCGTCGAGGGCCTGCGGCTGCTCGACCGCCCCGCGTTCAGCGTCCAGTACCACCCGGAGGCCGCGGCGGGCCCGCACGACGCGTCCGGCCTGTTCGACCGTTTCTGCGAGATGATGGAGGGGTCGAGGTAATGCCGCGCCGCGAAGACCTGACGTCCGTCCTGGTGATCGGCTCCGGGCCGATCGTGATCGGCCAGGCGTGCGAGTTCGACTACTCGGGCACCCAGGCGTGCCGCGTCCTCAAGGCCGAGGGCCTGCGCGTCACGCTGGTCAACAGCAACCCCGCGACGATCATGACGGATCCGGAGTTCGCCGACGCCACCTACGTCGAGCCGATCACCCCCGAGGTCGTCGAGAAGATCATCGCCAAGGAGCGGCCGGACGCGCTGCTGCCGACGCTCGGCGGCCAGACGGCCCTCAACACCGCGATCGCGCTGTTCGAGAGCGGCGTCCTCGAGCGGTACGGCGTCGAGCTGATCGGCGCCGACGTCGACGCGATCCAGGCCGGCGAGGACCGCGAGAAGTTCAAGGAGATCGTCGCCAAGGTCGCCCGCGAGCAGGGCCTGAACGCCGAGTCCGCCCGGTCCGTCATCTGCCGCACGATGGACGAGGTCACGGCGGCGGCGGGCGAGCTCGGCTACCCGCTCGTCGTGCGGCCGTCGTTCACCATGGGCGGCCGCGGCTCCGGCTTCGCCCACGACGAGGACGACCTGCGCCGCATCGCCGGCGCGGGCCTCGACGCGTCCCCGACCAGCGAGGTGCTCCTCGAGGAGTCGATCCTCGGCTGGAAGGAGTACGAGCTCGAGGTCATGCGCGACCGCGCCGACAACGTCGTCATCGTGTGCTCCATCGAGAACCTCGACCCGATGGGCGTGCACACCGGCGACTCGATCACCGTCGCGCCCGCGATGACGCTGACCGACCGCGAGTACCAGAACATGCGGGACGTCGCGATCGCGGTGATCCGCGAGGTCGGCGTCGACACCGGCGGCTGCAACATCCAGTTCGCGGTGCAGCCCGGCACCGGCCGGATGATCGTCATCGAGATGAACCCGCGGGTGTCGCGGTCGTCCGCGCTGGCGTCCAAGGCCACCGGCTTCCCGATCGCCAAGATCGCCGCGAAGCTCGCGATCGGCTACACCCTCGACGAGATCCCGAACGACATCACCCGCGAGACGCCCGCGTCGTTCGAGCCCACGCTCGACTACGTCGTGGTGAAGGTCCCGCGGTTCGCGTTCGAGAAGTTCCCCGGCGCCGACGGCACCCTCACCACCCACATGAAGTCGGTGGGCGAGGCCATGGCCATCGGCCGCTGCTTCACCGAGGCCCTGCAGAAGGCGCTGCGCTCGCTCGAGCAGAAAGGCTCCTCGTTCGCCTGGGCGGGCCGGGACGACGCCTCGGGCCTCGACGCCGCCGCGCTGGTCGAGTCCGCGTCCCGTCCGCACGAGGGACGGCTCCGCGACGTGCAGCGCGCGCTCTGGGCCGGCGCGACCCTCCACGACCTGTACTCGGCCACCGGCATCGATCCCTGGTTCCTCGACCAGATCGCCGCGATCAACACCGTCGCCGAGGAGATCCGCACCGCCGACGACGCGCTCACCCGCGAGAAGCTCCTCGCCGCCAAGCGGCACGGCTTCTCCGACGCACAGATCGGCGAGCTGCGGGGCCTGTCGGAGGAGGTCGTCCGGGAGGTCCGGCACGCCCTCGGCATCCGCCCCGTCTACCTGACGGTCGACACCTGCGCCGCCGAGTTCGAGGCGCGGACCCCGTACCTGTACTCGGCCTACGACGAGGAGACCGAGGTCCCGGCCGGGACGAAGCCGAAGGTGCTGATCCTCGGCAGCGGCCCGAACCGCATCGGGCAGGGCGTCGAGTTCGACTACTCGTGCGTCCACGCGTCCTTCACGCTGGCCGAGGCGGGCTACGAGACCGTCATGGTCAACTGCAACCCCGAGACGGTCTCCACCGACTACGACACGTCCGGGCGGCTGTACTTCGAGCCGCTCACCCTCGAGGACGTCCTGGAGGTCGTGCACGCCGAGCAGCAGACCGGCGAGGTCGCGGGCGTGATCGTCCAGCTCGGCGGGCAGACCCCGCTCGGCCTCGCGCAGAAGCTCAAGGACGCGGGCGTCCCGATCGTCGGCACGTCCCCGGAGAGCATCCACCTCGCCGAGGAGCGCGGCGCGTTCGGCCGCGTCCTGCACCGCGCGGGGCTCCTCGCGCCCAAGCACGGCACCGCCGCCTCGTACGACGAGGCGCGCGACATCGCCGCGGAGATCGGCTACCCGGTGCTCGTGCGGCCGTCCTACGTGCTCGGCGGGCGCGGCATGGAGATCGTCTACGACGACGCCACGCTCGAGTCGTACATGGCCCGCGCCACCGAGGCGAGCCCCGAGCACCCGGTGCTGGTCGACCGGTTCCTGGACGAGGCCATCGAGATCGACGTCGACGCCCTGTTCGACGGCGAGGACCTCTACCTCGGCGGCGTCATGGAGCACATCGAGGAGGCCGGCATCCACTCCGGCGACTCCGCGTGCGCGCTCCCGCCGATCACCCTCGGGCACGACGACGTCCGCCGCATCCGCGAGGCCACCGAGGCGCTCGCCCGCGGCGTCGGGGTGCGCGGGCTGATGAACGTCCAGTACGCGCTGTCCGCGGGCGTCCTGTACGTCCTGGAGGCGAACCCGCGCGCGTCCCGGACCGTCCCGTTCGTGTCCAAGGCGACCGCCGTGCCGCTCGCGAAGGCCGCCGCCCGCGTCATGATGGGCGCGACGGTCGCCGAGCTGCGCGCCGAGGGCCTGCTGCCCGCGACCGGCGACGGCGGGAACCTCCCGCTGGACGCGCCGATCGCGGTGAAGGAGGCCGTCCTGCCGTTCGACCGGTTCCGGAACGCGCACGGCCAGGGCGTCGACACCGTCCTCGGCCCGGAGATGCGCTCGACGGGCGAGGTCATGGGCATCGACGAGGTGTTCGGCACGGCGTTCGCCAAGTCGCAGCAGGCCGCCTACGGCTCGCTGCCGACCAAGGGCCGGGCGTTCGTCTCCGTGGCGAACCGGGACAAGCGGCACATGGTGTTCCCGGTGAAGCGCCTCGCTGACCTGGGCTTTGAGATTCTTGCCACGGAGGGGACCGCCGAGGTCCTGCACCGCAACGGCGTCCATGCCAAGATCGTGCGCAAGCACAGCGAGGGCCCCGGACCGGACGGCGAGCCCACGATCGTGCGGCGCGTCCTCGACGGCGAAGTGGACCTCATCGTCAATACTCCCTTCGGCGGCCCCGGCCAGTCCGGGCCCCGGCTCGACGGGTACGAGATCCGTACCGCGGCCGTGCTGCGCGGCGTACCGTGCGTCACGACCGTGCAGGGGCTCGCCGCCGCCGTCCAGGGCATCGAGGCCGTCGCGGGCGGGCAGATCGGCGTCCGCTCCCTGCAGGAGCACGCCGAGCGGCTCAGCGGCGCGCACGGCCGCACGCCCACGGACGACCCGGGCCGCCCGCCCACCCGCGGACGCCGCCGCGGCGAGGCGACGAGGAGAGGGAGACGGGTGTCCGACACACCGGTGCAGACGTCGGCGACGGTCCTGACGGTCCGCCAGGTGCAGGACTACCACGCGATGACGCTGGTCGCCCCGGCCATCGCCGAGCGGTTCCGGCCCGGCCAGTTCATCGCGGTGGCGGTGGGCGGCCGGCAGACGGCCCGGCTCGTCCGCCGCTGCTTCGGGGTCCACGAGGTCAAGTCCGACTACGGCGGCACCGTCGAGGTCGTGTTCGCCGACACCGAGCCCGGCACCGGCTGGCTCGCCGGGCTGCGCTCCCGCGACCAGCTCGACCTCCTCGGCCCGCTCGGCCGCCCGTTCCGGCTGCCCCGCGACCCGGTGAACTGCCTGCTGGTCGGCGGCGGCCCCGGCGGCGCGGTGCTGTTCGCGCTCGCCGACTCGCTGCTGCGGCGCGGCTGCCGCGTCCACTTCGTCCTCGGCGGCCCGTCCGACCGGCAGGTGTTCGGGTCGCGGATGGCGCAGCGCATCGGCGACAGCGCCACCGTCGTCACGGCGGACGGGACGCTCGGCGACCGCGGGACGGTCCGCGACGTGCTGCCCCGCGTGATCGACGAGACGGCCGCCGACGTCGTCTACGGGTGCGGTCCCACCGACCTGCTCCGCTCGGTCACCCAGACCGCCGGGGACTTCGGGCTGCCGTCCCAGGTGTCGGTCGAGGAGTTCATGCAGAAGACGGGCGCGTGCGGCACCGGCGTCTGCATGACGTGCGTGCTGCCCGTCCACGGCGACGACGGCGTCACCCGCATGGTGCGCGCCTGCGCGGACGGGCCCGTCCTGCGCGGCGACCGCGTCCGCTGGGGCGACCTCGGCACCATCCCGTTCGACGCGCTCGGCGCGCCGCGCGTGCTGTCGCCGGGCGCGCGGGGCGTCACGGAGGGGAGCGAGCGGTGAGCGACCGGCTGTGGACCTCGATCGGCCCGCTGGGCCTGGCCAACCCCGTCCTGACCGCCTCCGGGTGCGGCGGCACCGGACGCGAGCTGGCCCAGTTCTTCGAACTCTCCCGCCTCGGGGCGTTCGTCACGACATCGGTGATGCCGCAAGCGCGCGCGGGACGACCCACGCCGCGTGTGGCCGAGACCCCGAGCGGGCTCCTCACGGCCATGGGCCTCCCCGGCCCCGGCATCGAGACCTTTCTCGAACACGACCTGCCGTGGCTCATCGAGCAGGACGTCCGCACGATCGTGTCCGTCGCGGGCAACAGCGTCGAGGAGTACGGCGACCTGTCCCGGCGGCTGCGCGGCGTGCCCGGCGTCGCCGCCCTCGAGGTCAACCTCGCCGCCCCGAACGCGGGCGACCGCGGCGGGACCTTCGGCCGGCACCCGGCGGCCGCCGCCGCCGTCGTCCGCGCCGTCCGCGAGCACACCCGCTCCGGCGTCCCCGTGCTGGCCAAGCTCGCCCCGGACGCCACCGACATCGTCACGATCGCGCTGGCGTGCGTCGACGCGGGCGCGGACGGGCTCACCCTGATCAACACCATGGAGGGCATGGCGATCGACCCGCACACGCTGCGGCCCGCCCTCACCGGCGTGTCCGGCGGGCTGTCGGGCCCGGCGATCCGCCCGGTCGCCGTCCGCTGCGTCTACCAGGTGCACGCCGCGCTGCCCCGCACCCCGATCGTCGGCGTCGGCGGCATCGCCACCGGCATGGACGCGCTGGAGTTCGTCCTCGCCGGGGCGTCGGCCGTCGCCGTCGGCACCGCCCTGTTCCACGACCCCACGGCCGGCCCCCGCATCCTGCGCGAACTCGACGAGGCCCTCGCGGCCCGCGGGATCGGGAGCCTCGCCGACGCCGTCGGGCTGGCCCACCGGCCCGCCGGCTACGTGCCGCCGCAGGTGCGGCCCGACGAGCCCCAGAAGGAGAGAACGTGACCGCCGCCCCCATCGCCGTCGCGCTGGACGCGCCCGACCTCGAGACGGCCGCGCGCTGGGCCACCCTGGTCACGCCGCACGTCTCGACCGTCAAGGTCGGCCTGGAGCTGTACCTGCGGTACGGCCCGGACGTCGTCGCGAGCGTCCGGGGCGCCAGCCGCGTGCAGGTGTTCCTGGACCTCAAGCTCCACGACATCCCCGCCACCGTCCGGGGCGCGGCGCGCGCCGTCGCGCGGCTCAAGCCGTCCTTCCTCACCGTGCACGCCGCCGGCGGGCCCGCCATGATCCGCGAGGCCGTGGACGCCGCCCCCGCCACCAAGATCGCCGCGGTGACGGTGCTGACGTCCCTCGGGGACGCCGATCTCGCCCGGCTCGGCATCGAGGGCCCCGCCCCGGACGCCGTCCGCCGCCTGGCCGTCCTGGCCGTCGAGGCGGGCGCGCAGGCGCTGGTGTGCTCCCCGCAGGAGGCCGCCGCCGTCCGCGCCGAGGTCGGCCCGGGCATCACGCTCATCACCCCCGGCGTGCGCCCCGCGGGCGCCGACGTCCAGGACCAGGCCCGCGTCGCGACGCCCGAGCAGGCCCTCGCCGCGGGCGCCGACCTCCTCGTCGTCGGCCGCCCGATCACCGGCGCCCCGGACCCGGGCGCGGCCGCCGCCGCCCTCGCCGCCGCCCTCCGCCGCACCACCACCGAACCCCCCGCAACCCCCTGACCCGCCACCCCGGCCCACCCCGCCCCCGGCGACGCCACCGGCGTCTTACAGGCGGCTCCGAGCACCGGCGTGCCGGCGGCCTTGCGGACGCCCCGGCCGAGGGCACGCTCGTCCCGTCCGCCGTTTGCCGGCGGCCAGGCCCCCGCGTTCGGCGGCGGCGCCGGTGTCTCGATGACGGCCCGGGCCGACCGCGTGTCGGTGGCCTGACGGACGCCCCGGCAGCGGCGCGCTCGTTCGGTGCGCCGTTGCGGGCGGGCACGCTCCGTGTGCGGCGGTGCTGCCGGGGTCTCGATGATGGCTGGAGCGCCCGTTGGCTGCTCTCGGTGGTCGACTGGACGGCCACCGTTGGCCGGGCTCGCCCGTGGCTCGGCTTGACTAGAGCGGGGTCATGGTGTGGGTCATGGAGGCCGCGTGTGGGTGAGATGTCTCATGTGTCGCGGTCTGGGGTGCAGGGCCGGAGATGTGCGGGTGTGACCCCGGGTGCGATGCACCGGGTCTGACGTGCGAAGATGTCGGGCGGACGGGGCCCGGAGCGGGTCGCGCGCGGAGCCGTGCGGCGCCTCGGCGAGGGGTGTCGGCGGGACGTCTTGACCAGGGGTAAGTCACGCGTCGGGTCATGGCCGGCGGGTGCGCGGCTTTATGGGGCGGGGGAGGTCCGTATGGCGAGATTTGCTTTGCGAGCCGGATTTAGCATCGCGTGCAGTGGGCGCTCAGTTGGGCGGGCCGTGATCACCCATTGCGGTTATTGGCGGGCACGCGAATGCCGCCTCCCGGACTTCCGCAATGCGATACGCGGGGAAGGGCCGGGTGTTCACGAACGGGTCTCGCGGGAGCGTTTCCCGGACGGCGGAAGGCGTCCGGCTCGCCGGCCGGACCGTTCTCGCGCGGACGGGCGCGGAGGCGCGCCCGCGGGCGCGGGGCGGGGGAGCGGTGTCGGGCGGCGGGCCTCCGGTACGGGAATGATCTTGGCGGGCGGGTGTTGTCGAGGATGGCAGTTGCGCGACCGCCGCGACGTGCGGAACGGCGCGGCGTGACGAGCGTCACTCGGTCGGGACGCCCTGTGGGGAGGTTCACACGGGCCGTCGCGCGGGGGTTCCGGACGGTCGCCGGAACGGTCCGCCGGCGCGCCGCGGACCCCGCGGCGGAGGCCCGGAGCGTCCCGCCGAACGGTACCTTCTGCCGCAAACCGGGCTGGAATGGGGGGTTTTTCACGATCTTTCGAAAGTCCCAGCAAGGTGCAGGGGTCGACTTCCGGACCGTCCAAGTTGTGTACACTCCGTATTGAGGACACTCCGGGGAGTGATTTTCGTGAATTTGTGGTGGGCTAAACGGCACTTCACGTTGCCTTATGGGGCAACAACTCGCTAGTTTCCCAACCCGTCCGACTCCGTCGAGTGGAAACCTGAGGTGACCCGGCGTGGCTCTTCCGCCCCTAACCCCCGAACAGCGCGCCGCAGCCCTGGAGAAGGCTGCCAAGGCCCGCAAGGAGCGGGCCGAGGTTAAGAACCGGCTCAAGCACGGGGGAACCTCGCTCGCCGAGGTTCTCAAGGAGGGTCAGTCCGACGACGTCATCGGGAAGATGAAGGTGTCGGCCCTCCTGGAATCGCTGCCCGGTGTGGGCAAGGTCCGTGCGAAGCAGATCATGGAGCGCCTGGGCATCGCCGAGTCCCGCCGCGTGCGGGGCCTCGGCGCCAACCAGCGCGCCTCCCTGGAGCGTGAGTTCGGCGGAAGTGCGAACCGCTGACGCGCGACTCACGGACGGGCGCGGCGGTCTGACCGCCGCGGCCGGCTCCGGGCTGCCCGGAAACGGGGCGCCGGGCACCGGGACGACCGGTGCCGGGCTCCCCGGCGGGCGCCCCGGCGCGGGCACCACCTCGTCCGACTCCGGCGCACCCATGACTGCGCCGGAAGGCTCCCCCACGCACGAACCGCTCGCCCGTCGGCTGACGGTCCTCTCCGGGCCGTCGGGCGTCGGCAAGAGCACGGTCGTCGCCGAGATCCGGCGCTCACACCCCCGGGTGTGGCTGTCGGTCTCGGTGACCACCCGGGCCCCCCGCCCGGGCGAGACGCACGGCGTGCAGTACTTCTTCGTCGACGACGCCGGTTTCGACCGGCTCGTCGCCGAAGGGGAGCTCCTCGAATGGGCCGAGTTCGCCGGGAACCGCTACGGCACCCCCCGCAAGCCCGTCGAGGAGCGGCTCGCCCGCGGCGAGCCCGTCCTGCTGGAGATCGACCTGCAGGGCGCCCGGCAGGTGCGGGGCACCATGCCGCAGGCGCAGCTGGTGTTCCTCGCGCCGCCGTCCTGGGAGGAGCTGGTCCGCCGCCTCACCGGCCGCGGCACCGAGCCGCCCGAGGTGATCGAACGGCGCCTGGACGCCGCCCGCGTCGAGCTCGCCGCCGAGAAGGAGTTCGACGTCACGCTCGTCAACACGTCCGTCCGGGACGTGTGCTCCGAGCTGCTAGCCTTGATGGCTGTTCAATGACCGAAGTCCGCCCTCCGGCGGACACGGCCCGCACCCTAGTGGAAGGCCACGGAGTGGCAGCCAGCAGCGAAGGCATCACCAACCCGTCGATCGACGAGCTCCTCGAGGTCGTCGACACCAAGTACGGCCTCGTGAGCATCGCGGCCAAGCGCGCCCGGCAGATCAACGCCTACTACGCCCAGCTCGGCGAGGGCCTGCTGGAGTACGTCGGGCCGCTCGTCGAGACCCAGGTGCAGGAGAAGCCCCTGTCCATCGCGCTCCGCGAGACGCGCGAGGGCCTCCTCAACGCCGAGCCCATCGAGGGCTGAGACCACCCGGGCCGCCCGCCGGAACCGGCGGCACGGCCCGAACGGACCGGGCGCCGCGCCTGGGGAGCGTGAGCCGGGCCGGTGAGCCGGGAGAGTGACAGCCATGAGCACCGGTAAGCCCCGCGTCGTCCTCGGCGTCGGCGCGGGCATCGCCGCGTACAAGGTGTGCGAGCTGCTGCGGCGGCTCACCGAGTCGGGCCACGACGTGCGCGTCGTCCCCACGGCGGACGCGCTGCGCTTCGTCGGCGAGCCCACCTGGGCGGCGCTGTCGGGCCACCCGGTGTCCCCGAACGTCTGGGACGGCGTCTCCGAGGTCCCGCACGTCCGGCTCGGGCAGACCGCCGACCTCGTGTTCGTCGCGCCCGCCACCGCCGACCTACTCGCCCGCGCCGCGCACGGCCTGGCCGACGACCTGCTCACCAACACCCTGCTCACCGCCCGCTGCCCGGTGGTGTTCGCGCCCGCGATGCACACCGAGATGTGGGAGCACCCCGCCACCCGCGACAACGTCGCGACGCTGCGGGCCCGCGGCGCGATCGTCGTCGAGCCCGCCTCCGGGCGGCTCACCGGCGCCGACACCGGCCCCGGGCGGCTGCCCGACCCCGCCGAGCTGTTCGAGGTCGCCCGCCGCGTCCTCGCGCGCGGCGACCGGGAGCGCGGCGACGCCGCGCGCGACCTCGCCGGACGGCACGTCGTGGTCTCCGCCGGCGGGACGCGCGAGGCGATCGACCCCGTCCGGTTCATCGGCAACCGCTCGTCCGGCCTGCAGGGGTACGCGCTCGCCCGCACCGCCGTCGCGCGGGGCGCCCGCGTCACGGTCGTCGCCGCCAACGTCGCCCTGCCCGACCCGGCCGGCGCCCGCGTCGTGCCCGTCGGGTCCGCGGAGGAGATGCGCAAGGCCGTCCTGGAGGCCGCCGGGGACGCCGACGCGGTCGTGATGGCCGCGGCCGTGGCCGACTTCCGGCCCGCCGCCTACCAGGGGTCGAAGATCAAGAAGACGCCGGGCGGCGAGCCGGAGCCGATCGCGCTCGTCAAGAACCCCGACATCCTCGCCGAGCTCGGCGAGCGCCGCCGCCCCGGCCAGGTGATCGTCGGGTTCGCGGCCGAGACCGACGACGTCCTCGCCAACGGCCGGGCCAAGCTCGTCCGCAAGCGCAGCGACCTCCTCGTCGTCAACCAGGTCGGCGAGAACCTCGCGTTCGGGACGCCCGACAACGCGGCGGTGGTGCTCGACGCGGACGGCTCCAGCGTCGACGTGCCGCGCGGCGCGAAGGAGGAACTGGCCGACACCGTGTGGGATCTGGTCGCCGCCCGCCTGAAACCTCGATCCTGATCGGTCCCGCTAGACTGCTGGGACCCTCGGGTCGCCCGGGCGAGGCGACCCCCGCCGAACCGAAGAACCATCCGTCCTGCGACGTCAGTCAGCAGCCGCTGCAAGGAGTTCACGTACGTGTCTCGCCGCCTGTTCACCTCCGAGTCCGTCACCGAAGGACACCCGGACAAGATCGCGGACCAGATCAGTGACGCGATCCTCGACTCGATGCTCAAGGACGACCCGACGAGCCGGGTCGCCGTCGAGACCATGATCACGACCGGCCAGGTGCACGTGGCCGGCGAGGTCACCACCGAGACCTACGTGGACATCCCGAGCATCATCCGGGAGAAGATCCTCGAGATCGGCTACGACTCGTCCAAGAAGGGCTTCGACGGCCACTCCTGCGGCGTGTCGGTGTCCATCGGCGCCCAGTCGCCCGACATCGCGCAGGGCGTCGACGACGCCTACGAGACCCGCTCGGGCGACGACCGCGACAAGCGCGGCGACGAGCTGGACCGGCAGGGCGCGGGCGACCAGGGCCTGATGTTCGGCTACGCCACCAACGAGACCCCCGAGCTGATGCCGCTGCCGATCACGCTGGCGCACCGGCTCGCGCAGCGGCTGTCGGCCGTCCGCAAGGAGGGCACCGTCCCCTACCTGCGCCCGGACGGCAAGACGCAGGTCACCATCGAGTACGACGGCGACCGCGGGGTCCGCCTCGACACCGTCGTCGTGTCGTCGCAGCACGCCCCCGACATCGACCTCAAGGAGCTCCTGACGCCCGACGTCAAGGAGCACGTGGTCGACCCGGTGCTGGCCGCGTTCGAGCTCGACACCGAGGGCTACCGGCTGCTGGTGAACCCGACCGGCCGCTTCGAGATCGGCGGCCCGATGGGCGACGCGGGCCTCACCGGCCGCAAGATCATCGTGGACACCTACGGCGGCATGGCCCGCCACGGCGGCGGCGCCTTCTCCGGCAAGGACCCGTCCAAGGTCGACCGCTCCGCCGCGTACGCGATGCGCTGGGTCGCCAAGAACATCGTGGCCGCCGGGCTCGCCGACCGCGCCGAGGTCCAGGTCGCCTACGCGATCGGCAAGGCGCACCCCGTCGGCGTGTTCGTCGAGACCTTCGGCACCGAGAAGGTCGACCCGGAGAAGATCGAGAAGGCCGTCGACGAGGTCTTCGACCTGCGTCCCGGCGCGATCGTCCGCGACCTCGACCTGCTCCGCCCGATCTACTCCCAGACGGCCGCCTACGGCCACTTCGGCCGTTCCGAGCCCGACTTCTCCTGGGAGTCCACGGACCGCGCGAAGGCGCTGGCCGCCGCCGCCGGACTCTGACGGACGCACCCGGCCCCGGACGCACCGCGCGTCCGGGGCCTTCGGCGCGCCCTCAGGACGGGCAGCGCGCGCCGTGCCGCAGGGCGCCGTACCGGGCCGCGAGCGTGTAGCGGCCCGCCGCCGGGGCCTCCAGCCGCACGAACCGGCCCTCGCGGCGCAGGCACGCGCCGCCGCCGACGTCCAGCCACGGCGACCAGGCGACCCGCACCGGCACCGACCCGGCGGCGGGCATGTCCACGACGAGCCGCCCCGCGTCCAGCCGCGCCACCGTGCCGGGCGCCCCCACCAGCGGCGTCGCGTGCCGCACGCGGAACAGCCGCCAGTGGTCGTCGCGCCACACCTCCGCCAGGTACGCCGGCTCCGACCGGACGAGCGCGGCCTCCTCCTCGGCCGCCCAGTCGACCTCCTGCGCCGGGAGCACCACCCACTTGACCGCCCACTCGTGCAGCCAGTCGCGGTACGACTCGGCGGTGAGCGCGCCCTCCTCGTAGAACAGCCCGTGCCGTTCTGCGTCGACCTGCCGGTTCCACCCCCGCGCCAGGACGAACCCGCGGGCCAGACCCGACGACTCCCAGTGCGACCGCAGCGGCACGACCTCGATGCGGCTCTCGTCCGCGTCCAGCGCCTCCAGCTCGGCGACGAGGCCGCGCGCGTGGTCGGCGGCGCGGGCCGCGGGCTCGGTGTGGACGAGGTCGTCCACGGGCTTCACGACCTGCCAGGCGGCCGTCACGACGAACGCCAGCGACAGCGCGGCCAGCCGCGCCCGGCCCCGCACGCACCCGACGGCGACCAGCAGGAACATGCCGCCGAACAGCAGCGACAGGCGCTCCACGTTGCTGCCCACCGGCGAGGGGATCAGCCACGTCAGCAGGATCCCGGCGAGGTACACGCCGGCGCCCAGCCGGACGAACCGCCACGTCGCGGGCGCGCAGACGAGGATCGCGAGGACGCTCGCCACCGTCGGGAGCACGATCGCGTCGAACGAGATCGGCTGCACCCCGCCGAACGGGAACAGCACGCTCGTCGTCCCGGACACCACCGGCAGCCCCGCCCCGACGGCGGCCGCGGCGCGGAACCGCCGGGTCAGCACCAGCGTGCCCGACAGCACCAGCAGGAACAGCCCCGCCACCGGGCTCGCCAGGGACGCGAGCAGGCTGCACGCGACCATTCCGGCGCCCCGCCGCGCGGGCGTGCCGCGCCGCGTGAACACCAGGGCGGTCGCCGCGAGCGCGAACGTCAGGCCGAGCCCGAACGTCGTCCGTCCGGAGGCGCTGTTGCAGGCCAGCGCGAACGCCGCCCACACCGCCGCGGGCAGCGCCACCGGCGCGCGGAACCGCACGAGCAGGTGCGCGGTCAGCACGGCCGACAGGACGCCCGTCACGGTCGCGACCGTCCGGATCCCGAACAGCGCCATCACGTACGGGGAGAGGACGCTGTAGGAGACGGGATGCATCCCGCCGTACCAGGAGAAGCTGTACGCGGCGCCGGGGTGCGCGGCGGCGAAGTCCGTCCAGGCGGCCTGCGCGGCGAGGTCGCCGCCCTCGGTCGCGAGCAGCAGCGCCCACGCCAGGTGCAGCACCAGGGCCGTCAGCGCCGCCGCCGTCACCGGATGCCGGGCGCTCGCGTACCGCCGCCACCCGGGCGCCGGCGGGCCGGGACGCCCCGCCCGCACGTCCCCGGCCAGGTCCTCCGCCCGCCCGGGCGCCCGCGCGACGCTCACGGGACCTGCCGGGACACGGTGGGGGAAAGGGGGAGGGGAGGCATCCGCCAATGATTCACGCAACCGCTCCCCGGCACAAAACGGACCGCTCGTCCCTTCCCTGCCCAGTCCGGGAAAGATCCCGCCTGTAGGCGGTGGGACGCGGGGGGCGCGGGCAGGGAGCGGTCCGGCGTCGGAGGTCGGAGGGGTCTGATAGGACGGGGACGTGACCAAGGCGGCCGGGGGAGACAGCGGGGGAGCGGAACTGATCCCCGGGCTCGCCGACCTGCCGCGGACGCCGGCGAAGACACCCGCCAAGACACCGGCGAAGCCGCCCAAGAAGGGCGCGAAGGCGCCCGCCGCGGAGCTGCCGGTCGCGCGGGTCGCCGTCGACATCCCGCTGCCGCACCTCGACCGGCCGTTCGACTACCTGGTGCCCGCGAAACTCGACGCCGAGGCGGTGCCCGGGTGCCGGGTGCGGGTCCGGTTCCGGGGCCAGCTCGTGGACGGCCTGCTGCTCGAGCGGGTCGCCGAGAGCGACCACCGGGGCGCCCTGATGTACGTGGAACGGGTCACATCGCCCGAACCGGTCCTCACTCCGCAGGTCGCCGCGCTGGCGCGGGAGGTCGCCGACCGGTACGCCGGGACGTTCGCGGACGTCGTGCGGCTCGCCGTCCCGCCGCGGCACGCCCGGGTCGAGGCCGAGCCGCCGCCGGACCCGCCGCCCCCGCTGGAGGAGGACGCGGGGCCGGGCCCGTGGGCCGAGTACCCGGCCGGGCCGTCGTTCCTCACCGCGCTGGCCGAGGGGCGGGCGCCGCGCGCGGTCTGGACGGCGCTGCCCGGGCCCCGCTGGACGGACGCGATCGCCCGGGCCGCCGCGACGGCGCTGCGCGCCGGGCGGGGCGCGCTGGTCGTGCTGGCGGACGGGCGCGACGTCGCGCGCGTGGACGCGGCGCTGGCCGAGGAGCTGGGGGAGGGGCGCCATGTCGCCCTCACCGCCGAGACCGGGCCCGCGGAGCGGTACCGCAGGTGGCTGGCGGTCCTGCGCGGCACGGCGCGCGCGGTCGTGGGGACGCGCGCGGCGATGTTCGCGCCCGTCGCCGACCTCGGCCTCGTCGTCCTGTGGGACGACGGCGACGACGTGCACGCCGAGCAGCACGCCCCCTACCCGCACCCGCGCGAGGTGCTGGCGCTGCGGGCGCACCGGTCGGGCGCGGCGGCGCTGTTCGGCGGGTTCACCCGGACGACCGAGGCGACCCGGCTGGTCGAGACCGGCTGGGCGCACGCGCTCGCCCCCGACCGGGCGCGGATCCGGCAGGTCATGCCGCGCGTCCGGTTCGCGGGGGAGGACGGGGAGCTGGCGCGGGACGCCGCCGCCCGCACGGCGCGGCTGCCGAACATGGCGTTCCAGGCGGCCCGGCGCGCCCTCGACGGCGGGCCGGTGCTGGTGCAGGTGCCGAGGCGCGGGTACGTGCCGGGGCTGGCGTGCGTCCGGTGCCGGACGCCCGCGCGGTGCGGCGCCTGCCAGGGGCCGCTGGCGCTGCCGTCGTCGCACGCCGCGCCGTACTGCCGGTGGTGCGGGCGGATCGCGGGCGACTGGCGGTGCGGGGAGTGCGGGTCCCCGCGGCTGCGCGCGATGGTGGTGGGCGCCAAGCGGACGGCCGAGGAGCTGGGCCGCGCGTTCCCCGGGGTGCCGGTGCGCACGTCGGGGCGGGACGCGGTCCTCGACCGGATCGGCCCGGAGCGGGCCCTGGTGGTGGCGACGCCGGGCGCGGAGCCGGCCGCCGAGGACGGGTTCGCGGCCGCGCTGCTGCTGGACGGCTGGGTCCTGCTGGGCCGCCCGGACCTGCGGGCCGCCGAGGAGGCGCTGCGCCGCTGGATGAACGCGGCGGCGCTCGTCCGCCCCGGGGGGCCGGTGGTCGTGGGGGCGGACGGGACGCTGCCGCCGGTGCAGGCGCTCGTCCGGTGGGACCCGGTGACGTTCGCGGAGCGGGAGCTGGCCGAGCGCCGCGAGGCGGGGTTCCCGCCGGCGGTGCGGATGGCGTCGCTGACCGGCGCGCCCGCCGCGATCCGCGAGCTGCTGGCCGACGCGCGCCTCCCGGACGGCGCGGAGGTGCTGGGGCCCGTGCCGGTGGCGGCGGCGCCCGGCGGGCAGCGGGCCGAGGGCCCCGAGCGGGAGCGCGCGCTCGTCCGCGTCGCGCCGCGCGACGGTGCGGCGCTGGCGCGCGCGCTGAAGGAGGCCCGCGGCGTTCGCAGTGCGCGGAAAGCGGCGGAGGCCGTACGCGTCGAGATCGACCCCCTGGAGCTGATCTGACCAATAGGGTGATCCGGTGGCCGATAACTGGGTGGAGTCGACCGACCGCGACCTGCGGCGGTGGGCGGACGAGCGCGGAGAGAAGCTCGACGAGCAGGGCACGCGGATCCTGCTGGAGCTGATGCGGGACGAGCTGGGACTGCCGGGCCCGGGGGAGCTGACCCCCGAACGGCTCCGGAGCCTCCTGCTGGAGGTGTTCCCCGAGGCGGTCGTCGCGGCCGCCGACGACGTCCCCACCGTGCTGGCGGCGCTGCGCGGCGTCGTCGCGTACCTGCGCGACTCCGGGGCGGTCACCGCGCCGGACGCGGCCGCGCTGGAGATGGAGATCGACCGCGCCGCGCCCGAGTTCACCGAGATCGTCGGCGACTTCGACGCCGCCGAGCAGCAGGCCGCCGCGGAGGTCGTGGCGGGGCTGATGCGGGCCGACGGCGTCGCCATGGACGACCGGGAGGCCGTGGAGAGCTGGGTGCGCGAGTTCGACAGCCTCCCGGAGGCGGAGCGGTTCGCGCGCACCGAGGAGTACCTGCGGGAGGTCGAGGAGCGCGTCGTCCCGCCGGTGCGGATCGCGCCGGAGGCCGAGCTGGCCGCGGCGGCGCGCGCGTCCCGGCTCACCGCGGCGGTCGTCGCGCTGGCCGAGTGGACGGGCGAGCGGGAGCTGACCGAGCACGAGACCCTCACCGACGGCGACGCCGCGGAGGCGCGCCGCGTCCTCGGGCTGAAGGCGCCGGACGACGGGGGCGACGGCGAGCTGGAGCGGCTCTGGTGGGCGGCGGCCGCCGCCGAGGCGATCGACGTCGAGGGCGGCCGCGCCGCGCCCGGCGCGGCGCTGGCGGGGCTGCGGTCCGCCGACGACGCCGTGCTGCTGGCCGCGTGGCTGCCGCTGTTCGACGCCGTCGCGGTGCCCGAGCACGACTACGAGGACGGGCTCGACGCCGGCGAGCTGGTGCAGAACGCGCTGACCGGCGTCCTGATCCACCTGTACGAGCAGGACGAGCCGACCCCGCCGGACGAGCTCGTCGCCGCGATGATCGACCACATCGGGGAGCAGTACGTGGTCGAGGAGGAGGGCGCGGCGATGTCGCGGCTCCTCGCCGACGCGTTCCGCCGCGAGCTGGACGTCCTGGCGGAGTGGGGGATCGTCGAGCCGGCCGGGGACGCGGGCGGCCGCGCGCTGACGCCGCTCGCCGTGTGGGCCGTCCGGGAGCTGCTGGTGGCCGACGGGTTCCTGGCGCCGGTCGTCGGCGACCTGGCGGACGCGACGGCGGCGGAGCTGGTCGCGGGCCTCGTCTGGCATCGCCCCGACACGGCCGACGAGGAGATCGGCGGCTGGCTGGACGGCCGGGACGCGTCCGCGGCCGCCGCGGAGCTCCTCGACGTCATGCGGACCGGCGGTCCGGGCGCCCGCAGCCTCGCGGCGTCCGTCCTGCACCGCATCGGCGCGGAGGCCGCGCCCGTCGTGCGCGCCGCGGCCGGGCATCCGCTCGCCGCGCCGTACGCGGCGATGTGGCTTTCGGCGGCGGGCGACCCGGAGGGCCGGGAGCTGACCCGCGGCGAGTACCTGTGGGTGTTCGTCGACACCGTCGCCGGGATGATGGAGGCCGCCGACCCGGCCGAGGCCGTCGAGGCCGCGCTCGCCGACGTCCCGGCGGACGCCGACATGGCGGCCATGGTGGACGAGCTGTGGCGGATCGAGCACCCGGACCTGGTCGAGGTGCTGGAGGCCCTCGGGGACCACCACCCCGACCGGACCGTCGCGAAGACCGCCCGCACCGCCGCCTACAAGGCGCGATCCGCCTGACGCCTCCGTAAACTGGACGGTACGTCCCACGATCGAGCGTTCGACCCTGCAGGAAACGGAGCCCTCCTTGGCCGTCAAGCCCATCCGCCTCTTCGGCGACCCCGTGCTGCGCACCCCCGCCGAGCCGGTGAAGGACTTCGACAAGGAGCTGCGCAAGCTCGTGAAGGACCTCACCGACACGATGATCGACGCCCCCGGGGCGGGGCTGGCCGCGCCGCAGCTCGGCGTCGGCCTGCGGGTGTTCACCTACTACGTGGACGACCGCCTCGGGCACGTCGTCAACCCCACCCTCGACCTGTCGGACGAGCAGGAGACCGACGACGAGGGCTGCCTGTCGCTGCCCGGCCTGGCGTTCCCGACGCCCCGCGCCGTCGGGGTCGTCGCGAAGGGCTTCAACATGCACGGGGAGCCGATCACGCTGGAGGGCACGCACCTGCTGGCGCGCTGCGTCCAGCACGAGACCGACCACCTGGACGGCGTGCTGTTCATCGACCGGATGGACCCGGAGCAGCGCAAGGCCGCGATGAAGGCGATCCGCGAGGCCGAGTGGTTCGGCGAGCCGGCGCCGGTCGTGAAGGAGTCGCCGCACCGCACGCTCGGGAAGGCGCTCTGATGAAGCTCGTCTTCGCGGGCACGCCCGGCACGGCGCTGCCGTCGCTGGACGCGCTGCTGGCCTCCGACCACGAGGTCGCCGCCGTCGTCACCCGGCCGGACGGGCGGTCGGGCCGGGGCCGCCGCGTCACCGCGAGCCCCGTCGCCGAGCGCGCCGCCGCCGCCGGGATCGAGGTGCTCAAGCCGGCGAAGGCCCGCGACCCCGAGTTCCTCGACCGGCTGCGGGAGATCGCCCCCGACTGCTGCCCGGTCGTCGCCTACGGGGCGCTGCTGCCCCGGGAGGCGCTCGACATCCCCCGGCACGGCTGGGTGAACCTGCACTTCTCGCTGCTGCCCGCGTGGCGCGGCGCGGCGCCCGTCCAGCGCGCCATCCTGCACGGCGACGACGTGACGGGCGCGGCCACGTTCGAGATCGAGGAGGGGCTCGACACCGGCCCGGTGTACGGGGTGCTGACCGAGCCGATCCGGCCGGACGACACCTCCGGCGACCTGCTCGGACGCCTCGCCGTCGCGGGCGCGGGCCTGCTGCTGGACACGATGAACGGCATCGAGGCGGGGGTGCTGGAGGCGCGCCCGCAGCCGGGCGAGGGCGTGTCGCACGCCCCGAAGCTCACCCCCGGCGACGCCCGCGTCGACTGGACGTCCCCGGCGCGGCACGTCGACCGGCTCGTCCGCGCGTGCACGCCCGCGCCGGGCGCGTGGACGGAGTTCCGGGACGCGCGGCTGAAGCTCGGCCCCGTCCGCCCGGCGCCGCCCGACGCGGCGCCGCTGCCGCCGGGGCGGCTGCGGGCGGGCAAGGCGGAGGTGCTGGTCGGGACGGCCACGCACCCGGTCGTCCTCGGCGAGGTCCAGCCGCCCGGCAAGCGGCCGATGCCCGCCGCCGACTGGGCGCGGGGCGCCGCCATCGACGGTGAGGACGCGCTGCACTGATGCCGCACACCACCCGCGGACACGGCGGAAACCGGAACGGCCGCGGCCGGGGCCGGGGCGACGGCGGCGCCGGGCGGCGCCCCGGCGGCCCGCGCCGCACCGGACGCCCGCAGGACCTCGTCCGCCGCACCGCCTTCGACGTCATCCGCGCCGTCGAGACCCGCGACGCCTACGCCAACCTGCTGCTGCCGGCCCGGCTCCGCGACCGCGACCTCACCGGGCGCGACGCCGCGCTCGCCACCGAGCTGACCTACGGGACGCTGCGCGGCCGCGGCACCTACGACGCGGTCCTGGCGCTGTGCAGCGACCGCGAGCTGCGCCGCATCGACGCCCCGCTGCTGGACGTCCTGCGGCTCGGCGCCCACCAGATCCTCGCGACCCGCATCCCGCCGCACGCCGCCGTCGGCACGACCGTGGAGCTGGCGCGCTCGGTCGCGGGGCCCGGCCAGGCGAAGTTCGCGAACGCGGTGCTCCGCAAGGTCGCCGGGCGCGACCTCGCCGGCTGGCTCGCGATCGTCGCGCCGCCGGACGCCGAGCCGGTCGCGCGGCTGTCGGTCGCGCACAGCCACCCGAAGTGGATCGTGTCGGCGCTGCGCGACGCCGTGGGCGCCGCCGAGATCGAGGACCTGCTCGCCGCCGACAACGCCCGCCCGCGGGTGACGCTCGTCGCCCGCCCCGGCCGCGCCGAGGTCGCCGAGCTGGTCGAGGCGGGCGCCGAACCGGCCCCGTTCTCGCCGTACGGCGCCGTCCTGCCGGACGGCGACCCGTCCGCCGTCGCCGCCGTCCGGGAGGGCCGCGCCGCCGTCCAGGACGAGGCGAGCCAGCTCGTCGCGCTCGCGCTCGCCGAGGTCCCGGTGGAGGGGCGCGACGCGCGCTGGGCCGACGTCTGCGCGGGCCCGGGCGGCAAGGCGGGCCTGCTGTCGGCGGTCGCGACGCGGCGGGACGCGCGGCTGGTCGCCGCCGACGTCCAGCCGCACCGGGCGGGCCTCGTGCGGGGCGCCGTGGACGGCCGCGCCGGGGTGCTCGCCGCCGACGGCACCGCGCCGCCGTGGCGGCCCGGCGCCTTCGACCGGGTCATGGTGGACGCGCCCTGCACCGGCCTCGGCGCGCTGCGGCGCCGCCCGGAGGCCCGGTGGCGGCGCGGTCCCGAGGCGGTCGCCGAACTCGGCCCGCTGCAGCGGCGGCTGCTCGCGGCCGCGCTCGACGCGACCCGGCCGGGCGGGGCGGTGGCCTACGTCACGTGCTCGCCGCATCTCGCGGAGACCCGCGTCGTGGTGGACGACGTCGTCCGCGAGCACGGCGGCGCCGAGCGGCTCGACGCGCCGGCCGTCCTGGCGGGGATCGCGCCGGGCCTCGCCGGCCTGGGCGACGGCCCGTACGCGCAGTTCTGGCCGCACCGGCACGGCACCGACGCGATGTTCCTGGCACTCCTGCGCCGGGTCTGACGTTCACCCTGACGAGGGCCCGGGTTCGCCGTCCAGCCCGGCCGCCGAGGAGGGGGGTCCGTGCTCACCGGCTTCATGCACGCGGTCTCGGCCGCGGGGAGCGCGGCCTTCTACGTCCCGCTGCTGGTGCTTTTGTACTGGTGTGTCGCACCGCGGCTCGCGGCGCGCGGCGCGGTGCTCCTGCTGCTGAGCGCGGTCCTGAACACGCTGCTCAAGCTGGTGTTCCACGATCCGCGGCCGTTCTGGACGGACCCGTCGGTCGAGGGGCTCGCGGCGCACTCGTCGTTCGGGATGCCGTCCGGCCACGCCCAGAACGGGATCGTCGCGTGGGGGTTCCTGGCGTCGCGGGCGCGGCGGCCGCTGCCGTGGGCGGGCGCCGTCGTCATGATCGTCCTGATCGGTGTCTCCCGCGTGTACCTGGGCGCGCACTCGGTGTGGCAGGTGCTGGCGGGCTGGGCGATCGGCGGGGCGCTGCTGCTGCTCGCGCTGACGGCCGGCCCCGCCGTGGTCGCGTGGTGGGGGCGGCAGCGCGTGCTCGCCCAGACGCTGCTGTCCCTGGGGGCGTCCCTGCTGCTGCTGGGCGTCACCTGGGTCGCGTTCCAGCCCGTCGAGGACTTCCGCTACCCCGCCGAGTGGCGGCGGGCCATCATCGAGGCCGGGGGCGACATCGAGGCGCCGAGCCTCACCCAGGCGGCCATGATCACCGGCGCCCTGGCCGGGCTGCTCGCCGGCCTGTCCATCGCCGCGCGGCGCGGCCTGCCCGGCCCCGGCGGGACGGTCCCGCGCGGCCTCGCCCGGATCGGTGTCGGCGTCGCGGGCGCCCTGCCGCTGCTCGCGCTGAACCTGCCGTTCGGGGGCCCGGACCCGGCCCGGGCGTTCGCCGTCCAGGCGCTCGTCGCCCTGTGGGTGACGGCCGGGACGGCCGCGGCGTTCGGCCGCCTGGGCCTCGCGGAGCGGGCGCGGCCCGATGTCGCCCCCGCCGTCACCCGACCGGGTGACGGACCGCCCGGCCCCCGGCAATAGACTCGTCGCATCATGGCTCCGCAGATCTCACCCAGCATCCTGTCCGCCGACTTCGCCCGACTGGCGGAGGACGTCGCGCGCATCGCCGACTCCGCCGACTGGGTGCACGTGGACGTCATGGACAACCACTTCGTCCCGAACCTCACCCTCGGGCTCCCGGTCGTCCGGTCGCTGCTCGAGAGCAGCGCTCTCCCGCTCGACTGCCACCTCATGATCGAGGACCCCGACCGCTGGGCCCCCCAGTACGCCGAGGCGGGCGCGGGCAGCGTCACCATCCACGCCGAGGCCGCCAAGGCCCCGATCCGCACCCTGCGCGCCATCCGCGCCGCCGGGGCGCGCGCGGGCCTCGGGGTGAACCCGGCCACGCCCGTCGACGGCTTCGAGGACCTCCTCGGCGAGATCGACATGCTGCTGCTGATGACCGTCGAGCCGGGCTTCGGCGGCCAGAAGTTCCTCGACGTCGTGCTGCCGAAGGTGCGCCGCGCCCGCGAGCTGATCAAGGGCCGCGACCTGCCGGTCTGGCTGCAGGTCGACGGCGGCGTCAGCGCCGAGACGATCGAGCGGTGCGCCGAGGCGGGCGCCGACGTGTTCGTCGCGGGCAGCGCCGTCTACGGCGCCGACGACCCGGCCGAGGCCGTCCGCCGCCTGCGCGGCCAGGCGGAGGAGGCGACCGCCAAGGCCGACTGGTGACGGGCGTGACGCGCCTGCCGTGCGCCGCCGTCCTGTTCGACGTGGACGGCACCCTGATCGACTCCACGCCCCTCGTCGAGCACGCGGCCCGGCGGTGGGCGCCCGAGTACGGCATCGACGCCGACGTGTTCCTCGCCGGTTCGCACGGCCGCCGCACCGGCGACCGCATCGCCGACTTCCTGCCGCCGGACCGCGTCGCCGAGGCCGCCGCGCGCCTCGACGCCCTGGAGGCGGCCGGGACCGACGGCATCACCGCCCTCCCCGGCGCCGTCGACCTCCTCACGGGCATGGACGGGCTGCCCTGGGCGCTCGTCACGTCCATGGACCGCGGGCAGCTCGCCGCCCGCGCCGCCGCCGCGCGGATCCCGCTGCCCGACGTGGTGGTCACCGCGGAGGACGTCCGGCACGGCAAGCCCGACCCCGCCGGCTACCTGCGCGCCGCCGGGCTGCTCGACGCCGACCCGGCCGCGTGCGTGGTCGTCGAGGACGCCCCCGCCGGGGTGGCGGCCGGGCGCGCCGCGGGCGCGACCGTCGTCGCCGTCACGACCAGCCATCCGCGCGAGGCCCTGGGCGAGGCCCACCACGTCATCGAGGGCCTGACGGCCGTCGCGCCGGGCCCGGACGGCCTCACCCTCGCCTGACGGCCCTCGCCTGCCCGCGGAGCGCCCGGCCGCGCACGTCCGGCCGCGCACGTCCGGCTGCGGGCGCGCGGCGGCGAAGCGACGACGGTGGGCCTCCACCGCCGCCGCTCCCCCCGCATCGACGCCGGGCCACCCGGCGGAAGGGGCGGCCGGGACCGGCGGAGTCACGCGCCGCCGCCGTCCCGCCGGCCTCCCTCGGGTTCGCCGACCGCGCAGACAACAACTAGCGTGAAAGTTGCCATAGGGCAACAGAGTCCGCCGCGCGGCGGGTTCCCGCGGAATCCGGCCGAAACGCGGTACGGGCGGGAACCGGAGGGCATTTCACCGTCATGAGACTGCGTTCCCCGGGTGCGACCGTTCCGGACGGCGCCGCCCGGACCGCGTGGCGGTCCCGAAGCGGCGGGGGCGGGCCCGGGGCCCCGGAGACCGTCACCGGAAGCCACGGCGAGGCGGCGTTCCTCGCCACGACCGCGTCCCCGGGCCCGGCGGGCGCCGGCGGCCGCGCCGGGCCCGGCACGCGCCCGTCCCGGACGGACGAGGAGGGAGAACCGTGAGCATCGCGCTGGACGTGACCGTCGTCGAGCGGCACGGACCGATCGCCGTGCTGGCCGTCGCGGGCGAACTCGACCTGAACAACGGCCCGCTGCTGGCCGACGCGGCGCTGGACGCCGCGGGCCAGGGGCACCCGCACGTGGTCCTGGAGCTGTCGCGGGTGCCGTTCTGCGACTCCAGCGGCCTGAACGCGCTCATCCGGCTCTACCGCCGGCTGCGCGCCGAGCAGGGCTCGCTGACGCTGGCCGCGGTGCCCGCCCGCCTCACCCGGCTGCTGAGCATGACCGGCATCGACCGGATCATCCCCGCGCACGCGGACGTCCCGGAGGCGGTGGAGGCGCTGCGGGCCGCGGCGGACCAGACCGACGCGGAGGCCCGCTGACCTGCCTTTTCTCCGTTCCGCGGGGCGGTCGGCCCGCCCTCCGGCGTGCCCGTGGAGGGCGGGCGCGGCCCCGGTCGTGGCGATTTTCACAGAAGCGGGGAATGCGAGGCATGGCACACTGGTTGGCAAGCATGAACGCGTGCTCCGGGGTCGGTGCAATTCCGAACCGGCGGTGACAGTCCGCGACCCGGCCGAAACCATCGGCCGGTTGACCCGGTGGAACTCCGGGACCGACGGTGAAAGTCCGGATGGGAGGCAGCGCGCGGTACGCCCCTGTTCAGGGGTGTAGTGGGCATATCTGCCGTACCCCGGAGCCTTTCGAGTAGGAGGCCCGGGAGTGTTCACCGGCATCGTCGAGGAGCTCGGCGAGATCGCGTCGATCGAGCCCCAGGGGGACTCGGTCGCGCTCGCGATCCGCGGCCCCCTCGTCACCCAGGACGCCGTCCACGGCGCGTCGATCGCGGTCAACGGCGTCTGCCTCACGGTCGTGGACGTCCGGGACGGCGTCTTCACCGCCGACGTCATCAAGGAGACCCTCGACAAGTCGAGCCTCGGCGCGCTCGAACCGGGCTCGAAGGTGAACCTGGAGCGTCCCGTCCGGCTGTCCGACCGGCTCGGCGGGCACCTCGTCCAGGGCCACGTGGACGGCGTGGGCGCGATCATCTCCCGGGAACCGGGCGAGCGCTGGGACGTCGTCACGGTGTCCCTGCCGGCCGACCTGGGCCGCTACCTCGTCGACAAGGGCTCGATCACGGTGGACGGCATCAGCCTCACCGTCGTCGAGGCCGGCGCCGACCGGTTCAGCGTCGCGCTGATCCCGACGACGCTCGCGCTCACCACGCTCGGCCGCAAGGAGCCCGGCGACCCGGTGAACCTCGAGGTCGACGTCGTCGCCAAGTACGTCGAGCGCATGCTGGGCGACCGCGCATGAGCTGGCTCGACGCGAGCTTCACCGTCTTCGGCGAGCACGTCCTGTGGACCGATCTCATCGGCAACGCGCTCTCCCTCGCCGTCGTGTGGCTCGCGATGCGCAAGACGATCTGGACGTGGCCGGTGCAGCTCACCGGCGCGCTCCTGCTCCTCGCGGCGTCCCTGCACGCCGACGTCCCCGGCAACGCGCTCAAGCAGGTGCTGTTCTGCGGCCTGGCCCTCTACGGGTGGCACCGCTGGACGAGCGGGCGGCGCGGCGGCGAGGGGCTCGTCGTCCGGCAGGCCACGGCCCGCGAGCGGATCGTGCTGGTCGCGGTGCTGCTGCTCGGCACCGCGGTCGTCGCTCAGCTGTTCACCCACCTGGCCTGGCTGGAGATCGCCTGGTCGCCGTGGGCGAACGCGTACATCTTCGTCGGCAGCGCGGTCGCGACGTTCGCGCAGAGCCGCGCACTGGTCGACTTCTGGGTCGTGTGGGTACTGGTCGACCTCGTCGGCGTCCCGCTGGCCCTCCAGTCCGGGCTGTACGTCTCCGGCGCCGTCTACGGGATCTTCTTCGTGATGGTGATGGCCGGGCTCCGCAACTGGCTCCGCGAGTCCCGGGAGGTCCGGGCCCCGCGCACAACCCCCGAGGACAAGGCGGTGACCGCATGAGCGGCAACGGGACCATCGACAACGGGATCATCGGCAACGGGACCGTCGGCAACGGAAACGGCGTCTTCGACGACATCGAGGCGGCGGTCGCCGACATCGCGGCGGGACGTCCCGTCGTGGTCGTCGACGACGAGGACCGCGAGAACGAGGGCGACATCATCTTCGCCGCCGCCAAGGCGACGCCGGAGCTGCTGACGTTCACGATCCGCCACACCAGCGGGGTCATCTGCGTCCCGATGGAGGGCGCCGACCTCGACCGGCTGCAGATCCCGCTGATGACCGCGCAGAACACCGAGCGGATGCGCACCGCCTACACCGTCAGCGTCGACGCCCGCGACGGCGTCACCACCGGCATCTCCGCCGCCGACCGCGCGAAGACGATCCGGGCGCTGTGCGACTCGGCGTCCGAGCCGCGCGACCTCGTCCGTCCCGGGCACATCTTCCCGCTGCGCTACCGCGAGGGCGGCGTGCTGCGGCGGCGCGGCCACACCGAGGCCGCCGTCGACCTCGCCCGGATGGCGGGCCTCGCCCCGGCGGGCGTCCTCGCCGAGGTCGTCAACGAGGACGGCACCATGGCGCGCCTCCCCGAACTGCAGGTGTTCGCCAAGGAGCACGGCCTCAAGCTGATCTCCATCGAGCAGCTCGTCGACCACCGGCGCCGCACCGAGCCGCTCGTCACCCGGGTCGTGGAGACCCGGCTGCCCAACCGGTACGGGACGTGGCGCGCCGTCGGGTTCTCCAGCGCCGTGGACGGCGGCGAGCACGTCGCGCTCGTCCTCGGCGACCTCGGGGACGGCGCCGACGTGCTGGTCCGCGCGCACTCCGAGTGCCTCACCGGGGACGTCCTGCACTCCGAGCGGTGCGACTGCGGCACCCAGCTCGACGCCGCGATGGAGCGCATCGCGCAGGAGGGCCGCGGCGTCGTGCTGTACCTGCGCGGCCACGAGGGCCGCGGCATCGGCCTGCTGGCCAAGCTGCGCGCCTACGCCCTCCAGGACGCCGGCTCCGACACCGTCGACGCCAACCTGGAGCTCGGCCTGCCCGCCGACGCGCGCGAGTACTCAAACGCCGCGCACATGCTGCGCGACCTGGGCGTACGCTCGATACGGGTGCTCACCAACAACCCGGCGAAGCTCCGCGGCCTGCACGGCTTCGGCCTGGACGTGCTGGACCGCGAGCCCATGCCGGTGGTGGTCACCGAAGACAACCGGCGCTACCTGACGGTCAAGCGCGACCGTCTCGGACACGACATCGAGGGACTCTCATGAGCGGCGCGGGACGCCCCGAGGACACCGTCGTCGACGCGGCCGGGCTCACGCTCGGCGTCGTCTGCACCCGCTGGCACGAGCCGATCACCGACCCGCTGCTGGAGCGGTCGCTCGCGGCCGCGAAGGCGTGCGGGATCGACCAGCCCGTGGTCGTCCGCGTCGCGGGCGCGCTGGAACTGCCCGTCGTGGCGCAGCAGCTCGCCCGCGACCTGGACGCCGTCGTCGTCCTCGGCGCGGTCATCCGGGGCGAGACGGCCCATTTCGACTACGTGTGCGACTCGGTGACGGCCGGTGTGACACGCGTCGCGCTCGACGAGTCGACTCCGGTGGGCAACGGAGTCCTCACATGTGACACCATTGAGCAGGCAATGCAGCGCAGCGGGCTGCCCGGCAGCCGCGAGGACAAGGGATGGGAGGCGACTGTGGCCGCACTCGACACGGCACTGACCCTGCGAGGTCTGCGGCATCACGGTCACGCCGGGTACGGCCTGGAGCATTCGGGCTCCTGAACGTCCCCGGAATCCCGTAACGCATCCCATCGAAAGGCAACTTCCGTGCTGTCACTCGTCCTGCCCAAGGGGTCGCTGGAGAAGGCGACCATGCAGCTGTTCGACGCCGCCGACCTCACCGTCCGGCGCGCCTCGGACCGCGACTACCGCGCCTCCATCGACGACCCGCGCATCGACCGCGTCCGCGTCCTGCGGCCGCAGGAGATTCCGACCTACCTCGAACAGGGCCTGTTCGACCTCGGCATCACCGGCCGCGACTGGATCACCGAGACCGACTCCGACGTCGTCAGCCTCGGCGAGCTGAAGTACTCCAAGGCCACGTCCAACCCGGTCCGCGTGATCATGGCGGTGCCCGAGGACGCGCCCTGGCAGAGCGTGTCCGACCTGCCCGAGGGCGTCCGGATCTCCACCGAGTTCCCCGCGATGACCGAGCGCTTCCTCGAGAAGCACGGCGTGAAGGCCCGGGTCGTCCCGTCCTACGGGGCGACCGAGGCGAAGGTCCCCGACATCGTCGACGCGATCGTCGACCTCACCGAGACCGGCTCGTCGCTGCGCAAGAACGGCCTGCGGATCCTCGACACGCTCCTCACGAGCTACACCGAGCTGGTCGCCAACCGCGAGGCGTACGAGGACGCGCAGAAGCGCGCCGCGATGGAGGACGTCGCCCTCCTGCTGCAGGGTGCGATCCGCGCGCGGGGCAACGTCCTGCTCAAGCTGAACGTCGCGCAGTCCGACCTCCAGGCCGTCCTGGACATCATGCCGTCGATGTCGTCGCCCACGGTCACGTCGCTCGCGGGGGGCGAGTCCAACGCGGTCGAGTCGGTCGTCGCCAAGCGCGGCGTGAACACGCTGATCCCGGCGCTGAAGGCCGCGGGCGCCCACGACATCCTCGAAATCCCCATCTCCAAGATCGTTGACTGAGACCCCGGCCCTGCCGACCGCGTGGCGTCCCCGCACCACCCGGCTCGTCGCCTACGCCACGGCGGGCGCGATCATCCTGGCGATGATCGTGCTCGCCGTGTTCGTGGCACCCCAGTTCACCGTCGTCGACCGCGTCCTGATGGTGCTGTTCGGCCTCGGCCTCGCGTGGGTCCTGCACATGCTGGCCCGCTGCCGCGTCACGGCGGACGAGGCGGGCCTCACGGTCGTCAACGCGTTCCGCACCCGGCGCCTCGAGTGGCCCGAGGTCCTCGACGTCACGATGACCGTCGGCGACCCCTGGCCGCGCCTCGACCTGTCCGACGGCACCGCGCTCGGCGTGATGGGCATCAACGGCGCCGAGAAGAAGCTCGCCGCCCGCCAGGTCGCCGAGCTGGCCGCGCTCCTCAAGGCCCGCGCCGAGGCGCCCGACCCCGACTGACCCGCCGCGGAAGGCGTCAGGCGGCCGTGGCGAGCGTGAAGGCCCCGGCGATCAGCAGGGCGGCCGCCCAGAGGCGGTCCAGGTCCCACCACGTGCGCTTCAGGATCGCCGAGCCGACGAGGTCGTAGACGAGCACCGCGACGACGCCCGCGACGGCGAACATCGCGAGCGTGTGCACGCCCGTCACGAAGATCCCCGCCGACAGCGCGCCGCCGGACGCGTCCGCGAGCCCATGGTGGTGGTGGCCCGCGGCGGGTGCCGCCGACGGGGCGAGCAGCGGCACCAGCATCAGCCCCGCGCCGTGCGCGGACGACATCACGAAGGACCAGCCCGCGAGCTGCCACAGCCCCACCGGGGCGGGGGCGCGGTGCGCCGCGCGGCGCCCGAGCAGCAGCCACGCCCCGAAGCCGACCAGCACGAGCCCGCCGCCCGCGGCCAGCGCGCGGGCGGGGACGACCGCGCCGAGCAGCGCGACGGCGACCGCGACGGCGCCGATGGACGCCGCGTGCCCCGCGGCGATCGCGGGCAGCGCCTGCACCACGAGCGGGCGGCTGCGCTCCTGCAGGCCGCGCGTCACCGCGAACAGCCAGCCCATCGCCGGGTTCAGCCCGTGGAACGCGCCGAGCGCCACGAGCGCGGCGAGCGAACCGTCGCGCATGCCCGTCCCTCTCCGTGCACCGTCCGTCGCGGTCAGCGTCCGACGGGGGGCGCGGGTTGTCCACCGGCGCGGAGGTGACAGTCGGGAAACCGCCCGCGCGCTCTGGGCGGGCGCGGTCACGGTGTATAGCCTGGCGATGTGGTGGCGGACACGGTGCCGGGCGGGGCGGTCGCCTCGCCGGCGGAGCTGGCGGGCCTGCTGGACCGGCACGACTACCTCTGCGACGAGGGGCTCGCCACGGCGTGCTTCCTCGCGCTGCGGATGGGGCGGCCGCTGTTCCTGGAGGGCGAGGCCGGGGTCGGCAAGACCGAGCTGGCCAAGACGCTCGCGCGGGCGCTGCGCGCGCCGCTGATCCGGCTGCAGTGCTACGAGGGGCTCGACGCGTCGCAGGCGCTGTACGACTGGGACTTCCCGCGCCAGATCCTGCACCTGCGGGCCGCCGAGGCCGCCGGGACGGCCGACGCCGCCCGGCTCGAGGGCGAGCTGTACGACCGCCGGTTCCTGCTGGCCCGCCCGCTGCTCCGCGCCCTGGAGACGACCCCGAGCGTCCTGCTGGTGGACGAACTGGACCGCGCGGACGACGAGTTCGAGGCGTTCCTCCTCGAGATCCTCAGCGACTTCACGATCACCGTGCCCGAGCTCGGGACGATCCGCGCCGAGCGCCCGCCGGTCGTGGTCGTCACGTCGAACCGCACCCGCGAGGTGCACGACGCGCTGAAGCGCCGCTGCCTCTACCACTGGCTCGAGCATCCGCCGTTCGAGCGGGAGGTCGCGATCATCCGGCGGCGGCTGCCGGACGCGACCGCGCACCTGGCGGGGCAGGTCGCGGACGCCGCGCGGCGGCTGCGCGGCGGCGGGCTGCTGAAGCCGCCGGGCGTCGCCGAGACCATCGACTGGACCGAGGCGCTGCTCGCCCTCGGCGCCCGCGAGCTCGATCCGGACGCGGCGGCGGTGACGCTCGGCGCCGTCCTGAAGTACCGCGAGGACCAGGAGCGCGGCGGCGCGCTGCTGGCCGGGGGCTGACATGGCCGGTGCCGACAGGGCGGGCACGGACGTGACCGGGACGCTCGCCGGGTTCGCCCGGACGCTCCGCGCGGCGGGGGGCGCCGCCGACCCCGCACGCCTCCAGGCGATGGTCGCGGCGCTGCGGCACCTCGACGTCCTCGACCCGTCCGACGTGTACTGGGCGGGACGCCTCACGCTGTGCGCGGGCCCGGACGACCTGCCCCGCTACGACCGCGCGTTCGCCGCGTACTTCTCCGGCGAGGCGCCCCGCCCGCCGCGCCGCCCCCCGGTGGCCGTGCGCCCCGCGCCGGTACCGGTGCCGGAGGCGGGCGGCGGCGACGCCGGGGACGCCCGGTCGGTCACCGCGAGCCCCGCCGAGGTGCTGCGGGACCGGGACGTGGCGCGGCTCGGGCCCGCCGAACGCGCCGAGGTCGCTCGCCTGATCGCGCTGCTGGACGCGGGCGCCGAGCTCCGCCGCTCGCGCCGGTTCGCGCCCGCGCCCGCCGGGCGGCCGGACCCGCCCCGGACCGTCCGCGAGACGCTCCGGCGCGGCGGCGAGACGGCGCTGCTGCGCCGCCGCGCGCCCCGCCCGCGCCCCCGCCGGCTCGTGCTGCTCGTCGACGTCAGCGGCTCGATGGCCCCGTACGCGGACGCGCTGCTGCGGTTCGCGCACGCCGCGGTGCGGTCCGGCGGCCGGACGGCGGAGGCGTTCACCGCCGGGACGCGCCTCACCCGCGTCACCCGGGAGCTGGCCGCCCGCGACCCGGACGCGGCGCTGGCGGCGGCGTCCGCGGCGATCCCCGACTGGAGCGGCGGCACCCGCCTCGGCGAGGAGCTGCGCGAGTTCCTCGACCGGTTCGGGCATCCCGGCATGGCCCGCGGCGCGATCGTCGTCATCGCGTCCGACGGCTGGGAGCGCGGCGACGCGGCCCTGCTCGGCGGGCAGATGGCCCGCCTGCACCGGCTCGCGCACCGGGTGATCTGGGCGAACCCGCACCAGGCCCGCCCCGGGTACGAGCCCCTCACCGCGGGGATGGCCGCGGCGCTCCCGCACGTCGACGCCTTCACGTCCGGGCACAGCCTCGCCGCCCTGGAGCACCTGGCCCGCCTCGTCGCGGGCACCGGAAGGACGGCCCCCCATGCCTGACGGCCCCCACCGCACCCGCAGCCGCCCGGCGGCAGAAGGCCGCGCCCCCGACCGCGCGGGCCGGCCGAACGCCGCACCCCCGCGCCGCCCGTTGCGCCATGCGGGGTTCGGGCGTGCCTGCCGGTGCGTGCGGGGAGCGACCTTTTTCGGTGCAGGGCGCGGTGGTGCCGGGTTGGCGGGGAAGATGGCGTGCGATGAGTGAAGTGCCGGACGACGTGGGTGGGGCCGTCGGGAGCGGAGGCGGTCATGCGTGACGTGCTCGGGGACGTGGGCGGGTGGTTCGCCGCCGGGGAGACGTTCGGGCTGGCGACCGTGGTGCGGACGTTCCGCAGCGCGCCGCGCCCGGCGGGGGCCGCGATGGCGGTGTCGGCGGGCGGGGAGGCGGCCGGCAGCGTGTCCGGCGGGTGCGTCGAGGGCGCGGTGTACGAGGTGGCGCGGGAGGTGCTGGCGTCCGGCGAGGCGGTGGTGCGGCGGTACGGGGTGAGCGACGACGACGCGTTCGCCGTCGGGCTGACGTGCGGCGGGATCCTGGACGTGCTGGTGGAGCCCGTCGGCCCGGAGTCGTTCCCCGAGTTCGGCGAGGTCGCCGCGGCCGTCGGGAAGGGCGATCCGGTCGCGGTCGCGACGGTCGTCGGGGGTCCCGGCCGGGTCGGCGCGCGGCGGGTGGTGTGGCCGGACCGGGCGTCCGGGACGCTCGCGCCCGGCGCGGCGCACGCGGCGCGGCTGGACGCGGCGGTCGACGACGACGCGCGGGGGATGCTCGCGCAGGGCGTCACGGGGGTGCGGCGGTACGGGCGGGAGGGGGAGCGGCGGCTGGACGAGCTGGAGGTGTTCGTGCACGCGTTCGCGCCGCCGCCCCGGCTGCTGGTGTTCGGGGCGATCGACTTCGCGGCGGCCGTCGCGCGGATCGGCCGGTTCCTCGGGTACCGGGTGACGGTGTGCGACGCGCGTCCGGTGTTCGCGACGCCGAAGCGGTTCCCGGACGCCGACGAGGTGGTCGTCCGGTGGCCGCACCGGTATCTGGCGGAGGAGCCGGTCGACGAGCGGACGGCGATCTGCGTGCTGACGCACGACCCGAAGTTCGACGTGCCGCTGCTGGAGATCGCGCTGCGCACGGAGGCCGGGTACGTGGGCGCGATGGGGTCGCGCCGGACCCACGACGACCGGCTGGCGCGGCTCCGGGAGGCGGGGCTCGGCGAGGACGAGCTGGCCCGGCTGCGGTCGCCGATCGGGCTGGACCTCGGCGCGCGGACGCCGGAGGAGACGGCGGTGTCGATCGCGGCGGAGCTGGTGCAGCTCCGCTGGGGCGGGTCGGGGCGGCCGCTGACCGAGACCGGGGGCCGGATCCACGGCGCGGAGCCGCCCGATGCCGGGTGAGGCGCCCCCGGCCGGGCTGCTGCTCGCGGCGGGGGCGGGCCGCCGGTTCGGCCGTCCGAAGGCGCTGCTGGAGCTGGACGGCGAGCGGCTCGTCGACCGGGGCGTGCGGATGCTGCGGGCGGCGGGCTGCGCGCCGGTGCTCGTGGTGTCGGGGGCCGCGGCCGTGGAGGCGGTCGGCGCGGTCGTGGTGCCGAACCCGGACTGGCGGGAGGGCATGGGGTCGTCGCTGCGCGCGGGGCTGGGCGCGCTGCCGCCCGGCTGCCCGGCGGTGGTCGTCGCGCTCGTCGACCAGCCGGGGGTGACGGCCGCGGCGGTCCGGCGGCTGATCGCCGCGTACCGGGACGGCGCGCGGATCGCGGTGGCGACCTACGGCGGCGCGCCGCGCAACCCCGTCCTGCTGGCGGGCGAGCACGTCGCGGCGGCGGCCGGGTCGGCGGTGGGCGACCGGGGCGCGCGGGCGTTCCTGCGCTCCCGGCCGGACCTGGTGACGCCCGTGCCGTGCGACGGCGTCGCGGTGCCCGACGACATCGACACCCCCGCCGACCTGGATGCCTTCACCCGTCGCGGGCCTCGGTGAGCGCGCGCTCGTAGGTCAGCAGGGTGTCGATGAACATCCGGCGCTCCGCGGGGGAGAGGGGTTCCAGGGCGGTGCGCCAGGCGCCCGCGCTGCGCCCCAGCCAGTCGTTGATCGCCGGGAGGTGCCGGGGGGTGACGGCGACGATGGCGCGGCGCCGGTCGGCGGGGTCCGTGCGGCGCTCCAGGATGCCCTGCCGGCCGAGGTCGCCGACCATGAGGCTGACCGTCGCGGGCGCGACCTCCAGCCGCCGCGCGAGCTCGTTGACGCCTAGCGGCCCGTCGAGCAGCAGGTAGGCGAGCAGCGACAGGTGCCGCGGCGCCAGGTCGAAGCCGGCGAGCTCGGGCGGCGGCTTGATGCGCTTGGCGGTCCCGACCAGGCGCGGCATGAGCAGCAGCATCGTGCGGACGCCCGCGTCCACGCTGTCCTCGGTCGGCATGCCTACGCTTCCAGACGGCTTTCGGTGCGGGGTCGGCGGGTCACGAGAGGGGCGGGACGTCGGACTCGTCGAGCGCGCCGCAGTCCACGGCGCGGCGCAGCCGGTCGGTGAGCGCCTCGATCGTCGCCGGCTCGTCCAGCACGCCGCCCTCGCCGCCGGACCGTTCCCGCCATGCCCGTACCCGCGCGATGACGTCGTCCACGCCCGTCAGGTGGTAGCCGTACACGACGGCGTAGCGGCTGGGCAGGTGCGCCGGGTGCAGGTCCCAGCCCTGGTGGAACCCGTGCCGCAGCGAGTGCCGGACGTGCGCGGCGTGCGCCGCCCAGGCGGCGTTGACCTCGTCGGGGCCCTCGTCGCGCGGGACGGTGTTGGTGGAGCCGTCCGACAGCCGCACCCCGGACCCCGCGAACCCGACCTGCATGACGTGCCGCGCGAAGTCGCAGGCCGGGTGGTCGAGCCGCTGCTCCTCCGGCGGGAGGCCGATGGCGGCGGTGTAGTCGTACACGCCGAAGTGCGCGCCGGTCAGCCGTCCCCCGGCGGCCCGCACGAGCGCGGGCGCCGCGACCCGCCCGTCCGCGTCGAAGACCGATTCGGGGGTCTCCACCTGGATCTCGAACCGCAGGATGCCGGCGGGCAGCCCGAGGGACGTCTCCAGCAGGTCCAGGTACTCGGTGAACAGCGCGACGTGCTCGGCGGACAGCACCTTCGGGAACGTGATCGTGAACCCGCCGGGCAGCCGGCCGAGCCGGTCCCGCAGCGCGGTGAGGAAGCCGTCCAGCGTCCGCATGGCCCGCTCGTGGCCGCCGTCGGCGAACGACCTGACCCGCAGCCCCCAGTAGTGGGGGAGCCCCTTCACCTCGTACGCGGCGGCCACGGCCTCGACGGCCTGGGCGACGTGCGCGTCCTCCTCGGCGTCGGGGCGGACGCCGTAGCCGTCCTCGAAGTCGATCCGGACGTCCTCGACCGGTTCGGCGGCCAGCTTGGCCGCGACCCGCTCGCGGACCCGCCCGGCCAGCTCCGGGTCGAGGCCGAACGCCGCCCCGAACGACCCGTCGCCCGGGGTGTGGGTGTTGAGCAGCCGCAGCGCCTCCGCGCCGAAGTCGGCGGGCGTCGAGGCGGCGAACCGGTCGGCCGGGACGTACACCGTGTGCACCGGCCGGCGGCCGTCGGCGCCGCCGGGCAGGCGCTCGCGGTGCGCGTCGCGGACGGCGGCGATGCGGGCGGACAGGTCGTCGAGCGAGGCAACGCTGAGATTCACCCCGCCATGATCCCCCAAGATCCGCTGATTGTGGCGCCGGGCGCGAGATCGATCAGCCCCTCGCCGGAGGCGAACGCGTTCGGCGGGCAGGTCATCGGCTCGACGCCCAGCCCGGTGCGCGGCTCCGGCGCCTCGTCGGCGGTGTAGACCTGCATCCAGGGGTGCGCCTCGTCGGACCACAGCCGCACGGACCGGCCGCCGCCGCTGAGCGTCGCCCAGCAGCGGCCCGACTCGTCCCGGTCGAGCTCCGTGTACACGTTGTCGATCTTCCGGTCGCCGAGGACGGGCCCGTCCCGCAGGTCCCAGCGGGTGCCCGTGACGTCCGCGGCGGGCCCGGACGGGATCATCCGGTCGTCCACCGGGACGTACCGGGCCGCGCCGAGCGTCGCGGTGCAGCGGTCGAGCGGTTCGCCGACCGTGAGGTACGGGTGGGCGCCGTGCCCGTACGGGGCGGCGGCGCTCCCCGCGTTGCGGGCGCTCATCCGGACGGTCAGGCCCGTGTGCGCGTCGAGGGCGTACTCGGCCTCGAGGTCGAGGCGGAACGGGTAGCCGGCCGAGCCGAGCAGCCGGTGCGCCAGCCGCACCCGGTGCGGCCCGTGCTCGGCGGCCGTCCAGGACGCCCACCGGACGAGCCCGTGGATCGCGCAGTCGTTCTCCGGCTCGGACAGGTCCAGCCGGTACTCCTTCCCGCCGTACTCGTAGCGGCCCCGGTCGACGCGGTTCGGCCACGGGACCAGCAGGCTGCCGAACGCCGCCGGGGCCGGCTCGTCCGCGCCGTGGGCCAGGACCAGCGGCCGTCCGTCGCAGGTCAGCTCGCGCAGGGTCGCGCCCGACTCGGTGACGACGGCCCGGTACGGCCCGGCGGCGAGCGCGTACTGCGCCCCGGTGATCATTTCGGTCATACCCGGACGTTACCCCAGCGCATGGGCCCGCACACGGCGCCGGACGCGCCGCCCGTCCACCGGCGCGGCTCAGCCGGCGCGGCACATCCAGCGGGGGCCGGTCAGCGCGACCGCCGCGCGGCAGCCGGCGAGCAGCCCGTGCGCCAGGTCGGTGCCGGAGGTGTGCCCCACGGCCAGCAGCCGCCGCACCGCCGGGCCCGGCGGCTCGGCCCCGGCCGCGCAGCGCAGCACCGCGCCGACCTCCGCGCCCGCGGCGCCCGCCGCCGCGCAGTGCAGCAGCGTCGCGGCGAGCGCGGTGGTGCGGGTGCCGGCGTCCGCGGTGACGGCGGCGCCCAGCCAGTCCGCCAGCCACACCGCGCGCCCGCCGGGGCGGACGGCGCCGCCCGCGTGCCGCAGCGCCACGAGCAGGCCGCACAGGACGTCGTCCCCGCTCGGGGTGAGGCCCGGCCCGAGCCCGACGATCCGCTCGGCGGCCTCCACCGCGCCCGCGAGGTCCCCGGCGGCGCAGCGGTCGGCGAGCAGGCCCGGATCGGGGTGGCCGGCCAGCCCGCCGCCGGCCATCCCGGCGTCCTCGCACGCGGCCTCCACGGCCCGCAGGTTCCGGGCGAGCGCGGCGGGATGGAGCGGCCCGAGGACGGGCGCGGGATCCCACTCGCGGCGCACCCGCACCGCGAACCCGCCGGTCTCGAACCGCCCGTCCCCGACGACCGCGTCGGCGCCCTCGCGCACCGCGCGGAACGGGTGGTCGCGGCGCGCCGCCGGGACGACCACGGCGTTCGGCATGCGGGCGGCGTCGGAGGCGACCACGGCCAGCACCCGCGGCTCCGGGCCGCCGCGCACCTCCGCGTACACGGCCGCCGGGAACACGGCGATGACGCGTGCGGGCCGGCGCGGCCCGTCCAGCAGCGGCCGCAGCGCCAGGCTCGCGGCGCCCGACCGGGGCGGGCGGGCGCCGGGCCGGGCGGGGAGCGGCGCGGACGGCGATGCGGGATCGCGGACGAGCGGGGTCACGGAACCTCCCGAGGCCGGTTGACGGGTGCCGCCGCGTCGTCGTCGACGGGGCGGCCCGGACTCTGCCGCGACGGTAGATCGCCGCTCGCGCGGGCCGTATGGACAAAGGTGCCAAGGCTTCTTGTCATTGTTCGCCTTTGTTGTCAGTGTTGATCAGGTACCGGTAGCGATCACGCCTTAACGGGCGATGTACGCACCAAAAGGCGAGGTGACCCCTGGCATGAGTTACATCAGCGCGGACCCGGGCCCACCGGCCCTGCGGCTCGCCAGCACCGGAACCCTGACCTACGGCCTGTCGGTCGGCGAGGTCCTCGGCGTCAGCACCCTGAACGGCGCCCGCCTCATCGCCGGCCGGGCCGGCCTCGACCGCGTCGTCCAGCGACTCAACGTGATGGAGGTCCCCGACGTCCTGTCGTGGGTCAAACCGAACGAGCTGCTCCTCACCACCGGATACCCGCTGCGCCACACCCCCGAGTCCTTCGACAACCTGATCGCCGACCTGGACGAGCGCGGCCTGGCGGCGCTCGCGATCAAGCTCGGCCGCTACCTGGACGCGCCGCCGCCGGAGATGGTCGCGCAGGCCGACCGGCGCGGCTTCCCGCTGATCCTGCTCCCGCCCGACGTCGGCTTCGACGACATCCTCAACCAGGTGCTGACCGACATCCTGAACCGGCAGGCGGCCGTGCTCGCGCGCACCGAGGAGGTGCACCGCGCGCTCGTCCAGATCGTGCTGTGCGGCGGCGGGCTGCAGGAGGTGGTCGACGAGGTCGCGTCGCTGCTGGACGTCGCGGTGGTCGTGCTGGACGGCGAGCAGCGCGTCCTCGCGGGCGCCGGGCCGGACGAGGACGTCGCCGCGATGCGGGCGTTCGACGCGGGCCGGCACGCCGCCTGCGGCCGCGGCGGCTGCGGCATCACCGGCGCGCACGGCACCGCCGACCACCTGGTCGTGCCCGTGATGGCGGGCGGCTTCGACCACGGCCGCATCGTCGCGTTCAGCCCCGGCGGCGCGCTGCGCGGCACCGACCTCGGCATCCTCGAACGCGCCGCGACCGTCACCGCGCTCGTGGTGACCAAGCAGCAGGCGGTCGCGGCGGTGGAGAGCAAGTACCGGGCCGACTTCCTGCGCGACGTCCTCGCGGGCCGCGCGGGCGACGACGACCGGATCATCGCGCACTGCGACGGCTTCGGCTGGGACCTCGACCGTCCCATGATGGTCGTGGTCGCCGAACTGGACGGGCGCGCCCGCGGCGGGGGCGGCGGGGGAGCGGGCGCGGAACCGGACGGCGGGGCGCGCGGCGGCCGCGGCGCCGACGAGCGGTCCGCGCAGGAGCGGCTCGCCGCGGCCTGGACGGCCGCCGCGCGGCGGCACGACCGCGGCGCGGCGGTCGTGAGCTTCGCCCACGAGGTCGTCGCGATCGTCGGCGGGGACGGCGACGGCTCCGCCGAGCTGCCGTCCGCGCCGGTGCAGACGATGATCAAAGAGGCGGCGGCGGTGTTCGCCGAGCACATGTCGGTGCGGCGGACGTTCTCCTCCGGCGTCAGCCGCACCGTGGGGTCCCCGGCCGCGCTGCCCGAGGCGTACGAGCAGGCCGTCAAGGCCGTCCGGGTGGGGCGGCAGCTCCACGGACCCGGGGCGCGCGCGCACTTCGACCAGCTCGGCGTGTACCGGCTGCTGAGCCTGGTGTCGGACCCGGAGGAGCTCCACGCGTTCGTCCGCGAGACCCTCGGCGACCTGGCGTCCGACGCCGAGCCCGAGCTGGTGGACCTGCGCCGCACCCTCCAGGTGCTGCTGGAGACCAACCTCAACGTCGCCGAGACGGCCCGCCGGCTCCACTTCCACTACAACACGCTGCGCTACCGCATCGGCAAGCTGGAGCGGATGCTCGGCGCGTTCACCGAGGACGCCCATCTCCGGCTCAACCTCACCCTCGCCCTTCACGTACTGCGCATGCGCGGTATCTGAGGGTAGCGGCAGTGCCCGGCGGACGTCCGGGGCCGCGCCGAACGCGCGCCCCCGGGCGGCCCCCGGTCCGTTCGCGCGGCCTCCCACCTGGTAGATCTACCCTGCCGCACGGCGCGGCGACGCAGGACCGGGAGGGACCCGATGAAGATCGGCTGGAAGCTGCACGGCGACGGGCGGACGCCCCCGCCGGGCGAGATCGTCCGTCCGGACGAGCGGCTGTCGTGGCCGCGCACCGCCGGGATCGGCGCCCAGCACGTGGTGGCGATGTTCGGGGCGACCTTCGTGTTCCCCGTGCTGATGGGCCTCGACCCGAACCTCGCGATCATGATGTCGGGGTTCGCGACGATCCTGTTCCTGCTGATCGTCCGCGGGAAGGTGCCGAGCTACCTCGGCAGCAGCGCCTCGTTCGTCGGCGTGGCCGCGGCGATCCGGGCGGGCGGCGGCGACAGCGCCACCGTGACCGGCGCGATCCTCGTCACCGGCGCCGTGCTCCTGATCGTCGGCGTGGTCGTCCACCTGCTGGGCGGCGACCTCATCCACCGGATCTTCCCGCCCGCCGTCACCGGCGCGGTCGTCATGCTGATCGGCTTCAACCTCGCGCCGGTCGTCGCCGACACCTACTGGCCGCAGGACCAGTGGGTCGCCCTCGCCACGCTGTGCTTCGCCGTCCTGTGCACGGTGCTGCTGCGCGGCTTCTGGTCGCGGATCGCGATCCTGCTCGCGCTCGTGTTCGGGTTCGCCCTCTCCTGGCTGCTGGACGTCCTCGCCGGGCCGGTCACCTCCGTGCTGCCGGGGCAGAACCTGCTGGACGCGGCGGGCCGCGCCTGCGCGTCCGAGGGCCCGTACTGCGTCGCCGCCCCGTTCGCGCACGACCGCGTCGACTTCTCCGCCGTGTCGTCCGCGGACTGGTTCGGGCTCCCGCAGCTGCACGGGCCCGACTTCAAGACGTCCGCGATCCTGCTCGCGCTGCCGCCGGTCATCGCGCTGATCGCGGAGAACACCGGGCACGTCAAGGCGGTGTCGGCGATGACCGGCGACGACCTGAACCCGGTGCTCGGCCGCGCCCTCGCCGCCGACGGCGTCGGCACCACGCTCGCGTCCGCGGTCGGCGGCGCGCCCACCACCACCTACGCCGAGAACATCGGCGTGATGGCCGCCACCCGCATCTACTCCACCGCCGCGTACTACGTCGCGGCGCTCGTGGCGATCCTGTTCGGGCTCTGCCCCAAGTTCGGCGCGCTGGTCGCCGCCACCCCCGGCGGCGTGCTCGGCGGCATCACGGTCGTCCTCTACGGCATGATCGGCCTGCTCGGCGCGAAGATCTGGGTCGAGAACCGCGTCGACTTCGGCGATCCGGTGAACCTCGTCCCGGTCGCGGCCGGCCTCATCCTCGCCATCGGGAACGTGACGCTGAACATCACCGACGACTTCCCCCTGGAGGGCATCGCGCTCGGCACCGTCGCGGTCCTCGTCGGGTACCACGCGCTGAACGCCGTCCGGCGGCCGGACGGCACGGGCGGCGGGATGATCGCGCCGGACGAGACCGAGATCGGCGGCCCGGTGCGCCGCCGTCCCGGCATGGAGTAGCGGGTCCGTGCCGGCGGGGCTGCTCGGGGAGCGGGGGACTCAACCCCGCCGGCGGGACGACGATAGAACGCGCCGCGCGGCCCGCGGCCCGTAACCGGAAATCCTCCGGATACGTCGGGATTCAGGACCCGCCCTGGTCGGGCGCGTTGCCGCCGAGCGACCGCGGCAGGTAGTTCTCCAGCGCCGCGGGCCGGAACCCGGCTTTCCTGATCTTGTCGAGGAACGCCTTGAACTGGCCCGCGAGCCCCTCGCGGAAGTGCATGAGGATGATGTCGCCGGGCTTGAACCCGTCGCCGCCGTCCCCCCGCGCGAACCCGTTGAAGCCCACGCCGGGCCCGGACGTCCCGTTGTAGTACTCGGCGGACCACAGGAGGAACGACTTCACGCCGCAGTCCTTCGACACCCGCCGGGTGGTCTCGTTGTAGCTGCCGAACGGCGGCCGGAACAGCGTCGGGCGCCGCCCGTACTGCTTCTGGATCGCGTCGGACGCCTCGCAGATCTCCTTCTTCTGCGCGTCCGGCCCGAGCGTCGCCATGTTCGGGTGCCCGACCGTGTGGTTCTCCATCGGCGACCCCGCCCGCTTCAGAGCCCAGAAGTACTGGCCGTGCCCGTCGATGTAGCGGGACGTCAGGAACGTCATGATCGGAACCTTCTCCTTCCGGACGAGGTTCACGAACTCGGCGTCGTAGACGTAGCCGTCGTCGATCGTCAGGAACACGACCTTCTCCGCCGTGTCGATGCTGTTGATCACCGGGGGCAGGCCGTCCGGCGCGGGCTTCGGCGGCGTCCACGAGCCGGGCTCGGGCGCCGGGAAGGTCCGGTCGGCGAGCGCCGCGGCGAGCCGCGACCGCGTCGACGGCCCGGACTCGCCGGACTGCGCGCGCACCACGGGCCAGCCGCCCGCCGTCACGCCGAGCACTCCGGCGGCGACCATCGCGATCACGGGCGTCTTCCCACGCATCGGCCGCGTTCTCCGTTCATCGAGCTGGATCCGGGGGTCCGTCGGCGCGCCCGCGCGGCCCAGCTCCCGGTGTCCGGGGCGGCGCGCGGCGAAACCGACGGGACATATCTGATCATGCCCGGACGCGCGACGCCGTAATTGCCCGATCTTCGGCGTGTATTCGACTGTCACCCGCGGGAAAGGAGACCGGCGGCGAAGCGCGCGGGAGGGGGCGGGTGGGCGGTCAGGCGTCGCGGTGTTCGAAGAGGAGGAAGGCGGCGGCGAGGAGGACCGCCGTGTAGATCGCGAACACGCCGAGGCCGAACCAGGGGGCGAGCAGGCCGGTCTGGTCGGCGGGGGAGAGGATCGCGCTCCCCGCGTTGGACGGCAGGTACTCGTTGACGGTCTCGCCCCACGAACCCGGCAGGAAGCCGCCCGCGATGCCGAGGACGAACAGGAGCACGAACACCAGCACGACCGACCCCGCCGTGTGCCGCAGCAGCGTGCCGAGGGCCAGCGCCATGACCGCGATCAGCGCTAGCCAGAGGCCGCCGCCGACGACCGCCCGCAGGATGCCGGGGTCGCCCAGCGAGCCGTCCAGGCCCTTCGCGGCGAGGACGGGCTGCGCGACGAGGAACGACGCGAACGTCACCGCGACGCCGACGACGAGCACGACCAGGGCGAGCACGAGCGTCTTGGCCGCGAGGTAGTGGGCGCGGCGGGGCACGGAGGTCAGCGCGGTCCGGATCATCCCGGTGGAGTACTCGGCCGTGATCACCAGCACGCCGAGCGCGCCGAACACCACCATCGCGAAGTAGAACGCGACCTGGATCGGCGTCATCGGCGTGAACGTGGCCCGCTCGGTGTCGCTCATCTGGTCGTAGGTCGTGCTGAACGCCAGCGCCCACAGCGCCGAGAAGCCGATGAGGACGACGGCCCCCGCGAGCAGCGTCCAGAACGTCGACTTCACCGTGCGGATCTTCGTCCACTCCGCGGCCAGGACGTGCCCGAACCGGACCCGGCGGGCGTCCCGGGAGGGCGCGGCGGGCGCGGGCGCGGGCGCGGCCGTCACGTCGGCGCCCCCGTCCACGCGTGGTACTCGACGGCGTCGCCGGTCAGCCGCATGAACGCCTCCTCCAGCGACGGCCGGACCAGGGCCAGCTCGTGCACCCGCAGCGCGTGGTCGGCGGCGAGGTCGCCGACCTCCGCCGCCGTCGCGCCGTGCACCAGCAGCGACCCGTCCGGCCCGTCCTCGAACCGCCGCCCGCCGGACGCCAGCAGCCGCGCGAGCTCGCCGAGCTGCGGCGACCGGACCCGGACGTGCCCGGCGGCGTTCTGGTCGATGAACTCCCGCATCCCGGTGTCGGCGAGGATCCGGCCGCGGCCGATCACCAGGAGGTGGTCGGCGGTGAGCGCCATCTCCGACATCAGGTGGCTCGACACGAACACCGTCCGGCCCTCCCGCGCGAGCCGCCGCATCAGCGTCCGGATCCACCGGATGCCCTCCGGGTCGAGGCCGTTCGCGGGCTCGTCGAACATCAGCACGCCCGGGTCGCCGAGCAGCGCGCCCGCGATGCCGAGCCGCTGCTCCATCCCGAGCGAGAACCCCCGGACGGGCCGCCGCGCGACGTCCCCCAGCCCGACCAGCTCCAGGACCTCGTCCACGCGCCGCCGCGGGATGCCGTTGCTCTGCGCGAGGCAGCGCAGGTGGTTGTAGGCGCTGCGGCCGCCGTGCACCGCCGTCGCGTCCAGCAGGGCCCCGATCTCGCGCAGCGGCGCGCCGAGCGAGCGGTAGTGGACGCCGTTCACCGTGACGTCCCCGGCCGTGGGGCGGTCGAGCCCGAGGACCATCCGCATCGTCGTCGACTTGCCCGCGCCGTTCGGCCCGAGGAATCCGGTGACGCGGCCGGGCACGACGGTGAACGAGGCGTCGCGGACGGCGGTGGTGGTCCCGTACCGCTTCGTCAGCCCCCGCGCCTCGATCACTCCGGGCTGATACCGAACCGTCCGGCCCCGGAAACGGCGACGGCGGGCACCCGGGGTGTTTTTCACCCGCGGATTGCCCGCCGTTTTACTCCCGCGGGGTCAGCTCACCGCCACGAGGTCCACCACGAAGATCAGCGTCTCGCCCGGCTTGATGGCCGGGCTGGGGCTGCGGTCGCCGTAGGCGAGGTGCGGGGGGATGACGAGCTTGCGGCGGCCGCCGACCTTCATGCCGGGGATGCCCATGTCCCAGCCCTTGATCATGCGGCCGGCGCCGAGCTCGAAGTCCAGCGTGGAGCCGCGGTTCCAGGACGCGTCGAACTCCTCGCCGGTGGACCACGACACCCCGACGTAGTGCATCGACACCTGCGAGCCCTTCACGGCCTCCGGGCCGTCGCCCACGCTGATGTCGGTGATGTCGAGCATCGAGGGCGGCTGACCCTCGGGGAAGTCGATCTCGGGGCGTTCCAGCGCCATGAACGGGCTCCAGCCTGTCGTCCGTCGGATGAAAGGGATCAGCCTACCGGCGGGCGCGGAGCCGGTGGGCGAGGTCGGTTCCGTCGAGCCGCAGGTCGGCCCGGTGCCGGGTGCCGTCCGCGGCGAAGTGGGCCGCCTCGCGCACGGACCAGCCGTCCCACGCGTCCGCGAACGCCGGCCCGTCCCGGTCGAGGACGCGGGAGCGGCGCAGCGCGCGCGGCGCCTCGATCCACACCCGGTAGGCGGCGGGCGACCCGGCCCACGCCGCGCCGACCCCCTCGGCCAGCAGGACGGGCGCGGGCGGGATCTCCTCGGGCGGCCCGTACGCCTCGCGGTGCCAGTGGAAGCGGCGCAGGACGGCCGGGCGGCCCTCCCGCAGCGGCGCCAGCACCGCCCGCTCGAACGGCTCCCACCAGGTCAGCGGGTCGGCGTCCCACGGCACGCGGAAGTCGTCGGACCGGACGACCGGGGCGCCCGCCAGCACCGCGGCCAGCCGTCCCGCGAACGTCGACTTGCCCGCGCCGCTCGGCCCGTCGACCGCGACGATCCGCACCGGCCCGCAGGACGGCGGCAGCGCCAGCAGGCGCGCGGCGAGCGCCGGGTAGGTGGTCGCGGTCTCCGGCATGGACGGCATACTTCCAAATGCTCATCCGACGACCGGAAGGGGGCGGGGGATGGACCTGCTCGGGGAAGCGGGCGGCCCGGTGCGCGTGGCGGGGCGGGAGCTGGCGCGGGACGAGCTGCTGCGCCGGGCGTCGGCCGTCGCCGCCCGGATCGGCGGGGCGGACGCGGTCGCGGTGCACGCCACCGCGTCCCTGGAGACGGTCGTGGCCGTCGTCGGCGGGCTCCTCGCGGGCGTCCCGGTGGTGCCGGTGCCGCCCGACTCGGGCCCGGACGAGCGGGCCCACATCCTCGGCGACTCCGGCGCCGCGCTGCTGCTCGGCGCGCGCGGCACCGCGGTCCTCGACGGGGAGCCGCCGCTGGTGCCGGTCGACGACCTGCCGCCGGGCGACGCCGGACCCGGCGGGCCCGCGCCGGACGCGACCGCCCTGATCCTCTACACCAGCGGGACGACGGGCGCGCCGAAGGGCGTGCTGATCTCCCGCGGCGCGATCGCCGCGGGCCTCGACGCGCTCGCCGGCGCGTGGGCGTGGACCCCCGACGACGTCCTCGTGCACGGGCTGCCGCTGTTCCACGTGCACGGCCTGGTCCTGGGTGTCCTCGGCGCCCTGCGCGTCGGGTCGCCGCTCGTCCACACCGGGCGGCCGACGCCCGAGGCGTACGCGGCGGCCGCGCGGGACGACGGCGGCAGCCTGTTCTTCGGCGTCCCGACGGTCTGGTCGCGGACGGCCGCGGACGCGGCGGCGGCGGAGGCGCTGCGCGGCGCGCGGCTGCTGGTGTCCGGGAGCGCGCCCCTGCCGGTGCCCGTCTTCGAGCGGCTCGAGGGCCTCACCGGGCACCGTCCGGTCGAGCGGTACGGCATGACGGAGACCCTCATCACCGTCAGCGCGCGCGCCGACGGCGAACGGCACCCGGGGTACGTGGGCACGCCGCTGCCCGGTGTGGAGACCCGGCTGCGGGCCGAGGACGGCGCGGACGTCCCGGCCGACGGCGAGACGCCCGGTGAGCTGCACGTCCGCGCGCCGCTGCTGTTCAAGGGGTACCTCAACCGGCCCGAGGCGACCGCCGCGGCGTTCACCGCCGACGGCTGGTTCCGCACGGGCGACATCGCCGTCATCGCCCCGGACGGGCGGCACCGCATCGTCGGCCGCGCCTCCACCGACCTGATCAAGAGCGGCGGCTACCGGATCGGCGCGGGCGAGGTGGAGAACGCGCTGCTGGCGCACCCCGCGGTGCGGGAGGCGGCCGTCGTCGGCACCCCGCACGACGATCTGGGCGAGCAGGTCACCGCCTACGTCGTCGCGGACGGCGTGGACGAGCGCGGGCTGATCGACTTCGTCGCCGGGCGGCTGTCGGCGCACAAGCGGCCCCGCGCCGTCCACCTGGTCGGCGGGCTGCCGCGCAACGCGATGGGCAAGGTGGTGAAGACCCGGCTCGGCGGGCACTGACGCCCCGGAAGGTCAGGGGAGCAGGTCAGGGGAGCAGGGACGGGAGCAGGGGGCGCACGAGGTCGCGGGCGTCCGACTCGGGCGGGTCGGCCGCCGCGGCGCCCTCGGCGAAGTAGCGCAGGAAGCCCTGCTGGAAGCACGCGCCGAGCAGCAGCGCGGCGGCCGCGGCGGTGTCGGCGTCCGCGGCGACCCGGCCGAGGCCGCGTTCGGCGTCGAGGTACTCGGCGAGCTGGCGGACGGGCACGTGCGGGCCCGCCCCGTACTTGCGCAGCGACTCGCGGGTCGCGGCCATCAGCGGCGGCTGCGCGACCATGGACGCCATCATCGGGAACGCGCGCCGGTAGAACCGCAGCCCGTTGTGCGCCACGGCCACGAGGTTCGACTCGACGGTGCCGAGGCCGGGCTCGCCCGTGACCGTGAACGCGGGCATGCGCTCCTTCAGGACCAGCATCATGAGCTCGTCCTTGTCGCGGAAGTGCTTGTAGAGCAGCGCCTCGGAGTACCCGGCCGCCCGGGCGATCTCCTTGGTGGTGGCGCGGGCGACGCCGCGCTCGCGCATCACGTCGGCCGCCGCGTCCAGGATCCGCTCCCGTGCGCTCATCCGGCTCCCTCCGCTTGACAGGTGAGTGAATGCTAACCCAATCTAGGGGTGAGTAAAGATTCACTCACCCTCTTCCACCAGGAGGAACCATGCGACTCACGGTCTTCGGGGCGACCGGCGGCACCGGACTGCAGGTCGTCCGCCGGGCCCTCATCAAGGACCACCGCGTCACCGCGGTCGTGCGCGACCCGTCCCGGCTGCCCGCCGACCTGCGCGACCGCGCCGGCGACGGCGCGGCCCTGGAGGTCGTCCGCGCCGACGTCATGGACCCCGGCGCCATCGAGGACGCGGTGAAGGGGAGCGACGCCGTCGTCACCGCCATCGGCACCCGCGAGGGCCGCACCCCCACCACCGTCTGCGAGGACAGCACGCGCAGCATCACCGCCGCGATGGCGGCCGTCGGGGAGCGGCGGTTCCTCATGGTCAGCGCGTCCGGGTTCGCCAACGGACCCGGCGACGACCCGCTCACCCGGTACGTCGTCAAGCCGATGCTGCTGAAGCCGATGCTCAAGCACGCCTTCGCCGACATGGCCCGCGCCGAGGACGTCGTCCGCGCCTCCGGCCTCGACTGGACGATCGTCCGGCCGCCGCGGCTCACCGACGGCGACGGCAAGGGGCGCTACCGGGCCGCGGTGGACCGCAACGTCCTCGGCGGCTTCACCCTCGCCCGCGCCGACCTCGCCCTCGCGCTGCTGGACCACGCCGCCGACCCGTCCGCGATCGGGCACGTCGTCAGCGTCGGCGGCTGACGGCCCCCGCGGCGGCCCCCGGCCGACCAGGGCGGATGACAACCGTCATACCGATCGGCTGACAACCGCCGGGCGAAGCGGTGATAGCCGCTTCTACCGGCGGGGCCGCGCTCCCCGCGACGCTGGGGGCATGCATCCGAACCAGGTGATCCACGTCGACGGGCTGCGCCAGCGGTACGGCGACCACGAGGCCGTCTCCGGCGTCTCGTTCGAAGTCGGGGAGGGGGAGCTGTTCGCGCTCCTCGGCACCAACGGCGCCGGCAAGACCACCACCATGGAGACCCTCGAGGGGTTCCGCCCGGCGCACGCGGGCACCGTCCGGGTCCTCGGCCGCGACCCGCACCGCGAGCGCCGCGCCGTCCGCCCGCAGATCGGGATCATGCTCCAGGAGGGCGGCTTCTTCAACGACCTCACGGTCGCCGAGACCACCGCCCACTGGCGCGGGTTCACGCCCCGCGCGCGGCCCGCCGCCGAGGTGCTCGCGCTCGTCGGGCTGCAGGACCGGGCGGGCGTGAAGGTCCGGCAGCTGTCCGGCGGGCAGAAGCGCCGCCTCGACCTCGCGCTCGCGCTCCTCGCCCGTCCCCGCGTCCTGTTCCTGGACGAGCCCACCACCGGCATGGACCCCGAGGCCCGGCACGCCACCTGGCGGACCGTCCGGGACCTGGTGCGGGACGGCACCACCGTGCTGCTCACCACGCACTACCTGGAGGAGGCCGAGCAGCTCGCCGACCGGCTGGCGATCATGCACCGGGGAGCGATCGAGCAGACCGGCACCGTCGCCGAGGTCGTCGCCGGCCACGGCGACCGCATCAGCTTCCAGGTGCCCGAGCGGCTGCGGGTCCGCGAGCTGCCGCTGCTCGGCGGCGCCGCCGCGGACATCGCCGTGGACGGCGGCCGCGCCACCGCCACCTACACCGTGCGCGGCGACGGCATGCAGGCCGGCCTGTACGAGCTGCTGCGCTGGGCGGACGCCGGCGGCATCGCGCTCGACGGACTGCAGGCGCGCAGCGCGTCCCTCGAGGACGTCTTCCTCCGCACCGCCACCGCCGCCGCGACCCCCGAAGGAGCCTCCCGATGACCCTCGCCGCCCCCCGCCGGCCCCGGTTCGCCCCGCCCGCGGTGTCGCCCCGGTCCCTGGCGCGCGTCGCGCGGTTCGACGCCGTCCTGCTCTACCGCAACCGCACCGCGCTGTTCACCGTCTTCGGCCTGCCCGTGATGTTCATCGCGATGCTGGTCCCGATGAGCGGCCAGGAGATCGACGGTGTGGACGGCGCGCTGCTGCAGGGCACCGGCCACCTCGCGTTCTTCCTCATCTTCGCGGTCTTCATGAACCTGGTGAACGTGTTCACCGCCCGCCGCGAGGACCTCACCCTCAAGCGGCTGCGCGGCACCGCGCTGTCCGACGCCGAGATCCGCGGCGGCAGCGTCCTCACCGCGACCGCGGCGTACGCGGCGCAGGCGCTGCTGCTGCTCGTCGTGCTCGGCGCGGCGTTCGGCGGCCGGTTCCCCGCCGACCCGCTGCTGCTCCTCGTCGGCCTCGCAGGCGGAGTGACCGTCTTCGCCCTGCTGGCCTTCGCGGTCTCCGGGCTCACCCCGAACGCCGAACTCGCCCAGCTCACCGTCCTGCCGATCATGTTCGGGTGCATGGCGGGCGGCGGCGTGATGTTCCCGCTGGACGCGCTCCCCGACGCCCTGGCCGCTGCCTGCCGCTGGCTGCCGCTGACCCCGGTCGTCGAGATCACCCGGACCGCCTACTTCGGGCAGGACTTCGCGGGCGCCTCCGAGCACGCCGCGGTCGGCTTCGCCGGCGGATGGGCCGCGTGCCTCCAGTCCTTCGCCGCGCTCGCCGTCTGGGCCGCGCTCGGCGCCGAGGCGGCCAAGCGCTGGTTCCGCTGGGAGCCGCGCCGCGGTTGAGCGGCGGATACCGTACTCGGGGGGGAAGGAGGTCCGGTCATGGCGGTCGCCACGAAGGCGGAACTCGAAGAGCAGAACGCGGTGCGGCTGGAGCGCTACCGCAAGGTGACGCAGCGGTCGTTCATGATGGCCGGGGTCTCGTTCATGGCCGTCGGGCTGGGGGCGCTCGGCCCGTCCTACGCCGAAGGCCACATCGGGCTGCCCCTGGTCCTGCTGGCCGTCACCGGCCTCGGCCTGCTGCTGTGGTTCTACCTGCGGCTCGTCCGGACGGGCCTGGACGGCGGGGCCGCGCGCCGCGACATCGTGCTCAGCGGCGCGGTGACCGCCGGGCTGGGCGCGATGATCCTGACCAACCCCGTCTGGTGCGTCATCCCGGCGTTCTGGGTGTCGGCGGTGGTGCTGTCGCCGGTGAACCGCCGCCAGATCACGGCGCTGTGCGCGGGGACGGCGGCGTACTGCGCGGTCCTCTCCACGATCTCGGCCGGACGGCGCATCGAGGGCGAGAATCCGACCTGGTACCTGGTCCTGCCCGGCTTCTTCGTCCTCTTCCTGGCGACGTGCCTGCTCGTCGCGTGGGTCAACCGGTACCAGCGCCGCATGTGGGACATGCACCTGGAGGCGTACGCCGCCCGCGACGCCGTCGCCCGGCTCGCCGTCACCGAGGAGCGGCTCCGCTTCTCCCGCGACCTGCACGACCTGCTCGGCCACAGCCTCTCGCTGATCGCGGTGAAGAGCGAGCTCGCGATGCGGATGGCCGAGAACGACCCGGCCCGCGCCGGCGCCGAGATGGCCGACGTCCGCACCGCCGCCCGGGAGGCGCTGCGGGAGGTGCGGGCGGCCGTCCGCGGCTACCGCGCCGTCGAGCTGGACGCCGAGCTGGCCGGGGTGCGCGCGGTGCTGGAGGCGGCCGGGGTCCGCTGCGAGGCCGACGAGCCCCCGGCGGACCTGCCGTCCGAGGTCGGCGCCGTGCTCGCCTGGGTGATCCGCGAGGGCGCCACCAACGTGATCAAGCACAGCGAGGCCCGCCGCTGCACCGTCGCTCTGACCGTCTATGGTCATGCCGTGGTCCTGGAGATGCGCAACGACGGCGTCCGCGCGCGCGGCGCCGGGTCCCCCGGGTCGGGCCTGACCGGGCTGGAGGAGCGGGTCGCCGTCCTCGGCGGCGAGTTCGGCGCCGGACGGCACGGCCGCGACGGCTTCCTGCTGCGGGCCGTCGTCCCGCTGCCCGCCGGGGACGCCGGCCCCGCGGCCGAGCCCGTCCCGGCGGCCGGGAGGGAGCGGTGATCCGGGTCCTGCTGGCCGACGACGAGCACCTCATCCGGGGCGCCGTCGCCGCGCTGCTCGGCCTGGACCCCGACCTGGAGGTCGTCGCGGAGGTCGGCCGCGGCGACGAGGTCGCCGCCGCCGTCGCCGCGAACGACCCGGACGTCGCCGTCCTCGACATCGAGATGCCCGGCGCGGACGGCCTCGCCGTCGCCGAGGAGCTGCGCTCGTCCGGCGCCCGCTGCGCGGTGTGCATCCTCACCAGCTTCGGCCGCCCCGGCTACCTGCGCCGCGCCATGGCCGCCGGGGTCCGCGGGTTCGTCCCGAAGGACGCCCCCACCGAGGAGCTGGCCGCCGCGATCCGCAAGGTCCACGCCGGGGGCCGCTACCTGGACGCCGAGCTCGCGGCCGCCGCCATGGAGGCGGGCGACAACCCGCTGACCGACCGGGAGCGCGAGATCCTCCGGCACATCGCCGCGGGCGCCGACACGTCCGGCATCGCCGGCCGCCTGCACCTGTCGGAGGGCACCGTCCGCAACTACCTGTCGTCCGCGATGGGCAAGCTCGGCGCGTCCGGCCGCCTCGCCGCCGTCCAGACCGCCCGCGAGATGGGCTGGATCTGACCGCGGCCTCCCCGCGCCCGCGGGACCGGGCCTCGCGCGGGGCGGCCGTCTAGTCTTGTGGCGTGACTGAGCCACTGGTCGAGCGGATGCGGGAATTCGGCGAGACGATCTTCGCCGAGATGTCGGCGCTGGCGGTCCGGACGGGCGCGATCAATCTGGGGCAGGGCTTCCCGGACGAGGACGGCCCGGCGGCCATGCTGGACATCGCCGTGGACGCCGTCCGGAACGGGGCGAACCAGTACCCGCCGGGCCCCGGGATCGGCGAGCTCCGGGAAGCCGTCGCGGCGCAGAGGCTCGACCGGTACGGGCTGGCGTACGACCCGGCGACCGAGGTGTTCGTCACCGTCGGGGCCACCGAGGGCATCGCCGCGTCCGTCCTCGCGCTCGCCGAACCGGGCGACGAGGTGATCGTCTTCGAGCCGTACTACGACTCCTACGCGGCCGTCGTCGCGCTCGCCGGGGCCGTCCGCAGGCCGGTCACGCTGCGGCCCGTCGAGGGCCGGTTCACCTTCGACCCGGACGAGCTGCGCGCCGCCGTCACCCCGCGCACCCGGCTGATCCTGGTGAACTCGCCCCACAACCCCTGCGGGACGGTCTTCACGCCGGACGAACTGGAGACGATCGCCGCCGTCTGCCGCGAGCACGACCTCGTCGCCGTCACCGACGAGGTGTACGAGTACCTGACGTTCGACGACGCCGTGCACGTCCCCCTCGCGACCCTCGACGGGATGCGGGAGCGGACGGTGTCGGTGTCGTCGGTCGGCAAGTCGTTCTCCGTCACGGGCTGGAAGACCGGCTGGGTGACGGCGCCCGCGCCGTTCGTCCGGGCCGTCCAGTCGGTGAAGCAGTTCCTCACGTTCGCGGTCAGCGCCCCCTACCAGCGGGCCGCCGCGTACGCGCTGGCCGGCGAGACCGCGTGGGTCGAGGAGCTGCGCAAGTCGCTGCAGGGCAAGCGCGACCGGCTCGTCACCGGGCTGGAGGCCGCCGGGTTCGACGTCTACCGGCCGCAGGGGACGTACTTCGTGCAGGCCGACATCCGGCCCCTGGGGTTCACCGACGGCAGGGAGCTGGCGCGGGCGCTCCCCGAGCGGGCGGGCGTCGTCGCGGTCCCGACGCAGGTGTTCTACGACCGGCCCGACGCGGGCGCGCACTTCGTCCGGTTCGCGTTCTGCAAGAAGGACGAGGTCATCGACGCGGCCGTCGAGCGGCTCGCGCGGCTCCGCTGAGAAAGCGGGGGCGCGCCTGTAAGAGCGGCGCCGCGGGCGGGATTACGTGACGACATGATCCCGACCCCAGACGGGAGTCCTCCGTGGATGATCCCGAGTCACGGTTCACGCGGCTCTACGACGAGCACCACCGGCGCGTGCTGGCGTACGCGCTGGCCCACGCGGAACCCCACACGGCCGAGGACGTCGCGGGCGAGACGTTCCTCATCGCCTGGCGGCGCCTCGACCAGGTCCGCGACCCCGCCCTGCCCTGGCTGCTCGGCGTCGCCCGCAACCTGCTGCGCAAGCAGTACGACCGGGGCCGCCGCGGCCGCGCCCTGACCGAGCGGATCCGGGCGCTCACCACGTCCGCGGACCTGGCGGCGTGGGACGTCGCCGAGCACGTCGTCGAACGCGCGGCGGCGCTCGAGGCCGTCGCGGCGCTGCCCGAACGCGACCTGGAGCTCCTGACCCTCGTCACCTGGCACGGCCTGGACTCCCGGGAGGCCGCGAAGGTCGTGGGCTGCTCGGTTCCGGCCTTCGCCGTCCGGCTGCACCGCGCCCGCCGGCGGCTCGCCCGCGCCCTGGACGCCGCGCCGGCGCCCGCCCCCGCCCGCCCCGTACCGGTCGCCGGGGAGGCGGCCCGATGAACACCGGAGACGACATGCAGAACCGCAGCACCGCCGAGCGCGCGCTGCACGCGCTCAAGCCCGCCGCCCTGGACGGCCTGGCCCGCGACGCCCACGAGCGGCGCCGCGACGACGACCTGGCCCGGATCATGCGGGCCGCCCCGGAACCGGCCGTCCGGCGGTCGAGGGCGCGCCGGCCCGTGCTGCTGATCGCGGGCGCCGCGGCGGCCGCGTGCGCCGCCGCGGGGGCCGTCGTCGCGGTCGGCGGCGGCCCGGCGCCCGCCCCGCCGGCCGCGACCGCGTCCCGGCCGGTCGACGCGCGCTCCTTCCTGCTGGCGAGCGCCGACAAGGCCGAGCGGACGCCCGCCGCGACCGGCCGGTACTGGTACACCGAGATCACCACCGCCTCGGTCATCGACACGAAGACCGACCCCGGGGCGCGGCGCCCGTCCCCCGGGGCCCGGCCCGGCGGGCGGGGGGACAAGCGGGGGGACAAGCTGCCCTACACCTACGAACTGCGGCGCGGGGAGCGGTCCTGGATCGCCCGGGACGGCGACGACCCCAGCCGGACGGTCACCGGCATCGACGCGAAGGCCGTGTTCCCCACCCCCGAGGACGAGGCGGCGTGGAAGCGCGCCGGGTCCCGAGCTCTGGTCCCGCCGGAGCTGCGGCGGGAGTCGGTGAACGACTACGACATGGCGATCCGCTACAGCATCGGCGACGAGGGCCTGACGATGGCGGAGCTGCGGAAGCTGCCGGACGACGCGGCCGGGCTGGAGGCGGAGCTGCGCCGCCGGTTCGACGCCGACGCCCGCCGGGTCGAAGCGGGCACCCGCACCGCCGACCCCGAGGTCCGCCGGTTCATCGAGCGGACGCGGCTCTCGTTCTCCGAGTACGTCTTCGCGGTCGCCGCGGACCTGCTGGCGGGCCCGCTCACCCCGGGCACGAAGGCCGCGCTGTACCGGGTGCTGGCCGCGCGGCCGGACGTCCGCTCGCCGGGCACGGCGACCGACCCGCTCGGCCGGCGCGGCGTGGCGCTGGTCCTGCCGTTCACGGGGGAGGGCCCGGCGGTCGAGTCCCGGCTGATCGTCGACCGGGAGTCGGCGGAGCTGCTCGCGTACGACTCCGGCCGCCTGACGATGTCGTACGGGCGCACGGGGTGGGTCGACCGGATCGGCGCGCGTCCCTGACGGGGGCGTGCACGGGGAGTATCCGGTTCGGCACCCCCGGCGGTCGCGGGAAGTTATAGCCTTCCCACCGTGTCCGGACTGACGATTCCCCAGCCCCAGTTCCCCGACGACGACGGCGGCGCCGACCCCCGGCTCTGCGAGGCGCTCGCGGGGTACGCGGCGGGACGGGTCGGCCAGCACACCGTCCTGCGCCGGCTGCAGGGCGCCCGGCTGCTGGTGCCCGTCGTCGCGATCCTCACCGAGGAGGAGGACGTCGCGCCCGGCGAGCTGCGGCGGGAGAAGTCGAGCGACATGGCGCTGCCGCTGCTGACCGGCGAGGACGGGCGCCGCGGCGTGCTCGGGTTCACCTGCACCGAGACGATGAAGGCGTGGCGGGCGGACGCCCGGCCGGTGGCGGTGCCGGCCGGCCAGGCGTGCCGCGCGGTGCTGGACGAGAACGCCGACGCCCTCGTGATCGACGTGGCGGGGCCGGTGCCGTTCGCCGTCGACGGGCTGCGGCTGCACCTGCTCGCCGAGGGGCGCCCGATCCCCGCGCCGCACGAGGACCCGGACGTCCTCGCCGCGGTGGAGGCCGCGTTCGGTTCCGACGAGGCGGTCGCGGGGGTGCGGGTCACCGAGGGCACGTCCGCCGAGCTGGCCGTCCGGTTCGCGGTGAGCCCGGGGCACGACGAGCGCCGCACCGTCCAGCGGGTGTCGGACCGGCTCGCGGAGGTGCTCCGCGGCCGGATCGTCGGCGGCGTCGAGCTGAGCGTCGTCCGCCGCGCGTAAAACCGTTCGACGCCGCTTCGGCCGGGCCGCCATCCTGGCCCGATGGACGACTCCGGCATCGACGCCTTCCTCACCGACGGGTACCTCAAGGTCACGGAGGCGTTCCCCCGCGAACTCGCCGACGAGTGCCGGGACGTCCTCTGGCGGGACACCGGCTGCGACCCGGACGACCGCGCGACCTGGACCCGGCCCGTCGTCCGGCTCGGCCACTACGCGCAGGAGCCGTTCCGGGCCGCCGCGAACACCCCCCGCCTGCACGCCGCGTTCGACGCGCTCGCCGGGGAGGGCGGCTGGACGCCGCAGGGCGGCCTCGGGACGTTCCCGGTGCGGTTCCCGAGCGCGGAGGAGCCGGGCGACGACGGCTGGCACATCGACGCGAGCTTCCCCGGCGACGACCCGTCCGACTTCATGGCCGCCCGCGTGAACGTCGCGTCCAAGGGGCGCGCGCTGCTGATGCTGTTCCTGTTCTCCGACGTCGGCGAGGACGACGCCCCCACCCGGATCCGCGTGGGGTCCCACCTGGACGTCCCGCCGATCCTGGAGCCCGCGGGCGACCGCGGCCTGGCCTTCATGGAGCTCGCCGAGCGCGCCGTGCCCGCCACCGGGCACCGCCCCGTCGCGTACGCGACCGGACGGGCGGGCGACGTCTACCTGTGCCACCCGTTCCTGGTGCACGCCGCCCAGCCGCACCGGGGCGCGGAGCCGAAGTTCATGGCGCAGCCGCCGCTGCTGCCCGCGGGCCCGGTCCGGGACGACTCGCCCGTCGCCGCCGCGATCCGCCGGGGCCTGTCCGCCTGACCCGTCCCGACCCGGTCCGCGGGGCCGCCGGGGCGCCGGCCGTCTCAGCTGATGGACGCCGGTCTCGGGGAGGCGTCCGGCGCCAATAGGATTCAGGGCATGCTGCGCTGGTTGACCGCGGGGGAGTCCCATGGCCCGGCCCTCACCGCGATCGTGGAGGGCCTTCCGGCCGGTGTGCGCGTGACTTCGGCGGACATCGCCGAGGACCTGCGCCGCCGGCGGCTCGGGCACGGGCGGGGCGCCCGGATGAAGTTCGAGCAGGACGAGGTGCGGATCCTCGGCGGGGTCCGGCACGGGGTGACGCTCGGCGGCCCCGTCGCGATCGAGGTCGGCAACACCGAGTGGCCCAAGTGGGAGACGGTGATGGCGGCCGACCCGGTCGACCCCGAGGTGCTGGCGGCGCAGGCGCGCAACGCGCCGCTGTCGCAGCCGCGGCCCGGCCACGCCGACCTCGTCGGCATGCAGAAGTACGGGTTCGACGACGCCCGGCCCGTCCTGGAGCGGGCGAGCGCGCGGGAGACCGCGGCGCGGGTCGCGCTCGGCGCGGTCGCGAAGGCGTTCCTGAAGCAGGCGCTCGGCGTGGACGTCCTCAGCCACGTGATCGCGCTCGGCGAGGTGTCGGCGCCGGACGGCGTCCTGCCCGAGCCCGGCGACCTGGCGGCGGTCGACGAGAGCCCGGTGCGGTGCTTCGACGCGGCCGCGTCCGCGGCGATGGTCGCGCACGTCGACGAGGTGAAGAAGGCCGGCGACACGCTCGGCGGCGTCGTCGAGGTGCTGGCCTACGGCCTGCCGCCCGGCCTGGGCAGCCACGTGCACTGGGACCGGCGGCTCGACGCCCGGCTCGCCGGGATCCTCATGGGCATCCAGGCGATCAAGGGCGTGGAGGTCGGCGACGGGTTCACCACCGCGCGGCGGCGCGGGTCGGCCGCGCACGACGAGATCGAGGGCTCCGACGCGGGCATCCGGCGCCGGACGAACCGCGCGGGCGGCGTCGAGGGCGGCATGACGACGGGCGAGCCGCTGCGCGTCCGGGCCGCGATGAAGCCGATCTCCACGGTGCCGCGCCGCCTCGACACCATCGACGTGAAGACCGGGGAGCCCGCCAAAGCGATCAACCAGCGCAGCGATGTCACCGCCGTGCCGGCCGCCGGGGTGGTCGCCGAGGCGATGGCGGCGCTGGTGCTGGCTGACGCGGCGCTGGAGAAGCTCGGCGGCGACTCCGCCGAGGAGACCGCCCGCAACCTGCGCGGATACCTGTCCTCCCTGACCATCAAGTGAACGACCATCGAGTGAACGGGGCCTCCTGCATGACGCGACCCAGGGCCGTCCTGATCGGGGCGCCGGGCTCGGGCAAGACGACGGTCGGCGCGGCGCTCGCCGAGCGGCTCGGGGTGTCGCTGCGCGACACCGACGCCGACGCCGAGGCGGCGGCCGGCAAGCCGATCGGCGAGATCTTCATCGACGACGGCGAGGAGCGGTTCCGGGAACTGGAGCGCGCGGCCGTCGCGGCGGCCCTCGCCGAGCACGACGGCGTCCTCGCGCTCGGCGGCGGCGCCGTGCTGGCGCCGGAGACGCAGGAGCTCCTCGCCGGGCACACGGTCGTGTACCTGCGGGTCGGCCTCGCGGAGGCGGTGAAGCGGGTCGGGCTGGCGTCGGCGCGGCCGCTGCTGGTGCTGAACCCGCGCAGCCGGATGCGCAAGCTCCTGGAGGAGCGGCTGCCGGTCTACGAGCGGCTGGGGACCGTGCACGTCGACACCGACGGGCGCGAGCCCGCCGAGATCGTCCGGGAGATCGCCGAGGCCCTGGAGACGGACGCGTGATCGTGCCGGCGCGGGTGCGCGTGGAAGGCGCCGACCCCTACGACGTCGTCATCGGGACGGGCGTGCTGGCGGAGCTGCCGGGCCTGCTCGGCGACCGCGTCCGGACGGTCGCGGTCGTGCACGCCGAGGGCCTGCCGGAGATCGCGCGGCCGGTGTGCGAGGCGCTGGAGAAGGCCGGGCACGCGGTGCACGCGCTGCCCGTCCCGGACGGCGAGGCGGCCAAGGAGGCCGGGGTGCTCGCCGGGCTGTGGTCGGCGTTCGCGCGGCTCGGCATGACCCGGACGGACGCGATCGTGGGCGTCGGCGGCGGCGCGACCACCGACCTCGCCGGGTTCGCCGCCGCCTCGTGGCTGCGCGGCGTCCGCTGCGTGCTGGTGCCGACGACGCTGCTCGGCATGGTCGACGCGGCGGTCGGCGGCAAGACCGGCATCAACATCCCCGAGGGCAAGAACCTCGTGGGCGCGTTCCACCCCCCGGCCGGGGTGCTGTGCGACCTCGCCGCGCTGGTGACGATGCCGCACGAGGACTACGTCAGCGGGCTCGCGGAGGTCGTCAAGGCCGGGTTCATCGCCGACCCGGTCATCCTCGACCTGGTGGAGGCCGACCCGGAGGGCGCGGCGCGCCCGGACGGCCCGCACACCCGCGAGCTCGTCGAACGGGCCGTCCGGGTGAAGGCCGAGGTCGTCGGGGCGGACCTGAAGGAGAGCGGCCTGCGGGAGATCCTCAACTACGGCCACACGCTCGCGCACGCGATCGAGAAGGCCGAGGACTACCGCTTCCGGCACGGCCACGCCGTCGCGATCGGCATGGTGTACGCGGCCGAGCTGGCGCGCCTCGCCGGGCGGCTGGACGCCGCGGACGTCGCGCGGCACCGGTCCGTCCTGACGCCGGTGGGGCTGCCGGTGGCGTACGCGGCGGACGCGTGGCAGGGGCTGCGGGCCGCGATGGCGATCGACAAGAAGTCGCGGGGCGCCACGCTGCGGTTCGTGGTGCTGGACGGCGTCGCGAAGCCGGGCCGCCTGGAGGGCCCGGACGAGGAGCTGCTCGCCGCCGCCTACCGGGAGGTCGCCCGATGAGCCGGGTGCTGGTGCTGAACGGGCCGAACCTCGGGCGTCTCGGGACGCGCGAGCCCGACGTCTACGGCGCGACCACGTTCGAGGGGCTGGCGGCGCTGTGCCGCGACGCCGGGCGGCGGCTGGGCCTCGAGGCCGACGTGCGGCAGACCGACGACGAGGCCGAGCTGATCCGCTGGGTGCACGAGGCCGCCGACGAGCGGCTGCCGGTCGTGCTGAACCCGGCGGCGTTCACCCACTACTCGTACGCGCTGCGCGACGCCCTCGCGCAGCGGACCGCGCCGCTCGTCGAGGTGCACATCTCCAACCCGGCGGCGCGGGAGGAGTTCCGGCACACCTCGGTCGTGGCGGGCGTCGCGACCGGCACGATCGCCGGGTTCGGGACGTTCTCGTACGTCCTGGCCCTGCAGGCGGTCGTCGAGCTGCTCGCCGGGGAGGCGGGCGGGCGGGGCTAGGGTCCCTCGACGGCCGCGCGGGTCATGGCCTTGAGCTCGGCGACGACGTCGTCGAGCGGACGGACGTCGCGGTGGGCGCGGCACAGCACGGTCGCGCCCTCGACGGCGGCGACGATCAGCCGCGCGAGGCTCGCCGCCCGGTCGTCCGGGACGCCGGCGTTGCCGAGGCCGGTGGCGAGGGTGTCCTCCCAGCGGCCGAACGCGGCGGCGGCCGCGGCGGCGAGCTGCGGCGCGTCGTCGTGGCACTCCACGGTGACGGCCACGATCGGGCAGCCGGCCCGGAAGCCGCTGCGGATCAGCACCTGGCGCCACCAGCCGACGAAGGCGTCCACGGCGGACGCCGCGTCGCCGCCCTCGGTGGCCGCGACGATCCCGGCGTTGAGGAACTCCCCGGCGTAGCGGACGGCCTCCTCGGCGAGCTGCGCCTTGCCCTCGGGGAAGTGGTGGTAGATCGATCCGCGCGGTGCGCCGCTGTGCGCGATGACGTCGCGGAAACCCGTGCCGCTGTAGCCGCGCTCGCGGAAAAGGTAGGCGGCGCTGCGGACCATGCGCTCCCGGCTGTCGGACCCCATGCCACCAATTATGACATTCATCATAAGCAACGCGCATTGACCATGACGATCGTCATAGGAAACGCTCATTATGTCGAACGTCATACTTGCCTGGGAGGCGGGTGGGACGTTCCACCGACCAGCGGCCCGGGTCCGGGCAGGAAAGGCGAGGAGACCTCGTGATCGACCTCCAGCGTGACGGCGACGTGTTCGTCCTGCGCCTCGACGCGGGCGAGAACCGGTTCGGCCCCGACTTCCTCGACGCCGTCGAGGGGGCGCTCGACACCGTCGCCGCGGCGGACGGGCCGCGCGCCCTCGTCACCGTCGGGACGGGCAAGTTCTTCTCCAACGGCCTCGACCTGGAGTGGCTGGGCGCCCACCGTGACGAGTTCGAGGGGTACCTCGGCCGCGTGAACGGCCTGTACGCGCGGCTGCTCGAACTGCCCGCGCCGACCGTCGCGGCCGTCAACGGGCACGCGTTCGCCGGCGGCGGGATGCTCGCCCTCGCGCACGACTTCGCCGTCATGCGCACCGACCGCGGCTACTTCTGCCTGCCCGAGGTCGACCTGGGGATGAGCTTCACCCCGGGGATGAACGCGCTGATCACGGCCCGGCTGGCGGCCGGGGTCGCGCACGAGGCCATGATCACCGGCCGCCGGTACACCGCGGCGGAGGCCCTGGCCGCCGGGATAGTGCAGCGCACCGCCGCCGAGGACGAGGTATTGCCCGCGGCCGTCGAGTGGGCCGCGTCCCTGGCGGGCAAGGACGGGAAGGTCGTCGGGCGGATCCGGCGCGACATGTACCGCGGCGCGCTGCGGGCGCTGCGGGGACCCGCGCTCGGCTGACCCCGCCGCTGGGCGGAGGCCGCCCGGCGGGCTAGGTTGTGTTCGACTGGAATCGGATTCGGTAAATCGGGAAGGGGTGCCGATGCGCATCGGGATGGCCCTCAACTACGCGGGCGGTTTCAAAGAGACCGTCGAGGAGCTCGCCGACTACGAGAAGGCCGGGCTCGACATCGTCTACATCGCCGAGGCCTACAGCTTCGACGCGGTCAGCCAGATGGGATTCATCGCCGCGAAGACCGAGCGGCTGGAGATCGCGTCCGGCATCCTCAACATCTACTCCCGCACGCCCACCGCGCTCGCGCAGACCGCGGCCGGCCTGGACTACGTCTCCGACGGCCGGTTCACGCTCGGCATCGGCGCCTCCGGCCCGCAGGTCATCGAGGGCTTCCACGGCGTCCCCTACACCGCCCCGCTCGGCCGCACCCGCGAGATCATCGAGATCTGCCGCAAGGTGTGGCGCCGCGAGCGGCTCCAGCACCAGGGCAAGCACTACACGCTGCCGCTGCCCGAGGGGCAGGGCACCGGTCTCGGCAAGCCGCTCAAGCTGATCAACCACCCGGTGCGCGAGAGCATCCCGATCATGGTGGCCGCGATCGGCCCGAAGAACGTCGAGCTGACCGCCGAGATCGCCAACGGCTGGGAGCCGATCTTCTACATGCCGGAGAAGGCCGCCGACGTGTGGGGCGCGTCCCTCGCCGCGGGCAAGGCGAAGCGGGACGCCTCGCTCGGCGAGCTCGACGTCGTCGCGCAGGCCACGCTCGCGATCGGCGACGACGTCCAGGGCTACCTGGAGTTCGGCCGCCCGATGGCCGCGCTGTACATCGGCGGCATGGGCGCCAAGGGCAAGAACTTCTACAACGACCTCGCCCGCCGCTACGGCTTCGAGAAGGAGGCCGAGGAGATCCAGGACCTCTACCTGGACGGCAAGAAGGACGAGGCCGCCGCGAAGGTCCCGCAGGAACTGCTCGAGAAGATGTCGCTGATCGGCAGCGAGGGGCACGTCCGCGAGCGGCTCGCCGCGATGAAGGAGTCCGGCGTCACCACCCTCAACGTGGCCCCGATCGCCGGCGACCACAAGGGCCGCCTCGCGCTGATCGAGAAGGTCCGGGAGATGGCCGCCGGCCTCTGACCCGGAGCCTTCGACCCGGAGCCTTCGACCCGAGCCGCACCGCCCGCGGGGGACCGGACGCGCGCGTCCGGTCCCCCGCGCGGTCACAGCGCCGCGTCGACCTCCCGCGCCGCCCGCTCGCCCGACCGGACGGCGCCGTCCATGTAGCCCGTCCAGTAGTCGGACGTCTCGGTGCCCGCCCAGTGGACGGGCCCGCACGGCGCGCGCAGCGCGGGGCCGAAACCGGTCAGGACGCCCGGCGGCGCGAGCCCGACGGGACCGCCGCCGCTCCACGTCTCGTTGTCCCACCGCATCATCGCCGTCCCCACCGGGTTCTTCGCCCTGTCGCCGAACAGCCTCCCGAACGACTCCAGCCCCGCCGCCCGCACCTCCTCCTCGGACGCGGAGTCCAGCCGCCGGACGTTGTCGTGGTTGATGAATCCCATGAGGATCCCGCGCGACCCGTCCGGCGGGCTGTTGTCGAACGTCACGTCGATCGCGCCGCTGTCCGCCAGCGCCTGCCCGGTGAGGTTCTCCTCCCGCCAGAACGGCGTGTCGTACACCCCGACGAACTTCGCGACCGAGCCCATCGGGTAGCGCTGCATGAGCTGGGCCCGGGCCGCCGGCAGCCCCGGCGAGAAGTCGATCTTCCCCGCGATCGCCGGGGACATCGCGACGACCGCCCGCTTCGCCGACACCGTCACGCCGTCCGCCGTCACGGTCACGCCCCCGCCGCCGGTCTCGACCGACCGCACCGGCGCGTTGTAGCGGACGGCGTCGCCGAGCCGGGCGGCCAGCCGGACCGGCACCTGCTCCGGCCCGCCGGCGAACCGCAGCTCCTGCGCCCCGTCCCGGGTGTTGATCAGCCGGTCGATCGACCCGGGCTCGTCCGGGTTCCCGGCGGCGGCCGCGTAGTGCAGGACGTACAGCAGCGACACGTCCCGCGACCGCGCCGAGAGCGTCGAGCTGACGAAGACGTCCATGAGGAAGCGCGCGCCGGAGCTGAGGGAGTTGGAGCGCGACCAGGTGTGGAACGTCTGCGCGTCCCACTCGTCGGCCTTGGCCGCCTTCCACGGCTCGCCCACGGGGACGTCCTCGATCATCCCGCCGAGCCGCAGCAGCGCCAGCTCCAGGTCGATGACGCCCCAGTCCGGCGGGACGGCGCCCAGCAGCCCGTCCGTCGCGTACAGCGACCGCCGCCCGTTGCGGAAGTAGACGTTGTCGCCCTCGTTGTAGGTCGGAAAGGTCGCGACGCCCATCTCCTCGGCGAGGGCGGCGATGCGGTCCTGGGTGGGGCCGATGAACTCGGCGCCGCCCTCGGCGGTGGTGCCGTCGCCTAGCGGCAGCCCGTACACCCGGCCGCCGGGCCGGTCGCGGGCCTCGAGGACGACGACGGACCGGCCCGCCGCGACGAGGTCGCGGGCGGCGGTCAGGCCCGCGAGGCCCGCGCCGACGACCACGACGTCGGCGGACAGGCGGGCGGCGGACGGCGCGGTGCGGGGCGCGGTGCGGGCGGCCGCGGGAGGCGCGGCGGCCGAGGCGGCGACGGCCCCGGCGGCGGTGAGCGCGCCGGTGCCGAGCAGGCGGCGGCGACTGACTCCTGTCACGGAATCCCTCCTGGGGGAAGACCAGAGCGGGGGGACGGAAGATCACGCGGCGGCTCACGCTAGCGGCGGCGGACCACGAAGTCGAGGCTTCTTCATGTTTCGCGATGCTCTAGAGTCCTCCCATGGGGGAGACGCACACCGGACGTCGCCGCCGCCTGGCCGAGTACGCCGCCGCGCACGACGCGGACGCCGTCCTGGTCACCCGGCTCGTCAACGTCCGCTACCTGACCGGGCTCGCCAGCTCCAACGCCGCGCTGCTCGTGCCCGCGGGCGCGCCCGCCGTGCTCGCCACCGACGCCCGGTACGCCGGGACGGCCGAGCGGATCGCCCCCGAACTGCCGCTGGTCCGCGACCGGAAGACGGCCGCCGCGCTCGTCGCGCGGGCCGCCGCGGACGGGCACGCCCGGCTCGGCTTCGAACCCCACGCGCTCACCGTCGAGCAGCACACCGCGCTCGACGCGCAGGCCCGCGCGGCCGGCGTCGCGCTCGTCCCGCTCGCCGGCCGCCCCGTCGAGGAGCTGCGGCGCGTCAAGGACGAGGGGGAGATCGACCTCCTGCGGGAGGCGTGCGCGATCACCTGCCGCGCCTTCGACGCCGTGCTCCCCTCGATCGCGCCCGGACGCACCGAACGCGAGATCGCGATCGCGCTCGAGCGCGCCATGGTCGACCTCGGCGCCGAGGGCCCCGCGTTCGCCTCGATCGTCGCGTCCGGCCCGAACGGCGCCGTCCCGCACCACCGCCCGGGCCCCCGCGAGCTGGAGCGCGGCGACCTGCTCACCATGGACTTCGGCGCCCTCTACGGCGGCTACCACGCCGACATGACCCGCACCGTCGCGATCGGCGAGCCCGCCGGGTGGCAGCGCGACCTGTACGGCCTCGTCCACCGCGCCCAGCTCGCCGGGATCGACGCCGCGCGGCCCGGCGCCGAGACCAAGGCGGTGGACGCCGCCGCCCGCGACGTCGTCAAGGCGGCCGGGCACGGCGACGACTTCACCCACGGGCTCGGGCACGGCGTGGGCCTCGAGATCCACGAGGCACCGCTCATGGGGTACGACGAGACCGGTAAACTGACGGACCGAGTTCCGATCACCGCAGAGCCGGGGGTCTACCTCGCGGGCCGCGGCGGGGTCCGCATCGAGGACACGTTCGTGGTACGGGCGGACGGCCCGGAGCTCCTCACGACGACGACAAAGGACCTGCTCGTCCTCTAGACGAGCGCGAACGCGGGTCCGCGACCGGGAGAACAACGCAGTGGCGACGACGAACGACCTGAAGAACGGCATGACGCTGAACCTCGACGGCCAGCTGTGGACCGTCCTGGAATTCCAGCACGTCAAGCCCGGCAAGGGCGGCGCGTTCGTCCGCACCAAGCTCAAGAACGTCCTGTCGGGCAAGGTCGTCGACAAGACCTTCAACGCCGGCACCAAGGTCGAGGTGGCCTCCGTCGACAAGCGGGAGATGCAGTACCTCTACCGCGAGGGCGACGACTTCGTGTTCATGGACACCGAGACCTACGACCAGCCGCAGATTCCGGGCACCGTCGTGGGCGACGCCGCGGACTACCTGCTCCCCGAGCAGAACGCGGTCATCGCCTTCAACAACGACAATCCGCTGTACGTCGAGCTGCCCGCCGCCGTCGTGCTGGAGATCACCGAGACCGAGCCGGGCCTGCAGGGCGACCGCTCCACCGGCGGCAGCAAGCCCGCCACGCTGGAGACCGGCGCCCAGATCCAGGTCCCGCTGTTCATCACCACCGGCGAGAAGGTCAAGGTCGACACCCGCTCCGGCGACTACCTCGGCCGCGCCTGACGTCCGCCGGCGAGCGGAGCGAGAGCGAGACACATGAGCGCGCGCACCAAGGCGCGGAAGCTGGCGCTGGACATCCTGTTCGCGGCCGAACTCCGCGAGGAGGAGCCGACGGCGGTGCTGGCCGCCCGCGGCCGTCCCAACCAGGACGAGCTGGCGGAGTACCCGCACGCCGTACGGCTGATCGAAGGCGTCCAGGAGCGGCGGGAGCGGATCGACGAGCTGCTCGCGACCTACGCCACCGGCTGGACGCTGGAGCGGATGCCGGTCGTCGACCGCAACATCCTGCGGATGGGCGTGTACGAGCTGCTGTGGGTCGACGACGTCCCGGACGGCGTCGCGGTCAGCGAGGCGGTCGGGCTGGCCACCGAGCTGTCCACCGACGAGTCCCCGCGGTTCGTCAACGGCCTGCTGTCGCGCCTGCAGCAGCTGAAGCCGTCGCTGGCGCTCTGACCCGGCCGCGGGCGTCCCCGTGGGCGCCGTCCCCGCGGCCGGGGTCCGCGCCCGGGGCCGGTGCGCCCGGGAGGTCGCGGACGGCCGCCGTCCGGACGACTAGGGTGGGGTGCGATGAGCGACGTTAGGGGAGTGGCCGTGGCCGGCCGGCAACTGAAGCGGACACGGGGCGGCGGCCGCGTGCGCAACGCCGTCCTGTGGGAGGCGCTGCGCTCGGTCCTGGAGCGGATCACCCCGGAGGCCGGGGCGAGCGACATCGTGGACGTGGGCGGCGGGACCGGCGGCTTCGCCGTGCCGCTCGCCGAACTCGGGCACCGCGTCACCGTCGTGGACGCCAACCCGGACGCGCTCGCCGCGCTGGAGCGCCGCGCCGCCGAGTCCGGGGTGCGGGTCCGCGCCGTCCAGGGCGACGCCGTCGACCTGCCCGACCTGCTCGGGCCCGACGCCGCCGACCTCGTCCTGTGCCACAGCGTGCTCGAGTACGTCGACGACCCGGCGGCGGCGACGGCGGCGCTCACCGCGACCGTCCGGCCCGGCGGGTCGGTCAGCCTGCTCGCGGCGGGGCAGCTCGCCGCGGCGCTGTCCCGCGCGGTCGGCGGGCACTTCGACGACGCCCGGCGGGTCCTGGCGGACGCGTCCGGGCGGTGGGGCGACGGCGACCGGACGCCCCGCCGGTTCACCCGGGAGACGCTGACGGCCCTCGCCGAGGGCGCCGGCCTGCGGGTCGCCGAGTTGCACGGCGTGCGGATCTTCGCCGACCTGGTGCCGGGCGGGATCTCCGACGGCGACAGCGACTCCGCCGAGGCGCTGCTCGCGCTGGAGTCCGTCGCCGCCGTCCACCCCGTCCTGCGCGACCTGGCCGCCCAGCTGCACCTCGTCGCCGACAAGCCGGCGGCCTGAGCGCCGGTGCGAACCTCCCGCGGAGTCGTCCCGTGAGCCGCAAGCAGCAGCTCCACCGGCCCGGCCCGCAACCCGGGCCGCCCGCCGACGACACCGGCTGCGCGATCCTGCACGTCGACATGGACGCGTTCTTCGTGAGCGTCGAGCTGCTGGACCGCCCCGAGCTGCGCGGCCGCCCGGTGATCGTGGGCGGCGCGGGCGCGCGCGGGGTGGTGTCGGCGGCGTCCTACGAGGCCCGCGAGTACGGGGTGCACTCGGCGATGCCGATGACGCGCGCGCGGCGGCTGTGCCCGCACGCGGTCGTCCTGCCGGTGAGCCACGGCAAGTACTCCCGGGTGTCGGCGTCGGTGTTCGAGCTGTTCCGGTCGGTGACGCCGCTGGTGGAGCCGCTGTCGCTGGACGAGGCGTTCCTGGACGTCTCCGGGGCGGTGCGGCGGCTCGGGCGGCCGGCCGAGATCGCCCGGAGCATCCGCGAGCAGGTCCGCGCCCAGCAGGGCATCACGTGCTCGGTGGGCGTGGCGAGCACCAAGTTCGTCGCCAAGCTCGCCTCCACCCGCTGCAAGCCGGACGGGCTGCTCGTCGTGCCCGCCGACGGCGTCGTCGAGTTCCTGCACCCGCTGCCCGTCGCGGCCCTGTGGGGCGTGGGGGAGCGGACCGAGCAGGCGCTCGCCCGCCTCGGGCTGCGGACGGTCGGGCAGCTCGCGCAGGTCCCCGTCGCGACCCTCCAGCGGGAGCTGGGCAACGCGCTGGGCGCCCACCTGCACGAGTTGGCGTGGGGCCGCGACCCCCGCGACGTCGTCGCGCACAGCCCCGACAAGAGCGTCGGCGCCGAGGAGACGTTCGAGACCGACGTGGACGACCCCGAGGTGATCCGCCGGGAGCTGCTGCGGCTCGCCGAGCGGGTCGGCGAGCGGCTGCGCGCGGGCGGGCACGCGGCACGCACCGTGAGCGTCAAACTGCGGATGGCGAACTTCAAGACGATCACCCGCTCCCGCACCCTCGCGGAGCCCACCGACCTCGCTCGTGTGATCTACATCACAGCGTGCGGGCTCTATGAGGGGGCCGGGCTGGAACGGGTACGACTCCGCTTGGTCGGGGTGCGGGCGGAGAACCTGCTCCCCGCCGGCGAGGCCCCCCGTCAGCTCGCCCTCGACGAACCGGAGAGCGGATGGCGTGAGGCCGAGCGAGCCATGGACCAGGTCGCACACCGGTTCGGCCGCGGCGCGGTCCGCCCCGCCGCGCTCGTCCGGCGTGCGGAGGACGGTGACGGACGTGACGGTGGTGACGGGAGACGATGAAGAAACACGGTGAAGTGTCCGAACGGCCCCGCACGGCGGGCCGTCCGCTTTCGTCCGCCCGTCAGTGCTCGTATTCTGGGCATATCACCGTTGACGTTCCCGTCCTGCACCGGATACCCCGTCGCGGGGCTGTCGTTGGGAGGCGCCGTGCCGCTGTCTGAGCACGAGCAGCGCATGCTCGAACAGATCGAGCAGCAGCTGTACGCCGAGGATCCGAAATTCGCGCACGCGGTCCGCTCGACCAACCCGCAGGTCCACTACAAGCGGCGGATCGTCAAGTCCGCCGTCGGTTTCGTCGTGGGCGTCGGCGTGCTGATGGCCGGACTCGTGATCAATGCGGGGGCGGCCACCATCGCGATCAGCGTGGCCGGCTTCCTGCTCATGCTGGCCTCCTCCCTGTGGGCCCTCACGAGCTGGAAGCGGATGGCCGGCATCGGCGACGAGCCCGCCCGGCCGAGCCGCCGCGGACGCGAGGGGCGGCAGGGCGGCCGCCAGAACCGCCAGGACCGCCCGAAGGGCTCCTTCATGGAACGCATGGAAGAGCGCTGGCGCCGCCGCACCGAGGGCGACTACTGAGCCCGGGCGCGGACCCGGAACCCGCCTCCGCGCCACGGCACTCCCGGAACCCGGGCGGCACCGCCGCCCGGGTTCCGCGCATCGTCACCCGCGCCGGACCCGCTCGCCCAGCGCCCGCAGCCGCGCCACCGGACCGTCCGGCCGGGCCGCCAGCGCCGCCACCCGGTCCCCGGCCGACCGCAGCGTCCCGCGCGCCTCCGCCAGCGTCGACGGCGGCAGCAGCCGCGCCCGCAGCCGCGCGCGCCGCCCGGCCGCCGCCGCGACCGCGTCCCGCACCGTCCGGACGTCCGCCCGCAGCCGCTCCGGCGGCTCCGCCGAGCGCCGCCGCGAGTACCGCGCCAGCTCCTCCGCGCGGGCGATCCGGCGCAGCGCCTGCGCGCCCGCCGCGTCCAGCTCCAGCACCTCTCCGAGCCGCCGCGCCGCCGCGCGCGGCGAGTCCCCGGCGCGCCACTCCAGCCCGTGGTCCAGGGCGTCCGCGCGCAGCTCCCGCCACGCCGCGTGCGCCGCGTCCGCCGGATCCTGCGCCCGGGAGCCCGCGCCCGCCGCGCCCGGCCCGGCGGGCGGCGCGCCGGGCGCGCCGTCACACCTGACCCCCCCCGCCGGCGGGGTCCGCCCCGGCGCCGGCGAGCCCCGCCCACCGGCGCCGCCGCGCGACCAACCGCGCCACCGCCGGGACCGCCAGGGCCGCCAGGACGAGCAGGCCGCCCGCGGCCCACGGCAGCGCCGGGAAGCCGCCCTCGTCCTCCTGCGGCCGCGCCGCCGCGTCCTGCGGCCGCGCCGTCGCCGCACCGGTCGGCGAGTCCTGCGCCGCCGCCGGATCCTCGTCCGCCGACGACCCCGAGCCGCTCGAAGAGGACGTCCCCGCGTCCGCCCCCACCCCGGTGGACGCCACGGGCGTGCTGTAGGACGGCGCGGTCGCCGTGCCCTGCCCCTGGAGACCAGACGGGGTCGGCTCGAACCGCACCCAGCCCGAACCCGGGAAGTACAGCTCCGGCCACGCGTGCGCGTCCCGCGACCGCACCGTCCACTCGTCCGGGCCGCTCTGCACCCCGGACGTGTACCCGAGCGCCACCCGCGAAGGGATCCCCAGGATCCGCGCCATCAGCGCCATCGAGGCGGCGAACTGCTCGCAGTACCCCCGCTTGCTGTGCAGCAGGAAGTCCACCAGGTCGCTGCCGCGCTTGGGCGCGGGCGCCGACAGGTCGTAGGCGAACCCGCCCGTGTCGGTGAACCACCGCTGCAGGCTGACGGCCTGGTCGTGCGCGCTCGACGCGCCCGCGGCGACCCGGCGCGTCAGCGACCTGACCTCCTGCGGGATGTTCTGCGGGAGGGCGGTGTAGCGGCGGACGACCTCCGCCGGGTAGCCCCCGGCGTTCTCCAGGTCGTCGCCGCTCGGCTGCGGGACCTCGCTCTGCACGGTGTAGGTCCGGCCCCCGGCCGAATCGCTCAGGGAGTAGACCATCAGCGATTCCGCGTCCACCCGCCAGTCGCCGTCGATCGACACCCGCGTCGGCGCGTACGGCAGCGGCAGGAACGTCATGTCCCGCACCTCGCCGCGGACCGACACCTCCGTCGTCACGTCGCGGGACCGGCCGGACGACAGCCCCGGCGGGTCCGGGAGCCGGTCGCCCTCGCGCAGCCGGTCGTCCGGCCGGCTGCGCAGCTTGCTGTAGGTCCACCGGCCGCCGTCGAACCGGTCCAGCGCGTACAGGCGCAGGTAGCCGGGGCCGATCGGGTCCCGGGTGCGGTAGGTCAGCACCACCGAGTCGTCCAGTTCGGTCAGCTCCCGCTTCAGGCTGACCAGGGGGTCGGGGGTCGTCACCGTCCGGGTGTCGCCGCCCGACCCGCCGCGCAGGTCCAGGATGCCGCGCTGCTGCAGGCCCGGCACCGCCGTCGGCAGCGCCACCGCGACGGCCACCGCGCCGAGCGCGATCCGGCGCCCGCCCGACGTCGCCGTCCCCGCGAGCGCGCCGGGCAGCGCGTCCCCGCCGCCCGCGCCGTCCCCGCCGGCGCCCGTCTCGCGGGGCGCCGTCCAGCGCCGCCGCGCCACCAGCGGCCCCCAGCCGCCGACCTGCTCCCGCGAGTCGGCCATCAGCAGGATGAGGAAGCCGAACGCCCCCACCGCGAACGGCACCCAGCCGACGCCCTCGTCCAGCACCGCCGCCGGGACGCTGTACATCGCCAGCAGCGGCAGCCCGGCGGGCGCCGCCCGGCGCAGCCCCACCGCGAGGAAGTCCACCAGCACCGCGACCGCCCCGACGCCCGCGGCCGTCAGCAGCTCGATCCCGGGCAGCACCGGCACCGGCGCGGCGTACCGGTTGGCCGACTCCCAGCCCGTGCCGACCAGGTCCGCGAGGCGGCCCAGCGACGCGGGCGTGGGAACGACCCCCAGCAGCGACTCCGACGCGGCGTAGAACAGGTTCAGGCCCAGCAGCAGCCCCAGCAGCCCCGCGAACGGCTGCAGCGGCGCGGGCACCCGCAGCCGCCGGGCGGCCAGCCCGCCCGCGGCCACCGCGGCCACCGCGCCGAACGCCCCCCCGAACCAGCCCGCCGACTCGAACAGCGGGGCCAGCCCCACCGCGCCGGCGAGCGTCGCCAGCGCGGCCGTCATCGTCATCCGCAGCCTCATGACCCGCCCTCGTAGCAGTCAGCTCGCATCGATCGGCCCGCCCCGGCCCGTCCTCAGCCCGCGCGGGCCGGGTCCTCGCCGGCCCGCGCCCACACGTCGGCCAGCTCCGCGGCCGTCCGGACCGTCACCACCCGCCATCCGCCGGCGCGCAGCAGGTCCTCCGCCCGCCGCGGCGCCCCGCCCGGGCTCCCCGCGGCGGCGTCCCCCGCGCCCGCGTCCCCGCCGGCCTCCGCGCGCGGCTCGCCGACCAGCACCGCCACGCGGGTCGCGCCGGTCCAGCGGGACGCCACGGTCCCGGCGTCCTCGGCCGACAGCGCCCCGAACACCGCGATCACCAGGCCGCCGCGCTCGCCGCCGCCCGCGCCCGCGAGCGCGAGCGCCTCCGCGGGCAGCGCGTCGGCCGATGACCTGCGGACCACCGCCAGCGCGTCCAGCAGCAGCCCCTCGAAGGCGCCGTCCGCCGACGCCGCCGCCGGCAGCTCCTCGCCGGCGTCCGTCACGTACCGCAGCCGCATCCCCGTCCGCACCAGGTGGACGCCGATCGACGCGGTCACCGACACCGCCCGCTCGAACGTCCCGCCCGGCCCGTCGCCCCAGTGCGCGCGGCGGCGGGTGTCGAGGAACAGCGTCCCGCTGCTCTGCCAGTGCTGCTCCTCGCGCCGCACCATCAGCTCGCCGCGCCGCGCCGTGGACCGCCAGTGCACCCGGCGCAGGTCGTCGCCGTGCCGGTAGTCGCGCGGCGCCACGTCGTCCTCGCCCGCCGCCGCCACCGCCCGGGCGAGGCTGTCGCCGCCGCCCGTCCAGGCCCCCGACAGCCGGCCCGGCCGCAGCGGCACGACCTCCGGCGTCACGGTGAGGGAGTCGCCCGCGCTGAAGGAGCGCACCAGCTCCACCATCCCGAACGGATCGGTGAGCCGGACCGTCAGCGGCCCCACCCGGTACCGGCCCCGCGCGTCCGCCCGGACCCGGTACCGCAGCTCACGCGACCCCTGCGGCTCGATCCGGTCGATGAGGAACCGCGCCCGGCCGCCCAGCGCGTACGGGATCCGGTCCTCCACCATCAGCAGCCCGCTCGGCAGCCGCGACACATTCTCCAGCCGCAGGTCGATCCGCGACTCCCGGCCCACCGGCAGCCGCGCCGGCGCCAGCCGCCGCGCGCACGCCAGCCGGTAGCGGGTGCGCGCCACCGCGAACGTGCACAGCAGCGGCAGCACCAGGACGAGCACCCCGGCGCGCAGCAGGTCCCGCTCGCCGAGCACGAACGCGCACGCGATCGCGGTCGCGCCGGCGGCGACGAACGACCGCCCGCGCGTGGTCAGGCCGGCCAGCGCTCTGCGCACCCGGTCACCTCCGGGGGGCGGGGACCGGCAGCCGGCGCACCAGGTCGGCGACGACGTGCTCGGACCGCCGCCCGTCCACCTGCGCCTCCGTGGTCGTCAGCATCCGGTGGGCCAGCACGGGGACGGCCAGTTCCTGGACGTCGTCGGGGATCACGTAGTCGCGGTCGTCCAGCGCCGCGTACGCCCGCGCCGCCTTCACCAGCTGCAGGGTGGCGCGCGGGGACGCGCCGAGCCGCAGCTCCGGATGCGCCCGGGTCGCGGCGATGAGGTCGATGACGTACTGCCGCACGTCCGGGGAGACCTCGATGCCCCGCACCACCTCGATCAGCTCGCGGACGTCCGTGGCGTGCGCGACCGGGGCCAGCCGGTCCAGCGGGGACGAACGGCCGTGCACGTCCAGCATCTCCAGTTCGGCGGCGGGATCCGGGTACCCCATCGAGATGCGGGCGGTGAACCGGTCGCGCTGCGCCTCCGGCAGGGGGTAGGTGCCCTCCATCTCGACCGGGTTCTGCGTAGAGATCACCATGAACGGCGGCTCCAGCGCGTACGTCGTGCCGTCGACCGTGACCTGCCGCTCCTCCATGCACTCCAGCAGCGCCGACTGCGTCTTCGGGGACGCGCGGTTGATCTCGTCGCCGACCACGATGTTCGCGAACACCGGGCCCGGCTTGAACTCGAACTCGCGCAGCTCCTGGTTGTAGGCGCTGACCCCGGTGATGTCGCTCGGCAGCAGGTCGGGCGTGAACTGCACGCGCCGGACCGAGCAGTCCACCGACCGGGCGAGGGCTTTGGCCAGCATCGTCTTGCCGACCCCGGGCACGTCCTCGATCAGCAGGTGCCCCTCCGCCAGCAGGACCGTGAGCGCGAGCCGCACCGCCGCCGGCTTGCCCTCGATCACCGATTCCACGGCGCCCCTGATCCGGCCCGCGACCTTCGCCAGGCGCTCGAGCCCGGGCCCGGGCTCCGCGCCGGCCGGTTCGCCGCGCGCGGCGGAGCGGGGGGATTCGCCGTGCGTTCCTACTGCCACCAAACCTCCTCAGCCGTCCGGCCGCGTGGGTGCCCGGCAGGGCCCGCGGGCCCGGCAGGACCCGTCCCCGGAAAACGCGGCCCCGCTTGCCGCGGGCGGTGCCGCGCTCCAACGCGCCACCCAAACAGACAGTACGTCGTCGCGATCGTCGTCGCGATGTTCACGGCGGACGTGAGCCCGGCATGTGTCGATCTCGACGGGTTCACGGTGGGACGTCCGTGAATCGGAGCGGCCGCCGCCGCGCGCCCGCCCGGCATCCGGCGCGCGGGAGGCCCCCTCGGCGCCCCACTCCGCACCACCCTTCCTGACCTGCGCTTTCTTCGTCGATCTTGTTCGGCCGAAGCGGTTTTCGTTGTTGACGGTGGGGAAGAGTGGAGTAGAGTGGGGCGCCGTGGGGGGCGGTAGCGTCCCTTGCGGCGCGGGAGGTGGGCCGGTGTTCCTCGGCACCCATTCACCGCGTCTCGACGACAAGGGACGGCTGTTCCTGCCGGCGAAGTACCGCGAGGAGCTGTCGGGGGGATTGGTGATCACGAAGGGCCAGGAACGCTGCCTGTACGTCTTCCCCATGGCGGAGTTCCAGCGCATCACCGAGGCTCTGCGCGCCGCGCCGGTCACCGAGAAGGCGGTACGCGCCTATAGCCGCGTCTTCTTCGCCAGCGCGTCCGACGAGGTTCCCGACAAGCAGGGTCGCATCACCATCCCGCAGCCGCTGCGCACTTACGCGGGTCTCGCCAAGGAGTGCACCGTGATCGGGGCGAACACGCGCCTCGAGATCTGGGACGCCCAGGCATGGGAGACCTATCTCGAGCAGGAGGAGCAGGTCTTCTCCGATGTCTCGGAGGAGGTGTTGCCAGGGATCCTCTGAGGTGAACGACTCGTCGGTCCGACGACCGGCACTGGCCCGCGTTCGGCCAGGTCTCCAGCCGCTCTCCAGCCATCTGGCGCAGCTTCCCCGGTGCCAGGCGGCGACCCCCGCGCAGGCGCGGTGAACTTCCTCCAGGGCAGCGGATGGGGACCTGGCCGGGCGAGGCCGCCGCCGGGGGGCGGACACGGTCCGGACCGGCGATGCTGCACAGAACCGCGAGCGAGTGGCAGCGCATGGGGGGTTTCGACATGGACGTGGGCGACCACGCGGCCGGGGCCGGTCACGTACCGGTCATGCTCGGTCGCGTCCTGGAACTGGCGGCGCCCGCGATCGACGCCGTCCCGCGCGACGAGACGCCCGTGCACATCGACGCCACCCTCGGCATGGGCGGCCACGCCGAGGCGATGCTCCGCGCCCACCCGCGGCTGCGCCTCATCGGCCTCGACCGCGACACCACCGCGCTGGAGCGCTCCGCCCGGCGCCTCGCCCCCTTCGGCGACCGCGTCGTCCTCGAGCACGCGGTCTACGACGAGATCCCGCGCGTGCTGCGCCGCCTCGGCGTGCCCGCCGCGCACAGCGTCCTGTTCGACCTCGGCGTCTCCTCCCCGCAGCTCGACGAGGCCGACCGCGGCTTCGCCTACTCCTACGACGCCCCCCTCGACATGCGCATGGACCGCACGCAGGGGCTCACCGCGGCCGACGTCGTCAACGACTACCCGCCCGCCGAGCTCGCCCGCATCCTGCGCGAGTACGGCGAGGAGCGGTTCGCCCAGCGCATCGCCGCCGCGATCGTCCGGGAACGCGAGCGCGAGCCGCTGGAGACCACGCGGCGGCTCGCCGACCTCGTGCGCACCGCGATCCCGGCCGCGACCCGCCGCACCGGCGGCAACCCGGCCAAGCGCACCTTCCAGGCGCTGCGCATCGAGGTGAACGGCGAACTCGACACCTGGCGCCGGGCGCTGCCCGCCGCCCTGGACGCGCTCCCGGTCGGCGGCCGGGTCGTCGTCCTCAGCTACCACTCCCTCGAGGACCGCATCACCAAGCAGGTCCTCGCCGCGCAGGCGACCGACACGACCCCGCCCGGCCTGCCGGTCCCGCTGCCCGAGCACGAGCCGCGCTTCCGGCTGCTCACCCGCGGGGCCGAGCTGCCGACCGACGAGGAGACCACCACCAACCCGCGGGCCGGATCGGTGCGGATGCGCGCCGCCGAGCGGGTCCGGGAGGCGACATGACGACCACCAGCCGACGTCCGCCGCGCACGCCGCCCAAGGGGAAGTCCCCGGCGCGGCGGGCTGCGGCGAAGAAGCCGCCGAAGGCCGCCGAGGAGACCAAGGCCCCGACCAAGGCTGCCAAGGCGACCAAGGCTCCGGCCAAGGCGGCCAAGGCGGCCAAGGCTGCCAAGGCTCCGGCCAAAGCGGCGGCCGAAACCGCGGCGAAGAGCGCGACCAAGCGCGCGGCCAAGGCCGCCGCGGCCGGGACCGCGGTCAAGGCGCCGGCCGCGCGGGCGTCCAAGGCCAAGGCCAGGGCCGAGGTCGCGCCCCGGCGGGCGGGGCAGTCGCCGCCGCGCACCCCGTTCATCCTGCTCATCGTCGGCCTGCTCGGCGGCGCCCTCGTCAGCCTGCTGCTCCTGAACACCGTCCTGGCGAAGGACGCCTTCACCCTCACCCGGCTGCAGCAGAGCAACGAGCGCCTCGCCGAGCGCGAGCAGGAACTCGCCCTCGACGTCGCCCGGGGCCGGTCGCCGGAGAACCTCGCGAAGATCGCCGAGAGCCTCGGCATGAAGCCGAACGAGGTCCCGGTGTTCTTCGACACCGACACCGGCCGCCCCAGCGGCCAGGAGATCCGCCCCGTGCCGCACGCGGACGCCGCGGCGGCCGGCGCGGCCAGCGTCATCGGCGTGCCGGGCACGGTCGTCCCCGGCGACGGGGCCGCGCGGTGACCCAGGGGCCGGGACGCGGCGCCGGGCCGTCGCCCGGCCGCGGGCGCGGCCCGCAGGGCCGCGGCTCCCGGGGATCGGCGGGCCGGGACGGCAAGAGCGGCCCGGGCGCGGCGCGCGCGTCCGGGCGCACCGACGGGACGGGCGGTCGCGGGGGTCCGCGCCGCCCGGCCCGCGGCGCGACGCCCCCGCCGCGCTCGTCCGAGCCCGCCAAGCCGTCCGGCAAGAGCGGCCCGAAGAAGCCGGGCGGCGCGAAGGGCGCGGCCAAGCCGGCCTCCGCGAGATCCGCCTCCGCGAAGACCGCCGCCCCGAAATCGAGCCCCGCCAAAACGACCTCCGGCAAGGCCGCGGCGCCCAAGGGCGGCTCCGCGAAGAAGGGCACCGGCACCGCGGCGGGCAAGCGCACCCCGGTGGCGTCGCCGCAGGGGCGCGCCCCCGCCCGGCCCCGCAAGGGCGCCGACAAGGGGCCCGGACGGACGCGCCGGCCGCGGCGCGGCGGCGGTTCGGGCCCGCCGCGCGGCCCGCGGCACCGCGGCGTCTTCGACCGCCGCGACCCGCTGAAGCGCCTCAACATCGGGCTGCTCGCCGTCGCGTTCGTGCTGTCGCTGTTCGCCGGGCGCCTCGTCCAGCTCCAGACCATCGACGACGACCGGTACGCCGAGCTGGCGCTGCGGCAGCGGGTCAAGGAGATCGAGCTGCCCGCCCTCCGCGGCGAGATCACCGACGCCAAGGGCAACCCGTTCGCGATGACGGTGGAGGCCCGGTCGGTGTTCGTCGACCCGTCGATCATCGAGCCGGGGAAGCGGCAGGAGATCGTCAACGCGCTGGCGCCCACCCTCGGCCTCAACCCCGCCACCGTGATGAAGGCGGTCAGCAAGCCCGACACCCAGTTCGTGTACCTGGCGCACGGCGTGCGCCCGGAGAAGGCCCGCATGATCAACGATTGGGGTTTCGCCGGGATCGGGACTTTGCCGGAGTATCGCCGGGAGTATCCCAACGGATCGCTGGCCGCGGGCGTCATAGGTTTCGTGAACGACTCGGGCAAGGGCGCGGCCGGGATCGAGGCCGCGATGAACGACGTGCTCGCGGGCCGCGACGGCCGGCAGCGCGTGGAGCTGAGCCTCGAGGGCCAGCACATCCCGATGGGCGAGGACCAGAAGCAGGCCCCCGTCCCGGGCCGCAGCATCCGCCTCACCCTCCTGCAGGACCTGCAGTACAAGGCGCAAGAGGCGATCACGCGGCAGGTCAAGGCGACCGGCAGCGAGGGCGGCAGCGTCATCGTCATGGACCCGCGCAGCGGCAAGATCCTCGCGATGGCGTCCGCGCCCGGCTACGACCCGAACCGCTACGGCGCGTCGAAACCCGACGTGTGGGGCAGCCCGCTCGTCCAGCGGGCCTTCGAACCCGGCAGCACCGGGAAGGTCGCCACGGCCGCCGCCGTCCTCGAGCACGGCGGCGTCACCCCGCAGACCCCGTTCACCGTGCCCGACCGCATCAGGCGCTACGAGCTGTTCCGCGACTCGCACCCGCACCCCACCGAGCGGCTCACCTTCGCCGGCGTCCTCGCCGAGTCCAGCAACGTGGGCACCATCCTGGCCGCCGAGCGGATCAGCGAGAAGCAGCTCTACGACACGCTGCGCGAGTTCGGCTTCGGGGAGAAGACCGGCCTGAACCTGCCCGGGGAGACGGCCGGGAGCCTCCGCCCGCCCGACCGGTGGTCCGGCACCGACCGGCACACGATCGCGTTCGGGCAGGGCCTCTCGGTGAACGCCGTGCAGATGGCCAGCGTCTACGCGACGATCGCCAACGGCGGCGTCCGGGTCGAGCCGAGCCTCATCGCCGGCACCGTGGACGAGGACGACGAGTTCGACCCCGCGGACGGTCCGGAGACCAGGCGGGTCGTCAGCGCCCGCACCGCGCGGCAGATCAGCGACATGCTGGAGGGCGTCACCACCGAGGAGGGTACCGCGCCCAAGGCGCAGATCGAGGGGTACCGGGTCGCCGGCAAGACCGGCACGGCCGAGCGGATCAACCCCGACACCGGGGCCTACCGGGGCGGCGGCTACGTCGCCTCGTTCGCCGGATTCGCCCCGGCCGACGACCCGCGGCTCGTCGTTCAGGTCGTCCTGGAGAACCCCAGGCGCGGCAGCCACTATGGTGGCGACGTCGCGGCCCCGGTCTTCCGGGACGTGATGGGCTTCGCGCTGCAGACCCAGAAGATTCCGCCGACGGGAAGCGAACCGCCGACGATCCGGACCCACGCGCGGGACTGATCGCAGCGAGTACCCTTCCACGCCGTGAGTCCACCGCCGAACTCATCGCCCGCACCGCGGCGGTTCCGTTCCGATTCCACCGAAAGTCACGTCATGCGTCCGACCACCAATCCGGCCCGCCCGCTGAGCGGGCTCGCGGAGCTCTTCGGGATCGAGGCCGGTGACCTGGGGCGGACGTCCGCCACCGGGATCACGCACGACTCCCGGGCGGTCCGGCCCGGCGACGTCTACGCGGCGCTGCCGGGGACCCGCGCCCACGGCGCGCAGTTCGCCGAGCAGGCCGCGCGGGCCGGCGCGGTCGCCGTCCTCACCGACCCCGCCGGGCACGAGCCGGCCGCCGCGACCGGCCTGCCGGTCCTGGTCGTCCCGGACGTCCGCGCCCGGCTCGGCGCCGCGGCGTCCTGGGTGTACGGGGAGCCCGGCCGCGACATCACCCTCATCGGCGTCACCGGCACCAGCGGGAAGACCACCACGGTGTTCCTCGCCGAGGCGGGGCTGCGCGCCGCCGGGCTCGAGACCGGCCTGGTGGGCGGCGTCGAGATCCGCGCGGGCGGCGACACGGTGCCGAGCGCGCTCACCACGCCGGAGGCCACCGACCTGCACGCGCTGCTGGCGATGATGCGCGAGCGCGGCGTCGGCGCCGCCGCGATGGAGGTGTCCAGCCACGCGCTCGTCCAGGGCCGGGTGGGCGGCGCCCGCTACGAGGTCGCGGTGTTCACGAACCTGTCCCAGGACCACCTGGACTACCACCCGACCATGCAGGACTACTTCCTCGCGAAGGCCCGGCTGTTCACCCCCGAGTACTCGGGCGTCGGCGTGGTCAACCTCGACGACCACTACGGCCGCGAGCTGCTGGAGATGGCCACCGTCCCGACCACGACGTTCTCCGCGTCGGGCGACCCGGGCGCCGACTGGCGCGCCGAGGACGTGCGCCTCGGCGCCGACGGCGCCGCGTTCCGCGTCGTCGGGCCCGGCGGCGTCGAGGCCGACGCGGGGGTGGCGCTGCCCGGCCCGTTCAACGTCGCGAACGCGCTCGCCGCGATCGTCGCGCTGGTGGAGGCCGGGATCACGCTGCAGGCCGCCGTGCGGGGCGTCGCGTCCTGCCCGGGCGTCCCCGGACGGCTGGAGCGGGTCGACGAGGGGCAGGACTTCACCGCCCTCGTCGACTACTCGCACAAGCCCGGCGCGGTCGAGGCCGTGCTGAACGCGCTGCGCCCGGTCACCGAGGGGCGGCTCGCGATCGTCCTCGGCTGCGGCGGCGACCGCGACCGCGGCAAGCGCCCGCTCATGGGGGAGGCCGCGCTGCGGCTGGCCGACATGGCGTATTTCACGAACGACAACCCGCGGTCGGAAGATCCACTGGCCATCCTCGGCGCTATGGTCGAGGGCGGGCTCAAGGTGCCGCAGCCGCAGCGGGCGCACGTCGTGGTGGAACCCGACCGTGCCGCCGCCATCGCGCTGGCCGTCGGCCGGGCCCGTCGCGGCGACGTCCTGGTCATCGCGGGCAAAGGGCACGAGCAGGGCCAGAACGTGGCCGGCGAGGTGCATCCGTTCGACGACCGCGAGGTCGTCCGCGCCGCGCTGCGGCGCCACATGGGTGAGACGAGAGGGGCGGGGACGCAGGCGTGATCCCACTTCCGCTGTCGACGATCGCGGAGATCACGGAGGGGACCGTGCACGGCGGCCCCCCGGACGCCGTGGTGCGCGGTCCCGTGGTCGTCGACTCCCGTGCGGCCGAGCCGGGCGCCCTGTTCGCGGCGCTGCCCGGCGAGCGCGCCGACGGCCACGACTTCGCCCCCGCCGCGCTCGCGGCCGGGGCCGCCGGGGTGCTCGCGCTGCGCCCCGTGGACGGGCCCGCCGTGCTGGTCCGCGACGTGCAGGAGGCGCTCGGGCGGCTCGCCCGGGGCGTGCTGGAGCGGCTCCCGGACACGACCGTCGCCGCGGTCACCGGGTCGGCCGGCAAGACCTCCACCAAGGACCTCATCGCGCAGGTCGTCGGGCGCGCCGGGCCGACGGTGTTCCCGCCCGGGTCGTTCAACAACGAGATCGGGTTGCCGCTGACGGTGCTGCGCGCCGACGCAGGCACCCGCCACCTGGTGCTGGAGATGGGCGCCCGCGGCGTCGGGCACATCGCCTACCTCACCGGCATCGCGCGGCCCGACATCGGCGTCGTCCTCAACGTCGGGACGGCGCACGTCGGCGAGTTCGGCGGCCGCGAGATGATCGCGAAGGCGAAGGGCGAGATGGTCGAGGCGCTCGCGCCCGGGGGCACCGCGGTGCTCAACGCCGACGACCCGCTCGTCGCGGCGATGGCGTCCCGCACGGCCGCGACCGTCGTCACGTTCGGGCGGTCGCCGGACGCGACCGTCCGCGCCGCGGACGAGACGCTGGACGAGCGGGGCCGCGCCCGGTTCACGCTGGTCACCCCCGAGGGGGCGGTGCCGGTCGCGCTGCGCCTGCACGGCTCGCACGCCGTCCCGAACGCGCTGGCCGCCGCCGCGGCCGCCCGCGCCGCCGGGATCGCGCCCGCCGACGCCGCCGCGGCGCTGTCGGAGGCCGAGCCGGTCAGCCGGTGGCGGATGGAGGTCGCCGAGACCGCCGACGGCGTCACCGTCGTCAACGACGCCTACAACGCCAACCCGGACTCCACGCGCGCCGCGGTCGACCTGCTCGCCCACATGGCCCGCGGGCGCCGCGCCTGGGCCGTCCTCGGCGAAATGGCCGAACTGGGCGACTCGTCCGCGTCGGAACATGCCAAGATCGGGGAGCATGTCGCCCGCAGCGGCGTCGCCGGCCTCATCGTCGTCGGCGCGAACGCCGCGGCGATGGCCGAAGGGGCCGCACGGGCGACGTCATGGACGGGAGAGTGCGTGCAGGTGGATGACGTCGGCGCGGCGGTGGCCGCGCTCAGCGAGCGGCTCGCGCCGCGGGACGTCGTACTGGTGAAGGGATCGCGGGTGACCGGTCTGGAACGGGTCGCCGAGGGCGTCCTGACCGGTCGGCGCGGGACGGGCGCGACGGCCCCCGCCGCCGGCGACCGGGGTGACGCGGAGGCCGCCCGATGACCGACATCATGATCGCCGCCGGGGTGTCGCTGGTCTTCGTGGCGCTGGGCACCCCGGTGTGGATCAGGATCGTCAACCGGCTCGGCTACGGGCAGATGATCCGCGACGACGGGCCCGAGGCCCACCTCACCAAGCGCGGCACCCCCTCGATGGGCGGCACCGTCTTCATCGTCGGCTCGCTCGTCGGGTACGCGGTGTCCCACCTGGTGACCGGGAACGCCCCCACGGTCTCCGGGATCCTGGCGCTGTTCCTGATGACCGGACTCGGGCTGGTCGGGTTCGTCGACGACTACATCAAGGTGTTCAAGCAGCGCAGCCTCGGCCTGCGCAGCGGCGCCAAGATGATCGGGATCATCCTGGTCGGCGTCGTGTTCGCGGTCGTGTCGCTGCGCTTCCCCAACGGCTACGACGTCACCCCCGCCTCCGCCCACATCTCCTTCCTGCGCGACTTCGGCCCCTCGATCGGCCCCTACTTCTTCGTGCTGTGGGCGCTGCTGCTCATCGCCGCGATGTCCAACGGCGTCAACCTCACCGACGGGCTGGACGGCCTCGCCGCCGGCCCGGCGGGCATGGTGCTGGCCGCGTACGTGGTCATCGGCAACTGGCAGCTGCGCAACAGCTGCTCCGCCGCCCTCGCCCCCAACTGCTACAGCGTCCGCGACCCCTTGGACCTCGCGGTCGTCGCCGCCGCCGTGCTCGGCGGCGTGTTCGGCTTCCTCTGGTGGAACGCCCCCCCGGCCAAGATCTTCATGGGCGACACCGGCTCGCTGGCCCTCGGCGGCGTGCTGGTCGCCCTGGCCATCCTCACCCGCACCCAGCTGCTGCTCGCGATCCTCTGCGGGCTCATCGTGATGATCACCCTGTCGGTGATCATCCAGGTCGGCGGGTTCAAGATGACCGGGAAACGCGTGTTCAAGATGGCGCCGCTGCAGCATCACTTCGAGCTGTCCGGATGGGCCGAGACCACGATCGTCGTGCGGTTCTGGCTCATGTCCGCCCTGTTCGTCGGGATCGGCATCGGCCTGTTCTACCTGGAATGGATGCCGAAGTGACGAACGGTCCCTGGGACGGGCTGCCGGTGTGCGTGGCCGGGCTCGGCGTGTCCGGCGCGGCCGCCGCGCGGGCGCTCGCCGCGCGCGGCGCCCGCGTCACCGCCGTGGAGGCCCGCGACGACGCGGAGCGGCGCGCGCTCGCCGCCGACCTGGAGGCCCGCGGGGCCGCGGTCAGGCTCGGCGACGGCGACGCCCTGCCCGCGGGCACCGAGCTGGTCGTGACCTCGCCGGGCTGGCGCCCGGACGCCCCGCTGCTCGCGGCGGCGGCCGCCGCCGGCATCGAGATCATCGGCGAGGTCGAGCTGGCGTGGCGGCTGCGCCCGGCCGAGGGCGCGGCGCCCTGGCTGGCGATCACCGGGACGGACGGCAAGACCACCGCCGTGCGGATGCTGGCGGGCATGCTCGCCGCCGCCGGGCACGACGCCCTCGCCGTCGGCAACGTCGGCACCCCCATCGTCGAGGCGGTCGCGGAGAAGCACGACGTCCTCGCCGTGGAGCTGTCGAGCTACCAGCTGCACTGGTCGAGCTCGCTCGCCCCGGCCGCGTCCGCCGTCCTCAACGTCGCGCCCGACCACCTCGACTGGCACGGCTCCATGGACGCGTACGTCGAGGCCAAGGGCAAGATCTACGCGCCCGGCTGCGTCGCCGTCCACAACGCCGACGACGCGACCTCCACGGCGCTCGCCGAGAACGCCGCGGACGTCGAGCGGCGCGTCGGGTTCACGCTGCGGGTGCCGCGCCCCGGCGAACTGGGCGTCGTCGAGGACCTGCTCGTCGACCGGGCGTACACGGAGAACCCGGCGACCGAGGCCGCCGAGCTGGCCGCGCTCGAGGACGTCCGCCCGTTCGCGCCGCACAACGTCGCGAACGCGCTCGCCGCCGCGGCCCTCGCCCGCGCCTACGGGGTGCCGCCCGAGGCGGTCCGGGAGGGGCTGCGCGCGTTCGTCCCCGACCCGCACCGCATCCAGCACGTCGCCGACGTCGACGGCGTCGCCTACGTCAACGACTCGAAGGCCACCCAGCCGCACGCCGCCGCGGCGTCCCTGGCGGCCTACGAGCCGATCGTGTGGATCGCGGGCGGCCTGCTGAAGGGCCTGGACGTCGACGACCTGGTCCGATCGTGCGCCGCGCGGCTCCGCGGGGTCGTGCTGATGGGCCGCGACCGGCACCGGCTCGCCGAGGCGCTCGCGCGACACGCGGCGGATGTCCCCGTCGTGGACGTCGCCGACACCGACACTGGGGCGATGGAACGCGTCGTCACCGAAGCCGCCGGGCTCGCCCGCCCCGGCGACACCGTGCTGCTCGCCCCCGTCGGGGCCTCCTTCGACATGTTCGCCAACTACCCGGCCCGCGGCGACGCGTTCATCGCGGCCGTCGAACGGCTCGCCGCCGCCCGCGGCGCGGCCGGCGGCGGCGGTGCCGCCGGGCCGGCGGACGGTTCCCGGAGCACCCGGTAGGGCACGGCGCGATGGCCTCCACATCGGCCGGTAGCGCATCGGCCGACCGGGCGGCGGGCGACCGCCGGACGCGGCGGTTCGGGCCGCGCGAGCGCGCGGTCGCCGCCGTCGGACTGCTCGACCGCCCGCTGACGTCCTACTACCTCGTCCTCGGCTGCACGATCCTGCTGACGGCGCTCGGCCTGACGATGGTGCTGTCGGCGTCCAGCGTCGAGCAGCTCCAGGCGACCGGCTCGGCGTACACGCTGGTGCAGAAGCAGGCGCTGTGGCTGGTGATCGGGCTGCCCGGCATGTGGCTGGCGTCCCGCCTCCCGGTGAAGACGTTCCGCGCGTGCGCCTACCCGCTGCTGCTGCTGTCGATGGTCGCGCTCGCGCTCGTCCTGGTGCCCGGCCTCGGGCGCAGCGCGTGGGGCGCGACCCGCTGGATCGACCTCGGGCCCGTGCAGATCCAGCCGTCCGAGCCCGCCAAGCTCGGCCTGGTGCTGTGGGGCGCCGACCTGCTCGCCCGCAAGGAGCGGCTCGGGCACCTCACCGAGTGGCGGCCGCTGCTGGTGCCGCTGCTGCCCGGCGCCGGGTTCCTGGTGCTGCTGGTCATGCTGGGCAGCGACCTCGGCACCACGCTGGTGCTGCTGACGATCTTCCTCGCGCTGCTGTGGGTGGTCGGCGCGCCCGGACGGCTGTTCGTCGGGATGGCCGGCATGGTGCTGCTGCTCGTGGCGATCCTCATCATCGTCGAGCCGTACCGGATGCAGCGCCTCACCGGGTTCCTCGACCCGTCCGGCAACACGCTCACCAGCAACTACCAGAGCCTCCAGGGGCTGTACGCGATCGCGTCGGGCGGCATGTTCGGCATCGGGCTGGGGGAGAGCCGCGCCAAGTGGGACTACCTCCCGCACGCCGAGACCGACTTCATCTTCGCGATCGTGGGGGAGGAGCTCGGGCTCGCCGGCACCCTCGTCGTGCTGGGCCTGTTCGGGCTGCTCACCTACGCGGGCCTGCGCATCGCCAAGCGCGTCCAGGACACCTTCACGCGCCTCGCCGCCGCGGGCGTCACCGCGTGGCTCGTCGTCCAGGCCGTCATCAACATCGGCGCGGTCATCAACGTCCTGCCCATCACCGGGATCCCGCTGCCGCTCGTGTCCTACGGCGGTTCCGCGCTGATCCCGACCCTGCTCGCCCTGGGCATGCTGCTCGCCTTCGCGAAACGGGAGCCCGGCGCGAGACAGGCACTCTCCGCACGGGGCCCCGGACCGGTCGTGAGGGCTCTAAGCTGGCTAGGGCTGGCACGTCGGTGATTTTCATGAGGAGTTGTCAACGAGCATGAGGGTTGTCCTGGCCGGCGGCGGCACCGCCGGACACATCGAGCCCGCCCTGGCCCTCGCGGACGCGCTGCGCCGCAACGACCCGAACACCGGGATCGTGTGCCTGGGGACCGAGCGCGGCCTGGAGACCCGGCTGGTCCCGCAGCGGGGGTACGAGCTCGCCCTGATCCCGCCGGTGCCGCTGCCGCGCACGCTGACCCCCCAGCTGCTGACGGTGCCCGGACGGCTGCGCGGCGCGATCAACGCGGCGGCGTCCGTCATCGACCAGGCGCAGGCCGACGTCCTCGTCGGCTTCGGCGGCTACGTCGCCACGCCCGGCTACCTCGCCGCCCGCAAGCGCAAGATCCCGATCATCGTGCACGAGGCCAACCCCAAGCCGGGCCTCGCCAACAAGCTCGGCGCCCGGTTCACCGAGCACGTCGCGGTGTCGCACGCCGACTCGCCGCTGCCCAACCCGACGTTCGTCGGGATCCCGCTGCGCCGCGAGATCGCCACGCTGGACCGGCTCGCGATGGGCGACAAGGCCCGCTCGTACTTCGGCCTGCTGCCCGACCTGCCCACCCTGCTGATCTTCGGCGGGTCGCAGGGCGCCCGGTCGCTCAACCAGGCCGCGGTGGCCGCCGCGCCGTACTTCCGGCAGGCCGGCATCCAGGTGCTGCACATCGTCGGGCCGAAGAACACCGAGGAGCCCGAACCGGTGTCGGGCGGACCACAGTACGTGACCATCCCTTACTGTGACCGCATGGACCTCGCCTACGCCGCCGCCGACATGGCCATGTGCCGCGCCGGCGCGATGACCTGCGCGGAGCTGGCCGCGGTGGCGCTGCCCGCGGTGTACGTGCCGCTGCCCATCGGCAACGGCGAGCAGCGGCTGAACGCCGAGCCGATCGTGGCCGCCGGCGGCGGGCTGCTCGTCGACAACGCCGAGCTGTCGCCCGACTGGATCGCGCACAACCTGCTGCCCGTCCTGGCCGACCCGGCCCGCGTCGCGAACATGTCGGAGGCCGCCGGGCGGATGGGCCGCCGCGACGCCGACGCGGCGCTCGCGCAGATGGTGTACGACGTGGTCCGCTCGGCGGGCGCCGCGCGATGAGCCTGATCGATCCCAGCGAGGTGGTTCCGGCCGGGGAGCTCGGCCGGGTGCACTTCATCGCCATCGGGGGCGCCGGGATGTCGGGCATCGCCCGGATCATGCTGCGGCGCGGCATCCCCGTGTCCGGCAGCGACGCCCGCGACTCCGAGCTGCTCGCCCAGCTCGGCGGGATGGGCGCCGACGTGTTCGTCGGGCACGACGCCGCGCACCTCGGGGACGCCGACACGGTGGTGGTGTCGACCGCGATCCGCGACGGCAACCCCGAACTCGTCGCCGCGCGCGAGCGCGGCCTGCGGGTCCTGCACCGCTCCGCGGCGCTCGCCGCGCTGATGGCCGACCGCCGCGCCGTCGCGGTCGCCGGCACGCACGGCAAGACCACCACCACGTCGATGCTCACGGTCGCGCTGCAGCACGCGGGCGCCGACCCGTCCTACTGCATCGGCGGGCAGCTCGTCACGACCGGCCTCGGCGCCGACGAAGGCACCGGCGACGTGTTCGTCGCCGAGGCCGACGAGAGCGACGGGTCGTTCCTGATGTACACGCCGCGCATCGCCGTGATCACCAACGTCGAGGCCGACCACCTCGACAACTACGGCGGCTTCGAGAAGGTCAAGGAGAACTTCGCCCGCTTCGTCGACCGCGTCGAACCGGGCGGGACGCTCGTCGCCGGCGCCGACGACCCGGTCGCGATGGACCTGGCCGAGCGCGCGCGCGAACGGGGCCTGACCGTCCGGACGTACGGGGAGGCGGAGGGCGCCGACCTGCGCGTGACCGGATTCACCCCCCGCGGCCTCGGCTCCCGGTTCCGGATCGACGGGGTCGGCGAGGTCGCGCTCGGCGTGCCGGGCCGGCACAACGCGCTCAACGCCACCGCCGTCGTCGCGGTCGCGCAGGCCCTCGGGCTGGACGACGCCGCGGTGCGGGACGGCCTCGCCGCGTTCGGCGGCGCGATGCGGCGGCTGGAGCCCAAGGGCGAGGCGGGCGGCGTGGAGGTGTTCGACAGCTACGCCCACCACCCGACCGAAGTGACCGCCGACCTGGACGCCACCCGCGACTACACGCGCGAGAAGGGCGGCCCGGGGGACGATGGGCCCCGCATCATCGCGGTGTTCCAGCCGCACCTGTACAGCCGCACCCGCTTCTTCGCCGACGAGTTCGGCGCCGCGCTCGGCCTCGCCGACGTCGCGGTCGTCCTCGACGTGTACGGCGCCCGCGAGGACCCGGAACCGGGCGTCACCGGCAAGCTCGTCGCCGACGCCGTCCCGCCGGGCACCGAGACCGTGTACGCGCCCGTCCGGGACGACGTGCCCGGGATCGTGGCGTCGCTGGCCCGGCCCGGCGACCTCGCCATCACGCTGGGCGCGGGGGACGTCACCGCCCTCGGCCCGCTCATCCTGGAGCGCCTCGCGTCCCGCTGACCGACGTCCGGAGCGAAGCGGAGGACGGCGGTCAGCTGTTTTTGTCGGGGGGTGTGGGGGGTTGTCCCCCCACTGGTGTGGCGACCGACGTCCGGAGCGGAGCGGAGGACGGCGGGCGGCTGTTCGGGCCCGCGTCATGGGAGCAGTCGACGGTGTCGGGGCGCGGGGGTGACACGCCGGGGGCGGCGCGGTCGGCGGCCGGCCGCGGCATCACTGCCAAGCTTGGGTCATGAGCGAGTCGCGCACGGGTCGGCGCGAGCCCGACAGGGAGGCCGACATCGACGCCGACATCGACGCCGACATCGAGCCGGGGGCGGAACCCGAGGCGGAAGCGCGGGCGGGGAGCCGCTGGAAGGCGGTGTTCGTCGCGCTGCTGGTCGTCGGGATGCTCGGCGCGGTGACGTGGGTGCTGCTCGGCTCGCGCCTGCTGGTGGTGCGGCACGTGGAGGTGAGCGGCACCGACCTGGCGCCGCGCGACCGGATCACGGCCGCCGCCGGCGTCGCCCTGGGCGTGCCGATGGCGCGGCTCGACACCGGCGAGATCCGCGCCCGCGTGGAGCGGCTGCGCGAGGTCGAGTCGGCCGAGGTCGAACGGCGCTGGCCGGGCACGGTCCGGATCGTCGTGGACGAGCGCGTCCCCGTCGCGGTGTTCGAGCACGGCGGGCGGTACCACCGGATCGACGGGCACGGCGTGGTCGTCGCCGACGGCACGGCCCGCCCGTCGGGGCTGCCCACGCTGAGCGTCGGCGCGCCCGGGCCGTCCGACGCGTCGACCCTCGCGGCCCTGCGCGTCCTCACCGTCCTGCCGGACGCGCTGCGCGGGCTGGTCGCCGAGGTCGAGGCGACCGCGCCCGAGACCGTCACCCTGTACCTGAACGACGGGCGGACGGTCGTGTGGGGCGCGGCCGAACGGGCCGAGGAGAAGGTCAGGCTGCTGGAGGCCCTGCAGCGGACCGCGGCGGGACGCGCCGTCCAGAAGGTGGACGTCAGCTCGCCGGACGTCCTCATGACGAGCTGACCTCGCGGCCGGTTCGGGAGACGGTTCGGCTCCGGTGCGTGTGTCGGAGCGCGCGGCGCCGTCCGATGGGGCACGCTGGACGGGCCGGCCGCGCACGGGGCCGGTGGATTGGGACGGCAGAGACCGATGATTCGGACGTTGTACGGCGGGACGGTGCGGGGAACGGCCCCCGTGGGAGGATGTCTCCCGCACCGAGGGCGTCGCCAACCTGGGCAAACCGGCGCTGAGTGCGACACGCCGGTGGAGTTCGGGGGAGGTTAGTTGACCCTGGCGGTAAGGCCGCCCTACTGTCCGTATCAGTCCTCAGGTTGACATAACTGTAAGCCTCAAGTTGAGGGTGAGGGTTGAGGCGGCCCGGTCCGGCGGACCGGACGCTCCGGCTCGCGCCAATTGCACACAGGTCAGGAAACACCGCGGCGGCACGGTCGGCAGACCGGTCAGGCGGTCGGATAGAGCGAGCGGAAAGGCCCCTCGTCGTGGCAGCACCGCAGAACTACCTCGCGGTCATCAAGGTCGTCGGCATCGGCGGCGGCGGCGTCAACGCCGTCAACCGGATGATCGAGGAGGGACTCAAGGGCGTCGAGTTCATCGCTATCAACACGGACGCCCAGGCGCTGCTGATGAGTGACGCCGACGTGAAACTGGACGTGGGCCGGGAGCTCACCCGGGGCCTCGGCGCCGGCGCGAACCCGGACGTGGGCCGCAAGGCGGCCGAGGACCACCGGGAGGAGATCGAGGAGGTCCTCAAGGGCGCCGACATGGTGTTCGTCACCGCCGGTGAGGGCGGCGGCACCGGCACCGGCGGCGCGCCCGTCGTCGCCAACATCGCGCGCTCGCTGGGCGCCCTGACGATCGGCGTGGTCACCCGCCCGTTCAGCTTCGAGGGCAAGCGCCGCGCGATGCAGGCCGAGGCCGGCATCGAGACGCTGCGCGACGAGGTCGACACCCTCATCGTCATCCCCAACGACCGGCTGCTGTCGATCTCCGACCGGCAGGTCAGCGTCCTCGACGCCTTCAAGGCCGCCGACCAGGTGCTCCTGTCCGGTGTCCAGGGCATCACCGACCTGATCACCACCCCGGGCCTGATCAACCTGGACTTCGCGGACGTCAAGTCCGTCATGTCCGGGGCCGGCTCGGCGCTCATGGGCATCGGCTCCGCGCGCGGCGACGACCGCAGCGTCGCGGCGGCCGAGATGGCGATCTCCAGCCCGCTGCTGGAGGCCAGCATCGACGGCGCCCACGGCGTGCTGCTGTCGATCTCCGGCGGTTCCGACCTGGGCCTGTTCGAGATCAACGAGGCCGCCCAGCTCGTGTCGAACGCCGCGGCGACCGACGCCAACATCATCTTCGGCGCGGTCATCGACGACGCGCTCGGCGACGAGGTCCGCGTCACGGTGATCGCCGCGGGGTTCGACGAGGGCCGCCCCACGAAGCCGGCCCCGGAGCCGGACCACCGTAAGACGCCCCCGCCGCCGCGCCCGGCACCGCCGCCGCCCCCGAGCTCCGCGCCGGCGCCCGCCGCGCCCGCCCCCGCGGCGCCGCAGAACCCGATCCCGAGCCGGGTCGGGCGCTCGGACGCGACCGGCCCGCAGCAGGCCCCGCAGCACGGGCAGCAGCACGCGCAGCAGACGGTCGCGCAGGCCGCCGCCGCTCCGCAGCCGCCCGCCCAGCCGCCGGCCCCGGCGCCGCGGACCGAGCCCGAGCGGCCCCAGCCGCCCGCGCCGCCCGCCGCCGACGACCGTCCGGTCGCCGGCCGGCCCGCGCCCCGCGACGAGGCCGCGCACAGCCCCCCGCCGGCCGAGCCCCCGGCGCAGCCCGCCGACCAGCGCGCCGGCGAGCAGCCGCAGCGTCCGCCCGCCCCGCGCCCCGCCGCCGACCAGCCCTCGCGCGTGCACGCCGGCGAGAACGACGGCGGCCCCGCCGCCTCCGGCAAGCGCCCGCCGCGCCGCGTCGTGTTCGACGAGGAGGACGACCTCGACGTCCCCGACTTCCTGAAGGGACCGTGACCCCCATCCACGGCGACACCGCCCCCGACGGCTCCGGCTCCGCCGCCTTCGCCTTCGCCCTCGGCGACGGCGTCCGCGCGGCGTTCACCGGCCGCGCCGGAGGCGTGAGCGAAGCCCCCTTCGACTCCCTCAACCTCGGCGGCGCGGTCGGCGACGACCCCGCCGCCGTCCGCGGCAACCGGAAGCGGGCCGCCGCCCGCCTCGGCGTCGATCCCGCGCGCACCGTCTGGATGCGGCAGGTGCACGGCGCCGACGTCGCGTACGTCACCGCCCCCGAAGACCTCGCCGACACCCCCGTCGACGCGATCGTCACGACCGTCCCCGGCCTCGCCCTCGCGGTCCTGGTCGCCGACTGCGCCCCCGTCCTGCTGGCCGACCCCGCCGCCGGCGTCGTCGGCGCCGCGCACTCCGGCCGCCCCGGCACCGCCGCGGGGGTCGTCCCCGCGCTGCTGGACCGGATGCGCGAGCACGGCGCCGACCCGTCCCGGACGGCCGCCGCCATCGGCCCCGCCGCGTGCGGCGGGTGCTACGAGGTCCCGGCCGCGATGCGCGACGAGGTCGCCGCCGCCGTGCCCGCCGCGCGCGCCACCACGTCCCGCGGCACCCCCGGGCTCGACATCCGCGCGGGCATCGCCGCGCAGCTCGCCGCGGCGGGCGTCACCGACGTCCGGACCGACCCCCGCTGCACCATCGAGGACCCGGACCTCTTCTCCTACCGCCGCGACGGCCGCACCGGCCGGTTCGCCGGCTACGTCTGGCTGACCGAACGCGAGGAACGCCCCCAGTGACCCCCGACGAGCGCCGCGCCGAACTGGCCGACGCCCTCGCCGCCGTCCGCGCGCGGGTCGCCGCCGCCTGCGCCGCCGCGGGCCGCGCCGAGGACGAGATCACGCTGATCGCGGTGACGAAGACCTTCCCCGCGTCCGACGTGCGGCTGCTGGCCGGACTCGGCCTCACCGAAGTCGGCGAGAACCGCGACCAGGAGGCCCGCCCGAAGGCCGCCGACTGCGCCGACCTGCCCCTCACCTGGCACTTCGTCGGCCGCCTGCAGACGAACAAGGCCCGCGCCGTCGCGGGCTACGCCGACGTCGTCCACTCGGTGGACCGGGCCCGCCTCGTCCGCGCGCTGTCGGACGCCGCCGACCGCGCCGGCCGGACGCTGCGCTGTCTGGTGCAGGTCTCCCTGGACGAGGCCGAACGGCGGGAGGGGCGCGGCGGCGCCGCACCCGGGGACGTCCCGGGCCTCGCCGACGCGATCGCGGAGGCCCCCGGGCTGGACCTCGGCGGGGTGATGGCGGTCGCGCCGCTCGGCGCCGACCCGGCGCCCGCGTTCGACCGGCTCGCGGAGGTCGCGGCGGGGGTCCGCCGAAACCATCCGGGTGCTTCGATCGTTTCCGCGGGTATGAGCGGTGATCTGGAACAGGCGATCGCGTGCGGCGCGACACACCTCAGGATCGGTACGGCGTTGCTCGGCGGCCGACGGGCAATCGTCAGGTAATGTCCCCCCAGTGGGACCTGCCGGAACGCGGGCCACGCAGACGGACGGTCACCCGCGGCGACGGACGCGCCGGAGCCGCGGCCACAGGACACGGAGGGGCGTATGGCCAGCGCGATGCGCAAGATGGCGGTCTACCTCGGCCTGGTGGAGGACGACCGTTACGACGACAGGTACGACGAGTACGACGTCTACGACGATGAGACCGACCCCGGGGAGGGGCGCCGCCGCGAGGACGAATCCGGCGGTCAGCTTACCCGAGCCGAGGACGAACCGGACCGTGATCGGGAGCATCACGCCCCGTCCACCGTCGAGCGACGCTCCGTGGCGCTCTACGAGAGCGGTACCACCGACCTTGCGCGCATCACTACGCTGCACCCGAGGACCTACAACGAGGCGAGGACCATCGGGGAGCACTTCCGTGAGGGAACACCGGTGATCATGAACCTGACCGAGATGGTCGACAGCGACGCCAAGCGTCTCGTCGATTTCGCGGCGGGTCTCGTGTTCGGCCTGCACGGGAGCATCGAGCGTGTTACGAACAAGGTGTTCCTCCTGTCGCCCGCCAACGTGGAGGTGACGGCGGAGGACAAGGCCCGTATGGCAGAACGAGGGTTCTTCAACCAGAGCTGAGATCCAGATGCGAGAGTATCCGTGAACATCGTTTGGGCCGCGATCGAGGCCGTACTGATCCTCTTCCTCCTGCTGCTGATCGGGAGGTTGATCCTGGAGCTCCTGCAGCAGTTCGCCCGGCAGTGGCGGCCGACGGGGGTGGTGCTGGTGATCGCCGAGACGGTCTACACCGTCACCGACCCGCCGCTGAAGTTCCTGAGGCGTTACATTCCGCCGGTACGGCTGGGTAACGTGTCGCTGGACCTCAGCTTCACCGTCCTCTTCTTTGTGGTCTGGATCTTGATCATCTTCGTACCGGGGCTCTGATCGGATACCGTCCTTTGGGACAGACTCCAAGCGCGCCAAGGAGACGAACATGCCGCTGACACCCGCCGATGTGCGGAACAAGCAGTTCAGTACCACCAGGCTGAGGCCGGGGTACGACGAGGAGGAGGTGGACGCCTTCCTCGACGAGGTCGAGGCCGAGCTCGACCGCCTCATCCAGGAGAACGAGGAACTGCGGGCCAAGCTGGCCGAGTGCCTTCGCGGCAAGGTTCCCGCCATGGCCGCTCCCATCGTGGAGCCGAAGCCGGACGTCCAGAAGATCCCCGAGCCCCCCCGGCCCGAGCCGCAGCCGCCGGCGCCGCCCCAGCCGATGCAGCAGCAGCCCGAGCCCGAGCCCGCCCTCGGCGGCCTCGGCATGGCCGCCGCGCCGTCCGGCGGCGAGGACAACATGGACACCGCCGCCCGCGTGCTCGCGCTGGCGCAGCAGACCGCCGACCAGGCGATCGCGGACGCCCGCCGCGAGGCCGACGAGACGCTCGGCCGCGCCCGCCGCGAGGCGGAGGAGATCCTCGGCAAGGCCCGCCGGCAGGCCGACCAGATCGTCAGCGAGGCCCGCTCCCGCGCCGAGGCCCTCGACCGGGACGCCCAGGAGCGCCACCGCCAGGTCATGGGCTCGCTCGTGCAGCAGCGCGAGGAACTCGAGCGCGAGGTCGACAACCTCCGCGCGTTCGAGCGCGAGTACCGCAGCCGTTTGAAGGTGTACCTGGAGGGCCAGCTCCGCGACCTCGAGGCCGGCAGCACCGAGACCGGCGCGTTCGCGGCCGTCCCCGGCGCCCCCGGGCAGCCGCAGAACTCCGGTCCGCAGACCGGCCCGCAGAACGCCGTCCCGCAGGGCGAGAACCGCAACGGCGCGGCCCCCGGCGGCTTCCCGCCGCCGGCCGAGCACGGCCCGCAGCAGGTGCAGCACTCGGCGACCGGCGCGTTCCACTCCGGTGGGGACAACCCGCCGCACGAGAGGCGCTGACGCGGGCACCGCAGGCGATAGGGTCTTTCCGTCCGCCGCGCCGAGGATGGCACCGCCGCCATCCCGGCGGCGCCGCGGCGGGTCGATCACCGGGCCCTCGGGCGGCCCGGAGCCGAGCGGTCTGAACGAGGGGGAGAGACCCTGTGATCATCCTGAGTGGCGTGCTCGTGGTGGCGGCCATCGCCCTGCTCGTCGCGGGAATCGTCGCGGGCAACGGCGACAGCGCCCAGGTCTTCGGCCTGGACGCGCTGGTGGTGATCTACATCTCCATCGGCGTCAGCATCGTCTCCGCACTGTGCCTGGCCATCGGGGTGTTCCTGCGGCGCAAGGAGCTGTTCGGCCCGGGCGTCTCCACGGCGCCCGCGAAGAAGCGCAAGCCGCGCCGCGAGAAGCGCGCCAAGCCGGTTCCGGCCGCGACCGCCGCCGCCCCCGGGGCCGCCAAGCCCGCCGGGGCGCCGGAACCGCACGACGACGCCGTCGAGATCCCGGCCCAGCCGGTCGACGTGCCCGACGACGCGCTGGTGTTCGTCGTCCGCGGCCGCAAGCGCTACCACCTGGACACCTGCCGCCAGCTCGCCGGCCGCGAGACCGAGGAGCTGACCTACGCGGAGGCCCGCGAGGAGGGCTTCAGCTCCTGCACCGCCTGCATGCCGGACACCGCACTGGCGGCGCGCGCCAAGACGGAGCCGAAGGCCGGCGGGGACAAGGAGCCGAAGCCCGGCCAGGGCAAGGAGCCGGTGAAGGCCGCGGAGCGGTCCGGCGCGGAGGAGAACGGCCTCGCGGGCCTCGCCCGCCCCGCCCCGACGTCGCTGGACGTGACCGCGGAACTGCCGCGCGACGACGCGGGGGAGAAGCCGAAGCGCACCCCCGCGGGCCCGACGCTGATGGACCTGCCCGTCGCCGACCTCGTCCAGGAGAAGCCCCGCGAGTCCGAGAAGCCCGCCGCGCGGGACCGGGCCGCCGAGGGCGAGCAGGACGGGCGTAAGAAGACCGGCCTCGAGAAGACCGGCCGCGAGAAGACCGGTAAGGCCGAGACGGCGGAGAGCGCGGCGCCGGAGCCGGCGAAGGACGACGCGAAGCCGGAGAAGGCGGAGACGCCGGAGAAGACGGAATCGCGGGCGAAGGCGGAGAAGGCGGAGAAGGCGGCGGGTGAGGCGTCCCCGGCGGACGCCACCGCCGAACTCGACACGGCCGCTCCGCGTCCCCGTGGCGCCGGGGAGCCGGACGAGACCGCCGAGGTGCCGCGGCAGGCGTCCGAGCCCGCCGCCGAGGAGTCCGCCGCGGCGGAACCGGACGGCGACGACCCGCAGGTCCGCATCCTGAGCGGCACCAAGCGCTACCACCGCACCGACTGCGCCCTCATTGAGGACATCGGTGACGAGGCGGACGACCTGGAGGCGCTGTCCCGCACCGAGGCGAAGGCCCGCGGCTGCACGCCCTGCCTCGTCTGCCAGCCGGACCGCGAGCGCGCCCGCGACTGACGTCCGTCCCGCCGGTGTCCGTCCCGCCGCCGGCCGTCCCCGTCAGTGGTGGCGGCGGCGGTGGTGCTCGGTCAGCCGGTGGTGCCGCTCGGTGTGGCGGTCCATCGCCCGGCGGTGCCGCTCCTCCAGCCGGTCGCGCCGCGAGCCGGGCTCGTCGGCCTCCTTGCGCTCGACGGTGACGCCGGAGAGCAGGACCAGCCCGGTCAGCCGGACCACGGGGGCGTCCGCGTCGACGACGTCGTCCTCGGGCAGGGAGTTCCCGCCGAGGACGGCCGTGGTGGAGTCGACGACCCGCACCCCCGGCGGCACGGTGAGGGCCACGCCGCCCATGACCGCCGTGATGTTCAGCGTGACCTCGGAGGAGCTGAGGACGGCGCGGCGGAAGTCCAGTTCGATGCCGCCGAGCAGGGCGACGACCGTGGTGTGCTCCTTCACGAGCCAGCGCCCGGAGCGGGTCGCGCCCGATAGGACGGCCACGACGCTCCCCGGGTGCTCGGTGGGCGGCGCGGCCGGCGCGCCCTCCTTGCGGAGGTTGACGCGCGGGCCGGGCGCCGCACCCGAGGGCAGGTCGCTGAGGAGGGGCTCCAGGTCCGCGTAGGTCTTGGCGCGGTACGCGGCGTCGATGCGCTCGGCGTGCTCCTCGGCCGTGATCCGCCCCTCGGCCAGGGCCTCGCGGAGGCGGTCGGCGACCTCGTCGCGGTCGGCGTCGGACGCCCGCAGCCGTGCGGGGTCCTGTCCGGATGGGTGCTCGGGAAGGTTCACCCGTCCATCATGGCAAAACGCGATGCATCTCGAAAACCCGTGATGCGGCGCCGTCCCGTTCCGGCCGAAACTTACTTTGTCAAGGCGGTGGCCGGTGGGGCACCGCGGGGGGGGAGGGACGAGGAACGCGGGGGTTCCGGGAGGGGTCGTCCCGGCCCGGAACCCCCGCGGATCACACCGCTTTACGGAGCCAGTAGCCGAGGCCCAGCTCGTCGTCGCGCCCGCCCTCGACGCCGTCGGGGCGGCCCTCGGCGACGGACGTGGCGAGGACCTCCGCGGCCAGCTCGGCGCCGTGGGCGCGCAGCGCCTCGGCGAGGTCGGTGCCGGCGGCCTCCCACCACAGCTCGATCCGGTCGGTCACCTCGAGCCCGGCGGCCTTGCGGGCCTCCTGGACGAGCCGGACGGCCTCGCGCACGAGACCGGCGCGGCGCAGCTCGGGCGTGATCGTGAGGTCGAAGGCGATGGTCTCGCCCGCGGCGCTCTCCACCGCCCAGCCGCTGCGCGGCCGCTCGGTGACGATCACGTCGTCGGCCGTGAGGCGCACGGTGCCGAGGTCGGCGGCGTCCACCTCGGCGGCGCCGTCCTCGCGCAGGGACCGGACGAGCGCGGCGGCCTCGGCGGACGTGACGGCCTTGGCGACCTTCGGGGTGTCCTTGGCGTACCGCTTGCCGAGCTCGCGGAAGTTCGGCTTGACCTCGTACTCGACGAGGTCGCCGCCGATGGAGGAGAGCTCCTCGAACGCCTGGACGTTCAGCTCCTCGGCGATCTGGGCGCGCAGCTGCTCGGGCAGGGCGGCCCAGCCGGCCGCGCCGACGAGGGCGCGGCCGAGCGGCTGGCGGGTCCGGACGCCGCTCGCGGCGCGGGCGGACCGGCCGAGCTCGACGAGCCGCCGGACGAGCGCCATCTGCTCGGTGAGCACGGGGTCCAGGAGGTCCTCGCGGACGGCCGGGAACTCGGTGAGGTGCACCGACTCGGGCGCGTCGGCGGGCCGGACGACGTCCCACACGTGGTCGGTGACGAACGGGACCATCGGCGCCATGAGGCGGGTGAGGGTCTCCAGGCACTCGTACAGGGTCGCGAAGGCGGCGGCGCCGTCGGGCGTCTCGGGGCCCTCCCAGAACCGCTTGCGGGAGCGCCGCACGTACCAGTTGGACAGGTCGTCGACGAACTCGGCGAGGCGGCGCCCGGCGCGGGCGGTGTCGAACCGGTCGAGGGCGGCGTCGACCTCGCCGACGGTGCGGTGCAGTTCGGCGAGCGCCCACCGGTCGAGGAGCGGGCGGTCGGCCGGGTCGGGCGCCTCGCCCATCCGGTCGGGCGTCCAGGCCCGGCCCTGCGCCGCCGCGGCGTTCGCGTACAGGACGAAGAACGACGCGGTGTTCCAGTAGGTGAGGAGCACCTTGCGGACGATCTCCTCGAGCGCGCCGTGGCCGACCCGGCGGGACGCCCAGGGCAGACCGTTGGCGAGCATGAACCAGCGGAGCGCGTCGGCGCCGTGCTCGTCCATGAGCGGGATCGGGCGGAGCACGTTGCCGAGGTGCTTGCTCATCTTGCGGCCGTCCTCGGCGAGGATCAGCCCGAGGCACAGGACGTTCTCGTAGGACGACCGGTCGAACACGAGCGTGCCGACGGCCATCAGGGAGTAGAACCAGCCGCGCGTCTGGTCCTGGGCCTCGCAGATGTACTGCGCGGGGTAGGACGCCTCGAAGACGTCCTTGTTGCGGTGGGGGGCGCCCCACTGGGCGAACGGCATCGAGCCGGAGTCGTACCAGGCGTCGATCACGTCGGGGACGCGGCGGGCCTCGGCGCCGCAGGACGGGCAGGGGAACACGACGTCGTCGACGTACGGGCGGTGCGGGTCGAGCGCGGACATGTCGGAGCCGGCGAGCTCGCCGAGTTCGGCGAGGGACTCGACGCAGGTGACGTGCTCCTCGTTCGCACCGCAGACCCACAGCGGCAGGGGGGTGCCCCAGTAGCGGCTGCGGGACAGCGACCAGTCGACGTTGTTGCGCAGCCATTCGCCGTAGCGGCCGTGCTTGACGGTCTCGGGGAACCAGTTCGTCTTCTCGTTCTCCTCGAGCAGCCGGTCCTTGATCTGCGTGGTGCGGATGTACCAGGCGGGGAGCGCGTAGTAGAGGAGCGGCGTGTGGCAGCGCCAGCAGTGCGGGTAGCTGTGCTCGAAGTGGCCGCCCCGGTAGAGGAGTTCGCGGGCGCGCAGATCGTCGGTGAGGGCCTCGTCGGCGTCCTTGAAGAACTTCCCGCCGACCAGGGGCACCTCGCGCAGGAACCGGCCGTCCGGCCCGATGGGGTTGACGATGGGCATGCCGTAGTTCTTGCAGACGGTCATGTCGTCCGCGCCGAACGCGGGCGCCTGGTGGACGAGCCCCGTGCCGTCCTCGACGGTGACGTAGTCGCCGAGGACGACGTAGTGGGCGTCCGGGATGTCGACGAGGTCGAACGGGCGCCGGTACGGGGTCCGTTCGAGTTCGGTGCCCCGGTAGGCGGCGAGCCGTTCGGCGCCCTCGCCGAGGACCTGCTCGACCAGGGGTTCGGCGACGACGAGGACCTCGTCGGACCCGGCGGGCCGTGCGGCGACGTAGGTGACGTCGGGGTGGACGGCGACGGCGGTGTTCGACACGAGCGTCCACGGCGTCGTCGTCCAGATGAGCAGGGCGGCGCCGAGGTCGGCGAGCGGGCCGGACGTCACCGGCATCCGCACGTACACCGACGGGCTGGTGACCTCCTCGTACCCGCCGGGCTGGCCGAGTTCGTGGTCGGACAGGCCGGTGCCGCAGCGCGGGCAGTACGGGGTGATGCGGAAGTCGCGGAACAGCAGCCCCTTGTCGAAGATCTGCTTGAGGGACCACCAGACGGCCTCGACGTACTGGGGGTCCATCGTGCGGTACGCCTGGGCCGTGTCGACCCAGAAGCCCATCCGCTCGGACATCTCCTCGAAGGCGTCGACGTGCCGCAGGACGGACTCGCGGCAGCGGGCGTTGAACTCCGCGACCCCGTACTCCTCGATGTCCTTCTTGCCGGTGAGGCCGAGTTCCTTCTCCACGGCGACCTCGACGGGCAGGCCGTGGCAGTCCCAGCCGGCCTTGCGGGGGACGTGGTAGCCCTTCATGGTGCGGTAGCGCGGGAAGACGTCCTTGAAGACCCGGGCTTCGACGTGGTGCACGCCGGGCATGCCGTTGGCGGTGGGCGGCCCCTCGTAGAACAGCCAGCGGGGGCCGGACGCGGTGCGCTCCAGCGACCGCTCGAAGACCTTGTTCTCCTGCCAGCGGCGCAGCATGTCCCGCTCGAGGGCGGGCAGATCGACCTGCGCGGGCAGTGGCCGGAAACCTCGGCTCACGGTGGCGGACCTCCGGATCGACGTGAAAACGAGCCTGCACGTGTCCGGAGGGACGAGACGCGCGCCCGGATCGTCCGGACGGGCCCCGCGGTACCACCCTCCTTGACCGCGCCGGGACGGCGCGGACCGCTTCGTTCGAGCCGCGGCGACCGGGTCTACTGGGCCCCGTGCGGTCGGGGCGGTTCTTCCGGAGGGCTCCGGGGTGATCAGACCGCCGTGCCGGCCCCCGGGCTCGCACCGTCCCCGGGTCGCTCATGGCTGCGTGCGGCGGCAGGTGTCCCCATCATCGCCTGCTGCGGCTGCGTGTCCCCGACTTTAACGCACCGGGGGGCCGTCCTCTTCCGGTTATCGGCGGGACGGCCGTTCGTCCGCCATGGTTCCTTTCCGAGGATTCGGTGATCCCTGGGGTTTCCGGAAACTCGGGCGAGGGGCATAAGCGGTCGGTAACGATCCGAGGTCGTCGTCGACCTTGCCCGTGAAGGGGGACACCATGCCCGGACTGCCCACCGAGGCGATCAGCGTGACGGAGGCCGGCGCGGCGGCCGGGACGGGCGAGACCCGCGCCGGGGCGGCGACGAAGACGAAACCGGCGGCGAAACCGGCGGCCCGGCCGCGGGGCGTCGGGAAGGCGCGGCGGGGCGCGGGGGCGCGCGGCGCGGTGCCGGACGCCGCGGGCCTGCCGGTCCGCAAGGGGGAGGAGCTCTGGACGCCGGACGAGCTGGCGGAGGTGCGGGCCGGGCTGGAGGAGCAGATCACGGAGTTGCGCGCCGACATCGCCACGTCGGCGAGCCAGATCGCCGAGGGCGACCCCAGCGAGGGCGCCGGCGACGACCAGGCCGACGCGGGCGCGAAGACGTACGCGCGCGAGCACGAGCTGGCCCTCGCGTACAATTCGCAGGACCTGCTCGCGCAGAGCGAGCGGGCCGTCCAGCGGATGGACGCCGGCACGTACGGCATCTGCGAGGTCTGCGGTGAACCGATCGGCAAGGCGCGACTTCAGGTGTTCCCCCGTGCGACCCTGTGTGTGACATGCAAACAACGCGAGGAACGTCGCTGAGCGACTCAACGAACCCAGAGGGCGAGGCCGGGGAATCCACGGGATCTCCTCGGCCGCGCCGTGTCGGCGTGCTGGCCGTGGTGGCCGTCCTGGCGCTCGCCGCCGACATCGTGACCAAGATCGTCGTGGTGGCGACGCTCCAGAACGAGGAGCCGATCCGGCTGCTCGGCGGGCTGCTCACGCTGCGCGAGACCCGCAACAGCGGCGCCGCGTTCTCGATCGGCACCGGCTACACGATCGTCTTCACCCTGATCGCGTCCGGGGTGGTCGTGGCGATCATCTGGACGGGCCGCAACCTGCGGAGCCTGCCGTGGGCGGTCTGCCTCGGCCTGATGCTCGGCGGCGCGCTGGGCAACCTGGTGGACCGGGTGTTCCGTGCGCCCGCGCCGCTGGAGGGCCACGTCGTCGACTGGATCCAGGTGCCGAACTGGCCGGTGTTCAACCTGGCCGACTCGGCGGTGGTCTGCGGCGGCGTCCTGGCCGTGATCCTGGCGGCGCGCGGCCTCCAGCTGGACGGCACCCGCATCACCGGCGACAAGGACGGCGAGGACGGCGAGGGCGGCGCCGCCGCGGCGGCCGAGCCCGCGAAGCCGAAGCCGTCCGATGCGAAGCCGTCGGACGCGGAGCCGACCGACGCGGAGCCCGCGGAGGAGCGGGACGCGCGGACGCCGGGGGACGAGTCCTGATGGGCGAGACGCGCAGCCTCCACGTCCCGGACGGGCTGGAGGGGGAGCGGGCCGACGCGGCGCTGTCGCGGCTGTTCGGGCTGTCCCGGGGCCGGGCCGCCGACATCATCGCCGCGGGCGATGTCCTGCTGGACGGGCGCGCGCTGGAGACCAAGTCCGAGCGCCTGCAGGCGGGGACGTGGCTGGAGGTGACGCTGCCGCCGCCGCCCGCGCCGCCCGCGCCCGTCGCCGAGCCGGTCCCGGGGATGGGCATCCTGTTCGAGGACGACGACATCGTCGTGATCGACAAGCCGATCGGCGTCGCGGCGCACCCCACGACCGGCTGGACGGGCCCGACCGTCCTCGGCGGGCTGCTCGGCGCCGGGCACACGATCGCGACGAGCGGCGCGTCCGAGCGGCAGGGCATCGTGCACCGGCTGGACGCCAACACCACGGGCGCGATGGTGGTGGCCAAGAGCGAGAGCGCCTACTCGCACCTCAAGCGCGCGTTCCGCGACCGCCGCGTCGACAAGCGGTACCGGGCGCTCGTCCAAGGCCATCCGGACCCGTTCCGCGGGACGGTCGACGCGCCGATCGACCGGCACCCGTCGGGCGACGGGCGGTTCGCGGTGGTGGCGGGCGGGAAGCCGTCGGTGACGCACTACGACACGGTCGAGGCGTTCCGGGCGGCGACGCTGCTCGACATCGGGCTGGAGACGGGCCGCACGCACCAGATCCGGGTGCACATGTCGGCGATCAAGCACCCGTGCGCGGGCGACCACCTCTACGGGGCCGACCCGACGCTGGCGGCGCGCCTGGGCCTCACGCGGCAGTGGCTGCACGCCGCGCGGCTCGGGTTCGAGCATCCCGCGACGGGCCAGTGGGTCGAGTTCGAGAGCCCCTACCCGGACGACCTCGCGCGCGCGCTCGAGATCGTCGAGTCGGAGTCCTGAGCGGGCTCACGCCCCCAGCAGCCGGAGCCCGGCGGTGGTCGCGGCCGCGATGCCCAGCACCACCAGGAACGGGGCGCGCAGCAGCAGCGCCGCGACCGCCGCGCCGAGCCCGGCGATCCGGGCCGGGTCGAACTCCAGGGACCGCCCGTCGGCGAACGCCTGCACGGCGATCAGCGCGGTCAGCAGCGCGACCGGGACGAGTTCGGTGAACCGCCGCACGCGCGGGTCGTCCAGCACGGACTGCGGCGCGACGAGCCCGGCGAACTTCAGCGCGTAGCAGCCGAGCGCGGTGGCGAGGACCGCGATCCAGACGCTCATGCGGACTCCTCCCGGCGGAGCAGGGCGGGCAGGACCGCCACGGCGGCGAGCATGACGGGCACCCCGGGCGGCAGCAGCGGCGTCGTCGCGAGCGCGACGGCGGCGGCCGCGAGCGCCACCCGGGCCTCGGTGCGCCCGGCGGTGAGGCGCGGCCACAGCAGCGCCAGGAACGCCGCCGGTCCGAGCACGTCCAGGCCGAGGGCGTCCGGGTCGCCGATCCGCCCGGCGCCGACCGCGCCGGCCAGCGTGGTGAGGTTCCAGGCGACGTAGATGGTGATCGCCGTCGTGTAGAAGCCGGCGCGGGCGGACGCCTTGTCCGGCTGGGCGGTCGCGACGGCGGTGGTCTCGTCGATGACGACGTGCGCGGTGAGCGGCAGCCGCGCGCCGCGCACGTCGAGCGTCCGCGCGAGCCGCAGCCCGTAGAGGGCGTTGCGGCCGCCGAGCAGCACCGCGCCGAGGGATCCGGCGACGAGGCCGCCGCCCCCGCCGATGACGCCGATCAGCGCGAACTGGGACGCGCCGGTGAACGCCAGCAGGCTCAGCACGCACGCCTGCGCGACGGTCAGGCCCGCGGTGACGGCCGCGGCGCCGAACGCCAGGCCGGACACGCCGACGGCGACGCCCACGCCCAGGCCGTCCCGGATCGCCGCGGAGCGCGCGTCGCCGGACGGGGCCGCGGCGTCGCCGTCCCTCCGGGTGTTCGCCATGGTCATGCCTCCGACGTTAGGCGGGGCCGCGCGGGGCGTATTGAACGTTCTTGCGGCCTTCCCGCTCGGTGCTTCCGTGCGGCGCCCGTCACACGTCCGGTCATGTGCGGGACGCCTCGACCGCGTCGAGTCCGGCCTCGATGACGGCGGTCATGATCCGGGCGAGCCGTTCGGCGCCCAGCGACGGCGCGTGCTCGGCCATCGCCGCGGCGATGGCGCGCTCGCGCTCGGGGTCCCGTCCGGCGAACCCGCCGACGGGCTTGAGCCGCTGGACGACGCCCGCGACGGCGACGCGGCGCTCCAGCAGCGCGGCGAGCGCGGCGTCGATCCCGTCGATGGCGGCCCGCGCGTCCCCGACGGTCGTGAGTCCCGCCACGTCGGGCAGGACGACCCGCACCACGTCCGCACCGTCGCCCGCGCCGGTCGGGGCGGGGACGCCGGGCGGTGCGGCCGCGGAAGGTGCGGCCGCGGGGGGTTCGGTCGCGGGGGGTTCGGTCGGCGTGCCGGGGGCGGTGACCGGGTCGTTCATGTGCGCGTTCCCTCTCTGGCGGGCCCCGGTCGGGGCGGGCCGTGAAGGGGGAGTCCGGGCCGCCCGGTCGGGGAAGTGTCGTTCCACGAGAAAAGGCAGAGCCCAGGGGGGGCTCTGCCTCGGCCGGCTCCGGGGGTCGTCGCTCAGGTGCGCGCGTCGACCGGCTCGGTCGGAGCCGGCTCGGTAAACGCGGTATAGCGACGGTCCATGCCGACGATGGTAGGCGGGACGGCCGGGGGCGCGTCAAATCCCGGGACGGCTCGTCTCGTGTCGTGAGACAGGAGGCGGTGGCTAGCATGTCGGGCATGGGGGGAGAGGTCGCGCATTACTGGCGGCATCCCGCGCTGCCCGACGTCGGCCTGCTGCGGGCACGGTACGTGACGCACCGGTTCTCGCGGCACGTCCACGACGGGTACGCGATCGGGGTCATCCTCCGCGGGGTGGAGGAGTTCGAGCATCCGGGGGGCATCGAGCGGGCCGGGCGCGGCGCGGTCGTCGCCGTCAACCCGGGCACCGTCCACACCGGGCAGGCGGGGGAGCCCGACGGCTGGGCGTACCGCATGACCTACCCGTCGGTCGCGGTCCTCGCGGAGATCGCTGCCGAGCTGGGCCTGCCGCGCGGCACGCCCGCGTTCCCGAGCCCGGTCCTGGACGATCCGGACGCGGCGCGGCGGCTGCGCGCCGTCCACCGGGCGGGGGAGCGGGGCGACGCGCTCGCCGCCTCCACGATGCTGCGGACGGCCTACGCGGCGTTGCTGCGGCGGCACGCGGCCCGGTACCCGGCGGCCGGGGCGCCGGCCGCGCCGCCCGCCCTGCCGCGGGTGGTCCGGGACGCGCGGGACCTGCTGCACGCGCGCCTGGTCGACCCGCCGGCGCTGGAGGAGCTGGCCGCGGCGGTCGGGGCCCGGCCGTTCCCGCTGCTGCGGGCGTTCCGGGAGGCCACGGGCCTGCCGCCGCACGCGTACCTGAACCAGGCGCGGGTCCGCGCGGCGGCCGCGCTGCTGGACGAGGGGCTGCGGCCGGGCGAGGTCGCCGCCCGCACCGGGTTCGCCGACCAGGCGCACCTGACGCGCCATTTCAAGCGCACCATGGGCGTCCCGCCGGGCGCCTACCGGGCCGCTCGGGGGTTCGGGAGTGTCGGGTCCCGGGAGACCCGAGAAGAGGGTTAAGGTTTCAGGACCGCGTCGCCCCGGAGCTCCCGTCCGGGCCGGCGATCTTCCCCCGGGACCGACGGCGACACCGCGTGCCGACCGCACGCGGGCGGTCGCATGCCACGAGCAGGAGGTGCGCCAGGCATGGCCGACTCTTTCGTCCATCTGCACGTTCACACCGAGTACTCCATGCTGGACGGGGCCGCCCGGTTGAAGCAGATGTTCGAAGAGGTCGGGCGGCAGAAGATGCCCGCGATCGCGATGACCGACCACGGCAACATGCACGGGGCCTTCGACTTCCACAAGCAGGCCACCGCCGCGGGCGTCACCCCGATCATCGGCATCGAGGCGTACATGGCGCCCGAGTCGCGGTTCCACAAGAAGAAGGTCCAGTGGGGCGAGCCGAGCCAGAAGCGCGACGACGTCTCCGGCGGCGGCCTGATCAACCACATGACGCTGTGGGCGCGCAACAAGGCGGGCCTGCACAACCTGTTCAAGCTGTCGAGCCGGGCCTACACCGAGGGCTTCGTCTTCAAGTACGCCCGGATGGACGAGGAGCTGCTCGCCGAGCACGCCGACGGGGTGATGGCCACGACCGGCTGCCCGTCCGGCAAGATCCAGACGCGGCTGCGGCTCGGGCAGTTCGACGAGGCGCTGAAGGCGGCCGCCACGTTCCAGGACATCCTCGGCAAGGAGAACTACTTCCTGGAGCTGATGGACCACGGGCTCGACATCGAGCGCAACGTCCGGCAGGGCCTGCTCGACATCGGCAAGAAGCTGAACATCCCGCCGGTCGTGACGAACGACTCGCACTACACCCACGAGTCCGAGGCGACGGCGCACGACGCGCTCCTGTGCGTCCAGGTCGGCAAGCAGCTCGCCGACCCCGACCGGTTCCGGTTCAACGGCAGCGGCTACTACCTGAAGACGGCGGACGAGATGCGCGGCATCGACTCCTCGGACGCCTGGCAGGAGGGCTGCCGCAACACCCTGCTGATCGCGGAGCGGGTCGAGCCGGAGGGCATGTTCGAGTACCACGACCTCATGCCGCGGTTCCCCGTCCCCGAGGGCGAGACCGAGGAGACGTGGTTCCGCAAGGAGGTCTGGAAGGGCCTGGAGCGGCGCTTCCCGGAGGGGATCCCCGAGGAGTACACGAAGCAGGCCGAGTACGAGATGGGCGTCATCCTCGGCAAGGGGTACCCGTCCTACTTCCTCGTCGTCGCCGACTTCATCATGTGGGCCAAGGAGAACGGCATCCTGGTCGGCCCCGGGCGGGGCAGCGCCGCCGGCTCGCTCATCGCGTACGCGATGGGCATCACCGACCTCGACCCGCTCCCGCACGGCCTGATCTTCGAGCGGTTCCTGAACCCCGAGCGCGCGTCCATGCCCGACATCGACATCGACTTCCCTGAAGACCGGCGGGCCGAGGTCATCAAGTACACGACGGAGAAGTGGGGCGCCGACAAGGTCTCCTTCATCGCCACCTTCGGCACCATCAAGGCGAAGGCCGCCATCAAGGACGCCGGCCGCGTCCTCGGCTTCCCCTACGCCCTCGGCGACCGCATCTCCAAGGCGTTCCCGCCCGCGGTCATGGGCAAGGACATCCCCCTGTCGGGCATCTTCGACGAGAAGCACCCCCGGTACGGCGAGGCGGGCGAGCTCCGCAAGCTGTACGAGGAGGAGAACGACGTCAAGCAGATCATGGACCTGGCGCAGGGCCTGGAGGGACTGATCCGGCAGACCGGCGTGCACGCCGCCGGGATCATCATGTCCGGTGAGACGATCACCGACCACGTCCCGATCATGCGCCGGGACGCCGACGGCGCGATCATCACGCAGTTCGACTACCCGACCTGCGAGACGCTCGGCCTGCTGAAGATGGACTTCCTGGGCCTGCGGAACCTGACGATCATCGACGACGCGCTGCAGGGGATCAGGAAGAACAAGGGCACCGAGGTCGACCTGCTCGCGCTGCCGCTGACCGACCAGCCCACCTACGACCTCCTCGCCCGCGGCGACACCCTCGGGGTGTTCCAGTTCGACGGCGGGCCGATGCGGGCGCTGCTGCGGCTGATGAAGCCCGACAACTTCGAGGACATCTCCGCCGTAGGCGCCCTGTACCGGCCCGGCCCGATGGGCGCCAACTCCCACACCAACTACGCGCTCCGCAAGAACGGCCAGCAGGAGATCACCCCGATCCATCCCGAGCTGGAGGAGCCGCTCAAGGACATCCTCGGCACGACCTACGGCCTGATCGTGTACCAGGAGCAGGTCATGGCGATCGCGCAGAAGGTGGCGGGGTACTCGCTCGGCAAGGCGGACCTGCTGCGCCGCGTCATGGGCAAGAAGAAGAAGGCCGAGCTGGACGCGCAGTTCGAGGGCTTCGAGGCCGGGATGATCGAGCGCGGCTACTCCAAGGAGGCCGTCAAGACGCTGTGGGACATCCTCGTCCCGTTCTCCGACTACGCGTTCAACAAGGCGCACTCCGCCGCGTACGGGCTGGTCTCCTACTGGACGGCCTACCTGAAGGCGAACTACCCCGCCGAGTACATGGCGGCGCTGCTGACGTCCGTCGGCGACGACAAGGACAAGAGCGCCCTGTACCTGAGCGAGTGCCGCCGCATGGGGCTGAAGGTGCTGCCGCCGGACGTCAACACCTCCGAGGCCGACTTCACCCCGCTCGGGGACACCGAGATCCGGTTCGGGCTGTCGGCGGTCCGCAACGTCGGGACGAACGTCGTCGAGGGCATCGTCGCGGCGCGCCGGGAGAAGGGCGCCTACACCGACTTCAACGACTTCCTCAACAAGGTCCCGCCGATCGTGTGCAACAAGCGGGTCGTGGAGTCGCTGATCAAGGCGGGCGCGTTCGACGAGCTCGGCCACGAGCGCAAGGCCCTGCTGATGGTGCACGAGCAGGCCATCGACTCGGTCATCGACATCAAGCGCAAGGAGGCCATCGGGCAGGACTCCCTGTTCGGGGCCCTGGAGGACGAGAGCGGCGAGGACGCGTTCGCCGTCGCGATCCCCGAGGACGAGGAGTGGGACAAGACGACCCTCCTCGCGTTCGAGCGGGAGATGCTCGGCCTGTACGTCTCCGACCATCCGCTGCTCGGCGTCGAGCACATCCTGGAGCGCGAGGCCGACTGCGCCATCGCGTCCCTCAACGAGGGGGAGCGGCCCGACGGCCAGATCGTCGTCGTGGCGGGGCTGCTGTCGGGCCTGCAGCGCAAGGTCACCAAGCAGGGCAACTCGTGGGCGATGTTCCAGCTGGAGGACCTCGCCGGCTCGATCGAGGTGCTGTGCTTCCCGTCGGCGTACCAGCTGTGCTCCACGCTGCTCGCCGAGGACGCGATCCTGATCGTCAAGGGCAAGCTGGACCGCCGCGAGGACGTCGCGAAGATCATCGCGATGGAGGTCACCCAGCCCGACCTGACGGTCACCGACGCGATCGGGCCGCTGTCGGTCAGCCTGCCGCTCAACCGCTGCACGCCGCCGACCGTGTCGCGCCTCAAGGAGGTGCTGACCACCCACCCCGGTTCCGCCGAGGTGCACCTGCACCTGCAGAACGGCCCCCGCACGACGGTCGTCCGGCTCGACGACCGGCTCCGCGTGTCGCCGTCCCCCGCGCTGATGGGCGATCTGAAGCAGCTCCTCGGCCCGTCCTGCCTCGGCTGACCGCCCAGGGCCCGGCGTGCGGGACGCCGGGCCCGGCGGGAACCGGGTGGCGGGGCCCGCTGCGTCGGGGAGGCCGGGGCCCGGGTCAGCCGCCGAGGCCGGCCGGGCTCAGCTCGGACCGCCAGTCGAGGAACCGGCCGAGGCCGTCGAAGTGGACGCGGGCGCGGGCGCCGGGCGCCAGCACCTCGGTCTCCATGTCGGTCTGCCGGTACCCGACGCGGTGCTCGGCGAGGAACCCGGCGAGGGTGAGCCGCGGCTCGTGCGGGAACAGGCCGGTGGCGTCCTTGAGCAGCCGCGGCACGGTGACCGGGTCGAAGGACGTGGCGGGCACCCGGGGGTCGTCGACGTGCAGGTACGCCGAGCCGCCGTCGTAGCCCGCGTTGATGTAGCCGCCGCCGCGCAGCACGCCGCCCGCGGCCATCGCGATCAGCTCGCCGCCGTGCCCGGCCGTGCCCTCGTACCAGGACAGGTCCACCTCGGGGGTGGTGAACTCGGTGATGCCCAGCCGTTCGCCGACCGTCCGGACGACCAGCGTCGGGGCGACCGCGGGGTGCTCGTCGCCGAACTGCGGGTTCGCCCACCCCCACAGCCAGGTGCGCTCGCGGACGGCGTAGCTGCCGAGCAGCGAGACCCGGACCGTGACGCCGCCGCTGGTGTAGGTGCGGGCGGTGAGGTCGGCGCTCCAGTCCTCGCGGGGCAGGAATTCCGCGAGCGCCTCCTGCCGCTGCAGGACGACGGCCGCCAGGGCGGCGCCGAGGCGTTCGAACGCGGGACTGAATCCGGACATGTCGGGCACACTATCCCAGTGGTCGAGGCGGGTGCGGGCGTCGCGAGACCGCCCTTGCATTGTCGATCGGTTGACCACGGCAGGCTAGTCTTTCGCCGACAGCGGAGTCTCGGATGGGAGCGGGCGAGGTGCGCGGACCGACCGGTAGACGCGTGGCGGCCGGGCTGGTCACGACCCTGATCATGGCGGTGCTCGGGCCCCTCGCGGGGCTGCTGTGGGCGGCGACCGCGCCCGAGGTGACATATGTCATCTTCCGCGGCGACACCTACCTCGCCGACCCCGAGAGCCAGGCGCCGATCGGCACCGACCTGCGGTTCGCGCTGATCGTCCTGGCGGCGGGCGCGCTCTGCGGCGGCGCCGCCTACCTGGCGGGGGGCCGCGGCAACGACATCGCGCTGCTGCTCGGCCTGGCCGCGGGCGGCGTCCTCGCCGGGCTGCTCGCCTGGCGGACCGGCCACATGATCGGCCTGGACGAGTTCCGCGCCGCGGTGCGCGCCGCCGCCGACCGGGAGCGGGTCGCCGGCGTCGCCGAGCTGCGCGCCCGGGGACTGCTGGTGTGCTGGCCCGTCGCCGCGGTCGGCGCCTACGGCGTCCTCGAACTGGCCGTGCGGCGGCTACCCGCGCGCGACGGCCGCGACCCGGGCGCCGGTGAGGCGGACGAGGTCGGCGGGGCGCAGCTCGATCTGGAGTCCGCGCCGACCGGCGGAGACGTAGACCGTCGGGAGGGCTGAGGCCGACGCGTCCAGCACCGTCGGCAGCCGCCGGCGCTGCCCGAGCGGGCTGATCCCGCCGACGACGTACCCGGTGGCGCGCTCGGCGTCGCGCGGGTCGGCCATCTTCGCCCGCTTGCCGCCGGCGGCCGCGGCCAGCGCCTTGAGGTCCAGGCTGCCCGAGACCGGGACGACGGCGACGGTGAGGTTTCCGTCCACCTCGGCCAGCAGGGTCTTGAAGATGCGGTCGTGCGGGATCCCCAGCGCGTCGGCGGCGGCCGCCCCGTAGGACTCGGCGTCGGGGTCGGGCTCGTAGGGGTGCAGGGTGTGCTCGATCTTCGCCTTCGCGGCGGCGACGGTGGCCGGCGTCCCGCCGCCTCCCTGCTTCCCGCCGGACTTCGTCTTGCCCATGGGCCGAGTCTCTCGCACCCGTCCACCGGTTTTCCGCGTGCGGGGCCGCGCGGCGGCGCCGGCCGCGGCGGCGCGTCAGTTCGGGTGGAACGAGCCGTCCAGGAACTGGCCGGCCGGGAGGGTCGGCAGCGACGCCAGGATGCGGTTCTCCCGCAGCAGCAGGTCGCGCTCGGCGCGCAGCCGCAGCGCCGCGTCCTCGCACTCCAGGACGCGCTGCTTCTCGTGGCCGTCCAGGATCAGCGAGGACGCGATGAGGTACGACAGCCGCACGGGGTCGGCGGGCAGCTCGACCTCCTCGGCGGGTCCGGCGCCCGCGGTGCGCAGCCGCTCCAGGTACCGGCCGAACAGCCAGCGGACGTGCCGCGCGGCGGGCGCCGGGTCGGTCCCGGGCTCCTCGGGGAGGAACTCGACCTCGCCCTGCAGGTAGGGGCGCGACCGGTCCAGCTCCTTGAGCCGGAACCGGCGGGTGCCGACGGCCACGACGTCGTACCGCCCGTCCGGGTGCCGCGTCGTGTCGTGGATCTCGGCGAAGCACCCCACCCCGGACAGCCGGCGCGCCGCGTCGTTGCCGACCTCGTGCCCCAGCTCGATGTTGACCACGCCGAACCCGCGCGGTTCGGGCGCCTCCAGGAGGTCGGCGACGAGGCGGCGGTAGCGTTCCTCGAAGAGGTGCAGCGGCAGGACCAGGCCCGGGAACAGCACGGTGCCCAGGGGGAAGAGGGCGATCCGCTCCGTCACGCTGTGTCTCCTGTGCTCGCGGGGGGCGCCCGCCGGTGTGGACGCACTCCACAGCAGCCTACGTCCCCGCCGATGATCTTGGTAAGCATCGGTTTTTCAGATTGTGAAGCGGGAGTCACCCCGGCGGGCGCGCGACGGGACGGCGCGGCGGGACGGCCCCGGCGTGGCGTGCGTCTCTCGTGCGTCTCGGCACGTGAGACGGGGCGCGAGGGGGCGGGCGCACTCCGTAGACTGGGCGGCGTGATTTCCCGTATCGACCTGCGCGGCCCGCTGCCCGGCGAGCTGCGCTCCGTGCTGCCCCGTGCCGAACTCGACGTCGAGGCCGCCCTGGACAAGGTGCGGCCCATCTGCGACGACGTCCGCCATCGCGGGTCCGCGGCGGTCCGGGAGCACACGAAGACCTTCGACGGGGTCGAGCTGGAGAGCACCCGCGTCCCGGTCGCCGAGATCCACCGGGCCCTCGCCGAGCTCGACCCGAAGGTCCGCGACGCCCTCGAGGAGAGCATCCGCCGCGCCCGCATCGTGCACCGGGCGCAGCGCCGCACCGACGTCACCACGCAGGTCGTGCCGGGCGGCACCGTCACCGAGCGGTGGATCCCCGTCGGCCGCGTCGGGCTGTACGTCCCGGGCGGCCGCGCCGTGTACCCGTCGAGCGTCGTCATGAACGTCGTCCCCGCGCAGGAGGCGGGCGTCGGGTCGCTCGCCGTCACCTCGCCCCCGCAGGCCGAGTTCGGCGGGCGGCCCCACCCGGCGATCCTCGCGGCGTGCGCGCTGCTCGGCGTCGAGGAGGTGTACGCGGCGGGCGGCGCCCAGGCGATCGCGATGTTCGCCTACGGCACCGACGAGTGCCCGAGCGCCGACCTCGTCACCGGGCCCGGCAACGTGTACGTCGCCGCCGCGAAGCGGCTGCTCAAGGGCGTGATCGGCATCGACGCCGAGGCGGGCCCGACCGAGATCGCGGTCCTCGCCGACGGCACCGCCGACCCGGTGGCCGTCGCCGCCGACCTGATCAGCCAGGCCGAGCACGACGTGCTCGCCGCCGCCGTCCTCGTCACCGACGCGCCCGAACTGGCGGACGCGGTCGAGACCGAGCTGAAGGCGCAGGTCGCGCGGACGAAGCACGTCGAGCGGATCACCGAGGCCCTCGCGGGCCGCCAGTCCGGCATCGTCCTGGTCGACGACGTCGAGGCCGGGCTGAAGGTCGTGGACGCCTACGCCGCCGAGCACCTGGAGATCCACACCGCCGACGCGGCCGCCGTCGCCGCGCGCGTCCGCAACGCCGGGGCGATCTTCATCGGGCGGCACGCGCCGGTGTCGCTCGGCGACTACCTCGCCGGGTCCAACCACGTGCTGCCCACCGGCGGGGGCGCCTGCCACTCCTCCGGCCTGTCCGTGCAGGCGTTCCTGCGCGGCGTCCACGTCGTCGAGTACGACCGCGACGCGCTCGCCGCCGCCACCGGCCGGGTCGTCGCGCTCGCCGAGGCCGAGGACCTGCCCGCGCACGGCGCCGCGCTCAAGGCCCGCTTCGACTGGGAGATCCCGTCGTGACCGACCTGTCCGACCTGCCGCTGCGGGACGACCTGCGCGGCCGGAAGCCCTACGGCGCCCCGCAACTGGACGTCCCGTACGCGCTGAACACCAACGAGAACCCGTACCCGCCGTCCGAGGCGCTGGTGAAGGCGCTCGGCGAGGCCGTGGCGGACGTCGCCGGCACCCTCAACCGCTACCCCGACCGCGACGCGGTCGCGCTCCGCGCCGACCTCGCGGCGTTCCTCGACGCCGACACGCCCGGCGCCGGGATCACCGGCCGCCGGGTGTGGGCGGCGAACGGCTCCAACGAGATCATCCAGCAGATCCTGCAGGCGTTCGGCGGCCCCGGCCGCACCGCGCTCGGGTTCGAGCCGTCCTACTCGATGCACCCGATCATCACCGCGGTGTCCGGCACCCGGTGGGTCGACGCCGCCCGCGACACCGACTTCGGCCTCGACCCGGCCCGCGCCGTCGCCGCCGTCGAGGAGCACCGCCCCGACGTGGTGTTCCTGACGTCGCCGAACAACCCGACCGGCACGTCGCTGCCGCCGGAGACGATCGAGGCCGTGCTGGACGCCGCGCCCGGCATGGTCGTGGTCGACGAGGCGTACGCCGAGTTCCGCCGCGCCGGCACCCCGTCCGCGCTGACGCTGCTGGACGGACGGCCCCGCCTGATCGTCACCCGCACGATGTCCAAGGCGTTCGCGATGGCGGGCACCCGCCTCGGCTACCTCGCCGCCGACCCGGCCGTCATCGACGCGCTGCTGCTGGTGCGGCTCCCGTACCACCTGTCGGCCGTCACGCAGGCCGTCGCCCGCACCGCCCTGGCGTACGGCGGCGAACTGCTCGGCACCGTCGACGCGCTGCGCCGCGAGCGCGACGACCTCGTCGCGTGGCTGCGCGGCGAGGGCCTCGCGGTCGCCGATTCCGACGCCAACTTCGTCCTGTTCGGCCACTTCCCGGACCGGCGCCGGGTCTGGGAGGGCCTGCTCGAGCGGGGCGTGCTGATCCGCGAGGTCGGGCCGCCCGAATGGCTGCGGGTCAGCGTGGGCACCCCCGACGAGATGGCGGCGTTCCGCACCGCACTGAAGGAGAGTCTGTGACGCGCAAGGGCAGAGTCGAGCGCGGGACCAAGGAGACCCAGGTCCTCGTCGAGATCGACCTCGACGGGACCGGCCGGGTCGACGTGGCCACCGGCGTGGGGTTCTTCGACCACATGCTGGCGCAGCTCGGCAAGCACGGGTCGTTCGACCTCACCGTCAAGACGACCGGCGACCTGCACATCGACAGCCACCACACGATCGAGGACACCGCGATCGCGCTCGGCCAGGCGTTCCGCGAGGCGCTCGGCGACAAGGCCGGCATCCGCCGGTTCGCCGACGCGTCCATCCCGCTGGACGAGGCGCTCGCCCAGGTCACCGTGGACGTCTCGGGCCGCCCGTACCTCGTGCACGTCGAGCCGGACGGCATGGCCCCGATGATCGGCCCCGAGTACGACACCACGATGACCCGGCACGTGTTCGAGTCGTTCGTGTCGAACGCCCGGGTGGCGATGCACGTCCACGTCCCGTACGGGCGCAACGCCCACCACATCGTGGAGGCCCAGTTCAAGGCCCTCGCCCGGGCGCTGCGCGACGCGGTCGCGTTCGACCCGAAGGTGCACGGCGTGCCGTCCACGAAGGGGGCCCTGTAACCGTGGAGATCGGCGGCCTGGAGTTCACCTACGCCAACGTCGCGATCTTCGCGGTGGCGGTGTTCCTGCTGGCCGGGGTGTACAGCTTCGTCAAGCAGGGCCTCAAGATCGCCGCGGTGATCGTGTTCGTGCTGGCCGCGATGGCGTTCGCCGGGGGAGTGATGTGGCTGTGAGCCGCCCCGAGATCGTCGTCCTCGACTACGGGTCGGGGAACCTGCGGTCCGCCGAACGGGCCGTGGCCCGCGCGGGCGCGTCCGTCACCGTCACCGCCGACCGGGACGCCGCGCTGGACGCGGACGGCTTGGTCGTGCCGGGCGTCGGCGCGTTCGCCGCCTGCATGGCCGGGCTGAAGTCCGTGCACGGCGACCAGATCATCGGCCGCCGGCTCGCCGGGGGGCGGCCCGTGCTCGGCATCTGCGTCGGCATGCAGATCCTTTTCTCCAAGGGCATCGAGCACGGCGTCGCCACCGAGGGCTGCGACGAGTGGCCCGGCACCGTCGACCGGCTCGACGCGCCGGTCGTCCCGCACATGGGCTGGAACACCGTGGACGTCCCCGCGGGCTCCGCCCTGTTCCGCGGCATCGAGGACGCGCGGTTCTACTTCGTCCACTCCTACGCGGCGCGCCGCTGGGAGCTGGAGCCCGACCCGACCGGACGCATCGCGCCGCCGCTCGTCACGTGGGCCGAGCACGGCGACCGGTTCGTCGCCGCCGTGGAGAACGGCCCGCTGTGCGCCGCGCAGTTCCACCCGGAGAAGTCCGGCGACGCGGGCGCGGAACTGCTGCGCAACTGGCTGTCCACCCTTTCCTGAACACGTCCGCCGATAGGTTTTCCGCATGACTGGGGTTCCCGCATGACTCTGACGCTCCTTCCCGCCGTCGACGTCGCCGACGGACAGGCCGTGCGCCTCGTCCAGGGCGAGGCCGGCACCGAGACCTCCTACGGCGCCCCGCTGGAGGCCGCCCTGGCCTGGCAGGAGGCGGGAGCGGAGTGGATCCATCTGGTCGACCTGGACGCCGCGTTCGGCCGCGGCTCCAACCGGGAGCTGCTCGCCGAGGTCACCGGCAAGCTCGACGTGAAGGTGGAGCTGTCCGGCGGCATCCGCGACGACGCGTCCCTGGAGGCGGCGCTCGCGACCGGCTGCGCCCGCGTCAACATCGGCACCGCCGCGCTGGAGAACCCCGACTGGTGCCGCAAGATCATCGCGTCGCACGGCGACCGCATCGCCGTCGGCCTGGACGTGCGCGGCACCACCCTCGCCGCCCGCGGCTGGACCCGGGAGGGCGGCGACCTGTGGGAGGTCCTCGCCCGCCTCGAGGACGACGGCTGCCCCCGCTACGTCGTCACCGACGTCACCAAGGACGGCACCCTGCGCGGCCCGAACACCGACCTGCTGCGCGACGTGTGCGCCCGCACCGACAAGCCCGTCGTCGCGTCCGGCGGCGTCTCCTCCCTGGACGACCTGCGCGCCATCGCCGCGCTCGTCCCGGACGGCGTCGAGGGCGCGATCGTCGGCAAGGCGCTGTACGCCGGGGCGTTCACCCTCGAGGAGGCCCTGGAGGCCGTCAAGTGACCGTCGCCGTCCGCGTCATCCCCTGCCTGGACGTCGACGCCGGGCGCGTCGTCAAGGGCGTCAACTTCCAGAACCTGCGGGACGCGGGCGACCCGGTCGAGCTCGCGCACCGCTACGACGCCGAGGGCGCCGACGAGCTGACGTTCCTCGACATCACCGCGTCCAGCGCCGACCGCTCCACCACCTACGACGTCGTCCGCCGCACCGCCGAGCAGGTGTTCATCCCGCTGACGGTCGGCGGCGGCGTCCGCACCGTCGACGACGTCGACCGGCTGCTGCGCGCGGGCGCCGACAAGGTGTCGGTGAACACCGCCGCGATCGCCCGCCCCGAGTTCCTGCGGGAGGCGGCGCACCGGTTCGGCTCCCAGTGCGTCGTGCTGTCGGTGGACGCGCGCCGCGCGCCCGGCACGCCGTCCGGGTTCGAGGTGACCACCCACGGCGGGCGCAAGGGCACCGGCATCGACGCGGTCGAGTGGGCCCGCCGCGGCGCCGAGCTGGGCGTCGGCGAGATCCTGCTGAACTCGATGGACGCCGACGGCACCAAGAACGGCTTCGACCTGGAGATGCTCGCCCGCGTCCGGGAGACCGTCGCGATCCCGGTGATCGCCAGCGGCGGCGCCGGCGCGGTCGGGCACTTCGCCCCCGCCGTCGAGGCCGGCGCCGACGCCGTCCTCGCCGCGAGCGTCTTCCACTTCGGCGATCTGAAGATCTCCGAGGTCAAGGACGCCCTGAGCACCGCCGGACACCCCGTCCGCTGACCCGGAGGACCCCGGAGAACCCCCCATGCGCGTCGCCCTCGCCACCTGCTCCTTCCTGCCCGACGGCAACGACGACGTCCGCGCCCTCGCCGCGGCCCTCGACGGCCTCGGCGTGCGCGCCGAGCCCGCCGTCTGGGACGCCGACACCGACTGGTCCCGGTACGACCTCGTCGTCGTCCGCACCACCTGGGACTACACGCACCGCGCGGACGAGTTCCTCGCGTGGGCCGACGGGCTCCCGCGTATCCTCAACCCCGCGTCCGTGCTGCGCTGGAACACCGACAAGCGGTACCTGCGCGACCTGGCCGACGCGGGCGTCCCGGTCGTCCCGACCCGCTGGGACCCCGACGACGTCCCGTCCGACTGGCCCGAGTACGTGGTCAAGCCCGCGGTGTCGGCGGGGTCCCGCGACACGGCCCGGTGGAGCACCGCCGAGGCCGGGGCCGCCCGCGCGCACCTGCGCGGGCTCCGCGACGCGGGCCGCACCGTCATGGTGCAGCCGTACCTGTCCGGCATCGACACCGCGGGGGAGAAGGCGCTGGTCTTCCTCGACGGCGAGTACAGCCACGCCGCCCGCAAGGCCCCGATCCTCGCCCCCGGCGCGGGCGTGCAGGGCCTCGTCGTCCCCGGCGACGGCCGCGGCGCCGTCACCGGAGCCGTCGCGACCGCGGCCGAGCTGGACGTCGCGCGCCGCGCCCTCGCCGCCGTCCCGGGCGCCCCCGACCTGCTCTACGCGCGGGTGGACCTCGTCCCCGGGCCGGACGGCGCGCCGGTCGTCCTCGAACTGGAGCTGGCCGAGCCCAACCTGTTCCTGGCGCACGGCGACGACGCGGTGGGGGTCCTGGCGAAGGCGATGCTGGCGCGGCTCTGATCAGGTCCCGTCGCGGATGAGCCGCTCCTCGGCCTCCGGGTCGGGGTCGGCGCACTCCGGGGACGCCTCGACGACCGGCAGCAGGATCGCCGAGGGGTGGTCGGGGTCGTGGAAGACCTCCTGGTGTGCGGCGACCATCGCGCGGGCGGTGACGAGCGGCTCGCCGGTGCCCGGGTTCGCCGCGACCTTCGGGTGGGCGCCGCTCGCCACGTGCACCCGGACGCGGTGGCCGCGGCGGAACCGATGGCCGGTCGGCCACAGGTCGACCGCGATGCGGCGGATCCCGTGGGTGCCGACGGGCTTCTCGGCGGCGGCCGGGAGCCGCAGGCCGCCCTCGCACACGTTGCGGGACGCGCCGTCCGGTCCCACGTCGCAGAGCCGGACGACGAAGTCGGTGTGCGCGCGGTCGGACCGGACGAACAGGTCGGCGGCGAGCGGCCCGATGACGTCCAGGTCCCGGTCGAGGACGGGCGAGGTGAACACGAGCACGTCGTGCCGCCGCTCCAGCGGCCGGTTGTCGACGGGCCGGGAGCTGCCGAGCAGCGTGGGGCCGCCGAGCGCCGGGGTGGGGTGCTCGGGGTCGAACCGGTAGGCGCTCGGCCGGGAGCGGCGCGGGCCGTCGGGGCCGAGCCCGCCGCCGGGGTGCAGGTGCCAGCGCTCCTGCCGCATCCCGGGCGGCGGCCAGTCGCGGTAGTCGCGCCACTCGCGGGCGCCCGTCACGTACACCCGGACGGGGGCGGGGCGCAGGCCGGACGGGTCGCCGAGCAGGTGCGCGCGGAACCAGGCGAGCGACTCCCGCAGCGACACGATCCCGTGCCGGGGGTCGGTGTGCCACCAGGGGCCGATCGTGAGGTAGGGCCGGTGCCCCGCGGCCCGCAGCGCCAGGTAGTCGCGGATCTCCCACGGCAGGAACACGTCGAACCAGCCGCCGAGCAGGTGCACCGGCGCCGCCACCTCGCCGACGGTGCCGCTGAAGTCGCGGGTGTCCCAGTAGCCGTTGTCGGCGCCCTGCGCGGCGAGGAGGTCCTGGTAGAAGCGCATCACCTCGCCGCCGGTGAGCACGTCCAGCTCCGACAGCGGACGGCCCGACGCGGCGGCCCGCGCCACCCTGCGGCGCGCGAGCAGCGGGCCGGTCAGCAGGCCGAGCGGCTGCTGCTGCTGGTGCGTCAGGTTCGTCCAGGTCAGCGTGGACTCCAGCGCGAACGACCCGCCCACGTAGGCGGCGTCCCGGAACGAGGACGCCGTGACCTGCAGCGACATCGCCTTCAGCTCGGGTCCGGCCTCGGCCGCGGTCGCCCACGCGGTGTACCCGAGGTAGCTGGCGCCGTAGGTCGCGAACGACCCGTTGAACCACGGCTGCCGCTTCAGCCACTCGACGGTGGCGAGCCCGTCGTCGCGTTCGCTGCCGAGCGGGTCGAACTCACCGCCCGAACCGAACGTCCCGCGCGCGCTCTGCGCGACGAGCTGGAACCCGAACGGGACGAACAGCAGCCCGTTCGCCAGCGCGGCCGGGCCGCGCCGCCCGTACGGGGTGCGCACGAGGATCGTGGGCGGCGGTTCCTTCGCCGCGGCCGGGATGTACCGGTCGGCGAGCAGGGTCACGCCGTCCCGCATCGGGACGGGGATGTCGCGCTCGACGGTGTAGCGGGGCAGTCCGGGCGGCCGGGGCAGCCCGGGCGGGCGCGGGAGCCCGGGCGGGCGGGGGATCCGGATCGGCGGAGTGGGCAGTCGGTCCCACGGGGCCATGTTCCCTCCCCTGTCCTGGCCGTTATGTGCTTTCACGACCATACGTAACCGTTCATGCCGCGCCGAATCCCCGCCGTCACACCGGTCACGGCCGTCCGGCGGGCACCAGGGGCCCCGGCGGAACCCGTTCCGAACCGCGTTCGGGACAGGTGGCGGGTGCCGGGGCGGCCCCCCGTCTGGTGGACGGGCCCTCCGGATGAGATCGTGGACGGGACCGATCCTGATCAGGGGGAACAGCAGGGGGACGCCATGTGGCCAGGGGCGAATCTGCCGATGGGAACGCCGCCCGTGGGGGCGGCCGGCTCGGCCGGGCCGCCGCCGCCCATCCGGCCCGCCGCGGGCTGGTACGCGCTGCCGATCGCCTTCGGCGTCCTGGCCGTGCTGGTCTTCTTCGGCGCGTTCGCGCTGCTGTGGACGGACTCGGAGGTCGCCGACGGGCCCTCGTCGGAAGGCCCCGAGTCGGGCGTGACGCTCCGCCTGGAAGAGGGGTACGGCTACTTCGTCTACGTGCGGGCCGGCGCTTCGGAGCCGCAGTCCTGCGCCGTCGTGGCGGGGGAGCGGACGATCCCGGTCCGGCTGACCACGGAGCACTCCTGGGTGGCGTCGGACGTCGAGAACTACGCGTACGCGGCGACGTTCACCTCGCCGGTCACCGGGCAGGCGCAGGTGGCGTGCCAGGGGACGGGCGGCTGGATCCGGGTGCAGCCGGACGACGCGTCCCTGCTGTACCTCGGTTTGGCGTTCTTCCTGTCGCTGGGGTTCGTGGTCGTCGCCCTCGCGTCGCTGCCGGTGATCATGCTGCGGCGCAGCGCGGCCCGGCGCCGCGCCGCCGCCGTGACCGGCCCGCCCTACCCGTACTGACGCCCGCGTACCGGCGCCCGCGCGAGGGCGCGCGCCGCGGCCGGCGGGTCAGGAGCAGAGTTCGCGTTCGAGGGGCGTGCGGAACCTCGGGACCGCGCGGACGTCGCCGTACCAGGCGGCGATCCGCTCGGCCTCCCGCTCGGCGGCCGCGCGCGCCTCGGCGCCCGCGTCCTCGAGGAAGCGCAGCGCGATCTCGCCGTCCGGCCGCTGCGCCCAGCCGCCGACGACGCAGCCGTCCCACCAGACCGTCGGGCCGATGTTGCCGTTGCGGTCGAACAGCGCGGGACGGTGCTCGCCGAGGAACCAGTCGCGGTCCTGCCAGCCCATCGGAGTGGGGTCGAGGGCGGGCAGCAGCGCCGCCCACGGTTCGGGGGCCCCGACCGGCTCCAGGTCGTCGGCGAGGACGATCCCGGTGGTGCCGCCGAGGTCGACCTCGGTGGTGTCGAGCGGCGCGAGCGCCTTCTTCACCTGCGCGGCCGTCCAGCCGGTCCACCACTTGAGGTCGGAGACGGGCGCGGGCCCGAACGCCCGCAGCCACCGCTCGACCAGTCCGGTGCGGGCGTCGTCGGCGGGCATCGGCGCGATGCCGCCCGGCAGCCACGCCTCGACGGGCGCCCACCGGTACTGGCTGCTGGTCCACGACCCGTTCGGGCGCCCCCGCACGATGCGGCCCGCGCAGCCGAGGACGACCAGCACCCACGTGGTGATGCCGGTGGGTCTGGAGTAGGACTTGCCGGGCGCCGGGTCCACCCGGGTGCGCAGCAGCGGCTCGTCCGCGCTGAGCTGCGCGCCGGTCGCCTCGCCGCGCGCCAGCAGCGCCCGGTGCGCGGCCTCCTCGACCTCGGCGAACCACGCGGGGACGTCGGTGAGCCCCGGGTCCCGGTCGAGGAGGCCCTTCTCGATCATGCGGGCGTAGGTGGCGCGCTGCTTGACCGCGAGCGCGTCGGCCGTGGACGCCTGCAGGACGGGCACCAGCTCGGTGGGGGCGACGAACATCGTCCGCCGCATCGCCAGCATCCGCAGCAGCGTCCGGTCGTCGTAGAGGGCGCGCTCGACCGCCGCCGGGTCCGCCCGCACGCTGCGCGCCGCGACGGACAGGAACACCGTCGCCGGGTCGGTGGCGTGCAGGACGACCAGGGAGCGGGCGATGTCCGGGACGTCGTCGGTCCTGGACATCGCGGCCAGCCTGTGCCGTCGCCCGAGCCGGGCGCGCCGCTCCGCGACGCTCATCGAACGCATGTACGAGAGTGTAGTCCGGTCAGGGGTTCGCGGTGATCTCGACGACGACCTTGTCCTGCGTCACCGACTTCACCGAGACGTCGAAGCCCTCGGCCTCCTCGCCCTGCTCGCCGTCGCCGACCGGGAGGGTGATGTTGTTGCCCTCGATGGCGAGGGTGACGGTCTCGCCCTGGACGCTGACGAGTTCGGCGTCCACGCCGAGGATCGACGCGCTCGCCTCGACGCCCCGGTCGAAGGTCACGGTGCAGGAGTTCACGCCGCAGTCGGTCTCGGCGTTCGTCGCGCTGCACGCGGCGACCGCGCCGAAGGGCAGCAGGAGAACGGGGAGGATGGCCAGCTTCCGCCGGGCAAGCGAGTTGGTCATGGAGGGAGTCTAAGAGGGCGGGCCCCGGCCGGTCGCCCTCCGGGAGGCTGAACTTCGCGATGCGAAAGTAGTACCGGACGGTGACGCTCGCCGGGCGCGCCCCGGCTGGAACGGCGGGCACCGCCGTGATCTTCTGGAACGTGTGCGGGAGGACGCCGCCGCGCCCGGCGGGCTCGTCGTCTGCGCCGCGCTGCGCCTGGAGGCCCGCGCGGTGCGGCGCGGCCTCGCCCGCGCGCCCGTCGTGGTCGTCGGCTACCGGGCCCGCCGCGGGCCGCCCGCGTCCGGCGGGGTCCTCGCGGTGGTGGGGTTCGGCGGCGCGCTGGACGCGCGGCTGCGCCCCGGGGACGTCCTGGTCGCGGACGAGGTCCGGGGCGCCGGGCCGCCGGTGCCGTGCCCGCGGCCGCAGGCCCTCGCGGACGCCCTGGCGGAGGAACTGGCGGACGCCCTGGCCGGCGGCCCGGCGGGGGAGCGGGCCCGGGCGGGGGCCGGGGTGCTGGTCGGCCCGCTGCTGACCTCCCCGGACGTCGTCGGCGGCGCCGGACGGGCCCGGCTGGCCGCGCGGGGCGCCCGCGCCGTCGACATGGAGACGGCGGTGCTCGCCGCGGCGGCGCCGGGCCGCCCCATCGCGGCCGTCCGGGTCATCGTGGACGGGCCGCGCCGGCCGCTGTGGAGCCCGGGCACGCTCGTCCGGGGCGCGGCCGCCTGGCGGACCCTGGCGCGCATCGGCCCGGCCCTGGAGCGCTGGGCGGCGGCACCGGACGGCCCGTAGCGCGTCGGCCGGGCACCGGACGGCGCGCGAGCACGGCGCGCGAGCACGGGGCGGGGGGCCGGGAAGGCGGGAACCGGCGGGACGCGGGGGTCAGCCGACCGCGCGGGCGGCCGCGGCGGCCCGCACCTCGGGTTCCTCTGCCACGTCGTGATGCAGGCGTTGCAGGCGCAGGCGCGTGTCCCGGGTCAGCGGCGCGGACCGCGCGGCCTCCTCGCGGACGTCCGACTCGCAGTCCCACAGCCCCTCGACGGCGTAGGACTCGGCGGTGTGCGGCGCGGTGCGGGCGAGCGCGGCCAGCAGGCGCGGCCGCAGGTAGGCGTAGGTGGATTCGGTCCAGGCGTCCTTCAGCAGCGGGACGGCCTCGCCGGCGCGCAGCCGCCCGAGGCCCTCGACGGGACTCGCCGCCCCGCCCCATTCGCGTTTCTCGACCGTCTCCCGTAGCTCGTCCATCAGCAGGGGGATGTCCTGCCGGGTTCCGTGGCGCGCGAGGATCCGCAGCCCCACGTCCTCGCACCCGCCCTTCGCGGCGGCCCACGCGCGCGCCCGCGGCAGCGTCTCCGGCCCGTACTGCGACAGCGCCCGGCACACCGCGGCGCCGAACCGGCCCGGACGCTCCGGCAGCATCTCCTCGGCGAGGTCGAGCAGCGCGAGCGTCCGCCGCCGCCCCAGCTCGAAGATCGCCGCAATCGTGCCGGGCCCGCGCCGCCGGGCCGCCTCGAGCAGCTCGGCCTCGGTGCGGGCCGCCGGGTCCGGCGCGTCGTCGGCCGGGCCCCGCGCCCCGCCCGCCGGCGCCGGCCGCAGCGGCGGGCCGGCCGCCCGCGCCCGCGCCCGCAGCAGCGCCCGGTTGCGGGCCCGCTCGCGGCTGCGCCCCAGCGCGTCGGCGATCCGCGGCTGCCGCGCCGCCCACGCGTCGATCACCGGGTTCTGCTCCGCCGGCACCAGCTGCTCGAGGTCGCCGTCGTCGCAGCGGGCCGCGACGACCTCGTCCAGCCCGAGCGTCAGCGCGGGGTCGCCCAGCTCGATCAGCTCCACCAGCGCGTCGAACCAGTGCGCGCCCTCCTCGGCGTACCGCCGCAGCGGCGCGGCGGCCTCCCGCCGGCTCAACCGCACCAGGTCCGACAGCACCTGCAACGCGAGCTGGACCCGCCACGGGTCCTCGTCGACATGGTCGGACGGATGGAACAGATGCTCGGCCACCGGCCCCGCCGGAAGCTCCAGATCCACCAGCAACCGGGCGTAGTACAGGCCCCGCGACTCGCATTGCGGGTCCCACCGGGGATCCCTGCGGATGCAGTCGTAGACGTACTCGCCCGAACCGGGCCTGTCCGCCGCGCGGCGCGCGGCCCTGCCGAGTCCTCGCTGCAGCTGTCCGTGCAGCGTCCTCGCCGATTCCATCACGACCTCATTGCTCACCTCAGCAGAATGCGCACTGGACCAGATAACGGGCAAGTGCTTTACCGCAGGTAGTCATGTCCGTCACAGCGCGCGCTGCGCCGCCCAGGACGCGTGCAGGTCGGCGTAGACGCCCGGCCGGGCCACCAGCTCCGCGTGCGGCCCGCGCTGCACGATCCGTCCCGCCTCGAACACGATGACCTCGTCGGCCGCCTCCGCCGTGGACAGCCGGTGCGCGATCGAGATCGCCGTGCGGCCGCGCGTCACGCCGTCCAGGGCGCGCTGGATCCGCACCTCCGTCGCCGGGTCGACCGCCGACGTCGCCTCGTCCAGCACCAGCAGGTCCGGGTCGGCGATGTAGGCGCGGGCCAGCGCGACGAGCTGCCGCTCGCCCGCCGACAGCGACTCGCCGCGCTGCCCGACGGGCGTCTCCAGGCCCTTCGGGAGCCCGTCGAGCCAGTCGGCCAGCCCCAGCTCCGCCACCGCGCGCGCCAGGTCGTCGTCCGTCGCGTCCGGACGCCCGTACCGGATGTTGTCGGCGAGCGACGCGTCGAACAGGAAGCCGTCCTGCGGCACCATCACGATCCGCTCCCGCAGCGACGAGAACCGCACCCGGTCCAGCGGCACCCCGTCCACCAGCACCCGCCCGGACGCCGGGTCCATCAGCCGGGTGAGGAGCTTCGCGAACGTCGTCTTGCCCGACCCGGTCTGCCCGACGACCGCGACGCGGCTGCGCGGCGCGATCGTCGCGTCCACCTCGTGCAGGACGGGCGGCCCGCCGGGGTACGCGAACCCCACGGACTCGAACCGCACCTCGATCGGGCCGCGCGGCAGCGTCTCGCCGTCCTCGCCCGGGTCCGCCACGTCCGGGGCGACGTCGAGCACGCCCAGCACCCGCCGCCACCCGGCGATCGCGTTCTGCGCCTGGTTGAACACCTCGGTCGCGGTCTGCATCGGGCTGACGAACAGCGTCACCAGGAACAGGAACGCCACCAGCTCCCCGGCCGTCAGGTCCCCGGCGACGCCCAGCAGCACCCCGGCCACCACGACCGCCGCCGTCGCGACCGCCGCGACCAGCTCGCTCACCGGGAACGTCAGCGCCACCATCGCCTGCGCCCGCGTCTGCGCGACGCGGTGCGCGTCCACCGTCTCCTCCACGCGCCGCCCGGTGCGCTCCTCCACCGCGTGCGCGCGGATGACCGGCGCGCCCACCACCGACTCGCTCACCGCCGCCAGCAGGTCGCCCATCCGCTCCCGCACCCGCATGTACGCCGCGGAGATGACCCGCTGGAAGCGGCGCAGCGCGAACGCCAGCGGCAGGAACGCCAGCCACACCAGCAGCGCGAGCTGCCACGAGTACACCAGCATCAGGACGCTCGCCACGACCAGCTGCCCGATCGAGACGATGAACATCAGCCCGCCCGACTGCATGAACTGGCTGATCTGGTCGACGTCGCCCGTCACCCGCGACACCAGCGACCCGCGGCGCTCCCCGCTCTGGGTGAGCATCGACAGGTCGTGCACGTGCCGGAACGCCTTCACGCGCAGCGTCGCCAGGCCGCCCTCGGACGTCCTGTACAGCCGCACGTTCATCAGGTACGACGCCACCGCCGTCACCAGCACCGCCACCGCGCACACCAGCACGGCCGTGCGGATGAACCCGATGTCCGGGCCGCCCGGGCCGCCGAGGCCCTTGTCGAGCGTCTGCTGGACGGCGATCGGCACCACCACGCGCCCCGCCGTGGACACCAGCGCCAGCAGCAGCGTCACGGTCAGGCCAGCCGTGAACTCCGGGCTGAGCCGCAGCCCGCGCCGCAGCGTGCTGAGCGCGCCCTCGTCGGTCGCGTCGTCGAGGCCCCGCGGGGCCCCGGCCGCCCTCTCGGGGGTGTTCAGAACCGTCATGCCAGGGCCTCCTCGCCGCCCTCGACGGCGGTGCCGTCCAGGCCCGGCCGCTCGCCTTCGGTCTCGTCGTAGGCGTTCACCAGGTCGCGGTAGCCCTCGGACGTCTCCAGCAGCTCGGCGTGCGCGCCGCGGGCCGTCACCCGGCCGTGCTCCAGGAAGACGACCTCGTCGGCCAGCGCGATCGTCGCCTTGCGGTACGCGACGACGACCACGCTCGAGCCGCCCCCGGCGCCCTCGCCGTCCGCGCCGTGCTCGCGCAGGTTCCGCAGGATGCGCGCCTCGACCTGCGGGTCGACCGCCGACGTCGCGTCGTCCATCACTAGCAGCCGGGGCCGCCGGATCAGCGCGCGCGCCAGCACCAGCCGCTGCCGCTGCCCGCCCGACAGCGTCGCGCCCCGCTCCCCGACCCGCGTGTCGAGGCCGTCGGGCAGCGCCGCCACGAACCCGTCGGCCTGCGCGAGCCGCAGCGCCTCCCAGACCCGCTCGTCCGGCGCGTCCAGCCCGAGCGTCACGTTGCCGCGGACGGTGTCGTCGAACAGGAACGTCTGCTGCGGGACGAGCGCGACCGTCTCGGCGACGCCGCCGCGCCGCACGTCCCGCAGGTCCACGCCGTCCAGCAGGACCGAGCCGTCCGCCGGGTCCACCAGCCGGACGAGCAGCGACGTCAGCGTCGACTTCCCGGACCCGGTCGGCCCCACCACCGCGACGGTGCGGCCCGGCCGGACCGCGAACGACACGTCGTGCAGGACGTGTCGCGGCCCGTTCCCGCTCCCGTTTCCGTTCCCGTTCGCGCCGCCGTCGGCGGGGCCGCTCCCGTTCTCGCCCAGGTCGGCGTGCTCGTCGGTCTCGTACGCGAACCGGACGCCCCGGACCTCCATCGCCGCGGCCGCCGCGCCGGCCCCGCCCGGCGCCTGGTCCCCGTACGGCAGCGACCCGCTCGCGTCCAGCACGCCCCGGACCCGCTCCCAGCCGACGACGCTGCGCGGCACCTCCGCCAGCACCCAGCCGAGCGCCCGGATCGGCCACGACAGCAGCGTGAACAGGTACGCCACGTGCACCAGGTCGCCCGCGGTCATCGCGCCCGCCTCCAGCCGCAGCGACCCGATCAGCAGGACGGCCAGCACGCCCAGGTTCGGCAGCGCCTCCAGCACGGGGTCGAACAGGCCGCGCAGCCGCCCGACGGCGACGTTGGCGTCCCGCAGCTCGCCGGCGGCCGCCGCGAACCGCTCCGTCTCGGCGGCCTCCCGGCCGAGGGTCTTGACCACCAGGCCGCCCTCGAAGCTCTCGTGCGCGACCTCGCTGACCTCGGCGCGCAGCCGCTGCGCGTGCGTCGCCACCGGCGCCAGGCGGCGCTGGTACAGCACGTTGACCAGCGCGATCGCCGGGAAGACCAGGAACCCGACGGCGGCGACCGCGACGTCGGTGAGCAGGATCGACACCGCCGAGATCAGCAGCATGAACACCACGCCGACCGCCATCGGCAGCGGCGCGATCGGCGCCCACGCCGCCTCCACGTCGGCGTTGGCGTTCGACAGGAGCTGCCCCGTCGGGTGCCGGTGGTGCCAGGCCAGCGGCAGCCGCAGGTACTGGCGGGTCACCTCGCGCCGGTACTTCGCCTGCATCCGGTACTGCATCAGCCCCGCGTAGAAGCGGCGCCCGGCCACGCCCAGGGCCTTGAGCGCCGCCACCCCGACGATCGCCGCCGAGGCGGCCGCGAGCGCCCCCGCGGCGGCCCGCCCCTCCTCGAACGCGGGCAGGACGACGTCCTGGGTCACGGTGCCGAGCACCTCGGCCGTCGCCACGGTCATCGCCGCGTACAGGGCGCTGGCGAGCACCGACACCGCGAACACCCGCGGCTCCGCCCGCACGGCGACCCACAGCACGCGCATCCCCTCCCGGAGGACGGACGGGCTGACACGTCTGGACGCAGGCGACACGGCGACTCCTCGATCACGGCGGGCGCCCGGGGATACGCCCCCGCGTGCGGACGGCGGGGGGCTGCGGGCCCGGATATTCCCTACCATGGCGGTACGCCCGTTATTCCCGACCTGTCCGGCGGGGCCTACGATCATCCAATGCGAAGCACCGCGCACGAAGGGCCCGCCCGCCGCGAGCGGCGGCTGCTGGCCGACGCGCTGGCCGCGGCCGGGCCCGGGGCCCCGACCCTCTGCGAGGGCTGGGACGCGCGGGACCTCGCCGCGCACCTGGTCGTCCGGGAGGGGCGCCCGGACGCCGCGGCCGGAATACTGCTTCCCCCGCTGTCCTTCTACGAGGAGCGCGTGCGGAGCCGGGCGGCGGACGTCCCGTTCGACCGGCTCGTCGACCGATTCCGGCACGGTCCGCCGAAGTACTCCCCGTTCGCGCTTCCCGGCATGGAGGAAAACGCCAACGCCGTCGAGTTCTTTGTCCACCATGAGGACGTCCGGCGGGCCGGGGAGGGCGCGGAGCCCCGCGAGATCTCGCCCGATCTCGAGAGAGTCCTCTGGCGACGGATAAGAATTGCCCGCTTTGTCCTAAGAAATGTTCACGTGGAGGTAACGTTCGTGCGGCCCGACGGGCAGGCCGCACGCGTCTCCCGCGGGCCCCGCGGAGCGCGCGCCGGCGCCCCGGGAGCCCCCGGCGGCGCCGCCGGCGCGGGCTCCCGCGGAGTCCGCGTGCACGGCCCGGTCGGCGAACTCGTCCTATGGGCGCTCGGCCGCCGCGACGCCGCCGACGTGCGCCTCGAAGGCGATACGGACTCTGTCAAGACCCTGACCGAGACCGGTTGGAGTCTTTAACGGGCAGGTAACGGCAAGGTTCGCCGAGAGGAGAAACACAGGGCTTGCGGCTCCTCCGCTTTACGCGGAAGCGGTGATACGGTGGGGCGGTCGGTTGCAGTCGTGGTTCTCGATCGTTTGTCAGACGCCCGCGGACTGATGGCAGCGGGCGTTTTGGCTTTTCCGGGACCGTACCGGGGGCGAGGGCGTACCGCAGCGACCGCGCCGGGCCCGCGAGGTGTGGGCCCATGTTTTGCCGCAAGGAGAAAGACATGCCCCAGCAGGGCACCGTGAAGTGGTTCAACGCCGAGAAGGGCTTCGGCTTCATCGCCGTCGACGGCGGCGGGCCGGACGTCTTCGTGCACTACTCGGCGATCCAGACCTCCGGGTACCGCACTCTGGACGAGAACCAGCGCGTCCAGTTCGAGGTGACGCAGGGTAACCGGGGTCCGCAGGCCGACCAGGTCGTCCCCCTGTAACACCCGAAGTCGTACGTCTGGGCCCGTCGCCCCGCTCCCGGGGACGGCGGGTCCTTTCGTGTCCCGACACGCCGCGCGGCGCACGGCGGGGGGCGTGCCGCGCACCGCGCCGCAGCGGGCACAATGGATCCCATGCCGGTTCCACCGTCCAACCTGGACCCCAAGATCGCCGATCGCCTCAAGCGGAGCGACGACGGTCTCGTCCCCGCCATCGCCCAGCAGTACGACACCGGCGAGGTGCTCATGCTGGCCTGGATGGACGACGAGGCCCTCCACCGCACCCTCACCACCGGCCGCTGCACCTACTGGTCGCGCAGCCGCCGGGAGTACTGGGTGAAGGGCGAGAGCTCCGGGCACCAGCAGTGGGTCAAGTCGGTCGCGCTCGACTGCGACGGCGACGCGATCCTCGTGAAGGTCGACCAGGTCGGCGCCGCCTGCCACACCGGAGACCGCACCTGCTGGGACGCCGACGTCCTGGACGCCGTCGTCGGGGAACGTCCCGCCGACGGATCATGACGCCCGCGCGGGAACGCGGGCTCACCGCCCTGCTGTGCGCCGCCGGCGCCGGGCTCGTCCTGCTCGCCGCCGGGCGTACCTGGGCGACCGTCACGGCCGACGGGGCCATCACCCCGTTCGCCCGGGAGCTGACCGGCGGCGACCTCGGCGGCGCGCCCGGCGCCCTCGGCTGGGCCGGTCTCGCCGGCCTCGCCGCCCTGTTCGCCACCCGCGGCCGCGTCCGCGCCGCCGTCGGCGCCCTCATCGCGCTGTTCGGCGTCGGCGTCGGCTACGCGGCCGCGACGTCCGCGCGCGCCTCCCACGTCGCCGCCGAAGCCCTCGACGACAGCGCCCTGCTCAAGCTCGGCGCCGACCCGTCCGTGCACGTCAACGCGTGGTGGACGGTGTCGGTCGCGGGCGGCGTCCTGCTCGTCGCCGCCGGGCTGGTCACGCTGCTGCGCGGCTCCCGCTGGCCCGGCATGTCCGCCCGCTACGAGCGCACCGGCCCCGCCGCGCCCGGGCCGCGCCGCGCACCGGCCGGCGACGACCCGTCCGCCATGTGGAAGTCGCTCGACCGCGGCGAGGACCCCACCGACGCCGACGACGTCGAAGACCCCACCGACGCCGACGACTCCACCGACGCCGACGAAGCCGGACCCGGGGACTCCCCGGCGCCCGTCCGGGACGGCGAAGGCGCGGCCGCCCGGAACGGCGGATCGTGAGCGCGGGCGGCCCGCGGCTCGTCCTGGTCGCCGAGCACGACGCCGCCGTCGCCGAACTCCAGCGCCGCTACCTCGCCCGCGAGGGCCTGCGGGTGCGGATCGAGCCCGACCCCGGCCGCCCCCGCCGCCCCCCCCCCGACCCCGGCCGCGCCCCCGCCGCGGCCGCGCGCGCCCGGCCCGACGCCGTCGTCCTCGACCTGTCCTCCGCCGCCCGCCCCGCCGACCTGTACCGCCGCACCGCCGACGCGGCGGGTCCCGCGCCCGTCGTGGTGACCGGCGGCCCCCCGGGCGGCCTCCGCACCGCCGCGCCCCGGCCGCGGCGCGTCGACCGGCCCTTCGCCCCGCGCGTCCTCGTCGCGGCCGTCACCGACGCCCTGCGCGGCGCCGCCGCCCGGCCGGGCGGCCCGCCCGGCCCGCTGCGCGCCGGACCGCTCGCCCTCGACCCGCGCCGCCGCACCGCCGCCGTCGGCGAACGCCGCGTCGTCCTCACCGGCACCGAGTCCGACCTGCTCGAGTTCCTGATGACCAATCCCGGCCGGGTCTTCACCCGCGAGCAGCTCCTCGACGCCGCCTGGGGGCCGGGCGCGGGCGCCGGGAGCCGCACCGTGGACGTCCACATCGCCCAGCTCCGCGCCAAGCTCGGTGTCGGCGCCCACCACGACGGCCCCATCCGCACCGTCCGCGGCGTCGGTTACGTCCTGGACGCCTGAACCCCGCGGCCCGCGCGGTCGCCGTGCCGGGCGGTCCCCGTGCCGCGCGGTCGCCGTGCCGGGCGGTCCGGGTGCCTCTACGCTGGGCGCATGACCGCGCACGCGCACCCGTCGGCGCCGCCGAGGCGGCGGGTCCGGGCCCTGCTGCCGCACGCCGCCGTGCTCGCCGGGGCGGCCGCCGGCGCGACGCTCGTCGCGTTCGTCGACCCGAACGAGGCGGGCCACTACCCGTCCTGCCCGTTCCTCACGCTGACCGGGCTCTACTGCCCCGGCTGCGGCATGACCCGGATGGTGCACGCCCTGACGCACGGCGACGTGGGCGCCGCCTTCGGGCTCAACCCGCTGATGTTCCTGCTGCTGCCCGTCTTCGGCTACCTGTACGGGCGGTGGGCCGTGCTCAGCGCGCGCGGCCGGCCGATGCGGTCCGCGCTGTTCCGGCCCGTGCCCGTCTTCGCGTTCCTGGGCGTGATCGTCGTGTACTGGGTGCTGCGGAACCTGCCGTTCGCGCAGGCCCTCGCGCCCTGACCGGCACCTGACCGCCCTGCTGCGAGAAGCGTCCGGAGGGGCGGCTACGATCGGTGCACGGATCGACCTGAAATAGGGGGCCTGTCACCTTGAGCGTTTTGGACGAGATCATCGAAGGCGTCCGAGCCGATCTCGCCGACAGGCAGCGCGAGGTCCCGCTCGACGCCCTCAAGGAGAAGGCGTCGACCGCCCCGCCGCCCCGGGACGCGCTGGCCGCGCTGCGCGGCCCCGGCGTCTCGGTGATCGCCGAGGTCAAGCGCAGCAGCCCGTCCAAGGGCGCGCTCGCCGCCATCGCCGACCCCGCCGCGCTGGCCCGCGACTACGCGGCCGGCGGCGCGAAGGTGATCAGCGTGCTGACCGAGCGGCGCCGGTTCGGCGGCAGCCTCGCCGACCTCGCCGAGGTCCGCGCCAACGTCGACGTGTGCGTCCTGCGGAAGGACTTCATCGTCACCTCCTACCAGCTGTGGGAGGCGCGCGCCCACGGCGCCGACATGGCGCTGCTGATCGTCGCCGCCCTCGAGCAGGACGCCCTGGTGTCGCTGATCGAGCGCGCCGAGTCCATCGGGCTCGTCCCGCTCGTCGAGGTCCACACCGAGGAGGAGGCGGAGCGGGCCGCGGCGGCCGGCGCCAAGGTCATCGGCGTCAACGCCCGCGACCTGCGCACCCTGCAGGTCGACCGCGGCGTGTTCGCCCGGGTCGCGCCGCTGCTGCCCAAGGGGGCGGTGAAGGTCGCCGAGTCCGGCGTGCGCGGCCCGCACGACCTGCTGTCCTACGCCTCCTCCGGCGCCGACGCGGTGCTGGTGGGGGAGAGCCTGGTCATCGGCCGCGACCCGCGCGCCGCCGTCGCCGACCTCGTCGCCGCCGGCGCGCACCCCGCGCTCCGGCAGAGCGGCTGACGGCGGACCGGTAGGGTACGGGCATGCAGGTCGAACCGCTGCACGAGCGATGGCGGGGCCGGTCCATCCTCTGCTGACCGGACACCTCCCACACGCCACGACAGGACACGTTCTCTCATGACCACCGATACCGCGGGCGCCGCCGTGCCCGACGCCCTGCCGGACGCGCAGGGCCGCTTCGGGCCCTTCGGCGGGCGGTTCGCCCCCGAGGCGCTGATGGCGGCGCTGGACGAACTCACCCGCGAGTTCGAGACCGCCAAGCACGACCCCGCGTTCACCGCGGAGCTCGACGGGCTCCTCGCGGACTACGCGGGCCGCCCCAGCCTGCTGACCGAGGCGAAGCGGTTCTCCGAGCACGCGGGCGGCGCCCGCGTGCTGCTCAAGCGGGAGGACCTCAACCACACCGGCTCACACAAGATCAACAACGTGCTGGGGCAGGCGCTGCTCACCCGCCGGATGGGCAAGACCCGCATCATCGCCGAGACCGGCGCGGGCCAGCACGGCGTCGCCACCGCCACCGCCGCGGCCCTGCTCGGCCTCGACTGCACCGTCTACATGGGCGAGGTCGACACCGAGCGGCAGGCCCTGAACGTCGCGCGGATGCGGATGCTCGGCGCCGAGGTCGTCCCGGTCGGCACCGGCAGCCGCACCCTCAAGGACGCCGTCAACGAGGCGTTCCGCGACTGGGTCGCCAGCGTCGACCACACCCACTACTGCATCGGCTCCACCATGGGCCCGCACCCGTTCCCGATGATGGTCCGCGAGTTCCACCGGGTCATCGGCGCGGAGGCGCGGCGGCAGTGCCTCGACCTGACCGGCGCGCTCCCGGACGCCGTCGTCGCCTGCGTCGGCGGCGGCTCCAACGCGATCGGCGCGTTCCACGCGTTCGTCCCGGACGAGTCCGTCCGGCTGTACGGGTTCGAGGCCGGCGGCGACGGCGTCGGCACCGGCCGGCACGCCGCGACCCTCACCGGCGGCTCCCTCGGCGTCATCCACGGCATGCGCACCTACCTGCTGCAGGACGACGACGGGCAGACCCTCGAGACCCACTCGATCTCCGCGGGGCTCGACTACCCCGGCGTCGGCCCCGAGCACGCCTGGCTGCACCATTCCGGCCGCGCCGAGTACCGCGAGATCACCGACGCCGAGGCGATGGACGCGTTCGCGCTGCTGTGCCGCACCGAGGGGATCATCCCCGCGATCGAGTCCGCGCACGCGCTCGCCGGCGCCCTCAAGGTCGGCGCCGAGCTCGGCCCGGACGCCACGATCGTCGTCTGCCTGTCCGGGCGCGGCGACAAGGACATGCACACGGCCGCCACCCACTTCGGCCTGATGCCCGAAGGGGAGGGCCGGTGACCGTCAAGACCGCCTACGACCGGGCCAAGGCCGAGGGACGCGCCGCGCTCGTCGGCTACCTGCCCGCCGGGTTCCCCACCTACGAGGGCGCCGTCGACGCCGCGAAGACCATGGTCGACGCCGGCTGCGACGTCATCGAGATCGGCCTGCCCTACACCGACCCGATGATGGACGGCCCCACCATCCAGGACGCCGTCCACCGCGCCCTCGTCGGCGGGATCCGCGTCGCCGACGTGTTCCGCACCGTCGAGGCCGTCGCCGCGACCGGCGCGCCGACGCTCGTCATGACCTACTGGAACCCCGTCGACCGGTACGGCGTGGACGCGTTCGCCCGCGACCTCGCGTCCGCCGGCGGGGCCGGGCTCATCACCCCGGACCTCACCCCCGAGGAGGGCGGCGACTGGCTCGCCGCGTCCGACGCGCACGGCCTCGACCGGGTGTTCCTGGTGGCGCTCAGCTCCACCGACGAGCGCATCGAGACGATCACCAGCGTGTCCCGCGGGTTCGTGTACGCCGCGTCCCTGATGGGCGTCACCGGTGCCCGCGGCGCCGTCGACACCGGCGCGCCGCGCCTCGTCGAGCGCACCCGGACGCTGATCGACAAGGGCGGCGCGGACCTGCCCATCGGGCTCGGGCTCGGGGTGAGCGACGGCGCCCAGGCCGCCGAGGTCGCCGGGTTCGCCGACGGCGTCATCGTCGGCTCGGCGTTCATCCGCCGCCTCCTCGACGCGCCCGACGCCGCCGCCGGCCTCGCGGGCGTCCGCGCCCTCACCGAGGAGCTCGCGGCGGGCGTCCGCCGCGGCGCCTGACCGCCCCGGCCGGAGCACGGCCGGACGCACCACCGGACGTCCCCGGGAACCGCCCGCGCGGCGGCGCCCGGGGACGTTCCGCATCCATCCGGGAACGAACGGGCGGCACCGATCGGTTGATGCTTGTGGGACCGCCGCACTCCCGTAAGGTGAGTTCGCCAGCGGAGGCGGTCCCGGAGGATCACGATGACGCAAGAGATGACGGCGGAGGAGCGCGGCGGCGCGGCGGCGGGAGCGCCGGCGCGCCCGTTGTGGTTCCTGGTGCCGGCCTGGCTGCTGACGATCGCCGGGCTCGGGATCTCCGGCTACCTGACCGTGACGCACTACGACGACGCGGCGCTGGTGTGCTCGGAGTCGTCGACGGTCGACTGCCACGCGGTCACGTCCAGCGAGTACGCGGCCCTGCTCGGCATCCCGATGCCGTTCCTCGGGCTGGCCTTCTTCGTCGGGTTCGCCGCGCTGATCACCCCGTGGGCGCTGCGGTCCGAGTGGCCGCCGCTGCGCTGGGGGCGGATCGCGAGCACGGCGGTCGGCGTGCTGTTCGTCGTCTATCTCGTGACCGTCGAACTCGCGGTGCTGCATAAGATCTGCCTGTGGTGCACCGGTGTGCACGTCATCGCTACCCTGCTCTTCGTCCTCGTTCTGTTCGACGAATTCCGGCGGATCGGTCAGGTCGACTGAGCAGGACGCGCCGGCCGGTCCGGCCGGCGCGAACGGCCGGCGGGACGACCGGCCGAGGCGACCGGCAGGGACGACCGAACCGCCGGGACCGCGCCGCCCCACCCGGCGCGGCCCCCCACGCATAGGAGTGTCAATGAGCAAGGCCGCACGGGAGCGGTCCGCGCGGGAGCGCCTGGCCGCCGAGCGCAAGCGGCAGGCCGCGCGGGCGAAGCAGCGGCGGCTGCTCGCCATCGTCATCGGCTCGGTGGTCGCGGTGGCCGTCGTGGTCGTCGGCACCGTTCTGATCATGGAGCAGCGGGACAAGAACAACACCGCCGTCGCGCACGAGGGCAAGCTCGCCCCGCTGACCCGGCAGGACGACGGCTCGATCGTGATGGCGCAACCGGGCGTGGAGAAGCCGGTCCTGGAGGTCTTCGAAGACTTCCAGTGCCCCATCTGCAAGGACTTCGAGGAGGCCACCGGCGAGACGATCGAGAAGCTCGCGCTCGACGGCAAGGTCAAGGTCGTCTACCGGCCGTTCCACCTGTTCGGCCAGCAGCGGGACCCGATCAAGATCAACTCGCTGCGGTCGGCGAACGCGGCGGCCTGCGCGCCCGCCGACAAGTGGGTCTCCTACCACGACGCGCTGTTCGAGTTCCAGCCGCGCGAGGGCAGCGAGGGCTTCGCGCCCGACGACCTCGTCAAGTGGGGCCGCGACATCGGCATCACGGACGCGAACTGGGAGTCGTGCGTGCGGGACATGAAGCAGGAGGCCAAGGTCCAGCAGATGACGACGTACGCGCTCGAGCAGCGCGGCGTCGAGGGCACCCCGTCGGTGTGGCTGGACGGCAAGCAGCTCGACAACGGCATCGCGATGAACCCCGCGACGCTGCGCGCCACCGTCGACGCCGCCGCCGCTGCCGCCCCCTCGCAGTCGCCGTCCGCGTCCCCGTCGGAGTCGCCGTCCGCCTCGCCCTCCGCGTCCGGCGAGGGCTCCGAGGGCTGACCGCCCGGCCCGCCCGATCGGACGACGCGCGCCGCACGCCCCGCGAACACGGAGCGTGCGGCGCGCGTCGCAGCGTGTGGGGAAGGCTCCCCGTCGGTACGCTCGGACCTGCTTTGACAGTCAGGCCGATCGGGGGATCGAAGCATGGCCGACAATGAGCGTTCCGCGCGCCGCCGGCTCGCGGACGAACGTGCACGGGACGCCGCCAGCGCGAAACGGCGCAGGGCGCTCATGGTGGTGCTCGGCGCCGTCGCGGCGGCCGCCGTCGTGGTCGCCGTCGTGGTCATGGTGACCGGCCGGCAGAGCGGCCCCGACCCCGTCGCCGAGTACGACGGCCCGCTCGCGCCCGCCGCACGCCAGCAGGACGGGTCGGTCGCGATGGCGAAGCAGGGCGTGGCCGCGCCCGTCCTGGAGATCTACGAGGACTTCCAGTGCCCCGCCTGCCGCGCCCTGGAGAACCGCCTCGGCGCGACGGTCAAGGAACTGGCCGCCGAGGGCCGCGTGAAGGTCGTCTACCGGCCGTTCCAGCTCTTCCAGCAGGACCCGCTGATGTCGAACTCGCGCCGCGCCGCGAACGCCGCCGCGTGCGCGCCCGCGGACCGCTGGGTGGCCTACCACGACAAGCTGTTCACCCACCAGCCGCCGGAGGGCGACGAAGGGTTCACCGACGACCAGCTCGTGTCCTGGGCGGCCGAGGTGGGCATCACGGGGCAGGCGTTCGACACCTGCGTCCGGCGGATGCAGAAGATCGAGGAAGTCGAGGACGCCACCGCCGCCGCCGGGCGCGCCGGCGTCGACTCGACCCCGTACCTGGCGCTGAACGGCCGCAAGCTCACCGGTGACGCGCTCACCCCGGAGGGGCTGCGCGACGCCGTCGCCGACGCGCGGGGCGGCACCCCGACACCGACCGGCAGCGCGTCCGGCGACATGTCCGGCAACGCCGCCGGAACGGGACGGGACACCGCCGGAACCGGCAACGCGGCGATGCGGGCATAGCGGGGCACGTGAGGGCGCCGGAGGCGGTAACGTCAACGCTCATGCAGCCGCTCGCCTACATCCCGAGTCCCTCGCAGGGCGTCTGGCACCTCGGGCCCGTCCCGATCCGCGCCTACGCCATCATGATCATCATCGGTATCGTCGTCGCCGTATGGCTGGGCGAGCGGCGCTGGGCGGCCAAGGGCGGCCAGCCCGGCACGGTCATCGACGTGGCGGTCTGGGCCGTGCCGTTCGGCCTGGTGGGCGGCCGGCTCTACCACGTGCTGACCGACTACCAGCGGTACTTCGGCGCGGACGGCGACCCGATGCGGGCCCTGCAGATCTGGGAGGGCGGACTCGGCATCTGGGGCGCGGTGGCGCTCGGCGGGGTCGGCGCCGCCATCGGCTGCCGGACGCGCGGCGTGTCCCCGTTCGCGATGGCCGACGCCGTCGCGCCCGGCATCGCGCTCGCGCAGGCGATCGGCCGCTGGGGCAACTACTGGAACCAGGAACTGTACGGGCGGCCGCTGGACGCCTTCTGGGCGCTGGAGATCGACCAGGACAACCGGCCCCGGCTGGCGGACGGCATCACCCTCGACCCCGAGTACGCCGACATCGCCACCTACCACCCGACGTTCCTCTACGAGTCGCTGTGGTGCCTGGGCGTCGCCGTGCTGGTCATCTGGGCGGGCCGCCGCTTCAAGCTGACCCACGGCCGCGCGTTCGCGCTGTACGTCGCCGGGTACACGGTGGGCCGGTTCTGGATCGAGTCGCTGCGCATCGACGACGCCCACGAGATCCTCGGCATGCGGCTGAACAACTGGACGTCGATCGCCGTGTTCCTGGCGGCCGTCGCCTACATGTACTTCGCCCGCAACCGCACCGGCCCGGAGAATGTCGGCGCCGAGCTCGCCGGGGACGTCCCGGGCGGGGCCCCGGAGAAGCGGGCCGACGGCGCGTCCGCGACGGCCGAGGGCGGGGACGGCGGCGCCGCGGAGCCGGAGAAGCCGGCCGAGCCGGTGGACGACGCGCCCGAGGACGACGCCCCGAAGGACTCGCCGGAGGACGACGCCCCGAAGGACGAGGCGAAGGACGACGCCCCGAAGGACGCCCCGAAGGACGAGGCGCCTCGGGACGACCGTCCCGAGGACGCGGCCCCCGCGGCGGACGGGCCCGAGGACGGCGAGCCCGAGGACGGGAAGCCCGGGGATGGGAAGGCCGAGAACGGGAAGGCCGAGGACGTCGAGGCCGCGGAGGGCGCGGCCGCGGACGAGGCGGCCGCGGACGGCGAGACCGAGGACGCCCGGTCCGTCAAGGACGGCAAGTAGGGGCGGCCTGACCGGTGACGGCGGAGAACCACCACGAGCACCGCGACGTCACCGGCGGCTGGCTGCGGCCCGCCGTGTTCGGCGCCATGGACGGCCTGGTCTCCAACTTCGCGCTGATCGCGGGCATCGCGGGCGGTTCGGGGAGCCCGCGGGTGGTGCTGCTCGCGGGCCTGGCCGGGCTCGCCGCCGGGGCGTTCTCGATGGCGGCCGGGGAGTACATCTCCGTGGCGTCCCAGTCGGAGCTGGCCGAGGCCGAGATCGAGATCGAGCGCATCGAGCTGGCCCGGCACCCGATCTCCGAGCAGCGGGAGCTGGCGCAGGTCTTCGAGGCGCGCGGGGTGGACCCCGAGACCGCCGCCGAGGTCGCGCGGCAGCTGTCGCGCGACCCCGACGACGCCCTCGAGGTGCACGCCAAGGAGGAGATCGGCGTGGTGCCCGGCGAGCTGCCGTCGCCGCTGCTGGCGGCCGGGTCGTCGTTCCTGTCGTTCGCGGTGGGCGCGCTGCTGCCCGTCCTGCCGTACCTGCTGGGCGCGGCGTCGCTGTGGCCCGCCGGGGTGGTCGCGGCGCTGGGGCTGTTCGGCGCCGGGGCGCTGGTGTCGCGGGTGACGTCGCGCGCCTGGTGGTTCGGCGGGCTGCGGCAGCTCGCGTTCGGCGCGGCCGCCGCGGCGATCACCTACGCGGTGGGCGCGCTCATCGGGACCAACGGCGTGTAGTCGGCCGCGCGAAGGCGGCGCCGCCCCCGAAACGTGACCTAGGGCCATCCAGGGGACAAAACCTCCTTTCCGGCCCGCGAGGTGCGCTCCGACCGCTAAGCTCCCGGGCGTGATCGAGGCACGTGACACTGGTTCCCCCGGGACGGCGCGCAAGGGCGGGCGGGACATCCGGCCGGAAGGCGGCGGCAAGTCCGGTTCGAAGCGTCCCGCTCCCAAGCTGCTGTTCGGTGCGGCCGCCGCGCTCGTCGTGGTGGCCGTCGCGGTCGTGGCGGTCGTCCTGGTGACGGGCGGCGGTGAGGAGAAGGCGCCGGCGGTCGCGAAGGTCGCGCCGACGGCCTACACCCCGGACTACAACGGCGCGAGCTTCGCCAAGATCGCTTCGCGGGAGGCCGACCAGCGGGCGGTCACCGAGGCCGAGGCGTTCGGCGGGTCGGCCAAGAGCCTCGCCAGCGGCCCGTACACGTTCACGCAGGCCGGCGCCGAGCTCACCGACTGCAAGAGCGTCACCTGGGGCGACCGCCTCCAGCAGGACCTGGCCGCGCACGGCTGCACGCAGATCGGCCGCGCCGCCTACGTCAGCGCCGACAAGAAGCTGCTCGGCCAGTTCATCGTGGTCAACATGAAGGACAAGGCCGGCGCCGACCAGGTCATGCGGACCCTCGACCCGGCGACGAACGCGGGTTGGATCGTCCCGCTGAACCCCGAGGGCGCCCCCGCCTTCGGGAAGGGGTTCAGCGCCGCCTACGCCCGCAACTACGGCCACTACGCCGTGATCACCTGGGTGCAGCGGGCCGGCGGCGGGCAGCCCGCGTCGCTCAACGAGATGATCGACGTGAGCCTGGCCGTCGAAAAGCCCGCCGACTTCGTGTGGGCGCGGCTCGGCCTGGCCGACGAGGCCGGCCGGTGACGCGGGCCGTGCGGGCGCGCCGGACCCCGATGCGGGCCGGGACGCGCGTGTCACCGGCCCGCGGGCAGTAGTCTGCGCCGTCGTGGAGTCCGATGAGCCAGGCCGCCGCCCCGGCGGCCCCCGCCGCGCCCCGATGAGCCGACCCGCCCGGCGCCAGCCCCCGCCGCGCCGCACGTCCGGACGGACGGGCGCGGCGCCGCGGCGACCCCGCCCGGCGGGCGGCCAGGCCCGCGGCGGCCGTCCCGGCCCCGCGCCCCGGCCGGCCCCCCGCCCGGAGGCGGGCTACGGCGATCCCGGCCACGGCGACTCCGGTCATCCCGATCAGGGCTACGCCAACCCCGGTTACGCCGCTCAGGGCTATGCCGATCAGGGGTACGCCGATCAGGGGTACGCGGACCCCGGCTATGGCAGCCCCGGCTATGGCAACCCCGGCTACGGTGATCCCGGCTACGCGGACTCCGGTTACGCGGGTCCGGGGTACGCCGACCACGGTTACGACGCGGGATACGGGGACCCCGGCGGCTACCAGGAGGGCCCGTACTCGGAGGAGCCGTACCCGGAGGAGCCGCCCCCTGCCGCGCGGCGCCGCGGCGGACGTCCCGGCAACGCACGCACCGGGGGAGGGGCGGGCAAGGCCGGCAAGGGCAAAGGCGCCGCGAAGAACGGCAGGAACGCCAAGGCCGGCAAGGGTGCGAAGGGGGCCGAGAGCGCCAAGGGGCCGAAGGGCCGCAAGCGCGGGCCGGTTCCGCGGTCCGGCGTGCCCGGGGTGCCCGGGGCGTCCGACGGGCCCGGCCCGGACGGGCGTGCGCCGCGCGCCGGTCGTCCGGTGGCGCAGCGGCTCGCGGCGCTCGGGCCGAAGGCGTACTTCGCCGCGGCCGGCGCGCTGGCCGCCGTCGTGCTGCTCGGGTTCGGCGCGCTGGCCGTCGCGAGCGGGGCCGACGGCGACGACGCCCGCGGTGCGACGCTGCCGCCGGTGGGCAACGCGGCCGAGACGGGCCTGTCGCCGACGTCGTACTCGAGTTCGCCGTCGTCCGACGCGTACGGGGGGATCGCCGCCCGCAAGGCGGACGCGAAGCCGCTGACGCTCGGCGAGGCGTTCCCGAAGAGCGCGCGGTCGCTGACCGTCCCCGGGAGCGAGGTCGAGCTGAAGCTGGCGGAGCAGAAGCTGGACGGCGACTGCGCCGCCGCCGTGTGGGGCGCGAGCGTGGCCGCCGATCTGCGCCGGGGCGGCTGCAGCCAGGCCGTCCGCGGCCTGTACGCCGACGCGGACGGCGGTTACGGCATGGCGGTCGCGGTGTTCAACCTGGCGTCGGCGGCGGACGCCGACCGGTTCGTCGCGACGCTCGGCGAGGTGCGCGGCGGCGGGTTCGTCCGGCCGCTGCCGGCCGAGGAGCCCGCGGCGGAGTTCGGCGCGGGATTCGGCATGGCGCGCGGGCTCGCGCAGGGCCACTTCGCGGTCGTGTCGTGGGCGGCGCGGCTGGACGGCAAGGGCGACGCGTCGGACGAGGTGCTGCTGTCGATGCTGATCGAGGGCGGTAAGGCCCCGGCCGTCCTGGCCCGCGCGGCCGGCGCGTCCGGCTGACCCGGCGCGGCGCGGCGGTCCGCGCCGCGGCCCGGCCGTGGAATCGGCGCCGGACGGAACGGAACCGGCCCGCACGGTGGCGCAACGCGCGCTTTCCCGGTTCAAACGTCGTGTTCCGGTGATGATCCTCACCCGGACGCGTGGAACGTCACGCCCGTGAGAAGCCGGTAATCTGGTCTAAACCAGTGAGATGTCGCGTGCCGATCCGCGCTGAGAAGTTTCGCGATCCGCCACAGTCGGGCATGATCCCGGCAGTGATGTAATGTCATCTCACCGCAGCAGGGCCAACGTCGTCCCGGCTAGCACTGACCTCACAAGCAGTGACACGACGACGACGGGAGGGTTGATGGCTGCTGCTGCCCTCACACCGGGCCGCCCCCGCCACCAGGGTCTCTACGACCCGGCCAACGAGCACGACGCCTGCGGTGTCGGAATGGTGGCGGATCTCCACGGCCGCGGAAGCCACGACATCGTTCAGAACGCCCTGACCGTCCTGAAGAACCTCGACCACCGCGGCGCCGTGGGCGCCGAACCGGACGACGGCGACGGGGTCGGCATCATGCTGCAGATCCCGGACGCGTTCTTCCGGGAGGTGTGCGGCTTCGCGCTGCCCGAGGCGGGCGCGTACGCGGCCGGCATCGCGTTCCTGCCGGTCGACGCCGGCGAGCGCGCCGCCGCGGTCGCGCACGTCGAGGCGCTGTGCGTCGAGGAGGGGCTGACCGTCCTCGGCTGGCGGGAGCTGCCGACCGACCCCGCGTTCGCCGGGCCCGCCGCGCGCCGCGCCATGCCGCACTTCGCGCAGCTGTTCCTGCGCGCCGCCGACGGCGGCCCGCACGCCGGCAAGACGGGCGTCGAGCTGGACCGCGTGGTGTTCTGCATGCGCGAGCGCGCCGAGCAGGACGTCCCCGTGTACTTCCCCAGCCTGTCCAGCCGGACGATCGTCTACAAGGGGATGCTGACGACCCCGCAGCTGGAGCCGTTCTTCCCCGACCTGTCGGACCGCCGGTTCACCAGCGCGATCGCGCTCGTCCACTCGCGGTTCTCCACCAACACGTTCCCGGCGTGGGAGCTGGCGCACCCGTTCCGGTTCATCGCGCACAACGGCGAGATCAACACGGTCAAGGGGAACCGGAACTGGATGCGGGCCCGCGAGGCGCTGCTGAAGTCCGACCTGATCCCCGGCGACCTGTCCCGCATCTACCCGGTGATCGACATCGAGGCGTCCGACACCGCCTCGTTCGACGAGTGCCTGGAGCTGCTGCACCTCGGCGGCCGGTCGCTGCCCCACGCCGTCCTGATGATGATCCCCGAGGCGTGGGAGAACCACACCGAGATGGACCCGGACCGCCGGGCCTTCTACGAGTTCCACTCCACCCTCATGGAGGCGTGGGACGGCCCCGCGAGCGTGAGCTTCACCGACGGCACCGTCGTCGGCGCCGTCCTGGACCGCAACGGGCTCCGCCCCGGCCGGTACTGGGTGACCGACGACGGCCTCGTCGTCCTCGCGAGCGAGGCCGGCGTCCTCGACATCCCCGCGAGCAAGGTCGTCCGGAAGGGCCGCCTGCAGCCCGGGAAGATCTTCCTCGTGGACACCGCCGCCGGGCGGATCGTCGAGGACGACGAGGTGAAGGCCGAACTCGCCGCCGAGCACCCCTACGCGCAGTGGCTGCACGAAGGGCTCGTCCGGTTCGAGGAGCTGCCGCGCCGCGAGCGGGAGATCCCGACGCACGACACGCTCGTCAAGCGGCAGCAGACCTTCGGGTACACCCTCGAAGAGCAGCGGATCATCCTCAGCCCGATGGCGAAGACGGGCGCGGAGCCGATCGGCTCGATGGGCACCGACACCCCCATCGCGGTGCTGTCGGAGCGCCCCCGCCTGCTGTTCGACTACTTCAAGCAGCAGTTCGCGCAGGTCACCAACCCGCCGCTGGACGCCATCCGCGAGGAGCTCGTCACCTCGCTGCAGTCCACCCTCGGCCCCGAGGGCAACCTGCTGGAGCCCGGCCCGGACTCGTGCCGCCGGCTCGTGCTGCCCACCCCGATCCTGGACAACGACGAACTCTCCAAGATCATCCACATCGACGACGAAGGGTCCCTGCCGCACCTGCAGGCCCACGTCGTCCACGGCCTCTACGACGTCGCCGGCGGGGGAGAGGCCCTCCAGGCCCGCCTGGAGGAGATCAACGGCGAGGTCAGCCGCGCCATCGGCGCGGGCGCGCGGATCATCGTGCTGTCCGACCGCGGCGCCGACTCCGCCCGCGCCGCGATCCCCTCGCTGCTGCTCACCGGCTCCGTCCACCACCACCTGATCCGGGAGAAGACCCGGACCCGGGTCGGCCTGGTCATCGAGACCGGCGAAGCCCGCGAATGCCACCACATGGCACTGCTCATCGGGTACGGCGCGTCCGCGATCAACCCCTACCTCGCCATCGAGACCGTCGAGGACCTCGTCCGCGGCGGCGTCATCGCCGGCGACGGGCTCACCGGGAACCAGGCCGTCCGCAACCTCGTCAAGGCGTACGGCAAGGGCGTCCTGAAGGTCATGTCGAAGATGGGCGTGTCCACGGTCGCGTCCTACACCGGCGCGCAGATCTTCGAGGCGATCGGGCTCGGCGCCGAGGTCGTCGACCGCTGCTTCACCGGGACCGTCTCCCGGCTCGGCGGCGTCGGCTTCGACACCCTCGCCCGCGAGGCCGCCGAACGGCACCGCCGCGCCTACCCGGCCGGCGGCAACGACCTCGCCCACCGCACCCTCGAGGTCGGCGGCGAGTACCAGTGGCGCCGCGAAGGCGAACCGCACCTGTTCAACCCCGACACGGTGTTCAAGCTCCAGCACGCCACCCGCACCCGCCGCTACGAGATCTTCAAGGAGTACACCTCCAAGGTCGACTCGCAGGCCGAGGAGCTGATGACGCTGCGCGGCCTGTTCCGGCTCAAGGAAGGCGAGCGCCCGCCGGTCCCGATCGAGGAGGTCGAGCCCGTCTCGGACATCGTCAAGCGGTTCTCCACCGGCGCGATGTCCTACGGCTCCATCTCCGCCGAGGCCCACGAGACCCTCGCGATCGCGATGAACCGCCTCGGCGGCAAGTCCAACACCGGCGAGGGCGGCGAGGACCCGGCGCGGTTCACCCCGGACGAGAACGGCGACCTGCGGCGCAGCGCCATCAAGCAGGTCGCGTCCGGCCGGTTCGGCGTCACCTCCGAGTACCTCACCAACGCCGACGACATCCAGATCAAGATGGCGCAGGGCGCCAAGCCCGGCGAGGGCGGCCAGCTGCCCGGCCACAAGGTGTACCCGTGGATCGCCAAGACCCGGCACTCCACGCCCGGCGTCGGCCTCATCTCGCCGCCGCCGCACCACGACATCTACTCGATCGAGGACCTCGCCCAGCTCATCCACGACCTCAAGAACGCCAACCCGTCCGCGCGGGTGCACGTCAAGCTCGTCGCGGAGATGGGCGTCGGCACCGTCGCGGCCGGCGTGTCGAAGGCCCACGCCGACGTCGTCCTGATCTCCGGGCACGACGGCGGCACCGGCGCGTCCCCCCTGACGTCCCTCAAGCACGCCGGGACGCCCTGGGAGCTCGGCCTCGCCGAGACGCAGCAGACGCTGCTGCTCAACGGGCTGCGCGACCGCATCGTCGTGCAGACCGACGGGCAGATGAAGACCGGCCGCGACGTCGTCGTCGCCGCCCTCCTCGGCGCCGAGGAGTACGGCTTCGCCACCGCGCCGCTGGTCGTGTCCGGCTGCATCATGATGCGGGTCTGCCACCTCGACACCTGCCCCGTCGGCGTCGCCACCCAGAACCCCGTGCTGCGGCAGCGGTTCTCCGGCAAGCCCGAATTCGTCGTCAACTTCTTCGAGTTCATCGCCGAAGAAGTCCGCGAATACCTCGCCGCGCTCGGCTTCCGCTCCCTGGACGAGGCGATCGGGCACGTCGAGATGCTCGACACCCACGACGCCGTCGAGCACTGGAAGGCGTCCGGCCTCGACCTGGCCCCGATCCTGCACGCCCCCGAAACCCCCTACGGGGACGCCCTGCGGTGCGTCGGCGAACAGGACCACGGGCTCGAGAAAGCCCTCGACAACACACTGATCCAACTCGCCGAAGGCGCCCTCGCCTACGGCGACAAAGTCACCCTCGACCTGCCGATCCGCAACGTCAACCGCACCGTCGGGACCATGCTCGGCCACGAGCTCACCCGCAAGTGGGGCGGCGCCGGACTGCCCGACGACACCATCGACGTCACCTTCACCGGCTCGGCCGGCAACTCCTTCGGCGCGTTCGTGCCGCGCGGCGTCACCCTCCGCCTCGTCGGCGACGCCAACGACTACGTCGGCAAGGGCCTTTCGGGCGGACGCCTCACCCTGCGCTCACCCGACGACGCCGCGTTCACCGCCGAAGAGCAGATCATCGGCGGCAACGTCATCCTGTACGGCGCGACGTCCGGCGAACTGTTCGCCGCCGGCGTCGTCGGCGAACGGTTCTGCGTCCGCAACTCCGGCGCCACCGCCGTCGTCGAGGGCGTCGGCGACCACGCCTGCGAGTACATGACCGGCGGCCGCGCCGTCATCCTCGGCGGCACCGGCCGCAACCTCGCGGCCGGCATGTCCGGCGGCATCGCCTACGTCCTCGACCTGGTACCCGAACGGGTCAACGGCGAGATGGTCGACCTCGAACCCCTGGACGCCGACGACGTCGCGTTCGTCCGCGGGCTCGTCGAACGGCACCTCGCCGAGACCGGCTCCGCCCTCGCCCGGCGCCTGCTGGACGACTGGGACGCCGTCGCGACCCGCTTCACCAAGATCATGCCGCGCGACTACCGCCGCGTCCTGACCGCCATGGCCGAAGCCGAGGCGCAGGGCCGCGACGTCGACGAGGCCGTCATGGCCGCCGCCCAGAGCTGAGAGGAGGAATCCCCATGGCCGACCCGAAGGGTTTCCTGACCGTCGCGCGGGAGCTCCCGAAGCGCCGCCCGGTCGACGTCCGCATCAAGAGCTGGTCCGAGGTCTACGAGGACTTCGGCACCGACCGGCTCGAGAAGCAGGCCAGCCGCTGCATGGACTGCGGCATCCCGTTCTGCCACCAGGGCTGCCCCCTCGGCAACCTCATCCCCGAGTGGAACGACCTCGTCTACCGCAAGGACTGGCACGAGGCGATCGAGCGGCTCCACGCCACCAACAACTTCCCGGAGTTCACCGGGAGGCTCTGCCCCGCCCCGTGCGAGAGCGCCTGCGTCCTCGGCATCAACCAGGACCCCGTCACCATCAAGCGCGTCGAAGTCGAGATCATCGACCGCGCCTTCGCCGAAGGCTGGGTCCGGCCGCAGCCGCCCGCCGTCAAGACCGGCAAGAAGGTCGCGATCGTCGGGTCCGGACCCGCCGGCCTCGCCGCCGCCCAGCAGCTCACCCGCGCCGGGCACGACGTCACCGTCTACGAGCGCGCCGACCGCGTCGGCGGCCTGCTCCGCTACGGCATCCCCGAATTCAAGATGGAGAAGCGGCACGTCGACCGCCGCATCGCCCAGATGCGCGCCGAAGGCACCGAGTTCCGCACCTCCGTCAACATCGGCGTCGACGTCACCGCCGACGAACTGCGCGCCGGCCACGACGCCGTCGTCCTCGCCGGCGGCGCCACCGCCTGGCGCGACCTGCCCGTCCCCGGACGCGAACTCGGCGGCGTCGTCCAGGCCATGGAGTACCTGCCGCCCGCCAACAAGGTGCAGGAGGGCGACCTCCCCGAGTCGCCCATCGACGCCAAGGGCAAGCACGTCGTCGTCATCGGCGGCGGCGACACCGGCGCCGACTGCATCGGCACCGCGATCCGGCAGGGCGCCGCGTCCGTCACCCAACTCGAGATCATGCCGCGGCCCCCGGCGACCCGCCCGGACGCCCAGCCCTGGCCGACCTACCCGATGCTGTTCAAGATGGAAAGCGCTCACGAGGAACTCGCCGACCGGGACGGCGACCGCCTCTACGCCGTCTCCACCACCGCGTTCCTGGGAGACGACGACGGCAACGTCCGCGCCCTCCGGATCGTCGAGGTGGGCGGCCCCGACACCGGCTTCCAGCCGATCGAGGGCACCGAACGCGAGATCCCCGCACAGCTCGTCACCCTCGCCATGGGCTTCCTCGGCCCGCAGCGCGAGGGCCTCCTCGAGCAGCTCGGCGTCGACCTCGACCAGCGCGGCAACGTCGTCCGCGACAAGGACTACAAGACGTCCGTCGACGGCGTCTACGCCGCCGGCGACATGGGCCGCGGCCAGTCGCTGATCGTCTGGGCGATCGCCGAAGGCCGCGCCGCCGCGCACGGCGTCGACGCGCACCTCACCGGCCGCACGTCGCCGCTGCCCTACCCGATCCCGCCCACGGCCCGTCCCATCGCCTGACCGACCCCCAGAGGCCCCGGAGCACCCGCTCCGGGGCCTCCCCATATCCGAACGGGCCCGCCCGCACGGGCACCACGACGCCCGGCCCGCACCGCGCACGGAACGGCCATGGAGAGAACCCGCCCAAGGCCGTTTCCTACAAGACCCGCCCCCCCGCCCACCTCTACGGTGGGCGCCATGAAGACCCTGACCACCGAAAACATCGAACGCGCATGGGAGTTCATGCTCCTCAACGCCCGCGTCATAGACCGCCACCGCTTCGCCCTGCACTTCCTCGACGGCGCACCCGAACCCGTCCTCGCCGCCCTCCGCCCCTACGAAAACCCCGACGGCGGCTACGGCAACGCCCTCGAACCCGACCTGCGCGGCACCGCCAGCCAACCCGTCCCCGCCCAGCACGCCCTCGAAATCCTCCACGAAGCCGGCGCCGACGACGACCCCGCCGTCACCCGCATCGCCGACCACCTCACCACCATCACCACCCCCGACGGCGGCGTCCCGTTCGTCCTGCCCACCGTCCGCGACGCCCCCCGCGCCCCCTGGTGGCAGACCCCCGACGACCCGCCCGCCGCGATCAACCCCACCGCGAGCCTCGCCGGCCTCCTCCACCGCGCCGGCACCGACCACCCCTGGCTCCGGACCGCCACCGACTTCTGCTGGAACCACCTCGACCGCGCCGACCTCAGGTTCGGCGCCTACGACGTCCTCGCCACCCTCACCTTCCTCGACCACGTCCCCGACCGCGACCGCGCCGAAGCCGCCTTCGACCGCCACCGCGCCGCCCTCGCCGCCGCCGGAAGCGACCACCACACCGCCATCGACTTCGCGCCCCGCCCCGACGGCCTCGGCGCCCGCCTCCACCCCCGCCACGCCATCGACGCCGAACTCGACGCGCTCGCCGCCGCCCAGCACGACGACGGCGGCTGGGACATCGCCTTCCCCGCCTGGACCCCGATCACCCGCCACGAATGGCGCGGCGTCCAAACCGTCGAACGGCTCCTCACCCTGCGGGCTTACGGCCGCCTCGACGCCTAGAGCAGGCCGCGGAGCGGCGTGCCCGCCAGGTCCCGCACCTCGTGCGCGAAATGCGCCTGGTCGGCGAACCCCGCCTCGTACGCCGCCTCCGCCGCCGGCCGCCCCGCCCGCACCAGCCGCAACCCCCGCTGGAACCGCAGCACCCGCTGCAGCACCTTCGGCCCGTACCCGAACGCCGCCAGCGAGCGCCGCCGCAACTGCCGCTCGCTCAACCCCACCGCGTCCGCCACCGCCCCGACCGAACCCCGCTCCAACCCCGACAGCACCGCCGGGACCAACGCGTCCACCGGCCCCGCCGCCCGCTCCTCGACCGCCCGCACCAGCACCGACCACCGCTCCCGCGGCCCCCCGGCCGCCGCCACCGCCTCCGCGAGCCGGTCCGCCTCGGCACCCCACAGCTCCCGCAGCGGCACCCGCACGTCCCGCACCGCGTCCCCCGGCACCCCCAGCACCGGCGGCGCCGCCCCCGGACCGAACCGCACCGCCGCCACCGCGTCGCCCGGCCGCATCACCGCCGGCATCGGCCCCGTGTCCGGACCCGCCACCATGATCTCCGCGCCCCAGCAGATCAGATCCACGCACCCGTCCGGCACCACCCGCTGCACGACCGGCTCCGCCCCCGACGGCAATGACGCCGACCACGCGCACACCAGCCCCGCCGACCCCCGCGCCGGCACCTCCAGATAGTTCGTGGCGTTCACAACACCCTGCATACCACCCCCCACCGACGGGCAGGGCGACAGAAGAACCCCACGAAACCGGAGGTCATCATGGCGACCGACCTGAAGGGCGCGACGATCGCGTTCCTCTGCGCCCCCGAAGGCACCGAACAGGTCGAACTGACCGAACCCTGGACGGCCGTCGAGCAGGCGGGCGGCACGCCTCGCCTCGTCTCCACCCAGACCGGCGAGATCCAGGCGTTCGACCACCTCGACAAGGCGGACACCTTCCCCGTCCACGCCACCGTCGACGACACCGACCACAGCGGCTTCCAAGCCCTCGTCCTGCCCGGAGGCGTCGCCAACCCCGACTTCCTCCGCATGCACCCGAAGGCCGTCCAGTTCGCCAAGTCGTTCTTCGACGCGGGCAAGCCCGTCGCCGTCATCTGCCACGGCCCCTGGACGCTCATCGAAGCCGACGTCGTCCGCGGGCGGACCATCACCTCCTGGCCCAGCCTCCAGACCGACCTGCGCAACGCCGGAGCCACGTGGGTCGACGAAGAGGTGAAAATCTGCGAAGCCGGGCCCAACGTACTGGTGTCCAGCCGCAAGCCCGACGACCTCAAGGCGTTCTGCCAGGCGGCCGTCGACGCGTTCAAGGCCGTGGTCTAGACCTTGTCCTAGACCAATGGGTGAACCCTGGGGGACCGCATCCTGCAGAAATAACCGTACCCACCAGTAACTAAGTACGGTTGTGACCGTGACCCGTCGAGCGAAAATAGTCAGCACCATCGGCCCCGCCTGCTCCAGCACCGAGCAGATCAACGCCCTCGTGGAAGCCGGCATCGACGTCGCCCGGCTCAACATGAGCCACGGCGACCACGCCACCCACGAAGAGGTGTACCACCGCCTCAGGGCCGCCGCCGACGCCACCGGACGCGGCGTCGGCATCCTCGCGGACCTCCAGGGCCCCAAGATCCGGATCGGCCGATTCCCCGACGGCCCCGTCCGCCTCACCCTCGGCGACGAATTCACCATCACCACCGAGGACGTCCCCGGCACCCGCCGCGAAGTCTCCACCACCTACGACGGCCTCCCCGGCGACGTCTCACCCGGCGACACCGTCCTCATCGACGACGGCCGCGTCGCCCTCCGCGTCACCGACGTCGACGGACCCCGCGTCCGCACCACCGTCACCGTCGGCGGCATGGTCTCCGACAACAAGGGCCTCAACCTGCCCGGCGTCCCCGTCAGCGTCCCCGCCCTCACCGACAAGGACGAAGAAGACCTCCGCTGGGCCCTGCGCCTCGGCGTCGACCTCGTCGCCCTCTCCTTCGTCCGCACCCCCGCCGACGCCGACATCTGCTACCAGATCATGGAAGAAGAAGGCGTCCGCGTCCCCCTCATCGGCAAGATCGAGAAGCCGCAGGCCGTCGAACGCCTCCCCGAGATCGTCGCCGCCTTCGACGGCATCATGGTCGCCCGCGGCGACCTCGGCGTCGAACTCCCCCTCGAACAGGTCCCCATCGTCCAGAAGCGCGCCATCGAGCTCTGCCGCGAAAAGGCCCGCCCGGTCATCGTCGCCACCCAGATGCTCGAATCCATGATCTCCGCGCCCCGCCCCACCCGCGCCGAGACCTCCGACGTCGCCAACGCCGTCTTCGAAGGCGCCGACGCCGTCATGCTCTCCGGCGAGACCAGTGTCGGCCAGTACCCCATCGAATCCGTCCAGACGATGAGCCGCATCGTCTGCACCGCCGAAGAAGCCGCACTCCAAGCCACCCACACCCTCGAGCGCATGCCCGAGACCGTCGGCGGCGCCATCGCCCGCGCCGCCGCCGAAGTCGGCGCCATCGTCGGCGCCGAGGCCCTGGCCGCCTTCACCATGTCCGGCGAAACGGCCCGCCGCCTCTCCCGCTACCGCTCGCCCATCCCCCTCCTCGCGTTCACCTCGGTCCCCGCCGTCCGAGGACGCCTCGCGCACGTCTGGGGAGTCGAAACCTTCATCGTCCCCCAGGTCGACCACACCGACGCCATGTTCGGCCAGGTCGAACAGGCCCTCCTCGAACTCGGCCGCGCCCAGAAGGGCGACCGCGTCGTCGTCGTCGCGGGCTCGCCCCCCGGCACGCCCGGCTCGACCAACTCCCTGCGCGTCCACATCATCGGCGACGCCATCTCCACCCAGCACTGACCGACCGCCGGGCGGCGCCGCGCCGCCCGGCACATCACCACCGGATCTCATTTAGAGCTCGCTCCGGCCAACCCGCTAGTACTTCGGCCCCACGAACTCGTCCAACCGCGCCACGGCCTCCCGCCGCGCCACGGACACGTTCTTCCGGTTCATCTGCCGCCACGCGATCCCGAGCCGATCCAGCGCATCCGTAAAGAGCCTCTGGATGTCCATGGATTCGTTGGTGAAGTAGTAGCGCGGGTACTCGTACCACCGCTCCTCGCCCTGGACCGGGCGCCGTACCCGGTTCACGCCGCGGCAGCCGTCCGAGTGAATGAGCCCTCGAATCAACTCTTCGGTGTACTCGTCCACGATCTTCTGCTGCCAATCCGCCAGCTCGATCGTGCGCTCGTGTTTCCGTCCCGGGCCGTGCTGGGGGAAGAGGCATGGCCAGTGTTTCGAGTAAGAGCCCACCACCGTGCACCCCGGCTTCCGACGGCGCCCGACTCGTGAGATCGGCAGTACTGTGCCGACCGCCTTGGCCGCTTCCTCGATCAAGCCGGGGTAGGCGTCGTCGCAGGCGATGTCCAGTCGGTACACCCCTTTCCGGCAGCGGGCGAGATGCCCATCACCGAGGTAGAGGCCGAGCAGGTACGCGTAACACCGCTCATCGAGCTCCCGGCCGAAGCAACGTGGACAGCCCCGCCTGAAGCGGGCGTCTCCACTGGTCGGGTCCGCCGGATCGAGGCGTCTTCGTCTCGTTCCATACCGCCATTTCCGAACCGCCGCGATCGAGACGCCGCAGCGACGAGCCACTTCGCGGTCGGTCCAGCCCGCTCGGGACAGTTCCAGGGCCTGCTGAACGACTTCCTCGGGATACATGCGCCGAGTATCTCGCCGACCACTGACAGTTTTGTTTTTCGCTTATATGTACCGATTTTGGGTGTTTGTGGGGCGGCGGGTTCAGGCGTGGCCGGTTGTTCCGGGCAGTTGGCGCCTCCGGCGTAGCGGAATCCATCCGGACCGACATGGAAAAACCGCCGTCCATGAGAACGGCGGTCGGAGAGGTGCCGGAGGTGGGATTCGAACCCACACGCCCTTTCGGACAAATCCTTTTGAGGGATCAGCGTCTGCCATTTCGCCACTCCGGCAGCTTTATCTGGACATGTCCCTTGTTGTCCAGTTTGCTGCCCCTTGGTGAGGGGCGGCACGTGTCATGGTAGCGCGTCCCGGTAGTCTCGTGCGCGTGACGGAGAGCGCTCGGCGAGTTGTGATCGCAGAAGACGAGGCCCTGATCCGGCTGGACCTCAAGGAGATGCTGCAGGAGGACGGCTACGAGGTCGTGGGCGAGGCCGGGGACGGCGAGGCGGCCGTCCGGCTCGCGTCGGACCTGAAGCCCGATCTCGTGATCCTGGACGTCAAGATGCCGGTGCTCGACGGGATCTCGGCCGCCGAGCGGATCTCGGCCGAGCGGATCGCGCCCGTCGTCATCCTCACCGCGTTCTCGCAGCGGGAGCTGGTGCAGCGCGCCACCGAGGCGGGCGCGATGGCCTACCTGGTGAAGCCGTTCTCGAAGACGGACCTGGCGCCGGCGATCGAGATGGCGGTCAGCCGGTACACCGAGATGCGGGCGCTCGAGGCGGAGGTCGCGGGGCTGCAGGAGCGGCTGGAGACGCGCAAGATCGTCGACCGCGCGAAAGGGCTGCTGCAGGAGGCGCACGGGTGGTCCGAGCCCGAGGCGTTCCGGTGGATCCAGAAGACGTCGATGGACCGGCGGCTCACGATGCGGGCCGTCGCGGAGGCGGTCGTCGCCGGTGCGGGCGGGGAGTCCGCGGAGTCCTGACTCCACTGGCCGTTATCTCGCGCGTTGTCAAGGGCCAATGCGTGTGCGCCGGACCGCCCCCGATCGTTACTCTGCGTCATCATCGCTGTTGGTTGCGCGGATCCCGATGAGCACGGGGGAGTAACGAACGAGTAACCCTTCTATCCGGGGGTGCTGATCTGTGTTGGGTCCTCGGTGTACGACATACCTGGTCCCCAGGTGACCGATATCTCCCCATCCACGGGAACATGTCGCGCCCGGGGCATGACTCGTACCCGATCCCTTCCCGGATCCGGATGGAAAGGCTGGGCACCTTGCGGCGCAACAAGATGAGGGTCGCCGGCGCGGTGGCGATGAGCGCGGTGCTCGCGCTCGGTGCCGTGGCGTGCGGCGACGACGGCGGCGGCTCGGGCGACGGCGACTCGATCACGATCGGGTTCATGGGAGACCTGACCGGGGAGAACTCGGGTCTGGTGATTCCGCCCAAGCAGGGCGCCGAGCTGGCGATCGAGCAGTACAACGCCACCAACCCCGAGGTCAAGATCAACCTCAAGACCTATGACAGCCAGGGGAAGCCGGAGCAGGCGACGACGCTGGCGCTGGGCGCGGTGAAGAACGACAAGATCGTCGGGCTGATCGGTCCGGCTTTCTCGGGTGAGTCCCAGAGCGTGGGGCCCATCCTCGAGGAGGCGAAGATCCCGAGCGTGTCGCCGTCGGCGACGAGCATCACGCTCGCGGAGAAGGGCTGGAAGTACTGGCACCGGGTGGTGGCCGACGACGCGGTGCAGAGCACGGGCGTCGCGACCTTCCTGAGCGGTTCGCTGGGCGCGAAGAAGGTCTTCACGGTCCACGACAACCAGGACTACGGCAAGGGTCTGGCCGACGCGATCGGGTCGGCGGTGAAGGCCAAGGGCGTGACGACGCAGACCGACGCGGTGGACGACAACGCGACGGACTACTCGTCGACGGTCAACAAGATCGTGGACTTCAAGCCGGAGGCGGTGTACTTCGGCGGTTACTACGCGGTGGCCGGGCGTCTGTTCAAGCAGCTGGCGGAGGCCGGCTACGAGGGCAAGATGATGTCGGGCGACGGGTCGCTGGCGACCGAGCTGATCACGGGCACCGGTGAGAAGAACGCGCAGGGTGCGCTGCTGAGCTGCGGCTGCCTGATCGACACCGACGGCAAGACGAACGCGAACGCGAAGAAGTTCGCGGACGACTACAAGGCCAAGTTCGGGTCCGAGGTCGCGATCTACTCGACGGAGGGGTACGACGCGGCGACGGCGTTCGTGGAGGCCGTGAAGGCCGGCAAGACGACGCCGGAGGACATCAACGAGTTCCTGAAGACCGTGAGCTTCGACGGGGTCGGCAAGCCGGTGAAGTTCGACGAGAACGGTGAGCTGGCCGCGCAGGACATCTTCATCTACGAGGTGCAGGGCAAGGCGATCAAGCTCCTCGGCAACGCGAACGAAGCGAAGGTCTCGTAGGGCGTCACCACGCCGTTCGAACGACCTCCTGATGGCGCGGGAGCGGGAGCGCTACAGCGCTCCCGCTCCTTTTCACAAAGGGCGACCAAAGGTGCTCGACGACTTCATCAATCAATTCTGGCCGTCGACCATCGACGGGCTGTCGCTGGGGGCGATCTATGCTCTCCTGGCGCTCGGCTACACGATGGTCTACGGCGTGCTCCGGCTGATCAACTTTGCTCATGCCGACATCTTCATGGCGGGTACGTTCGCGGCACTGTGGACGGTGCGCGGCCTCGGCGTCTCGGATCTGAACGGGATCGCGCTCATCGGCGTGGTGGCGTTGTGCGGGGTGGTGGCCGGCGCCGTGGCCGGCGGCGGCGCGATGCTGCTGGAGGTGGTGGCCTACCGGCCGCTGCGGAAACGGGGGGCGTCGCGGTTGGCGGCGCTCATCTCGGCGATCGGCGCGTCGATCTTCATTCAGCAGCTGTTCGCGACGGTGCTGGTGCCGTGGATCTTCGGGACGTCGAAGGAGGGCGGCAAGCTTCCGGTCAGCGAGCACTTCCGGGAGATGACGACGGTGGTCTCGATCGGTCCGATCGAGATCACGAACGTCGCGCTGATCATCTTCTTCGGCGCCGTGCTGATGATGGTGGCGCTGGACCAGTTCGTGAACCGGACGCGGCTGGGGCGGGGCATCCGTTCGACGGCGCAGGATCCGGAGACCGCGGTGCTGATGGGCGTGAACATCGACCGTGTGGTGTCGGTGACGTTCCTGGTGGGCGGTGTGATGGCGGGTGTGGCGGCCGCGCTGTACTTCCTGCGGTTCGAGCAGACGGAGTACTTCGTGGGCTTCCTGCTGGGCATCAAGGCGTTCACGGCGGCGGTTCTCGGCGGTATCGGGAACATTCGCGGTGCGTTGGTCGGCGGGTTCGTGCTGGGGCTGCTGGAGATGTACGGCTCGAGCATCTTCGGTTCGGAGTGGCGGGACGTGGTGGCGTTCACGCTGCTGATCCTGATTCTGATGTTCCGTCCCACCGGCATCCTCGGTGAGTCTCTCCAGCGGGCGCGCGCATGAACATGACGAAGAAGCTTCCTTCGAAGAGCATCGGCGGCGGTCTGTCCTTGGATCCGCTGCGCGACTGGTGGGCGGGTGCCGCCGGGTGGCAGCGCTGGGGCGTGTACGTCCTGCTGATCATCGGTGCGCTGCTGCTGCCGCATCAGGCGATCGGCAGTTTCATGGCGCCGAGCGGTGCGGACTGGGCGTCGATGCTCAGCGACCAGATCGCGATCTACGTGCTGCTGGCGATCGGTTTGAACGTCGTGGTCGGCATGGCGGGTCTGCTGGACCTGGGGTATGTGGCGTTCTACGCGGTCGGCGGGTACACCATCGCGATCTTCGCGGTGAAGTACAACTGGAGTTTCTGGGAGACGCTGGTTCTGGCGATCGTGTTCGCGGCGGCGTCCGGGGTGATCCTGGGTGCGCCGACGCTGCGGTTGCGGGGCGACTACCTGGCGATCGTGACGCTGGGCTTTGGTGAGATCGTCAAGCGGACGGCGAACAACAGCGACTACGTGAACGGTCCTCGCGGTGTGCAGGGGATCCCGCATCCTCCGACGGTGTCGGAGTGGGAGATCTTCGGTGTGCAGCCGTTGAAGTACGGGATCCTGGATTCGCGGCCGTACTACTACATGCTGGTCTTCTTCATCGTGCTGGCGATCATCTTCGTGCGGCGGCTGGAGAAGTCGCGGGTCGGCCGGGCGTGGACGTCGATCCGGGAGGACGAGGACGCGGCGGAGCTGATGGGCGTGCCGACGTTCCGGTTCAAGCTGGCGGCGTTCGCGATCGGCGCGGCGATCGGCGGCAGCGGCGGTGTGGTGTTCGCGGCGAAGCAGACGTCGATCCTGCCGACGAACTTCGAGTTCCTGGTGTCGGCGCTGATCCTGGCGGCGGTGGTGCTGGGCGGTTCGGGGAGTATTCCGGGCGCGATTCTGGGGGCGTTCGTGGTGGCGTGGCTGCCCGAGCGGTTCCGGTTCCTGGAGGACTACCGGATGCTGATCTTCGGTGCCGCGCTGGTGCTCATGATGATCTTCCGGCCGGAGGGGCTGTGGCCGTCCCGGCAGCGGAAGGCGGAGCTGGCCGAAGGCGGCGGCGGTATGGGCCATATGGGCGCGGAGGTCGGCGAGCAGCAGGCCGGGGCCGGGGCCGCGGCGGAGGTGACGAAGTGAAGGACGCCGGCGAGGGCACGGTGCTGCTGGCACTGCAGGACGTCGTCATGCGGTTCGGCGGTGTCGTGGCCCTGAACAAGGTGAACATCGAGATCCGCAAGGGCGAGATCTTCGCGCTGATCGGTCCGAACGGTGCGGGGAAGACGACGGTGTTCAACGTGACGACCGGGGTGTACCGGCCGTCCGAGGGCGCGGTCGTGTTCGACGGGCAGCGGATCGACGGCAAGAAGCGGTTCACGGTGACGAAGCTGGGCGTGGCGCGCACGTTCCAGAACGTCCGGTTGTTCCACCACATGACGGCCGTGGAGAACGTTCTGGTGGGCGCGGACGCGCATCATCGGACGGGTTTCGTCGGTGCGGCGCTGGGGTTGCCGTGGCACCGCCGTGAGGAGCGGCAGGGCCGGGAGCGGGCCGCCGAGCTGCTGGAGCTGGTGGGGATTTCGCACCGGGCCGGGGAGCTGGCGAAGAACCTGCCGTACGGCGACCAGCGGCGCCTGGAGATCGCGCGGGCGCTGGCGACGAACCCGAAGCTGCTGCTCCTGGACGAGCCCGCGGCCGGGATGAACCCGGCGGAGAAGGTGGCGCTGCAGGAGCTGATCCGCAAAATCCGTGACACCGGGGTGACCGTGCTGCTGATCGAGCACGACATGGGCCTGGTGATGGGGATCAGCGACCGGGTGGCGGTGCTGGACTTCGGTCAGAAGATCGCGGACGGGCTGCCGGCCGAGGTGCAGAACGACCCGCGGGTCATTGAGGCGTATCTGGGGGCTCCGGCCGATGCTTCTTGAGATCGATGACATCCACGTCCACTACGGGAAGATCGCGGCGCTGAAGGGCATCAGCGTGTCGGTCGACCAGGGTGAGATCGTCACGCTGATCGGCGCGAACGGCGCGGGCAAGACGACGACGCTGAAGACGGTGTCGGGGCTGCGGGAGCTGTCGTCCGGTGCGATCCGGTTCGACGGGGCGGACATCGGCAGGATGCCGGGCCACAAGCGTGTGCTGGTGGGCATCGGGCAGGCGCCGGAGGGCCGGGGGATCTTCCCCGGCATGACGGTGGAGGAGAACCTGCTGATGGGCGCGTACGCCCGCAAGGACGATGCGTCGAAGGAGCTCGCGGAGGCGTACGAGCTGTTCCCGCGGCTGGCGGAGCGCAAGTCGCAGGCGGGCGGCACGATGTCGGGCGGCGAGCAGCAGATGCTGGCGATCGGCCGGGCGCTGATGGCGAAGCCGAAGGTGCTGCTGCTGGACGAGCCGTCGATGGGGCTCGCGCCGATGCTGGTGCAGCAGATCTTCTCGATCATCGAGGAGATCAACCGGCGGGGCACGACGGTGCTGCTGGTGGAGCAGAACGCCCAGCAGGCGCTGCAGATCGCGCATCGCGCGTACGTCCTGGAGACGGGGCGCGTGGTGAAGGCGGCGCCTGCGTCGGATCTGCTGGACGATCCGCAGGTCCGTGCGGCGTACCTGGGCGGCGACCTGGGTGAGGACGCGTCCGAGGACGGTGTCGTGAGCGGCGCGGACGGGCCGGGCGCGCCGTCGGGCGGGGAGGACTCGGCCGCGAAAGCCGAGAAGTCCGACAAGCCCGAGAAGTCCGAGGACTGACGGGGCCGCGGGACGCCCGCCGGGACCGGTTCGTCCGGTCCCGGCGGGCGTTCGCGTGCGTGCGCCGCGCGTTCGGGGACGTCCGGACAGACGTTGACCCGGGATCACCTTTGGGGCCGTACGGCCTTCCCCGGCGCGTACGTTGTCTACTCGGTGATCCCGGGCCGTTCCGTGCCACGGTACAGAGGTGCGGCGTCCCGCCGCAAAGGTCCCGCGAAACCCGCGGGGCCCGGTCAGGATCCGGGGGCGTCGCGCAGCATGCAGGTCAGGCGTGCCGTGCAGACGCGGCGGTCCTGGTCGTCGTTGATGACGATGTCGTAGGTGGCGAGGGTGCGGCCGCCGTGGGCGCGGGTCGCGACGCCGGTGACGTGGCCTTCGGTCGCGGACCGGTGGTGGGTGGCGTTGATCTCGATGCCGACGGCGATGCGGCCGGGGCCGGCGTGGAGGGCCGAGCCGACGGAGCCGATGGACTCGGCGAGGACGCAGGACGCGCCGCCGTGCAGGAGGCCGTAGGGCTGGGTGTTGCCCTTGACGGGCATGCGGGCGACGACGCGTTCGGCGGTCGCCTCGATGTACTCGATGCCCATCTGGGTGGCGAGGTCGTTGTGCGCGTCGAGTTCGCCGTGGGGGTCGAGGCCGGCAAGCGGGGCGAACTCGGCGAGGACCTTGGCCTCGTCGGTGGGGGGCACGCCGGGGGTGTCAGTCACTTACGCCTCCACAAAACTGTCGTACGCGCAGACTAGAGTCCTGCTGTGGCGATGACAGCAGCGACCCCTGACAAGCGTGAACGGCTCCTCCTGCTCGACGGGCACTCCCTGGCCTACCGGGCGTTCTTCGCGTTGCCGGTGGAGAACTTCTCCACCACCGACGGGCAGCCGACGAACGCGGTGTACGGCTTCACCTCGATGCTCATCAACGTCCTGCGGGACGAGCAGCCCACCCACATCGCGGTGGCGTTCGACCGGTCGGAGCCGACGTTCCGGCACGAGCAGTACGTGGAGTACAAGGCGGGCCGGCAGAAGACGCCGGACGAGTTCCGCAGCCAGGTGAGCCTGATCTTCGAGGTGCTGGACGCGCTGCGGATCCCGCGGATGTCGGTGGCGGGGTTCGAGGCCGACGACATCATCGCCACGCTGTCGGTGCAGGCGTCCGAGGCCGGGATGGAGACGCTGGTGGTCACCGGCGACCGGGACGCGTTCCAGCTGGTGAACGAGCACGTCACCGTCCTGTACCCGGTGAAGGGCGTGTCGGAGCTCGCCCGGATGGACCCGGCGGCCGTGGAGGCCAAGTACGGGGTGCCGCCGGAGCGGTACCGGGAGCTGGCCGCGCTGGTGGGGGAGAGCAGCGACAACCTGCCGGGCGTGCCGGGCGTCGGCCCGAAGACGGCCGCGAAGTGGCTCGGCAAGTTCGGCGACCTCGACACGCTCGTCGCGCGGGTCGACGAGATCAAGGGCAAGGCGGGCGACAGCCTGCGCGAGCACCTGGCCGGGGTGATCCGCAACCACCAGATCAACCGGCTCGACACGCAGGTCGGGCTGGATCTGACGCCGCCGCAGCTGTCGATGGGCCAGTGGGACCGCGAGGAGATCCACACCCTGTTCGACTCGCTGCAGTTCCGGGTGCTGCGGGAGCGGCTGTACTCGACGCTGCAGGCCGCCGAGCCGGAGGCCGACGAGGGCTTCGACGTGCAGCTGGAGCAGCTGGAGCCGGGGGCGCTGGGCGCCTGGCTGGACGCGAACGCCGGCGGGCGGCTCGGCGTCGCCGTGACCGGGTCGTGGGGCCGCGGCACCGGTGAGATCACCGCGCTCGCGCTCGCGTCCAAGGACGGCCCGGCCGTCCACCTCGACCCGGCGGAGCTGATCGAGGACGACGAGCGCGCCCTCGCCGGCTACCTGGGCGACGCCGCCCGGCCGAAGGCGATGCACGAGGCGAAGGGGCCGATGCTGGCGCTGGCGGCGCGCGGCATCGCGCTGGCGGGGCTCACCAGCGACACCGCCCTCGCCGCGTACCTGGCGCTGCCGGGGCAGCGCACGTTCGACCTCGCCGACCTCGCCCTGCGGTACCTGCACCGGGAGCTGCGCGGCGAGGCCGAGGACTCGGGGCAGCTCACGCTGGACGGGTCCGGTGAGGAGGAGGCCGCGGAGGCGCTCGCCGTCCGGGCGCGGGCGGTCGCCGAACTCGCCGACGTCCTGGACGCCGACCTGGAGAAGCGCGGCGCGACCCGGCTGCTGCACGAGGTCGAGCTCCCGCTCGTCGGCGTCCTGGCCGGGATGGAGCGGGCGGGCATCGCCGTGGACGCCGACCACCTCGCGGGCCTGTCGGCGACGCTGGGCGGGCAGGTCAAGCAGCAGGAGCAGGAGGCGCACAACGCGGTGGGCCGGGAGTTCAACCTGGGCTCCCCGAAGCAGGTGCAGCAGGTGCTGTTCGACGAGCTGAACCTGCCCAAGACCAAGCGCACCAAGACCGGCTACACCACCGACTCCGAGGCGCTCACCAACCTGCTGGAGAAGGAGGGCCACCCGGTCCTGGAGCACATCCTGCGGTGGCGGGAGGTCGCGAAGCTGAAGAGCATCGTCGACTCCCTCATCCCGATGGCCGACGACGCGGGCCGCATCCACACGACGTTCAACCAGATGGTCGCGGCGACCGGGCGGCTGTCGTCCACCGACCCGAACCTGCAGAACATCCCGATCCGCACCGAGGAGGGGCGCCGGATCCGCGAGGCGTTCGTCGTCGGCGGCGGCTACGAGACGCTGCTGACCGCCGACTACTCGCAGATCGAGCTGCGGATCATGGCGCACCTGTCGGAGGACGAGGCGCTCCTGGAGGCGTTCGGGTCCGGCGCCGACTTCCACACCATCACCGCGTCCCGCGTGTTCGGCCTGCCGCCCGAGCAGATCGACTCCGAGCTGCGCGCCCGGATCAAGGCGATGAACTACGGGCTGGCGTACGGGCTGTCGGCGTACGGGCTGTCGCAGCAGCTCCGGATCGCCCCCGACGAGGCGCGGGGGCTGATGGAGGAGTACTTCGAGCAGTTCGGCGGCGTCCGCGACTACCTGCGCGACGTGGTGGCCCGCGCCCGCCGCGACGGCTACACCGAGACGATCCTGGGCCGCCGCCGCTACCTGCCGGACCTGAACTCCGACAACCGGCAGCGCCGCGAGATGGCCGAGCGGATGGCCCTCAACGCCCCGATCCAGGGGTCGGCCGCCGACATCGTCAAGGTCGCGAGCCTCAACGTCGACCGCGCGCTGCGCTCCGACGGCCTGGCGTCCCGCGTGCTGCTGCAGGTGCACGACGAGCTGGTCCTGGAGGTCGCGCCGGGCGAGCTCGACCGCGTCAAGGAGCTCGTCGGCGACCAGATGGCGGGCGCCTACGAGCTCCGCGCCCCGCTGGAGGTCTCCATGGGCACCGGCCGCACGTGGCAGGACGCCGCGCACTGACCCGTCCGCCCGTCCCGTCCCGTCCCGTCCCGGACGCCGGACGCGCCGCACCGTCGCGCGCGTCCGGCGTTCGCGGTTTCCGGTGCGCCGGAGAAGTCCTGGAATGCCGCCCGTCCGAGGGATGGATGCGCAGGTCGGAGCCGGGTTGGGGGTACCCCGGTGATCGACGCGCGGCGGCGAGTTGATCTTATGGGGGAGGTCGCCGCGCGGGCCGCAAGGCGCGGGCGGCGGCGTGTCCGGGACGCCTGGTGACGTCGTGTCATTTACCCGTGCGTTCCGGAATTGGCGGGATGAGGGCCGGGGCGCGGGTGCTCCGTGGGGATCGAGCGGGTACGAGATGTGGTGTCCGTAGATCGTCCGGGGTTCTACGCTGTCCCTGGTCCTGTTCGGGTCGACCGGCGGGGGGAACATGCCGCTCCTTCACAAGATCGCAGGAGTCGTGGTCGTCTGCGCCGTCGTCCTCGGGCTGGTGCTGCCCGGAGCGCGGCGGGGCGACGATGGGAACGAGGCCCGGCGGGCCGGCGCGGCGGAGGCCGAACCGGTCGACGCGGAGAAGGCGATGCGGCCGGGCCCCGGGGCGACGCCCGCGCCGTCGGCGGGCGGCGCGAGCGCGGCGCCGAGCGTGTCGGCGACGGCGCCGATCCCGGCGGCGGCGCCCGCCGCCGCGGCGGCGAAGGCCAACGAGCTGGGCCAGGTGCCGGTGCTGATGTACCACCGGATCCTCGACAAGGCCGAGCAGTCGCTGGACCGGTCGACCAAGGAGCTGTACGACGAGCTGACGCGGCTCGCCAAGGGCGGGTACACGCCCGTCACCGCGACCGAGTTCGCGAGCGGGCGGATCGACGTGCCGGCCGGCCGTCACCCGGTCGTCCTGACGTTCGACGACAGCACGCCGGGGCACTTCGCGCTCGACGCGAACGGCGCCCCGAAGCCGAACACGGCCGTCGGCATCATCCAGCGGGTCGCGCAGGAGAACCCCGGGTTCCGCGCGACCGCGACCTTCTACCTGAACAAGGACATGTTCGGCCTGAAGGGCGCCGACGCGTCGACGGGGCTGCAGTGGCTGCGGCAGCACGGGTACGACCTCGGCAACCACACGCTCACGCACCCCAACCTCGGCGGGCTGTCGGCCGGCGCGGTGCGCGAGGAGGTCGGCGGGCTGGAGGACGAGGTCGTCAAGCTCACCGGCGCGCACACCGGGACGCTCGCCTACCCGTTCGGGGTCGCGCCCGAGAAGGAGGAGTGGGCGCGCGAGGAGCGGGGCCGGTACGCGTTCCAGGGGATGTTCCTGGCGGGCTGGCGGCCCGCGCCGTCCCCCTTCGGCGAGGAGTTCGACCGGTGGGCGATCCCGCGGGTGCGGTCGGAGGGCAAGATCAAGGAGAACGACTGCAAGAAGTACTGCTCGACGGCGTGGCTGGAGTACCTTGACCAGCACCCGCAGGAGCGGTACACGTCCGACGGGGACCCCCGCACGGTGACGGTCCCGCGCGGCCTGCAGGACGCGCTCGACCCGCAGTACCGGGGCATGGCGCGGGTCTACTGATCGGTCCGCTCCCGGCCGGGACGCCACCGGGGCGCCACCGGGGCGCCACCGGGGCGCCACCGGGGCGCGATCGGGAGCGGTGCCGCGAGCGGTGCCGCCGGCCGGGCAGGGAGCGGCGCAGGACACGGGGCGGCGGGGGCCGGATTGACCCGGGGGGTTTCGGTCCCATATCCTGATCGCTGCGCTGTGGGCTTGCGCGTGCTTCGGACGGAGCAGGCTCGCGCTCGGTCAGGTCGGCGACAACGGTTCGGTTCACAGGCGCGGGGCGACCCGCGTTCCTTTCCGGTCTTCGGCAGGGCAGACCAAAGCCCGCCGCGCAACAACCCATACGACTTCCATGTCCGTACCGGAGCCAGCCGACACATGACGAGCAGCACCGAGGCCACCTCGACCACCCCGCAGGTAGCGGTCAACGACATCGGGTCCGAGGAAGCCTTCCTCGCGGCGATCGACGAGACCATCAAGTACTTCAACGACGGCGACATTGTCGAAGGCACTGTCGTCAAGGTCGATCGTGACGAGGTCCTCCTCGACATCGGCTACAAGACCGAGGGCGTCATCCCGTCCCGGGAACTCTCGATCAAGCACGACGTCGACCCGAACGAGGTCGTCGCCGTCGGTGATCACGTCGAGGCCCTCGTCCTCCAGAAGGAGGACAAGGAAGGTCGGCTGATCCTGTCCAAGAAGCGCGCCCAGTACGAGCGCGCCTGGGGCACGATCGAGAAGATCAAGGACGAGGACGGCATCGTCACCGGTACCGTCATCGAGGTCGTCAAGGGCGGCCTCATCCTCGACATCGGGCTGCGCGGCTTCCTGCCGGCCTCCCTCGTCGAGATGCGCCGCGTCCGCGACCTCCAGCCCTACGTGGGCCGCGAGCTCGAGGCCAAGATCATCGAGCTGGACAAGAACCGCAACAACGTGGTCCTGTCCCGCCGCGCCTGGCTCGAGCAGACGCAGAGCGAGGTCCGCCAGACCTTCCTCAACACCCTGCAGAAGGGCCAGGTCCGCAAGGGCGTCGTCTCGTCGATCGTCAACTTCGGCGCGTTCGTCGACCTCGGCGGCGTCGACGGCCTGGTGCACGTCTCCGAGCTGTCCTGGAAGCACATCGACCACCCGTCCGAGGTCGTCGAGGTCGGCCAGGAAGTCACGGTCGAGGTCCTGGACGTCGACATGGAGCGCGAGCGCGTCTCCCTGTCGCTCAAGGCCACGCAGGAAGACCCCTGGCAGCAGTTCGCCCGCACCCACCAGATCGGCCAGGTCGTGCCGGGCCGCGTCACCAAGCTGGTGCCGTTCGGCGCGTTCGTCCGGGTCGAGGAGGGTATCGAGGGCCTCGTCCACATCTCCGAGCTGGCCGAGCGCCACGTGGAGATCCCCGAGCAGGTCGTCCAGGTCGGCGACGAGATCTTCGTGAAGATCATCGACATCGACCTCGACCGGCGCCGCATCAGCCTGTCGCTCAAGCAGGCCAACGAGGGCGCCGCCGGGATGGACGAAGAGGACTTCGACCCCACCCTGTACGGGATGCCGGCCGAGTACGACGAGCAGGGCAACTACAAGTACCCCGAGGGCTTCGACGCCGACACGGGCGAGTGGCTGCCGGGCTTCGACGAGCAGCGCGAGACCTGGGAGCGGCAGTACGCCGAGGCCCGCTCCCGCTTCGACGCCCACCGCCGGCAGATCGAGGAGGCCCGCAAGGCCGAGGCGGAGGCCGACACGGCGCCCGCCCCGACCGGTGGCGGCGGCGACACCTCCTACTCCGGCGGCGGCGAGAGCGAGAGCGGCGGTGGCGCCCTGGCCACCGACGAGGCGCTCGCCGCGCTGCGGGAGAAGCTCTCCGGCGGGCAGTGACGCCGCGTCGGCCGCGGGCCGACTCCACCGCGGCCGGTCCCGCCCCGGACCGGCCCCGGTGACGGCCGCCGCGCGCACGGGCGCGCGGCCGCCGATGCCCCTTTGACACGGCCGGGGGCCGATCTTCACGGATCGGCCCCCGGCCGTGATCTCGTTGCCCCGACCCCTCAGACACGCTCGTCCCCCTGGAGCACTCGAACAAGTGGCCAGCACAGAGGCAGAATCCAAGACGGGCGGCCCGGCGGCGTCCGGCCCGTCGATCGTCCCGCCCGGCCCGGCCCGGCTCGCGCTCATCGCGATCACGGTGGCGGTGCTGGCGCAGACCCTGCGCTTCTCGCTCCCGCAGCTCGACAACTTCGCCGACAGCGCCGGCATGGGCGTCGCCGGCGCCGCCGTGCTGATCGTCTACCTGGCCGGGTTCGCCGCGCCGCTGATCCGCCGCGCCGCCGGGCCGCGCGGCCTGCTGCTCGCCGGCGTCGGCGGGCTGCTCGCCGTCCGGCTCCTCGCCCAGCTCATCGACCCCCGCACCTGGCTGGTGTTCATCGGCGCCGCGATCGGCATGATCGCGGTGGCGGCGCTCTACGAGGGCGCCCGCGGCCTGTCCGGAGTCGGGTTCGCCACCGCGACCGTCGCCGGGCTGTCGGCCGACGCCGCCGTCCGGATGTGCTTCGCCACCTGGGACCCGGTGTGGCGGTCCGGAATCGGCCCGTGGATCGCGTGCCTGACGTTCGTCGGACTCGGCGCGGCAGCCCTGTACCGGGAGCTGCGGTCCGGGCCGGTGACGGCCCCCGGCGTCTCCTGGCGGGACGCCCTGGGCGCCGCGGCGTTCGGGCCGTTCATCGCGCTGCAGGTGCTCGTGCTGTCCAGCCCCGCGTTCGTCGCGTCGTCCGGCTGGCGCTCCCTGACGGCGGCGCACATCACGATCGTCGCCGGGCAGGGGCTCGCGCTGGCGTTCCTCGCCTCCGGCCTCGCGGTCCGGGCGGTGCCGGGCGGCGTGTGCGTGCTCGGCGGGACCGTGCTCGGCGTCGGCGTCGGCGCGGTCGCCGGCACGTACGCGGTCTCCGGGATCGAGGTCGTCCCGATCGTCATCCTCGGGCAGGTGCTGTCGGCGTGGCTGCTGGCCGTCGCGTGCCGGTCGCCGCTGCGCCGCGCCGGGACGGGCGGCTCGGTGCTGCGGATCGACGTCGGCGCGGCCCTCGGCGGCTTCCTCATCGCGGTGATCCTCGTCCCGTACCAGGTCAGCGCGCTGCTGCCGATGCCGTTCCCGAACAACCTGCTGCCCGGCGCCGCCGGGATCGCGCTGGGCGCGCTCGCGGCGATCACCGCCGCCCGCGGCGGCCCGCTGCCCGCGCGGGCCCCGCTGCGGGCGCTCACCGCCGGGGCCGCGTCCCTCGCGCTGCTGGCCGGCACGCTCGTGTTCACCGTCGCCGTGCCGGACGGGACGGCGCAGGCGGCGCCCGGCGAGGGCCGGGTCCGGATCATGACCTACAACGTCCACGACGCGGTCAACCAGGACGGGCGGCTCGACCCCGAGGGCATCGCCGACACCATCGAGCAGCAGAAACCGCAGGTCGTCCTGCTGCAGGAGGCCGGGCGGGGCTCGCTGCTGTCCGGCACCGCCGACGTCGGGGTGTGGCTGTCGCGGCGCCTCGGCATGAAGCTGATCTGGGGGCCCGCCGCCGACGGCCAGTTCGGCAACGCGATCCTCACGTCCCTGCCGGTCGTCAGCTCCGGGACCGCCCGCATGCCGAAGGGCGACTGGTCGCAGATCCGCGGGTACGTGTGGGCGCGGCTCGGCGTCGGGGAGACCACGATCGACGTGTGGTCCACGCACCTCGAAGGCGGCGACGGCAACGGCGACGTGCGCGCCATGCAGATCGCGGCGCTGCTGCGCGCGTGGGGCGGCGCGCCCCGCACGGTGATCGGCGGCGACTTCAACACCGGCCCCGGCAGCCCCGAGCTGTCGCGGATGACGCGCGGCACCGACCTGCGCACGGCCGTGATCGGCGCCGACCCGGCCCCGACCACTCCGGACGGCGAGCGGCACGACTGGATCTTCGGTTCGGACGGCATCCTGTTCTCCGACTACGACGTGCCGAAGTCCGACGCGTCCGACCACTACCCGGTCGCGGTGACCGTCCGGATCCAGCGGTAGCGGCGCGGGCGGGCCGCTAGGGTCGTGCGCATGAGCGACACGACGGCCGGTGCCGGGACGGCCGGCACCGGGGCGGTCCGCATCGAGGCGGCCGGCGTCCGGGACGCCGGGGAGATCCTGACCGTCCAGCGGGCCGCCTACACGACCGAGGCGCAGCTGTACGGCGACCCGTTCATCCCGCCGCTCGTGGAGTCGCCCGACCAGGTCCGCGCGGCCCTGCGGGAGACCGGCGGGCTGGTGCTGAAAGCGGTGCTGGACGGGCGCCTCGCCGGCGCCGTCCGCGCCCGGTTCAACGGCCGGACGTGCCTGGTCGGGCGCCTCGTCGTGGCGCCCGACCTGCAGGGCCGCGGGATCGGGCGGCGGCTCCTGCGGGCCGTCGAGGACGCCGCGGCCGGCCGCGCCGACGCGTGCGTGCTGTTCACCGGCCACCTCAGCGACGGGAACCTGCGGCTGTACCGGCGGGCGGGCTACCGGGAGACGCACCGGGAGCGGGTCGCCGCGCACCTCACCCACGTCCACATGCGCAAGACCCTCGAACCCCCGGCGGCGGCGCCCGCGGACCCGATGGCGCCCGCGGAACCGGCAGGGACCGCCGAACCCGCCGAACCGGCCGGGGCCTAGGGTTCGTTCCATGCTGAAAGTGGGACTCACCGGCGGAATCGGGTCGGGCAAGAGCGAGGTGTCGGCGCGGCTGAGCGGGCACGGCGCGGTGGTGATCGACGCCGACCGGATCGCGCGGGAGGTCGTGGAGCCCGGCACCCCCGGCCTGGCCGCGGTCGTCCGCGAGTTCGGCGACGGCGTGCTGCTGCCGTCGGGCGGGCTCGACCGCGCGAAGGTCGGGTCGATCGTGTTCAACGACGCCGACCGCCTCGCCGCGCTCAACGCGATCGTCCACCCCCTGGTGGGGGAGCGGATGCAGGAGCTCATGGACGCCGCGCCCGCCGACGCCGTCGTCGTCTACGACGTCCCGCTGCTCGTCGAGAACGGGCTCAAGGACATGTACGACGTCGTCGTGGTCGTCGACGCCCCCGAGGAGGCGCAGCTCGACCGGCTGACGTCCCGCCGCGGCATGACCGAGGCCGACGCGCGCGCCCGCATGGCGAACCAGGCGTCGCGGGACGAGCGCCGCGCCGTCGCCGACCACGTCATCGACAACTCGGGCGATCTCGGGAAGCTGCACGCGCAGGTCGACGCCCTCTGGGAGGCCCTCGCCGCCCGCGCCGCGCGGACCTGACCCGCGCCGGTTCCGCCCCCGGCGGACCGTCCGGACAGTGGCCGGATCGGGCGATGTGTCACCTTCGTCACGGGCGGCCGGTGGCACGCGGCGCGCCGCTATAGGCTCGTCGCTATGCACCCCGGGGGATGGTGGCGGACGGCGTGGGCGACGCGGCGTTCGCGCGCGCTCGACGTCCTCATCGCCGTGTCGGCGGCCGCCGCCGACGCCGTGCTCCTGTGGTTCACGCCGCAGCAGGACTTCTGGCTCCCGCCGTGGGCGGTGTCGGCGGCCAGCGTGGTCATGGGGCTCGCACTGATCGTCCGGCGGCTGCATCCGGTGGGGCTGGCGGTGTTCGCGGTGGCGTTCGGCACGGTCACCGGCGGCGGCGCCCTCGGCTTCGTCGTCATGCTGTACTCGCTGGCCGCCTACGCGATCTCCCGGCGGACGGTCGTGTCGGTCGCGGTCGCCGGGTACGTCCTGTCCGTCGTGTTCCCCGGCCCGGCGTCCGAGAACGACTCCATCGGCGTCCGCGCGATCTACGCGGTCGCGTTCATCGCCGTCCCGGTGCTGCTGGGCCTCTACATGGGCGCGCGCAAGCAGCTGCTGGTGTCGCTGCAGGAGCGGGCGGCCCGGCTGGAGCGCGAACGCCACCTCCTCGCGGAGCGCGCGCGGGGCGAGGAACGCACCCGTATCGCGCGGGAGATGCACGACGTGGTCGCCAACCGGATCAGCGTCATGGTGGTGCACGCGGGGGCGCTGCGCGCGATCGCCGCCCGCGACCCCGCGCGCGCCGCCGAGACCGCCACCGTGATCGGCGACATGGGCCGCCAGGCGCTGGACGAGCTGCGGCACGTCATCGGGGTCCTGCGGCAGGGCGAGGAGGTCCTCCCGCAGGAGAACGCGACGCTGGAGCACGTCCGGGAGCTGGTGGGGCAGTCGGGCGCCGCGGGGCTGCGGGTGGACCTGGCGGTGCGGGGCGAGGAGCGGCCGATGCCGCCCGCCGTGGGCCGCACGGTGTACCGGCTCGTCCAGGAGGCGCTGACGAACGTCCACAAGCACGCGGGCGCCGCCGACACCCGGGTGGCGCTCGTCCTGCAGCCGGAGGCCGTCGAGGTGGAGGTCGTCAACGGCGTCCCGACGGCGGCGCCCGAGCACGCGCTGCCGAGCGGCGGGAACGGCCTGGTGGGGATGCGGGAGCGGGTCACCGCCCTCGGCGGCGGGTTCGAGGCCGGGCCGTCGGACGGCGGCTGGGCGGTCCGCGCCCGGCTGCCGTTGCCCGCGTCGTAAGCGGCCGGGCCGGGACGGCGGCGCACGGGGAGCGGCGCACGCCTCCGCCCGCTCGGCTGCCGAATGTCGGACCCCCTGAATACAGTGGGGAGGAGACCAGGGGAGGGGACGAATGCGGCCTGTCACGGATCTGCGACGCCGTGTGGCGCCGTTCGAGGTCGTCACCGAGATGACGCCGTCGGGCGACCAGCCGCAGGCGATCGCCGAGCTCGCCGGGCGCGTCGACCGCGGCGACAAGGACGCGGTGCTGCTCGGCGCGACCGGCACCGGCAAGACCGCCACGATCGCGTGGCTGATCGAGAAGCTGCAGCGGCCCGTGCTCGTCATGCAGCCGAACAAGACCCTCGCCGCCCAGTTCGCCAACGAGCTGCGCGAGATGCTGCCCGGCAACGCCGTCGAGTACTTCGTGTCGTACTACGACTACTACCAGCCCGAGGCGTACATCCCGCAGACCGACACCTACATCGAGAAGGACTCCTCGATCAACGACGAGGTCGACCGGCTGCGGCACTCGGCGACGAACTCGCTGCTGACGCGGCGCGACACCGTCGTCGTCGCGTCCGTGTCGTGCATCTACGGCCTCGGCACCCCGCAGGAGTACGTCGACCGGATGGTGCGGCTCCACGTCGGGCAGGAGATCGACCGGGACGAGCTGCTGCGCAGGCTCGTGGAGATGCAGTACTCGCGCAACGATCTCGCGTTCACCCGGGGCACGTTCCGGGTGCGGGGCGACACCATCGAGATCATCCCGCAGTACGAGGAGCTCGCCGTCCGGATCGAGATGTTCGGCGACGAGATCGAGAAGCTCGCCACCCTGCACCCGCTGACCGGCGAGGTCATCACCGAGGACGAGGAGCTGTACGTCTTCCCCGCCTCCCACTACGTCGCCGGTCCGGAGCGGATGGAGCGGGCGATCCGCGACATCGAGGCCGAGCTCGAGACGACCCTCGCCGAGATGGAGCGGCAGGGCAAGATGCTCGAGGCGCAGCGGCTGCGGATGCGCACCACCTACGACATCGAGATGATGCGGCAGGTCGGCACCTGCTCCGGCATCGAGAACTACTCGCGGCACATCGACGGCCGCGGCGCCGGCACGGCGCCCAACACCCTCCTCGACTACTTCCCCGAGGACTTCCTGCTCGTCATCGACGAGTCGCACCAGACCGTCCCGCAGATCGGCGCGATGTACGAGGGCGACGCGTCCCGCAAGCGGATGCTGGTCGAGCACGGCTTCCGGCTGCCGTCCGCGATGGACAACCGCCCGCTGAAGTGGGAGGAGTTCCTCGAGCGGATCGGGCAGACGGTGTACCTGTCGGCGACGCCCGGCCCCTACGAGATGGGACGCGTGCAGGGCGACGTCGTCGAGCAGGTCATCCGCCCCACCGGGCTGATCGACCCCGAGATCGTCGTGAAGCCGACGAAGGGGCAGATCGACGACCTCGTCCACGAGATCCGCGAGCGGACCGAGCGCGACGAGCGCGTCCTGGTCACCACGCTCACCAAGAAGATGGCCGAGGACCTCACCGACTACCTGCTCGAACTCGGCATTCAGGTCCGCTACCTGCACAGCGAGGTCGACACGCTGCGCCGCATCGAGCTGCTCCGCGAGCTGCGCGCCGGCGACTTCGATGTGCTGGTCGGCATCAACCTGCTCCGCGAGGGCCTCGACCTGCCGGAGGTGTCGCTCGTCGCGATCCTGGACGCCGACAAGGAGGGCTTCCTCCGCTCCGAGACGTCCCTCATCCAGACGATCGGCCGCGCCGCGCGGAACGTGTCCGGGCAGGTCCACATGTACGCCGACACGGTCACCCCGTCGATGGAGCGGGCGATCGACGAGACCGACCGGCGGCGCGCCAAGCAGCAGGCGTACAACGAGGAGCACGGCATCGAGCCGCAGGCGCTGCGCAAGCGGATCGCCGACATCCTCGACTCCCTCGCCCGCGAGGACGCCGACACCGAGACGCTCATCGGCGGGGCGGGCCGGCAGCAGTCCCGCGGCAAGGCGCCCGTCCCCGGCCTGGCGTCCCGCACCGGGGACGTCGGCCGGCACGCCGCCGACCTGGTGGGGGAGCGGCCCCGCGAGGAGCTCGAGGGCCTCATCGAGCAGATGACCGAGCAGATGCACCAGGCCGCCGCCGACCTGCAGTTCGAGCTCGCCGCCCGGCTCCGCGACGAGATCAAGGAGCTGAAGCGGGAGCTGCGCGAGATGAAGGAGGCCGGCGTCAGCTGACCCGGCCCGGACGGGCCCGCAGGTGGTGCGGGCCCGTCCGGTGCGCGTCACATGTGGGTGCCGCCGTCGATGCGCAGCTCGGTGCCGGTGACGAACGCGCCGTCGTCGGACGCCAGCATCGCGACCACGCCCGCGACCGTCTCGGGCCCCGCGAACCCCTTGCCGATGGCCGGCGCCAGCTTCGCGAACAGGCCCATGTCGGCGTCCTCCGGCAGCCCGGGGCCGCGCCCGGTCGTCATGCCGCTGCTGATCGAGCCGGGCGCCACCGCCACGGCCCGCAGCCCCTGCTTGGCGTACTCGCTCGCCAGCACATGGGTGAACGACTGGATCCCGCCCTTGGACGCCGCGTACGCCGCCATGTACGGGTGCGCGAAGCTCGCGGACGTCGAGCTGAAGTTCACCACCACGCCCCGGCCGGACTCCAGCAGCGCGGGCAGCGCCTCCCGCGTCACCAGGAACGTCCCGGTGAGGTTCACCCGCAGGACGGTGTTCCAGAACTCGAGGGTCGTCTCGTGCGTGTGCGCCGAGCGCAGGATCCCGGCGGCGTTGACGAGCGCGTCCAGCCCGCCCAGCCCCCGCACGGCGTCCGCGACGCCCGCCCGGACCGCGTCCTCGTCCGCGACGTCCATGACCGCCGTCGTGAGCCGGTCCGCGTGACCGGCCGATCCGGCGCGCTCCGCCGTCTCGGTGAGCCCCTCCTCGTTCACGTCGAACGCCGCGACGCGCCCGCCCTCGGCGAGGATCCGCAGCACGGTGGCCTGCCCGATGCCCGAACCCGCACCCGTGATGATCACCCGGCGACCGTCGAACCGCTCCATGTCGTCCTCCCTCTGCATTTCATGCCCATATGGCACAACGTGCCACGTAGGTACTTTATGCCTAGAGTGGTGGCGTGAACCTGACCGAGCGCCGCAAGGCCGCCACCGAGCTGGAGATCGCGCGCGCCGCCGCGTCCCTGTTCGCCGAGCGCGGCTCGGGCGGGACGACCGTCGAGGCCATCGCCGACCGCGCCGGCCTCTCGCTGCGCACCTTCTACCGCTACTTCCCCACGAAGCAGGACGCCGTCGCGCCGCTGCTGTCGACCGGCGCCCAGCGCTGGCTGGACCTGCTCGCCGCGACGCCGCCCGAGGTCCCCCTCGCCCGCGCCCTGGAGAGTGCGGCCGAACGGGCGCTCACCGCCGCCGACGCGGAGCCCGCCGAGCCCTTCGGATGGACGCGCGGCCTGCTGCGCGCCGCCGACGGCGACCCGGCGCTCCGCGCGGTGTGGCTCCGCGTGAACGACGAGACCGAGCGCCGCCTCGTCCCCATCCTCGCCAACCGCGCAGACGGGGGCGACGGGGACGACCGCCTCGACGCGCGGGTCGCCGCTGCGGCGGCGACCGCCGCCATCCGGATCGCGGTCGAGACGTGGGCGCGCGGCGATGGTCCGCCGGTCGGCCCGGGTTCCCCCGCCGACCTCGGCGTCCGCTGCATGCGGCGGCTCACCGCCGGCCTGCACCCGGCCGCCCCGTCCTGAAGCGCCGCGCCCCCGTGCTCGGTGCCGCGGACCCCGGCGCGGTGCGGCGCGGTGCGACGGCCGGAGCGCCCGGGAACACCGTGCGCGAGCTCTGCGCGGTCGCGGGTCAGGCGGGGGTGAAGGACATGATGGTGCGGTCTTCGACGGGGCGGTAGCCCAGCCGCCGGTAGATGGCGTTGCTCGTCGGGTTGGCGAGGTCGGTGAACAGGACGACCTCGCGCGCGCCGGCGTCGAGGGCGGAGCGGGTCACGGCGGCGGTGACGGCGGCGCCGTAGCCGTTGCGGCGGTGCTCCGGCGGCGTGTAGACGGGCGCGACGCGGGCCATGCCGGCGGCGATGCGGGTGCGCGCGGCCATCGACACCGGCGTCCCGTCGCGTTCCCACAGGGCGAGGCCGCCGGTGGCGATGCGGTCGTCGAGGGTGGCGAGGTTCGCGCGGCCGTGCTGCTCGTCCAGCTCGCTGAACGCGACGAACCACGCGCCGGCGACGCCGCGGTCGGCGGCGGTCGCGATGCGGGCCGCGCCGGGCGGCGCCGGGTCGGGGGCGGTGAGCGTGCCGAGCCGGTAGAGGCGCTGCCGCATCGCGACGCGGGCCGAGCCGCCCGTCCGGTGCCGCCACGCGTCGGCGAACGCGTCGGCGACGTCCGGGGCGGCGTGCACGCCGCCGACGGGCCCGGGGAGGACGCCCGCGAGTTCGCGGGCCGCGTCCGGCGGGCAGCCGAGCAGCGGCGGGCGCGGCGGCGTCCACATCGCGATGCCCGCGACGCGGCCGCCGCGGGTCCAGGAGGCGAACAGGACGTCTTTGCGGTCGCCCGGTTCCTGGGCGCGCATGGTCGCGGTGGCCGTGAGTGCCACCGTGTGGACGGCCGGGTCGGCGTGCATGAACGGTCCGGCGGCGGTGAGGAAAGCGTCGAGGTCGCGCGTCAGCGTCCAGCCCATCGCCCCAGTCTGGACGACGCCGGACGGCCCGCGCATCCGGATATCCGGTCGTCCGGCGGCGCCCGGCCCCCCTACGATCGCGCCATGGATGTCGAGGTGCGGACGGCGCGCGACGGCGACCTGGCGGCCCTCCCGGAGATCGAGCGGGGCGCGGACGGGGTGTTCCGGGCGGTCGGCATCGTGTTCCCGCCCGGCCCCACCGTGATCGAGGAGCTGATCGGGACGGACGCCGAGATCGTCGTCGCGGGCGACCCGCCGGTGGGGTTCGCCGCGGTCCGCGGTGTCGACGGCGCGGCCCACCTGGAGCAGATCGCGGTCCGCGCCGACCTCACCGGCCGGGGCATCGGCGTGCCGCTGCTGCGGGCCGTCCTGGCGCGGGCGGCGGACGCCGGGTCGCCGGGCGTGAGCCTGCTGACGTTCCGGGACGTCCCGTGGAACATGCCCTGGTACGAGCGGCACGGGTTCGCCGAGCTGCCCGAGGAGCGGTGGGGGCGTGGCCTGCGGGCGCACTGGGACGCCGAGATCGAGGCGGGCCTGCACCGGCTGGGCCCGCGCGTGGTCATGTGGGCGCCGCTCCGCTGACGCGGCGCCGCATCCGCCGCAGCAGCCGGTAGACCGTCCATACCGCCAGCAGCAGGAGGAGCAGCGCCACGATCGGGGCGAGGATCGCCAGCACGCTCATGCCGAGCGACGCGGTGTCCTCCGCGGTGCTGACGACCGGGGCGCCGAAGCCGAACGTGCCGCCGTCGATCACCGGTCGCACCGACGCCTTGACGGCGTGCACCGCGAGCGCGGCCACGATGCCGAGCACCCAGCCGATCCACGCGTGCTCCTGCATGAACGACGACGTCTCGATCCGCGCGTCCAGCCGCTCCGCCGCGTCCGTGGCGGCGAACACGGCCCCGCCCGCCGCCGGACGGACGAGCGTCTGCACGGCGTCGTTGACCGTGTCGACCGCCGGGATCTTGTCCAGGACGACCTCGGCGGCGAGCAGCACCGCGAGCCCGGCCAGGACCCAGCCGTTCGTCAGCCACCCGAACTCGGCGGGCAGCCGGACGAGGTCGGTGAAGCGGGCCAGGAGCCCGACGACGAGCACCGGGATGTAGGCGTTCAACCCGGCGGCGGTCGACAGGCCGAGGCCGGTCAGGGTCGCGAGCATCGTCCAAGGCCCCCGTATCGTTGTTCTCCTAGGACGTGGGCGCCCCCCATCCGGGTTCCGGGCGGAGGCGTCCGGCACAGGAGGACAGGGGGGACGATGACGAGCCCGGGGGCGTGGCTGCGAGGTCTGCGAGGACGGCTCGGCGACCGGACGCTCTCCGCGGCCGCGCTGGTCGCGCTGCTGGCCCTGGCGGTCGTCCCGCTGGTGGCGCTGCCGGCGGTGCGGTGCGAGGTGTTCGGGAGCGGCTGCCGCGAGCCGGCACCGGACGTCCGCGCCGACCCGGTCGTGGCGGCGAAGCCGTCGGTCACTCCCGTCCAGGCGGCCGTGCGGGGCGGGTACGCGGCGCTCGGCGACTCCTACTCGTCCGGCCTCGGCGCCGAGGCCACCGTCGCCGACCGCAACCCGCTGAACCGCTGCCACCGGACGTCCGAGGCGTACTACCACGGGGTCGCGGCGGCGTTCGAGTTCGCCGGGGGCAGCGCGTTCTGGGCGTGCTCGGGGGCGACCACCGACGACGTCCTGGACGGCAAGGGCGGCGAGCCCCCGCAGATCGGCCGGATCGGCGCCGGCACCAGCCTGGTGACGATCAGCATCGGCGGGAACGACGTCGGCTTCTCCAAGATCCTCGCGGGCTGCGTGGTGAAGCTGCCGTGGAGCGACGCCTGCACGAAGCAGGGCGTCGACATCGCCGCGCGGATGGCCGAGCTGCGGCAGGAGCTGCCCGCCCTGATCGACCGGCTGCGGGAGCGGGCGCCGCGGGCCCGGATCGTCCTGATGGGCTACCCGAAGGCGTTCTCCGAGGTGGACGGCGCGGCCGGCGACAACATCACCGTCGGCGACCAGCGGTGGCTGAACGCCCGCACCTACGAGCTGGGGAAGCTGATCGAGCAGGCGGCCGCCGAGGCCGACGCGGAGATCGCGGCGGCGGGCGCGCCCGGCAGCGTCGAGTTCGTGGACGCCTACAGCGCGTTCGCCGGCCACGAGGCGGGCAGCCGCGACCCGTACATGAACGGGCTCACCGTCGACCTGTCGGCGTTCAAGGCCGAGCCGCGCAGCTTCCACCCGACCGCGAAGGGCCACGACGCCCTCGCCCGCCTGTTCGCCGAGCAGATCGAGAAGGGGCCCGGCCGGCCCCTCACCTGAGCGGAGCGGACGTGCGCCGCGCCGGGGCGAACCCGCGCCCTCGACGTGACGGCCCCCGGCGCAACGGGCATGAAGGGACCGAACGGGAGGTTCCGATGTCCGTCACGCTGGCCCTCGCCGGAGACACGATGCTGGGGCGCGGCGTCGCCGAACGCGTCGCCGCCGACCCGGGCGGCCTGTTCTCCGCCGAGGTGCGGGACGCCGTCGCCGGGGCCGACCTCGCCGTCCTGAACCTCGAATGCTGCGTCTCCGACCGGGGGCGGCGATGGGACCCGGCGCACAAGGCGTTCCACTTCCGCGCGCCGCCGGCCGCCGCCGAGGTCCTCGCCGGGCTGGGCGTCGACTGCGTCACGCTCGCGAACAACCACGCCCTCGACTACGGCCCCGACGCCCTCGCCGACACCCTCGGCCACCTCGCCGCCGCGGGCGTCCGGACCGTCGGCGCCGGACGGGACCGCGACGAGGCCCGCGCACCGGCCGTCCTGGAGGCGGGCGGCCTGCGCCTGGCGGTCGTCGGCGTCACCGACCACCCCGCCGACTTCGCCGCCGCGCCCGGCCGGCCGGGCGTCGCCCACGCCGACCTGGGGGCCGGCGTGCCCGGGTGGCTCCTCGACCTCGTGCGCGACCTGCGCGCGTCCCACGACGCCGTCCTCGTCACCCCGCACTGGGGCCCGAACATGACGTCCGAGCCGCTCCCGTACGTCCGGCGGGCCGCCGGGGCGTTGCTGGAGGCGGGCGCGACGCTGGTCGCCGGGCACTCCGCCCACGTGTTCCACGGCGTCGCCGGCCCGGTCCTGTTCGACCTCGGCGACTTCATCGACGACTACGCCGTGGACGGGCTCCTCCGCAACGACCTGGGGCTGCTCTTCCGCGTCGCCCTGGACGGGCGCGGCCCGTCCGGTGTCGAGGCGATCCCGCTCCGCCTCGACTTCGCCCGCACCCGCCTCGCCGACGGCGCCGACCGCGCCTGGATCGCGGGCCGCCTCGCCGAAGCCTGCGCGGCGTTCGGCACCCGGGTCGCGGCGCGCGGCGCGCACGGGCCGCTGACCATCGCGCCCTGACGCCCGCGCGATGTTCCGGGCGGGGCCGCGCCGCCCGCGCGAGGCCCCGGGCCGGCGGGGCGGGTCAGCGCAGGTCGCCGGCCTCGTGCAGCCGGTCGAAGATGATCTGGTCGACGGGGGAGACCCGGTCGCGGTCGCGGTAGGACAGCCAGCCGACCTCCTCGATCTCGTTGCACGGGACGGGCGTGCCCCGGTGGTCGGCGGTGTAGCACGTCATCCGGACGGTGACGCCGGACGCGTGCCCGTGCGCCTGCGCCCGGAACGTCCCGAAGTGCCGGACGCTGTCGGGCTCGATGGCGACGGCGAGTTCCTCCCCGATCTCGCGGACGAGGGTGTCGAGGTCGGTCTCGCCGCGCTCGCGCTTGCCGCCCGGGAGGTAGTAGACGTCCTTGCCGCGCGATCGGGTGCTGAGCACCCTGCCGTCCTCCAGATGGATCCACGCGATCTTGTCAATGGTTTTGATCAACCGGGTTCCCCCGTCGGTTCGCCGTCGTTCGTCCCCCGCGTCCATCATCGCAATTCTCACGCCCCGGCGCCTTCGAGTTCCGTGCGGCGGCCGCCCCTGATCGCGTCGCGGTCGGACGTCCCGGACGGCACGGCGCGCGCCGGCGCGGGCCACCGGCCTGCCCGCCTTACTCCCGCGATGGCGTTTTGACTCTTTCGGTTAACGTAACCTGACCGCAAAGCAACCCCCTGACCAGCGCAAACCCGTGCTCGGCAATGGACGGCGCCGCTGAGCAGCTCCCCGGCAGACCCCTTGACGGAGGCCCCCTTGTGCGACTTCGACGAGCCTGACCTCTTCACGGACGAGTCCCTCATCGACGACCCCCACCCGTACTACGACCGCCTTCGGGGGGAGTGCCCGGTCCGGATCGAGCCCCACCACGGCGTCGCCGCGGTGACCGGCTACGACGAGGCCGTCGAGGTGTTCCGGGACCCCGCGGGCTACTCGTCGGTCAACGCGGTGACCGGGCCGTTCCCGAGCCTGCCGTTCGAGCCGGAGGGCGACGACATCGGGGCGCTCATCGAGAAGTACCGCGACCGGTTCCCGATGAACGAGCACCTGGTGACCCTGGACCGGCCGCAGCACACCGCGCACCGGGCGCTGCTGCGCAAGCTGCTGACCCCGCGGCGGCTGCAGGAGAACGAGGCGTTCATGCGGCGCCTGGCCGACCGCCAGATCGACGAGTTCTTCGACCGGGGCCGCTGCGAGCTGATGGGCGACTACGCCAAGCCGTTCTCGCTGCTCGTCATCGCGGACCTGCTGGGCGTCCCGGAGGAGGACCACCGGAGCTTCCGGGCGCAGCTCGCGAGCGGGTCGGCGCCGCTGGAGAACGGCGAGGTGCCCATCGCCAACCCGCTGGAGTTCCTGGAGGAGCGCTTCACCGCCTACGTCGAGGACCGCCGCCGCGAGCCCCGCGAGGACGTCCTGACCTCGCTGGCCACCGCCCGCTTCCCCGACGGCACGCTGCCGGAGGTGGCCGACGTGGTCCGGGTGGCCTGCTTCCTGTTCGCGGCCGGGCAGGACACCACGGCCCGGCTGCTCACCTCCGCGTTCCGCATCCTCGTCGACCGGCCCGACCTGCAGCGGCTCCTGCGGGACGAGCGCGACCGCGTCCCCGCGTTCGTCGAGGAGACGCTGCGGATGGAGAGCCCGGTCAAGAGCGGCTTCCGCCTCGCCCGGACGCCCGGGACGCTCGGCGGCGTCGACGTCGCCCCCGGGACCACGGTCATGGTGCTCAACGGCGCGGTGAACCGCGACCCCGCCCGGTTCGAGTGCCCGCACGAGTTCCGCGTCGACCGCCCCAACGTGCGCGAGCACCTGGCGTTCGGACGCGGCGTGCACACCTGCCCGGGCGGCCCGCTCGCCCGCATCGAGGCACGCGTCAGCATCGAGCGGTTCCTGGACCGGACGTCCGGCATCACCGCCGTCGAGGCCGAGCACGGCCCGCCCGAGGACCGCCGCTACTCCTACGAGCCGACCTACATTTTGCGCGGCCTCAACGACCTGCACCTCGAATTCACGCCGGTCACCGAGTCCTGAACGGATGGTCGTGAACGTGCGGACGGGGGCCCGGCGGGCGCGGCCCCCGTCCGCCGGTCAGCCCTCGGTGATCCGGTTGAGCCGGTCCACGGCGTCGGCGAACTCCTGCACCATGTCGTAGACCACCTGGCGGGCGGGCTTGACGGTGTTCATCAGCCCGACGCACTGGCCGACGAAGTAGTTCGCGAGCTGCCGGGCCCCCGGGTTGCCGGACTCGGCGACCTTGTTGATCTGCCGCATGGCCCCCTCGGCGACGATCATCTGCAGCGGCATGCCGAGGGCGCCGGGGCTCGCGGAGCCCTCCCACTCGTCCGTCCAGGCCGACCGGAGCTGCCGGGCGGGCTTGCCGGTGCGGGACCGTGAGCGGATCGTGTCGCGGGACGTCGCGGCGAGCATCTTCTCCTTGACGGAGGGCGGGGTCTCGGCCTCTTCGGTGGTGAGCCAGACCGAGCCGCACCAGACGCCGGACGCGCCGAGGGCCAGGGACGCGGCCATCTGGCGGCCCGTCGCGATCCCGCCCGCCGCGAGGACGGGGACCGGCGCGACCTCGTCGACGATCTCGGGGACCAGCACCATCGTGGAGATCTCGCCGGTGTGCCCGCCCGCCTCGCCGCCCTGCGCGACGATGAGGTCGGCGCCCGCGGCGACCTGCCGGCGGGCGTGCTCGGCGGTGCCGACGAGCGCGGCCACCGGGACGCCCGCCGCGCGGGCCTTCTCCACCATGAGCGGCGGGGGAGTGCCGAGCGCGCTGGCGATGAGCCCGATCGGATGGGCGAGGGACACGTCGATCAGCTCGGACGCGCCCTTCTTCGTCACCTGCGTGCCGCCGCGGACGTTCGAGCGCTTCGCCTTCTCGAAGTCCGGCGGCGGGACGTCGTACTTCTCGAACAGGCCCGCGAGGAAGGTCCAGTGCTCCTCGGGGATCGCGGCGAGCATGTCGTCCAGCCCGCCGCCCCGCTCGGCCGACGCGTCGATCTTGCCGGGGACGAGGACGTCCACGCCGTACGGCCGCCCGCCCACGTGGTCGTCGATCCAGCGGAGCTCTTCTTCCAGGCGGTCGGGCGTGTAGGCCACCGCGCCGAGGACGCCGAAGCCGCCCGCGTTGGTGACGGCGGCGACGACGTCGCGGCAGTGGCTGAAGGCGAACAGGGGGAACTCGATGCCGAAACGGCGGCAGACCTCGGTGTCCATGCCCGGCACGCTACTAAACCGAATGTCATTCGGTCCAGGGGCGGAACAGCACGTACGCCTCCCCCTCGTCCGGATGGACGAACGCCGCGCGCAGCGGGAGGCCCTCGCGCAGCTCCGCGCGGTCGACGCCGTCCAGCCGGGCGTGCAGCCACGGCCCCTCGGCCAGCTCGACCAGCGCGAGGAACGCGGGCGGCGGGACGGAGCCGTCCGCGGCCGGGCGCCCGTGCGTGACGGTCCAGGAGACGAGGACCGCCTCGCCGCTCGCGTCCGCCCACTCGAGCTCCGTCCCCCCGCAGCCGGGGCAGTCGCCCGCGTCGGGGGCCAGCCGGTGGTCGCAGGCCGCGCAGCGCTTCAGCACGAGCCGGTCGGCGGCGGCGCCGTCGAAGAACGGGTCGGTGCGGCCGTCGCGCCGCAGAACGCCGATGTCCATCGGGTCAGGCTCCCTTCGGGTGCGGGCTGACGATCAGCGTGGAGTGGTGGTCGAGGATGCCGCCGTTGCCGCTGACGAGGATCACGTCGTTGGCGGGCGCCTGCCGCTCGCCGCCGTCCCCGCGGGCCTGGATCACGGCCTCCGACAGCGGCGTCATGCCCCACATGTAGTACGCCGACAGCTGCCCGCCGCCGGTGTTGGTCGGCAGCGACCCGCCCGGGCCGAGGGCGCCGGACGCCGCGAACGCGCCGCCCTCGCCCTTGGCGCAGAAGCCGTAGTCCTCCAGCGACACCAGGACCGTGTACGTGTAGCAGTCGTACAGCTCGCACACCGTGACGTCCGCCGGGGTGACGCCCGCCATCTTCATCGCGGTGGCCCCGGACGCGGCGGCGCCGGTCGTCAGGCCCCACTCGCTGCCGCGCTCCTTGCGGTGCCCCGGGTGCCCCTGCCCCCACCCCCACAGATGGACGGGCGGGCGGGCGAGGTCGCGCGCCCGCTCGGCGGACGTGACGATCACCGCGATCGCGCCGTTCGAGACGAGGCAGCAGTCGAGCAGGTGCAGCGGCTCGGACACCCAGCGCGAGCTCTGGTGGTCGTCGATCGTGATCGGGTCGCGCATCTGCGCGAGCGGGTTGCGGGCCGCCCACTCCCGCGTCGCGACGGCGATCGCGCCGAGCTGCTCGCTGGTGGTCCCGTAGCGGGCCATGTGGCGCTGCGCGGCGAGCGCGTAGAACGAGTTCACGCTGCGCAGGCCGAGCGCGGCCGTCATCCCCCCGAACCCGTACCATTCGCGCGCGTCGCGGTGGTACGCCGCGCCCGACGACTGCTTCGGCTTGAGCGGCGCGTCCGCGAACACGCACGCCACCGCGGACGCGGCGCCGCTGCGCACCGACATCGCCGCGTAGGAGATCATCGCCCCGGCGGTCGCGCCGAACGCGTTCATCTGCGTCAGCAGCCGCAGGTCGCGCATCCCGAGCGTGTCGGCCAGCTCGATGCCGGGGGAGCCCCCCAGCCCGTGGCTGACGATCAGCCCGTCCACCTCGCCCAGCGCGAGGCCCGCGTCGGCCGCGGCGAGCCGCACCGCGTCCGCGGCGAACCGGCGGGGGCTGCGTCCGTACACCTTGCCCAGCTCGGTCATGCCGAGCCCTGCGATCGCCGTCCCGTCACCCATCGGTCGTGCATCCCTCCCGCATGTCCATCCGGCCACGGTACCGAATCGCGTTCGGTGCGGGGGCGGGCGGGTCGGACGGCGCGGCGCGGAAGGCGCCCCGGTACGCCTGCGGGGACGCGCCCACGGCGCGCGCGAAGTGGGCCCGCAGCGTCACCGCCGACCCGTACCCGCACTCGGCCGCGACCCGCTCCACCGGCAGGTCCGTCGTCTCCAGCAACTGCTGCGCCCGCCGCACCCGCGCCCGCGCGAGCCACCGCAGTGGCGTCGTCCCCGCCTGCTCGCGGAAGCGGCGGCTGAGCGTCCGCACGCTGACGGACGCGTGCCGCGCGATGTCGTCCAGCGTCAGCGGCCGGTGCAGGTTCGCCTCTAGCCACGCCAGGACGGGCTGGAGTGCCGTGCCGGCGTCCGCCGGGTCCGCGTGCCGGATGAACTGCGCCTGCCCGCCGTCCCGCTGCGGCGGCATGATGATCCGGCGTGCGGTGCGGGCGGCGGCCGCCGCGCCGTGGTCGCGGCGGACGACGTGCAGGCACAGGTCGATCCCCGCCGCGACGCCGGCCGAGGTCAGCACCGCGCCCTCGTCGATGAACAGGACGGCCGGGTCGACCTCGACGTCCGGGTACCGCCGGGCCAGCCGCCCGGCGTACATCCAGTGGGTCGTCGCGCGCCGCCCGTCCAGCAGCCCGGCGGCGGCCAGGACGAACGCGCCGACGCAGATGCTCGCGACGCGCGCGCCCCGGGCGGACGCGTCCCGCAGCGCGTCCAGCACCGCGCCCGGCGGATCGTACGGGTCGTCGAGGCCGGGGACGACGATCGTGTCGGCGCCCGCGAGCGCGTCGAGCCCGAACGGGGCCTCCACCCGCATCCGGCCGAGCATGCCCGACGTCGCCGCACCGCCCGGCCCGGCGCATATGCGCACCTCGTACAGCGGGACGCCCAGGTCGGTGGTGGTCGGCCCGAACACCTGCCCCGGGACGGCGAGGTCGAACGGCACGACCCCGTCCAGGGCGAGGACCGCGACGACATGAGGGGCGGGGGAGACCGGGTCCGTGAGCGGCATGGCCAGAACGTAGCGCATATCGGCAGGACGGCCACTGGCCGGTGGGAGCCCCCGCGGCGGACGATCGGTGCCGTCATCGTTCGTCCGACAAGGAGACCGGCATGGGCGACTTCTTCGCCGAGTTCAACGCTCCCGACACCGACCTCACCCGCCAGGCCCACGACTTCGTCTTCACGGCCGGGACGCCCGCGCTCGCCGGGCACAGCGCGCGGGCCTACCTGTTCGGCCGGGCGCTCGGTGAGGCGCGGGGCCTGCGGCCGGGCGCCGACTACGACGACGAGGTGCTCCTGCTGGCCTGCCTGCTGCACGACCTCGGCCTCACCGACGACGGGGACGGGGACCAGCGGTTCGAGGTCGACGGCGCCGACCGCGCCGCGTCGTTCCTGCGCGACCGCGGCATGGACGGGGAGCGGGTCCGGGTCGTGTGGGAGGCGATCGCCCTGCACACCAGCCTCGGGATCGCGGACCGGATGCGCCCCGAGATCGCGCTCACCCACGCCGGATCCGGCGCCGACGTCGTCGCGTTCGGCGCGGACGCCCTGCCGGACGGCCTCGCCGACCGGGCGCACGCCGCGTTCCCCCGGCTGGACACCGGCCGCGAGCTGACCGCCGCGATCGTCGGGCAGATCGCCCGGAAAGCGCACAAGGCCCCGCTGGGCTCCCTCCCCGCCGTCCTGGCCGCCCAGGCCGGCGTCACCGTCCCGACCCCGCAGTGGTCGGACCTCGTCGCACAGGCATGGAAGGACGCACCGTGACGGCCCCGCCGTGACGGGCAGGGCTTGGCGCGTTCGGGTGTTCGTTCTGCCGCGACGCGGAGCGCCCGCGTCCCCCGGAGGGGGCGCGGGCGCTTCGGTGCGGGCGCGCGGGGCGGTCAGGAGGCCAGGACGGCCTGCAGGAAGTCCCGCGTGCGCTGCTCGGTGGGCTCGCCGAAGATCTGGTCCGGCGGGCCCTCCTCGACGATCTGGCCCTGGTCGAACATCAGGACCCGGTTCGAGATGTCCCTGGCGAAGTGCATCTCGTGCGTGACGCACAGCATCGTCAGGTCGCTCTCCCGGGCGATGTCCCGCAGCAGGTCCTGGACGCCGACGACCAGTTCGGGGTCGAGCGCCGACGTGACCTCGTCCAGCAGCAGCACCTTGGGCTGCATGGCGAGGGCGCGCGCGATGGCGACCCGCTGCTGCTGGCCGCCCGACAGCCTGCTCGGGTGGGCGTTCTCCTTGTCGGCCAGCCCGACCATGTCCAGCAGGCCGCGGGCCCGCTCGACGGCCTCGTCCTTGGACACCCCCAGCACGCGCACGGGCCCCTCGGTGAGGTTGCGCAGCACGTTCATGTTGGGGAACAGGTTGAACTGCTGGAACACCATGCCGACCTGCTTGCGCATCTCGTGCAGGTGCTTCTCGTTGGCCGGGACGAGCTTGCCGCCCTTGTCCATGTGCCAGAGGGTGTTGTCCCCGATCCAGATGACGCCCTCGTCGAGCTTCTCGAGCGTCATCAGCAGCCGCAGGATCGTGGTCTTGCCCGACCCGGACGGCCCGATGAGCGTCACGCGCTCGCCGGGCCGCACGGTGAAGTCGAGCTCGCGGAGCACGACATTGCCGCCGAACCGCTTGACCACCTTCTCGAAGCGGATGCCGGGCGCGTCGGAGCCCTTGCCGACGGCCGTGCCGAGGGCCTCGCCCTCCTGCTTCGAGACGCCCGCGGTCTCGTCGGGATTCGGGGCTTCCGGTGTGGTGTCAGTTGGTGGCATAGCGCGTCTCCAGGCGGCGGACGATGATCGAGGAGATCACGCTGACCAGGACGAAGATCAGTCCGGCGACGGTCAGCGGCTCCAGGTACTTCAGGGTCTTGGCCCCCTCGTCGAACGCGACGAAGAGCACCTCGTGGACGCTGATCGCCAGCAGCATCGGAGTGTCCTTGAACGTCGCGATCAGGTAGTTCCCGAGGGTCGGGATGACCCGCCGCACCGCCTGCGGCAGGATCACGTCCAGCCAGACCCGCGACCTCGGCAGGTTGAGCGCCGTGCAGGCTTCCCACTGGCCCTTCGGGATGTCGGCGATGCCCGCCCGGTACACCTCCGCCGTGTAGGTGGAGTAGTGCACGCCCAGCGTGATGATGCCGGCGGTGAGCGACTCGAGCGTCAGGCCCCAGTCCGGGAAGACGAAGTAGACGAAGAACAGCTGCGGGATCAGCGGCGTGGACCGGATGAACTCGGTGATCCAGCGGACCGTCTGCCGGACGACCACGTTCGGCGCCCGCCGCAGCAGCGTCCACACCAGCCCCAGGACGAGGGCGATCGCGTAGGCGATCAGCGTCGCCAGGACCGTGACGCGCAGTCCTTCGAGCAGCGCCGGGAAGACGTCCACGGCGTACCCGGTGTCCCACTGCATCAGCCGGTCACCCCCGCCCCGGGGGCGCCCGCCGCGACGGACTTGAGCGACGGCTCGTGGCCGCCGCGGCGGCCGAGCATCCGGTCGACGCGGCGTTCGGCGAAGCGGACGAACAGCTGCAGGACCTGCGCGATCACGAAGTAGAACACGAGGACGACGGAGAAGACCATGATCGTGTCACCCAGGCTGCTCTGCAGGTTCTTCGACACCCGCGTCAGGTCGACCAGGCCGATCAGGGAGACGATGGCGGTCGCCTTCATCAGCTCGATGAGCAGGTTGCCGAACGGCGGCAGCATGAGCGCGACGCCCTGCGGCAGCAGGATGCGCACCATCCGCTGGAACGGCGTGAAGTTCAGCGCGATCGCGGCCTCGTACTGGGCCTTGGGCACCGCGTTGATCGCGCCGCGCACCACTTCCGCGCCGTACGCGCCGACGTTCAGGCCGAGGGCGAGCACCGCCGCGAGCATCGGGGTGAACCGGAAGCCGACGAGGGGCAGCGCGTAGAAGAACCAGTACAGCAGCACCAGCGCCGGCGTCCCGCGGAAGAACTCCACGTAGACGCGGTTGAGCACGCGCACCCATGTGTGGCGCGAGGTGCCCGCCAGGCCGAAGGCCAGGGCGAGCACCAGCGCCAGCAGGGCGCCCAGCACGGTGAGCTGGACGGTGGTCACGGCGCCCTCGAGCCACTGGTCGTTGCTGAGGACCTCGGACACGGATCAGCCCTTGCAGAACTTGGCCGCGGTGTCGTCCGCGCCGGGCATCTCCGCCTCGGTGAAGCCGAACGGCTGGAGGATCGGCAGCAGCTCGTTGCCGTCCTTCAGCTTCTTCAGCTCCGCGTTGAAGGCGTTCAGCAGCTCGCTGTCGGCCTTGCGGAACGCGAACGCGCCCGCGCCGAACTGCTCCTTGCCGTCGACGACGGGCGTGAACGCGTCGGTGACCTCGAAGCCCTCGCCCTCGTGCTTGGACAGCAGGTCGGCCAGCGAGATGCGGGTCAGCCAGATCGCGTCGATCCGGCCGGACTTCAGCCCCGAGAAGGCGCTCGCCTGGTCGGGGAAGGTCTGGACGTCCTTGACGCCGAGGCTCTCGGCGTAGCCCTGCTCGACGGCGCCGGTCAGGACGCCGACCTTCGCGCCCTCGGCGGCGAGGGTCTTGCCGTCCGTCAGGCCCTTCGGGTTGCCCTCCTTGACCATGAGGGCGCTCTTCGCGACGTACTCGGGGTCGGAGAACGCCACCGACTGGCAGCGCTCGGGGGTGATGAACATGCCGGCGGCGATGACGTCGAAGCGCTTGGCGTTCAGACCGCCGATCAGGCCGCCGAAGTCGACCTGGACTCCCTCCATCTCGTCGATGCCGAGGTTCTTGAAGATGACGCGGGCGAGCTCGGGTGCCTCACCGGTCAGCTTGCCGGAGCTGTCGGTGAAGCCGTACGGCGCCTCGTTGGCGAAGCCGACCTTGATCTTGCCGGCGTCCTTCGCCTTCTGGAGGGTGCCGCCGCCGCTCGCCTCGGTCTCCGGGTCCGTCGTGGAGCAACCCGCCGCGGCGAGCGGCACCGCGGCGGACAGCAGAACGGCGGAGCGGAGGAAATGGCGTCGGGAGGAAGTCATCGTTGAACTCCTGCTTCGGGGGGTGGTGTGCGTTGCGCCCGCGGAGACGATATGCCTCCGCGGGCGCAACCACCTTGGTCGGGTTATGAAATTGTTACGTCCATCGGGTCAGTCGCGCACGGGGGTGAAGTCGCGGGCGCCGATGAACGTGGGGCGGGGTGAGGGCGCCGAGAAGGGCTCGACGCACGTGTTCTCCACGCTGTTGAACACGATGAACACGTTGGAGCGCGGGAACGGGGTGATGTTCCCGTTGGAGCCGTGCATGCAGTTGCAGTCGAACATCGTCGCCGAGCCGGCGGGCCCGGTGAACAGCTCGATGCCGTGCTTGTCGGCGAGGATGGAGAGGCTGTTCGGGTCGGGGGTGCCGATTTCCTGACTGCGCAGTGACTCCTTGTAGTGGTCGGCGGGAGTTTCCCCGACGGCCGCCACGAAGGTCTTGTGCGATCCCGGCATAATCATCAAGGCGCCATTGTGCACGAAGTTCTCGGTCAGCGCGATGGAGATGCTCACCGCGCGCATCCGAGGCATGCCGTCCTCCGCGTGCCAGGTCTCGAAGTCCGAGTGCCAGTAGAAGTCCTTGCCGGTGAAACCTGGCTTGTAATTGACCCGGCTCTGGTGGACGTAAACGTCCGAGCCGAGAATTTGCCGGGCCCGGCCAACCACCCGGGGGTCCTTGACCAGCGAGTCGAAGACCTCGCTGATCTTGTGGACCTCGAAGATGGACCGGACCTCGTTCGACCCGCGCTCGGTGACCGTGCGCTCGTCGGCCAGGATCTCCGGGTCGGCGGACAGCCGGCGCAGCTCGGCGCGGTAGTCCTCGACCTCCTCCGGCGCGAGCAGCTGGTCGACGTTCAGGAACCCGTTCGTCTCGAAGGAGTCGAGCGTCGCCTCGTCGATGGGACCGTCGCTCGGACCGCCGTAGACGACCGGGTCCTGGCGGTACAGGAGCGCCGCCTCCGCCCCCTTGCGAGTCGGGTAGGCGTCGTCGATCGTCGGGTGGCTCTCGATGATGCTCATGCGTCCTCCTCTGTGAGCAGCGGATAGACCCCGTTCTCGTCGTGGACCTCCCGGCCGGTCACGGGCGGGTTGAACACGCAGACCGTCTTGACGTCCGTGTGCGCCCGCAGGGTGTGGTGCTCGTGCCCGTCCAGCAGGTACATGACGCCGGGCTCGATACGGTGCTTCTCACCGTTCTCGTGGTTGATCAGCTCCCCTTCGCCCTCGATGCAGTAGACGGCCTCGATGTGGTTCGCGTACCACATCTTCGTCTCGGTCCCGGCGTACAGGACGGTCTCGTGCATCGAGAACCCCACGCCCTCCTTGGCCAGCACGAAGCGGCGGCTGTGCCAGGTGGGCGCCTGAACATCGCGCTCGGTGCCGATGATCTCCTTCAGGGAACGAACGATCATTGATCTCCTCTTTCGATCGGCGGGGGGCGGCCGGTGACGGCCCCTCTGCGGGCCCGCGCTGGACGGGCCCGGCGGACCCCTTGCGGGACGGTCGGTCAGACCGCCACGGTCGAGCGGACGGCCTCGACGGAGTCGGCGATGATCTCCAGGCCGCGGCTCAGCTCGGCCTCGGTCACGGTGAGCGGCGGCAGCAGCTTGACGACCTCGCCCTCCGGACCGGACGTCTCCATCAGCAGCCCGCGCTTGAACGCCTCGCCGCAGACCTGCGGGGCCGTCTCGGGGTCCTTCATGACCAGGCCCCAGGCCAGGCCGCGGCCGCGCACCCCGTCGACGGCGCCGGCGTGCGACAGCGCGATCTCCTCCAGGGCGGTCTGGACCTGCTGGCCCTTGGCGAGGGTCTGCTTCTCCATGCCCTGGCCGGTCCAGTAGTCCTCCAGGGCGCCGACGGCGGTGACGAACGCGGGGTTGAAGCCGCGGAACGTCCCGTTGTGCTCGCCGGGCTCCCAGACGTCCAGCTCGCGCCGCATCAGCGTCACCGCGAACGGCAGCCCGTAGCCGCTGAGCGACTTGGACAGGCAGACGATGTCCGGGGTGATCCCGGCCTCCTCGAAGGAGAAGAACGGGCCGGTGCGGCCGCAGCCCATCTGCACGTCGTCGACGATCAGGAGGATCTCGTGCCGGCGGCACAGGTCCTGCAGGCCGCGCAGCCACTCGGCGGTGGCGACGTTGATGCCGCCCTCGCCCTGCACCGTCTCGACGATGACCGCGGCGGGCTTGTCGAGGCCGCTGCCGCTGTCGTCCAGCATCGTGTCGAACAGCAGGAAGTCGGGCGTGCGGCCGTCGAGGTAGTTGTCGTAGGGCATCGCGACGCCGTGGCCGAGCGGCACGCCGGCGCCGGTGCGCTTCATCGAGTTGCCGGTGACCGCCAGCGCGCCCAGCGTCATGCCGTGGAAGGCGTTGGTGAAGCTGACGACCGTCTCGCGGCCGGTGTACTTGCGGGCGAGCTTGAGGGCGGCCTCGACCGAGTTGTTGCCCGCCGGGCCGGGGAACTGGACCTTGTAGTCCAGGCCCCGCGGGGACAGCACGTACTCGTTGAAGCGTTCCAGGAACTCCCGCTTGGCCGAGGTGTACATGTCCAGGCTGTGGACGATCGCGTCGCTCGCCAGGTAGTCGATCAGGCGGCGTTTCAGCTGCGGGTTGTTGTGCCCGTAGTTGAGGGTCCCGGCGCCGGCGAAGAAATCGAGGTAGGTGCGGCCGTTCTCGTCCGTCATGTGGCTGCCCTGGGCGCTGGTGAACACCGTGGGCCAGCTCCTGCAGTAGCCGCGGACTTCCGATTCCATGCGGGCGAAAGTGTCCATGATCTGCCTCCGGCAGGTTGGGATGGAGTGAGCAGCGGGATGTCGAAGCGTGCGTCAGTCGGCTGCGGTGAACGGGCCGATCCGGAAGAGCACCTCGGGCTCGTGTCCCCCGTCGGGGAAGTGCTCCGCGCCGAACAGCGGGGTGCGGACGAGTTCGCATCCCCGGGCCCGCGCGAACGACTCGAACATCGCGGTCGACGCGGCGTTGTCCGGGGTGACGGTGGCCTCCATGTACCGGTGGCCGCGGTCGGCGAGGCGGTCGGCGAGGTCGTCGAGCATGCGGCGGGCCAGGCCCTGCCCGCGGTGGTCGCGGTCGACGGCGACCTGCCAGACGAAGAACGTGTCGGCGCTGGACGGGCGGGTGTACCCGGTGATGAAGCCGCAGGCCGCGCCGCCGTCGCGGGCGACGACGGAGGTGTCGGCGAAGTCGCGGCACCAGAGCGTGTAGCTGTACGGCGAGTTGACGTCCAGGACCTTGGAGTCCCGGGCGAGCCGCCACATCTCGGGGCCGTCGGTAAGGCTGGGCTCCTGGAGTCGCACGTCCTCGTTCGTCTCGTTCGCGTCCGGGCGTCGGGTCGGTCTTTCCAGGGATTGCGCTGCCATGTCCAGGCAACTTAGCGAATCTCGCCCCGTGATCGCAGAGGAATGTTATCTGCGAGATGTTTAGCCAGGCCGCGCAGTGGGTATGGTGATACGCTTATCAATTTCCGAGGAAATTAAGTCGGTGCGGCGGCACCGCTGAGGCGCCATTCCCTGCGATACGCAGGAGGTACTGTCGACTGCGCGCCGGGAAGCGTCGATCGCCTTCCTGAACGGAAGCTTAATGTCCTGTCATCGCTTGCAGAGGCATTTTGTGTATCGGTTGTGTGAGGTAAGTCACATAGATTTAACGTCAACGGCACAGGTGCGGTGGGCGTCACGTCGGCCGGGCCCGGGAGGGGCTCTCATCACGCCTGGTGGGGCGGGTGGGAGCGGTGGCGCCGGCGCGGGATCTGGGAGGGGCTCCGGCTGTCCCGCAAGCCCCCGAAGGGCTTACCTCGGCGTCAGGGTGAACGCACCGACAGGTAAGGCGATCGCAGGTTTCGGACGATCCGGACGCCCGTCACGGGGGGTTTCGGACGCTGTCGGGCGATCCTGTTCCGGACCGGCTGGAACGACGTTCGGTGGTGGACCGTAAACGGAGGGGGCGGCGGCGCGCCCCCGGGCGAGGGGAATCGGAACGGGGAGAAGGGGACGGGCCTCGGCGGTCCGACGCCCGTCCGGTGGAGCGGCTCAGCGGGTGCGGGCGAACCTGTCGGTCGCCTCGATCAGGCGGTGGAGGATTCCCGGCTCACTGTAGGCGTGCCCGGCGTCGTCCACGATGTGGAAGTCCGCCTCCGGCCACGCGCGGTGCAGGTCCCACGCCGTCGCGGCGGGCGTGCACACGTCGTAGCGGCCCTGCACGATGACCGCCGGGATGTGCCGGATCTTGTCGACGTCCCGGATCAGCTGGTCTTCCTCGAAGAACCCTCCGTTGACGAAGTAGTGGTTCTCGATCCGGGCGAAGGCCACCGCGTAGTCGGGCTCGCCGAAGCCGTCCGCCAGCTTCGCGTCGGGGCGCAGCGTGAGCGTCGACCCCTCCCAGGTCGACCAGGCGCGGGCGGCCGCCACGCGCACGTCGCGGTCGGGGGAGTTGAGCCGCTCGTGGAACGCGGAGACGAGGTCCTCGCGCTCGTCCTCCGGGATCGGCTCGATGTACCGCTCCCACAGATCGGGGAAGATCAGCGACGCGCCCTCCTGGTAGAACCAGTACAGCTCGAACGGCCGCAGCGTGAAGATGCCGCGCAGCACCAGCTCGGTGACGCGGTCCGCGTGCGTCTGCGCGTACGCCAGCGCCAGCGCGCTGCCCCAGCTCCCGCCGAAGACGAGCCACCGGTCGATCCCCAGGTGCTCGCGGAGCCGCTCCATGTCGGCGACGAGGTGCCAGGTGGTGTTCGCCTCCAGCGACACCTCCGGGTCCTTGGCGTGCGGCTCGCTCCGGCCGCAGTTGCGCTGGTCGAACAGCACGATCCGGTACGCCTCGGGATCGAACTGCCGGCGGTGCGCGGGGCTGCACCCGCCGCCCGGGCCGCCGTGCAGCATGACGGCGGGCTTGCCGTCCGGGTTGCCGCAGACCTCCCAGTAGACGCGGTTGCCGTCACCCACGTCGAGCAGCCCGGAGTCGTACGGCTCGATCGGCGGGTACAGGGTGCGAAGCTCCATGGGCCGGATTCTCGCACCCGCGCGCGCCCGCGCGTGCGTCCGACCCCGAAACTCCTCGCGCGCTCGGTCCGTCCTGGGCGGTGGGGGCGGCGTCCGGTGCCGTGGTGCGTGCGTCCGCGCGGCGGCCACCCGGCGGGGACGTCCGGTGCGCAGGAGGTTTCGGGCTCGGTGTGTGCGTTCGTCCGGTCTCCGTGGAACGTTCCGAGGTGGCGTTCGGGTGTGAGTCATGGCACCGTCCGGGGAAGCCCCCACGGACCCGCGCGGGACCGTGATAGGGGGTTGATCAGGCGCGCTGCGTGCGTGAACACCGGACCGGGACCGCTAAAGCAAACCCCAAACTGGGCAAACGTTTCGCCGGTCCGGACTAGAGTGCCTTCCGTGAGCGAAGCGACGAGCCTGCGGGCGAGGAGTGAAGCGAGCACCATGTCCACGGGCGGCCCCGCGCACACGACGTGCACACCAGCCCCGCGAACGCGGCCCAGCGCCGCCAGTCGAGGAGAGCAGTGAGCGAGCTGAACGGATCGGGTGGTTCGCGCGGAGTCCCGGACCCGGGCTCCCCCTGGCCCGCGATGGGCCGCGACCCGTCGCGCGGGTCGGACGTCTCCGTGCCTGCCGCCCAGCAGCCGATCCAGATGACCAAGTCGGACCCGCCCGGCGACACCGCCCGGCCGGAGCCCGAGCAGCCCGAGGCGCAGCCCTGGGACATCGTCGAGCGGCTCCGCCAGATGGCCGACCTGATCGGCGACGCCCTCGCCGCCGGCGAGCGCAAGGTCTCCGAGGCGCAGAACGACGCCGCCTCGCAGGTCTCGGCCCTGCAGGCGGAGAAGGAGTCGGCGCAGCGGGACGCGGCGGCGGCGTGGGGCGAGGTGCAGCGCGCGCGGGGGCAGGCCGAGGAGGCCGACCGCCGCGCCGTCGAGGCCGAGCGCCGCATCACCGAGGCGCAGAGCGAGGCCGCCTCGCAGGTCTCGGCCGTCCAGGCGGAGAAGGAGTCGGCGCAGCGGGACGCGGCGGCGGCGTGGGGCGAGGTGCAGCGCGCGCGGGGGCAGGCCGAGGAGGCCGACCGCCGCGCCGTCGAGGCCGAGCGGAAGATCGCCGAGGCGGAGCGCCGCGCCACCGAGGTCCAGAACGAGGCGGTCACCCAGATCGCGGCCCTCCAGACGGAGAAGGAGGCCGCCCAGCGCGACGCGGCCGCCGCCTGGAACCAGGCCCAGCAGGGACGCGTCCAGGCCGACCAGGCGCGCGGACAGGCCGAGCAGGCCCGCATCCAGGCCGACCAGGCGCGCGCGCAGGCCGAGCAGGCCCGTACCCAGATGGAGCAGGCGCAGGGCCAGGCGGCCCAGGCGCGGGCCCAGGTCGAGCAGGCCGAACACCGCGTCGCCGAAGCTGAGGCGACCGTCCGGCAGGCCATCCAGCAGCGCGACGCCATGAGCGAGGCCCGCGACGACTCCCTGCGCGCCGTGGAGGACGCCGTCGCCGGCCGCCGCGCGGCCGAGACCGAGCGCGACCGCGCCGCCGAGCAGGCCGCCGAGCTTTCCCGGGCGCTGGAGACCGCGCACGCCGAGCTGACCGCGCTGCGCGCGAAGGTGTCCGACGCGGAGATGACCGCGCAGAACCTGCAGCACGCCGTGGTCGCCGCCGGCAAGGAGGCCGACGAGACGCGCCGCCGCGCCGACGCCGCCGAGCGCCGCGCGCAGGAGAACGACCGGCGCGCCCAGGACGCCGAGCGGCGCGCGCAGGAGTCCGAACGGCGCGCCACCGACGCGCAGCGCCGCGCCGAGGCCGCCGAGGCCGAGCGGCAGCAGGCCCTCGACACCGCCGCCCAGTCGCTGGAGGCGGGCAAGAAGGCCGAGCGCGAGCGCGACGTCGCCGCCAAGGCCCGCGAGGACGCCGAGCGGGCCCGCGAGGCGGCCGTCCAGGCCCAGGCGCGCGCCGAGTCCGAGCTCACCCTCGCCCGCGGCCGCGCCGACCAGGCCGGTCGGGAACGGGACAAGGCGGTGGCCGGAATGCGCCAGATGGCCGCCGAGCGCGACGCCGTGGCCGAGAAGCTCGCCGAGCGCGACCAGTGGGTCGACCAGCTGGCGCAGGCGGTCACCGAGCAGCGCGCCGCGATCGCCGAGCTGTCCCAGGAGCGCGACGCCGCCAAGAACGCCGCCGACCAGGCGCGCTCGCTGATCGACGAGCTGACCCGCCAGCTCCGCACGATCATGCCGACCGCGGCCACGCCCCGCCTCTAGGGGACGGACGGGCAGCAGACGGACGAACGGGACGGCGCGACCGCGCCGTCCCGTTCGCCGTTCCGGCCCCCGGCAGCCTCGCGACCGGCCCACGACGGCCTCCGAGGCCACCGCCGCCACCGCCGCCACCCGGGCCCGCCCCCGGCGTGTGCGACGGAGCCCGCTGCTCGGGGCGCCGCGCGGCGTGCCGCCAGCTCACCGGCCCGCCGTGCCGCGCGGCGGGACGGCCTGCGGCGGGACGGCGGCGGCGGGCTCGCGGGCGGTCGGTTCGGCCCCTGACCAGGAGCGGGGCGCCACCGGACGTTCGACCTCCGGACGCCTCACCGGTGCGCGGCTGTTATCCTGGTGGCCCGTGGACAGTGAGCCTTCTCCAGGCTCCAAGCGGTACCGTCCGCATCGCAACGACCACGGGAGCGCCTTCTTGCCTTCGGCAGCCACTGGTAGAACTCGTCCTACCAAGCATCTCTTCGTCACCGGCGGTGTCGCCTCCAGCCTCGGCAAGGGTCTGACGGCGTCCAGCCTGGGCCGGCTACTCACCCTCCGCGGCCTGCGGGTCACCATGCAGAAGCTCGACCCCTACCTCAACGTCGACCCCGGCACGATGAACCCCTTCCAGCACGGCGAGGTCTTCGTCACCGACGACGGCGCCGAGACCGACCTGGACATCGGGCACTACGAGCGCTTCCTGGACACCGACCTCCACGGCTCCGCGAACGTCACCACCGGCCAGGTGTACTCGAACGTCATCGCCAAGGAGCGGCGCGGGGAGTACCTCGGCGACACCGTGCAGGTCATCCCGCACATCACCAACGAGATCAAGGACCGCATCCGCGGCATGGCGGACGGCTCCGACGGCGCCGAGGTCGACGTCGTGATCACCGAGGTCGGCGGGACGGTCGGCGACATCGAGTCGCAGCCGTTCCTGGAGGCCGTCCGGCAGATCCGGCACGAGATCGGCCGCGAGAACTGCTTCTTCCTGCACGTCTCGCTGCTGCCGTACATCGGCCCGTCCGGCGAGCTGAAGACCAAGCCCACGCAGCACTCGGTGGCCGCGCTGCGCTCCATCGGCATCCAGCCCGACGCGATCGTGTGCCGCTCCGACCGGCCGATCACCGACGGGCTCAAGCACAAGATCAGCATGATGTGCGACGTCGACCGCGACGCGGTCGTCTCCGCCGTCGACGCCGCCAGCATCTACGACATCCCGAAGGTGCTGCACGCCGAGGGGCTCGACGCCTACGTCGTCCGCCGCCTCGACCTGCCGTTCCGGGACGTCGACTGGGGCGCGTGGGACGAGCTGCTGCGGCGCGTCCATCGGCCCGCGCACGACGTCACCATCGCCCTCGTCGGCAAGTACATCGACCTGCCCGACGCGTACCTGTCGGTCACCGAGGCGCTCCGGCACGGCGGGTTCGGCAACGACGCCAAGGTCCGCATCCGCTGGGTCAAGAGCGACGACTGCGAGACGCCCGAGGGCGCCAAGCGCGAGCTGGACGGCGTGGACGGCGTGCTGATCCCCGGCGGGTTCGGCGTCCGCGGCATCGAGGGCAAGCTCGGCGCCGTCCGGCACGCCCGCGAGAACGGCGTCCCGCTGCTCGGCATCTGCCTCGGCCTCCAGTGCATGGTGATCGAGGCGGCCCGCAACCTCGCCGGGATCCCCGGCGCGGGCAGCGCCGAGTTCGACGCGACCACCGCCGACCCGGTGGTCGCGACCATGGCCGACCAGCTCGACGTCGTCGCCGGGGAGCGCGACATGGGCGGCACCATGCGGCTCGGCCTCTACCCCGCCGACCTCGCCGAGGACTCGATCGTCCGCGAGCTGTACGGCGAGTCGAAGATCTCCGAGCGGCACCGGCACCGGTACGAGGTGAACAACCTCTACCGCGACCGGCTGGAGGACGCCGGGCTGCGGTTCAGCGGCCTGTCGCCGGACGGCCGGCTCGTCGAGTACGCCGAGCTGCCCCGCGACCGGCACCCGTTCTTCGTCGGGACGCAGGCGCACCCGGAGTTCCGCTCCCGGCCGACCCGCCCGCACCCGCTGTTCACCGGCCTGGTCGCCGCCGCGATCGACTACGCCGGGGAGCACGGCCGAGGCCGGGCGCCCGGCGCCGTGACCGCGTCGTGAGCGGCCTCGGCCCGGACGACGTCCGCGACCGCCCGGAGCGCTGGCGCGTCGTGGAGGAGACCACGGCGTTCAAGGGGCACGTGTTCAACGTCCGGCGCGACCGGGTGGAGATGCCGCGCGGCGACGGCAGCGAGGTCGTCGGGCGGGACGTGATCGAGCATCTCGGGTCCGTCGGCGTGATCGCGCTGGACGACCGCGACCGCGTCCTGCTCGTCCGCCAGTACCGGCACCCGGTCGGGCGGCTGCTGTGGGAGGCGCCCGCCGGGCTGCGGGACGTGGCGGGGGAGCCCCTGCACGAGCTCGCGCGGCGCGAGCTGCTGGAGGAGGCCGGGTACCGGGCGGAGCGCTGGGACACCCTCGTCGACGTGTACCCCTCGTCCGGCATGTCGGACGAGCGGGTCCGCATCTTCCTCGCCCGGGACGTCGCCGAGGTCCCCGCCGACCAGATCGACTTCGAGCGGATCCACGAGGAGGCCGACATGCCCGCCGTGTGGGTGCCGCTCGACGAGGCCGTCCGGAAGGTCCTCGCCGGCGACGTGCACAACATGATCGCCACGGTCGGGATCCTCGCCGCGCACGCCGCCCGCGCCGCCGGGTTCGCCGGGCTGCGGCCGGTCGACGCGCCCGAGGACTGAGGCCGATCAGCGCCCCCTCGCGCCGCGCGAGGGGGCATGATGGGCGGGTCCCCGATCGGCCGCCACCGCCGGAAGAGGTGCCGCACTGTCTCCGCGCACGACCCGCCGCAGCACCGGACGCCCCCCGGCCGGCCCCGCCCCCGGCAACGCGGCGCCCCGCGAACCGGACGGCCCCGCCCGCGACTCCGCGGCAGCGCCGGAGCCGCCGCTGGCCGCGGCCGTCGACACCTACCTGGGGCACCTGGCGGTCGAGCGCGGGCTGGCCGCCAACACGCTCAGCGCCTACCGCCGCGACCTCGGCCGGTACCTGCGGGTGATGCTGCTGCGGGGCCGCACCGCCGTCGACCAGGTCACCGAGCACGACGTCCGCGGCTTCCTGCTCGTCCTGCGCGAGGGCGACCCCGACCATCCGCCGCTGTCGGCGGGTTCGGCGGCGCGCGCGCTCGTCGCCGTCCGCGGCCTGCACCGGTTCGCGCTGCGCGAGGGCCTCGCCCCCGACGACCCCGCCCACGGCGTCAAACCGCCGACGCCGCCGCGCCGGCTCCCGAAGGCGATCTCCGTGCGGGACGTCGAGCGCCTGCTCGCCGCCGCGTCCGCGGCGTCCGGCGGGTCCGCCGCGGACGGCCGCGCCGCCCGCGGCCTGCGGGACCGCGCCCTGCTGGAGCTGCTGTACGGGTCGGGCGCCCGGATCTCCGAGGCCGTCGGGCTGGACGTCGACGACCTCGACCTCGCCGAGGGCGTCGCCCGCGTCGCCGGCAAGGGCGGCAAGGACCGCGTCGTCCCCGTCGGCGACTACGCCGTCCGCGCCGTCGACGCCTACCTCGTGCGGGCCCGCCCCGAGCTGGCGGGGGCGGGGCGGGGCGGCCCCGCGCTGTTCCTGAACGCGCGCGGCGGGCGGCTGTCGCGGCAGGGCGCGTGGATGGTGCTGCGCGCCGCCGCCGAGCGGGCCGGACTGTCGGACGTCTCGCCGCACACCCTCCGGCACTCGTTCGCCACCCACCTGCTGGACGGCGGGGCGGACGTGCGCGTCGTCCAGGAGTTGCTCGGGCATGCGTCGGTGACCACCACCCAGGTCTACACTCTCGTCACGGTGCAGCTCCTGCGCGAGGTGTACGCCACCTCGCACCCCCGTGCGAGGAGCGCCTGACCGGCCGCCTTACCGGACGGAAACCAGCGGTGATGCGGCACCGACAAATACCGACGTACGGCGCGCGTCGCCTTGTGAGGGCATGGTAGGGGGCCATAGAGTCCCCGTTCTGGACGGCATTTCCGGCCGCCGGGGAGGGATCTGGTGACCAGCACGAACGGTGCGGACGGGCTGTCCTCCGCCACCATAGAGACCGATCCGAGTCGGGCCCTCGGCCCGACTCAGCGACCCGTGCCCGAATTCCCGGAACCTGAGATCCCGGCCGAGCACGGGCCCGCGCGCATCGTCGCCATCTGCAACCAGAAGGGCGGCGTCGGCAAGACCACGACGACCATAAACCTGGGCGCCGCGCTCGCCGAGTACGGCCGCCGCGTCCTCCTCGTGGACTTCGACCCGCAGGGCGCCCTGTCGGTGGGCCTGGGCAAGGGGGACCCGCGCCAGCTCGACGTGACGATCCACAACCTGCTGCTCGAGGCCGACACCGAGTGGGAGGACGTGGTCATCGAGACCAGCGTCGACGGCATGGACCTCCTGCCGAGCAACATCGACCTGTCGGGGGCGGAGGTGCAGCTCGTCCACGAGGTCGGGCGCGAGTACATCCTGCAGCAGGCGCTGAAGTCGGCCGTGCCGCACTACGACTACATCCTGATCGACTGCCAGCCGTCGCTCGGCCTGCTCACGGTCAACGCGCTGGCGGCCAGCGAGGGCGTGCTGATCCCGCTGGAGTGCGAGTACTTCGCGATGCGCGGCGTCGCGCTGCTGATGGAGACGATCGAGAAGGTGCAGGGCCGGATCAACCCGTCCCTGGTCATCGACGGCGTGCTCGGCACCATGTACGACTCGCGCACGCTGCACACCCGCGAGGTGCTCGGCCGGATCGTCGAGGCGTTCGGCGAGAAGGTGTTCCACACGGTCATCAACCGGACCGTGCGGTTCCCCGACGCGACCGTCGCCGGCGAGCCGATCACCTTCTTCGACCCCAACTCGATGGGGGCGAACGCCTACCGCGCGCTGGCGCGCGAAGTCCTCGCCAAGTGGGCGGCCTAGCCCGGCCGGACCGACGGGACGACAAGTGAATCAGTACGGGGCGCAGCCCGTGCCGGCGTCGCCGCCCGAACCGGGCGGCGGACCGCCGAGGAAGGCCGTCGCCATCGTGGCGGCCTCGGTCGCCGTGGCGGTCGTCCTGGCGGCCGCCGGGGCGTTCCTGGCGATCCGGTTCGCCGGCACGCAGCACCGCGGGGCCGGGCCGGCCCCGCGAGGCCCCGTGGAACTGCGGATGCCGCTCGAGTTCACGCAGGTCGCCGACGAGCGGCAGGGGCGGCCGTGCCCGTCCGGTTACCTGCCCGAGGGCACCGCCGACGCCTGCCTCCAGTTGGAGTCCGGCGGCTTCCAGGTGGCGCGCGTCGACGCGATCGAAGCCGCCCGGCCGGAGCACTCGATGACGTGGGGCGTGGAGCTTACGCTCACCGGGGACGACGCCGAGGCGTTCGCGCGGCTGACCGAGCGGGCCGCGGCGGCGCGGGCCGGGACGCCCGGCCAGCGGATCGCCGTCGTGGTCGGCGGCGAGATCATCTCGGCGCCGGTGGTGATGCAGCCCATCACCGGCGGCGAAGTCCTGATCAGCGGCGACTTCACCCGGACGCAGGTCGACGACCTCATCGAGCGCATCACCGGCGGCTGACCCCTCGCCGGTCCGCCCGCCCCGGCCCCGAACGTGCCCGCGCACCCGCCGCGGCATGGGACGATGTGGCCGGTGGACGGCGTGGCGGAACGGGGGGAGAAGCGGGTGGGCTCCGCTACGGTGAGCGACGTGGAGGAGACGCCCCCGGACCCGACGCCCCCGGACGCGCCGCGGCCGGGGCCCGAGGCCGGTGCGGAGAGCGCGGGGGAGACCGCCGAGGAAGGCGGGTTCCACGTCCACCTGGACAACTTCGACGGGCCGTTCGACCTGCTGCTCGGGCTGATCTCCAAGCACAAGCTGGACATCACCGAGGTGTCCCTGCACAAGGTCACCGACGACTTCATCGCGCACATCCGGTCCCACGGCAAGGACTGGGACCTCGACCAGGCCAGCCACTTCCTGCTGGTCGCCGCGACCCTCCTGGACCTCAAGGCCGCGCGGCTGCTGCCGTCCGGCGAGGTCGACGACGAGGAGGACCTCGCGCTGCTGGAGGCCCGCGACCTGCTGTTCGCGCGGCTCCTGCAGTACCGCGCGTACAAGGAGGTCGCGGGGGTCTTCGCGGCGCGGATCACCGAGCACGGCCGCCGCTACCCGCGGCTCGTCCCGATGGAGCCGCGGTTCGCGAACCTGCTGCCCGAGGTGCTGCTCGGCCTCGGACCGGACGAGTTCGCGCGGCTCGCCGCGCGGGCGATGACGCCCAAGGCGCCGCCTTCGGTGTCCGTCGAGCACATGTACCAGCCGAAGGCGAGCGTCAAGGAGCAGGCGGAGATCGTCGTGGCGATGCTGCGGCGGCTGCGCAACACGACGTTCCGGGTCCTGGCGGCCGACGCCGGCGGCACCTACGAGGTCGTCGCGCGGTTCCTGGCGCTGCTCGAGCTGTACCGGGAGCAGGCCGTCGCGTTCCGCCAGGACGAGCCGCTCGGCGAGCTGCACGTCGCCTGGACCGGCACCGACGACGGCGACGTCGCGGTCGGCGACGACTACGAGGGCGCCCCGAAAACCGCCGAGGACGCGGAGCGCGCCGAGCACGCGGAGCGCGCCGAACACGCGGAAGGCGCCGAGCACACCGAGCACACCGAGCACACCGAGCACACCGAGCACACCGAGCACACCGAGCACACCGAGCACACCGAAGACGCGGCGGGCTCCGCGGACCCGGTGGGCCCGGCGGACGCCCGCGACGACGACGAGGGGGGACGATGACCCAGGAACCGATCACCGCCGAGCCCGGCGGCCCGCTCGACGCCCCGGACGGCCCGACCCTGCACGCCGCGATCGAGGCGATCCTGCTGGTCGTCGACGAGCCCGTCGCCGAGATCACGCTCGCGCAGCTGCTGGAGCGGCCCCGCCCGCAGATCGCGGCGGCCGTCCGGGAGCTGGCCGCGGAATACACCGCGCAGGGCCGGGGGTTCGACCTCAGGGAGGTCGCCGGCGGCTGGCGGTTCTACACCCGGGACGTGTGCGCCCCGGTCGTGGAGCGCTTCGTGACGGACGGGCGGCAGGCGCGGCTCACCCAGGCCGCGCTGGAGACCCTCGCCGTCGTGGCGTACCGGCAGCCGGTGAGCCGCGCGCGCGTGTCGGCGATCCGCGGCGTCAACAGCGACGGCGTCATGCGGACGCTGGCGCTGCGCGGCCTCATCGAGGACGCCGGCCAGGACCCGCGGTCGCAGGCGCACCTCTACCGCACCACCGGGTACTTCCTGGAGCGGCTGGGGCTGCGCGATCTCGACGAGCTGCCCGAGCTCGCCCCCTACCTGCCCGACGACCTGCCCGACGAGATGGTCGACGAATGACCGAGGCGGTCGGACACCGACCGACCGTACGAAGACCGACCGGATGATCGAGGAAACGTGAGCGAGAACGAAGGCGTGCGGTTGCAGAAGGTCCTGGCCGAGGCCGGGATCGGCAGCCGTCGCCACTGCGAGGAGCTGATCGGCGAGGGCCGCGTCACCGTGAACGGCAAGAAGGTGTTCCGGTTCGGCGAGCGCGTCGACCCGGACCGCGCCGTCATCCACGTGGACGGCCGGCGGGTCGAGACCCGCTCCGAGATGCGGTACTACATGATCAACAAGCCGCGCGGCGTGGTCAGCACGATGTCGGACGAGCGGGGCCGCAAGTCCCTCGCCGACTACGTGGAGGTGCCCGAGCGGCTGTTCCACGTCGGCCGGCTCGACACCGACACCGAGGGGCTGATCCTCCTCACCAACGACGGGGAGCTGTCGCACCGGCTGACCCACCCCAGCTACGGCGTGTTCAAGACCTACCTCGCCGAGATCCACGGCCCGATCCCGCGCGACCTCGGGCGGCGGCTGAAGGCCGGGGTGACGCTGGAGGACGGGCCCGCGAAGGCCGACAAGTTCCGGATCTTCGACCAGGTGGGCCGCCGGGTGCTCGTGGAGATCACCCTGCACGAGGGGCGCAAGCACATCGTGCGGCGGCTGCTGAAGGAGGTCGGTTTCCCGGTGCAGCAGCTGGCCCGCGTAGAGTTCGGGCCCATCAAGCTGGGGCAGCTGAAGCCGGGCGGGATGCGCGCGCTGACCGTCCGGGAGGTCGGCGAGCTGTACAAGGCCGTCGGGCTGTAGCCGCGGGCGGACGACGAGGAGGGGAGTGCAGGTGGCGGTACGCGCGGTCCGCGGGGCGACGCAGATCGACGCCGACGACCGGGACCAGATCCTGGAGGCGACGGCGGAACTGGTGGCCGAGGTGATGAGCCGCAACGCGCTCAGCACCGACGACGTCATCAGCGTGATCTTCACCGTGACGCCGGACATCACGGCGGAGTTCCCGGCGCTCGCCGCGCGCAAGCTCGGGTTCCACGAGGTGCCGCTGCTGTGCGCGACGGAGATCGGCGTCCCGCACGCCCTGCCGCTGGTGATCCGGCTGATGGCGCACATCGAGACGGACCGGCCGCGTTCGGACGTCCAGCACGTGTACCTGCGGGGGGCGACCGCCCTCCGGCTCGACATCGCGCAGTGACGCGGAGCGACGCGCACCGGCGCGCAACAGGCGGGACATCGCAGTGAAGAGGGTGGCGGCGTGAAAGACGAACTGGGGGACCTGCGGATCGCCGTGGTCGGCACGGGCCTGATCGGCACCTCGATCGCCCTGGCCGCCCGGGAGCGGGGCGCGGAGGTGCTGCTGACCGACCGGGACGCGGCGGCGCTGGAGCTGGCCGTCGAGCTCGGCGCGGGGCGGGCGCTGCCGGACGGCGCCCTGGACGGCCCCGCCGACCTGGCCGTCCTCGCCGTGCCGCCCGCCGCGGTCGCGGTGACGCTGCTGGACGCGCAGAAGCGCGGGCTCGCGTCCGTCTACACCGACGTGGCGAGCGTGAAGGCGCTGCCGCTGGCGCAGGCGGCGGAGCTGGGCTGCGACATGTCGGTGTTCGTGCCCGGCCATCCCCTCGCGGGCAGCGAGCGGTCCGGGCCGGGCGCGGCCCGCGCGGACCTGTTCCTCGGCCGCCCGTGGGCGCTGACCCCCGGACCGGAGGCCGGCCCGGACGCGGTGGCGCGGGTCACCGCGCTGGTGCGGGCCTGCGGCGGGATGCCCGTCACGGTGGACGCGGCCGAGCACGACCGGGCGGTCGCGCTGGTGTCGCACGGCCCGCACGTGGTGTCGGCGGCGGTCGCGGCCCGGCTGACCGGCGCCGACGACACGGCGCTGGGCCTGGCGGGCCAGGGCGTCCGGGACGTCACCCGGATCGCCGCCGGGGACCCGAAGCTGTGGATCGGCATCCTCGCCGCGAACGCGCAGCCGGTCGCGGACGTCCTGGAGGGCGTGGCGACCGACCTCGCGGTGGCCGCGTCGCTGCTGCGGGACGGCAGCGAGGGCGCCGCGGCGCACGTCGCCGACCTGCTGCTGCGCGGCAACGCGGGCCGGTCCCGCATCCCGGGCAAGCACGGCGGCGACCAGTCCGCGTACACGTCCGTCCAGGTGGTGATCCCGGACCGTCCGGGCGAGCTGGCGATGGTGTTCCAGGCGGCGGGGATCGCCGGGGTCAACATCGAGGACGTGACGATCGAGCATTCGCCGGGCCGCCCGGTGGGCGTCCTGGAGCTGTCGGTGGCCCCCGAGGCGGCCGACCGGCTCGCCGACGAGCTGCGCGCCCGCGGCTGGTCGGTGCCGGGCCGGCCCACCGGGGGCTGAGCGGCCCCCGGCACGGCGCCGGGGGTGGCCGCGGCCCGGTAGCCTGATGCGCCGGGGCTCGTACGGGGGACGCGCACGCCGCGCTGCGGCGGGACGAGCGCCGCCCGTTCGCCCGACGGCCGCGCCGTGGGGCGCTCCGACGAACAGAGAAAGGGAGCGATCGTGCCGCTCGTCATCGCCATGGACGGACCCTCCGGGTCGGGCAAGTCGAGCGCCTCCAAGGGCGTCGCCCGCGCGCTGGGCCTGCGCTACCTGGACACCGGCGCCATGTACCGCGCCATGACCTGGTGGATGCTGCGGGCCGGGGTGCCGGTGGAGGACGCGGGCGCCGTCGCGGCCCGCGCGCTGGAGCCGGCGATCGAGGCGGGCACCGACCCGGACGCCCCGGCGATCGCGGTGGACGGCGAGGACGTGTCCGGGCCGATCCGCACCCGCGAGGTGACCAACGCGGTCAGCGCGGTCAGCTCCGTTCCGGCGGTCCGCACCCGGCTGGTCGACCTGCAGCGCGAGATCATCGGTGTCGGCGGCATCGTGGTGGAGGGCCGCGACATCGGCACGGTGGTCGCGCCGGACGCCGCGGTGAAGGTGTTCCTGACCGCGAGCGAGGAGGCCAGGGCGCAGCGCCGGGCGAAGGAACTGGCGGCCGACCCGGGCGCGTCGGTTCAGGTCACGCAGGCCGAGCAGGCCCGCCGGGACCGGATCGACTCCACCCGGAAGGCGTCGCCGCTGACGAAGGCGGCCGACGCGCACGAGATCGACTCGACCGAGCTGGGGCTCGACGAGGTCATCGAGGCGGTCGTCCGCCTCGCCAAAGAGCGGGAGTGAGCGGGCCGTACGGCGCCCGCCGGGGAAGCACAGTGAGCGAATACGAGATCGAGACGGTCGACATGGAGACGGTCGACGTCGGCGCCGAAGTCGGCGCGGACGAGGGGCCGGCGCCGGTGGTGGCGGTCGTCGGCCGCCCGAACGTCGGCAAGTCCACGCTGGTCAACCGGATCCTGGGGCGCCGCGAGGCCGTCGTCGAGGACGTCCCGGGCGTCACCCGGGACCGCGTCGCCTACGACGCGACGTGGAGCGGGCGGCGGTTCACCGTCGTCGACACCGGCGGCTGGCTGCCGGACTCGTCCGGGCTGGCCGCGGCGATCGCCGAGCAGGCCCGGCTGGCGGTCGACCTCGCCGACGTCGTGATGTTCGTGGTCGACGCGACCGTGGGCGCCACCGACGTCGACGAGGCCGTGGTGGAGATCCTGCGGCGCGCGGGCAAGCCGGTGGTGCTGGTCGCGAACAAGGTCGACGACGCGGGCACCGAGGCGGACGCGGCGCTGCTGTGGTCGCTCGGCATCGGCGAGCCGCATCCGGTCAGCGCGCTGCACGGGCGCGGCAGCGGCGACCTCCTGGACGCGGTGCTGGAGGCGCTGCCCGAGGAGCCGCCGGCCGAGACGTTCGCGGAGGCGGGCGGCCCGCGCCGGGTGGCGCTGCTGGGACGTCCGAACGTCGGCAAGTCGAGCCTGCTGAACAAGCTCGCGGGGGAGAACCGCGCGGTCGTCGACGCGGTCGCCGGGACGACCCGCGACCCGGTCGACGAGCTGATCGAGCTGGGCGGCCGGGAGTGGCGGTTCATCGACACCGCCGGGATCCGGCGGCGGCACCGGGAGAACCAGGGCGCCGACTTCTACGCGACGCTGCGGACGCAGTCGGCGCTGGAGCGGGCCGAGGTCGCGGTCGTCCTCGTCGACGCGGGGGAGCCGCTCGCCGAGCAGGACCTGCGGATCATCTCGATGGTGGTCGAGTCGGGCCGCGCGCTGGTCATCGCCTACAACAAGTGGGACCTGCTGGACGAGGAGCGCCGCCACTACCTGGAGCGCGAGATCGACCGGCAGCTCCACAACGCCCGGTGGGCGCCGCGGGTGAACATCTCCGCGAAGACCGGACGGCACGTGGAGAAGCTCGTCCCCGGGATCGACGCGGCCCTCGAGGGCTGGGGCACCCGGGTGCCGACGTCGAAGCTGAACCAGTTCTTCGCCGACCTGGTGAACTCGCATCCGCACCCGGTGCGGGGCGGGAAGCAGCCGAAGGTGCTGTTCGCGACGCAGGCGGGCGTGCGTCCGCCGAGGTTCGTGCTGTTCACGTCCGGGTTCCTCGAGGAGGGGTACCGGCGGTTCATCGAGCGCCGGCTGCGCGAGGAGTTCGGCTTCGAGGGCACCCCGCTGGACGTCACGATGAAGATCCGCGAGAAGCGCGGGAAGGGCCGCAAGTAGCCCCGACCGCGAGCACGGCCCGTCCGGGGACCTTCCCCGGGCGGGCCGCGGCGTGTCAGGATGCAATCAGCGGGCGCGAGTAAGTTGTCCATTACTCGAGGGGTGCTTAGGTGAAGCTGCTGTTGTTCCTGTCCTGTGCCGTCGTGTGCGTCGCGCTGAGCTTCGCCTGGCGGGAACCGTGGATCGGCGGCGTCGGCCTGCTGTTCGGGTTCCTGGCCATGTTCACCGACCGCGACGACGTCCAGGTGGACGACGAGAAGCGCAGCTACGAGACGACGAAGGCCGTCCGCAACATGCGCCACGGCAACCGCTAGCAGGGGTCCGCCCCGCGCTCGGCGCCGTCCGGCGGCCGCCGGACGGATCAGACCGCCCGGGAGCGCAGCTCGGGGTGGTCGCGGTCGATGTGCCAGCTGACGATCCGGGTCGGGCGGATGCGGATCAGGTCGTCGCTGAAGAAGCCCTCGCCGATGTGCATCGTGCCCTTGACCGGCTCGGCGGCGCCGCGGATCTCGACGCCGCGGCCCCAGCCGGGCTTGACCGCGTCGGGGTCGTCGGCCGCGGCCACGTCGTCGACGAGGAACGACACGTGCGGGACGGCCTGCACGTTGCGGTACTTGCGGCTGTTCGCGTTGTCGGGGCCGCCGATGTCGATGGTGCCGTCGTCGTTCAGCCGGAAGCCGACCGGCCGCGTCTGCGGGGCGCCGTCGGGGCCGATCGTGGACAGGCGCCCGAGGCTCTGCGCGGCGAGGTAGGCGCGTTCGGCGGCGGTGAAGGGATCGGTGATGGTGTCCATGGCACGACGGTAGAACCTCAAGTTCGGTCGAGGTCAAGCCCCGGTTGCATGTGCCAGACCCGACCCGCGACCGGGTTGGCAATCTCCGTACTTTCGGCCGGATGCGTCTCGAATCTGCGAGACGCTAAGGTTGCCGCGTGACGACATTCGGGATCGGCGAGGCGGCGGCGCTGCTGGGCGTGAGCGCGGACACCGTGCGGCGGTGGGTGGACGGCGGGCGGCTCCCGGCCGCGCGGGACGAGCACGGGCGCCGCCGGGTCCCCGGGCCCGACCTGGCGGCGTTCGTCCGGGAGCAGGCGCGCGGCGGCCTCGGGGAGCACGGCGAGCGCTCCTCCTCGGCGCGCAACCGCCTGCGCGGGATCGTCACCGAGGTGGTCCGCGACGGCGTCATGGCGCAGGTGGAGATCCAGGCCGGTCCGTTCCGGGTGGTGTCGCTGATGAGCCGTGAGGCGGCGGACGAGCTGGGCCTCGCGCCGGGCGTGGTCGCGGAGGCCGTCGTGAAGTCCACCAACGTCGTCGTCGAGCTGCCCGACGCGGGCTGAGGGGGAGAGGTGTTCCAGCGCACGGCGGCCGCCGCCCTGCTCGCCCTGCTCGCCTCGGTCCCCGCGCTCGTCGGATGCGGCGCGGTGGACGGCGCCTCAGGTGAGGGCGGCGGACGGACGCTGACGGTCTTCGCGGCGGCGTCGCTCACCGAGGCGTTCACCGAACTGGGGGAGGAGTTCGAGGAGTCCCACCCCGGGACGGAGGTCCGCTTCGGCTTCGCCGGGAGTTCGACGCTCGCCCAGCAGATCACCCAGGGCGCGCCCGCGGACGTGTTCGCCTCCGCCAGCCCCGCGACCATGAGGACGGTGACGGACGCCGGGGACGCGGCCGGCGACCCGCGCGTGTTCACCACGAACCGGCTCGTCATCGCCGTCCCCCAGGACGGCCCCCGCCGCGTCCGGACGGTCGGGGACCTGGCGCGCGACGGGCTCCGGGTCGTCCTGTGCGCCGAGCAGGTGCCGTGCGGCGCGGCGTCGCGCACCGCGCTGGACGCGGCCGGGGTGGCGGTCGCGCCCGTGTCCCTGGAGAAGGACGTCAAGGCCGTGCTGACCAAGGTGCGGCTCGGGGAGGCCGACGCGGGACTCGTCTACCGCACCGACGCGAGGGCCGCCGGCGGGGACGTCGCGGCCATCGAGTTCGCGGCGGCGGCCGAGGCCGTCAACGACTATCCGATCGTCCGGGTCGCGCACGCGCCGCAGCCGGGGCTCGCGCGGGAGTTCATCGACCTCGTGACGGGGCCGCGCGGCGGGGCCGTGCTCGGCCGGGCCGGTTTCCAGGCCCCGTGAGCGCACCGGACACCGCGCGCGACACCGCGCGCGACACCGTCCCGGGCCGCCCGCCGCTGGTCCTGGTGCTGCCCGCGCTCGCGGGGCTCGCGTTCCTCGTGCTGCCGCTCGCCGGGCTGCTCGTCCGCGCGCCGTGGTCGACGCTCGGCACCCGGCTCGCGCGGCCGGAGGTCCTGGACGCGCTGCGGCTCTCGCTGGTCACCGCGACGGCCGCGACCGTGCTGTGCGTGCTGTTCGGCGTCCCGCTGGCGTGGACGCTCGCGCGCGTCCCGTTCCCCGGCGTCCGGCTCGTCCGGGCGCTGGTCACGGTGCCGCTGGTGCTGCCGCCGGTGGTCGGCGGCGTCGCGCTGCTGCTGGCCGCCGGACGGCGGGGGATCGTCGGCGGCCCGCTGGAGTCGCTGGGGATCACGCTGCCGTTCACCACGGCCGGCGTGGTGCTCGCGCAGACGTTCGTCGCCATGCCGTTCCTCGTGATCAGCGTCGAGGGGGCGCTGCGCGCCGCCGACCTGCGCTACGAGGAGGCCGCCGCGACCCTCGGCGCCACCCGCTGGACGGCGTTCCGCCGCGTGACCCTGCCGCTCGCCGCGCCGGGCGTCGCGGCGGGGGCGGTCCTGTGCTGGGCACGCGCGCTCGGCGAGTTCGGCGCGACGATCACGTTCGCGGGGAACTTCCCGGGCGAGACCCAGACGATGCCGCTGGCCGTCTACCTCGCGCTGGAGACCGACCCGCAGGCCGCGATCGTCCTCAGCCTGGTGATGCTCGCGGTGTCGGTCGTGGTGCTGGCCGCCCTCCGCGACCGCTGGACGGGCGCGTCATGACCGGCGGGACGGACGAGGGGAAGGGCGCGGGGGCGGGCCTGGACGCGCGGGTGGTCGTGCGGCGCGGCGGGTTCGTCCTCGACCTGCCGCTCGCGGCCGGGCCCGGCGAGGTCGTGGCGCTGCTCGGGCCGAACGGCGCGGGGAAGAGCACGGCCCTGCGGGCCCTCGCCGGGCTCGTCGCGACGTCCGGCGGGCACGTGCGGCTGGACGGCGCCGACCTGCGCCCGCTGCCGCCCGAGCGCCGCCGCGTCGGCATGGTGTTCCAGGACTACCTGCTCTTCCCGCACCTCAGCGCCCTCGACAACGTCGCGTTCGGGCCGCGCTGCGGGGGCGCCCGGCGCCGCGAGGCGCGGCGGACCGCCGCCGAGTGGCTGGAGCGCGTGGGCCTCGGCGCGTACGCGTCGGCCAGGCCGCGCGAGCTGTCCGGCGGCCAGGCGCAGCGGGTCGCGCTCGCCCGCGCGCTGGCCGTCCGGCCGGGCCTGCTCCTGCTCGACGAGCCGCTCGCCGCGCTGGACGCCCACACCCGGATGGAGATCCGGGCGGCGCTGCGCCGCCACCTCGCCGGGTTCGAGGGCGCGGCGGTGCTCGTCACCCACGATCCGCTGGACGCGATGGTCCTGGCCGACCGCATCGTCGTGGTCGAGGGCGGGCGGCCCGTGCAGGAGGGCGAGCCGGCCGACGTCGCGCGCCGCCCCCGCACCGACTACGTCGCCCGCCTCGTGGGGCTGAACCTCTACCGGGGGACGGCCGAGGGCGGCCGCGTCGTGCTGGGTGACGGTTCTCACACTCTGGACACTGTGGAGTCACTCACCGGTCAGGTGTTCGTGGCCTTCGCGCCATCGGCCGTGGCCCTGTACCGGACGCGCCCGGACGGCAGCCCCCGCAACCTCTGGCAGGCCCGTGTGGGAACGATCGAACGGCACGGGGACCGGGTGCGGGTGCGGCTCGCGGGCGATGCCTTTACGGCCCTCGCGGACGTCACCGCGGCGGCGGTCGCGGAGCTCCAATTGTCGGAAGGCAGCCCGATATGGGCGGCCGTCAAGGCCACCGAGACGCACGTTTACCCAGCTTGAGGGCGGTTATGTCCTGGTTTGGGATGAGACGTCCGGGCCGCCCGTAGTCTGGTGATATCAATCACAAAAGGGGTCGGGAAGGCCCAAAAACCGACGGGATTGGTCCAGACCAAATGGCAAAAACCGAGGGTCTTGTTCATCATGCAAAGATCCTGCGAACAGCTGAAGGAGTAGCCCGTGTCCATCCAGGTCCCCGGCCTCGACCAGGCCCCTACCGGTCACACCGAACTGATTGACTGGGTACGCGGGATCGCCGAGCTGACGAAGCCCGACCGCGTCGAGTGGTGCGACGGCTCGGACGACGAGTGGGAGCGGCTCACCGGCCTGCTCGTCGAGCAGGGCACGCTCACGCGGCTCGACCCGGCGAAACGACCCAACAGCTTCTACGCCGCCTCCGACCCCACCGACGTGGCCCGCGTGGAGGACCGGACGTTCATCTGCTCCGAGAAGGAGGAGGACGCCGGTCCCACGAACAACTGGATCGCCCCCGGCGAGATGCGCGAGACCCTGAGCGGGCTCTTCGACGGCTGCATGAAGGGCCGCACCATGTACGTGGTGCCGTTCTGCATGGGCCCGCTGGGCGGCGAGATCTCCCAGCTCGGCGTCGAGATCACCGACTCCGCCTACGTCGCGGTGTCGATGCGGATCATGACCCGGATGGGCGCGGGCGCGCTGCGGCTGATCGAGGAGCGCGGCTCGTTCGTCAAGGCCGTCCACTCCGTCGGTGCCCCGCTCGAGCCCGGCCAGCAGGACGTGAAGTGGCCCTGCAACTCCACGAAGTACATCACGCACTTCCCCGAGACCCGTGAGATCTGGTCGTTCGGGTCCGGGTACGGCGGCAACGCCCTGCTCGGCAAGAAGTGCTACGCGCTGCGGATCGCCTCCACGATGGCCCGCGACGAGGGCTGGATGGCCGAGCACATGCTCGTCCTCAAGCTGACCCCGCCGGACGGCGAGACCCGCTACGTCGCCGCCGCGTTCCCGTCCGCCTGCGGCAAGACCAACCTCGCCATGCTGGAGCCGACGATCCCCGGCTGGAAGGTCGAGACGATCGGCGACGACATCGCCTGGATGCGGTTCGGCGACGACGGCCGCCTCTACGCGATCAACCCCGAGGCCGGCTTCTTCGGCGTCGCGCCCGGCACCGGCGAGAGCACCAACGCCAACGCCGTGAAGACGCTGTGGGGCAACAGCATCTTCACCAACGTCGCCCTCACCGACGACGGCGACGTGTGGTGGGAGGGCCTCACCGACGAGCCCCCGGCGCACCTCACCGACTGGAAGGGCAACGACTGGACGCCCGGGTCGGAGACGCCCGCCGCGCACCCGAACGCCCGCTTCACCACCCCCGCCGGGCAGTGCCCGATCATCGCGCCCGAGTGGGAGGACCCGAAGGGCGTGCCGATCTCGGCGATCCTGTTCGGCGGCCGCCGCGCCACCGCCGTCCCGCTGGTCACCGAGTCGTTCGACTGGCAGCAGGGCGTGTTCCTCGGCGCCAACGTGGCGTCGGAGAAGACCGCCGCCGCCGAGGGCAAGGTCGGCGAGCTGCGCCGCGACCCGTTCGCGATGCTGCCGTTCTGCGGCTACAACATGGGCGACTACTTCGGCCACTGGCTCGACATCGGCAAGGCCACCGACCCCGAGAAGCTGCCCCGGATCTACTACGTCAACTGGTTCCGCAAGGACGCCGACGGCAAGTTCATCTGGCCCGGCTTCGGTGAGAACAGCCGCGTCCTGAAGTGGATCGTCGAGCGCCTCAACGGCAAGGCCGACGCGGTCAAGTCCCCGATCGGGCACCTGCCGACCAAGGACTCGCTGGACACCGAGGGCCTCGACATCGACGACGCCGCCCTCGAGACCCTCCTGTCGGTCGACACCGAGGTGTGGAAGGAGGAGGCCGCGCTCGTCGTGCCGCACTTCGAGACGTTCGGCGACCACACCCCGAAGGCCCTGTGGGACGAGTACCACAGCCTGGTGCGCCGCCTGGAGCACTGACCCGCGCGGGCCTCCCGCACGGCCCCCGCACGGCACCACGCGCCCGCCGCCCGGCACGTCCGGGCGGCGGGCGCCGCCGTCGCGGGCGCTTGCCCCGTACTCCCGCGGGAACGGACGGGGTGACCGTTCCCCGACTCCGGGAGGCAGGCGTGTTCGACCTCATGACCCGCCACTGGTGGGTGCTGGCGCTGCGCGGCGCGTTCGCCGTCCTGTTCGGCATCGTCGCGTGGGTGTGGCCCGGCATCACCGTCTGGGCCCTGGTGCTCCTCTTCGGCGCGTACGCCCTCGTCGACGGCGCGGCGGCGGTCGCGCACGCGATCCGCGGGACGACCGGCGGCGCGTCCCGCGGCTGGCTCGGCGTCTCCGGCGCGGCCGGGATCGTCCTCGGCGTGCTCGCCCTAGTGTGGCCCGCCGCCACCGCGCTCGTCCTGCTGTGGCTCATCGGGATCTGGGCGATCGCCACCGGCGTGTTCGAGATCGTCGCCGCGGTCGCGCTGCGCCGGGAGCTGCGCGGCGAATGGCTCTACGCGCTGACCGGCGCGATCTCCGTCGTCTTCGGCGTCCTCCTGCTGGCGTGGCCGGTGAGCGGCGCGCTCGCGCTCGTCTGGCTGATCGGGCTGGCGTCGATCCTGTTCGGCGCGGCGATGATCGGCGCCGCGTTCCGGCTCCGCAGGCTCGGCGAGGACGCGCGGCGCGGCCGGCGCCCGTACGGCGAGCCGTCCCCGCGCCCGCACTAGCCGCCCCGGATCGGCCGCACCACCGGGCATCCGGATCGGGCGTCTAGGATGCGGAGCATGACGCGGCTGGAATTCCGGGTGCAGGAACTGACCGTCGGCCAGCTCGCCGAGCGCAGCGGCGTGGCCGTCTCCGCCCTGCACTTCTACGAGTCCAAGGGGCTGATCAGCAGCCGCCGGACGGCCGGGAACCAGCGCCGGTTCAGCCGCGACACGCTCCGCCGGGTGTCCTTCATCAAGGTGTCCCAGCGGGTCGGCATCCCGCTCGCCGAGATCCGCGAGGCGCTCGCCACCCTCCCCGAGGAGCGCACCCCGACCGTCGACGACTGGGCGCGGCTGTCGCAGCACTGGCGCGGCACCCTCGACGACCGCATCGCCCAGCTCGAGAAGCTCCGCGACGACCTCACCGACTGCATCGGCTGCGGCTGCCTCTCGATCAGCAAGTGCGCGCTCGCGAACCCCTACGACCGCCTCGGCGACGAGGGCCCCGGCCCCCGCCGCCTGCTGACCGGCACCGCCGCCGCGGCCCGTCCCGGGGAGCCCGCCCGGACCGGCGCCCGCCCGGCCCGCGACGAGGACGGCTGCGCCCCCGTCTGCGCGCCCCCCGAGTGACGCCCGCCCGAGCGGCCGCCACCCGGAGGGTCCGGTCCCTCAGCGCCCGCGGCGGTCGTCGCGGCCGTGCGGGTCGAGGCGGCGCGGCATCGGCTCCCGCCCCGCCGGCTGCGTCGGCGGCGGCTGCGCCGAGACCGGCTCGACGGGCAGCTCGACGGGCTCCTCGCCCAGCGTGAACGGCTCGCCGTGGTGCCACAGCTTGACGCCCGGGCCGTCCAGCAGGTCGTAGCGGGCGGAGTCGGCGGTCACGGTCACCCGCACGAGGCTGCCCCGGTACCGCATCCGGAACGTCAGCCGGCTGATCCCGCCGGGCAGCCGCGGCGCGAACCGGAGCCGCCCGCCGCCCGCCCGCATCCCGCCGAACCCGGCGACGAGCCCGTTCCAGGCGCCCGCCATCGACGCGAGGTGCAGCCCGTCGCCGGTGTTGCGGTTCAGGTCGTGCAGGTCCATCAGGGCCGTCTCGCCCAGGTAGTCGTGCGCCAGTTCGAGCTGCCCGACCTCGGCGGCGATGACCGCCTGCGTCTGCGCCGAGAGGGACGAGTCCCGGACGGTCAGCGCCTCGTAGTACGCGAAGTTGCGTGACTTCTGCTCGTCCGTGAACGCCTGCCCGCACAGGTGCAGCGCCAGCACCAGGTCGGCCTGCTTCACCACCTGCTTGCGGTACAGGTCGAAGTACGGGTAGCTCAGCAGCAGCGGGTAGTGGTCGGGCTTCGTCGAGGCGAAGTCCCAGCGGGCGTGGTTGGTGAACCCCTCGCTCTGCGGGTGCACCCCGAGCCGCCGGTCGTACGGGATCAGCATCGCGGCGGCGGCGTCCCGCCACGACGCGGCCTCCTCGGCGTCCACGCCGAGCCGCTCGGCGACGTCCGGGTGCCGCATCGCCGTCTCGGCGGCCTCCTGCAGGTTCCGCCGCGCCATCAGGTTCGTGTAGACGTTGTTGTCGGCCACCGCGCTGTACTCGTCCGGCCCGGTGACGCCGTCGATGCGGAACACCCCGCCGACGTCGTGGTGGCCGAGGCTCCGCCACAGCCGCGCCGTCTCGACCAGCACCTCCAAACCGACCTCCCGCTCGAACCCGACGTCCTGCGTGACGTCCGCGTACCGGACGACCGCGTCGGCGATGTCGGCGTTCACGTGGAACGCGGCGGTGCCCGCCGGCCAGTACCCCGAGCACTCGTGGCCCCGGATCGTCCGCCAGGGGAACGCGGCGCCGCGCAGGCCGAGCTGGTGGGCGCGCTCGCGGGCCAGCGGCAGGGTCATGTGCCGCCACGCCAGGACGTCGGCGGCCGCGCCGGGCACCGTGTAGGTGAGCACCGGCAGGACGAACGTCTCGGTGTCCCAGAACGTGTGCCCGTCGTAACCGGGACCGGTGAGCCCCTTGGCCGGGATCATGCGGCGTTCGGCGCGCGCGCCCGCCTGCAGCACGTGGAACAGCCCGAACCGGACGGCCTGCTGGATCTCGGCGTCGCCCTCCACCTCGACGTCCGCGCACTGCCAGAACGCGTCGAGGTACTCGCGCTGCTCCGCCAGCAGCCCCTCCCAGCCGGTCTGCCGCGCGCCCGCCAGCGCCCCGACGACCTGGTCGTGCAGCGCCGGGCGGGACCGCTGGCTCGACCACCCGTAGGCGATGTACTTGACGATCCGGAGCCGCTGCCCCGGCTCGATGCGCGTCGCGACCGTCAGCCGGCCCACGTCCGGGGAGCTCTCGGTGTCGACCGACATCGACTCCGGGCCCTCGATGTCGTGCGCCATCGCCGCCGCCATCCGCAGGCCGCTCTCCCGCGTGCAGTGCAGCAGCAGGACCTTCTTGCCGTTGGCGGCGTGCTCCTCGCTGACCAGCGGGCTCTCCAGGATCGCCGACGCGCGCGGGTCCTTCCCGCCGCCGGGCAGCGCCTCGTTCGCGACGAGCTCGGACTGCACGACGATCCGGACGGCCTCGTCCACCGGCTCCACGTCGTAGCAGATCGCGGCGACGGCACGCTGCGTCAGCGACACCAGCCGCACCGAGCCGACCCGCACCCGCCGGCCCGCCGGGGACGTCCACTCCACGTCCCGGGTCAGCGTCCCGGCCCGCATGTCGAGGACGCGCTCGTGGTGGTGCACCCGCCCGTAGCGGACGTCGAACGGCTCGTCGTCCACCAGCAGCCGGATCACCTTGCCGTTGGTGACGTTGATGACCGTCTGCCCCGACTCGGGATAGCCGTAGGCGGTCTCGGCGTGCGGCAGCGGCCGCTGCTCGTAGAACGAGTTCAGGTAGGTGCCCGGCAGTCCGTGCGGCTCGCCCTCGTCGAGGTTGCCGCGCAGGCCGACGTGCCCGTTGGAGAGCGCGAACACCGACTCGCTCTGCCGCAGCCGGTCCAGCCGCAGCTCGGGCTCCCGCACGCACCACGGCTCGACCATGAACACCGGGCGATCGGCGCTCGCCTGCCCTTCCGGGATGTTCACGCGCTCCCCTTCCGCGTCCCGTCCTGCATGAGTTCCGCGAGATCGCCCACGACGACGTCCGCGCCGCGCTCGGCCAGCTCCCGCGCGTGCGTCCCGCCGACCCGGTCGACCCCCACGACGTGCCCGAACCCGCCGGCCCGTCCCGCCGCCACGCCCGCGAGCGCGTCCTCGAACACCGCCGCGCGCGCCGCCGGGACGTCCAGGTCCCGCGCGGCGGCGAGGAACATGTCCGGGGCGGGCTTGCCCGGAAGGCGCCGCTCGGCCGCGACGACACCGTCCACCCGGGCGTCGAACAGGCCGGCGATCCCTGCCGCCGCCAGCACCTGGACGGTGTTCGCGCTGGACGACACGACGGCCGTCTTCAGCCCGGCGTCCCGCACCGCCCGCACGTAGTCGATCGACCCGTCGAACCGCTCCACGCCCTTCTCCCCGATCAGCTCGAGGACGAGCGCGTTCTTGCGGTTCCCGAGCCCCCGGATCGTCTCGGCGTCCGGCGGATCGTCCGGGCCGCCCTCCGGCAACCGGATGCCGCGCGACTCCAGGAACGACCGCGTCCCGTCCTCGCGCTTCTTGCCGTCCACGTAGGGGCCGTAGTCCTTCGCGATGTCGAAGGGGACGAACGGCTCCCCGGTCCGACCGGCCCGCTCCCGCAGGTACCCGTCGAACATCTCCTTCCATGCGGCCGCGTGCACCGACGCCGTCCGCGTGAGCACTCCGTCCAGGTCGAACAGGCACGCCGCGGTTCCGTCCGGAAGCCCCAGCATCGCACCCCCACCTCGCTCGTGATCCCGTCGTTCCGTCACGTGCGACCCGTTCCCGAGGGGAATAAGGGCATGCGGGCACGGTGCTCGAACGGGGGATCGCGATCTTGCGTACCCGCCCGCGGTCAGGGTCGAACACGACAAGGAGAGATCACATGGAGAAGGCGCGGATCGGTGTCACGGGGCTCGCGACGATGGGCCGCAACCTGGCCCGGAACCTGGCCCGGCACGGCCATCCGGTCGCCGTGCACAACCGCACGCCGTCCCGGACGAGGGCGCTGGTGGAGCAGTTCGGGGACGAGGGGACGTTCCTGCCGGCCGAGTCCCCGGAGGCGTTCGTCGCGTCCCTGGAGCGGCCCCGCAAACTGGTGGTGATGGTGAAGGCGGGCCCCGCGACGGACGCGGTCATCGAGGAGTTCGCGCCGCTCCTCGACCCCGGCGACATGATCGTCGACGGCGGCAACGCGCACTTCGCCGACACCCGCCGCCGCGAGGCCGACCTGCGCGGGCGCGGCCTCCACTTCGTCGGCACCGGCATCTCCGGCGGCGAGGAGGGCGCGCTGCACGGGCCGAGCATCATGCCGGGCGGGTCCGCCGAGTCCTACGCGTCCCTCGGCCCGCTGCTCGAGGACATCTCCGCCCACGTCGACGGGACGCCCTGCGCCGTCCACGTCGGCCCCGACGGCGCCGGGCACTTCGTCAAGATGGTCCACAACGGCATCGAGTACGCCGACATGCAGCTGATCGCCGAGTCCTACGACCTGCTGCGGCACGCCGCCGGGCTCGCCCCCGACGAGATCGCCGCCGTGTTCCGGGAGTGGAACACCGGCCGCCTCGAGTCGTACCTGATCGAGATCACCGCCGAGGTCCTCGCGCACACCGACGCCGCCACCGGGCGCCCGTTCGTCGACGTCGTCCTCGACCGGGCCGAGCAGAAGGGCACCGGCCGCTGGACGGTGCAGAGCGCGCTCGACCTCGGCGTCCCCGTCGGCGGCATCGCCGAGGCCGTGTTCGCCCGGTCGGTGTCCGGCCACGCCGACCTGCGCGACGCCGCCCGCGGCCTGCCCGGCCCCGCCCGCGCCGGAGCGGAGACGCTGCCGGGCGTCCCCGACGCGATCGAGAAGGCGCTCTACGCGTCCAAGATCGTCGCGTACGCGCAGGGCTTCCACGAGATCCAGGCGGGCAGCGCCGAGTACGGCTGGGACATCGACGCGGGCGCGATGGCGACGATCTGGCGCGGCGGCTGCATCATCCGCGCCCGGTTCCTCGACCGGATCCGCGCCGCCTACGAGGCCGACCCGCGGACCCCGACGCTGCTGACCGACGCGCACTTCGCCGAGGCGCTCGGCGACGCCCAGGAGGCGTGGCGCAACGTCATCGCGATCGCCGCGAAGCACGGCGTCCCCGTGCCCGGCTTCTCCGCCGCGCTGGCCTACTACGACTCGCTGCGCGCGCCCCGGCTGCCCGCCGCGCTCACCCAGGGCCAGCGGGACTTCTTCGGCGCGCACACCTACCGGCGCGTCGACCGCGAAGGCACGTTCCACACCCTCTGGGGCGGCGACCGCACGGAGGTCACGCCCTGACCGTCACCCCTCGCGCCACTTCGGCGAGTCGAGGGCCCCGGCGGCCTGCGGGCCCATCAGCCCCAGGCCGCCGTCCACGAACAGGGACGCGCCGGTGACGTAGGACGACTCCGGGCCGGCGAGGAACGCGATCGCGGCGCCGACCTCCTTCGCGTGCCCGGGGCGGGCCAGCGGGTAGCCGGGCCTGCTGTCCGCCTCGGGCGGCCGCTCGTGCTGCCCCGTCATCGGCGTCGCGATCTCGCCCGGCGCGACCGTGTTCACGGTGATCCCGTACTGCGACAGCTCCAGCGCCAGCACGCGGGCCAGCATCTTCAGCCCGCCCTTCGCGGCGCAGTACGGGCCCGCGCCGACCCTCGGGTGCTCCTCGTGGACGCTCGTCACGTTGACGATCCGCCCGCCCTGACCGCGCTCGATCATCCGCCGCGCCGCCCGCCGCGAGCACAGGAACGCGCCGTCGAGATCGACCGACAGCACCTCGCGCCACTCGCCATAGTCCATGTCGACCAGCGGCCGCATGCTGCCCGTCCCGGCGTTGTTCACCAGGACGCCGAGGCCGCCCAGCTCGTCGGCCAGCTCGTCCACCGCCGCGGAGGCCGCCTCCGGGTCGGCCAGGTCGTGCCGCCGCACCGCCGCGCGCCGTCCCGCCGCCTCCACCTCGGCGACCGTCCCCCGCGCGCCCTCCTCGTCGGACCGGAACGTGATCCCGACGTTGAAGCCGCGCCCGGCGAGCGCGACCGCCGCCGCCTTCCCGATCCCCGAGTCCGCGCCGGTGACGACCGCGACCCTGTCGTACCCGTTCACCGTTCGTCCCCGCGCCCGGGTTCGTCGTCCCGCTCGACCCCCGCGGTCGGGTCGCCCGTCCGGGTGCCCTGCTCGTCCTCGTCCTGGTACCCCTCCGCGGCGGTCCCCGTCCCGGGGACGATCCGCTCGTGCGGCCGGTCCTCCCGTCCGGAACCGGCCCCGGGCCCCCGCTCCTCGTCCTTGCGCATGTCCTCGCCTCCTCCGGTCGTCTCCGCGCCTTTTCCGCGCCGGACCAGCGGATTCTTGCCGGACGGCGGCGCCCTAACCGCCCGCCCCGCGGGTCCGGATCCCGCTTCGGCCCCGCTCCGGTTCCCGGTCGGCGGGCGATCGGGGGCAGGATGGAGGGGTGAGTCTTATCGATGAGCTTCCCTCCGGAAACGACGCCGACGCCGATTCGCTGTTCGAAGCCTTCGAGCGGTGGGTGTCCGGGCGCGGGATCACGCTGTACCCCGCGCAGGAGGAGGCGCTGATCGAGGTCGTCTCGGGCGCGAACGTGATCCTGTCCACGCCGACCGGCTCCGGCAAGAGCCTCGTCGCGGCGGGAGCGCTGTTCGCCGCGCTCGGCAAGGACCAGGTCGGCTTCTACACCGCGCCGATCAAGGCGCTGGTGTCGGAGAAGTTCTTCGACCTGTGCGAGATGTTCGGCCGCGACAACGTCGGGATGATGACCGGCGACGCCAGCGTCAACGCCGACGCCCCGATCGTCTGCTGCACCGCCGAGGTGCTCGCCAACATCGCGCTGCGGGACGGCGCGCAGGCCGACATCGGCGTGGTGGTGATGGACGAGTTCCACTTCTACGCCGAGCCGGAGCGGGGCTGGGCGTGGCAGATCCCGCTGCTGGAGCTGCCGCAGAGCCAGTTCCTGCTGATGTCGGCGACGCTCGGCGACGTCGGGTTCTTCCAGAAGGACCTCACCCGCCGGACGGGACGGCCCACCGCGCTCGTCACGTCCGCGGAGCGTCCCGTCCCGCTGATCTACGACTACCGGGTCACGCCGCTGCACGAGACGATCGAGGAGCTGCTCGGCGAGCAGAAGGCGCCGATCTACCTGGTGCACTTCACGCAGGCCGCCGCGATCGAGCGGGCGCAGTCGCTGATGAGCATCAACGTGTGCACGAAGGCGGAGAAGGCGCGGATCGCCGAGCTGATCGGCGGTTTCCGGTTCACGACCAAGTTCGGCCGGAACCTGTCCCGGTTCGTGCGGCACGGCATCGGCGTCCACCACGCCGGGATGCTGCCCAAGTACCGGCGGCTGGTGGAACGGCTCGCGCAGGCCGGGCTGCTCAAGGTCATCTGCGGCACCGACACCCTCGGCGTCGGCGTCAACGTCCCCATCCGGACGGTCGTGTTCACCGCGCTCAGCAAGTACGACGGCAGCCGGGTGCGGCGGCTGCGGGCCCGCGAGTTCCACCAGATCGCCGGACGGGCGGGCCGCGCGGGCTTCGACACGGTCGGGTTCGTCGTCGCGCAGGCGCCCGAGCACGTCGTGGAGAACGAGAAGGCCCTCGCGAAGGCGGGCGACGACCCGAAGAAGCGGCGGAAGGTGCAGCGGAAGAAGCCCCCGGAGGGGTTCGTCGGCTGGGACGAGGAGGTCTTCCGCAAGCTGCAGGACGCCGAGCCGGAGATGCTGCGGTCCCGGTTCCAGGTGAGCCACGCGATGCTGCTGTCGGTGATCGCGCGGCCGGGCAACGCGTTCCAGGCGATGAAGCGGCTGCTGACCGACAACCACGAGGAGCCGGCGGCGCGGCGGCGGCACATCTCCCGCGCCATCGCGATCTACCGGTCGCTGCTGGCCGGGGGAGTGGTCGAGGTGCTGCCGGAGCCGGACGACGTCGGACGGTACGCGCGGATCACCGTCGACCTCCAGGAGGACTTCGCGCTCAACCAGCCGCTGTCGACGTTCGCGCTCGCCGCGTTCGAGGTGCTCGACCCGGGCTCGCCGTCGTACGCGCTGGACGTCCTGTCGGTGATCGAGGCGACGCTCGACGACCCCCGGCAGATCCTCGCGGCGCAGCTGAACAAGGCGCGCGGCGCGGCGGTGCAGGAGATGAAGGCCGAGGGCATCGAGTACGAGGAGCGGATGGAGCTGCTCCAGGACGTCGACTACCCGAAGCCGCTGGACGAGGAGCTCGGCGCCGCCTACGAGATCTACCGGGCGGGGCACCCGTGGGTGGGCGACCATCCACTGCGCCCCAAGTCGGTGGTGCGCGACATGTACGAGCGGGCGATGACGTTCACCGAGTACATCGCGTACTACGAGCTGGCGCGGGGCGAGGGGCTGGTGCTGCGGTACCTGTCCGGGGCGTACAAGGCGCTGCAGCAGACCGTCCCCGAGTCGATCAAGACCGACGACCTCATCGACCTGATCGAGTGGCTCGGGGAGCTGGTCCGGCAGGTCGACTCCAGCCTGCTGGACGAGTGGGAGCAGCTCGCCAACCCCGCGGAGGAGCCCGACGAGCCGATCGAGGAGCGCGTCACGAAGGTCACCGCGAACGCGCGGGCGTTCCGGGTGCTGGTGCGCAACGCGATGTTCCGCCGCGTGGAGCTGGCGGCGCTGGAGCGGTACCGCGACCTCGGCGAGCTGGACCCGGACTTCGGCGCGGACGCCTGGTCGGAGGCGATGGACGGCTACTTCGCCGAGTACGACGAGCTGCTGACGGGCCCGGACGCGCGCGGCCCGAAGCTGCTGCAGATCGAGGAGGTCCCCGAGGACGCGCTGTGGCGCGTCCGGCAGGTGTTCGACGACCCGGAGGGGCACCACGACTGGGGGATCTCGGCGGAGGTGGACCTCGCGGGCTCCGACCAGGAGGGCGCCGCCGTCGTCCGGGTGACCGGCGTGGACCGGCTCTGACACGGCGTTTCCGAGAGCGGGAAGGACGGGAGCATGGTGCAGGTCGCGGTGGCGCAGTTCGCGCCCGGGACGAACAAGGACGAGAACCTCCGCGCGATCGGGGGACTGGTGGCCGAGGCGGCCGGGCGCGGCGCGAAGGTGGTGGCGTGCCCCGAGTTCGCGATGTTCGCGGCGCCGAGACTGGACCGGCGGTACGTCGACTCCGCCGAGCGGCTCGACGGCCCGTTCGCGAGCGGGCTCGCCGAGCTGGCGCGCGGCCACGGCGTGCACGTCGTCGCCGGGCTGAACGAGCGGCTGGACGAACCGGACCGCATCGCCAACGTGCTCGTCGCGTTCGCCCCCGACGGGACGGTCGCCGCGACGTACCGCAAGACGCACCTGTACGACGCGTTCGGGTACAAGGAGTCGGAGATCGTCCGGCACGGCGGCATCGGCGACCCCGAGACGTTCGCGGTGGACGGCGTCACGTTCGGCATGCAGACCTGCTACGACGTGCGGTTCCCCGAGGTGACGCGCCGGATCGTGGACGCGGGCGCCGACGTGCTCCTGCTGCCCGCCCAGTGGGTTCCGGGGCCGCTCAAGGAGGACCACTGGCGGACGCTCGTGCGCGCCCGCGCCATCGAGAACACGATCTACGTGGCGGCCGCGGACCAGTGCGCGCCGACCGGCGCGGGCAACAGCATGATCGTCGATCCGATGGGCGTGGTGGCGGCGTCGCTGGGGGAGGCGCCGGGCGCCGCCGTGGCCGACGTCGCGCCCGCGCGGCTCGCGGACGTCCGGGAGCGGAACCCGGCGCTGGCGCTGCGCCGCTTCACGGTCGTGCCGCGCTGACCGGTATGTGCTGGGCCGGGCCCGCCCGGGCCGGGCGGGCGGCGTGTATCGAGGTGGCAACGGCCGGGCCGTTCTCCGTGTGCGGACGTGCGCGGAGGGTGACGATCAGGGGGTGCGACCTCCCCGTCACCTGCCGCCGTCCGGATACACGCGCGCCGCGCCGAGCCCGCCGGACCCGCCGCGCCGCCCGCTCGTCCGTCCGGCCGCCCCCCTGCTCGCCGGTCTGCTGCTCGCGGGGCTGGTGACCGCCGTCGCGGTGGCGGGCGCCGTGCGCGGCCCGGAGCCGCGGTCGTCCCCGGCGGACGCCCCGTCGCACCGGGCGAGCGGGACGGCCGCGCCCGGACCGCCCGCGGGCGGTCCGCCGGAGGCGGCGACGCGTCCCGCGCGTCCCGCCCCGGACGTCGCCCCGGACGCCCCCGACACCCCGGCGGTGCCGACGGCCTCCGGCGGGACGCCGGGCGCCGGTGGGGTCCCGGAGGCGGGGGAGGGCCGGGCGCCGTCCGTCCGGACCGTCCCGCCGGCCGGGCCGCGGCCGCGCGGCGCCGAACCGCCGGCCGTCCCCGTGGAGCCGCGCCCCGCGCCCCGTCCCCGGGACGCGCCGCGCCCCCCGGGCGGACCGGCGGGCGCCCCCGCGGACGGGGCCGCCGGTGCGCCCCCGCCGCCGCGCGACCCGTCGTGGATCGAGGCCGAGTGCCGACGGCGCTTCCCAGGCGACCCCGCCCGCAGGAGCGCCTGCGTGGCCGCGCTCCGGTCGCGCTTCGGCGGCTGACCGGGACGGTCCACCGGGACGGTCCGCCGCCGGGGGTTCAGGCGGCCTTGGACGTCAGCATGCGCGTGATGTCGGCACGGAGTTCGGCGACGTCCGCGCCCGATTCCCACACGAGCCGCACCGCGCGGAAGTCGTCGTCGTGGAGCAGGCCGAGCAGGATGTGCCCCGTGCCGATGTAGTTGTGCTTGAGCCGGATCGCGTGGCGCAGGCTCAGCTCAAGGGCCTTCTTCGCCTCCTTGCCGAAGGGGCGGTGGCCCTTGCGCCGTCCGCGCTCGCCGGGCGCCGCGTCCAGCGCGCCCTCGCCGAAGCTGTCCTCGGCGGCGCGGCGGACGGCGTCGAGGTCGATGCCGATGGAGCGCAGCGCGTCGGGGTCCAGGTCGCCGTCCAGGCCGCCGACGGCGGCGACGCGGGCGCGCAGGGCGGCGGCCTCCAGCCCGTGGGCGCGGAGGGCCCGGGCGGTGCCGTCGTCGGCGTCGAGGAGCGCGAGCAGGACGTGCTCGGTGCCGATGCGGCCGTGGCCGAGGTCGCGGGCTTGCGCCTGGGCGTCGACGACGGTCTGCCGGGCGTCCTTGGTGAACCGTTCGAACATGCCTAACGCTCCTTCGTCGGGAGGAGGCGGCGCCCGCCGCCGTGCTTCTTGTGGACCGCCTGCCGGCTCACGCCGAGGTGGTCCGCGATCTCCTGCCAGGACCAGCCGCGCTCGCGGGCCGAGGCGACCTGGAGGGCCTCCAGGCGCTCGGCCAGCTCCCGCAGCGCCCGGACGGCCCGCAGCCCCACGGCCGGGTCCCGGCTGCCCGCCTCTCGGGCGAGCGTCACTCCATCGCTCATGCGTGTCAATCTAGGTTGACAGTCGCCACATGTCAACCAACGTTGACACGTGCGTCCGGGCGCGGCGGCTCAGCGGACGGCCAGCAGGGTGGTGAGCAGGTCGTCCAGGCTGACCAGGCCCGCGACGCGGCCCCCGGCGTCCACCGCGAGCCCCAGGTGGCTGTGCCGCGCCCGCAGCGTCGCGACCGCCTCGCCGACCGGCGTGGCGAGCGGCATCGCCGGCACCGGATGGGCCAGCTCGCCCGCGACGGCGTCCCGGCCGCGGGCGCGGGCGAGGTACGCGTCCCGGACGTGCACCATGCGGGCCGCGCCGGACCGGTCGAAGCCGCGCAGCATGATCCGGGTCCGGCCGGTCCGTGCGGCCGTGTCGATCACCTCCTGCGGGGTCGCGTCCGCCGGGACGGACACGATGTCGGCGAGCGGGACCACGAGGCCCGCCAGCGGCGCCCGCGGGGCGTCCAGCGCCGCCGTCAGCAGCGTCAGGTCGCTCTCCCCGATCAGCCCGAGCCGCCGCGACTCCACCGCGATGCTGCGCAGCTGCTCGGGCGTGCGCGGCGCCTCCCGCGTCGTGGTGGGCCGGACGCCGATCGCCCGCAGCAGCAGGTTCGTCCCGCCGTTCAGCGCCGCCAGCACCGGCCGCATCACGATGCTGAACGCCCGGAACGGGGGCCCCAGGATCGTCGCCGACCGCTCCGGCGCGGTGATCGCCCACGACTTCGGCGCCATCTCGCCGACCACCATGTGCAGGAACGTCACCAGCGCCAGCGCGAGGACGAACGCCAGCACGTGCGACGCGCCGTCCGGGAGCCCGGCGGCGTGCGCGAGCGGCGCCAGGGTCTCGGCGAACACCGGCTCCGACACCAGGCCGAGGCCCAGCGAGCACATCGTGATCCCGAGCTGCGCGCCCGCGAGCGTCAGCGTCAGCTCGTCGATGCCCGCCACCGCCGTGCCCGCGGCCCGGCTGCCGCGTGCCGCCGCCCGCTCCAGCCGCGGCCGCTTCGCCGCCACCAGCGCGAACTCGGTCGCGACGAAGAACCCGTTGCCCGCCAGCAGCGCGAGCGTCACGGCCGCGCCGAGCGCCGGGTTCACCGCCGCCCCCGCCCGCCGCCGGCCGCGGGCCCGCCGGTCCCGCCCGCCGGCCCGCGCCCGTCCCCGTCGGCCGGGCCGCCCGCCGCGACGGTCCGGACGCGGACCAGCCCCGGGACGTGCCGCCGGACGGTCAGCACCTCGACGATCGCGGTCCGGGCGGGCTCGTCCAGCCGCGTCCGCGGCAGCGCGACGTCGACCACGTCGCCGGGCCGGGCGACGCGGCCGAGGCGCTGCAGCAGCAGGCCCGCGACCGTCTCGTAGTCGCCCTCCGGCAGCGCGATCCCCGTCTCGTGCTCGACCTCGTCCACCCGCAGCCCGGCGTCGGTCGTCCACCACTCGCCGCGCCGGATCGCCAGGTCCTCGTCCGGCTCGTTCTCGTCCGCGATCTCGCCGACCAGCTCCTCGGCGACGTCCTCCCACGTGATGAGCCCCGCGAAGCCGCCGTACTCGTCCACCACGCAGGCGAGCGTCTCGCGGGCGCCCTGCAGCCGCAGGACGACCTCCGGCAGCGGCAGCGAGGACGGCAGCAGCAGCGGCGGGCGGGCGATCTCGCCGACCCGCGTGGCCGCCGCCGCACCGGGCGCCAGCGGCACCAGCTCCTCCAGGCCCACCACCCCGACCACGTCGTCGACGCCCGCCCCGACCACGGGGAAGCGGGACCGGCCCGTCGCGGAGATGATCTCGTCCAGGTCGGCGGCGCGGGCGGTCGCCGGCACCGTCACGACGTCCACCCGGGGCACCATGACCTCAGCGGCGTCGCGCTCGGAGAACGCCAGCGCCCGCTCCAGCAGGTCCACGTGGCCCTCCGGGAGCTGCGCGCCGGACTCGCCGATGATGTGCCCCAGCTCCTCCAGCGTCGCGCCGTGCTGCAGCTCCTCGACCGGCTCGATGCCCAGCGCCCGCACCAGCCGGTTCGCCGACGTGTCGAACAGCCGGATCAGCGGCGAGGCCACCGTGAGGTACACCAGGGTCGACCCGGCCAGGGCGCGCGCCAGCGGCTCGGCCTTCGCCAGCGCCAGGTTCTTGGGGAACAGCTCGCCCAGCACCATCTGGATCACCGTGGCGAGCGCGAAGCCCAGCGCCACCGCGATGCCGCCCGTCGCCCCCTCGGGCACTCCGGCCGCCGTCAGCGCGGGCGCGATCAGGTCGGCCAGCGCGGGCTTGGCGATGAACCCGACCACCAGCGCGGTGACCGTGATGCCGAGCTGCGCGCCCGACAGCATGAACGACAGCCGCCCCATCACCCGCACCGCGCGCGCCGCCGCGCGGTCGCCCTCGGCGGCCCGCTGGTCCAGCGACGGGCGGTCCGCGGTGACGAACGCGAACTCCTGCGCGACGAAGTACCCGGTCGCGGCGGTCAGCAGCAGGACCGCCAGCAGGCCGAGCGCGGCGTCCACCACGGGCGCCCCCCTTCCACTCCATCCGATGGGTCCCTACCCGCCCGCCGCCCGCCTTCGCGTCCGCCCGGGGGGCGAGGGGACGCGCGATTAACGCCGGTGGTCAGTGATTGGTTACATATGCGGCAATTGTCCAGGGATTGCGGCGCCGATCGGGAAGAAATGCCGAACCGCGCTTCCCGGCGCGGGCGGGGCGGGCATGCACGAGGCCGGGGCGATGAGAATTTCACCCCGGCCTCGAGAAGGCGCCGAACGCCGCCGCGTGCGCGGCCCCCGCGCTAGTGCGCGGCCTCGTACTTCTCGATCACGTGGGCGGGGATACGGCCCCGCTCATTGACCTTGATGCCCCGGTTCTTCGCCCACTCGCGAATCTCGGCGGAGCGCTCGCGGCTGTTCGCGGTACGGGTGCCCCGGGCCGTGCGTCCGGTCGTCTTGCGCGCCTTGCGGGCGCCCGCCACGAAGGGCTCCAGGCCCGCGCGGAGCTTCTCGGCGTTCTTCTTGCTCAGGTCGATCTCGTACGTGGTCCCATCGATGGAAAAGCTGACGGTCTCGTCGGCCTCTCCGCCGTCGATGTCGTCCACGAGCAGGACTTCGACCTTCTGTGCCATGCGGGGACTCCCTAACTATGCGTCCGGCTTCGCGTCCGGATGAGCCTCGATGAATGCAGCATAGACCTCATCCGATATCTTGCCACGTTCGGAGACTTCGACGCCCTCTCGCAATGCCCACGAGCGCACATCGCCGTTCGTGTAGCCCTTGATCTTCGCGGTGCGGGACTTGCGTCCCTTCCCCGCGGGCTTCACCTCGGCGGCGTTCTCGATGAACGGCGCGAGACCGTCCAGCAACTCGTTCAGGCGCTTGTAGTTGTCGTCGCTCAAGTCGATCGTGAACGTACGACCCAGGACTTCGAAGTCCCGCTTGTCGACATCGGACCCTTCGGAGCCGTCGATGTCGTCCACCCGAATGACCTTCTCGGCCATGTGCGTCCCGTGTTCCTTCCCCTCGCCAACGCGGCGTCCATGACCGTAGCGGATTCCCGGACCCGACGAGTCCACCCGGCGCGCGGCGACACGGAAAAGGGGAACCGGACGGCCCGCTCTCCGGGGGCCGCTCCCGGCGGGACGCGCGGCGCGGCGGCGCCCGTCCCGGCGTTCCGGCGCGCGACACGACCGGGCCCCCCAAAGTTCCGGTCAAGTCGGGCATGTCATTGATTTCCCTGGGTAGCGGCGAGCACGGAGAGTCCCACCCGCGCGCGTCTTGAGGAGCGATGATGGTCGACGGCGGCCGCGACGAGAAGCAGGAACAGCTGGAACGGTGGCGGGTGAGCCCCGAGGGGTCGGCGCTCACGACCGACCAGGGCATCCAGGTGGACGACACCGACGACTCGCTCACCGTCGGGGAGCGCGGCCCCAGCCTCCTCGAGGACTTCCACCTCCGCGAGAAGATCACCCACTTCGACCACGAGCGGATCCCCGAACGGGTCGTGCACGCGCGCGGCTCGGGCGCCTACGGCCACTTCCGGGTCACCGACCCGCTCACCGACTACACGACGGCCGAATTCCTGCGCGACACCTCGCTCACCACGCCGGTGTTCGTCCGGTTCTCGACGGTCGCCGGTTCGCGCGGGTCGGCCGACACCGTCCGGGACGTCCGCGGATTCGCGACGAAGTTCTACACGCGGCAGGGCAACTTCGACCTCGTCGGCAACAACATGCCCGTGTTCTTCATCCAGGACGGCATCAAGTTCCCCGATTTCGTGCACGCGGTGAAGCCCGAGCCGTCCAGCGAGATCCCGCAGGCGCAGTCCGCGCACGACACGCTCTGGGACTTCGTCCAGCTCCAGCCCGAGACGATGCACATGATGATGTGGCTGATGTCGGACCGGGCGATCCCGCGCAGCTACGCGATGATGCAGGGATTCGGCGTCCACACGTTCCGGCTCATCAACGCCGAGGGGCGCCCGACGTTCGCGAAGTTCCACTGGAAGCCGCTCCTCGGCACGCACTCCCTGGCGTGGGACGAGACGCAGAAGATCGGCGGAAAGGACCCCGACTTCAACCGCCGCGACCTTTGGGACCGGATCGAGGCGGGCGCGTTCCCCGAATACGAGCTGGGCGTGCAGCTCGTCCCCGCCGAGGACGAGCACCGCTTCGACTTCGACCTGCTCGACGCCACGAAGATCATTCCGGAGGAGGTGGTGCCGGTGCGGCCGGTCGGCCGGCTGACGCTGAACCGCAACCCCGACAACTTCTTCGCCGAGACCGAGCAGGTCGCGTTCCACATCGCCAACGTCGTGCCCGGCATCGACTTCACCAACGACCCGCTGCTGCAGGCGCGGCTGTTCTCCTACCTGGACACGCAGCTCATCCGCCTCGGCGGGCCGAACTTCCCGCAGATCCCGGTGAACCGGCCGGTGGCGCCCGTCCGCAACCACCACCGCGACGGCTACCACCAGGCGGACATCAACCCGGCCCGGTCCGCCTACCACAAGAACAGCCTCTCGGGCGGCTGCCCGGCCGTGGGCGGCGAGGGCTCGTTCACCCACTACCAGGAGCGGGTCGACGGCGCCAAGATCCGCAAGCGGAGCGACAGCTTCCGGGACCACTACTCCCAGGCGACGCTGTTCTGGAACAGCATGGCCGACTGGGAGAAGGAGCACATCGTCGGCGCTTTCCGCTTCGAGCTCGGCAAGTGCGAGCAGACGCACATCCGCGAGGGCGTCGTCGCGCACCTCAACCACGTCGACCACGACCTCGCCGTGGCCGTCGCGAAGGGGATCGGCGTCGAGCCGCCCGGCGAGGCCGGCACCGCCAACCACGGCCGCAGCTCGCCCGCGCTGAGCCAGGCGAACGCGCCGGCCGACTCCGTGCTGGGCCGCAAGATCGCGGTGCTCGCCGCGGACGGCGTCGACTCGGCGGCGATCGCGGCGGTCGGCGACGCGTTCACGCGGCGGGGCGCGATCGTGGAGGTGCTCGCGGCCGCGGACGGCTTCGTCCAGGCGGCCAACGGCGGCCAGGTCGAGGTCACCAAGGCGATGCCGACCATGGCGTCCGTGCTGTACGACGCGGTCCTCGTGCCCGGGGGAGAGGCGAGCGTGCGGACCCTGTCCGAGGACGGCGACGCCGTGCACTTCGTCGCCGAGGCGTTCGTCCACTGCAAGGCGGTCGGCGCGCTCGACGAGGGCATCGGGCTGCTCGAGCGGGCGGGGCTCACCGGGGTGCGGTTCGCCGGCGAGGCCGCGGGCGGCGACGCCCTCGTGGACCAGGGCGTTGTCACGACCCGCGGCCACGGCGGCGACTTCGCCGACCGGTTCGTCGACGCGGTCGCCGCGCACCGGCACTGGACCCGCAGGAAGAGCCACGTGCCCGCCTGAGACCGGGGGACCGGACGGGGCCCGGTGCGGCGCGCTCGGGGGCGCGCCGCACCGGGCCCTTCGCCGCGCCGGGAATGAAACGGGGCCGCGGGGACTTGATCAATGAAGATCCCCGAACTCCCCCTGGAGGCGTGTACACGTGTCCCTCGATCCCGCCCTGCCCCGGCATCCGGACGCGGCCGTGATCCCCGACGACCCCGGGGCCGGCCGCGTCGCCGTCGCCGCCGCCCCGGTCGCCGATCCGGTCACCGCCCCGGTCGCCGGTGCGGCCGCCGGTGCGGTCGCCGCGCCCGCGCGGGAACGGGGCGGCGGGACGCTCGTCGCGGTGCTGGCGTTCGCCGGGATCGTCGTCGCGCTGATGCAGACGCTGCTCATCCCCGTCATCGGCCGGCTGCCGCAGCTGCTCGACACGTCCATCGCCAACGCCACCTGGGCGATGACGGCGACGCTGCTGTCCGGCGCCGTCGCCACCCCGATCATGGGCCGGCTCGGCGACATGTACGGCAAGCGCCGGATGATCCTGGTGAGCATCTCCGCCGTCGTCGCCGGGTCGCTGGTCGCCGCGGTGAGCTCCGAACTGCTCGTCGTCGTCGCGGGCCGCGCGATCCAGGGCTTCGCGGTGGGCGCCATCCCGCTCGGCATCAGCCTGATGCGCGACCGGCTCCCCCGGGAGCGGCTCGGCGCCGCGCTCGCGCTGATGAGCTCCTCGCTCGGCGTCGGCGGCGCGCTCGGCCTGCCCCTGTCGGCCTACGTCGCGCAGAACTTCAGCTGGCACGTGCTGTTCTACGGGGCCGCGGCCCTCGGCGCGGTGGCGTTCGCGCTCGTCTGGCGGCTGGTCCCCGAGTCCCCGCAGCGGACCGGCGGCCGCTTCGACGTCGCGGGCGCGCTCGGGCTCTCGGCCGGGCTGCTGGCGCTGCTGCTGCCGATCACCAAGGGCGCCGAATGGGGCTGGACGAGCCCCGCGACGCTCGGCCTCGCCGCCGCCGGGCTCGCGATCCTCGTGCTGTGGGGCGTCCTGGAGCTGCGGGTGCGCGAGCCGCTGATCGACCTGCGCACCACCGCCCGCCGCCAGGTCCTGCTGACCAACCTGACGGCGGTCACGGTCGGCGTCTCCTTCTACGCCATGTCGCTGGTGCTGCCGCAGCTGCTGGAGCTGCCGACGGCCACCGGCTACGGCCTCGGCCAGACCCTCCTCGTCGCCGGCCTCGCGGTGGCGCCGATGGGCATCTCGATGATGCTCGTCTCGCCGCTGTCCGCCCGCATCTCCGCCGCCCGCGGCCCCAAGACGTCCCTCATCATGGGGCTGCTCGTCATCGGCGGCGCGTACGCGGCGGCGCAGGGCCTGATGGGCGCCGTGTGGCAGGTCGCGCTGATCTCCACGCTCGTCGGCGCCGGCATCGGCCTCGCCTACTCGGCGCTGCCCACCCTGATCATGAGCGCGGTGCCGACGTCGGAGACCGGCGCCGCCAACGGCGTGAACACGCTGATGCGCTCGATCGGCACCTCGGTGTCCAGCGCGGTTCTCGGCGCCGTCCTCGCGCGCAACACGGTCTCGTTCCACGGCACGGCCGTGCCCGACATGACGGGCTTCCGGATCTCCTTCCTCATCGCGACCGCCGTGGTCGGCCTCGGCGTCCTGCTCGCCGCGTTCCTGCCGTCCGGGCGGCGGGCCGCGCGGCCCGCGGTCAGGACGCGGGCTCCAGCAGCACCTTGATGGCGCCGTCCCGCTTCTTCTGGAACATCTCGTACGCTTCCGGCGCCTTCTCCAGCGGCATCTTGTGCGTGGCCAGGTCCATGACCCCGAGCGGGTCGGCGTCGTCGGACACCAGCGGCAGCAGGTCGTCGATCCACGCGCGGACGTGGGCCTGGCCCATCCGCAGCGCGATGCCCTTGTCGAACATCCGCAGCATCGGCATCGGGTCGGTCATCCCGCCGTACACGCCGATCACCGAGATCGTCCCGCCCCGGCGGACGACCTCGATCGCCGTCATCAGCGCCGCGAGCCGGTCCACCCCGACGCGCGACATGAGCGGCGCGGCGGTGTTGCCGGGCAGCATCCCGGTGAGCGTCTGCGCGATCTTCGCGCCGGGGGAGCCGTGCGCCTCCATCCCGACCGCGTCGATCACCGAGTCGGTGCCGCGGCCGCCGGTGAGCTGCCGCACCGCGTCCGCGACGTCGTCGGCGTCCGCGGAGTCGATCACCTCGATGCCGTGCCGGCGCGCCATCTCCAGCCGCTCCGGGACGACGTCCACGCCGATCACCCGGTGGCCGCGGTGCCGCGCGATGCGCGCGCACATCTGGCCGATGGGGCCGAGCCCGAGGACGGTCACCGACCCGTCCTTCGGCACGTCCGCCCACTCCACGGCCTGCCACGAGGTCGGCAGGACGTCCGACAGGTACACGAACCGCTCGTCCGGCGGCCCCTCCGGCACCTTGACGGGACCGAAGTGCGCCTGCGGGACCCGCAGGTACTCGGCCTGCCCGCCCGGCACCTGCCCGTACAGCCGGGTGTAGCCGAACAGGGCGGCGCCCATGCCCTGCTCGCGGACCTGCGTCGTCTCGCACTGCGCGAAGAGCTTCCGCTCGCACATGTGGCAGTGCCCGCAGGAGATGTTGAACGGAATGACCACGCGGTCGCCGGGTTTGACGTGCGTCACGTCCGGGCCGGTCTCCTCGACGATCCCCATCGGCTCGTGGCCCAGGACGTCCCCCTCGGTGAGGAACGGTCCGAGCACCTCGTACAGGTGCAGGTCCGAGCCGCAGATCCCGGACGAGGTCACCCGGATGATCGCGTCGTCGGCCTCCTTGAGCTCCGGGTCGGGGACGTTCTCGACGCGGACGTCCCGCCTGCCGTGCCAGGTCACAGCCTTCATCGTCGCCCTCCTTGAAGCGGGGTACAGGTCGGCCCTACCCCGCCCGACAGGGCGAAACGTGCGATAAGGGACACCGGTGCCATGCGAGGAACGAGCCGCGTGCGCCGCGCCGTCGATGCTCGCCGTCGATGTCCGCCGTCCGTGGGCGGCCGGTCGTTTGGGCGGCGGCCTGGCGGGCAGCCCGCAGGTCTCGCAGTCAGGGGCTTCGCAGTCCGGGGCTCCGCAGCAGGGGGGGACGACATGCGGATCGCCGACACCGGCCGGATCGAGGAACTGCTCGGGGACCTGGCGTTCCCGGCGACCAAGGAGCGGATCGTCGAGCACGTGCACGCCAGGAGCCCGGGGACGGACGCCGAGCGCGCGCTCGCCGCGCTGCCGCTCGGCACCTACGGCGGCGTCGCCGAGGTGATGCGCTCGGTCCCGGTCGAACCCGACACCGGGCGCAGCGCCGCGGAACGGGACTACCAGCGCCGCCACCACAACAAGCCCGGCCTGGCCGAGCACATGCGCGAGACCGAGCGGCCGCCCGTCGAGGACGAACTGCGCCGCGACGACGACGGCGCACAGTGAGACGGCGCACGGTGAGACGGCGCGGGGACGACGCGCGGCGCCCCGCCGCCGGGGGACGCCCGCCGGGGGCGGCGGGCGTCCCCCGGCCGGCTCAGCGGGCGTAGGTCCCGGTCAGCGTCCCGGTCGCGACGACCTTGCCGCGCAGCGCGTCCCGCAGGTCGTCGGGGGAGAAGCCGGACGTCAGCCCGGACGGCCGGTCCAGCGCGTGGAGCGTGAACACGTACCGGTGGGGCGCGCCGCCGGGCGGCGGGTGCGGGCCGCCGTAGCCGTTGTCGCCGAACCCGTTGCGCCCCTTCGCGATGCGCGGGGCGTCCTCCCCGGCCGACAGGCCGTCGCGTTCGGGCTGCATGCCCGCCACCATCCAGTGCGTGAACGTGCCGCCGGGCGCGTCCGGGTCGTCGCAGGCCAGGACGAGTTCGACCGCCGAGGTGGGCACGCCGGTCCAGTCCAGAGAGGGGGACAGGTCGCCCGCCTCGTGGGAGTGGACGGCCGGGATCGGGCCGCCGTCGGCGAACTCGGGGCTGCTCAGCTTGATCTCATCCATGGTGCGGTACTGCCCGCTCACCGCGGAAGGATTCGGGCGTTTCACCGCTTCCCGCGCCGCCGCCCGACGAACCGGCGGAGCCGGGCGAGCCTGCTCCCGTCGCTCCGCTGCGCGGCGTCCTCGACCGGCGGGCCCTCGATCTGCGCCCGCTGCCGCGGCGACGCGCCGTCCGCCCGTCCCTGCCCGCCGCCCTGCGACAGCACCTGGTAGTCGAGGTAGAACCGGTTCGCCCGCGTGCGCGCCTGCGTGCGGACGCGCCCGGGCGTCGGCATCGGCAGGATGTGGTGCGGGTACGCGGCGAGCAGCTCGCGCGGCTGCCGGGTCTGCAGGAGCGCCGCCCGCTCGTCCGACGACCGCTCGTGCCGCTCGGTGAACCCGCCGTCGGGGGTCAGCGAGATCAGCCCGCTCTCCACCCCCTCCTTGCGCTGCCGCAGGTCGCGGCGCTGCAACGACAGGCAGATCCGCCGCGTGACGACGAACGCGACGATCGGGAACACGAAGAATCCGACGCGGAAGAACCAGGTCGTCCAGAACAGCGGGATGTGGAACACCCACGCGATGATGTCGTTGCCGCCCGCCGCCCACAGGTTCCCGTACCAGACGATGACGGCCGCGCCGATCGCCGTCCGGGTGGCGGCGTTGCGCGGCCGGTCCAGCAGGTGGTGGACGCGCTCGTCGCCCGTCGCCCACCGCTCGAAGAACGGGTACAGCGCGAGGAGGGTGAAGAACACCCCGGGCAGGATCACCGCGGGCGCCAGCACGTTCCAGGAGACGGTGTGCCCCCACAGGGTGGTCTCGAGCCGCGGCATGATGCGCAGCGAGCCCTCCAGGAACCCGACGTACCAGTCGGGCTGCGAGCCGAACGACACCTCGTCCGGCTCGTACGGTCCGTAGAGCCACACGGGGTTGATCTGGAACAGCGCCGCCATCAGCGCCAGGAACCCGAACGTGAACAGGAAGTACGCCCCGCTCTGCGCGGCGAACGCCGGGAACGTCGGCTCCCCGGTGACCTTCTGCTCCCGGCGGCCCCGGCCCGGCCACTGGGTGTGCGTCTGGTGCCAGAGGATCATCAGGTGCGCGGTGATCAGCGCGAGCAGCAGGCCCGGGATCAGCAGGATGTGCACCGTGAACAGCCGGGGGATGAACTCGGCGGTGCCCGGGAACTCGCCGCCGAAGACGAACATGACCAGGTACGACCCGACCACGGGGATCGACTGCACGATCCCCGCCATGATCCGCAGGCCGGTGCCCGACAGCAGGTCGTCCGGCAGCGAGTAGCCCGCGAACCCCTCGGCGAGCGCCAGCACGAACAGCGTCACGCCGATCAGCCAGTTGATCTCCCGGGGCTTGCGGAACGCGCCCGTGAAGAAGATGCGCATCAGGTGGATCGCGATCGCCGCGAGGAAGATGTTCGCGGCCCAGTGGTGGATCTGCCGCATCAGCAGCCCGCCGCGGACGTCGAACGTGATGTGCAGCGTCGACGCGTACGCCTCGCTGATCCGCACGCCCCGCAACTGCGTGTACGAGCCCTCGTAGACGACCTCCGCGCCGCTCGGCTTGAAGAACAGCGTGAGGAACACACCGGTGATCAGCAGGACGATGAACGAGTAGAGGGCGATCTCGCCGAGGAGGAAGGACCAGTGCTTCGGGAACGCCTTGGTGAGGTTGCGCTTCAGGAACGCGGCCGCGCCGAGCCGGTCATCGACCCCCCACGCGAGATTCTCCAGCCTCCCGGCCTTCGACCCGCCCTTCCGCTGCGCCATCTGCGTTTCTCCCCGGCCGAGAGCGAATTCCCGACGGGCCGGTACCCGAGCCGCAGGCGGGCAAACGGCGTGGTCGCGGCGCCCCTCACCGGACGGCGCGCCCCTCACCGGACGGCGCGCGCCGCGCCGGTCCGCCGCCAGGACGCGTTGAGCCGCAGCCGCAGGTCCCGGACGTCGCCGCGCAGCCGCTCCGCCTCGTCCGGATCCCGCCCGATCCCGCCGAGCCCGGCCTCGAGCAGGTCCAGCTCGGCGGCGCGGAGCCGGGCCAGCAGCAGCCGCGGCTCGCCCGGCGGCACGTCCCACCGCTCCTTCCGCCGCCACCTGCGGTAGGTCAGCACGTGCCGCTCGCCCGGCACCAGGACGCCCCCGGCGGTCTCGGCGTCCGCCGCCCGCCGGAAGTGCGCCAGGTAGCCGCGCCGCGCCAGCCGGTACGCGACCACCGCGGCCAGCAGGATCGGCAGCCCCTTGAACGGCAGCAGCGCCGCGTCCGCCAGGACGGGCGCGTCCCACCAGGCGTGCAGCGCCATCGCCAGCAGCAGCGCGCCCGCCGCCAGCGCCGCGTTCGTCCGGGACGCCCGGGCCAGCAGGCGGCCCAGCCCCGCGCCCGCGACCGCGGTCATCGCCCAGTGGCTCCACCAGGCGCCGCCGACGACCCGGCCCGCGAACGAGACGAACGCTGCCCCCGCGTCCTGCGTCGCCCCCGTCAGCAGGATCGTGTTCAGGACGTACAGGAAGTTCTCCGACATCTGGAAGCCGAGCCCGGCGAGCGCGCCGTACCCCCAGCCGTCCAGGGGGCTCCGCACCGCGCACGGGACGGCCAGCACCAGGACCGCGACGCCCAGCAGCTTCAGCGGCTCCTCGTTCACCGGCGCGGCGATCGTCGCGCCCCACACCGCGGCGAACTCCGGCCCGGCCGTCTGCCCGAGGACCGCGAGGAACGCCGCGTTCGCGGGCAGCGCCACCCCGAACGCCGCCAGCCCGCCCCACGCCGCCGCCAGCAGCGCCGCGCCCAGCGGCCGCACCCGCACCGGGTGCGTCCGCCGCAACGCCCACACCCCGAGGGCGAACGCCGGGGCGAGCAGCGCGAAACCGGCGGTCGCCCCGGCCGGGAACGCCCGCACCATCGCCCCGACCGCGTCGAACGCGAGCCACACGCCGAGCGCGCACGTCCCGGCCCACAGCCAGAACGCCGGACGGCCCGTCACCGGCCCGCCGCGATCGTGAGGGAGCGCACCATCGCCTCGATCTCGCCGGCCAGCCGCCGGAACGCCTCGGGCGGTCCGGCCGCCGTCACCGTGGCGCCGACCGCCCCGGTCGTGAACACCCCCGCCAGCCCGACGCGGCCCGGCCCGCTCAGCCGCCCCGTCAGGCCCGTCAGCCCGCCCGCCGTCGTGAAGGGCACCGGATCGGCCTGCAGCCGTGCCGCCCCGCCCGCCGCGACGATCCGGCCGAGCCCGCGCCACAGGGCGCGCGCGTCCGCCGCCCCCAGCGGCAGCACCGCCCTCACGTTCACCACCACGTCGCCGCTCAGCAGCGCCGCCCTCGCGGCCAGCGACGACCGCTCCGCGCTGAGCACCCACCGCGCGGACGGCACCGCCACCCGCACCGGGCGGACGCCGTCCCGCTCGGTCCCCACCGCCACGACCGCGCCCGCGGCCAGCGGACGGCCGCCGCGGCCCAGTGCCGAGTCCAGCAGGGGCAGCCCGCCGCCGAGGACGGCCAGCACCGCGGCCGCGACCCCCGTGCCCCACCGGTCGACCCGCCCCACGTGGCCCCCTCATCGACGTGCCCCGCGGAGATGCCCCCTGGTCACCGGACCAAACGGTTCGCCCCGGCGGTCACCAGTGCGCGGGCCGCCGCAGTGCCGCCGGCGTCCGCGTCGCCGCGTCGCCCCGGGCCGCGTCGAGCTGCGGCTGGGTGAGGAACAGGCAGCCGGTCAGGTCGGCGCCGCGCAGGTCGGCGTCCCGCAGGTCCGCGCCGAGCAGGTCGGCGTCCCGCAGGTCCGCCCCGCGCAGGTCGGCCGCGATGAGCAGCGCCCCGCGCAGGCAGGCGCCCCGCAGGTCCGCGCGGCCGAGCCGGGCGCCCGCGAGGTCCGCGCCGCGGTGGTCGCGGCGCCGTCCCGGGACGCCCGCCCGCACCAGCTCACCGGCCCGCATCAGCAGCGGACCCACCCGCGCCCGCACCGCCGCCACGTCCGCCGCCTCGGGGACGCCGCCGGTGAGGGCCTCCACGTCGGCCCGAACGCGCCGCAGCTCGCCGTGGACGGGCGCCGCCTCGGGCCGCCCGAGCGCCTCGGCGAGGTACCAGAGCACCTCGTGGAGGTCGCGCATGATCGGGAACACCGCGAACACGCGGCGCGCGAGGCCGGGGTCGCTCCGCCAGTCGCGCCCCCCGAACGTGACGTTCGAAACCTTCTGCCCGGCCCCGAAGCAGTCGAAGACCGTGCAGCCGGCGAAGCCCCGCCCGCGCAGGTCGTCGTGGATCCCGCACCGGAAGTCGGCGAGCAGGTTCCGGCACGGCCGTCCCGCCTCCTTGTCGACCGGGAAGCCCGCCGACGCGGTGAACGGCAGCGCCACGCAGCACAGCCCGTGGCAGTTCGCGCAGTCCGCGCGCAGCTCCGTGTTCGTGGACAACCGGCCTCCTCGTTGCGGCGACCCTCCATTCTCGCCCCGTCCCGTCCGTGCCCGGGTCGCTGCTGTACGGTGGGCGTCGCTCGAACGACACGGCCGGAGGAGGTGAGACCCGTTTCTGCCCGACCAGTCCGGGTGCCTCCGCCCGCCGAAGCGTGACCGGGGCGCCCGCAGGACCCCGAAAGGCGTCATGCCCGACACCCCCTCCGACTCCGTCGCCCCCTTCGACTCCGTCGTCTCCCGCCTGCGCGCCGCCGGGTGCGTCTTCGCCGAGGACGAGGCCCGGCTGCTCGGCGCCGCGGCCCGCACCCCCGCCGAGCTGGACGCCATGGTGGACCGGCGCGCGGCCGGGCTGCCCCTCGAGCATGTCGTCGGCTTGGCCGACTTCTGCGGGCTGCGCGTCCGCGTCGGCCCCGGCGTGTTCGTCCCGCGCCGCCGCACCGAGTTCCTCGTCCGTCGCGCGGCCGCGCTCGCCCCGCCCCGTCCCGTCGTCCTCGACCTGTGCTGCGGCTCCGGCGCGCTCGGCGCCGCGCTCGTCGCCGGTCTCGGCCCGGACGGGTGCGAACTGCACGCCGCCGACATCGAGCCGGAGTCCGTGCGGTGCGCCCGCCGCAACGTCGGACCGCTCGGCGGCCGGGTCCACGAGGGCGACCTGTTCGACGCGCTCCCCGCGGACCTGCGCGGCCGCGTCGACGTCCTGCTGTGCAACGTCCCGTACGTCCCGTCCGCGGAGGTCGCGCTGCTGCCCCCGGAGGCGCGCGACCACGAACCCCTCGTCGCCCTGGACGGCGGCGCGGACGGCCTCGGCGTCCTGCGGCGGGTGACCGCGGAGGCGTCCGGCTGGCTCGCCCCGGGCGGCCGGCTGCTGTTCGAGACGAGCGAGCGGCAGGTGCGGGACGCCCTGGACGCGGTCGCCCGGGGCGGCCTCGCCCCGGAGACCGCCCGCTGCGACAAGCTTTACGCCACGGTCGTCATCGGCACGAAATCCCTTTAGCCGAATCGGTGTAGATCTCCCAGGGAGGGTAACAAGACGGCAACGGAAGACCGAAGGAGTGATTGATCATGCGCCGCATCAGTGCAGCGCTGAACGCCGTCATCGGCACGATCGTCAGCATCGTCACGCTGCCGTTCCGGGTGCTCCAGCGCCTGCTGGCGCCGTCGCACCGCCGTTCGGCCCGGACCCGCCGCAGGGCCGTCTGACGCCGGACCCGGTCACCGTGGGCCGGGGAGGGGGCCCGCACCTCCTCCCCGGCCTTTTTACGTTGTTCTCCACTGTCGCGGAAAAAGCCGTTGCGGTCGCCTCCCAGGTAGGCGCACCATGGACGCAACGCACCGAACGCGGACGAAGAAGGGAGCCGTGAGATGAACGCCGACAAGCGAGGGCCGCGCCCCGCCGCCGCGCGACGAGCGGCCTCCCGAGGAGCCTCCCTGTAGAGCCCGAACGGCTCGAATCGGAGGCCGCCGGGACGACGTCCCCGCGGCCTTTCCCATACCCGCGTCATTCCTTCCCCCGTTAGCGGGATTCGCTAACGCGCACGAACACCTGGGCCTGTAGCTCAATGAAGCTTTTTCAACATGCGTTGAGCTCGCGGTTCTGGAGGACGTGGATGGCCTTGGCGAGGTGACCGGCCCGGTGGGGGCAACAACGTAGCTTCGTGAGGATCTTCCAGGTCTTGAGCTGGGCGTTGGCTCGTTCGCCCGGTCCGCGGAGCTTGGCGTGGGAGCGGTTGGCGTCCTTGAGTGGCTCGGGCTTGTTCTTGCCTCTGTAGGGCGTCTGGATGTGCGGATCGGCGCCGACGTAGCCCTTGTCGGCCAGGACCAGCAGCCCGGAGGCGGCCAGTTCACGGACCAGGCCCCAGATCCTGGCGGCCTTCAGGTCGTGGACGGAGCCGGGCA
>NZ_AULB01000003.1 GCF_000425065.1 Actinomadura rifamycini DSM 43936
CTGGCCGCCTCCGGGCTGCTGGTCCTGGCCGACAAGGGCTACGTCGGCGCCGATCCGCACATCCAGACGCCCTACAGAGGCAAGAACAAGCCCGAGCCACTCAAGGACGCCAACCGCTCCCACGCCAAGCTCCGCGGACCGGGCGAACGAGCCAACGCCCAGCTCAAGACCTGGAAGATCCTCACGAAGCTACGTTGTTGCCCCCACCGGGCCGGTCACCTCGCCAAGGCCATCCACGTCCTCCAGAACCGCGAGCTCAACGCATGTTGAAAAAGCTTCACTGAGCAGTTGGACACCGTGTGGAGTGCGGCTCAGGTCGGATCTCGGCGGCGCGGCGGCATGGGTCGCCGCGGCATCGGCTCCGTCGTGGCGGAGCTGCCGGTGACCGGAGGTGGCCGGAGGTACACGGTTCAACCATCTGGGGGCTTGAGAATCTCTAGGATGGCCCCCTTGGCCTGGGTTCTGGCGGGAGGGGCGTGCGGAGTGGCTGAGCTGGCTATTGCGAATTCGTTCATGCCGCAGTACGCCAAGCTCGAGCCCAAGGTGCGCAAGGGCGTTGACGCGGCGCTCGCGAAGTTCGCGGAGCACACGCATGCGGGCCTGCACCTGGAAAAACTGCGGAACGCGCGGGACCCCCGTATTCGGACGATCCGGATCGACCAGTACTGGCGCGGGGTCGTGCTCGCGCCCGATCAGGGCGACGTGTACTGCCTGATCAGCGTGCTCGGGCACGACGACGCGATCGAGTACGCCAAAAGCCGGAGGTTCTCGGTGAACCGGCGGCTCGGCGTCCTGGAGGTCAGAGACGAGGGTGCCCTCGAGGAGATGTCGCCCGCGCTGGAGAAGGCGGCCGAGGGGACCGAGTACCGGCTGTTCGAGCACGTCTTCGACAAGGACCTCATGCGGCTCGGGATCGACGCGGAACTGATCCCGCTGGTCCGGCTGCTGACGAACGAGGCGCACCTGCAGGCGCTGGAGAAGCTGCTGCCGGAGCCCCAGTACATCGCGCTGCTGGCGCTGGTGCAGGGCATGAACCCGCAGGAGGCGTGGGCCGAGGTCGCCCAGTGCCTGCCGGTGGAGGAGTCGCCCGAGGAGGTCGACCCCGACGACCTCGTGGCGGCGATGCGGCGGACGCCCGGGCAGGTCGTGTTCGTCAACGGGCCCGAGGAGCTCCGGGACGTGCTCGCCCATCCGTTCGCGACGTGGCGTGTCTTCCTGCACCCGGTCCAGCGGAAGGTCGCTTTCAAGCGGTACAACGGGCCCGCGCAGGTGACGGGCGGGGCGGGTACGGGCAAGACGGTCACCGCGCTCCATCGGGCGAAGTTCCTGGCGGAGCGCGACGGCGCACGGGTGCTGCTGACGACCTTCACGAAGAACCTGGCGGAGGCGCTGGGGGATCAACTCGCCTTGCTGGTGGACGATCCCGAGGTGCGCGGGCGGGTGCACGTCCGGAACGTCGACGCGTTGGCGTACGCGATCGTGGGGCGGCATCACCGGCCGGCCATCGCCGCGCAGAACCTCCTGGACCGGCTGTGGGAGGAGGCCGCGGAGGGGACGGCCCACTCCCCCGTGTTCCTGCAGCGGGAGTGGGAGCAGGTCGTCCTCGCGCAGGGGCTGGAGAGCGAGGAGGAGTACCTCGCGTGCACCAGGTCGGGGCGCGGGGTGCCGCTCGGGAAGGCGCAGCGGTCGGTGGTGTGGCGGGCGCTCCGGCATGTGATGGACGGGCTCGCGGCGGCGGGGAAGTCGACGTTCCCGCAGCTCGCGAACGAGGCCGCGGAGCTGGCCGGGGCGCCGGAGTACGACCACGTGATCATCGACGAGGCGCAGGACATCCATCCGACGCAGTGGCGGCTGCTGCGGCGGCTGGTGGCGCAGGGGCCGGACGACCTCTTCATCGTGGGCGACCCGCACCAGCGGATCTACGACAGCCACGTGTCGCTGGCGAGCCTCGGCATCAACGTGCGGGGACGCAGCACGAAGTTGAAGCTGAACTATCGGACGACGCAGGAAATCTTGCAGTGGTCCGTGCCGCTGCTGGGGTTCGCGCCCGCCCAGGGGCTGGACGACTCCGCGGACACGCTGGACGGGTACCGGTCGCCGATGCACGGACGCCGCCCGCTCGTCCGGGAGTACGGCAGCGCGGACGCGGAGATGGACGGGCTCGTCGCGCAGGTCCGGACGTGGATCGACGACGGAGTGGAGCCGGGATCGATCGGGGTCGCGGCGCGGTACGTGTTCCTGGTGAAGAGGGTCGTTGGACGGCTCAAGGCGGCGGGCGTGCCCGCGTGCCAGGTGCCCGGCTCGTCCGACGGCGTGCAGGTCGGAACGATGCACCGGATGAAGGGGCTGGAGTTCCGCTGTATCGCGGTCGTGGGGGCGGACGAGAGTTCTCTGCCGTCCGGCCAAGCCCTCACGAGCGAGGACGAGGACCCGAAGGCGCACGCGCAGGACGTCCAGAAGGAGCGGTGCCTGCTGTTCGTGGCGTGCACGCGCGCGCGGGACCACCTGTACGTGTCGTACACGGACAGGCCCAGCCCTTTCTTGCCTAATTCAACTCGGTGAGAAGCGCCCTCAAGCCGGGGATCTGGGGGTGGGTTTCGCCGTTGCGGCCCACCAGCTCGGTCAGGAGCCCGGAGAGCTCCTCGCGGGCTTCGGCGGTTCGGCCCGCCGCGAGCTTCGCGCGGGCGATCTCCTCGCGGAGCCGCGGGACGAGCGCGTCGTCCGGACCGCGGCCGGGCGCGACGTCGCCGAGCAGCGCCTCCAGAGCGCGAAGCGCGGATCCGGTCGCCCCCAGCTGGGCGTGGCAGACCGCCTCCCGCTCGCGGCAGTGCAGGACCTGCGGGCCGTCCGGCCCCTCCCATTCGGCCAGGTCGGCGGCCGCCGAACGGTAGGCGTGGACCGCGCGCCGGTAGTCGCCGCCGTCGAACAGGACGTCGGCGAGCTCCGCCTGCAGGCGCTGCCACTCCGGATCGTCGTCGCCGAGGGCGAGCCGGGCGGGTTCGGCGAGGTCGGAGAGCAGTTCCGCGGCCTGCGTGTAGCGGCCCTCGCCCGCGAGGACGGCGGCCTCCTCGCGCGCCCGGACGACCTCGCCGCGGGTGGGGAGTTCGACGGGTTCCTCGACGCGGCGCGCGGCCGCGGCGACCTTGATGCGGCTGACGGCGTGCGCGTACAGGTGCGCGGGCGGGGACGTGACGATGCCCGGAAGCGGTTCGAGTGCGGAGACGAACTGCAGAAGCCGCTGGTAGACGTCCTCGGCGTCCCTGGGGCGGTCGCCGGGCTGCTTCTTGAGGAGTTCGAGGACGAGAGCGTCGAGACCGGAGGGGATGTCGGGGCGCAGCCGGCGGGGCGGGGCCGGGTCCTCGGTTTCGTGGCGGCGCATCACCTCGTACGGGGTCGCTCCCTCGAACACTCGGCGTCCGGTGAGCATCTCGTAGAGGACGCACCCGAGGGAGTACAGGTCGCTCTGCGGGCTCGGCGCCCCGTACACCTGCTCCATGGCCGTGTAGCCGGGCGTGTGGGGCGCGCCGAGGCCGGTGGTGGTGCGGCGCACGTCGTCGGGGCCGAGGGCGACCGCCGCGCCGAAGTCGAGGACCTTCACCGAGCCGTCCGGGCACAGCATGAGGTTGCCGGGCTTGAGGTCGCGGTGGACGAGCGGGCGCCGGTGGGCGACGCTCAGCACCGCGCAGACCTGCGCGGCGATCAGGGCCGCCCACGGGACCGGCAGCCGCTCGCGGGAGTCGACGACGTCGGCGAGGGTGAGGCCCTCGACGTACTGCATCACCAGGTAGAAGCAGTGGCCGCGGTCGGTGTCGCGGTGCCGCCCGAAGTCGTACACGGTCGGGACGCCGGGGTGCTCGAACCACGCGGTGCTGCGCGCCTCCTGCTCGAACCGCCCGGCGAGGGCCTCGTCGCCGACGACGGTGAACTTGACCGCGAGCCTGCGGTCGAGGAACCGGTCGTAGGCGCGCCAGACCTCGCCCATGCCGCCGCGCCCGATCGCCTGGTCCAGCTCGTACCGTCCGCGTTCTCCGAGGAGATCGCCGCGCCGCACTCGCACCTCCCTCCGCCGGTCCGGACGCCGGCGGGTCCGCCCGGCACCGTGTGCGTAGGGTACCGGCGTCCGCGGAGCGCGGCGAGCCTGCGCCGCCGCACGTCCGCGCAGGTAGCGCGGCCCGACGGCCGCTCACCGACAGCGGCGCGCTGACAGCATCGGCGGCGCCCGCTCCGGAGGTGGGCCCGGGGCGTCTCAAGACAGCCACATCATTGTTACTGCTTGTAGTTAAATGAATTCATAGAGTTAGCATGGTCCGCGCGGGATGGGTGTTCGTTCGGTCCGGGTTCGGCGCCCGCGACGAAGGAGTGACGGGTGAACTACGGGGACGAGCTACGGCGAGACATCGCGGCGGAAGGGGTCACTCCGCTCATCGGAGTGTTCGACATGTTCTCGGCCTCGGTGGCCGCGCAGCACTACGACGGCCTGTTCGTGTCCGGCTTCGGGTTCGCCGCCTCGTTCTACGGCCTGCCCGACATCGGCTTCATCGCCTGGCCGGACATGGTGGCGTTCACGCAGCGGCTGCGGCTGGCCTTCCCGCACCGGCACCTGCTGGTCGACATCGACGACGGCTATGTCGACAACGACGTCGCCTGCCACGTCATCGAGCAACTGGAGCTGATCGGCGCCTCCGGGGTGGTCCTGGAGGACCAGAAACGGCCGCGCCGCTGCGGCCACGTCGACGGCAAGCGACTCCTCCCCCTGCCGGAGTACCTGGACAAGCTGGCGACGGTGCTGCAGACCCGGCGCAACCTGGTGGTGGTGGCGCGGACCGACGCCACCGGGGAGGAGATGCTGCGGCGCGCCGAGGCCCTTGCCGCCACCGCCGCCGACGTCGTCCTGGTCGACGGGATCGGCAGCATCGAGGGCATCCGCCGGATTCGCGAGGTCATCGGCGACAAGCCGCTGCTGTTCAACCAGATCGCCGGCGGCAAGTCGCCGCGCCTGTCGCTGCCGGAACTGGCCGCGCTCGGGGTGAACGTCGCCGTCTACAGCACCCCCTGCCTCTTCGCCGCGCACACCGCCATGGAACAGGCGCTCCTGCGCCTCAAAGGGGAGGACGGCCGGCTCCCCGAGCCGACGTCCGGCGGCGTCGGCGTCAGCGAATCCCTCGCGCTGCTGCAACGCAACATCAGCCGACACCGCTCCGCCGCACAGCGCCCGTCATGAACGGGCCTCGCTCGATCCGGCTGGACGCCGCGGGCGCGGCGGGGGCGGCCGTCAGGGGCGGGGGCGGAGGGTGCCGGCGCCGAGCCCCTCTAGGCCGAGGGTGAGGACCCGGTCGCCGGCCTCCTGGGCGGCGCGGAGGGCCGCTTCCAGGTCGGTGAGGCGGCGGAACGCCTCGCCGTAGCCGGCCTGCTCGTCGAGGGTGAGGCGGGGCAGCCGGGCGCGGCGGACGTCGAACCGGGCGGACGAGGTGGAGCTGCGCAGGCTCGCGCCGCGGGCGCCCAGCCGCAGCCAGCCCGCGACGAAGTCGGGGTCGCTGCGGGCGGGGTCGACGCGGACGATCGTCAGTCCGGGCCCGAGGACCGGGCCGTCCTCGGCGGCGACGCGCGCGACGGGGTGGCGGGCGATCTGGGAGACGACGATGTCGCGGGCCCGGATCCGGACGTGGTCCGCGTCGGGGGCCGCGGCCCCGGTCGGGCCCCGGCCGCGGGCGGCGTCGTCCAGCGTGAGGACGGGCACGGTGCCCTCGTCCATCCGGATGCGGGGCGACACCCGCAGGAGCTGCAGGACGCCGGCCTTCGCCAGCTCGCCGATCGTCGTCATCGCGGGCTCGTCGCCGCCCCGCGCCTGTCTCAGCAGGTCCAGCGCGGTGACGGCCCGGGGCAGCGCGGCGGCGGCGCTCTCGAGGCGCTCGCGTTCGCGGGTGAAGGCGCCCCCGGCGGACGGCGCGGTGCGCTGCGGCAGGTGCCGCGCGGGGTTGAGGTCGACCTCGTCGTCGAGCAGGTCGATGATGCGGACGACGGTCGCGGCGCCGCGCTGCGGACGGCCGTCGAGGTAGCGGCGCCACGCGTCCACGGCGGCCTCGTGGTACGCGCCGGGCTCGGCGGACACGTCCGCCATCAGGACGTCGTCGGCGGGCTGGTCGCCCGGGGCGGGGCGGCGCAGCACCCAGACCGAGACCGCGACGGCCATGTTCGGCACGGCGCCCGCGGGGAGGCCGACGACGGCGCGCAGCGCGCCGCGGCGCAGCAGCTCGGCGCGGATGCGGCGGCCCGAGCGGCGGGCGGCCACGGCGGGCGGCACCAGCATCACGACGAGACCGCCCGGCGCGGCGTGCGCGAGCCCGTGCTGCAGCCAGGCGAGCTCCGACTCCATGCGGGGCGGCAGCCCGTACTCCCACCGGGGGTCGCCGGTCAGCTCCTCGTATCCCCAGTTGCGGTCGTTGAACGGGGGGTTCGTGACGACGAGGTCGGCGGCGCGTCCGGCGAACGCGTCGTCGCGCAGGGAGTCGCCCGGACGGACCTCGGCCGGGGCCCCGCGCAGTGCGAGCTGTACCGCGGTCATGCGCGCGGTCGTCTCGTCTATCTCCTGCCCGAGGAGCTCTTGCACGTTCTTGTAGACGTCCTGGGCGGTGGTCAGGAACGCACCCGTGCCGCAGGCGGGGTCGAGGACGGTGCGAGGGGTTTCGGTCGCGAAGTCGAGCATCAGCCGGACGACCGGTTCGGGCGTCATGTACACGCGGCGGCTGTGGTGCTCCAGGTAGCGCGTGCGTAGGAACTCGAAGGCGTCCGCGGTGCCGAGTTCGTCGGCGAGCCCGGCGAGCGCGCGCGCCAGGGGGACGTGGGCGGCGGCGTCGAAGGAGGCGGGGAGCCGGTCGGTGTGCGCGCGGACGGCCGCGGCGAGCGCCTCGCCGGCGCGGTCGTCCGGGAAGGCGGACAGGTCGTTCCGGAGGGACGGGTCCGCGTGCAGGGAGAGCAGGAAGGCCCCGGCGAACGTCATGACGTCGGACAGTTCGACGTCGGCGGCGGCGGCCTGCCGGAGGGTCTGCCAGACGCGCTCGCGCAGCGGCGGGTCGGCCAGTTTGCCCTGGTCGCGCAGCCAGCCCTCGATCTGGCCGAGGGAGAACGTCGGGCTGGTGGCGGTGCCGCCGACCGGCTGCGGGAAGTCGTCGTGCCGGCGCCGCCAGTTGCTCACCGCCGCGCGCCCCACACCCGCCAATCGGGCGATGTCGGCAGCGGTCACGGTCGCATCGTTCGACACACCAGCACTCCCTCCAGCCGACGTTCAGGCGGCGTTCAGTGATCACACCTTAGCGGTACCGGCCGGTCGGGCCGGTTGACCTGGTTCACGGTATCGCGGATCCGCGTCGATGAAGGTGACTGCTTGGGCGACGATTCGTCGGTTGATTGCGTTCACATTGCTATTGTGCTTTGCTGTGAACATCAGACGCCTCGCTGGACGAGCGCGGCGCTGGGCGCGACACCGAGGTGCCGCCGAGAACCACGGAGAGAGCATGAATCCCGGCCACGGAATCCCCGCACCAGGTCCGCAGCCCGCGGGCCCGCACGGTCCGCAGCACCTGCCGCCGCACCCGCCCCTTCCGCCGCACGGGCACCCGGCGGTCCCCCCGCCCCGGCGGCGCGGCAAGGGCTGCCTCTACGCGGCCGTCGGCGGCGTCGCGGCCCTGTTCCTGATGGTGGCGTGCGGGGCGATCGTCTCGACCGCGTCCGACCCGGCGGCCACGTCGTCCGGCACGGACGCCGGGTCCGCCGGGACGCGCGGCGAGGAGGCCGCCGCGGGCGGCGCGGGCACCGGGAAGGGCGCGGACTCGGAGAAGAGCGCGGAGCCCAGGAAGGGCGGGGCGAAGGTCGCCGACGGGATCGGGCGCGAGTACCGGGACGGCAAGTTCGCCTTCACCGTCACCAAGGTGAAGAAAGGCGTCGCGCGGGTCGGGAACCAGTACGCGGGCTCGGAGGCGCAGGGGCAGTACGTCCTCGTCCACATCACCGTCGAGAACATCGGCGACGAGGCCCGCATGTTCGACGGGACGAACCAGACGCTCATCGACACGAAGGGGCGCGAGTTCGAGGCCGACACCGAGGCGGCGATCTGGAGCAACCGGGACACGCGGTCGTTCCTGGAGCAGATCAACCCCGGGAACTCGGTGAAGGGCGTCGTCATCTTCGACGTCCCGAAGAACGTGAAGCTCAAGGCCATCGAACTCCACGACTCGATGTTCTCCGGCGGCGTCACCGTCCCCCTGGGCGGACGCTGACGCGCCCCGCGGCCGCCCGAACCGTCGTCATCACGGGAGTGGAATTGAGCGAGATCTCCTGGGTTCTGACCGTCCCCCAGCCCGCCGCGTGGGCCATCGCCCACGGCCACCAGGACGTCTACAACCGCACCTATCCGACCGACCGGCGCGGCTGGTTCGCGATCTGCGCGGGCCGCGCCGCGGACTCCGGGCTCCTCGCGGCCACCGCCCGGCTCACCGGCCGCACCCCGGCGCAGGTCGCGCGGGAGGCGGCCGAGCGGGACGCGATCGTGGCCGTCGCCCGGCTCGCGGACGTGTGCAACGAGCCGTCCTGCGCCTGCGGGCCGTGGGCGCGGGACCGCTACGTCCACTGGCGGTTCGCGGACGCGGTCCTCCTCCCCGAGCCGGTGCCCGCGCCCCGCGAGGTCGGGATCTGGAAGCCGCCGAAGGACATCGCCGACGCCGTGGCGCTGCAGTGGCGCGCGGCGGCCGGCGAACCCGCCGACCACACCGCGGTCCGGGACGGCCTGCTGCCGCTCCCGGCCGCCGGCTACCGCCGCGTCCTGCTCCTCGGGACCACCGGCGCCGGCAAGACGACCGTCGTCCGGCAGCTGCTCGGCACCGACCCGGAGACCGAGCGGTTCCCGTCCACCTCGACCGCCAAGACGACCGTCGCCGACACCGAGCTGGTCCTGACGCCGGACGGCCCGTACCGCGCGGCCGTCACGTTCGCGGGCCGCGACGAGGTCGCCGCCCACCTGCGCGACAACGTCTGGGAGGCGGCCCGCGCGGTGCTGGAGGAGCGCCCGGAAAGGATCGTCCAGGACCGGCTGCTCGACCACGTCGGCCAGCGGTTCCGGTTCAGCTACCTGCTCGGGCGCGCGGCCGCGCCCGGCGCCGCGGACCCGTCCGACGAGCCCGACGACCTCGACGACGACGCGGCGGCCCTGGGCCCGCCGGACGCCGCGCCCGACCCGGGCACCACCGAGCTCGTCCGGACCTCGGTCCGGGAGCTGCGGCGGTTCGTCCGCGCGGAGCTCGCGCGGCTCGGGCCCGGCGCGCCGGCGGAGGCCGTCGAGGACGAACTGGAGACCCGCGTGCGCCGCTCCCCCGTGGCCGACCGGATCGTCGCGGCGCTCCTCGCCGCCGTCCACGACCGGTTCGCGCTGCTCGGCGAGGGCGAGCTGCGCCGCGCGGACGGCTGGCCGGTGTCGTGGACGTGGCGCAGCGACGACCGCGCCGAGTTCCTGCGGGTGATCACCCGGTTCTCCAGCAACCAGGCGGCGTTCTTCGGGCACCTGCTGACGCCGCTGGTCGACGGCGTCCGCGTGGCGGGCCCGTTCCGCCCCCGGTGGGCCGGGCGCGCTCCCCGGCTCGTCCTCATCGACGGCGAGGGCCTCGGCCACGCGCCGGGCTCCGTCGCCGAGGTCTCCACCCGGCTGCGGCGGCGGCTCGACGAAGTCGACGCGATCGTCCTCGTCGACAACGCGCAGCAGCCGATGCAGGCCGCGCCCGTCGCCGTCATGCGCACCGCCGCCGCGACCGGCAACGGCGGCAAGCTGTTCTTCGTCTTCACCCACTTCGACCTGGTCAGGGGCGACAACCTGCGGTCGTTCCCGGACCGCGAGCGGCACGTCCTCGGCTCGGCGGAGAACGTCCTCGGCGACGTCCGGGAGGAGCTCGGCATCGCCGAGCGGGTGCTGCGCCGCCGCCTGGACGACGCGCGCTTCTTCGTCGGCGGCATCGACCGGCTGCTCGCCCCCGACCTGGTCGACCCGGCCCGCCCGAAGGCGGCCCGCCGCACCATCGGGCAGCTCAACGCCCTCCTCGACGCCCTCACCGCGGACGCCGTCCCCCCGGAGACCGGCCCGTCCCGCCCGGTCTACGACCGCGCGCAGGTCACCGCCGCGGTCGTCGAGGCCGCGCGGGCCTTCCACGTCCGCTGGCGCGGCGCCCTCGGCGACGCCCCCGCCCCGGACGTCCCGCGCCGGCACTGGTCCACGGTCAAGGCCCTCACCCGGCGTCTCGCGGAGGGCCACACCGACGAGTTCAAGGACCTGCGCCCCGCCGCGAGCCTGCGCACCGCCCTCGAGTACGCGCTGTACCGGGCCCTGCAGCGCCCGGTCGGCTGGACCGGCGCCGAACCCGACGCGGACGACCGGGAGGTCATCGTGGGCGAGATCGCCGGGGCCCTCGCCAAACGCCTCATCGCCCCCGTCGACCGCCTCGTCACCACCGGCCCGCGCCCCGCCTGGGCGCGCGCCCACGAGGAGCACGGCAGGGGCTCGACCGTCCGCCGCGCCCGCATCGTCATCGACGAGATCTACGAACGCGCCGTCCCGACCCCGCCCCCCGGCGCCCCCGGCGGCGCCCCGTACGCCCCGCCGCTCGCCCGCACCGTCCACACGGCCTTCCAGGAGGCGACCCGGGGCCTCGCCCACATCACCGGCTGAACGGCGGGACCGACCGTCCCCGGCGGGCCGGGCGGCAGGTGGGAGGCTTGCGGGGACAACCGCGAAGTGTCGCCGGACGTCCCACACAGACCGCATGCGAAGATCGCGCCCCCCGCGGCGGAGGCGCGAGTGCAGACGTTGAAGGGATGCGAGGGCGTACGTGACCGGTGATGCCATGACGCGGGAGCGGATCGGGCACCTGTACGACTATCTGGGGGCGCTCGCGCAGGAGGTGTACGCCAAACCCGTCCGGCATCTGGGCGACCACGAGGTGCAGGTGGCGCCGGGCGACCTGCCGGACCACCGGGCGGTGCGGCTGGTGTCCCCGGCCGGTGGCGGCACCGGGGAGGCGTGGCTGCGGGTCGGCAAGACGCCGAAGCCGAAACCGCCCGCGTACCCGCCGGAGATCGCCGGGCTGCTGCGCGGGGTGGGCCGCGGCGACCCCGGCGTCCCGCCCGAGCTGCCGGACGACCTCGCGGCGCGGGCCGGTGAAGAGGCCGCCGGCAACGCCCGCGCGGTCCTGGCCGCCTGGCGCGCGGACGTGTGGGAGCCGTGGGCTGAGGCGGCCCGCGCCGCGCTCGCCGCCCGGGACCTGTACGAGACGCTGTTCCGGCTGCGGCAGCGGATGCGCGCCGACGAGGCCACGCACGAACTGGTGTGGGGCCACGGGATCCTGGGCTGGCACCACGGCGGGCACCGGATCTGCCATCCGCTGCTGGTCACGCGGACGCGGGTGGCGTTCGACGCGGCGTCCGGGGAGATCTCGATCACGGCCGACGGGCCGACCGCCCTGGAGCTGGACTGCCTGCAGGGCCTCGGCGTCCCGGGGCTGGACCGGCTCGCCCCGATCGCCGAGGAGCTGCGCGCGGAGCCCGTCGACCCGTGGGCGCCCGACGAGGCGCGCCGGCTGTACCGGCGGCTCGTCGCCCCCCTCGGGCTGGACGCCCGCATCGACGACGGGGTCGCGGCCCCGGAGATCGGCCCGACCCCGGTCATGGCCGGGACGTGGCGGCTGTTCGTCCGGAAACGTCCGGTGATGTTCCCGCGCTTCTTCGAGCGGCTGAAGCAGACGGTCGCCGCGGGCGGGCGGCTGCCCGCGCCGATGGTGGCGCTGGCGACCGGCGACGACGCGCCGGCGGACGCCCCCGCGGACGACTGGACGCCGGTCGCCGAACGGCTGCTGCTGCCGCTCGCCGCGAACGACGAGCAGGAGCAGATCGTCCGCAAGCTCGCGTCGCACAGCGGCGTCACCGTCCAGGGCCCGCCCGGCACCGGCAAGAGCCACACGATCGCGAACCTGGTGTCGCACCTGGTCGCGCACGGCAAGCGGGTGCTGGTCACCGCGCACAAGGACCAGGCGCTCGCCGTCCTGCGCGACAAGATCCCCGACGAGCTGCGGGACCTGTCGCTGGCGGTGCTCGGGTCGTCGTCGGCCGACCTGACCGCGCTGCAGCAGTCCGTCCAGGCGATCACGGGGACGGCCGACGGGATCGACGAGGAGCGGGAGCGGCGCGCCACGGAGGCGCTGCGAGAGCGGCTCGACGCGGTGACGGCCGAGGTGCTGGCGCTGCGCAAGCGGCTGCGGACGTCCCTGGAGCGCGAGCAGGAGACGCTCGAGCTCGACGGCTTCCCCCGGCCCGCCGCCGAGGTCGCCGACCGGCTCGCCCGGCGGCAGGGCGAGCTCGACCTGATACCCGACCCGGTGCCCGCCGGGTCGCGGCCGCCGCTGGACCCCGGCGAGCTCGCCGAGCTGTACGCGCTGGCCGGGGAGATCGGCGAGCGGGACGCCCGGAACGCGGTGCTCGACCTGCCGCCCGCCGACCGGCTCCCGCCGGGCGGGCGGCTCGCGGAACGCTGGGCGGAGCTGCGGCGGCTCGCGGACGTCCTCGCCGGGTACCGCGACTACGTCGCCGACCCGGCCGTCCTCGACGCCGCCGGGGAGCCCGCGCTCGCGCGGCTCGCCGAACGCTGCGGGCAGGCCGCCCGCGCCCTCGCGGACCTGCAGGAACCGTGGTTGCAGCGGCTGCGCGACCAGGTTGTGCAGTCCCCGCGGTGGCGGGAGCTCTGGGAGGGGCACGCGCGGCGGCTCGGCGCGGACGCCGCCGAATGCGCGCGGCTGCGGGCGGCGACGGCGGGCGCGGCGGTCGAGCTGCCGCCGGGCCCGCCCGGCGAGACGCTCGCGCTGCTGGAGCAGGCGCGGGCCCGGTTCGCGCAGGGCAAGAAGGTGTCCGGGCTGACGCAGCGGTCGCTGGCGCAGTTCCTCAAGGGCACCGTGCTGGACGGCGAGACGCCGCGCACCGCCGCGGACGTCGAACGCGTCATCGCGTTCGTGGAGCTGCGGCGCCGCCGGGAGAGCGCGGTGCGGCTCTGGCGGGACGAGCTCGTCGCCGCGCTCGGCGCGCCCGAGCCCGCCGCCGGCGCCGCCGTCGAGATCTGGATCGACGCGCGGGTCCAGCAGATCACCGCCGCGCTGGCCTGGGAGTTCGGCGAGTGGCCGCGGCTGCGCGCCGAACTGTGCGCGATCGTCGCGCCCGACGCCGTCCCGCACCGGCCGTCCCCCGACGACCTGCACCGGCTCGCCTCGGTGCTCGGCGGGCTGACGGCGCGGGCCCGGCAGCGGGCCGTCCAGGCCGAGCTGGACGCCCTCGCCGCCCACGTGGCGGACGGGCGCGGCCGCCAGGGGGCGAGCCCGCTGTGGACCGACCTCGCGAACGCCGTCAGGCAGCGCGACCGGGGCATCTGGGACGCCGCGCTGGCGGGCGCGGCCCGGCTCGCGGCGCTCCGGCCGCGGGTCGCGCGGCTGACCGAGCTGCACGACCGGCTGGCGGCCGCCGCTCCGCAGTGGGCGCGCCGCATCCGGGAGACCGGCGGGGACGCCGCCGCGTGCGGCGACCCGGCCCGGCTCGGCGAGCTGTGGGAGTGGCGGCGCGCCGAGACGTGGCTGCGCGCGATCATCGACGCGGACGATCTCGGCGCCGTCCAGCGGCGCCTCGACGCGGCGCAGGAGGAGCAGCGGCGCGTCACGCTCGAGCTGACGCGCCGCTCGGCGTGGCTCGCCATGAAGGGCAACCTCGGCGCCGACCGGCGCCGCGCCCTGGTCGGCTGGCTGCAGACCCTCCGCAAGATCGGCAAGGGCACCGGGGCGAGCGCGGGCAAGTGGCGCGCGGAGGCCCGGCGGCTGATGCCGGAGGCGATGGGCGCCGTCCCGGTGTGGATCATGCCGTACTACCGGGTGGCGGAGTCGTTCGACCCGGTGGTCGCCCCGCCGTTCGACGTCGTCGTCATCGACGAGAGCAGCCAGTGCGACGTGTTCGCGCTCGGGCTGCTCGGCCTCGGCCGCAAGGTGGTCGTGGTCGGCGACGACAAGCAGATCAGCCCGTCCGCCGTCGGGATCCGCCGCGACCGCGTGGACGAGCTGATCCGCACCCACCTGCCGACGCTGCCGAACTCGATGCTGCTCGACATGGAGTCGAGCCTGTACGACGCGGCGACCCGGCTGTTCCCCGGGGTCGTCCGGCTGCGGGAGCACTTCCGCTGCCTGCCGCGCATCATCGAGTTCTCCTCGCAGCACTACTACGGCGGGGAGATCCAGCCGCTGCGGGAGGAATCGGACGTCCGGCTGCCCGGGCCCGCCGTGCGGGCGGTGCACGTCCCGGACGGCGTCCGGCGGGACCTGCCGATCGGCGACGTCAACGAGGCCGAGGCGCACGCCCTCATCGACCGGGTCGTCCAGTGCTGCGCCGACCCCGCCTACGACGGCCGGACGATGGGCGTCATCTCGCTGCTGAGCAGCAGCAGGCAGGCCCACTACATCGACGAGCGGCTCATGGGCAAGCTCGGCCCGGAGGAGTACGAGCGCCGCGGGCTCCGCTGCGGCGACTCCTACAGCTTCCAGGGGGACGAACGGGACGTCGTGTTCGTCAGCGTCGTCGCCGACTCGGCCCGCGCGCCGTTCACGTCCCGCCGGTACGAGCAGCGCGTCAACGTCGCCGCGAGCCGCGCCCGGGACCAGATGTGGGTGTTCCACAGCGTCCGGCCGAACGACCTGCATCCCGACGATCAGCGGGCGGCGCTCGTCCGGTACGCGTCCGACGGGCCGCGGTCCGCGGATGCGGCCGCCGACCCGGAGTCGCGCTGCGAGTCCGACTTCGAGCGCCGCGTCCTGCGCATGCTGCTGGACCGCGGCTACCTGGTCACCCCGCAGCATCCGGTGGGCAACCTGCGGATCGACCTCGTCGTCCGGGGCGGCGGCCGCAAGCTCGCCGTCGAATGCGACGGGGACAAGTTCCACGGCCCCGACCAGTGGGAGGACGACCTGCGCCGGCAGACCGTCCTGGAACGTCTCGGCTGGCGGTTCTGGCGGGTGCGCGGCAGCGTCTTCTACCGCGATCCCGAAGCCGCGATGTCGGAGCTGTGGCCGCTCCTCGACCGACTCGGCATCACCCCGGGCGGCGACCCGCCACCCGAACCGGCCGAGGTCTCGCCGACCGCGCCGCATGCCGGGCCGGACGCCGATCCCCGTCCGCCCGGGCTCTCGCTCTCGCCGGAACCGACCGGCACGCCGGGCACGGCTCCCGTGGACCCCGCCCCGGTCGTCCCGCCCGCCGCCGACCGCGCGCCCGACCGTCCGGGCGCCGTGGAGGCCCGGACGCTGGAGTTCCTGGAGCTCGCCGGTGCTTCCCGAGACGCTCCGGCGGACGGGCCCGCCGAGCCGGCGCGGGCCCCGGACGGTCCGCCGCGCGGCCGGCGGAGCACCGGGGAGCAGGTCCGGGCGTGGGCGCGGGCGAACGGGCGGCACGTCGGCTCCCGCGGCCGGATCGCCAAGGCGATCGTCGACGACTACAACTGGGAGCACCCGGACGCCCCCTATGATCCGGACCGGTGAGCAAGCCTCGCCGACTTTTCCGAATCGGTGGTTGATCGAGTTCACGCGTGCTCTAATGGTCGTGGTCATCCCCTAGCGCTGGAGCGGACATGCCCTTCGGAAACTGGACGCCGCACGAGGAGCTGAGCGGCGATCCCGGCGTCATCCGGCTCTCGGCGAGCCTGCTCGACCGCGACGACCGGCACTGCCGCGACTTCGCCGCGCTCAAGTCCCGCCCGCGGGTGTGGCCGCGCAGGCGGGGGGCGCGGCGGTACGCGCCGTGGGAGACGTTCCCGCTCGGGCTCGTGATGGACGCCCTGAACCTGACCGAGTTCGGGGACGTCCCCGCGGAGGACGCGATCGACAAGGCGCTCGGGCGGGCGCGGTCGGCGGTGCACCCGGGTGTCGCGGTGTGGGTGCGGCACGCGTTCGACGCGTACCTGCGGGCGGCCGAGTGGATCGCCGACGACCTCGAGGCCGAGGGCGTCGCGGTGCGTCCGGAGCCGCTGCCGCGGGTCGTCCAGGCGGAGTCGGCCGCGGAGCTGCGGGTGCTCACCGCGTGGGGACGCTGGTACGGGTCGGCCGACGGCGCCGTGCGGGAGTTCCGGCGGCTCCGGGTGGGGCGCCCCGGCGAGCGCGACGCGCCGTCGAACGACGCGCTCGCGTTCGTCGCGGCGGCGGGCCTGCGCGCGGAGAGCGACGTCTACCGGGACCTGCCGGTCGAGGTGCTCCCGGACGAGGTCGCACCGCAGCGCGTCCGGTTGGTCGAGGTCGTCCTCACGGGGGACGCGCCGCCGCGGGTGCTCGTGGACGCGCCGCCGGCCGAGGTCCGCCGCGTGTACCGGGAGCGCACCAGGCCGATCGTCACCGACATCGCGTTCGGCGTGGGCACCCGGCCGGGGTCCGACTGCGTCGACTGCAAGGTGCTGCCGACGTGCGGCGCGGTCCCGGACGTCCCGGGCCTGCTCGGCCTCGAGGGGCGCGGCACGCACCGCCGCACCTGGTCGGTGACGACCGGCCGCCAGTACCTGGTGTGCCCGGCGCAGGCGCACCTGCGGGAGCTGCACATCCCCGCCGCGCAGCGCTCGGACGGGACGGCGGCGCGGCGGGGACGCGCCGTGCACCGGTGGCTCGAGCTGGCGCACGGCCGCGCCGGCGCGCCGGCGTGCACCCGCGGCGACCTCCCCGACCCGGCGGGCGGGCTCGGCATCGCCGCCGGCGTCCTGACGCCCGAGGAGTACGCGGACGCCCACCCGTACCTGGCGGCGCACGTGGAGGTGTGCCCGCTGCGCGAACCGTCCGCGGACGTCCGGCCGGAACCCGCGGTGGCCGCGCACGACACCGAAGCGGACGTCGTGGTCATCGCCCACCCCGACCTGATCCGCACCACGGGCGGCACCGTCGTGTACCGGGAGCAGAAGACGACGCAGGGCGCTCCCCCGGCCGGGGACACCCGGACGGTCTTCACCCTCGTGCCCCAGCTGGCGCTGGCCGTCCTGCTGATGAAGCACGGCGTCCTCGGCGGCGACGGCGGCGGCATCGTCGAACTGGAGACGATGACGCCGTCGGGCGCGGAGGTGCTGCGGTTCGACGTGTGGGACCCCGACGTCCGGGAGGCCGCCCGCGAGGTGATCACGTCGATGACCGCCCGCTGGCACGCCGACGAGTCCTTCCGTGCGCTGCCCGGCCCGTGGTGCGGCGGCTGCCCGGTCGCCGACTGGTGCCCCGACCGCGCGCCGAACGACCCCGGCGCCCCGATCGTGGTGGACGGCGTCCGCATCGACCCGCTCACCGGCGAGGTCCTCGGCGACGCCGTCACCGGCCGCGCCGCCGCGGTCGCCGACGGCGTCACCGACCCGACCGAGGAACCCCCGCCCTTCTGACCCCGCTTTCCGCCGTCCTCACGGCCCGGCCCGTCCGGCGCGGTAAGGCACGGTGCGGGCGCCGCCGTTTGAAACCGGCCCTTAAGGCGAGTAACGCGTCGACCGATATGGGCGTTCTGATCAACAACATCCTCTCGGCTGCTAGCGTTGCCGCGCCGTCGGCACGGCGGTGATCAGCGCCATTCACCGCCAGGATGAGCAGGAGGGTTTCATGGCACCCGGAGGCGAACCGAAGCAGGCCGACCCTCGCCGCATCGAGACCACGCACATGACCTCGAGAAGGAAGTCATCCCGCAGATCAAAAAGGCGGGAGACACCATCAACGCGGACGGCGTCTACAACCTCGAGGGCGGCGACTTCAGCCCTGCGTGCATGGCGGCGGCCGGCGCCTATCCGATCAGCGTCCAGTTCGCCTTCGAGGACGTCAAAATGCTGATGACCACCGTGAAAGGCTACTCGGAGAAGATCGTCAAGGCGGCGGACACCTACCGGAAAACCGAGCAGAAGAACGCGGACCACGGCCGCTGACCGACCGCCACGACGGGAGACCCTCCACAATGGGAAATACGGACAGGCCCGGAGACGGTCAGCAGCCGCCCCGCCAGACCGGTGACCGGCAGACGCCTCCGCGCGAGCCCGCGCAGGGAGAGCCCGCCCCTCGGGAGAGCCCGCGGCAGGAGCCGGCGCCCGCGGCGCAGAACCGCCCCCCGGCGGAGCAGGGACGCCCGGCACGCGAGCCCGCCGCCCAGAAGCAGCACACGCAAGGACTCAAGGCCGGCGCCGCCGGCGGTGCCGGGGCCGCGGGCGCGGCGGCCCTCACCGGGCTGCTCGGCGGTTCGGTCGTGGGCACGCACGAGAGCCTCATGCCGATCGCGACGGCTCTGGCGATGGGGGCGGGAATCGACCTTCCGCCCGCTTTCATCGTCGCCTTCCTCTTCAAGGAGGGCACGGGGAAGACCACCAAGCTGGAGAAGTGCGCCCAGGAGTGGGACAAGGCCGCCAAGGAACTGCAGGTCGCCGCTCAGAACATCGCCCAGCTCGTGAAGGACATCCCGGGCGAGGCGTGGACCATGGACGACCGGCCGCTCTACGAGCGGGAGGTCGAGAACTTCGGGCACAGGGCGAGGCCCTGACGGCCTACTTCAACGCGGTGAGCGTCTCGATCATGATCACGGCGTGGGCCCTGTTCGCCTACTCCGTCTTCGCGAGCGCCATGGGCGCCTACCTCGCCGGGCTCGCCTTCGTCGCCGGCGCGTCGCTGCTGTCGGTCGTGGGCGCCCCCGCCTATGCCGAGTGCTTGGCCCTTGCCACCACGGCCCTGACCATCACCAAGGTGGCGGTGGGCATCCTCATCGCGGCAAGTGCGGTGTCCGCGGGCGTGATGCTGGTCAAGATGCACACCACCGCCGGTTCCCAGGAGGGCAACGGCGCCGCGAACGTCGACGCCGTCCTCGGCAAGGCGTGGGCGACCGGCTCGGCGGGTGCGGCCGCCAACATCACGGAGGGCATCGCCAACACCGGTCTCAATTTCCTCGGCAGGAAGGGCCTCACGCCCACGGGCCAGCTCGACCTGGACGCCGACCGGGACATCGAGAAGACGTGGAACGTCGGCATCGGCGGCAAGGCGACGAGTGCCGCCGGAGTGCTGGAGGGCGAGGGCGGCTACCACGCGAAAATCCGGGACGGCGACCTGCAGGGACAGGATGTCGAACTCAAGGCGAAGGTCGGTGACTCCGGCGGGTGGGGCTCGGGGACGCTGGGCGGGAAGCTCGAATGGGACGAGAACGAGAGCCTGAAGAACAAGTCGGTCATGGCCGGCTTGGAGAGCGCGAACACGGGCAACAAGGCCGAGTACGAGGGCACCTTCGACGAAAAGAACAAGTACAGCGACAAGTACAGCGTCAACACGCCGATCTACAACATCACTGAAGGGAACTTCAGCAAGAAGGCCGAGGACGAGACTCCCCCGTGGGACAAGAACCTGTAGGCCCGGCCCCGGCTTTCGTCACATACCGGAGGACGCGGCAGCGGCGGCCCCACCCTGAACCTTTTTCCGATGTTCCGCGTAACGCGGTACGAATTCGGTCTGGTAACGAATATAGGGCGCATGCACGTCACTGTATCCGGGGTACGGTTCACCTTCGAGGTCGAGTGATCGGGGAGCGATCCGGGATGCGCCGTCGATATCGAAGTGGAGACGCTGGTTCACTTCCTTGACGATCATGTACGCCGCGAAGAGCATCTTGAGGTGATGCGGGGTCTGCGGCGCACAGTGCAAGGCCCGTTCTGAACCGATCATTCTTGCCCAAACGGTGCCGTCACCGTCCACGAAGCGGAACATGTCGACGTTCGCGTACTCCTCGATCCGCCTGGGGGAGGCGGAGAGGTCCAGACGGACGACAGCGTCGCACAGCACCCGGCGGTTCGGGTCTCGCAACTGCGACCTTCCACCGATGTTCGTCAAGCCCTCGGAATCGACCGGTCCGTCGTACGGCTCGAGCTCCTTGTCGTGATCGGTGGTGAGGTGCCCCACCACGCCGCCCCGGGTCGCGACCACGGAGTCCGGCACGACCGGGTGTCCGATCACCTTGTCCGCCCTGTCGATCAGGAAGAGCGGCTTATTCTGCGTGTCCGATACTTGGAAAACCATTCGAGGCACGTGGTGCTTGCACAGTTCCGGGAGCGGAGCGAATGGTTTCATGCGCCGTATCCGCCGGAGCAGACTCACCTCTTCCCGGCGCCACTCCCCTACCATCACCGGCCGGACCGCGGCCAGCTCGGAGGCCGTCGCCGCATCCCGTACCCGGTAATGCAGATCTTCCGGTAGCGCGACGACCTCGAGTTGCCGCGCCTCGAACAGGTCTGCCATTCTCAGCTCCTCCGCGCAGAACCGGCTGTTCGGGGAACATACACCGGACCGGCGAGGGGTCGCGGATTCCTTCAGGCCGCACGCAGCAGGCTTCGAATTCCTTTTCCGGACGGCCCGAAATTTCGGGCGCCCAGCGGCGGCCGCCGCGTTCCCGGCCCGGCGGACCATTCCCGGGACGGCCGGGCCGGGCGGGGGTCAGAAGCCCATGTCGGAGGTTCGGCCGATGTTGCGGGCTCGGCGGTTCATCTCCTCCTTGTACCACTCGATGAACTCCTCCTGGTGGCTCATGTAGGAGGCGTGGGCGTCGGAGTGGCCGGGGTACGGTTCGGCGCCCGGGTCGAGGGGGGACGGGGGCGTGTAGGAGGACGTGGCGATCGAGGTGTGGAGGCGCTCGTCGAGGCCGGTGGCGATGACGTGGGCGGCGAGGAGGGTGCGGAGGTGGGGCTGGGCGGACGGGTTGACCTGGGTGGCCGAGCCGGACACGAGGCGGCGGGCCCACAGCGTCCCGTCGGGGCCGAGGTAGCGGACGGCGTCGGACGCGGGGTCCTGCGGGGCGTTCGGGTCGGCGGACGGGGGCAGCGCCATCCGGACGACGACGTCGCACAGCGCCTGGTGGTTCGGGTCGCGCAGGTGGGCGCGGCCGGCGACGAGGGTGAGGCCGTCGGTGTCGAGGGGGCCGGAGGGCGGGTCGAGGGCCGCGCGGTGCTCGTTGGTGAGGTGCCCGATCGGACGTCCGTCGGGCGCGACGACGGCGTAGTGCGGCGGGCAGACGTTGCCGGCGAGCTTGTCGGGGCGGTCGACGAAGAAGAGCGTCGCGTTCTGGGCGTCCGCCACCCGGAGGGTGACGCGCGGGACGTGGTGCTGGGCGTTGGGCGGGGTCAGGGTCGGTCCGGAGGAGCGCATGAACCGCTTGAGGAACCCCTCTTTCCGCTCCTCCCCCACGACGACCGGGGACACGTCGGCGAGGACGGCGCCGGTGCCGGGGTCGGTCAGGCGGTAGTGCAGGTCCTGGGGCAGGGACTGCAGGTCGAACTGGGAGGCTTGGAACACGTTCGTCACCCTCGGATGTCGCGCGGACGGTCTGCCTGCCGGATGCTACCGGCGGCCGCGCGGCGGGCGGGGGCCGTCGGCCAGGGCGCGGAGGCGGGCGGCGGCCTCGGCGAGCTCCTCGGACGCGACGACGCAGGCGGTGATGTGCTCGTGCAGGGCGGTGAACAGCCAGTCGGGCGCGGCGTCGTGGGTGCGGAGGCGGGCGGCGAGGGCGCGGAGGCGGTCGGCGCATTCGGCCATGGTCCGGGCGTCGGCGGCGAGGACCGCGCCGTGGTCGCGGGTCACGCGGGGACGCCTTCGGTGCGGGTCGAGCGGTGCTCGCGGGACGTCCGGCACAGCAGCGGACGGGCGCCGTCCAGGCCCAGGAGGCGCAGGCGGCGGGCCATCGGGTGGTCGCCCCGGACCGTCAGGCGGGCGCGGGGCGCCGGGTGCAGGCGGGCGGGTCCGCGGACGTCGATGCGGGAGCGCAGCGGCGTCCCGCCGAGGAGGGAGCGGACGGCGACGCCGCGTTCGGCCGCCGGGAGCGCCGGGCCGAGGTCGCCGGCGAGGGACGCGGCGTCGCCGATCGCGAGGGCGGGTTCGAGGGCGACGGGCGCGGTGGTGGCGGCGTGCCCCCACAGTTCCCGGGCGATCTCGGTCGTGGCGGCGGTGCTGTAGACGGAGTCGACGAAGCGGACGGCGAGCGGGCTCCGGACGGCGATGCCGAGGTGCGCCTCGCGGTAGGGGCCGAGGCTCGTGTCGCGGTTGTCGAAGGCGTGCAGGACGACGAGGGCGCGGCCGCCGAGGAGGGCGGGGCGTCCGGGGCCGAGCAGGGCGCGGGCCGGGCCGGGGTCGGCGGTGAACCAGGCGGTGAGGGCGGCCCCGGACCGGCAGGTGATCGGCAGGTCGAGTTCGCGGCCGGCGACCGTCCGGCGGGTGGGCGCGGCGGGGGCGGGGTCGTCGAACAGCCGGTACACCTGCGAGCGGGTGACGGGGCCGTGGTAGCGGGCGAGGCGGCGGTCGATCTCCGCGCGGTGCTCGGGGAGGTCGTCGGCCAGGTTGGCGGTGTAGTGCTCGGCGGAGTGGCAGGCCGGGAACAGGTGGGTGGGGTCGGTGTAGTCGACGACGTACCAGCCGGGCCGGTCGATGCACGTCCCGGCGCCCTGGCCGTCGAGGGCGGGGATGATGTCGTGCTGGTTGGTGACGCTGGCGACCCAGGTGTCCGGGGACGCCGGGCGCTTGAAGTCGACCGGGGAGCCGACCGCGACGACGTGCGTGACGGTGCGGCGGGCGCAGAAGCCGGCGTCCTGGGCGAGGCTCATGACGGCCGCGCCGCCGGCGCTGTGGCCGATCAGCGCGATCTCCGCGCCGGGCGGGACGCCGTAGTCGTCGATGGCGCGGGCGAGCGCGCGGCTGTAGGGGCCGCTGTCGCGGACGGTGCTGCTGAACGCGCCGAGCAGGTCGCAGGGCGAGGCGTCGTCGGGCACGCCGAGCTTCATGCCGGGCGCGTGGACGACGTGGCGGTCGGTGCCGTCGGGGCCGCGGACGGTCTGGACGAGCACCCGCCCGCCGGGCCCGAGGGCGCAGATGTTGGCGAGGAAGTCGAGGATCGAGCCGCGGTCCCGCAGCCGGTCGGCGGGGTAGGGGACGCGGACGGCCGCGCCGGCGCCGGAGTCCAGCAGGGCGACGGCGCGGTTGCTGATGCCGGTGAGCGGGTCGGCGGTCGCGGTGCCGGCGCCGGTCGCGATGAGCCAGGCGGTCGCGTCGTTGAGGGGGTTGCGGTCGAGCAGGGCGCGCAGCGCGAGGACCTCGCCGAAGACCGGCGCGATCGCGGTGAGGGCGCGGACGGCGCCGCGGTCGCGCACGAGGGCGTACAGGGCGCGGACGGAGTCGAGGTCGCGGTCGGCGGCGACGGCGTCGACGAGCCGCCGGACGAGCGGGTCGCGGAGGAGCCCGGGGTCGGTGAGGCCCACGGCGGTGATGCGCAGCCGCAGCGAGGTGACCATCAGCCGGATCGCGAGGCTGCCGGCGCCGGCCATGCCGCCGAGCCGTGCCGCGGCGGTGCCGAGCGGGCCGCCGGTGAGGGCGTGCCCGAGCCCGCCGGGGCCGGCGACGGCCCGCAGCAGGGCGTGTTCGGCGCGGGCGGCGGCGACGGGCGCGCGCGGGAGGGCGGCGAGCGCGCCGCCGCCGGTGAGGGCGGCGGTGGCGTGCGCGGACGCCTCGCGGACGGCCACCGCGGTCTCGGCGAGCTCGCGGGCGGCGCGGCGCAGTTCCGCGGCGGTCGCGGGGGCGGTCTCGGCGGTCACGCGCCGCGCCGCGTCATGGAGACGAACCGGGGGCGGGGGTCCTCCGGGACGTTGCGGTGCAGGACGTCCGACAGCGTCCGGGTGCTCCCGATGATCCGCATGCCGAGCGGGGTGAACGTCTCGGGGGTGAGCACGCGCGGCGCCAGCAGCGGGTTGGTCAGCGCCTGCGAGAACGCGTCGATGGCGATGATCTTCGTGAGCAGCGGCGGGAGGATGGCCCGCGCGGAGCTCGGCTCCTCGGCGAACAGGCCGACGTACAGGTCGAGGTCGTCGACGCTCGTGTACAGCTCGCGCAGGGCGTTGCTCACCCGCGGGTCGCCGGACACGTGCTCGAACCGCCGGACGCGCGGGAAGCCGCAGTGCGCGCGGTAGTCGTTGTAGGGGGCGAGTTCGAGGGCCCGGGAGTCGGCGATGCTGGCGACGTCCACGGCGTGCAGGCTCGGGTCGGTGTTGAACAGGCCGATGCGCCCGGCGCGCTGCTCGGACGCCTCCTCGAAGAGCCGCCCGAGCCCGGCCTCGGGGAGCAGGTCCGGGGCGAAGAGGGTGGCGGGGACGGGGAGTTCCGATCCGCCGACGACCAGGGTGGACGGGATGAGGCTGTGCCAGCGGTAGACGAGGTTGAACTCGACCGACGCCCAGTTCTCGCGCTGCCACGGCGCGCCCGCGAGGCGGGCGGTGAGCGACGGGTCGAGCAGGAAGCGGAAGTGGTAGGGGGTGATGTGGTTGATGTACTCCTCGACCACCAGCTTGACGACCTCGACGATGACGATGTTGCGGGCCGTCTGGAAGAGGCGCTCGTCGTCCCACCGGGGGTTCCGCTCGGCGAGCAGGCGGGCCACCCGGTTGTGCTCGCGCAGGAACAGCACGGTGAGCATGGTGAAGCCGACCTGGGTGTTGCCGCGGTCGCCGGCGAGCGCGAAGAGCCGGTCGCGGCGCTCGTCCGGGAGCGTCTCGAACCGGACGACGTCCAGCCCGGCGAACTCGGACTTGATCTTGCCGTTCTCGCAGAGGTACGGCGGGAACTCGCCGCCGTTGATCGTCTGGCTCTTGAGCAGGCCGCCGTCGAAGGCGCGGACGGCGGCGGCCGCGGCGGCGTCGAGCCCGTAGAGGGGGTTGAGGTCGACGTGGTGGTTGGAGCTGCTCCGGCGGGGGTCGCGGGGCTCGGCGGCGTCGCCGCGCAGGAACCCGTCGGTGAACCACTGCGCGAAGTAGGCGAACAGGACGGTCGAGCGCGGGCACGGGATCGTGTCGCCGGTGCGGGCGAACAGGCCGGCGGCGCGTTCGGGCGCCGGGCGGGCGCCGTCCCGGACGGGGACGGGCGGGAGGTGCCGGCCGCTGAACGTCTTGTCGGTGAGCGAGGCCCAGGACGTGTAGGGGGCCATGGTGCTGAGCGGTTCGGGCCGTCCGGGCATCTCGCGGACCGCCCGGTCGATGATGGCGGCGTTGAGCCCGCGCCGCAGCGGGCGGACGCTCTCGGCGGCCCGCCACAGCGGGCGCCCGCGGGTGAGGGCGAGGTAGCGCAGCCGGTTGGCCGCGCCGTCGGTGGCGATGCTCCGCGCGCCGGGCATGTCAGGCGCTCCCTTCGCCGGACGGGCCGAGTCCGAGGACGAACCGGTCGGGGAACACGCCGCGGTCGCGCACGACGTCGCCGTCCGGCGGCGGCAGGAGCCGGACGTCCCGGCGCAGCAGGCGGCGCGCGACCTCGCCGACCACCGCGGCGCCGGGGTGGACGCCGAGGCACGCGTGCGGGCCGTGCCCGAAGTGCAGGTAGACGTCGGCGGGGCGGCCGGGGCGGTAGTCGTCCGGGTCGGGGACGGCGTCGCCGTCGAACATCGCGGACGCCGCGGCGGCGAGGACGAGCGTGCCGGCGGGGACGGTCGCGGCGTGCGGGGTGCCGGCGGCGAGCACGTGGTCGCGCTCGCAGAACCGCGTGATGACCTTGAGGAACGGGTCGAAGCGCAGCGCCTCCCAGACGTGGCCGTCGAACCGGGCGGGGTCGGGGCCGCGGGCGGCCGCCGCGGCGCGGGCGTGCGCGTCCGGCCGGGACAGCAGCTCGCGGACGAGGTGGACCAGGGAGCCGGACGCGTTCTCGACGAAGCCGAGCATGAGCGCCGCGACGTTGATCAGGACGCGTTCGTCGTCGACGCCGGCGCGGGCGGGGAGCGGCGTGCGGAGCAGGCGGTCGAAGACGTCCGCGGGCGCGTCGTCGCGGTGCCCCGGGGCGGCGCGGCGTTCGGCGAGGCGCTCGCGCAGGTGGTCCATCATGGCGCGGCCGGCGGCGGCGGACCCGGCGCGGACGGCGGGGTCGCCCGCCGGGTTCGCGGTGACGTCGGCGATCACGGCCCGGGACCAGCGGGAGAGGGTCGCCTCGTCGGGGCCCGCGAAGCCGAAGTACTCGGCGCAGACCGCGAGCGCGACGCGGCGGAACAGGCCGCCGACCGCCTCGATGCGGCCGTGCGGCTCGGCGGCGTCGAGGGCCGCGTCGGCGGCCCGGCCCGCGAGCGCCCGCACCGCCGGGACGTCCTCGGGCGGCAGCATGATCTGCATGAGGCCCCGCTCCCGCCAGTTCAGCGGCGTGGCGTCGCGGGAGAGGACGACCGGGCCGCCGAGGGCGCCCTCGAGCCGGTCGGTGTAGGCGGCGACGGTGAACACCTCCCAGCGGGACAGCACCTCGCGGACGTCCGGGGCGCGGGTGACGAGCGCCAGGCCGGGCGCGAGCAGGACGGGGCGCCGGGCGCGGAGTTCGGCGAAGAGGGGGCGCCAGTCGGTGCGGAGCCAGCCGGTGAGGAGCGCCGGGGCCGCCGCGGGGTCGCGGCGGACGGCCGCGTCGTACTGCCGCAGGTAACCCTCGGTGGTCGTCTGCTGGGACCGTTGCATGCGGCGGACCTCTTGTTCGGTCGGTTCCTGCGGCGGCGGGAGGGGGTTTCCGGCGCCCTGATCACGTGCGATCACACGTCGTGGCGGGAGATTAGCGGCACGTGACGATGATCACAATGCGTGATGACGAAAAGCCAGGACATGACGACCGTTTGTGACGTCTTCATTACTCTTCGGATACTGTCAGCGGTGTCCGGCGCCTCCTTCAATGGGCAGCGTCCGTCAATGGGCGGCGTCCGCCGGACCGACGAGGGGAACCGATGCCCGGATCCGCACCCGCCGCCGAGACCGTGGCGATCTCGCCGGCCCGGCGCGCCGCGTACCTGGTCGTGCTCGTCGCGCTCCCGCCGCTGGCCCTGGCCGCGGGCGTCGCCGTCGCCTGGGGGCGGGGCATCGGCCCGCGCGACGCGGTGATCGCCCTCGCCATGTACGTGATCAGCATCTACGGCATCGGCGTGGGCTACCACCGGCTGTTCACGCACCGGTCGTTCAAGTGCCGGCGCCCGCTGCGGATCGGCCTGGCGCTGGCGGGCGGGCTGGCCGTGGAGGGCCCGGTCAGCCTGTGGGCGGCCGAGCACCGGCGGCACCACAAGTACGCCGACCGGCCCGGCGACCCGCACTCGCCGTGGGCCTACGGCGAGACGGCCCGCGGCCTCGCGCGGGGGCTGCTGCACGCGCAGGCCGGCTGGTTCTTCACCGCGCGCCGCAGGTCCGACCGGCGGCACTGGGCGCCCGACCTGCTCGCCGACCCCGACGTCCGCCGGCTGGACGCCGCCTACCCCGCGGTGGTCGCCCTGTCCTTCCTGCTCCCCGCCGCGGCCGGGGGCCTGTGGTCGTGGTCGTGGGCGGGCATGTGGACGGCGCTGTTCTGGGGCGGCCTGGTGCGGTACGCGGTCGTCCACCACGTGACCTGGTCGGTGAACTCGCTCGCGCACGCCTTCGGCGACCGCGACTTCCGCACCCGCGACCGGTCGACGAACCTGCCGCTGGTCGCGTACCTGACGCTCGGCGAGGGCTGGCACAACTGGCACCACGCCGACCCGACGAGCGCCCGGCACGGGGTGCTCAAGGGGCATCTCGACCCGAGCGCCCGGCTGATCCGGCTGTTCGAGCAGGCCGGCTGGGCCTACGACGTCCGCTGGCCCGACCCGTCCCGGGTCGCCGCCCGGCGCGCGTCCGCCGAGCCGTCCGAGCCGTCCGAGCCGTCCGAGCCGTCCGAGCCGTCGGAGCCGTCCGAGCCGTCCGAGCCGTCGGAGCCGTCCGAGCCGTCCGAGCCGTCGGAGCCGTCCGGCGTTCCCTGAGGGCGGCCGGCGGGGTCGGGCCCGGCGACCGGATGCCTGCCCGGAGGTCCCCCCGGGTCGGCGTGGGTGAAGGTGACCGGGAGCCGGACCGGGCAGCGCGTCCACGGGGACGGCTCGTACTCGAGGTCGGCCGGGTCGATGGCGAGCCGGACGCCGCGCAGCGCGTGCAGGACGGTCGCGACGGCCGTACGGGCGATGGTGCGGGCCGGGTCGCGGGCGGGGCACGCGTGCGGGCCGGCGCTCCAGGCGAAGTGCGCGCGGTTGCCGCGCTGCCAGAACCGGGCCCCGGCGTGCGCGCGGACGTCGTGCGCGACGGCGGCGAGGCCGAGGACGAGGGCGTCGCCGCGGGCGATGGCGCGGCCGCCCAGCTCGGTGTCGCGCAGCGCGAACCGGGCCGGCATGTTGATCATCGGGGGCGCGACGGCGAGGACCTCGTCGAGGGCGTCGTCGATGCCGAGCCGCCCGCCGCGGACCCGTCCGGCGAACCGGGGGTCGGTCAGCATGAGCCGGAGCGTCTGCGCGATCCAGCTCATCGTCGTGTGGTTCCCGGCGGACACGAGGACGGCGACCGACCGCAGCGCCTCGGCTTCGCCGCGCAGGCCGGGGTGCGCGAGGAGCAGCGACGCGACGTCGTCGGCGGGCCGCGCGCGGCGGGCGGCGAGGAGCCCGCCGAGCAGGGCCTCCAGGCGGCGGTCGCCGTCCCGGGCGTCCTCCCCGGAGCCGCCGGAGAGGGCCCGCACGGCGTCCCGCAGCTCGCGGCTCTGCCGGGGGTCGAAGCCGATGAGGCCGCCGAGGGCCAGCAGCGGGACGGTCGCGGCGTACTCGGCGACGAGGTCAGCGGAGCCGCGGTCGGCGAACGCGCCGATGAGGCCGCGGCACAGGTACTCGACGGTGCGGCGCAGCCGGCGGTGGTCGACGGCGGCGATCGCGTCCTCGACGGGGCGGCGCAGCCGGCGGTGCTCCTCGCCGTCGTGGCCGGTGACGTTGTCGCGGAAGAACATCATCGGGCCGAGGGGCGAGTCGGGCCGGACGGCGCCGTCCCGGAAGGCGCGCCAGTCGCGGCCGTCCCGCGAGTACAGCCGCGGCGACCCGGTGACCGTCTTCAGCTCCTCGTAGCCCATCACGAGCCAGGCGTGCACGCCCGGTTCGAGCTCGACCGGGGCGACGGGGCCGTGGTCGCGCCAGAGCCGGTCGAACACCGGCCCCGTGTCGGGGCAGGTGGTGGTGGCCGCCAGCGGCAGGGGGTTCACGGGGCGGGCTCCCGGACGGTGAGGGCGTGCTCGGCGAGCGCGACGAGGGCCGCGACGGACGAGTCGCGGTCGAGGGCGTTGCAGTCGACGATCGGGGTGTGCGGCAGCAGGTCGAGGGCGCCGCGGAGCCGGTCGTGGGGGTGCGGCGGGGTGTCGGGGAAGTGGTTGACGGCGACCGCGAACGGCGCGGCGACGTGCGTCTCCACCTGGTCGAGGACGTCGAAGCCGCCGGCGAGCCGCCGCGAGTCGACGATCACCAGGACCCCGACGGCGCCCTCGGCGAGCCCGGCCCACATGTCCCAGAAGCGGCGCTGGCCGGGCGTCCCGAACAGGTAGAGGGCGAGAGACGGGTTCAGGGTGATGCGCCCGAAGTCCATCGCGACGGTCGTGGACGTCTTGCCGGGGAGCCGCGCGAGGTCGTCCACGCCGGTGCTGGCCTCGGTGATGGGCTCTTCGGTGCGCAGCGGGCGGATCTCGCTGACCGAGCCGATGAACGACGTCTTGCCGACGCCGAAGTCGCCGACGACGAGGATCTTGGCCGTCCGGGCGACGGTGTCGGCGACGTACGGCCCCGGCGGACCGGGCGCGGCGGGCGGGGCGGGCGGATCAGAGGGAGCGTCAGAGGGCGCGGAGCCCATCGAGCACCTCCTTCAGCAGGTCGATTCCGGGTTCGGTGTGGCCGCCGGCGAGGGTCTCCAGGCGGCCGGCCGCGACGAGGTCGCCGACCAGCACCCGGACGGCGCTGACCGGCAGCTCCAGGTGCGCGGCGGCCTCGGCCACCGACAGGACGCCGCCGGCGCAGAGCCGCAGCAGCGCGCGGAGCTGCGGCGGGGCGTCCGCCGGGAGCGGTTCGGCGGCCCCGGCGGGCGGCGGGACCGCCTTCAGCAGCGTGTCGACCCCCACCCGGGCCCCCGGGCCGGCGGCGCGGCCGCCGGTGACCACGTAGGCCCGCAGCGGCGTGTCGCGGTACTCGCCGGGGCCGGACAAGTCAGCCGCTCCCCCGCGCGGGCGTGGCGAGCTGCTCGCCGAGCTTCAGCACGGTCGCCTGCATCTCCTGCGCGACCAGCGCCGCGTTGATCACCGGGCCGGTGACGACGGCGAGGCACGAGCGGGCGGCGGCGCTGCGGACGAACAGGTAGCCGCCCTCGTGCCCGACCATGAGCTGGTGCAGGGCCTTGGCGCCGGTGCCGAACTCCCCGGCCTGGTCGCGGGCGAGGGACAGCAGCCCGCTGCACCGTGCGGCGAGCCGGTCGGCCTCGTCCCGTCCGGTGTCGGCGGAGCGCGCCTTGAGCAGGCCGTCCACGGTGCACACGATGGCGTGCCGGACGCCCTGGACGCGGGCGAGCCGCGCCACCACCCAGTCCTGGTCAGCCGTCATCGGTCCTCCTGTCGTCGGTTCGGTGGTGCCCCGGGGGGCGGGGCGGGCGCGTCCGGCGCGGGGGTGTTCGGCGCGGGTGCGCCGGGCGCGGGGGCGTACGGGATGAGGGCGTCCATCAGCGCCCCGGCCTCCTCGGGCGTCTCCGGCGGCGGCGCGACCGGCGGCGGGCCGGGCGGCGGCACCGGGCGGAGGGCGGCGCGGTGGCGGCCGCGGCGGGCGACGCGCTGCGGGAGGGCGTCGCCGGGGCCGGCGGGGCCGCCGTCCCCCGCCGGGTCCGGCGCGGCGGGCGGCTCGGGCCGCGGCGCCGGGGCGTCCATGGCGTCGGGGACGAGGACGACGGCCTGCAAGCCGCCGTAGGGCGACTCCCCGAGGCTGACCTTGAAGCCGTGCCTCCGCACGTAGCGGGCGATGACGGCGAAGCCGAGGCGCGGCACCTCGCCCATCTCGGCGAGGGTGACCTCGCGGGAGCCGTCCAGCAGTTCGCGGGCGAGGGTGAGGCGGGGCTCCTCGAGGCCGGCGCCGTGGTCGTCGACGCGGAACACGGCGCCCTGCGCGGCGGCGGTGACGCGGACGGTGACGGGCGCGGCGGTCGGCGACGACTCGGTGGCGTTGGCGAGCAGTTCGGCGAGGACGTGGATGACGGCCTCGAGCACGACGGGCCCGACCGCGAGGTCGGGGTCGCCCTCGATGCGGACGCGCTGGAAGTCCTCGATGCGGGCGGCGGCGGACTGCACGACCTCGGCGAGCCGCATCGGGGTGTCCCACTGCTGGCCCTCCCACGTCCCGGCGGCGACGGCGAGGCCCTGCGCGAGGCGGGCGGACTGCGCGGCGAGGTGGTCGATGGCCTGGCAGGCGAGGTACACGTCGGCGTGGTCGCTGTGCCGTTCGGCGGTGACGGCGGCCTCGGCCTGGACGCGGTGCATGGCGGACTGGACGCGCCGGGCGAGCGCGACGGTCGCGAGCTGCTGGGACTCGAGCCGGCCGCGGGCCTCGGCGCGCAGTTCGGCGACGGCTTCGAGGGCGGCGTCCCGGGCGGCGGCGAGCGCGGCGCCGCCGGAGCCGGCGCCGGGGTCGCCGGCGAGCGGCGGCGGGACGGGCTCGCCGCGCAGCGCGGCGGGCAGCTGCGCGGTCAGCAGGTGGTCGGCCATCGCGGCGAGGGCGTCGCGCTGCGCGGCGACGCCCGCGACCTGGGCGTGCCGGGCCCGTTCCCGGTCGGTCTCGGCCCGGTCGCGGCGCCGCAGCTCGTCGTCGCGGCCGCGCAGTTCGGCGGCGTGCGCGGCGGCGTCCCGGGCGGCCGCCGCGCACGCGGCGCGGCAGCGGGCGTGCAGCCGCCACGCGGCGGCCGCGGCGGCGAGGGCGGCGACGGCGAGCAGGACGGCCAGCCCCCGGTGCAGCGGTCCCGTGCCGCCCCCGGGCAGCAGGGGCGCCGCGACGGCGAGCACGGCCGCGCCGGCGGCGGGCAGCAGCGCCGCGGGCCCCGGAGCGGACGGGAGCGGGGTTGTGTTCATCATCGGCTTTCGTGACGGACGAGGTGACGCGGCGCGCGGCGCGTCCCGCCGGGCGGAGGGGGGTCACTCCGGCGGGACGGGCGGACTCCATTCGGGCGTCCGATAACCGCAATGCGGACGGGACGAATGCGCGGCCCGGAAAATGGCCGTGTTCCCGTCCGGTGTCGCGTGCGACATTCGGCCTCGAGATTCACGCTGGGGGGATTTTGGACTTCGCAAGCAAAGCGTGACGCACCGCGCCGCGTCAAGGCGATCCCGGGCGAACCATCGGTGACGCTCAGGCTTGCCAGAAATGTCCGGGTGACGTCTTGGTCGTCGCCCGGATGCCCCGGCGGGGCGCGTCGGAGCGTTCCACGGGAAACGCGGGCGGAGAAATGCGCAATCGCGCCCCCGGTGCAATGCGAACGGCTATTCTGCCCCGCCGGTTCGCCCGCTTGTGCGGCGTGCGTCCGGGATGCGGAAGAATCGGGCGCATGCGGTTCGGGGTGCTCGGGGAGGTCGAGGTCCGACGGGACACGGCGCAACGCGCCCCCGCCGGAGCACCCCCGAACGAGCTCGCCGCGGGCGGGACCGGTGCGGGTGGGGCCGTGGCGGTCGGGGGGCCGCGGGTGCGGGCGCTGCTGGCGATGCTCGCGCTGGACGCCGGGCGCGTGGTGCCCGCCGAGCGGCTCATCGACGGCCTGTACGGGGCGGACCCGCCGCGCGGCGCCGCCAACGCGCTGCAGTCGCAGGTGTCGCGGTTGCGCCGCGGCCTCGGCGACGCCGCGCTCGTCGAGGGCGGGCCGGCCGGGTACCGGCTGGCGGTCGAGCCCGGCGCCGTGGACGCCCACCGGTTCGCGCGGCTGGCGCGGGAGGGGCGCGCGGCGGCGGGGCGCGGCGAGCACGCGCGGGCGGCGGGGCTGCTGCGGGAGGCGCTCGACCTGTGGCGCGGGCCCGCGCTGGCCGGGGTGGACGCGCCGTTCGCCGCCGCCCGCGCGGTGCGGCTGGAGGACGAGCGCGCGGCGGCCGTCGAGGAGCGCGGCGCGGCGGTGCTCGCGTCCGGCGCCGAGCCGGGCGCGGTGCTCGCGGAGCTGCGGGCGCTGGTGGACGAGCGCCCGCTGCGCGAGCGGGCGCGCGCGCTGCTGATGCGGGCGCTGCACGCCGCCGGGCGGCGGGCCGAGGCGCTCGCGGTGTTCGAGGAGGGCCGCCGGCTGCTGGCGGACGAGCTGGGCGCCGACCCGTCCCGCGAGCTGGCCGCGGCGCACCTGGACGTCCTGCGCGGCGGACCGGAGCGCGCCCCGGCGGACGCCCCGCGCGCGGTCTCGCCGCCCGCGCAGCTCACCAGCTTCGTCGGCCGGGAGGACGCGGTCCGGCACGTCGGCGGGATGCTCGCCGCCGGGCGCCTCGTGACGCTGCTCGGACCGGGCGGGGCGGGCAAGACGCGGCTGGCGGTGGAGGCGGCGGCCCGCGAGGACGGCGAGGTCTGCTTCGTCGACCTGGCGCCGGTCGGCCGGGGCGACGCGGGCCGGGCGCTGCTCGCCGCGCTGGGGCTGCGGGAGAGCGCGGTGCGGCAGGCGCCGGGCATGCTGCTCGTCCTCGACAACTGCGAGCACGTCGTCGCGGAGGCGGCGGGGCTGGCGCGGCGGCTGCTCGGCGCGTGCCCGGCGCTGCGGGTGCTGGCCACGTCCCGGGAGGTCCTCGGCGTCACCGGGGAGGCGGTGTGGCCGCTGCCGCCGCTGGCGCTGCCGCCTCCCGGGACGCCGGCCGGGGAGCTCACCGGGTACCCGGCGGTGCGGCTGTTCGCCGATCGGGCGGCGGCCGTCCGGCCCGGCTTCGCGGTCGACGCGGCGAACGCGGCGGACGTCCTGCGGATCTGCACGGCGCTGGACGGGCTGCCGCTGGCGATCGAGCTGGCGGCGGCGCGGCTGCGGTCGCTGCCGGTCGGCGAGGTCGCGGCGCGGCTGGGCGACCGGTTCCGGCTGCTGTCGCGCGGCGACCGGACGGCCGCGCCGCGCCACCAGACGCTGCGCGCGGTCGTCGGGTGGAGCTGGGACCTGCTCGGCGCGGACGAGCAGACGCTCGCGCGCCGCCTGACCGTGTTCACCGGCGGGTTCACGGTGGAGGCCGTCTCGGAGGTCTGCGGGTTCGAGTACGCCGACGAGGTGCTGGCGGAGCTGGTGGACAAGTCGCTGGTGCAGCTGGAACCGCACGGGGGCGGCGACCGCTACCGGATGCTCGACACCGTCCGGGCGTTCTGCGCGGAGCGGCTCGCGGACGCCGGCGAGGACGAGCGGTTCCGGCGGGCGCACGCCGCGTACTTCCTGGACCTGGCGCTGCGCGCCGACCCGCACCTGCGGGGCGCCGAGCAGCTCGCGTGGCTGGACCGGCTGGCCGCGGACCACGCGAACCTGCACGCGGCGCTGCGCCGGTGCGTCGGGTCGGGCGAGACCGCCCGCGCGCTGCGGCTGATCGCGGCGCTGTCCTGGTACTGGTGGCTGCGGGGCCGCGTCGAGGGGGCGCCGCTCGCGGCCGCGCTGCTCGAGAAGATCGGCGGCGAGCCTCCTCCGGGACTGGAGGAGGAGTACGTGCTGTGCGTGTGCAACGTGGTGTCGGCGGGCGGCACGGGCCCGGCGGTCCTCGCGTGGCTGGACCGCGCGGAGCGGACGCTGGCGGGCGTCCGGCGGCTGCTGGCGTTCCCGGCGACGACCGTGCTGTGGGCGATGACGGCGGGGCCGGAGCGGACGCAGGAGTCCGTGCTCATCGAGCAGATCGGCGACGATCCGTGGACGCTGGCGCTGCTGGACATGAGCGACGGGTTCCTCGACCAGTTCTCCGGCGACCGGGAGCGGGCGGAGCGAAGGTGCGCGGCGGCGCTGGCGCGGTTCCGCGCCATCGGCGACCGGTGGGGGATGGCGAACTGCCTCGACCCGTTCGCGCAGCTCGCCGACTGGCGCGGCGACCGGGCCGCGGCGCTGGCGCTGCTCGGTGAGGCGCTGGAGCTGGTCGGCGAGCTGGGCGCGCTGGAGGACGGCGCCGACCTGCTGTGCCGCCGCGGCGAGGTGCGCATCCACGGCGGGGACCTGGACGGCGCCCGGTCCGACTTCGAGCGCGCCGCGGAGCTCGCCCGGCGGGCCGGGACGCCGGACAAGGTGGCCGCCGCGGTGCACGGGCTCGCCGAGATCGCGCGGCTGCGCGGGGACCAGGCGGAGGCGCGGCGCCTGTACGAGACGGCGCGGACGGGCTACGCGTCGGACCGGTTCGTCGTCGCCGCCGTCCGGGGCGCCACGCTGGTGGGGCTCGGCTGGGTGGCGCTGGACGACGGCGACGTGCGGCGGGCCCGCGCGCTGTTCGGCGAGGCCCTGGCCATGGCGCACGACCATCCGATCTTTGGCTACCGGGCGAGCGTGGCGGTGGGGCTGGCCGGTCTCGCGCTGGCGGGCGGCGACGGGGAGCGCGCGGCGGTGCTGCTCGGCGTGGCGCGGGCGCTGCGGGGCGTGCAGATCCCGGGCGACCACGACGCCGAGCGCGTCGAGGCGTCCGCCCGGGCGCTGCTCGGCGACGCGCGGTTCGAGGAGCGGTACGCGAGCGGCGCCGCCCTGTCGCACGCGGACGCCCTGGCGGCGCTGCCGCGCCGCTGACCGCCCGGCGGGGCGGCGGTGCGCGGACGGTGCGCGGACGGTCAGCGCGCCCGGCGACGCTCGTCCGCATGTCGTACAGTCCGGCCCGCAAGCGGGCCACATTCGCGGTCGGGGCGCTGGTGGCGCTGGTGCCCGCCCTCGACCTGACCGCCCTCAACCAGGCCATCCCGCACCTGTCGGCCGACCTCGGTCCGTCGGCGACGCAGATCCTGTGGATCGCGGACGCCTACGGGTTCGCGCTCGCGGGGCTCCTCATCACCATGGGCGCGGTCGGCGACCGCATCGGGCACCGCCGGCTGCTGCTGATCGGGACAGCGGTGTTCGCCGCCGCGTCGGCGGTGACGGCGTACGCGCCGTCCGCCGAGGCGCTGATCGCGGCGCGGGCGCTGCTGGGCGTCGCGGGGGCGACGCTGATGCCGTCCGCGCTGTCGCTGATCCGGCGGGTGTTCACCGATCCGAAGGAGCGGACGGCGGCGGTCGGGGGCTTCTTCGGTCTCGGCGCGTTCGCGGTCGGGCTCGGCCCGGTGCTCGGCGGCGCGCTGCTGGAGCGGTTCTGGTGGGGCTCGGTGTTCCTCATCAACGTGCCGATCATGATCGTCGCGCTGGTCGCGGGCGCGCTCGTCCTGCCCGAGTCGCGCAACCGGCTCACCGGGTGGCCGGACCTGCCCGGGGTGCCGCTGTCGGTCGCCGGGGTCCTCGGCGTCGTGTACGCGGTGAAGGAGGCGGCGGCGCACGGCGCGGACGAGCCGCGGGTGTGGGCGGCGGCGCTGGTCGGGGCGCTCGCGCTCGCGGCGTTCGCGGTCCGGCAGACGCGGGCCGCCGAGCCGCTCATCGACGTCCGGCTGTTCCGCCGGGCGGCGTTCTCCGGAGCCGTCGTCACCAACATGTTCGCGATGTTCGCGCTGGTCGCGCAGTCGCTGATCTTCTCGATGTTCTTCCAGCTCGCGCTGGGCTGGGCCCCGCTCAAGGCGGGCCTGGCGGGGCTGCCGGGCGCGGCGGGCGCGATGCTCGGCGGCGCCGCGCTGGCCCCGCCGCTGATCACGCTGCTCGGCCGCGCCCGGGTGGTGGCGCTCGGCCTGGTCGTCTCGGCGGGCGGGTACGCGCTGTTCCTGACGATCGGGCTGGACACCGGCTACCCGCTGATGCTCCCGGCGATGCTGCTGGCGGGGCTCGGCATGGGGATGGCGATGACGGTCACCGGCGACACGGTGCTGGCGTCGGTGCCGAAGGAGCGGTCGGGCGCCGCGTCGGCGATCTCGGAGACGGCGATCGAGCTGGGCGGGGCGCTGGGGATGGCGGTGCTCGGCAGCGTCCTGACGGCGGTGTACCGGAACGACCTGGAGCTGCCGGCCGGGACGCCGGCGCCCGCGGCCGCGGCGGCGCGCGACTCGCTCGCCGGCGCGGTGGAGGCGGCCGCGGCCCTGCCCGGGCGGGCGGGCGCGGAGGTCCTCGCGACGGCGCGGGAGGCGTTCGTCTCCGGCATGCACACCGCCCTGCTGTGCGCGGCGGTGCTGGCGGCCGCGGTGGCGGTGCTCTCCCTGGTCACGCTGCGCCGCGTGCCGAAGGTGATCGAGGAGCTGCCGGACCCGGAGCCCGTCGCCGCGCGGTGACGTCCGCGTTCCCTCCGTCCGCGCCCGTTTGGAAAAGTGATATCACTTTGCTAGATTGGCGATAACAGGACAGAGGGAGGCCCCATGGACACCACGGCGAAGGTCGAGATGCCGGCTCCGAAGATCTCGGAACGCCCGGCGAGCGACATGAACGGCTGGGGGATGCTGGCGCTGGCGGTGGTGCTGATCCTGGCGGGCGCGCTGGCCGTGGTGCTCGGCGTGCTCGCCGGCGGCGCCGCCGCCCTCACCGCCGGCATCGCGACCGGCTCGGTGCTCGTCATCGCCGGGCTGGTCGCGGCGGTCGGGCTGACCGCGGTCGCGCCGGGCGAGGCGCGGGTGCTGCAGGTGCTCGGCCGCTACGCCGGGACCGTCCGGACGGACGGCCTGCGGTGGGTCAACCCGATCAGCGAGCGGCAGAAGATCTCCACCCGGATCCGCAACCACGAGACGGGGCTCGCCAAGGTCAACGACCTGGACGGGAACCCGATCGAGATCTCCGCGGTCGTCGTCTGGCAGGTCCGCGACACCGCCCGCGCGGTGTTCGAGGTGGACGACTTCGTCGAGTTCGTCGCGTTCCAGACCGAGGCGGCCGTCCGGCACATCGCCGGCAGCTACCCCTACGACAGCCACGAGCAGACCTCGCTGCGCGACAACGCCGACGAGATCACCGCGCAGCTGTCGGCCGAGGTGACGCAGCGGGTCGCGTCCGCGGGCGTCGACATCATCGAGTCGCGGATCACCGGGCTGGCGTACGCGCCGGAGATCGCGCAGGCGATGCTGCGCCGCCAGCAGGCGGGCGCGGTCGTCGCGGCCCGGCAGCGGATCGTGGAGGGCGCCGTCGGCATGGTGCAGCTCGCACTGGACCGCCTGGTCGAGGACGACGTCGTCGAGCTCGACGAGGAGCGCAAGGCCACCATGGTCAGCAACCTGCTGGTGGTCCTGTGCGGCGACCGCGACGCCCAGCCCGTCCTGAACACCGGCAGCCTGTACCAGTGAGCGAACCGACGGCGGGCGATGATCGGCCTTGACCTCCGAGCGCAAGAAGATCCTCCTGCGGCTCGATCCGGCCGTCCACGACGCGCTGGCCCGGTGGGCCGGGGACGAGCTGCGCAGCACGAACGCGCAGATCGAGTTCCTGCTGCGCAGGGCCCTCGCCGACGCGGGGCGGCTGCCCGGCTCGGTGGGCCGGATGCGCAAGCGGGGCCGTCCCCGCAAGACCGGCGCCGCGGACGGCCCGGACGCCCAGGAGGATGCCGGCGACACGGACACGACCCGACGAGAGACGGACACGGAACCCCCGAAGGACCCGCCGCCCGGCGGGAGCGAGGACTGACCATGGTGGTGCGGATTCCCGAGTCGCTGCCGGCGCGGATGTTCCTGCTGGCCTACGACCTGCGCAAGAAGAAGATGACCAAGAGCGGCCGCCACCTGGGCTACCTGCTGCGGGCCGCCGCGCTGACCGAGCTGTACCTGGACGGGCGGCTCGGCGAGGACGAGAAGGCCCGGCCGCGGCCGGGCACCCCCGGCACCGACCCCTACGGGCTCGTGGCGCAGATCGCCGAGGCGCCCCGGCCCCGCTCCTGGCAGCACTGGGTCCGCAAGGACGCCAAGGCGCTCGTCGCGCCGGTGCGCGACGAGCTCGTGGCGGACGGGCTGGTCCGGGTGCGGCGGCGGCGGGTGCTCGGCGTGTTCGCCGTCGAGGACGTCACCGTGAAGGACCCGCGGGTCGTGAAGGCGCTGTGGGGCGGGGCGTCCTCGGCGCTGCGCGGCCGGCCGGTCGCGCACGTCAACAGCTACGACGCGGCGGCGGTCGCGCTGGCGGCGGCCTGCGAGCTGAAGTCGGTGCTGCCCGCCCGCGACCGGCGGCGGCACAAGCGCCGGATCGAGGAGCTGACCGCCCGGTCGGGTCCCGCGCCGCGCGCCGTCCGCAAGGTCCTCCAGGCGGAGTACGCCGCCGCGAGCAGCGGCTGACCCGCCCCGGCCCCGGCTGCCGGCCGGGGCCGCGCAATGAGGGGTTCCGACAAGATCCGGCGGTGCCGTCTTGTATCGGGGCCCCACCGCGCGCGGGCGGGCGGCGCCCATAGATTCCTCCGGCATGGACCCCGAACGCCTGATCTATCCCGTCACGAAGCACCTCCTGCTCGGCCCCGCGATGCGGGTCGCGTTCCTGCCGCGGGTGCGGGGGCTCGGGCACGTCCCCCGGCGGGGGCCGGTCATCCTGGCGGCGAACCACCTCGCGGTCCTCGACTCGTTCGTCCTGCCGCTGATGGTGCCGCGGCGGGTCCACTTCCTCGGCAAGCAGGAGTACTTCACCGCGGCGGGCCCGCGCGGCCGCGCGACGGCCGCGTTCTTCCGCGGCCTCGGCGCGATCGCGGTGGACCGTTCCGGCGGCCGCGCCGCCCTGGCCGCCCTCGACGCGTCGGCGCGCGTGCTGGAGCGCGGCGGGGTGTTCGCGATCCACCCGGAGGGCACCCGCTCCCCCGACGGCCGGCTCTACCGGGGCCGGACGGGCGTGGCGCGGCTCGCGCTGCGGACGGGCGCGCCGGTCGTCCCGGTCGCGATCGAGGGCACGGACCGGGTGCAGCCGCGCGGCCGGGCCGTCCCGCGCCCGGGCCGGATCGCGCTGCGGTTCGGCGCGCCGCTGCGGTTCGCCGGCCGGGACGCGGGGACGCCGCGCGGCCGCGCCGCCCGCGAGGTCACCGACGAGATCATGGCGGCGATCCGCGACCTGTCGGGACAGGAGTACGCCGGCTCCTACGCCCCGCCGCCCGGGGACGGCCGGGCGGCGGAAAACCCTTCGTGAACCGGCGGCGGCCCCGGTATCGTCCGCCGCCATGGACGAGAAGACCGGCCGCTTCCTCAACGTCGTCGATCTCGAGGCGACGTGCTGGGACGGGCCCGTCCCGCCGGGGCAGGCGAACGAGATCATCGAGATCGGGCTCTGCGTCGTCGACCTCGAGGAGCGCGAGCGGGTCGCGCGGCACCGCGTCCTGGTGCGTCCGGAACGGTCGGAGGTCAGCGCGTTCTGCACCGAGCTGACCGGGCTCACGCAGGACGAGGTGAACGGGGGCGTCCCGTTCCGGGAGGCGTGCGCGCTGCTGGAGCGGGAGCACCGGTCGCACACGCGGACGTGGGCGAGCTGGGGCGACTACGACCGCAAGCAGTTCGAGCGGCAGTGCGGCGGGGGCGACGGGGGCGTCCGGTACCCGTTCGGGCGGCGGCACGTCAACGCGAAGGCCGTGTACGCGGCGTCGCACGGGCTGCGCCGGATGGGCATGGCGGGCGCGCTGCGGCACGCCGGCCTGCCGCTGGAGGGCCGCCACCACAGCGGGGCGGACGACGCCTGGAACATCGCGGCGCTCGTCCTGGACACCGTGCGGCGCGGCGCCTGGCCCGACCGAAAGGATGTTTGATCCCGCCCGCTCGGGCACCTTTTCGTGGAGGGCCGAGACGGACGAGCACGGAGACGACGTGGAGATCAGCCTGGACCTCCTGCTGCCGAGGGACGCGGCGAGCGTCCCGGCGACCCGGAGGATCCTGGACGCGGCGCTGCAGACGCTCGGCGTCGAGCAGCAGATCTGCGGGGACATCGAGATGATGCTGAGCGAGGCGTGCACGAACGTGATCGAGCACGCCGAGAACGGCGCCGACTACACCGTGCGGGCCACCATCCAGGACCGGCGGTGCCTGATCAAGGTCATCGACGCGGGCCGGGGGTTCGACGCCGAGCGGGTGCCGGAGCCGGACCCGGGCGCCGAGCACGGCCGCGGCCTCATGATCATGCGGTCGCTGGCCGACGACGTCAGGTTCGGCACGCACGCCGAGGACGGGGCGCTCGTCGCCCTGGAGAAGCGGCTCAGCTACGGGGAGGGCAGCCTCGGCGGGCTGCTCGTCGCGGGAAGTGGGGTCACGGACATGAGCGAGGCCGATCCCGAACTGGAGGAGTTCGCGTCCCGTCTGTTCGAGGCGGCGCGCACGGGCGACACCGAGCGGCTCGTCGCCTACATCGACGCGGGGGTGCCCGCGAACCTGGCGAACGACAAGGGCGACACGCTGCTGATGCTGGCCGCCTACCACGGGCACGCCGACGCGGTGCGCGCGCTGGCCGCGCGCGGCGCCGACCCCGAGCGGCCGAACGACCGGGGGCAGCGTCCCCTCGCCGGCGCGGTGTTCAAGAAGGAGCCGGACGTGGTGCGCGCGCTGCTGGACGCGGGCGCCGACCCCCGCGCGGGGACGCCGTCCGCCGTCGACACCGCGCAGATGTTCGGCCACACCGAGTTCCTCGCCTGGTTCGAGCAGGCCCCGCCGTCCGGTTCCTGACCAACGGAAGGGGGCACGCGGGCCGTTCGTTCATGGCGGCCGGCGGGCGCCGGACGCGAGCGTGGAGGGCATGCGAACACGTATGTCCGGCCGTCCGCTCGTCGCGGCGGCCCTGACCCCCTTCGTCCTCGCCGGGTGCGGCCTCTCGGCCGCGGGTCCCGTCGCCGCGGAGAAGGCGGGCGCGGCGGAGACCGCCGCGCCCGCGACGTTCACGCTGCCGCCGCCGACCGGGCCGCGGGCCGTCGGGACGACCGAGCTGCACCTGGTCGACGCGGGGCGCCCCGACCCGTGGACGCCCGACCGCGACCGCGAACTGATGATCAGCGTCTGGTACCCGGCGGCGAAGGGCGCGCACGGGGACCGTCCGGTCGCGCCGTTCCTGCGTCCGGGCGTCGCGCGGCTGTTCACGGACGTCGACGCGCTGGGCGTCTTCAAGGCCGGGACCGTCGACTGGGCGGGCGCCCGGACGCACGCGGCGAAATCCGCCCCGGCCGACGCGCGCCGGGCACGGCCCGTCGTGCTGTACTCCCCCGGGTTCGGGGTGCCGCGCACGCTCGGCACGCCGCTCGCCGAGGAGCTCGTCAGCCGCGGGTACGTCGTGGTCACGATGGACCACAGCGGCGAGGCGCCGGTGGAGTTCCCCGGCGGGCGGGTGGACGCCGGGCGGCTGCCCGAGCGCACCCCCGACCGGCTCAAGACGGCGATGGACGCGCGGGCGCGGGACACCCGGCTGGTCCTGGACGCCCTCGCCGAGCTGCGGCGGGGCGGCAACCCGGACGCCGGCGGGCGGGCGCTCCCGGCCGGGCTCGCGCGGACGCTGGACCTGTCGGACATCGGCATGGTCGGGCACTCGGCGGGCGGCATCCAGGCGGCCGAGGCGATGCGGACGGACCGGCGGGTGGACGCCGGGATCGACCTGGACGGGACCCTGCAGTACGAGGACGGGACGCTCATGCCCGTCGCGGCCGAGGGGCTCGACCGCCCGTTCCTGCTGATGGGCGGGTCGATCGCCGGGAAGCCGCAGACGCACCTGACGAACCCGTCGTGGGGGGCGTTCTGGCGGAACTCGACCGGCTGGAAGCGGGACCTGAACGTCCCGGCGGCGGGCCACTACTCGTTCACCGCGGTGCAGTCGATCCTGCCGCAGGTGGACGTGCGCGGCGACATCCCCGCGGAGGCGCGGGAGCAGCTCATCGGGACGGTCGATCCGGAGCGGATGACGGCGTCCCTGCGGGCGTACGTGACCGCGTTCTTCGACCGGTCGCTGCAGGGTCGGACGCGCCCGGTCCTGGACCGGCCGTCGCCCCGGTACCCGCACGTCCGGTTCGTCGAGTAGGGCGGGAAAGCGGAAGCCCCGCGCGCCCGGACGGGCCGGGCGCGCGGGGCTCGCGGGGCCGGTCAGAGGGGCGGTTCGCCCTTCGCGGCGCCGTTCCCGTTCCCGTTGCCGCTGCCGTTGCCGTTCGCCTCCTGGAGGCTGACGCGGTGGTGCCAGTACGGCGGCGCGTAGCCGCGCTGGCGCAGCTCCCGGTGGAGCCGCTTGAGGTACTCGTGCTTGATGCGGAACTGGTCCTCGAACTCGGTGGAGCGCACGATGACGTGGAAGCCGACGGACGAGTCGTTGAAGTCGTCGAAGCGCACGAAGATGCCCGCGCCCTCGACGCCGCCCTGCACTTCCTTCATCACCTCGTGCCCGACCTCCTCGAGCAGGCTCTCGGCCTTGTCGAGGTCGATCTCGTAGGGCAGCTTGGCGTAGACGAGGACCGACATCTCCTCGCCGGGACGGCTGTAGTTGGTGAGGATCGTGTCGGAGAACCGCTGGTTGGGGATCACCTCGATGTTGTCGGACAGGGTCCGGATCGTGGTGTTCCGCCAGTTGATGTCGACGACGTAGCCCTCCTGGCCGGTGTCGAGCCGGATGTAGTGGCCGGGCTCGATCGTCTTGGCGGCCAGGATGTGCACGCCCGCGAAGAGGTTGGCGAGGGTGTCCTGGAGGGCCAGGGCGACGGCGAGACCGCCGACGCCGAGGGCGCCGAGCAGCGGTCCTATCGAGACGCCGAGGCTCTGCAGCATGATCAGCATGCCGATGCCGATCACGATCACCTTGGCGATGTTGGCGAAGATCGTCACGTTCGCCGCGACGCCCTGCCGGGCCATCGCGTAGGAGGAGAGGCTTCCGGCGATCAGCCGCGCCGCCGCCACCGACACGAAGAAGATCGCGATGGCGGTCAGCAGCCGGGCGAGGACGTCGAGGGTGCCGCGCGGCGCGTCCCAGATCTTCAGCGCGATCCAGATCCCGGCGATGAGCGTGAGCGGGAGCGCCAGGTCGTGCACGAGCTTGGCGACCAGGTCGTCCCAGGTCCAGCGCGTGTCACCGGCCCGCTTGCCCAGCCGGGCGGTCAGCAGCCGCAGCCCGACGGCCACCACGACGGCCACCGCGAGGGTGATCGCGGCGGCGATCGGCCGTTCCCAGCTATCACTCATGAGGGGTGCAGTCTCCTTCCGGGCACGGCCGTGCGGCCTTTGCCGGTCAGGTGAGGTTTGCGTGATGTGCGTGCAAAGTACGCTTTACGCGGATCGCCTCGATCGTAGTTAACCCGCGGCCCGCTCGAGACCCGATCGCGGCGAATGGGCGCCCGCCGGCCAGTGAACGGTGTCGTTTACGATCGATCGCGTGGTAGGTGTGGGCATGATGCGCCGGCTGGGGGTCACGGCGCTGGGACTGCGGAACGGCCCCCACAAGGTGACCGTCGAGCGGGACCTGGAAGTCCCCGCCGGCGACGGTGTGACGTTGCTCGCCGACCGGTACGCGCCCGTCCTCGATGACGGGGACGTGCGCGACGCCCCGACGGTGCTCGTCCGCTCCCCGTACGGGCGGCGCGGGCCGTTCGGGCTGATGTGCGGGCAGGCGTTCGCGTCGCACAGGTTCCAGGCGGTGGTGCAGAGCGTCCGCGGCGGGTTCGGGTCCGGCGGCGTGTTCGAGGCGCTGGACGAGCGGGAGGACGGCCTCGCCACCATCGCGTGGCTGACGTCGCAGCCCTGGTTCGGCGGAACGTTCGCGATGCACGGCCCGAGCTACCTCGGCTACGTGCAGTGGGCGGTGGCGGCCGAGGCCGGCCCGGAGCTGAAGGCGCTGTCGATGCAGGTCACGGCGTCCACGTTCCGGGACGCCGTCAACGTGGGCGGGACGTTCGCGCTCGAGTCGGCGCTGATCTGGGTGGACATGACCGCCCGGATGAAGAACTCCCTGTCGGGCATCACGACCGGCTTCCTGTCGCCGCGCCGCGCCCGCCGGGCCGCGCTGTCGGGCCGTCCGCTCGCCGAACTGGACCGGATCGCCACCGGCGAGCAGCAGCGCTTCTTCCAGGACCTTTTGGTCAACGGCCCCGACACCCCGTTCTGGGACAAGCGCGACTTCAGCCCGACGGTGTCGCGGGTCACCGCGCCGGTGAACATGACCGGCGGCTGGTACGACATCTTCCTGCCGTGGCAGCTGAAGGACTACGCGGCGCTGCGGGCCGCCGGGCAGGAGCCGTACCTGACGATCGGCCCCTGGTTCCACGCCGACCAGCGGATGATGCGCGGTTCGGTCGGCGAGTCGGTGGCGTGGTTCCGCGCCCACCTGCTGGACGACCCGTCCGGCCTGCGCCCGAACCCGGTGCGGCTGTACGTGACGGGCGCCGGCGAGTGGCGCGAGTTCCCGCACTGGCCCGTCCCGGGGATGCGGGAGGAGCGCTGGCACCTGCGGCCGGAGGGCGGCCTGGCGCCCGCGGAGCCGCCCGAGTCCGAGCCCGACCGGTACCGGTACGACCCGGAGCACCCGACGCCGTTCCTCGGCGGGCCCACGCTGCTCGGCGAGACGCACCCGTCCACCGACCAGCGGCGGCTGGAGCGGCGGCGGGACGTGCTGACGTTCACGTCCGCGGAACTCGACGAGGACCTCGAGATCATCGGCCCGGTCACCGCCGACCTGCACATCAGGTCGAACCGGGAGCACACCGACTTCGTGGTGCGGCTCTGCGACGTCACGCCGGAGGGCGAGTCGCTGAACCTGTGCGAGGGCATGCGGCGGCTCGTCCCCGGCGCGCCCGACGCGGACGCGGACGGGGTGCGGGCGGTCGCGATCGAGCTGTGGCCCGCGGGGCACCGGTTCCGCGCCGGGCACCGCGTCCGCGTGCAGGTGGCCAGCGGCGCCTACCCGCGGGTCGCGCGCAACCCGGGCACCGGCGCGCCGATCGGCACCGCGACCGAGATGCTCACCGCCGACCAGGAGATCTTCCACACACCCGGCCGGCCCTCGACGATCAACCTTCCCGTGGTCCCCGCGGGCGCCGGGCGCATCGAGGACGCCGGGAACACCGCGGGCATCGGCGGCGCCGAAGAGGCCGGGGGCGTCGGACGGGCGGACGCGGGCGAGTAATTCTGCCGGTATCCGCGCTGATCGGAGGCGATCCGGTGGAGCCATCCGATTCGTGAGGTTTGACGGAGACGCCGCCAGGGGTAAGGATCTCTACGAGCAGGTGTCTACGACGCAGATACCTCCAGGCTTCCCCTGTGTTGTCCCGGAGGGTCCCGTTATGCACCGCCCGCTGAACATCGCGCTCGTGTCCGCCTCCGACCTCGACGGCGAACACCTGCAGTCCGTCCACGTCCGGGATCTCGCCCGCTCTCTGGTCCGCCCCCTGCACGGCGACGGAGAGCCGAACCACGTGACCGTCTACGCCCGCCGGCAGGACAAGGACGCGAAGAACCGCGTCCGGCTCGGCCCGGGCGCCGCCCTGGTCCACCTCGACGCCGGCCCGGCCCGGCCGCTGACCGAGGACGAGACGCTCGCGTACCTGCGCGACTTCGCCGACGGGCTCCGGCGCCGCTGGTCCGGCGCCGGCCGTCCCGACATCGTCCACGCGCACGGCTGGATCGGCGGCCTCGCCGCCTGCGCCGTCGCCCGCGAGCTGGACATCCCCTTCGCGCACAGCTACCACGGCGTCGCCGCCGCCGAGCGCCGCACCGGCCGCGCGGTGCACCCGCACCGCGACCGGCTGGAGAAGGCCATCGGCCGGGACGCCGCCGTCGTGCTCGCCGGGCACGCCGAGGAGGCGAACGCGATCGTGCGGATGGGCGTCCCGCGCCCCGCCGTCACGGTCGTCCCCTACGCGGTGGACGGCGAGCAGTTCGCGCAGACCGGCCCGGCGATGCCGCACGGCGACCGCCCCCGGCTGGTGATGGTCTGCGACGACCTCGAGGCCGGGGACGTCCCGACCGCGCTGCGCGCCCTCGTGCACGTCCCGGACGCCGAACTGGCCGTCGCCGGCGGCCCCGCCCGCGAGGAGCTGGAGAACGACCCGGTCGTGCACCGGCTCAAGCTCATGGCCAAGGAACTGCACGTCGCCGACCGGGTGATCTTCCTGGGCCGGCTGCCCCGCAAGTCGCTGCCGCGGCTGCTGCGCACCGCCCGGCTGGCGCTGTGCCTGGAGCCGGTCCAGCCGTCGCCCGCCGTGCCGCTGGAGGCCATGGCCTGCGGCGTCCCGGTGGTGGCGACCACCGCCGGCGGCAACGCCGACGAGGTGCTCGACAAGATCACCGGGCTGCACGTCCCGGCGGGCCGCCCGGTGCAGATCGGCCGCGCCGTCCGGCACCTGCTGTCGGAGGAGACCACCCGGCACGGCTACTCGATCGCCGCGGCCGACCGCGCCCGCTCCCGCTACTCCTGGGAGCGGATCGCCGCCGAGACTCTGCGCGCCTACCACAAGGTGCTGCCCGTGCCGGAGGTCCCGGCACCCCGCGACGAGGACGCCGCCGACCGGCTCGAGGAGCCCGCGGCGGCGGCGGAGCGCGAGCCCGCCCTCGCCCGCTGACCGCCCGCCGCACCGCCCGTCCGGGCCCCGGACCCCGCGCCGGTCCGGGGCCCGGCGCATGCGCCCGGACCACCGCCCGCCCGGTGGAATACTGGACGCGATGGAACAGAAGGACGTTCGGTGCTGATCGGCAGGGCGGCGGAGCTCGCCGAGCTGACCGGCGCGCTCGACGGCGCCGCGGCGGGCCGCGCCCGCGCCGTCCTCGTCGGCGGCGACGCCGGGATCGGCAAGACGCACCTGGTCTCGACGCTGCGCCGCGCGGCCCGCGAGCGGGACTGCGCCGTCCTGGTCGGGCAGTGCGCCGAGCTGGGCGAGAGCGTCCCGTACCTGCCGCTCGCGGACGCCCTGTGGACGGCCTCGCGCGGCGACGGCCCGGAGGCCGCGGCCGTCCGGGACGCGCTGGCCGCCCGCCCGGTGCTGGGCCGGCTGCTGCCCGACGGCGACGGCGGCCCCGGCGAGGGCGACCCGCTCGCGCCCGACCTCGGCCGGCAGCGGCTGTTCGGCGCCGTGCTGGGACTGCTCGGCGAACTCGGCGCCGACCGGCCCGTCCTGCTCGTCCTGGAAGACCTGCACTGGGCCGACCGCTCCACCCGCGACCTGCTGACGTTCCTGTGCCGGGTGCTCGAGCGCGAGCGGATCTGCCTCGTCGGGACGTACCGGTCGGACGACCTGCACCGGCGGCACCCGCTGCGCCCGCTGGTGGCGGAGCTGCGGCGGCTGCCGAACGTGACGGGCGTCCAGGTGCGGCCGTTCGGGCGCGACGAGACCGGCGCGTACCTGGCCGCCCTGTCGGGGACGCCGTCCGCGCCGGTGGCCGCCGAGGTCGTCGAGCGCGTGCACCTGCGATCCGAGGGCAACCCGTTCTACGCCGCCGAGCTGCACGCCACCGGGGACCTGGAGGAGCTGCCCGCCGGGCTCGCCGACCTGCTGCTGTCGCGGGTCGAGCGGCTGTCGCCGGACGCGCGCCGCGTCGTGCGGGTCGCGGCGGTCGCCGGCCGCCGGGTGGACGACGAGCTGGTGCGGCGGGTGTCGGGCCTCGCGGAGGACCCGGCCGGCGAGGCGCTGCGCGAGGTGGTGTCGCACCAGCTGCTCGTCCCGGACGGCGCCGGGTACGTGTTCCGGCACGCGCTGCTGCGCGAGGCCGTCTACGCCGACCTGCTGCCGGGCGAGCGGACCCGGCTGCACGCCGACTTCGCGCGGCTGCTCGCCGGGGACGGCGACGGGAGGGGCGGCTCGGCGGCGGAGCTGGCGCACCACAGCCGGGCCGCGCACGACCTGCCCGCCGCGTTCGCCGCGTCGGTGCGGGCCGCGCGGGAGGCCGGGCGGCTCGGCGCGCCCGCGGAGGAGTTCGAGCACTACGAGCGGGCGCTGGAGCTGTGGGACACCGTCGCGGACCCGGAGGCGGCCGCCGGGACGGACCGGAGCCGGCTGGCGCTGGCCGCCGCGCAGGCCGCGGCGGAGGCCGGCGAGGTGCGCCGCGCCGTGCAGCGGCTGCGCCGCATGCTGGAGAGCGCCGACCCGGCCGACCTGCGGCTCGGCGTGCTGATCCGCGAGCAGCTCTCCACCTACCTCGGTGAGCTCGACCTGGACGAGGAGGCGCAGGCGACCGCTCGGGAGGCGGTGTCGATGCTGCCTCCCGACCCGCCCACGACGGAGCACGCCCGCGCGCTGGCCACCTACGCGAAGACGCTGCTGTACCGGGACGCGGACGGCGAGATGCCGGAGTTCGCGGAGCGGGCGGTGGCGGTGGCCCGCGCGGCGGGCGCGGTCGACGCGGAGGCGAGCCTGCTGATCAGCCTCGGCGCCTACTGGAAGCGGCGGGCCGACGAGAAGGCCGACGAGGTCATCGAGGGGGCCCGCGCCCTCGCGTTGAAGGGCGGGGACCCGCTGGTCGCCCTCCGCTCGATGTTCCAGTACGCGGGCGTCCGGTTCGACCGCGGCGACCTGGCGGACGCGGCCCGCGCCGCCGACGACGGCGCCCGGTACGCGCACGAGAACGGCCTCGACTGGAGCACGTACGGCGCGCTGCTGCGCTGCCTGCGGTTCCTGATCCGCTACACGGCCGGCGACTGGGCGGAGGCGGCCCGCCTGGCGGAGGGGTTCGGCGTCCAGGCGACGCGGCGGGCCGACGCGCAGGTCTCCGCCTACGCGCTGTTCCTGGAGGTCGCGCGGGGCGACGCCGGCGTGGACGAGCGGCTGCGCCGGCTGGAGCCGCTCCTGCCGGAGGACCACTTCCTCATCTACATCACGCGGGGCCTGGCCGCCGAGCACGCCCTGTGGCGCGGCGACCCCGGCACGGCGGTCGCGCACGTCGACGCGGTGCTGGCCGGCCCGTACGGCGCCGAGACAAGCGCCATCCGAATCGCCGCGACGGGCCTGTGGGCGCACGCCGAACTCGCCGCCCGCGCCCGCTCCGCCGGGGACGCGGCGGCCGCGGCGGCCGCCGCCGCGGCCGCCGACGCGCTCGCCGAGCGGGCCCGGACGGTCGCCGAGTACGACGCCGACGGGCGGCACCGCCCGTCCCTCGGCGTGGAGGGGCGCGCGTGGCTCGCCCGCGTGGAGGCCGAGCGCCGCCGCGTGGACGGCGTCCTCGACCCGGACCTGTGGCGCCGGGCCGCCGAGCTGTTCCGGTACGGGACGGACGGCGGCGGGTTCGTGTACGAGGTGGCGCGGTCGCGCTGGCGGCTGGCCGAGGCGCTCGCCGAGGCCGGCGACCGGGACGCCGCCGCCGCGCAGTGGCGGCGCGCCGCCGGGACCGCCGAGCGGCTGGGCGCCGCGCCGCTGCTGGCGGCGCTCCGCGACCTCGGCGCCCGCGCCCGGCTGGCCGCGCCCGCGGAGCGCCCGGCCGCGGGCGGCCCGTTCGCCGCGCTGACCGCGCGGGAGCGGGAGGTGCTGAAGCTCGTCGCCGAGGGCCGCAGCAACCGCGAGATCGCCGAGACGCTGTTCATCTCGCCGAAGACGGCGAGCGTCCACGTCTCCAACATCCTCGCGAAACTGAACGTTTCCGGCCGCACCCAGGCCGCCGCGCTCGCCCTCCGCGAGAATCTGTGAATTGCCGATTGCGATGACCGGCCGACGCTGATACCTTTTCGATCGTGACTGCCGGGTCTGCCCTGTCTGGGCATGAGCGAGTGAGGCACCCGGCCTCGGCGTGAGCCCGAGGCGGGCGCGTGCCCCGCCCTTCCTTCGCACTTCCTCCTTCTCTTCTCCGTGTGCGCTCCGTGCGCGCCGCAGGTGCGCCCTGAACGCTCCCTGAACGCTTTCTGAGCGTTCCGACGCGCCTTCCGACGCGCCTCTCGGTGACGTTCCGCGCACGGTTCCCTTCGCGCCGCGCGAACCGATTCGGCGCACTTTTCCCCACCCTTTTCCCAGCCATGGCCGCACCTCGCCCCATGGCCGATCACCCCTGCCCGAAAACAAAAGGAGAGACACCGCAGAATGGATTTCAACCGTCAGGTCATCGAGGAGTTCCGCGCCAATGACGGCCGCGTCGGGGGCATGTTCGAGGGCGGCCGGCTGCTCCTGCTGACGACGACCGGCGCACGGTCCGGCGCCCGGCACACCGTCCCGCTCGGCTACCTGCCGGACGGGCCCGAGCGGCTGCTGGTCATCGCGTCCGCCGGCGGCGCCCCCCGGCACCCGGCCTGGTTCCGCAACCTCGTCGCGAACCCGCGCGTCACCATCGAGACCGGCGCGTTCACGCAGGAGGCGGACGCGTCCGTCCTGGACGGCGAGGAACGCGACCGGCTGTTCGCCCGCGCCGTCGAGGCCGACGCCGGATGGGCCGAGTACGAGGAGAAGTCCGGCCGCACGCTGCCGGTCGTCGCGCTCACCCCCATCGACTCGGGTCCGCCGCGCGGCCCCCAGGGGCAGGGGCTCAAGCGGATCCACGGCGAGTTCCGCCGCGAGCTCGACGCGATCCGGCGGGAGGTCGCCGCGTCCGGAACGACGATCGGTGCCCAACTCCGCGTCAACTGCCTCACCTTCTGCCACGGGCTCGAGTTCCACCACGGGAGCGAGGACCGCATGATCTTCCCGACTCTGGAGCGGAACCGTCCCGAGCTGGCCCCGGTCATCGACCTGCTCCGCGAGGAGCACGAGGTGCTGAAGGGCCTGCTGGCGGAGCTGCGGGCCGCGCTGGCGTCGGACGCGCCCGACCCCGCCGCGCTCGCGGCCGACGTCGACCGCCTCGTGGCCGAAGTGAACGCCCACCTCGACCACGAGGAGGAGCGGCTCGTGCCGGTCCTCGACGAGTTCGTGCTGTAGGCGGGGCGGGCCGTCAGGCGAGGAAGTCGAACTCGCGGCCGACGCCGGCGGCGCGGGCGGCCTCGTACGCGGCCCAGCTCAGCGCGAGGTCCTGCCAGGGCAGGCCGACCGGCGCGTACACGGTCACCTCCTCGTCCCGCGCCCGGCCCGGGACCTCGCCGCGCAGCAGGTCGCGGAGGGTCCCGGCCGCGTGCTGGACGTCCAGGCCGGCGGACGCGAGGACGCCCGTCTCGACCGCGAACGCGATGTCGTCGACGACGACGCGGGCGTTCTTCAGCAGGTCGGGGCCGAGTTCGGCCTTGCCGGGCTCGTCCGCGCCGAGGGAGGTGACGTGCGTGCCGGGCGCGACGTCGGCGGCGTGCAGGAGCGGGCGGCGCGTCCAGGTGGCGGTGACGACGATCCCGGCGGCGCGGGCGGCGGCGCGCGGGTTCGGCGCGACGGACGCGGGCGCGCCGAGCCGCTCGCCGTGCCGTTCGGCGAACGCGGCGGCGCGTCCGGCGTCCACGTCGCAGACGGTGAGGGCGCGGACGGGACGCAGTTCGGCGAGGCCCCGCAGGACGAGTTCCGCCTGGGCGCCCGCGCCGACGACGGCGACCGTGTCGGCGGCGGGCCGGGCGAGCGCGTGGGTGCCGAGCGCGGCGGCGAGCCCGGTGCGCCACGCGGTGACGGTGGCGGAGTCGAGCTGGGCGAGCAGCTCGCCGGTCTCCGCGTCGTGCAGGCAGACGACGCCGCGCAGCGCGGGCCGGTTCCCGGGGAACTTCGCGTTGACCTTCACGGTGTAGGCGGGCACGCCGGGGACGAGGCCGGGCAGCAGCGCCGTCGCGGTGCCGGGGCCGGGCAGCGGCGCGACCGTCCGGTGCGCCGCCGTCTCGGCAGGCGGGGCGGTGAAACCGCGGCGGATCGCGTCGAGGCACCCGGCGGGCTCGAGCAGCCCTTCCAGGTCGGAACGGTTCAGAAGGAGCGTCACCGGACCATTCTCCCGATCCGGGCGGGCGGCGTCACGGGCGGGGGCGCTGCCGCGCGGCGACGAGGGCGTCCCAGTCGGTGAGCCAGTCGCGCCCGTTCTCGTCGATGAACGAGCCGGGCGGCGGCGTCACCCGGTGCGCGGCGAGCCATTCGCCGGGGCGGTGCATGGACGGGCGGATCCGCCCGTCGCTCGGCATGAGCTGCGGCGGGATCGGCGCGGGCGGCGGCACCGGGGCGCTCTCGGCCGCCAGTTCCGCGACGTCCTTCTCCTCGGCCATCCCGATGGGGCCCTCGCGGCGCGCGTTGAAGAACTGGTTCACCGCCGGGTGCGTGCTGGACAGGACCATCTCGCGCGGCCCGAACATGACCAGGCCGCGGCGGAACAGCAGGCCGAGGTTGTCGGGGAGGACGCGGGCGGTGCCGATGTCGTGGGTGACGATGAGGAAGGTCGTCCCGAACTCGGCGTTGACGTCCACGAACAGCTGGTTGAGGTAGGCGGTGCGGACGGGGTCGAGGCCCGAGTCGGGCTCGTCGGCGAGGATGATCTCCGGTTCCAGGACGAGCGCGCGGGCGAGGCCGGCGCGCTTCTTCATCCCGCCGGAGATCTCGCCGGGCAGCTTGTCGCCCGAGCCGGACAGGCCGACCATGTCCATCTTCTCCAGGACGATCCTGCGGATCTCGGCCTCGCCCTTCCTCGTGTGCTCGCGGAGCGGGAACGCGATGTTGTCGAAGACGTTCATGGAGCCGAACAGGGCGCCGTCCTGGAACAGCACCCCGAACGTGCGGCGCATCCGGTACAGGTCGCGCTCGCGCAGGCGGGGGACGTCGCCGCCGCCGACGTAGACGTGGCCGCGGTCGGGGCGCAGCAGGCCGACGAGGTTCTTGAGGAACACGGACTTGCCGGTTCCGGAGGGGCCGAGCAGGGCGGAGATCTCCCCCGCCGGGACGGTGAGGGACACGTCGTCCCAGATCACCTGCCTCCCGAACGACTTCCTGAGCCCCTCCACCCGGATCTCGACGCCCATGGGCCCTCCCGTGCCTTCCGCGCGGGACCGGGGGCGGCGGGGGTTCCGCCGGCGCTCGTCCGGCCCCCCGTCCCTCCGTTGTACGCCCCGATCGGCCCGGTGGGGAGGCCCAGCGTGCGCCGGATCGGGCCCGGACCGGCGGCGGTCCGAGCGGCGGTCCGGACGGTGGTCCGGGGGGCGGGCCGGGGCCTTATCGAACGCGCGATTGAACATTGAACGGCACGTCGAACGGCGCCCCCCTCACTCCGCCCGCCGCCTGCGGCTCCGCACTCAACGTGCCAACGGGTTCACACATGTTTGTCACCTTCTTGCCTTACGTCTGCTTTGCCGGTTCCTCAACCATGTGCGGTGTCTCCGGCGCGCCATCGGGGCGTGCCAGCTCCCCCCTGGAGGCACGAATGTCCAAGCGTCACGGACGCGCCCGCGCCGCCGCCGCAACCGCCGCCGCGGCGGCCGGCCTCGCGGCGGCCGCCCTCGTCACCGCCCCGCCGGCGGCCGCCGCACCCGCGGCCCCGGGCGCCCCCGACCAGGTGGCCGCCCAGCTCGCCGAGCGGCTCGGCGCCCGCAGCGCGGGCGCCTACCTCGACTCGTCCACCGACAAGCTCGTCGTCACCGTCACCGACGCCGCCGCCGCGCGGACCGTCCGCGCGGCGGGCGCGCAGCCGAAGACGGTCGAGCGCAGCGGCGCCGACCTGAAGGAGGTCATGGCCGAGCTGAAGCGGGACGCGACCGTCCCCGGCACCGCGTGGGCGATCGACCCCGTGTCCAACAAGGTCGTGCTGACGATGGACAGCACCGTCAAGGGCGCGAACCTGGAGAAGGTGCGCGGCGAGGCCGCCCAGCACGGCGCGGCCGTCCGCACCGAGCGGGTCGCCGGCGAGTTCCGCATGTTCACCGCCGGCGGCCAGGCCATCTACGCGGGCGGCGGCCGCTGCTCGCTCGGCTTCAACGTCCGCAGCGGCAGCACCTACTACTTCCTGACGGCGGGGCACTGCACCGCCATCGGGTCGACCTGGACGGACGGCAGCGGGCGCACCCTCGGCCGCAACTACGCCAGCAGCTTCCCCGGCAACGACTACGGCGTCGTGCGGTACACGTCGACCCCGCAGGACACCCGCGGCGTCGTCCACCTGTACGGCGGCGGCACGCAGGACATCACGCGGGCCGGCAACGCGACGGTCGGCCAGAGCGTCACCCGCAGCGGCAGCACCACCGGCGTCCACCGCGGCCAGGTCACCGCCCTCAACCAGACCGTCAACTACGCGGAGGGCAGCGTCAGCGGCCTCATCCGGACGACCGTGTGCGCCGAGCCGGGCGACAGCGGCGGGTCGCTGTTCTCCGGGTCGACCGCGCTGGGCCTGACCTCGGGCGGCAGCGGCAACTGCACCTGGGGCGGCACCACGTTCTTCCAGCCGGTCACCGAGCCCCTGTCCCGGTACGGCCTGAGCGTGTACTGATCCCGGACCCGATCCGGCGAACCTCACAGGTCCGGCGCGCACCGACCCGGTGCGCGCCGGTCCCCTGTTCGCGCCGGTCCCCTGTTCGCGCCGATCTCCGAAGGGGTCCGCGCTAGACGGCGGGGACCTCGAGGGTCCGCAGGACCTCGGCGATCACGTCGGGCTGCCGGTCGGCCAGGTAGAAGTGGCCGCCCGGCAGCGTCCTGAGGGCGAACCGGCCGTCGGTGACGTCCGCCCATCCGGCGGCCTGGTCCGCCGTGACGTGCGGGTCGTCGTCCCCGATGATCGCCGTGACCGGGACGGCGAGCCGGGTGCCGTCCCGGTGCGCGTAGCCCTCGATCAGCGCGAAGTCGTTGCGGACGTACGGCAGGACGAGCTCCCGCAGCTCCGGGTCGCGCAGCGCCTCGGCGTCCGTCCCGCCGAGCTTCACCATCTCGGCGACCAGCCCGTCGTCGTCGCGCTCGGCGACCCGGTCGTCCCCCCGGTCGTGCGGCGGGCGGGCACCGGACACGAACAGGTGCACGGGGGCGCTCCCCCGCTCCTGCAGCAGCCGCGCCGCCTCGTAGGCGATGACGGCGCCCATGCTGTGCCCGAACAGCGCGGCCGGGCGGTCGACGAGCGGCGCCATCGCGCCCGCGACGAGCCGCGCGAGCTGGTGCGGGTCGGTGACGAGCGGCTCGCCCATCCGGTCGGCGCGCCCCGGGTACTGCACGGCGTGGACCTCGACGGCGGGGCTGATCTCCTTGGCCCAGGTCCGGTAGAACACCGCCGACCCGCCCGCGTGCGGCAGGCAGAACAGCCGCATGGACGCCCAGGGGCGCGGCTCGGCGCAGCGGAACCAGCTCACGTGATCAACTCCTCCTCGCCCCGGCGGGGGACGGCGCGCGGATCGCGCGGCAGCGGCCACGGCGCCGTCCGGGGGTCGGGGACGAGCTTGGGGGCAACGGTCTCCGCGGCCACCTTAAAGCCCCGGCGCCGGTAGTTCGCCATCGCGTTGGGGTGGTCGAGGCTGCTGGTGCGCAGCCACACCCGCGTGGCCGGGCCGGCGCCCGGCGCCCACAGCTCGCCGCGCCGCCACGCCCGCCGGACGCACTGCTCCACCAGGTACCCGCCGCAGCCGCGGCCGACGAACGCGGGACCCAGCCCGACCAGGTGGATCTCGGTGTCGCCGCCGGGCTGCGCCTCGATCTCGAAGAACCCGGCGACGGTGCCCTCGGCCATCGCGATCCACGTGCCCAGCTCGGGGCGCTCCACCCAGGCGCACCAGTCGGCGTGCGTCCAGCCGAACCGGTCGGTCCAGCAGACGCGGGCGCCGACCAGCGCGTACAGGGCGCGGTTGACCTCGGCGGAGGGCCGCCGGGCCAGCGTGAACGTCATCTCGGCGCCGGGCAGCGGCGCGGGGCGCAGGTCGGCGGCGTCGAGCATCTCCATCGTCCACTCGGTGACGGCGGGGACTTCGACGGGCTCTCCCGGGCTAGTCACCCATGGCCTCGACGAGGCTCTTGGGCCGCATGTCGGTCCAGTTCTCGTCGACGTACCGCAGGCAGGCGTCGCGCGTGTCCTCGTCCTTCGCCACGGTCCAGCCGGCGGGGACCTCCGCGAAGGACGGCCACAGCGAGTGCTGGCCCTCGTCGTTGACGAGCACGAGGTACGTGCCGTCGGGGTCCTCGAACGGGTTCGTCATGTCATCCCTTTCCGGTCTCGCTGTGGAGTTTGTCGAGCCTTGCGGCGAGCACGGCGCCGATCTCGGCGGCGGGGCCGGGCTCCATCAGCAGGTGGTGGTCGACGTCGATCGGGTACTCCTCGACGCCGCCGTCGACGAGCGGGCCCCAGTTCGCCCGCCCGGTGGGGGAGTCGGCGGTGCGCCCCCTGAGCGCGGTGAAGAACACCACGTCGCCGCGGTACCGGCCGGGCCGGTACTCCTCGGCGTGCCGGAGCCCGTTCTCGTAGTTGCGGTAGACGTTGACGAGGTCGTCCTCGCCGAGGGTGGCGAGGGCGTCCTCGCGCTCGGCGAGCACCGCCATGATCCGCGCCATGTCGGGGGCGCCGTCCGCGGCGATCATCCCGGCGTCGATGCCGATGGCCTGGAGCAGCTCGGGCAGGACCTCGCGGCGCTCGGACTCGAGGTCCTGCCCGTGGTAGGCGTCGATGAGCGCGAGCATCCCGACCTCCTCTCCCGCGGCCCGGAGGCGGACGGCCATCTCGTAGGCGACGAGCCCGCCGAGCGACCAGCCCGCGAGGTGGTAGGGGCCGGACGGGCGGACGGCGCGGATCTGCGCCAGGTAGTCCTCGGCCATCTCCTCGACCGACCCCGGCAGCTCGGACCGGGTGAACGCCCGCGCCTGGAGCCCGTAGACGGGCTGGTCGGGTCCGAGGTGCCGCCGGAACTGCAGGTAGCCCCACGCGAGGCCCCCGGCGGGGTGCACGAAGAACACCGGCGGCCGCGTCCCGGACGCCCGGATCGGGAGCAGCACCTCGAAGCCGAGCCGGTCCTCGGGGTCGCCGACGCGGGTGAGGGCCTCGACCGTCTGGTGGGTGAACACGTCCTTGGGGGTCAGCTCGATGCCGGCCTGCCGGGCGCGGGTGACGACCTTCAGCGCGGTGATGCTGTCGCCGCCGAGGTCGAAGAAGCTGACGTCCGCGCCGACCTCGTCGAGGCCGAGGACGCCCGCGACGATCCCGGCGAGCCGCTCCTCCTCGGGGGTGGCCGGGGGGCGCCCGGCGGCGGCCTCCCCGTAGTCGGGGGCGGGCAGCGCGCGGCGGTCGAGCTTGCCGTTGGGCCCGACGGGGAACGTGTCGAGCCGGACGAACGCCGCGGGCACCATGTACTCGGGGAGCCGGCGGGCGACGAACCGCCGCAGGCCGCCCGTCCCGTCCCCGTCCCCGTCCCCGGCGGGCAGGCCGGGGGCGATGACGTACGCGACGAGCGACTTCACGCCGGGCGCGTCCTCGCGGGCGACGACGGCGACGTTCGCGACGGCGGGGTGCGCGGCGACCGCGGCCTCGATCTCGCCCAGCTCGATGCGGAAGCCCCGCACCTTCACCTGGAAGTCGGCGCGGTCGACGTACTCCAGGGTGCCGCCGGGGCGCCACCGCACCAGGTCGCCCGTCCGGTACATGCGGTCGCCGGGCGCGCCGTACGGGTCGGCGACGTACCGCTCGGCGGTGAGCGCCGGGCGGCGCAGGTAGCCGCGGCCGAGCCCGGCGCCCGCGATGTACGCCTCCCCCACCACCCCGGGCGGGACGGGCCGCAGGCCCGCGTCCAGCACGTAGACGCGCATGTCGCCGATCGGGCGGCCCAGCACGGCGGACGTCTCGGCGGGGTCGGCGAGCGGGCCGCGCAGCCCGGTGACGGTCGTGTACGTGGTGGCCTCGGTCGGCCCGTACACGTTGCCGACCTCGGTGCCGGGGCACGCGGCGAGGACCTTGCGGACCGCCGCCGGGGATCCGGCCTCGCCGCCGGTGAGCACCTCGCGGAGCCGCGCGAACGCCTGCGGCCGCTCGTCCGCGACGAGGTTGAACAGGGTCGTGGTGAGGAACAGGCCGGTGAGGTCGCCGTCCTCGGCGAGCCGCTCGATGGCGGCGCCGTCGAGGTGGCCGGGCGGCGCGACGACGGCCGTGCCGCCGTGCAGCAGCGGCGTCCACAGCTCGTAGAGCGACGCGTCGAACGCGTGCGGCGAGTGCACCAGGACGCGGTCGTGGGCCCCGCCGCGCAGCCGTCCGTCCGTGGCGAGGTCGACGGCGTCGCGGTGCCGGAGCATCACGCCCTTCGGCACGCCCGTCGACCCGGAGGTGAACAGGACGCACGCGAGCTGCTCGGGGTGGCACGGGACGCCGGGGTCGGTGCCGGGCAGCGCGGCGAGTTCGGGGTCGCCGTCGAGGTCGAGGACGTGCGCGGACGTCTCCAGGTCCGCGGCGCGCCCGCGCATCGGCGCGTTCACCACGAGGACGGGCGCCGCGACCTCGGCGACCGCCCACGCGGTGCGCTCGGCCGGGTACCCGTGGTGGATCGGCGCGTACGCGCCGCCCGCCTTGAGGATCGCGAGGGACGCGACGGCGATGTCGGCGGACCGCTCCAGCAGCACGGCGACCGGCACGTCCCGCCCGACCCCGAGCCCGATGAGCCGGTGCGCGAGCCGGTTGGCGCGCTCGTCCAGGTCGGCGTAGGTGAGCGACGCGCCGGTGTGCGGCGTCCGGACGGCGACCGCGCCGGGCGCGGCGGCGACCCGCTCGGCGAAGACGCCGGTGACGGTGCGGGCGGGGCGGCCGGTCTCCGGTCCCTGCCAGTCGCGCAGGACGAGCGCGCGCTCCTCGGCGTCGAGGACGTCGACGGCGCCGAGCGGCAGGCCGGGCCGGTGCGCGATCGCCTCGAGGACGCGGACCAGCCGCCGCATCAGCCGTTCGGCGTCGTCCGGCGGGAACAGGTCGGTGCGGTGGTCGATCCGCAGCGACAGCGCCCGGCCGGGGACGGCCGCGAACGTCAGCGGGTAGTGGCTGGCGTCGTGGCCGTCCACGCCGTGCAGGGACAGCCCGCCGAGGTCGGTGCCCGCGGCGTCGGGGTCGAACGGGTAGTTCTCCAGCACCGTCATCGTGTCGAACAGCGCCCGGCCGCCCGCGAGCCGCTGCACGTCGGAGAGGCCGAGGTGGTGGTGCGGCATCAGCGCGGCCTGCTCGTCCTGCAGCCGGGTGAGCGCGGCGGCGACGGTGTCGGCGGGGCGGACCCGCACCCGGATCGGCAGCGTGTTGATGAACAGGCCGATCATCTGCTCGACGCCCTGCAGTTCGGGGGGCCGTCCGGACACGGCGGCGCCGAACACGACGTCCGTGCTCCCGGTGAGGCGGCCCAGCAGGACGCCCCACGCGAGCTGCAGGACGGTGTTGAGGGTGACGCCCTGCGCGCGGGCGCGCGCGCCGAGCGCGGCGGTGAGGTCTTCGGTGAGGCGGGTGCGGACCCGTCCCGGCGTCTCCGCGCCGGGCTCGGACGCGCCGGGCGCGACGAGCGCGGGCTCGGTGAACCCGTCGAGGGCGCGGCGCCAGGCGTCCTCGGCGGCGGCCCGGTCCTGCTGCGCGAGCCACGCGAGGTAGTTCTTGTACGGGGCGACGCGCGGCATGCCGGTGTCGTCGCCCTTCGCCAGGTAGAGCGCGAACAGCTCGGTCTGCAGGACGGGCGTGGACCAGCCGTCGAGCAGGATGTGGTGGTTGGTGAACACCATGCGGTGCAGGTCGTCGCCCAGCCGGATGAGCAGGAACCGCAGCAGCGGCGGCTTCGCCATGTCGAACGGCCGGGCCCGCTCGGCGTCCGCGAGCCGCCGCGCCTCCGCCTCCCGGTCGGCGTCCGGCAGGCCGGTCAGGTCGGCGTCCCGCCAGGGCAGCTTCACCGTGCGGTGGACGACCTGGACGGGCGAGCCCTCCTTGCGCTGCCGGAACCCGGCGCGCAGGTTCGCGTGGCGGCGCAGCAGCGTCGCGGCGGCGGCCCGCAGCGCGTCCGCGTCCAGCGGTCCGCGCAGGTCGAACACGATCTGCGCCGTGTAGACGTCGCGGTCCGAGTCGTACAGGGCGTGGAAGAACAGCCCCTGCTGCAGGGGGGACAGCGGGAGGATGTCCTCGAGTTGCGACGTGCTCAATCGTCCTCCCATTCCCCGTCGAGCTCCGCGGCGAGCTCGTCGATCTCGTCCTGGCTGACGTCCACCAGCGACAGGTCGGACGGCGTGAACCCGCCGACCGGGCCCGCGGCGGCGCCGTCCACGACGTGCGCGACGAGGCCGCGCAGCGCCGCCGTCCAGCGCCCCGCCAGGTCGGCGATCGCGGCGTCGTCGAACAGGTCCGCGGCGTAGGTCCAGGTGGCGGTCAGTTCGGGGCCGTCCGGCAGGTCCCGGGTGTGGGCGTTCACCTCGATCGCGTGGACGAGCGCGAGCGCGTCGTCCTGCCCGCCGCCCAGGGCGTCGGACTCCTCCTGCGCGGCCGGGCCCCAGTCGGCGGCCTCCGGGGCGGCCGACCGCCCCAGGTAGTTGAACGCGACCTGCGGGTGCGGGCGCCCGGCGAGCCGCGCCGCCGACGACGGGTTGAGGTACCGCAGCAGCCCGTACCCGATCCCGTTGTCGGGGATCTCCCGGAGCTGCTCCTTGACGCGTTTCAGCGCGGTCCCGACCGCCTGGCCGCCCTCGCGGACGTCGGACGGCTCCACCCAGCCCGCGTCGAGCCGCACCGGGAAGATCGACGTGAACCAGCCGACCGTCCGCGACAGGTCCACGCCCGGGACGATCTCCTCGCGGCCGTGGCCCTCGAGGTCGACGAGCACCGCCGTCTCGTCCGTCACGCCCCGGTCGCGGCGCCACTCGGCGACGGCCAGCGCGAGCGCGGTGAGCAGCACGTCGTTGACCCGCCCGTGGAACGCGGCCGGGACGTCCGCGAGGAGCGGCCCGGTGACGTCGGCGGGCAGGCTCACCGTGCGGTGGCGGGCGGCGCCGAACGTGTCGGCGGCCGGGTCCAGCGGCCGCGCGCCCAGCGCGGGATCGGGCGTCGCGAGGACGTCCTCCCACAGCGGCAGCTCGGCGGCGCGGGCCGGGTCGGACGCCTCGGCGGCGAGCCGCTGCGCCCACCGGCGGAACGACGTCGGGACGGGGTCGGGCGCCTCCCCGGCCCACGCGGTGACGAGGTCGGGCAGCAGCACCCGCCACGACACGCCGTCCACGACCAGGTGGTGCAGGGTGAGCAGGAGGCGGCCCGAGCGGTCCGGGCCGGCGTCGAACCAGACGAGCTGCGCCGTCGTCCCGGCCTCGGGGTCGAGCCGGGCGCGCGCGGCGCGGGCCTCCGCGGCGAGGACCGCCCGCAGCTCCGCGCCGTCCAGCCCGGCGACGTCCACGCGCCGGACGAGCGGCGCCGCGTCGACCGCCCCCCGCTCGGCGACCTCGAACTCGGCGCCGTGCACGCGGAGGCGGAGCATGTCGTGGTGGTCGATGACCATGCGCAGCGCCCGGGTCAGGTCCGCGACGCCGAGGGACGGCGGCACCTGGAGCAGCATGCGCTGGCTGTAGCCCGCGACCGGCCCGTCGAGGTCCCGGAACCAGTGCATGATCGGCGTCGCGGGAACCTGCCCGATCCCCGCGCCGGGCGGTTCCGCCTCGACCTGCTCGTCCTCCCCCACCGGCCGGGCGACCGCCGCGAGCTCCTCGACGGTCTGGTGCTGGAACACCTCGCGCGGACTCACCACCAAGCCGCTCTGACGGGCCCGGGAAACGAGCTGGATGGCGATGATGGAGTCGCCGCCGAGGTCGAAGAACCCGTCGTCCACCCCGACCCGCTCAAGGTTCAGCACCTCGGCGAACAGCCGGGCCAGGGTCTCTTCTTCGGGAGTGGAGGGAGTGCGGGAGGAGACCTTGGCCGACAGGTCCGGTTCGGGGAGCGCCTTGCGGTCGAGCTTCCCGTTCACCGTCAGCGGGAGGGCGTCCAGCTCGACGATGACCGCGGGAACCATGTAGTCCGGCAGGTCACGGCCCACAAACCGCCGCAGCTCCGACGACTCGACGCCCGAGCCGACGACGTAGGCGACCAGGCGGTCGTCGCGCACGACGACAGCGGCGTCGCGGATGTCGCCGTGGCGGGTGAGGGCCGCCTCCACCTCGCCCAGCTCGATCCGGAACCCACGCAGCTGAACCTGCTGGTCCGCGCGCCCGAGGTACTCCAGTGCCCCGTCGCGGCGCCATCGGCCCAGGTCACCCGTCCGGTACATGCGGGTGCCCGCTTTGCCGTGGGGGTCGGCGACGAACCGCTCGGCGGACAGTCCCGGACGGTCGAGGTAGCCGCGCGCGAGGCCGGGACCCGCCACGTACAGCTCGCCCACGACGCCCGGCGGAACGGGCTGGAGGTAGTCGTCGAGCACGTAGACGCGCAGGTCGGGGATCCCGGTGCCGATGATGCTGCCGGGCGCGGTCGCCGCGTACGCACGGTCGAGGGCGATGTACGAGACGTGCACCGTGGTCTCGGTGATCCCGTACATGTTGACGAGCGTCGGAGCGTTCTCCGGATGCCGCGAGTACCAGTCGTCCAGACGGCCGAGTTCGAGAGCTTCCCCGCCGAAGACGACATAGCGCAGCACCGAAAGGTCGTGGCCCGGGTTCTCCCGGTCGGCGGCCATCAACTGGTAGAACGCCGACGGCGTCTGGTTGAGGACCGTCACCCGCTCCGCTTCGAGCAGGCGAAGGAAGTCCTGCGGCGACCGTGAAGTCATGTAGGGGACGACCACGAGACGGCCGCCGTACAGGAGCGAGCCCCACAGCTCCCACACCGAGAAGTCGAACGCGTACGAGTGGAACAGCGTCCACACGTCGTCCGGACCGAAGTCGAACCACTTCTCCGTAGAGCGCAGGAGTCGGACCACGTTCTGGTGCGGGACGACAACACCCTTCGGGCGGCCCGTCGAACCGGACGTGTAGATCACGTACGCCGGGTTGTCCGGGGAGATCGGCACGTCCAGGTTCGTGTCGTCGTATCCGGGAGCGTCGACGTCCTCCGGCCGGATCGTCAGGACGGGACGGGCGTCGTCCAGCATGTACGCGATCCGATCCTCCGGATAATCCGGATCGATCGGCACATACGCCGCGCCCGCCTTCAACACCGCAAGGATCGCAACGACCAGCTCCGCCGAACGCGGCAGCGCCAGCGCAACGAACTGCTCCGGACCCACACCCCGCTCGACCAAGCGACGCGCCAACCGGTTCGCCCGCGCGTTCACCTCACCGAACGTCCACGACACCCCCTCGAACGACACCGCCACCGCGTCCGGACGCTCCGCCGCACGCGCCTCGAACAACGCAGGGATCGTCGCCCGCTCGGCGACCGGGGCGCGGCCGCCCGCCCACGTGCGCAGGAGGGTGCGGCGCTCGGTGCGGTCGAGGACGTCGGCGGTGCCGATGGGGGCGTCGGGGTCGGCGACGAGCGCGCGGACGAGCCGTTCGAAGCGGTCGCCGATCGAGGCGGCGGTGGCGGGGTCGAACAGGTCGAGGGCGTACTCGAGCGCGGCTTCGAGGCCGCCGGGCGCGCCGTCGTCGCCGTGGCGCTCCCGCAGGTAGAGCGACAGGTCGTACTTCGCGACGCCGGAGGCGAGGGGTTCGGCGCGGCCGGTGAGGCCGTCGAGTTCGAGGCGGGCCTCGGGGTTGTTCTGGAAGGACAGGACGGCCTGGAACAGCGGGTGCCGGGCCATCGAGCGCGCCGGGTTGAGGATCTCGACGAGCCGCTCGAACGGGAGGTCCTGGTTCGCGTAGGCGGCGAGGTCGGTGTCCTTCACGCGGGCGATCAGGTCGTGGAAAGACGGGGCGCCGGAAGGGAAGGGGAGCAAAACGAGAAAGAAAACGAACATGCCGACGAGGTCGTCGAGGGCCTCGTCGGTGCGGCCCGCGACCGGCGAGCCGATCGGCACGTCCGTCCCCGCGCCCAGCCGCGTGAGGAGCGCGGCGTAGGCGGCCTGCACGACCATGAAGAGGCTGGCGCCGTGCCGGCGGGCGAGGGCGACGAGCCCGGCGTGCAGGTCGGCGTCGAGGTCGAACTCGTGGGTGCCGCCCCGGTAGGACGCCTCGGCGGGGCGCGGCCGGTCGGCGGGGAGCGGCAGCTCGTCGGGCAGCCCGGCGAGGGCGTCGCGCCAGTAGGCGATCTGCCGCGAAATCAGGCTGTCCGGGTCGTCCTCCGAACCGAACAGGTCCCGCTGCCACAGCGTGTAGTCCGCGTACTGGACGGGCAGCGGCGCCCACTCGGGGGCACGGCCCTCCGCGCGCGACGCGTAGGCGAGGATGACGTCGCGGGCGAGCGGCGCCATCGACCAGCCGTCGGCGGCGATGTGGTGCAGGACCAGCAGCAGGACGTGCGTGTCGCCGCCGAGCGCGAACAGGCGGGCCCGCAGCGGCGGCTCGACGGAGAGGTCGAAGCCCTGCCCGGCGGCCGCGGCGAGGGCGGCGGGCAGCCGCGCCTCGTCGGTCGCGGCCGCGTCCAGGCGGGGCCGGGCGGCGGCCGGGTCGAGGACGAGCTGGCGGGCGCTGCCGGAGCCGTCCGGGAAGATGGTGCGGAGCGACTCGTGCCGGGCGGCGACGTCGGCGAGCGCGGCGCGGAGGGCGTCGAGGTCGAGGGCGCCGTCGAGGCGGAGCGCGACCGGCATGTTGAACAGGGCCCCGGCGCCCTGGAACCGGTTGAGGAACCAGAGCCGCTGCTGCGCGTGCGAGAGCGGGACGACGTCGGGCCGTTCGGCGGGCCGGAGGGCGGGCCGGACGTCGCGTCCGGCGCCGGCGAGGCGGGCGGCGAGCCCGGCGGGGGTCGGGGCCTCGAACAGCGCCCGGACGGGGAGTTCGGCGCCGAGGGCGGAGCGGACCCGGCCGACGAGGCGGGTGGCGGTGAGGGAGTCGCCGCCGAGGTCGAAGAACGAGTCGTCGGCGCCGACGCGGGCCGCGCCGAGGATCTCGGCGAACAGGCCCGCGAGGATCTCCTCCTGCGGGGTGCGGGGCGCGCGGCGGCCGGCCCCGGCGGTGCCGCCGGGGGCGGGCAGCGCGGCCCGGTCGAGCTTGCCGTTCACGGTGAGCGGGAGCGCGTCGAGGGCCGTGAACGACGGCATCATGTGGTCGGGCAGCCGGGCGGCGGCGTGCGCGCGCAGCGCGGCGACGTCCACGGAGGCGGGGACGACGTAGGCGGCGAGGCGGCCGTCGCGGACGACGACGGCGGCCCCCGCGACGCCCTCGAACCCGGCCAGGACGGACTCGATCTCGCCGGGCTCGACCCGGTATCCGCGGATCTTGACCTGGTCGTCGGCGCGGCCGAGGTACTCGAGGGTGCCGTCGGGGCGCCACCGGGCGAGGTCGCCGGTCCGGTACATGCGGTCGCCGGGCGGGCCGTACGGGTCGGCGACGAACCGTCCGGCGGTCAGGCCGGGGCGGCCGAGGTAGCCGCGGGCGAGCTGGGCGCCCGCCAGGTACAGCTCGCCGGGGACGCCGGGGGGCGCGGGCTGGAGGGCGGCGTCCAGCACGTAGGCGCGGGTGCCGCGCTGCGGGCCGCCGATCGAGGGCCGGTCGGCGCCGGCGACGACCTGGTTCGTCGTGTCGACCGTCGACTCGGTCGGCCCGTAGAAGTTGCGGGCGGTGAGGGCGGGGGCGAGGGCGCGCAGCTCGGCCCAGAGCGCCTCGCCGACGGCCTCGCCGCCGAGGAGGAGGTGCGCCGGGCGGTGCCGCCCGTCGTCGTCCAGCAGGCCCGCGTCGCGCAGGGACGTGAAGTGCGAGGGAGTCGTGTTGACGACGTCGATGTGCGCGCGCGCCACGTACCGGGTGTACGCCTCGACGTCGCGGCGGGTGTCGTCGTCGATGAGGTGGAGCTCGTGGCCGTGCATCATCCACAGCAGGCCCATCCACGACGTGTCGAACGAGAACGACGCGAGGTGCGCGAACCGCATCCGGCGTCCGCCCGCCGCCTCGGCGACCGGGTCGAAGAGCCGGTCCCGGTGCGCCTCGTAGTAGTTGAGGACGGCCGAGTGGGTGACCGTCACGCCCTTGGGCCGGCCGGTCGAACCCGATGTGTAGATGACGTAGGCGGCGTTCGCGCCGCGCAGGGCGCGGTCCGGGTTCCCGAGCCCGTCCCCGGCGGACGGGACGTCGTCCGGGGTGATCGTGCACGCGGGGGCGCAGTCGTCCAGCATGAACGCGATGCGGTCGGCCGGGTACTCGGGGTCGACCGGCACGTACGCCGCGCCCGCCTTGAGCACGCCGAGGATCGCGACGACGACGTCGGGGGTGCGGGGCAGGACGAGCGCGACGCGGTCCTCGGGGCCGACGCCGCGCGCGGCGAGGTCGCGGGCGAGGCGGTTCGCGCGGTCGTTCAGCTCGGCGTAGGTGAGGGACGCGCCGCCGCAGACGAGCGCGACATCGTCGGGGGTGCGGGCGGCCCGCGCCTCGAACAGGTCGGGGACCGTCCCGGCGGGGACGGCGGCGGCGGTGTCGTTCCACGCGGCGAGCGCGGCCCGCCCGCCGTCCCCGGCGAGGTCGAGGGCGCCGACGGTGCGGGACGGGTCGTCGGCGAACGCCTCCAGGACGCGGCGGACCCGGGCGAGCAGCCCCTCCACGGCGTCCCGCTCGAACACGTCCGGCCGGAAGTGCAGCCGCAGCGACAGCTCCTCCCCGGGCGCGGCGACGAACGACAGCGGGAAGTGCGTGGCGTCGTAGGAGTCGGCGGCGGCGATGCGGACGCCGTTCAGCGAGCCCTCCATCGACGCCGGGTCGAACGGGTAGTTCTCCAGCACCGTCATCGTGTCGAACAGCGCGCCGCCCTGCCCGGCGGCCCGCTGGATGTCGGTGAGGCCGAGGTGGTGGTGCGGGAGCAGGTCGGTCTGCTCGGCCTGCAACCGCTCCAGGAGCGCGGCGAGCGGCTCGTCCGGCCGGTACCGGACGCGGATCGGCAGCGTGTTGATGAACAGCCCGATCATCTGCTCGATGCCGGGCAGCTCGGGCGGGCGGCCCGAGACGGTCGCGCCGAACACGACGTCGCGGGAGCCGAGGAGCCGGCCGAGGACCAGCCCCCACGCGCCCTGCAGGACGGTGCTCAGCGTGACGTTGTGGCGGCGGGCCGCGCGGGTGAGCCGCCGCGTCGTCCGCCGGTCCAGCGCGGTGGCCGTCCGCTCGGGCGGGCGGGGCGCGCGGGCGGCGGCCTCCGGCGCGACCAGGCACGGGCCGTCGACGCCGTCGAGGGCGCGGCGCCAGGCGTCCTCGGCGGCGGCCCGGTCCTGCCGCGCGAGCCACGCGAGGTAGTTCTTGTACGGGGTGACGCGCGGGAACCCGGCGTCGTGGCCGCCCTGCACGTACAGCATGAACAGCTCGGTCGCGAGGATCGGCGTCGACCAGCCGTCCAGCAGGATGTGGTGGTTGGTGAAGACGAGCCGGAACCGCTCGGGCCCCGTCCGGACCAGGACGAACCGCAGCAGCGGCGGCGCGGTCATGTCGAACCCGCGGGCCCGTTCCCGCGCGACGACCGCGTCCGCCTCGGCCGCGTCCGCCGCCGCGACCTCCTCCCACGGCAGGTCCGCCGTCCGCGGGACCACCTGCACCGGCCGCGACAGGTCCTCGTGCCAGAACGCGGCGCGCAGGTTGGCGTGACGGCGCAGCAGCGTCTCCGCGGCGGCCCGCAGCGCCGGGACGTCCAGCGGGCCCTCCAGGTCGAGGACGAACTGGGCCGTGTAGACGTCCGTGTCGTCGGCGTCGAACAGGGCGTGGAAGAAGAACCCCTGCTGGAGCGGCGACAGCGGCAGGATGTCTTCGAGGTCCCCCCGGTTCAATGCTGGTTCCTCCAGGCGTTCTGCAGCGTGTCGATCTCACTCTGGTCGAGGTCCACGAGCAGGTCGGACGGGGTGAACCCGCCGACCGGCGCGGTGCCGTCGCCGGACGCGGCGGCGGTGACGTGCGCGACGAGGCCGCGCAGGGCGGTGAACCAGGCGTCCGCGAGGTCCCGCACGTCGGCGCCGTCCAGCAGCTCGCCCGGCCAGGTCCAGGTGGCGGACAGGACGGGGCCGTCCGGCAGGTCCCGGGTGATCGCGTTGATCTCCAGGGCGTGCGCCATCGGCATCCGCGGGTCCTCCCCGGCGGGCGGCTCCTCCGGCGCCAGCGCCCAGTCCTCGGCGCCGCCGGGCGCGACCCGCCCGAGGTAGTTGAACGCGATCTGCGCGGGCGGCGCCGCGGCCAGCTCGGCCGCGGCCTCCCCGTCCGGGTCGACGTACCGCAGGAGGCCGTACTGCTGGGCGTCCGGGACGGCCCGGAGCTGCTCCTTCACCTTCTTGACGGCCGCCGCGACGCCCGGTCCCCCGGCCCGGACCTGCGTCCAGTCGGCGGGTCCCGCGTCGAGGCGCACCGGGTGGATCGAGGTGAACCACCCGGCCGTCCGGGACACGTCCGCGCCCGGCACCACGTCGTCGCGGCCGTGCCCCTCCAGGTCGATCAGCACGTCGGTGCCGCGCCCGCCGCCCGGCCGGTGCCGCCGCCACTGCGCCACCGCGAGCGCGAGGCCCGCGAGCAGCACGTCGTTCGCGCGGGCGTTCCACGCGGCCGGGACGTCCGTGAGCAGCGGGCCCGTGACGTCCGCGGGCAGGTCGAGGGTGACGTGCCGGGCGCGGGCCGCGATGTCCACCCGCGGGTCGAGGTCGCGGGACGCGAGCCGCTGCGGCGGCCCGTCCACGATGTCGAGCCAGTCCTCGAGCGCGTCCTCACCGGGCGCGGCGGCGGTGAGCTTCTGCGCCCAGCGGCGGAACGACGTCCCGACCGGCCGCAGGTCTCCCCCGGCCCACGCGGTGACGAGGTCGGGCAGCAGGATCCGCCACGACACGCCGTCCACCACCAGATGGTGCAGGACGACGAGGAGCCGGCCCTGCTCGTCGCCCGCGTCGAACCAGACGAGCTGCGCCACCGTCCCGTCCCGCGGGTCGAGGCGGTCCCGCGCCGCCGCGGCCTGCTCGGCCAGCAGCGCGGCGCGCTTGTCGTCGTCCAGGCCCGCGATGTCGACCCGGGTGACGAGCGCGGCCGCGTCCACCGCGCCCGCCGGGCGGACGACGGGCTGCCAGCGGCCGCCGTCGTCCTCGTCCGCGTCGAGGCGGAGGCGGAGGACGTCGTGGTGGTCGACGAGGGTCGCGAGCGCGCCCGCCAGCCGGTCGACGCCGAGGGCGGGCGGCGTGCGGAGCAGCATCGACTGGTGGAACCCGGCGATGAGCGACGCGTCGCCGTCCACGCGCTCGCGCAGCCACCCGACGATCGGGGTGACCGGCACCGGGCCGACCCCCGCGCCGGGCGGTTCCGCCTCGACCTGCTCGTCCTCCCCCACCGGCCGGGCGACCGCCGCGAGCTCCTCGACGGTCTGGTGCTGGAACACCTCGCGCGGACTCACCACCAAGCCGCTTTGACGGGCCCGGGAAACGAGCTGGATGGCGATGATGGAGTCGCCGCCGAGGTCGAAGAACCCGTCGTCCACCCCGACCCGCTCAAGGTTCAGCACCTCGGCGAACAGCCGGGCCAGGATCTCTTCTTCGGGGGTGGAGGGAGTGCGGGAGGAGACCTTGGCCGAGAAGTCGGGCTCGGGGAGCGCCTTGCGGTCGAGCTTCCCGTTCACCGTCAGCGGCAGCGCCTCCAACTCGACGATGACCGCAGGAATCATGTAGTCCGGCAGGTCACGGCCGACGAACCGCCGCAGCTCCGACGACTCGACGCCCGAGCCGACGACGTAGGCGACCAGGCGGTCGTCGCGCACGACCACGGCGGCGTCGCGGATGTCGCCGTGGCGGGTGAGGGCCGCCTCCACCTCTCCCAGCTCGATCCGGAACCCGCGCAGCTGAACCTGCTGGTCCGCGCGCCCGAGGTATTCGAGGCGTCCGCCGTCCAGCCAGCGTCCGAGGTCGCCCGTCCGGTACATGCGGGTGCCCGGCCCGCCGTAGGGGTCCGCGACGAACCGCTCCGCGGACAGCGCGGGACGGTTCAGGTAGCCGCGCGCGAGTCCCGGGCCCGCCACGTACAGCTCACCGACCACCCCGGGCGGGACGGGACGCAGCCGGTCGTCCAGGACGTAGACGCGCAGGTCAGGGATCCCGGTCCCGATGATGCTGCCGGGAGCGGTCGCCGCGTACGCCCTGTCGAGGGCGACATACGAGACGTGCACCGTGGTCTCGGTGATCCCGTACATGTTGACGAGCGTCGGAGCGTTCTCCGGATGCCGCGAGTACCAGTCGTCCAGACGGCCCAGCTCAAGCGCCTCGCCACCGAACACGACGTACCGCAACGCCGACAGGTCACGCCCCGGCGACTCCTTGTCGGCCGCCATCAGCTGGTAGAACGCCGACGGCGTCTGGTTCAGAACCGTGACCCGTTCGGCTTCGAGCAGCGCGAGGAAATCAGCCGGCGAACGGGACGTGAGGTACGGCACGACGACGAGACGGCCGCCGTACAGCAGCGAGCCCCACAGCTCCCACACCGAGAAGTCGAACGCGTACGAGTGGAACAGCGTCCACACGTCGTCCGGACCGAAATCGAACCACTCCTCCGTGGAACGGAGAAGCCGCACCACGTTCTGATGCGGGACCACGACGCCCTTCGGACGTCCCGTCGACCCGGACGTGTAGATCACGTACGCCGGACTGTCCGGGGAGACCCGGACATTCAGGTTCGTGTCGTCGTATCCGGCTGCGTCCACGTCTTCGGCGCGGATCGTCAGGACGGGACGGGCGTCCTCGACCATGTAGGCGATGCGATCGGCCGGATAGTCCGGATCGATCGGCACATACGCCGCCCCCGCCTTCAACACCGCCAAGATCGCGACCACGAGCTCCGCCGAACGCGGCAGCGCCAGCGCAACGAACTGCTCCGGACCCGCACCCCGCTCGACCAGACGACGCGCCAACCGGTTCGCCCGCGCGTTCACCTCACCGAACGTCCACGACACCCCCTCGAACGACACCGCCACCGCGTCCGGACGCTCCGCCGCACGCGCCTCGAACAGCGCCGGGATCGTGGCGCGCTCCACGGGACGTGCGGGGCCGGAGCCGCCCGCCCAGTCGCCGAGGACGGCGGCGCGCTCGTCCGCGTCGAGGACGTCGGGGGCGGCGATGGACGCGTCCGGCGCGGCGAGCAGCGCGGCGAGGTAGCGCTCGAAGCGCGCGACGAGCCGTTCGGCGGTGCGGCGGTCGAAGAGGTCGAGGGCGTACTCGAGTTCGCCGTCGAGGCCGTCCTCCCGCTCGGTGAGGACCATCAGCAGGTCGAAGCGGGCGGCGCCGGCGTGCAGGGGTTCGGGTTCGGCGCTGAAGCCGTCGAGTTCGAGGCGGGCCTCGGGGTTGTTCTGGAAGGTGAGGCCGATCTGGAACAGCGGGTGCCGGCCGAGGTGGCGCGGCGGGTTCAGCACCTCGACGAGCCGCTCGAACGGGACGTCCTGGTTCGCGTAGGCGGCGAGGTCGGTGTCCCGCACCCGCGCGACGAGTTCCCGGAACGTGGGGTCGCCGGACGTGTCGGTGCGGAACACGAGCATGTTGACGAACATGCCGACGAGGTCGTCGAGGGCCTCGTCGGTGCGGCCCGCGATCGGCGAGCCGATCGGCACGTCCGTCCCCGCGCCCAGCCGCGTGAGGAGCGCGGCGAACGCGGCCTGGGCGACCATGAACGGGCTCGCGCCGGTGTCCCGCGCGAGGCCGCGGAGCCCGTCGAGGGTGTCGGGGCCGAGCCGGAAGCGGGCGGTGGCGCCCCGGTGGGACGCCTCGGCGGGGCGCGGCCGGTCGGTCGGGATCGGCAGCTCCTCCGGCAGCCCGGCGAGGGCGTCGCGCCAGTAGGCGATCTGCCGCGAAATCAGGCTGCCCGGATCGTCCTCCGAACCGAACAGCTCCTGCTGCCACAGCGTGTAGTCCGCGTACTGCACCGGCAGCGGCTCCCACTCGGGGGCACGCCCCTCCGCGCGCGACGCGTACGCGGTGATGAAGTCGCGGGCGAGCGGCGCCATCGACCAGCCGTCGCCGCCGAGGTGGTGCATGAGCAGCAGCGCGACGTGCTCGTCCGGGGCGATCCGGAACAGGTGGGTGCGCAGCGGCGGCTCGGCGGAGATGTCGAACGCGTACCCGGCGGCCGTCGCGAGCCGCATCGGCAGCTCGGCCTCGGTGGTGTCGGTGATCTCCAGTTCGGGGCGGGCGGCGGCCGGGTCGAGGACGACCTGGCGGGGGACCCCGCCGTGGTCGGGCAGGACCGTGCGGAGCGTCTCGTGCCGGGCGACGAGGTCGCCGACGGCGGCGTCGACCGCGGCGGCGTCCAGCGGGCCGCGGATGCGCAGCGCGGTCGGCATGTTGTAGGTCGCCGACGGGCCCTCGAACCGGCCGAGGAACCACAGCCGCTGCTGCGCGTACGAGAGCGGCAGGACGTCCGGCCGCTCGCGCCGCTCCAGCGGCGGGCGGGCGGGCTCCGGCTCGGCGCCGGCGTCGAGGAGGGCGGCGAGCCCGGCGACGGTCGGCGCCTCGAACAGGGCGCGGACGGGGATCTCGGCGCCGAACGCGCGGCGGACGCGGCCGACGACCCGCATCGCGATCAGCGAGTTGCCGCCGAGGGCGAAGAAGTCGTCGTCGGCGCCGATCCGGTCGCGGTCCACGCCGAGCAGGTCGGCGAAGACGGCGGCGACGGCCTCCTCGCGCGGCCCGGACGGCGCTCGGTACGCGGCGGCGGGCTCGGGCGCGGCGAGGTCGGGCCGCGGCAGCGCCTTCACGTCGACCTTGCCGTTCGGGGTGAGCGGCATCTCGTCGACGACGACGACGGCGGCGGGCACCATCGACTCCGGCAGGTTCGCGCGCAGGTGCGCGCGGAGCTCCTCCGGGTCGGGCTTCTCGCCGGGGGCCGCGACGACGTAGGCGACGAGCCGCTTCTCCGTCCGCTCCTCCACCGGTTCGGGGACGGGCGCGCCCGGCAGGTCGAGGCCGGTGACGGTGACGGCGCCGCCGGACGCCACGGCCGCCTCCAGGACGCGGCGGTACCAGCCGGCGAGGCGCTCGACGGTGTCGCGGTCGAACAGGTCGAGGGCGTACTCGACCGTCCCGGCGAGGGCGCCGGAGCCGTCCCGCGCGTCCTCCAGCAGGAACTCCAGGTCGAACTTGGCGACCCCGGCGTCCACCGGTTCGACGGCGACGGTGAGGCCGGGCAGTTCGATGGACGCCTCCGGGTTGTTCTGCAGCGTCAGCATCACCTGGAACAGCGGGTGCCGGGCCAGCGACCGGGCCGGGTTCAGCACCTCGACGAGCCGCTCGAACGGGACGTCCTGGTGGGCGTGCGCGGCGAGGTCGGTCTCCCGGACGCGGGCGAGCAGCTCGGCGAACGCCGGGTCGCCGGAGGTGTCGGTGCGGAACACGAGCGTGTTGACGAACACGCCGACGAGGTCGTCGAGGGCCTCGTCGGTGCGGCCCGCGACGGGCGAGCCGATCGGCACGTCCGTCCCGGCGCCGAGCCGGGTGAGCAGCGCGGCGAGCGCGGCCTGCAGCACCATGAACACGCTGACCTGGTGGTCGCGGGCGAGGGCGCGCAGCCCCGCGGCGAGGTCGGCGGGCAGCTCGAACGGAACCTGCCCGCCGCGGTAGGACGCGCGCTCGGGGCGGGGCCGGTCGTGCGGGAGCCGGATCTCGTCGGGCAGCCCGGCGAGCGCGCCGCGCCAGTAGGCGATCTGGCGGGAGACGAGGCTGCCCGGGTCGTCCTCGGAACCGAACAGCTCCCGCTGCCACAGCGCGTAGTCCGCGTACTGGACGGGCAGCGGCGCCCACTCGGGGGCGCGGCCGTCGCGGCGCGCCAGGTAGGCGGTGATCACGTCGCGGGCGAGCGGCGCCATCGACCAGCCGTCCCCGGCGATGTGGTGCAGCACGAGCATCAGCAGGTGCTCGTCCTCCCCGCTCCCGGCGGCGGCGCCGAGCCGGTACAGGTGGGCGCGCAGGGGCGGTTCGGCGGCGAGGTCGAACCCGCGCGCCGCGTCCATGAACAGGGCGCCGTGCGGGTCGGCGGGGTCGGCGTCCGCGACGGTGAACGGCACCTCGACGGCGTCCGCCGGGAGGACGACCTGGTGCGGCTCGCCGTCCGCGTCGCCGAACACGGTGCGCAGCGGCTCGTGCCGGGCGACGACGTCGCGCAGCGCGGCCCGCATCGCGCCGACGTCGACCGCGCCGGTGAGCCGCAGCGGGATCGGCATGTTGTAGGTGGCGGTGCGGCCCTCGAACCGGTTGAGGAACCAGAGCCGCTCCTGCGCGGGCGACACCGGCAGCGGGTCGGGGCGCTCGGCGGCGGCGCGCAGCGCCGGGCGCGCCGGGCCGGCCGCGGCGGCGGACGCGGCGTGCGCGGCGAGGCCCGCGACCGTCGGGGTCTCGAACAGGGCCCGGACGGGCAGTTCGGCGTTCAGCGCGGCGCGGGCGCGGGCGACGACGCGGGTGGCCTTGAGGGAGTCGCCGCCGAGGTCGAAGAACCCGTCGTCGATGCCGACGCGGGGCAGCCCGAGGACGTCCGCGAAGATCCCGCACAGGATCTCCTCGCGGGCGTCGCGGGGACCGCGCGCGGTCGCGGCGCCGGAGAAGTCCGGTTCGGGGAGGGCGGCGCGGTCGAGCTTGCCGTTCGGGTTCAGCGGCATCGCGTCGAGCACGACGATCGCGGCCGGGACCATGTACTCCGGCAGCGTCCGCGCGGCGAAGGCGCGCAGCTCGGCCGGGTCGGGGGCGTCGCCCACCACGTAGCCGGCGAGGACGGTGTCGCCCGAGGCGTCGCGGCGGGCGACGACGACGCTCTGCGACACGGCCGGGTGCGCGGCGAGCGCCGTCTCGATCTCGCCCAGCTCGATGCGGAAGCCCCGCACCTTCACCTGGTGGTCGAGGCGACCGAGGTACTCGATGTGCCCGTCCCGGTTCCAGCGCACCAGGTCGCCCGTCCGGTACATGCGCTCACCCGGACGGCCGCCGAACGGGCACGCGACGAACCGGTCGGCGGTCAGCCCGGGACGGTGCAGATAGCCGCGCGCCAGCCCCTCCCCCGCCAGGTACAGCTCGCCGGGCGTCCCGACGGGCACGGGCCGCAGCCGCTCGTCCAGCACGTACGCGCGGGTGTTCGCCATGGGGCGGCCGATCGGCGCGTTGCCCCGCGCGTTGCCGTCGTCGTACCAGCCGGTGACGAAGATCGTCGCCTCGGTGGGGCCGTAGATGTTGGAGATGCGGGCGTCCGGCAGCAGCGCGCGCAGGTCCCGGACGAGCTGCGGCGGCAGCGCCTCGCCGCCGAGCGCGATGTCGCCCGCCTCCAGCCGCAGCCCGCCGCGCGCCACGAGCGCCGCCACCGCCGACGGGACGCCGCTGATCAGCGTCCCCGACCAGCCGCCCCGCTCGGCGACCTCCAGCAGGTCGCGGACGACCTCGATCTCGCCGCCGCAGGTCAGCGGGACGAGCCATTCGAACACCGACACGTCGAAGTTCAGCGACGTCGAGAACAGCACCCGCGCCATGCGCGCGCAGCCGTAGGAGTCCCACGACTCGGCGCAGAAGTCGACGACGTTGGCGTGCGAGACGACGACGCCCTTGGGCCGCCCGGTCGAACCGGAGGTGTAGATGACGTACGCGGGGTGCCCGGGGTGCAACGGCCGGACGCGCTCGGCGTCGGTGACGTCGGCGCCGTCGGCCGCCGGGCCGCCACCGGCCAGGTCGAGGGCGTCGAACTCGATCCGGGCCGCGTCGAGCGGCGGGAGATCGGCGGCGGTCGTGGTGATGACGGCAGCAGGGTTCGCGTCGGCCAGCATGTACGCGATGCGGTCCGCCGGGTAGGCCAGGTCGATCGGCTGGTACGCCGCGCCCGCCTTCAGCACGGCCAGCGCCGCCACGATGAGGTCGGCGTCGCGCGGCAGCGCCAGCGCCACGAAGTCCTCAGGGCCGACGCCCCGCCCGATCAAGTGCCGGGCCAGGCGGTTCGCGCGGGCGTTCAGCTCCGCGTACGTGAGGCGGACCGCGCCCGCGACGACGGCCGTCGCGGCGGGCGTCCGGGCGGCCTGCGCCTCCACCAGGTCGGGGACGACGCACGGCTCGACGTGCACGCCGGTGTCGTTCCACTCGTCCAGCAGCATCGCGCGCTCGGCGCCGTCGAGCAGGTCGACCGACGACAGCCGGCGGTCGGGGGCCGCCGCGACCTGCACGAGGAGGCGTTCGAGGCGCGCGGCCATCGCCCGCGCCGTGTCCGGCTCGAACAGGTCGAGGGCGTACTCCAGGCGGCAGTCGATCCCGGCGGGCGCGCCGGACGCGTCGTGCCGCTCGTCCACCAGCAGCGCCAGGTCGAACCGGGAGACGCCCGGGTCGACGGGTTCCGGCTCCACCGTCAGGCCGGGCAGCTCGACCCGCGCGGACGGGTCGTTCTGCATCGAGATCATGACCTGGAACAGCGGGTGCCGCGCCATCGACCGCGCCGGGTTCAGCACCTCGACGAGCCGCTCGAACGGGACGTCCTGGTGGGCGAACGCCGCGAGGTCGGTCTCCCGGACGCGGGCGAGCAGCTCGCCGAACGTCGGGTCGCCGGAGGTGTCGGTGCGCAGCACGAGCGTGTTGACGAACACGCCGACGAGGTCGTTCAGCGCCTCGTCGGGGCGGCCCGCGACCGGCGCGCCGATCGGCACGTCCGTCCCGGCGCCCAGCCGGGTGAACAGCCCGGCGAGCGCCGCCTGCAGCACCATGAACAGGCTCGCGCCGTGGTCGCGGCCGAGCGCGGCGAGCGACGCGTGCAGCCCGGGCGGCAGCGTGAACGCGTGCTGCGCGCCCCGCCCGGACGCGCGGGCCGGGCGCGGGCGGTCCGCCGGGAGCCCCAGCTCCTCGGGCAGCCCGTCCAGCGCGGCCCGCCAGTAAGCGAGCTGGCGGGAGATCGGGCTCGCGGAATCGTCCTCGTCGCCGAGCACCGCGCGCTGCCACACGGCGTAGTCGGCGTACTGGACGGGCAGCGGCGCCCAGTCCGGGGCGCGCCCCGCGGCGCGGGCCGCGTACGCGGTCATGAGGTCGCGGGCCAGCGGCTCCATCGACCAGCCGTCGCCCGCGATGTGGTGCAGGACGAGCAGCAGCAGGTGGTCGCGGGGCGCGACGCGGAACACGTGCACCCGCACCGGCGGCTCGGCGGCGAGGTCGAACCCGCGGGTCGCGGCGGCGAGCACCGCGCCGGCCAGTTCGTCCGGGCCGCAGTCGGCGACGACCGGGTCCGCCGCGGCCTCCCCGACGGGCAGGATCCGCTGGCACGGCTCGCCGCCGGCCTCGGCGAACACCGTGCGCAGCGCCTCGTGCCGGGCGAGCATGTCGCGGGTCGCGGCGCGGACGGCGGCCAGGTCGAGGTCGCCGCGCAGCCGCAGCGGGATCGGGATGTGGTAGGTCGCGGACGGCCCCTCCAGGTCGTGGATGAACCACAGCCTGCGCTGCGCGTACGAGACGGGCAGCGGGTCGGGGCGCACGGCGGGGACGAGCGGCGGGCGGGCGTCGCCGCCGCCCTCCTCCGCCGCCAGCCGGGCGGCGAGCGCCGCGACGGTCGGCGCCTCGAACACCGCGCGGACCTTCACGTCGGCGCCCAGGACGGCGCGGACCCGGGACGCGACGCGCGTCGCCTTGAGGGAGTCGCCGCCGAGGTCGAAGAAGTCGTCGTCGATCCCGACCCGCTCCGCGCCGAGCACCTCGGCGAACACCGCGCAGAGCGCCTCCTCGCGGGCGTCGCGGGGCGCCCGTCCGGCGGCGGACCCGGCGACGCCGGGCGCGGGGAGGGCGGCGCGGTCGAGCTTGCCGTTCGGGTTCAGCGGCATCGCGTCGAGCACGACGACCGCCGCGGGGACCATGTAGTCGGGCAGCGTCCGCCCGACGAAGTCGCGGAGCGCCGCCGGGTCGGGGGCGTCGCCCACCACGTAGCCGGCGAGGACGGTGTCGCCCGAGGCGTCCTCGCGCGCCACGACGACGCTCTGCGACACGGCCGGGTGCGCGGCGAGCGCCGTCTCGATCTCGCCCAGTTCGATGCGGAAGCCCCGCACCTTCACCTGGTGGTCGAGGCGACCGAGGTACTCGATGTGCCCCAGCTTCTCCTCACCGAACGGGCACGCGACGAACCGGTCGGCGGTCAGCCCGGGACGGTGCAGATAGCCGCGCGCCAGCCCCTCCCCCGCCAGGTACAGCTCGCCGGGGACGCCGGGCGGGACCGGGCCGAGCGCCGCGTCCAGGACGTACGCGCGGGTGTTGGCGACCGGCCGGCCGATCGGCGCGTGCCCGGCGGTGTTGCCGTCGTCGTGCCACGCGGCCGCGTAGACCGTGGCCTCGGTGGGCCCGTAGACGTTCGAGACGCGGGCGTCCGGCAGCAGCGCGCGCAGGTCCCGGACGAGCCGCGCCGGGAGCGCCTCGCCCGCCAGCACGACGTCGCCCGCCCGCAGGTCGAGCCGTCCGGTGCCGAGCAGCGCCGACACCGCCGACGGGACGCCGCTGATCAGCGTCCCCGACCAGCCGCCCCGCTCGGCGACCTCCAGCAGGTCGCGGACGACCTCGATCTCGCCGCCGCAGGTCAGCGGGACGAGCCATTCGAACACCGACACGTCGAAGTTCATCGAGGTGGAGAACAGCACCCGCGCCAGCCGGTCGGGCCCGAACTCCCGGCCCGCCCACGCGCACAGGTCGACGACGTTCGCGTGCGAGACGACGACGCCCTTGGGCCGCCCGGTCGAACCGGAGGTGTAGATGACGTACGCGGGGTGCCCGGGGTGCAACGGCCGGACGCGCTCGGCGTCGGTGACGTCGGCGGCGTCGGTGGCCGAGCCGCCGCCGGCCAGGTCGAGCGCGTCGATCTCGACGCGGGCGATGCCGCGCCCGCGGCCGTCGCGCTCGTCCGCGGCGGCGCCCGCCCCCGCGGCCGCGGTGTCCGGAATGGCCGCGGACGACGTGGTGATGACGGCGGCCGGGTTCGCGTCGGCCAGCATGTACGCGATGCGGTCCGCCGGGTAGGCCAGGTCGATCGGCTGGTACGCCGCGCCCGCCTTCAGCACGGCCAGCGCCGCCACGATGAGGTCGGCGTCGCGCGGCAGCGCCAGCGCCACGAAGTCCTCCGGGCCGACGCCCCGCCCGATCAGGTGCCGGGCCAAGCGGTTCGCGCGGGCGTTCAGCTCCGCGTACGTCAGCGCGGCACCGTCGCACGTGACGGCCGTCGCGGCGGGCGTCCGGGCGGCCTGCGCCTCCACCAGGCCGGGGACGACCGCCGGGGCGACGGGGGCGGACGTGTCGTTCCACTCGCGCAGGACGAGCCCGCGCTCGGCGTCGTCCAGGAGCGCGACGTCGCGCAGGGGCGTCGCGGGGTCCGCGTCGCCGAGGGCCCGCAGGAACCGGACGTAGCGGTCCTGGTGCGCGGCGACCTCGGATCCGGTGTACAGGTCGGGGTGCGCGTCGAAGTCGACGCGCATCCCGGTGCCGTCGAAGTTGTCGTAGATGTTGATCGACAGGTCGTCGATGGGGCCCGTGGTGATGGCGTGCATCTTCGCGGGCAGGCCCGCGAAGTCGATGCGGTAGTCGAACGCCATGATGTTGATGACGGGCCCGTGCAGGCGGCGGCGCTCGCCGAGCAGGCGCAGGTCGCGCAGCAGGTCCTCGCGGCGGTACCGCTGGTGGCGCAGCGCGCGGGCGGCGGCGCGGGTCGCGGTGCGGACCAGCCGCTCCACCGTCATGTCCGGGGTGACGGCGACGCGCAGCGGGAGGACCGACGCGAGCATCGCGGGGGTCTCGAGGGCGACCTGGGTGGTGCGGCCGCTGACGGCGAGGCCGAGGACGACGTCCTCGGTGCCGGTCATCCGGGCGACGTACGCGGCGGTCGCGGCGATCGCGAGGCCCGGGGTGGCGGTGCGGAGCCGGCGCGCCCCGGCGGCCAGGCCCGCGGCCTCCTCCGGCGGGATCACCGTGATGCGGGTCAGGTAGTCGGCGGTGGGCTCCGCCAGGCCGTCCGACAGGCTCACCGCGACGGGGCGGTCGGCGAACCGCTCCGTCCAGTACGCGCGGTCGCGCTCGAACTTCTCCGAGCGCCGGTACGCCTCCTCTTCCGCGAGGACGCGCCGGTAATCGCCCTGCTCGGCGGGGACGTACTCGCCGCCGTTCGCGAGGATCGTGTACACCTCGGCGGCGCGGCGGCTCACGATCGCGCCGCTGTAGGCGTCCTGGATCGTGTGGTGCGCCCGCAGGAACCACCAGTGCAGGTCGGGCGAGAGCCGCAGCAGCTCGGTGATGTACAGGTGCTCGGCGTCCAGCGGGAGGGGCTCGGCCATCCGGGCGCGCATCCGGGCCCGCGCGGCGGCGCGCGGGTCGGGCTCGCCGCTGAGGTCCACGAGCGGAATGGTCGCGGACGCGTCCGGGTCCAGGCGCTGGTGCGCAATTCCGTCCCGCTCCACCAGCCGGACGTTCATCGCGAGCGCCTCGTGCGCCGCGATTCGCGCGACCCGGTCGAACAGTCCGTGGTCGAGCCGGCCCTCGATCTCGATGTACTGCGCGAGATGGATCGGCGTTCCCGGCGCCAGTTGCTGCGCGTACCAGACGCTCTGCTGAGCGGCGGAGAGAGGAACGAACTCGGTGGACGACATCAAGCGGCACTTTCCGGGTCGGGGTGGGTTTGCTTTGTGCCCGGCAACGGCGCCGCAGCGGCGCCGGGTCCGATGGGCAAAAAACCGATGAGAATGACCACAGAACTGATCGGGCTGGCCCCGTCCCCTTTCCCCGAGTCCCGACGGATGCGCGGCGGCCGCGATCCCGGACTGCGCCCTGTGGTCTCGCCGATACGGAGCGCCGCCGTTTTCCGACCCCGGCGAGACCTCCCGCGACCCACGTTCTACTCAGGAGTAGCGGTGCCACAGTCAAGCAGCCGGATCACAGCCCTCGCAATCCCCTCGAAAGTAGAACTTGACCTCGAATATTGCTCACAGGAGTGACAAAAGGACACGGGTGAGGGAGGTCCCGGGATGTCGCGGACGCTCACCGGGTGACAAAGGTTGGCAACCGAATCCGGCCAATGCGATTACCGACCGTTAACTTGCGCGCCCGCGCACCCGCCGCTACCTGGCCGGATACTCGTGCACGACCACCGCCGCGGCGCCCACCGAGGGGTGCCGCTGGAGCACCGCCTCGATCTCCCCCAGCTCCATCCGCACCCCGGAGATCTTCACCTGCCGGTCGACCCGGCCGAGGTACTGCAGCGTCGGCCGGTCCTCGCCGCCCGCGCCCGCCGGCAGCAGCCGCACCGCGTCGCCCGTCCGGTAGAGGCGCCCCGTCGGCGACGGGCCGAACGGGTCCCGGTAGAACGCCTCGCGCGTCCGGTCGGGGTCGCCCAGGTAGCCGCGCCCGACGACGACGCCGCCGACGAACAGCTCGCCGGTCTCGCCGACGTCGCACGCCGCCCACGTCCCGTCGTCCAGCGCGCGCAGGACGTACAGGCGCGCGTTCACGACCGGGGTGCCGATCGGCAGCCGCAGCAGCTCCAGGTCCCCGGCCGTGACCGTGTGGTGGGTGACGTCGTCGGAGCACTCGGTGGGCCCGTAGGCGTTCAGCAGCCGCGCGTGCGGGACTGCCGCCAGCCAGCGCCGCGACAGCTCGGCGGGCAGCTCCTCGCCGGTCGCGATCATCCAGCGCAGCCCGGGGAACGGCGGGCCGTCCGCCCGTTCCGGCAGGTCGTCCAGCAGGTGCCGGACCATCGTCGGGACCAGCTCGACGACCGTGACGGCGCGCTCGTCCACCAGCCGCGCGAACGCGGGCGCGTCGTGCGCGACACCGTCGCCGACGATCTCGACCCGGCCGCCGAGCAGCAGCGGGCACAGCATCTGCCAGATCGAGATGTCGAAGCCGAGCGGGGCGGTGAACGCGACCGCGTCGGCGTCCGTCAGCTCCAGATCGACGATCTTCGCCCAGAGGTGGTTGAGCATCCCCCGGTGCTCGACGACCGCGCCCTTCGGGCGGCCCGTCGACCCCGACGTGAACAGCACGTAGCGGGGGCGGTCGAGGGCGTCCAGGACGGGTTCGCCGGGCCGCGGCGCCAGGTCGCGGGCCGCGTCGGCGCGGACCGTCCGGCACCCGGCCGCCGCCGCCCCCTCCAGCAGCGCGGGCGCGGGCGCGTCGTCCACGGTGAGCAGGACGGACGCGCCCGCCTGGTCGAGCACGTCGCGGACGCGCGACGCCGGCCACGTCTCGTCCGCCGGCACGTACAGCGCGCCGACCAGCTCGATCGCCAGAAACGCCGCGACCACCGCGGCGCACCGGCCGCCGCCGACCCCGACGACCTCGCCGGGCCGCACGCCCGCGCCGTCCAGCAGCGCCGCCAGCCGGCGCGCCTCGGCGGCCAGCTCGGCGTAGCTCAGCGCGCGGGCCGCGTCGGCGACCGCGGGCCGGTCCCGCTCGGCGGCGAACCGCTCCACCCGCGTGATCACGGGATCGCCGAGGTCGACGTCCCGCTCGCGCAGCATCCCGTGCCGGACGGCCAGGTCGCGCGCCCGTCCGAGCTCGGCCTCGGGCACCGCGAGGGCCGCCAGACCGTCCGGGGGAAGCAGCCGGCCGGCCGCCGGTCCACGAGCGCTCATGTTCACTCTCCGTGATCTAGTACCGCTTCGCCGTCATCGAACGCCGGCGCTCGACAATGCGGCTCCATAGCTTAAGTCCGGACCCGCCGAGAAGCACCGTGCATTCTGCCCTACCCGCCGGTAAGCAGGGGGTTGCGGGGGCAAGATGGGCGAAGGTACGGTGAGGCTCCGCCATGGTCAGAAGAAATACACCCGCGGCGTTGCACGGGGGACGATGAGGGAATTGCTTCTTCATTTCAGGGTGGCAGCGTGCCGATAATCACCTCGCCGCAGGATTTCAATGTGGACGACCTTTACGTCGATCTACGAAATGCGATCGGGCGGTCGCTGCTACTCAAATGCGAGGGCTTCAATTTCGCCGGTTCGGTGAAACTGAAGGCGGCCGCCGCGATGGTGGACGCCGCCGAACGCGACGGCCTGCTCGCCCCCGGCTCGACGATCGTGGAATCGTCCTCGGGCAACCTCGGCATCGCGCTCAGCCTCATCGCCGCCGACCGCGGCCTCAAGTTCGTCTGCGTCACCGACCCCCGCTGCAACCCCGCGTCCATGCGGGTCATGCGCGCGCTCGGCGCCGAGGTCCGGGTCGTGTCGCGGACCGACGCCAACGGCGGCTTCCTGGAGAGCCGCATCCGCTACGTCCGCGAGCTGTGCGAGACCGACGGGTACGTCTGGCTGAACCAGTACGCCAACCGCAACAACTGGCTCGCGCACTACCGCGGCACCGCCCCCGCGATCGACCGCCAGTTCCCCGACCTGGAGGTCCTGTTCGTCGGCGCCGGCACCACCGGGACCCTGATGGGCTGCGCCCGGTACTTCCGCGAGCACGACCGCCCGGTGACGATCGTCGCGGTCGACGCGGTCGGCTCGGTCACCTTCGGCGGCGTCCCCGGCCCCCGCATGGTCCCCGGGCTCGGCACCAGCAGCCGTCCCGCCCTGGTCGACGAGTCCCTCATCGACGACGTCGTGCACGTCCCCGAGGCCGACACGGTCCGGACGGCCCACGCGCTGTCGTCCCGCGGGTTCCTGTTCGGCGGCTCGACCGGCACCGTCGTGTCCGGCGCGTGCCGCTGGCTCGACGCCAAGTACCCGGGCGCCGACCCCGTCGCCGTCGCGATCGCCCCCGACCTCGGCGAGCGGTACCTCGACTCCCTCTACGCCGAGGGCTGGCTCCGCGAGCACTTCCCCGCGCTGATTCCCGAACTCGATTCGGGCGCCGATACCCTCGGCGTCTGATCATCAGAGAAGAACACGGAGTTCCCATGTCGCAGGTCCCCGCATTCGCCGTGATCTCGGGCGCCCAGGTGCACGAGGCGGTCGCCGGCCGGGAGGAGCAGGTCGTCGCGATGGTCGAGGCGGCCTACCGGCTGCACGGCGAGGGGCGGACGATCAACCCCGACTCGTACTTCCTGCGCTTCCCCGACCGCCCGTCGGACCGCATCATCGCGCTCCCCGCCTCCGTCGAGGGCGACGTCGGCGTGCACGGCATCAAGTGGATCTCCAGCTTCCCCGGCAACGTCGCCCGCGGCTTCCCCCGCGCCTCCGCCGTCCTCATCCTCAACGACGCCGAGACCGGCTACCCCTTCGCGTGCCTGGAGAGCTCCATCATCAGCGCGGCCCGCACCGCCGCGTCCGCGGCGCTGGCCGCCGCGTCCATCGCCGACCGCCGCGGCGACCGCCCCCGCCGCGTCGGCTTCGTCGGCGGCGGCCTCATCGCCCGCTACATCCACACCTACCTCGCGGCCACCGGCTTCGCCTTCGACGAACTCGCCGTGCACGACCTCTCCGCCGAGCACGCCGCGGGCTTCAAGGGCTACCTCGAACGCACCGAGAAGGGCGAGGTCACCGTCCACGACACCGCCGAGAGCCTCGTCCGCGCCTGCGACCTGATCGTCTTCGCGACCGTCGCGGGCGAACCCCATGTGCACGACCCGTCCTGGTTCGCGCACAACCCGCTCGTCCTGCACGTGTCCCTGCGCGACCTCTCCCCCGAGATCATCCTGGACTCGTGGAACGTGGTCGACGACGTCGAGCACTGCATGAAGGCGAACACGTCCCCGCACCTGGCGGAGCAGCGCGTCGGCGACCGCGACTTCGTGGCCGGCACCCTCTACGACGTCCTCACCGACCGCATCGCCCCGCCCGCCGACCGCCCGGTCGTCTTCTCCCCGTTCGGCCTCGGCGTCCTCGACCTGGCCGTCGCCCGCCACGTCTACGACGAGGTCGCCGCCTCCGGCGCCCTGCACACCGTCCCCGGCTTCTTCCACGACCTCAGCCGCCACGGCTGACCCGCGCCGGAGCCACGACGATCGACGCCCCATGCCGTGCCGGCACGGACCGGCTTCCTGCAACGGGCCGATTCCGGCGCCGAGGCCGCCCGGGGAAGGACGGCGCCCCCACCTCGAACCGCACGGCGTTCGGCGGGGTGAGCTCCCGCGACCACCGCAACGGTGCGGGGCAGGGCTCTGACGGACCATCGCGGAGACCGACAGGGAGGGCCGCGCGGCGGTCCCACGGCCGCGCGTCAGCCGAAGTCGGAGGTGTCCAGGTCGAAGTCGAAGGGCTTCGGAAGGGCCGGCTTCTCTCCGAACGGCACGCGATGGGAGCTTGTAGTCGCCGTCCTCCGGCTCGCTGAACAGCGACACCCTTCCCTTGTCCCTGTCCACGAGCAAGTACAGCGGGATGCCCGCCCGTGCGTAGCCGTGCCGTTTCGCTTGCCGATCCAGGTCGCCACGCCGCGAGGTGACCTCCATCACCATACGGTGTCCGGCTCGACCGGCATCCATGGACCCGCGTCCCGCAAAAGACCCAGGTCGGCGCGCACTACCGTGCCGTCCGGGATCACGCGGTTCTCCCGCTGTCCCGGGCCCCCGGGAATGATCAGCCCCTTGTTCCCGGAGCAGTGGAACTTGGTCGCGCTGTGCCGCGCGAGCTGCCAGGTGATCTCTGCGATCCACTCCTCGTGGGGACCGCCGGGGGGTGGTGTCACGACGATCTCTCCGTCGATCAGCTCGGCTCGGTAGCCCTCGGGGGTCTTGAGGGCGAGGAATCCCGCCAGGAGGTCGTCCTCCCGCATCAGAGGCTCATGAACCATCGCAGTCATGCTCCGCTCCCTTCCTCGCGGACGAGCTTATGAGCGGAGCGCCACCCTTCACATACGGATCGTGAAAGTCGTGTCTCTTCCAGGGTACGTGTCCGGGTTCGCCGTGTCCGGTGCGACGGAGGGCCGGGCGGGCAAATAGAACCGCCGGGAGTGGGCACGCTTTCGCTATGGACGAGCGATTCGAGAGGCGCGGGGACGTGCAGGAGCTCAGCGACTTCGAGCTGCGGGTCTACGAGACGGTCGCGGAGATCGACAAGGAGGGCGGCGCGGCGGACTTCGCGACGCTCGGGCGGCTGGTCGGCGGACCCGAAGAGGACCTGTGGGCGGCGCTCGGGCACCTGGTGTCGGTGAACCACGTGCACTCGACCGACAAGGGGTACGTGCTCGGGCCGCACGACTGGGCGCCCTGACGGCCGTCCCGGTGAGCGGGAGCGGGGCGGCCGGGGCCGGTCCGCGTGGACGAGCATGGTCGACCGACTGTTCAAGTGCCGTGTTGGGGAGGCCGCCGGGATGGAGCTCGTCGTCACCGAGGAGCAGCGGGAGCTGCGGGACGCGCTGCGGCGGTTCTTCGCCGACCGGTCGTCCGGCGCGGAGGTGCGGCGGCTGATGGAGACCGCCGAGGGGCACGATCCCGCCGTGTGGGCGCTGATGGCCGAGCAGCTCGGGCTGCAGGGCCTCGCGATCCCGGAGGAGCACGGCGGCGCCGGGTTCGGGATGCGGGAGCTGGCGGTGGTGTTCGAGGAGATGGGGCGCGCGCTCGTGTGCGCGCCGTTCCTCGCGACGGTCACCGCGGCGGCGGGGCTCGCGGCGGGCGAGGGCGGGCACGACCTGCTGCCGGGGATCGCGGACGGGTCCGTGATCGCCACGCTCGCGGTCGCCGAGGACGGCGGCCGCTGGGACCTCGGGGCCGTGGCGGCGACCGTCGAGGGCGGGAAGCTGACCGGCGTCAAGAGCTTCGTGCTCGACGGTCGCATCGCCGATGTGCTGCTCGTCGCGGCGCGGGACGGCGACGGTGTGGGGCTGTTCGCCGTCGAGGGGGACGCGGGGGTCGTGCGGACGCCGGTGCCGACGGTCGACCAGACGCGCAGGCTCGCGCGGGTCGCGTTCGACGGCGCGCCCGTGCGGCGGGTGGGCGGGGCGGACGCCGTCCTGCGCGCCCTCGACACGGCGGCGGTGGCGCTGGCGGCAGAGCAGCTCGGCGGCGCCCAGCGGACGCTGGACATGACGGTCGAGTACCTCAAGGTCCGCAAGCAGTTCGGGCGGGCGATCGGGTCGTTCCAGGCGGTCAAGCACCGGTGCGCGGACATGTTCGTCCTGGTGGAGTCGGCGCGGTCGGCGGTGCTGAACGCGGCCGCCGTCGCGGACGCGCGTCCGGCGGAGCTGCCCGCGGCGGCGGCGCTGGCGAAGGCGTACTGCTCGGACGCCTACTTCCACACGGCGGGCGAGGCGATCCAGCTGCACGGCGGGATCGGGTTCACCTGGGAGCACGACGCGCACCTGTACTTCAAGCGCGCGCAGGGGTCGCGGCAGCTGTTCGGCTCGTCCGACCACCACCGGGCGCGGCTCGGCGCCCTCACGGGCATCACCGGCGCGGCCTGAGGCCGGCGGTCCGGCCTGGTCGCGGGGCGGTCCGCGTTGCGGAAGATCGCCCGAAGGGCGAACAATGCCCTCCATGAGCGGGCGACGGGCGAGCGGGGCGATGTTCGGGCTGGCGTACGGGGACGCCCTCGGCGCGCCCACCGAGTTCCTGACGATGAAGGAGATCGCGCGGCGGTTCGGTCCGGACGGGCCGGAGCGGCCCGAAGGCGATCCGGCGCTCGTCACCGACGACACGCAGATGGCGATCGCGGTGGGGCTCGGGCTGCTGGACGCGCTGGCGAATCCGCCGTTCACCCCCGGGCTCGTGGCGCCGATGTGGCGGCGCCGGTTCGTCGACTGGCTGCGCAGCCCCGACAACAACCGGGCGCCCGGCACCACGTGCCTGCGGGCGTGCGCGGGCCTGGAGGCCGGCAAGCCGTGGGTGGAGGCGACCGTGGCCGGGTCCAAGGGCTGCGGCGCGAACATGCGGGTCGCGCCGGTCGGGCTCGCCCCGGGGCTGACGGACGAGACGCGCGCCGGGGCGTCGCAGCTCCAGGCGGCGATGACGCACGGGCATCCGACCGGGCTGGCGGCGAGCGAGCTGACGGCGTTCGCCGTCCGGTGGCTGGCCGACGGGATGGCCCCGGCGGACCTGCCCGGCGCGCTCCGCGACCGGTGCCTCGAGCAGCGGGCCGTCTACCACGAGAAGTGGCTCGGGACGCTGTGGCGGCGGCCCGGGATGCCCGACCCCGAGACGTTCGTCGCGCGCGGCTGGGACGAGTGCCGGGACGTGCTGGACCGGCTCCTGGACGCCGTCGCGCGCGGCGACCGCGGCACCGACCCGTGCGCGTTCACCGGGGGCGGCTGGGTGGCGGAGGAGGCCCTCGCGACCGGCCTGCTGTGCTTCCTGCTGTTCCCGGACGACCCGGTGCGCGCGATCCGGCGCGGGGCCGCCAGTTCGGGCGACTCCGACTCGATCGCGTGCCTGGCGGGCGCGTTCGCGGGCGCGCACCTGGGGATGGACGCCTGGCCCGCGGAGTGGGCGGGCCGGATCGAGTACGCGGACGAGCTGGCGAAGCTCGGCGCGGCCTGGGACTGAGGGGAAAGCGGAGCGGGATGCACGAGCAGTTCTGGTTCGACTTGGGGCAGTACGAGCGGCACCGGGTCGAGTTCTTCTTCGACCGCATGTGGGGCAAGGTGCGGATCAGCGTGGACGGCCACCCGGTCGTGGAGAAGCGGAACCTGTTCAGTCTGCGGCTGACGGAGCGCTACCCGTTCACGGTCGGGCACCAGGAGCGGCACGAGGTGGTGATCGAGAAGACGCGCAAGGTGATGTTCGCCGGGTTCCGCCCGTCGACCTACCAGGTGTTCGTCGACGGGGTCTTCTTCCTGGCGCTGGAGGGCCAGGCCTAGGACGCCGTCCAGCCGGTGAGGCGGTCGATGGTGATCGTGATGACGGGGCCGCCGGGCGGGTGCTCGCGGTACTGGGGGTAGCGGTCGGCGAGGAGCCGGACGGGTTCGCGGACGCGGTCGGGCTCCTCGACGACGCGGGCGTGGCCGTCCGCGCGGACCCACCACAGGCGCGTCCAGTCGTCGTCGTAGTGGTCGGCGAGCAGCGCCACCCGCGGGTCGGCCCGGACGTTCGCGAGGCGCCGCAGGTCGCGGGTGCTCTTCGGCTTGTGGTCGACGGCGATGTGGACGGCGCCGCGGTGCAGGGCGAACGTCACCGGGACCAGGTGGGGGCGGCCGTCCTCCCCGACCGTGGCGAGGCGCGCGACGGGCGCTCCGGCGAGCAGGCGAAGGGCGTCGTCCACCGGCATCTTCGGCACACGCGCAGCGTGTCACACCCGGCCCCGGTCCGCCATGCCCGCCGGACGGGCGCGGCGGGCGCCGCCGGGGCGCGTCAGTCCTGGAAGTCGGGCGGCCGGTTCTCCTTCCGCGCCTTGATCGACTCCTCGAAGTTCTGGGTGGTGAGGCGGACGAACAGCTGCCCGAGGCCCTCGGCGTCCATGTGGGCGTCGAGGCTGCCCGCGTGCAGCCCCGCCCACAGCATCCGCTTGGTCAGCTCGACGCCGGGGCGGCTGAACCCCGCGATGCGCTCGGCGAGGTCGAGGGAGGCGTCGAGGAGGCCGCCGCCGGGGACGACGCGGGAGACGAGCCCGATCCGCTCGGCCTCGGCGGCGTCGACGTCCCGCCCGGACAGCATGATCTCGAACGCGCGGGACGAGCCGATGGCGCGCGGCAGCAGGTAGCCGAGGCCGAGTTCGGCGGCGGTGAGGCCGTTGTTGATGCCGGCCGCGCGGAACACGGCGGTCTCGGCGGCGAGCCGCACGTCGGCGGCGACGCTCAGGCAGAACCCGCCGCCGATCGCGGGGCCGTTGACGGCGGCGATCACCGGCTGGTGGACGCGGCGCATCGTGCGGACGACGTCGTCGAGCAGCTCCATCGAGCGGAGCGCGATCGTCGAGAGGGTGAGTCCGTCGGTGCCGGGGACGGGCCCCGGGGACTCCAGGTCGGCGCCGGAGCAGAACCCGCGGCCCGCGCCGGTGATCACGACGGCGCGGGTGTCGTTGTCGCGGCTCGCCGCTTCGAGGGCCTCGCGGAAGGGGACCATGACGTCGAACGCCATCGCGTTCATCCGCTCGGGCCGGTTGAGGGTGATCTGCGTGACGTGCGGGCGCGGCTTGCCGGTCAGGACGAGTCCCATGGGGCCCCTTTCGACGAGTACCTAGCAAGCGTTAGGTTACAAGGGCGGGAACTCCGGCGGCGCCAGCCCCCGCTCGACGACCTCCGCCAGCTCCTCCTCCGTCAGCACCCGCGGCTCCCCGATCGCCTTCGCCCGGACGTACACGCCGCACAGCCACTCGAGCAGCCGCGCGTTCTCGAACGCCTCGTCCAGGTCGCCGCCGATCGCGACGCCGCCGTGGTTGGCCATCAGCGCGGCCCGCCGGCCGCCCGCCATCGCGGCCCGGACGTTCGCCGCGAGTTCCGGCGTCCCGTACGTCGCGTACTCGGCGACCCGGACCACGCCGCCGAGCAGCAGGGTGTTGTAGTGGATCGGCGGCAGCTCCGCCATGGTCGACGCCACCACCGCGCCGTACGTGGAGTGCGTGTGGACGATCGCCGCCGCGGGCGTCGCCCCGTACAGCGCCAGGTGCATCGGCGTCTCCGACGACGGCGCCCGGTCCCCCTCGACGAGCCGGCCCGCGACGTCCACCACCGGGCAGTCCCGCGGCCGCATCCGGTCGAGCATCATCCCGCCGGGCGTGACCGCCACCAGATCGCCCGACCGCACGCTGACGTTGCCGGACGCGCCCGTCACCAGGCCCGTCTCGGCCAGCCTGCGGCCCACCGCGCACAGCGCGGCCCGCTCCTCCTCCAGCACCATCGCGGACACCCCTCACCTTCGTCGGTCGTCAGGGCGTACGCTACGGGCCGGACGATCATTAAGGGAGCGCGATCATGACCGTCGTCACCCTCGGTGCGCACATCCTGGACGTGCTCGCGCGGCCGGTCGAGGGCATCCCGGCGGGCCAGGACACGGTCGTCGTCGAGGAGATCCGGGCGACCGCGGCGGGCGCCGCCGCCGGCACCGCGGTGGCCCTGGCCAGGCTCGGCAACGAGGTCGTCTCGGTCGGCGCGATCGGCGACGACGACCTCGGCGACCTGCTCGTCGCGATCATGAACCGGAACGGCGTGGACGTCACCGGCCTGGTGCGGCGCACCGCCGACCAGACCAGCGCGTCCGTCCTGCCGATCCGCGGCGACGGCGGCCGCCCCAGCTTCCACGTCCCGGGCGCGAACCTGACGCTCACCCCCGCGGCCGTCGAGCGCGGCCTGCTCGTCGCCGCGGACGCCGTCCACCTCGGCGGCCCCGACGTCACGTTCGGGCTGAACGACCCGGCGTTCTTCGCGATGCTCGAGGCCGCCCGCGCCAACGGCACGATCGTCACGATGGACCTGCTGTCGAACCTGCCCGACCTGCTCGAGGGCGCCGCCGCGTTCCTCCCGCACGTCGACCACGTCCTGCCGAACCTGGAGCAGGCCGCCGCCATGACCGGCGAGACCGACCCGGAGAAGGCCGCCCTCGCGCTGCGCGCCGCGGGCCCCGCCTCCGCCGTCGTCACGCTCGGCGGCGACGGCAGCCTGCTCGCGACCGCCGACGGCGTGCGGCACCTGCCCGCCCTGCCCGTCGACGTCGTCGACACCACCGGCTGCGGCGACGCCTACTGCGCGGGCTTCGTCACCGCGCTCGTCCGGTCCCGGCCCGTGGCGGACGCCGCCCGGTGGGGGACGGCCGCCGCCGCGACCGTCGCCCAGGGGCTCGGCTCCGACGCGGGCCTCACCGACCTGGACGCGGTCCTGGCGCTGCTGGACCGGGCGCCCGCCTAGATCTTCTGGGCGCGGCCCTCCCAGTACGGGTCGCGGAGCAGCCGCTTGTAGAGCTTGCCGGTCGGCGTGCGCGGCATCGCGTCGACGTAGTCGATCGAGCGCGGCGCCTTGTACCCGGCCAGCTTCTCCCGGACGTGCGCGACCAGCTCACCGGTCAGCGCGTCCGACGGCTCGGCGCCGTCGGTGAGCTCGACGGCCGCCTTCACCTGCTCGCCGAACTCCTCGTCGGGGATCCCGAACACCGCGACGTCCCGGACCGCCGGGTGGGTGATCAGCACGCCCTCGATCTCCGCCGGGTAGATGTTCACCCCGCCGCTGATGATCATGTCGATGGCGCGGTCGGCGAGGAAGAGGTAGCCGTCCTCGTCGAGGTAGCCGACGTCCCCGGTGGTGAACAGGCCGTCGTCGCGGTGGATCGAGCGGGTCTTCGCCTCGTCGCCCCAGTACTCGACGTCCTCGCCGCCGACGTACCGGAACCACAGCTTCCCGGCCTCGCCCGGAGCCGCCGGACCGCCGTCCTCCCGCAGCACGTGCACCTCGGTCGTCGGCAGCGGGCGCCCCACGCTGCCGGGCCGCTCCAGCCACTCCGCGGCCGTGATCACGGTGTTGACCGACGACTCCGTGGAGCCGTAGTACTCGTGCACGACCGGGCCGAACCACTCGATCATCCGGCGCTTGATCTCCGGCGAGCACGGCGCCGCGCCGTGCCACACGGACACGAGGCTCGAGCCGTCGAACGCGGCGCGCACGTCCGGGTCCAGCCGCAGCATCCGGACGAACTGGGTCGGCACCAGGTGCACGTTCGTGATCCGGTGCTCGTCGATGAGCCGCAGCGTCTCGGCCGGGTCGAAGTCGCGGCGCATCACCACCGCGCGGCCGCCGACCAGGAACGCCTGCGACCACAGCCACTGCGCCGAGTGGTAGACCGGCCCGACCAGCAGCGACCGCCCGCCCTCCGGGATCCGCAGGATCTCCGCGAACCCGTCGGCGACCAGCTTGGACGTCTCGATCGGCGCGCCCGCGGCCAGCACCTTGCGCGACACGCCCTTCGGCCGCCCCGTGGTGCCGGACGTGTAGATCATCGGCGCGCCCATGCTCTGGTCGGGCGGCTCCACCGCCTTGCCGGACGCCACGAACTCCTCGTACGGGACGAACCCGTCGACCGGCTCCCCGATCGCTACCCGGGCGTCCAGTGCGAGCCCGTCCGACCCCTCCCGCGCGACGCCGCCGAACGCGTCCTCGGAGAACAGGACCCGCGCGCCGGAGTCCGTGAGCACGTACCGCAGCTCGTCGGCCGTCCAGTGCCAGTTGACCAGCACGTACCGGAGGCCGATGTGCCCGGCCGCGCACATCAGCTCGAAGTACTCGCGGCGGTTCCCCGAGTGGATCGCGATCGCGTCCCCGACGCCCAGCCCGAGGGCCCGCAGGGCGTCGGCGAGCCGGTCGGTCCGCTCGTTCAGGTCGCGCCAGCCGGTGGACCCCCGTTCGTCGGTCAGGGCGGGTTCGTCGGGACGTGTCTCGGCGTACGGTCGGAGCAGAACGGCCATCGGCCACCTCCTGGGACGCGACAGGAACCAGAATGTGATTCTGTCAACACGCCGCCCGGAAGAACAGGCCCCGACCGCCGCCCCGGCCGCTCCGCGGGCAGGGGCGGTCCCGGACGGGACCGGAGGGTGCGGGGTCGCGCCGAGCCCCGCGCCGTCCCGGTCCCGCCGGAGCCGCCGCGGCGCGGACGTCGACGACGCTGTCGCCGCCCGGCCGGGCTTCGCCGCCGCGGTCCGCCCCGGTGCGGGCCGCGGCGGGCGTTCAGGGGGCGCGGACGAGACCGGCGGGGGCCGCGCCCAGCACCGTCTCCGCCGCGCCGACGAGCTGCTCGAGGCGGTACACCTCGGTCCGGTGGAACGGCGGCGCGCCCGTCCGGGCGACGACCAGCACGACCCTGCCCGCGGCGAGCGGGCAGATGGCGTACTGCGCGCCGTCCGGCGCGGTGAACGCGCGCGGCCGCAGCGGCGCCAGCGCGGGCAGCTCGTCCTGGAGCACGCCGCCGATGCTGGCGTGCGCGAGCATGGCGTGACCGTCCTCGTCGATCTCCGCGAGGCCCGCCCAGTCGGCGCTGAGCACGCCGGGCACCGCGTCCGCCAGGATCTGCGGGCCCCGGTCCGGGACGGCCGCGACCTGCCCGATGACGGCGGCGTCCGGATGGACGCCGGCGGGCTCGACGGTGGGCCACACGCCGACGATCTCCACTCCCGGGATGGCGCCCAGCCCGTCCACCAGCCGCCCGATGCCCGCACCGGCGGGCCACGCCACGGTGAAGTCGTCCAGCGCCCGACCGTTGTCGCGTTCGAGCACCGCCATCTGCACGACGTCGGCTCCCGCGGCGCCCAGGGTGCGCGCCACCTTGCCCAGCGACCCTGGGCGGTCCGGCAGTCGTATGCGAATTCGCAGCAACACGGTCACCTCCTATCCGCGATCGTCCACACGGGGTGCTACAGCCCCGTATCCCCCCTGTTACCCACGCATGAAGATGTCGAGGGGGCAGACTCGGCAAGTTCGGTGCTGGAATGGCGGGCTCGGGTCAAACTAGAGTTCACGGAAGGTCAACAGCGCTCTACCGCCTCTTGCCGCCTCACCATTAAGGTCACTGCACGTGTCGAGCGACGGGGAAGATCCGGTCAAAGACGGCCGGGACGACGCGGCGTTCCGCGCCGAGGTCAGGGACGCCCTGGCGGGGCTCGCCGCCCGGCTGGACCGCGAGCACGAACGGGCCGCGCACCGCGAGTCCGTCATCGACCGTCTCCACGAGGAGAACCAGCGGCTGCGGCGGGGCGAGCTGCACGCGATGCTGGAGCCGGTCCGCGCCGCGCTGTACCGGGTGCACGACCAGGCCCGCCGCCTGGCGGCCGCCGAGGACGCCGGCGCGACGGCGGACCTGCTGGACGCGCTGGCCGACGACGTCGCGGACGCGCTCGCCCGGCTGGGCGTCGAGCGGTTCCGGGCCGAGCCCGGCCAGCCCTACGACCCGTCCCGGCACCGGCCCGTGGCGGTCGCGGCGGTCGCCGAGCCCGGCCGGGACGGCACCGTCGTCGAGGCGCGCTCCGACGGGTTCGAGGAGGGCGGCCGGGTGCTGCGCAAGGCGGCCGTCTGCGTCGGCCGGCTGGAGCCCCGCCCGAACGGCGCGGGGAAGGCCGGGGGCGCCGCCGCCGAGGACGGTGCGGACGACGGCCCCGGGACCGGCGCGGGCAGCGGTGCGGACAGCGGTGCGGACGACGGCGCCGTGAACGGCGCGGAGGGCGGCGGCGCGGACGGCCGGGCGCCGGAGTCGGCGGCTCCGATCGTCAGGTCCGGGTCACGTCGCCGTGAGGCGGCCGGGCGCGGCGAGACCATGAACAACTCGACTCGGGACCGATAGTGAGAGGGACATGGCTGTCTACGGCATCGACCTGGGAACCACGTACTCCTGCATCGCCGCGATCGACGACGTGGGGCGGCCGGCGGTCCTGCGGAACCTGGAGGGCACCGACACGACGCCGTCGGTGGTGTACTTCGAGAGCGGCGAGAACGTCGTGGTGGGCGCGACCGCGAAGGACACCGCGGTCCTGGAGCCCGAGAACGTCGTCAGCCTGGTCAAGCGGGACATGGGCCGGGACGTCACGCGCCCGATGCACGGCATCGACTTCACGCCCGAGGAGCTGTCGGCGTTCATCCTGCTGAAGCTGGCGACGGACGCGCGGACCACGACGGGCGAGGAGGCCCGCGACGTCGTGGTGACGGTGCCGGCGTACTTCGGCGCGGCGGAGCGCGACGCGACGCGCAAAGCGGGGCGGATCGCGGGCCTGAACGTCATCGACATCGTGTCGGAGCCGATCGCCGCGGCGATCAACTACGGGGTGCTGAACCCCGACCTGAACCGGACGATCCTGGTGTACGACCTCGGCGGCGGCACGTTCGACACGACGGTGATCACGCTGCGGGACGGCCACATCGAGGTGGTGTGCACCGACGGCGACCACGAGCTGGGCGGCGCCGACTGGGACTCGCGGCTCGTGGAGCACCTGGCGGAGCGGTTCCGCGCCGAGCACCCGGACGCGGGCGACCCGCTGGACGACCCGCAGACCGAGCAGCAGCTGCGCCGGGACGCCGAGGACGCGAAGAAGTCGCTGACGACGCGGACGGCGCACACCGTCCGGGTGATGCACGGCGGGCGCGTCGCGGCCGTCGAGGTGACGCGGGAGAAGCTGGAGGAGCTGACCAAGGACCTCCTGGACCGGACGATCGAGATCACCGGCCGGACGCTCACGGCGGCCGCCGACAAGGGCGTCCACGACTACGACGACCTCGTGCTGGTGGGCGGGTCGACGAAGATGCCGGTGGTCGCGGCGCGGCTGGAGACCGAGCTCGGCATGATCCCCCGGCTGCAGGACCCCGACCTCGCGGTGGCGAAGGGCGCGGCGCTGTACGCGTTCGAGGAGACCTACCGGCGGCTGGTGCGGGAGGGCGCCGCCGAGCGCGCGGCGGACATGGCGATCCGGGCGGGGCTGTCGGCGGAGCAGCAGAAGCAGATCGCGGGGCGGCGGATCCGGACGGTCGCGTCGCACGCGTTCGGGATCGTCGTGGTGGACCGCGACAGCGGCGACGAGAGCGTCGCGCACCTCGTGCACGCGAACGACGAGCTCCCCGCGGCGAAGACCGAGGACTTCTTCACCGTCTACGACGACCAGACGTCGGCCGACATCCGGGTGATGGAGCAGGCGGGCAGCGTCGAGTCGCCGGAGCTCGGCGACAACAACGAGATCGCGACCGGGGAGATCCGGGTGCCGCCGGGCAAGAAGGCGGGCTGGCCGGTCGAGGTGACGTTCGCGCTCGACTCGTCCGGGCTGCTGAACGTGACGGCGGTGGAGAAGGAGACCGGCGAGCGGCTCGACCTGAAGGTCGACGTCGGCCGCATGTCCGAGGAGGAGGTCGAGCGCTCGCGGAAGGCCCTCTCCCGGGTCCGGGTGAGCTGAGGACCGGCCGGGGCGCCGGGGGGAGCGGGGGGCGTCCCCCGCGGGGAGGCAAGCGGTCGTGACGTTCGACGAGGAGTACCGCCGGGACGTGCTGGAGCCCGCGCGCGCCGCGGGCGACCAGCCGCCCGAGGACCTGCGCGCCCGGTACGCGCTGCCCGACCCGCTGGAGCCGGCCGCCGTCACGGCGCGGGTCCGGGAGGTGCGGCAGTGCTGGCGGCGGGCGCGCGGGCAGCTGAAGTACCGGCGCCTGATCGACCGGCTGGAGGCCGAGCACCGGGCGCTCGCGCCGGTGTTCGCCGCCGCCGAGCGCGGCGACCTGCGCGGCCTCGCCGACCGGCTGCACGGCGGGACGGAGCGGGCGCGGCGGCGCCGGGCGGAGACGCGGGCGCGGCTCGCGGACGCGGCGGGCGCGCCGCGGATGGCGACGCCCGGCGAGGTCGCGGCGATCGCGCGCGCCGGGGGGATGGCGGCGGACGAGCTGGCGCGGCTCGCGGCCGCGGACGGCATCGAGGTGCGGGAGCCCGACCCGCTGCCGGTGTCCGCGCCGTACCCGGCGTTCCGGAAGGTGCGTGAGTCGCTCGACGTGCTCGGCGAGCGGCACCTCGCCGGGTTCCTGTTCGGGGACCGGCCGACCGGGCCGATGCGCGTGCTCGACGGGTTCGCCCCGGCGTCCCCCGGCGGCGCCGACCGCGCCCCCCGTCCGGACCGCGCGGCGGTCGCGGCGGCGGGCGAGCGGTGGGCGCGGCGGGCCCGCGACACGAGCACCACGCACGCCGAGACCGTCCTGGCGGCGCTGCGGTCGGGCGCCGACCCGGCGGACCTGCTGCTGTACGACGTCGTGGACCGGCTGCGGGAGCGGTTCCGGCAGCGCGCGTCGGACCGGGCGCTGCTGCGGCACGCCGCCGAGGACCTGGGCGTCGCGGCCGAGGACGCGCGGCGGCTGGTGTTCGCGGTCGTCCGGGAGGGCGGGCCCGGCGCCGGCGGCCTCGCGGGGCGGCTGCGGGCCCTGCTGGACGCCGGCGAGGTGTTCGCGGCGGCCGAGCTGGCGGACGCGTCGGACGTCCCGGCGCCCGACGGCGGCGGGGAGCAGCCGGAGGAGCGGCTGCTGGCGGCGGAGGCGCGGCGGCGGCTCGACACGGCGCTGCGGCTGCGCGAGACGGCCGCCGCCGAACGCGACCCGGACCGGGCGTGGCGGCTGCTGGCCGACGCGCTCACCCTGGTCCGGGACCTGCCGGGCGCGGCCGAGCACCAGCGGCGGCTGGCGCCCGCGCCCGTCCCGGACGTGCGGGCCGACGTCGAGTACGGCGACGGGGACGCCGCCGGTGCGGTGCGGGTGTCGTGGGAGCCGTCGCCGTCGACGGCGGGCGACGTGCTCTACCACGTGGTGCGCCGCCGCGGCCGCCCCCCGCGGGGCCCGGCCGACGGGCGTCCCGTGCGGGACGGGCGGGACCCGGAGCCGCCGGTGAACGCGCCGCTGTACTACGGGGTCGTCGCGGTGCGGGGCGAGGCGGCGGCCGCGCCGGCGGTCGCGGGCCCCGTGGTGGTGCGGCCCGAGCCGTCCGGCGTCGAGCTGCTGCCGGGCGACGGGCGCGTCACCGGGCGGTGGCGGGTCCCGCCGGAGGCGGCGCGGGTGCTGGTGGTCCGGGACGGGACGGCCGTGCCCGCGGGCCGCGACGGGTTCGGCGACCGGGTGCCCAACGGCCGCGCCCTCACCTACCGGATCAGCGCCGTCTACCTCGACGGGGACGGCCGCGAGGTCGTCACACCGGGCGTGCGGGCGTCGGTGACGCCGAGCGCGCCGCCCGAACCGGTGATGGAGCTGGCCGCCGACCCCGACCCGGGCGATCCCGGGCTGGTGCGGGTGCGGTTCGCGCCGCCCGCGAGCGGCCGGGTGGAGCTGGTGCTGGCGGACGGCGAGCCGCCGTGGCCGCGCAGCGCGCTCGTCCCGCTGGAGGAGGTGCGGCGGGAGACGCGGCGCGTCCCGGAGACCGCGCAGAGCGCCCCCGCCGAGGGACGGCTCGCGGTGCGGCCCGGGTCGGGCGGCTGGCTGGTCGCGGTGACGGTCGTCGAGGGCACCGCCGCGGTCGGCGCCGCGCACCGGCACGTGAACCTGCCGCCGCCCCGCGGGCTGGTCGCCGAGCGGCGCGGCGGGCACGTCCACGTGGGGTTCGACTGGCCCCGCGACGTCGCCGAGATCGACCTGCTGCACCGGGTGGCGGGCGCCGCGCCGGGGCGCGAGGCGGTGAGCCGCGCCGCGTACGACGCGCACGGCGGCATCCGGGTGCCCGCGCCGGAGGACGCCGCCGTGGAGGTGGTGCTCGCGTCCGCCGGGACGGTCGGCGGCGTCCGCGTGACCGGGCCGCCGGTGACGGCGGTCGTCGCGGCGCGCACGGTCGTCCGGTACGACGTCGTGCGGTCGGGCCCGCCGTGGCGGCGGACGCTGACGATCCGGCTGACCGCGTCCCGCCCGGTCCGGGTGGGCCGGCTGTCGCTCGTCCTGCGGTCCGGGCGGGTGATGCCGCACCGCGCGGGCGACGGGGAGACGCTGCGGGCGTGGGAGCAGGTGCCGGTCCCCGGGGAGCTGTCGGCGCCCGCGCCGGACGCCGCCGGCCCGTACTGGCTGCGCTGCTTCGCCGCCGACGACGACGTCGAGCTGTCCGACCCGCCCGTCGACCGGCTGCGGGTGCGCCGGTGAGCGGGCCGCCCCGGGCGGGGCTGTCGCGGGCGGCGCTGGGGCGGGTGCCGGGGCTGCCGGGCGGGCGCCGCGAGGTGACCTGCCCGTACTGCTTCGCGGCCACCGCGCCGCAGCGGATCCCGTTCCGGTGCCGGGGCCGGGCCGGACGGCAGCAGGGGTGCGCGCCCGTGCTGGACGAGGCGCTCGCCGCCTACACCGGGTCGACGGCGGGCGCGTCGCTGCCGCCGGTGTTCGACCCGCCGGGCCGCCGCACCGCGCAGGCGGGGCGCGCCGACTGCCCGGCGTGCGGCCGTCCGACCGGGAACCGGGTGTGCCCGCGGTGCCACAACCCGCTGCCGCCCGCCTACTGCGACTCCCCCGGCCGGATCGTCGCGCTGGTCGGGGCGAAGAACGCGGGCAAGAGCACCTACATCGCGGTGCTGCTGCACGAGCTGATGAACCGGGTCGGGACCGAACTCGACGCGTCCCTGGTGGCGTGCGACGACCGCACCATCGAACGGTACAAGCGGGACTTCGCGCGCCCGCTGCTGGAGGAGCGGAGGCTGCTGCCCACGACGGCGTCCGCCGCGACGAGCCCCCGCGAACCCCTCGTCTACCTGCTGACCCGCACCCGCCGGGGCCGGTTCGCGCGGGCCCGCAACGACGCGCTCGCGCTCGTCCTGTTCGACACCGCCGGGGAGGACCTGCGCAGCCGCGAGGTCACCGACCTGCACCTGCGCTACCTGGAGGCCGCCGACGCGGTGGTCTTCCTGGTGGACCCGCTCGAACTGCCGGGCGCCCGGCCGGTGCTGCGCGACGCCGTGCCCGCCCCGCGCGTCCCCGGCGAGGACCCCGACAGCGAGCCGCTGAACGTCATCGCGCGCGTCACCGACACGCTGCGGGGGCGGCACGGCGCCCGGCCCGGCGAGCCGCTGCCCGTCCCCGTCGCGGTCGCCCTCACCAAGATGGACGCGCTGCGCCCCGACCTGCTGCGGCAGTCCGCGCTGCACCGGACCCGCACCGGGGCGGGCGTCCTCGACCTCGACGACCGCGACGCCGTCCACGAGCAGGTGCGGGCGCTGCTGCACGACTGGCGGGCCGGGCAGCTCGACACCTACCTCGGGCAGCAGTACGCCGACCACGCGTTCTTCGCGCTCTCCGCGCTCGGCGGCGTCCCCGCGGACGGGCGGGTCGGCGCGGGCGGCGTCCGCCCGCACCGCGCCGAGGACCCGCTGCTGTGGCTGCTGTACCGGTTCGGGATGCTCGACGGTGTTCGTCCGGGAGGCGAGTGACGATGGCGTGGCAGCTGCACTACACGTCCGTGCGGCACGGCCCGACCGGCCGGTCCGGGTTCCAGTTCGTCGCCGAGACCCCGGGGCTGCCCGAGGGCGCCCGCGCGGGCGTGCTGCCGCACCTGTCGTACCGTCCGCCGCCGGAGGCCCCGGCCGAACCGGGCGATGCCGAGCTCGGCCGGTTCCCCGTCTCGCTGCTGTACGACCGGGTCGACGGCCGTCCGGTCCTGGTCCGGTGCCGCTACCTGGGGCGGGACTACTCGGGCCGCTACGGCAACTTCTTCGGGCACGCCGTCGTCGCCGAGCCGGAGGAGCTGGAGGGCGTCCGCCCGGCGGAGCTGTGGCGGTCGCCGATCTGGGACCCGCGCCCGCCCGCCGGCGACCGGCTGGACGAGCTGGACGAGCTGCCGCCCGGCGCGGCGCTCGCCCCCGAGGACCTCGCCCGCTGGCTCCCCGCGTCCGGCCCCGCCGACCCGTTCGGGACGCTCGGCGTCCTGGTGGGCGCGGTCGGCGAGCGGATCGCCGCGGGCGACGGCCGGGTGGTGCTCGTCGCCGACGACGTCGACACGATCGCCCGCTGGATCGCGCTGGTGTCGTACTCGCTGCCCGTCGCGGCCGCCGAACGGCTGACGTTCGTCACCTACAGCGCCGACCCGCAGCGCGCCGCCCAGCACCTCGTGGGCACGACGCCCGGCGTCTGGACGGACGTGCGGCACCACGCGTCCCACGCCCTGGCCGTCGACCTGCGCGAGGGCGTCCCGGACGCCCCGGCCTCCCGGCTGGCCCGCACCGTCACCGGCTGCTGGCGCGCCGCCGACTTCGCGGGCCTCGACGCGCTGGCCGAACTCGCCGAGCTGGACGGCGTCGGCGGCGAGGCCGCCGCCGTCCTGCTCGCGCTCTGCCGGCCGGACGCGGCGGTGTCGGCGGACGAGGAGCGCGCCCTCGCGGCGCTCCTCGCCGCCCGGCGCCCCGCGCTGCCCGGCTGGACGTGGCGGGACCTGCTGCCGCGCGTCCCGTCCATGTCCCTCGACCTGGCCGTCGCGGTCCGCGCGGGCGCCGCCGCGGCCGGCGTCCCCGAGGTGGCCCGCGAGTGCGACCTGCGCGTCGCCATGCTCGCCCTGTCCGACCCCGCCGCCCGCACCCACCTCCCCCCGCTCCCCCAAGAGCCCCCTCCCCCCGACCCCGACCCGACGAGCCCCCCGCACACACCGAACGGCCCGCACGCGGCGGGCACCGCGCACACCCCGGGCACCGCGCGCGCTGCGGGTGCGGGGGGTGGCGGTGGCGAGGGGCGGCGTGCCGGTCCGGTGGGCGAGGGGGAGTTGGGCGGGCGGGTTCCGGTCGCGCTCGCGGCGGCGCCGGACCTCGCCGAGGTCGCGGCCGTGGCGGGGGTGGCGGCGCGGGCGGGGGCGCCGGTCGGGCCGGACGAGCTGGCGGACGCGGCGGCCGGGTGCGTCCGGCGCGGTGCCCGCGACCTGGCGGCGGCGCTGGCGGCCTGCCCGGGCGGCCTTCGCGGCGCGCTCGTCGACGGTGTCCTCGCTGGGCTGGCGGACGGCGGCGCCCGCGCGCTCGAACCCGACATGTGCGACGCGCTCCACGGGCACCTGGACCGGCTGCGCGGCGTCCCGCGCGTGGCCGTGCCCGTGCTGGCGTCCGTGGGGCGCCGGGATCCCGCCCGGCGCTTGGCGGTCACCACCGAGCTGCTTAACCTCGCCGACCGCGCCGCGGAGGCGGACGGCCTGGAGGGGGCGTTCGGGGAGGTGTGGGTGTCGCCGCCGTCCGTCGCGGAGTGCACGGAGCTGCTGGACGCGCACGGGGCCGCGGTGGGCCGGTACGCGGCGCTGGCCGCGCTGCCGTGCCGGACGTTCGGGCGGCTGGCGGAGGGGTCGTTCACCGACGCCGGGGTGCTGCGGCTCGCGGCGCGGGCGGAGGCGGTCCTGCCGGGCGGGGCGGCGGCCGGGGACGCGGCGGCGGTGCGGGCGCACGCGGACGCGGTCACCGCCGACCGGCCCGGCGCCGCGGCGAAGGCCCTGTCGGCGCTCGTCGGGGCGGGCGCGGCCGAGCGGCTGGCGGACGCGGCGTTCGGCGGGGCGGCGCGGCGGCTGTGCCGGCGGCCGCCGGAGTTCCGGGCGGCGCTGCTGGCGGCGCTGGACGCGGGCCTGCGGGCGCGGCTCGCGGGATGCTGGACGGACGCGCTGCCGGCGCGGGCGCGGGCGGGCCGGGCGCCGCTGCGCGGCGCGGAGGTCGAGCAGCGGAACGAGCTGGTGGAGGTCGTGCTGCGGCTGCGGGGGCGGGACGTGCGGGAAGCGGGCCTGGAGGAGTGGGCGCGGACGGCCGCGGGCCGGTGGCTCGCGGGCCGGCAGCTCGACGCGTACCTGGGGCGCGCGCCGGAGCTGCGGGCCGCGCTCCGCGAGCTGATCGCCGAGGGGAGGTGACCGGGTGCAGGGCGTCCTGGTGCTGATCCTGTTCGCGGTGTGGGCCGCGGTGATGTGGCTCGGGTTCGTGTACGTGTTCCCGGTGCTGTTCCCCGTGACGCTGGTGGTGGCGGGGGGCGCCGCGCTGGGGCTGTACTACCTGCACGCGTGCCGCACGCTGGCGCCGTCCACGTTGAAGGGGCCGTCGCCGGTCGCCGCCCCGGACGTCGCGTACCGCACCTACCTGCTGGGGCAGGTGTGGCGGGACTGGTGGACGATCACGCGGACGGTCGTGCCGCGGGTGTGGACGACGGCGCGGCGGACGGTCGCGTGGCTGACCCGGACGCTGCTGCTCGGCGGGCCGTGGGGGTTCTTCGCGTTCCCGTTCTGGCTCGCCCTGTGCGCGGGGATCGCGGCGGCGGCCGTCCCGGCGGCGGTGTTCGTGCTGGCGCTGACGGTGATGTACGGGGTCGTCGCGGCGGTGGGGCTGGTGGGCTGGCTCGCGTGCGTGCTGCTGCTCGCGGCGGTCGAGCGGGGGTTCATGGCGTACGGGCGGATCCTGCAGACGTGCCCGCACCCGTTCTGCTACGAGCGGATCGCGCTGCCGGAGTACGAGTGCCCGGGGTGCGGGGCGCGGCATCCGCGGCTGGCGCCGGGCGCGGCGGGCGCGTTCCGGCACGTGTGCCGGTGCGGGGCGCGGCTGCCGACGACGGTGCCGCTCGGCCGGTTCCGGCTGGCGGCGTACTGCCCGCACTGCGGCGGGCGGCTGCCGGAGCGGATCGGACGGGTGCGGGTGGAGCCGCTGCCGTTCGTCGGGGGCCCGGCGGCGGGGAAGACGACGTTCATGGTGCTGGGCATCCGGGCGCTGCACGCGCGCGCCCACGCGGCCGGGGGGCGGCTGTCGTTCGTGGAGCGGCGGCACGCGGAGGCGTACGCGGCGGCGATCGGGGAGTTCCGGCGGGGCGGGCGGCTGGCGAAGACGGGCCCGGAGCTGCCGCTGGCGACGATGGTGGACGTGGAGCTGCCGGGGCGGGCGCGGCGGATCCTGTACCTGTTCGACCCGGCGGGCGAGCACTACACGGGCGCGACGGAGGTCGAGTCGCTGCGGTACCTCGACCACGGCGAGGCGCTCGTGTTCGTCGTGGACCCGTTCGCGCTCCCGCAGGTGCGGCGGGCGCTGACCGGGAAGGAGCGGGAGCTGGTCGACGGGGCGGCGGTGTCGTCGGAGGAGGACCCGGCCGACACGCTGCAGCGGGTGCTGAACGAGCTGCGGTCGCGTCCCGACCGGGGCCGGCAGAAGCGCGTCGCGGTGGTGGTCACCAAGACCGACCTGCTGGCCCGCACGGAGATCGGCCGCGGTCTGGACGGCGGCGTCCGCGCGTGGCTCGCGGGGGTCGGGCTCGGCAACACCGTGCGGACGCTCGAGCAGGTGGCGGGGCGGGTCCGCTACTTCGCGTCCGGGCCGGGCGCCGAGCCGGCGGACGTCGCCGAGCTGCTGACGTGGGCGGCGGGGCTCGCGCCGGGCGCCGCGGCGGACGGCGCGCCGGGCGCGGCGGACCCGGAGCCGCCGGGGACGGTGCCGCTGCGGGCGCCCTGGCCGGTGCGGGGGCGCGGCGCCGAGCGCGTCCCGGCGGGGTACCGGCTGGGACGGCTCGCGGTGCTGGGCGGGCTGTCGCTGCTGACGGTCGGGACGGCGACGGGTGCGGCCCTCGCGGCGGCGCAGCGGCTCTCGGATCTGACGACGCTCGCCCGCCCGCCGTTCTGGATGTGACGCACTCCACTGTCTGACGCGGCAGATAACGGACGGTCATCTCGTTGCATCCTGCGGGAACCCCTCTTCCGACGAAAGGCTGCACGATGACCGCGACCGCGCCCGCCGGCCTCCTCGCCCTGGCCGAGGAGGCCCAGGACCTGCTGTTCCGCGAGGCTCGGACGGCGAACACGTTCACGTCCGAGCCGGTGACCGACGAGCAGCTCCGCGCGGTCTACGAGCTGGTGAAGTGGGCGCCGACCGCGATGAACGCCCAGCCGCTGCGGATCGTGGCGGTGCGCGGCGCGGCGGCGAAGGAGCGCCTGGTCCCGCTGATGGCCGAGGGGAACCGCGCGAAGACGGCGGCCGCGCCGGTGTCGCTGATCGTCGCCGCGGACGAGGACTTCCACGAGCACATGCCGGTGATCTGGCACAATCCGGACGCGCGCGACAACCTGGCGGCCAGCCCGGGCCGCGCCGGGATGGCGCGGTTCAACGCCACCATCCAGCTCGGCTACCTCATCCTCGGCATCCGCGCCGCCGGGCTCGCCGCCGGGCCGATGGCGGGCTTCGACGCCGAGGCCGTCGAGAAGGAGTTCCTGGCGGCGGGGAACCTGCGCGCCATCGCGGTCGTCAACGCGGGACGGCCCGGCCCGGACGCGTGGTTCCGGCGGAACCGCCGGCTGGAGTTCGAGCAGGTCGTCACCGTCCTCTGAGGCCGCCGCCCTCCGGCTCCGCCGCCTCCTGAGGCCCCCGCCGTTCGAGTCCCCCGACGTCCCCCACCGCCCGGCCGCGCGACGCGGCCGGGCGCCGTCCGTCCACGGAGCCCCCATGTCGCAGTCCCCCCGGCCTCCCGGCACCCGCCCGGCGGACCCCGCCGCGCCCGCCCCGGCGGCGGCCGCCGCGCCCCGCCCGGGCAAGCGGTTCGGGCTCATCGCCGTCCTCGGCGCGCTCACCGCCATCGCCCCGCTGTCGACCGACCTCTACCTGCCCGCGCTGCCCGAGGTGGCCGACGACCTGTCGACCGGCGCGGCGCTCACGCAGCTCACGCTGACCGGCTGCCTGATCGGGCTCGCGCTCGGGCAGGCCGTGGCGGGCCCGCTCAGCGACGCGCTCGGCCGCCGCCGCCCGCTGCTCGCCGGGATGGTGGTGTACAGCGCCGCGTCGCTGCTGTGCGCGTTCGCGCCGACCGTGGAGACGCTGGTCGGGGCGCGGTTCGTGCAGGGCGCGGCGGGCGCCGCCGGGATCGTGATCGCCCGCGCCATCGTCCGGGACCTGTACGAGGGCGTCGCCGCCGCCCGGTTCTTCTCGATGCTGATGCTGGTGACGGGGCTCGCGCCGATCCTCGCGCCCGTCGCCGGCGGGCAGCTCCTGCGGGTCGTGCCGTGGCCGGGCCTGTTCGCCGCCCTGGCCGCCGTCGGGGTGGCGCTGTTCTTCGCGGCGCTGCTCGGGCTGCGGGAGACGCTGCCTCCCGGGGAGCGGCAGACCGGCGGCGTCCGCGCGACCCTCCGCACGTTCGGGGCGCTGCTGCGGGACCGGTCGTTCGCCGGGTACGTGCTGACGATCGGGCTGTCGTTCGGCGCGATGTTCGCCTACATCTCCGGGTCGCCGTTCGTGCTGCAGGACGTCTACGGGCTGTCCGCGCAGGAGTTCAGCACCGCGTTCGGGGTGAACGCGGTCGGGATCATGGTCGCGGGGCAGGTCGGCGGGCGGCTCGCGGGGCGGGTCGCGCTGGGGCGGCTGCTGGCGACCGGCCTCGGCATCGTCGTCGCGGGCGGGGCGCTGCTGCTGGTGGCGGTGCTCGCCGGGCTCGGGCTGCCCGGGGTGCTGCCGGGCATGCTGCTCGTCGCGTCCGGGCAGGGGCTGGTGCTGCCGAACGCGACGGCGCTGGCGCTGTCGGGCCGGGCGCCGCGGATCGCCGGGAGCGCGTCCGCGCTGCTCGGCGTCGGGCAGTTCACGCTGGGCGGCGCCGCCGGGCCGCTCGCGGGGATCGGCGGCGAGGACACCGCCGTCCCGATGGCGGTGTCCATCGCGGTGCTGGCGGTGCTGGCCGCCGCCGTCGCCGCGTTCGCCGCGCGGGCCCGTCAGCCCGCCGGGGGCTGAGCGGCCCCGTTCTCGAGGACCCCGTTCTCGAGGGCGGCGAGGACGAACCCGGCGACCTCGTCGGCGAGGGCCCCGGCCGGTTTCGGGCCGTCCGCCCGCCACCACGCGGGCATCTGGTTGACCATGCCCAGCGCGACGATCGTGGCGGTCTCGGCGGGGGTGGCGCGCGCGAAGACGCCCTCGCGCTGCCCCTGCTCGACCAGGCCGCGGAACGTCACGTGGTAGCGGCGCCGCTGCGCCCGCACCGACCGCATCCGGCCGTGGTCGAGGCGGTGCATCTCGCGGCTGAACACCTTCGCCTCGTCGATGTGCTCGGCGGTGCTGCGGATCAGCCCGGTCAGGACGGCGCGGACGGCCTCGCGCGGCGGCGGCCGCTCGGCCAGCACCCGGTCGAGGTCGGCGAGCTGCCGGGCGATCAGCGAGTGGTAGATCTCGTAGAGCAGGTCGTCCTTGGAGTCGAAGTAGTGGTAGAGGGCGCCCTTGGTGACGGCCGCGGCCTCCACGATCCCCTGCACGGACGTCCCGTCGAAGCCGTGCTCGGCGAACAGCCGCAGCGCCGCGGCGAGGATCCGCCGCTCCACCGCGCTCTCCCGCACGGGCCGGACGTCCGGTCGTTCGCCGTCGGTCACCTGCGCACCTCCGCTGGGGTAGGGCATTGACGCGGCCGCGTCCCGCGTCCTAGCTTGCCAGAAACCGACCGGTCGGTATGCACCCGGTGCATGTTCGGAGGTAGTTCGCATGGCCGAAGTCCAGACCGTTCGCGGCCCCGTCGACGTCGGCGCGCTCGGCCGCACGTTCATGCACGAGCACGTGTTCGTGCTGAGCACCGAGCACGTCGAGAACTACGGCGCGGGCGACTGGTGGGACGAGGACGAGAAGGCCGCCGACGCCGTCCGCAAGCTGCGGCAGCTCGTGGAGCGGGGCGTCACCACCATCGCCGACCCGACCGTCTGGGGCCTCGGCCGCTACATCCCGCGGATCGCGCGGATCGCCGAGCGGGTGCCCGAGCTCAACATCATCGCCGCGACCGGCATCTACACCTACAACGACCTGCCGTTCCAGTTCCACCACCGGGGCCCGGGCACGCTGCTCGGCGGCCCCGAGCCGATGATCGCCGACTTCGTCCGGGACCTGACGCAGGGCATCGGCGACACCGGGGTGCGGGCCGCGTTCCTCAAGTGCGCGGTGGACGCCCCCGGCCTCACGCCCGGCGTCGAGCGGGTGCTGCGCGCGGTCGCGGGCGCGCACCGCGAGACGGGCGCGCCGATCACCGTCCACACCGAGAGCTCGGTCCACGCCGGGCGCGAGGTGGTGCGGGTGCTGCGCGAGGAGGGCGCCGACCTGGCCAAGGTGGTGATCGGGCACGCGGGCGACAGCAACGACCTCGACTACCTGAGCGAGCTCGCCGACACCGGCGCGATCCTCGGCATGGACCGGTTCGGCCTCGACGTGATCAACTCGACCGCCGACCGGGTGAGCACGGTCGTCGCGATGTGCGAGCGCGGCTACGCCGACCGGATGGTGCTGAGCCACGACGCGAGCTGCTTCATCGACTGGTTCGGACCCGACCCGGAGCTGCTGCGCGGCATGGCGCCGAACTGGAACTACCGGCACATCAGCGACGACGTCCTGCCCGCGCTGCGCGCCCGCGGCGTCACGGACGCGCAGCTCGACCAGATGCTCGTGGAGAACCCGCGCCGGTACTTCTCCCCCTGACTCCCCCGACCCCCCCTGACTCCCCCGGCCGTCACAGGACCCGCGCGACCGGGCGGTTCGCGGCCCGCCGCGCCGGGACGGCCGCGAGCAGCGCGACCGCCGCGAGCGTGCCGGGCACGACCGCCGCGAGCCACGGCGCGGGGACGTCCACGGCGGCGGCCCCGCCGCCGCCGAGGGCGAGCGCGGCCCGGTGCACCAGCAGGCCCAGCGGGATCCCGGCGACCGCCGCGGCGGACGCCGGGAGGAGCTGCGCCGCGGCCAGCCCGGACGCGACCTGCCGGGGCGTCGCGCCGACGGCGCGGGCGAGCGCGGCGGTGCGGGAGGTGTCGAGCGCGGTCGTCCAGGCGGTGAGGACGGCGTTGACGGCCGCGAGGAGCAGCAGCGCCAGCGACAGCACCAGCATGATCTGCCCGACCCGCTCCGTCACCGGGTTCCCGGCGCCCGGGACGAACGCGGGCCCGGCCGCGCCCGCGTCCTCGGCGTCGACCTGCCGCCGCATGGCGAGCGCCGCGACCAGCATCGCGGCGGTGACCGCGGTGCTCGCGGCGGCGAGGACCGTGCGGCGGGGGCGCCGCGCGGCGATCCGCACGCCCAGCAGCAGCGGGACGGGCAGGCCCGCGGACAGCCCCACCAGCCGGGGGCGGCCCCCCCCCCCCCCCCCGCCGGCGGGGGCGGCGGCCCGGCCCGCGCACCGGTTCGTTCAGCGCGCGCGCCGTCCGGACCCGGGCGCCGCGCAGCGCCGGGACGGCCGTCGACGCGGCGGTGACCGCCAGCGCCGCGAGCAGCACGGCCGCGACCGTACCCGGCCCCGGGACGGGCGCGGTCGCGTCGCCGAGCAGCCCCGCGTTCGGCCCGGTCAGCAGCGGCGACGCGGCCCAGCCCGCGAGGAGCCCGGCGGCCCCGGCGGCGAGCGCGATCAGCAGGTGCTCGGCCAGCAGGACGGCCGCGACCTGCGCGGGCGTCGCCCCGGCGGCCTTCAGCAGCCCGACCCGGCGGCCCTGCTCGGCGAGCCGGCCGCCGACCAGCAGCGCGACGCACAGCCCGGCGAGGATCGCCAGCGCCCACGTCCCGGCGAGCAGCGCCCGGTCGGCGAGCCGCAGCTCCGCGGTCGCGTAGGCGGCGATGTCCTGCGCCGCCTGCACGCGCGTCGCCTGCGCGGCCGCTCCGCCGCAGCCGCCCGCTCCGGGCGCCGGGCAGCCGTGCTCCGCGGCGAACGCGGGCGCGGCGGCGGGGTCGGTGAGCCGCAGCGGCATCGTCCAGCTCCGCTCCCGCGCGTCCAGCCGGGCGGTGTCCGCGCGGGTCGTCCAGACGAGGCCGGGGGCGGCCGACGGGTAGGGGGCGCGGCCGGTCGTGACGGCGAGGCCCGCGACGGTCAGGCGGCGGCCCCCGACGACGACCGCGTCGCCCGGCCGGACGCCCAGCGCCTCGGCGAACGCCCGCTCCACCACGGCCGTCCCGGGCCCCGCCCAGCGGCCGTCCGTGACGTGCGGGCGGTCGAGCCTGGCGGCCCCGTCGTCCGCGGGCGTCCCCGCCGTCGGGCGTCCGCCGGCGCCGTCCGGGGTGCCCGGCCGCGCGGGATCGCCGCCGGCGGCGTCCGGGCGGGCGGGGTGCGCGGGGTCGGGACCGCGGCCGTGGACGACCGCCTGGACCTCGACGTCCCCGGCGCGCAGCGTGGTCGAGAAGGTCGGGAAGGGGCGGCCCGCCGCGGCGACGCCCGGTTCGCGGGCGAGCGCCGCGAGGGCGGCGGGAGCCGGCGCGGCGGCGACGGCGTCGGGGCCCGCGGTCGCGGCGCGGGTGCGCTCCCACGGGTCGTCGGCCGCGCCCCGGACGAGCAGGCCGAGCGTGAGGGTCGCGGCGGTGGCGGCGATCGCGAGCAGCAGCAGGAGGGCCTGCGCGGGGCGGCGGCGCAGGTCGCGCAGCGCCAGCCGCAGGACGAGCGCGGCGCGGCCGGTCGGCGCGGCCATCAGACGAGCCCGGACAGCGGGCCGAGGCCGCCGGTCCGCCCGGTCAGGACCGTCTGGTCGACGAACGCGCCGTCCCGCATCGTGATCAGCCGGTCGGCGGTCCCGGCGATGCGGGAGTCGTGCGTGACGACGACCAGCGTGCGGCCCTCGGCGCGCAGCGCGGCGAACAGCCGCAGGACGTCGGCGGCGGCCGCGCTGTCGAGGTTGCCGGTGGGCTCGTCGGCCAGCAGCAGCGGCGGGTCGTTGACCAAGGCCCGCGCGACCGCGACCCGCTGCCGCTGCCCGCCGGACAGCGCGCCCGGCAGGTGCCCGGCGCGGTCGGACAGCCCGACGCGCTCGAGCAGGTGCGCCGCGCGGCGGCGGGCGGTGCGCCGGGACGCCCCCGCCAGCAGCGCGGGCAGCTCCACGTTCTCCAGGGCGGTCAGCTCGTCGACCAGGTGGAACGCCTGGAACACGAAGCCGACGCGGTCGCGCCGCATCCGCGCCGCGGCGGCCTCGGTGAGCCGGTCGATGCGGCGCCCGGCGAGGCGGATCTCGCCCGCGTCCGGACGGTCGAGGCCGCCGAGCAGGTGCAGGAGGGTCGACTTGCCGCAGCCGCTCGGACCCACGATGCCGACGGTCTCGCCGGCCGCGACGTCCAGCCCGACGCCGTCCACGGCCCGGACGAGCGCGGGCCCGGACCCGTGGTGCCGGCACAGCCCCCGCGCGCTGATCACGTACTCGTTCACTCGGCTTCCTTCGTCCAGTGGGTCTCGCAGGCGTCGAGCCAGCGCAGGTCGGCCTGCAGGCGGAGCGCCGCGCCCTCCAGCAGGAGCGCGGCGCGGCTCCCGGGCGGTTCGGCGAGCGCGGCGCGCTGCACGCCGGCGAGGCGGCGCAGCAGGTCGCGGCGCTGGGCGTCGACGATCTCGACGGGGTCGGCGAGGCGGGCGGCGCGGGCCGCGACGAGCTTGAGGTGGAACTCGGTGGGCGCCGTGCGCTCCCAGTCCTGCTCGGCGAGCCATGCGGCGACGCGCTCGCGGCCCGCCGGGGTGAGGTCGTGGACCTTGCGGTCGGGGCGGTCGGACTGGCCGACCACGCGGGACTCCACGAGCCCGGCCTTCTCCAGCCGCCGCAGCGTCACGTACACCTGGCCGGCGTTCAGGTCCTCGCCGAGCGGGCCGAGCGCGTCGCGCAGGCGCGCGCGCAGCTCGTACCCGTGCGCGGGTTCCTTGGCCAGAAGCGCCAGGACGATGTCCTGCATCGGCCCCCCTCCGTCGAGGCTTATAGCTAACCGTTAGGCAGATCCGCGGTCAACTCGGCCGGGGACTATTCACCGGGGATCGGGAATTATGGGTGGAAAGGGGTGAGGAGGGGCTCAGTGACCGAACTCCCCGGACGCCGCGGAAGCGGGCGCCGCGGACTCCGTGCCGTGCTGCCGCTGCTGCTGGTCGCGCTGCTGGCCTTCCTCGTCCCCTCCTGCCGCCTGCCGGGCGAGGAGACCGAGACCGCCGTCCCGCCCGTCACCGCGACGGAGGTCGCCCCCGAGCGGACGGACTTCGCCGAGCGGCAGCCGGGCGTCGTCAACATCACGGCGGTGCGGGGACTGGAGAGCACCCGGGCCGCCGGAACGGGCATCGTGCTGGACGCCGCGGGGTTCGTGCTGACCAACAGCCACGTCATCCAGGGCGCCACCGGGCTCGAGGGCACCGACACCGACAACGACCGCACCTACCGGGCGCGGGTCGTCGGGTACGACACGTCCCAGGACATCGCGGTGATCCGGCTGACCGGCGCGTCCGGGCTGCCGGCCGCGCGGTTCGCGCCGGTGTCCACGGTCGCGATCGGCGACCCGGTCACCGCCGTCGGCAACGCGGGCGGCGACGGCGGCGAGCCGAGCGTCGTCACCGGGCACGTCACCGCGCTGGGGCAGACGGTCACCGCCCGGGACGACAGCGACGGCAGCGTCGAGCGGCTCGCCGGGATGATCGAGGTGAGCGCGCCGATCAAGCCGGGCGACTCCGGCGGCCCGCTGCTGAACTCCGCGGGCCGGGTGATCGGGGTCAACACGGCCGCGTCGGCCGCGCTGAAGGGGAACGCGCCGGACGGGCGGGAGCCGCGCGGCTACGCCATCCCGGCGGACCGCGCGCTGGAGATCGCCGCGCAGATCCGGCGCGGGGAGGCGTCCGCGACCGTGCACATCGGCGAGACGGCGATGCTGGGCGTGATGGTGCGCGGCAACGGGACGGAGCCGGGCGCCCGCGTCGTCGAGGTCGTCCCGGGCGGTCCCGCCGACGCCGCCGGGATCCCGGTGGGCGCGGCGATCGTCACGTTCGGCGGCGAGGGCGTCGACTCGCCGTCCGCGCTGACCGGGCTGATGCTGCGCCGCCACCCCGGCGACGTCGTCCGCATCGAGTGGGTGCGGCCGGGCGGCGGGATCGTCGCCGTCGACGTCCGGCTGGCGAAGGGGCCGCCGCAGTGAACGCCGCAGTGACCGCGCGGCGCGCGCGCTGAGCTTTTCCGTCCGCCGGAGTCCGGGCCTTTCCGGGGCGCGGTTCCGTGCGACAGTGGGAGGTCACAGCGCCGAGCCCCACGAGGATGTGACCATGAGCCGCAAGGCCCCCTCCGGCGACTTCGATGACGCCGGACTGCAGGTGTCGAAGCCGAAGACGTGGGCGGCGGGCGTGCCCGGAGTGGCGGCCGCGCTGCGCGATTCGTACGAGCAGATGGGCGCCGCGCGGACGGCGCTGACGCTGCTGCGCGTCAACCAGAAGCAGGGGTTCGACTGCCCCGGCTGCGCCTGGCCCGAGGGCGACGAGCGGCACGTCGCGGAGTTCTGCGAGAACGGCGCGAAGGCCGTCGCCGAGGAGGCCACGACGCGGCGGATCACTCGGGAGTTCTTCGCCGCGCACACGGTCGACGAGCTGGGCGAGCGGTCCGACCACTGGCTCGGGCAGCAGGGCCGGCTGACCGAGCCGATGATCAGGCGCCCCGGCGCCGCGCACTACGAGCCCGTCGGCTGGGACGACGCCTTCGCGCTGCTGGCGTCCGAGCTGAACGCCCTCCGCTCGCCCGACGAGGCCGTCTTCTACACCTCGGGACGGACGAGCAACGAGGCGGCGTTCGCCTACCAGCTCTTCGTCCGCGAGTTCGGCACGAACAACATGCCCGACTGCAGCAACATGTGCCACGAGTCGTCCGGCTCCGCACTGACCGAGACGCTCGGCGTCGGCAAGGGCTCGGTGCTCCTGGAGGACCTGCACGAGGCCGACCTGATCTTCGTGGTCGGGCAGAACCCGGGGACGAACCATCCGCGGATGCTGTCGGCGCTGGAACGCGCCAAGAAGGGCGGCGCGCGGATCGTCGCCGTCAACCCGCTGCCGGAGGCCGGGCTGATGCGGTTCAAGAACCCGCAGCGGCCGTCCGGCGTCACCGGCCAGGGCACCGCGCTCGCCGACCGCTTCCTGCAGATCCGGCTGAACGGCGACCTCGCGCTCTTCCAGGCCCTCAACCGGCTGCTGCTGGAGTCGGACGCGCCGGACGCGGTCGACCGCGCGTTCATCGACGCGCACACGCACGGGTTCGAGGCGTTCGAGAAGCACGTCCGCGACCTCGACTGGGGCGACGTCCTGGAGGCGACCGGGCTGACCCGCGGCGAGATCGCCGCGACGCTCGGGGACGTGCTCTCCGCGGAGCGGATCGTGGTGTGCTGGGCGATGGGCCTCACCCAGCACCGCAACTCGGTGCCGACGATCCGCGAGGTCGTCAACTTCCTGCTGCTGCGCGGCAACGTGGGCCGCCCCGGCGCGGGCGTCTGCCCCGTCCGCGGCCACTCCAACGTGCAGGGCGACCGCACGATGGGCATCTACGAGAAGCCCGCGCCCGCCTTTCTGGACGCGCTGGAGGCCGAGTTCGGGTTCGCGCCGCCGCGCGCGCACGGCCTCGACACCGTCGGCGCGATCCGCGCGATGCGGGACGGCGCGGCGAAGGTGTTCTTCGGGATGGGCGGCAACTTCGTCCGCGCCACGCCCGACTCGGCCGTCACCGAGGCGGCGCTGCGGAACTGCCGGCTGACCGCGCACGTCTCGACGAAGCTGAACCGCTCGCACGCGGTGACCGGCGAGTACGCGCTGATCCTGCCGACCCTCGGCCGGACCGAGCGGGACGTGCAGGAGTCCGGCGCGCAGTTCGTGTCCGTCGAGGACTCGATGGGCATGGTGCACGCGTCCCGGGGCCGGCTCGCGCCGGCGTCGGAGCACCTGCTGTCGGAGGTCGCGATCGTGTGCCGGCTGGCCCGCGCGGCGCTGCCCGCCTCGGTCGTCGACTGGGCGGCGATGGAGCGCGACTACGACGTCGTCCGCGACCACGTGTCCCGGGTGGTGCCGGGGTTCGCCGACTACAACGCCCGCGTGCGCGCGCCGGGCGGGTTCGTCCTGCCGCACGCGCCGCGCGACGAGCGCCGCTTCCCGACCGCGACCGGCAAGGCAAACCTCACCGTCAACGGGCTGGAGGTGCTGCGGGTCCCGGAGGGGCGGCTGCTGCTGCAGACCGTCCGCAGCCACGACCAGTACAACACCACCGTCTACGGGCTGGACGACCGCTACCGGGGCATCAAGGCCGGACGCCGCGTCGTGTTCGTCAACCCGTCCGACCTGGCCGCCCTCGGCCTCCCGGACGGCGCCCTCGTCGACCTCGTGTCCGAATGGTCCGACGGGACCGAGCGGCGCGCACCGGAGTTCCGGGTCGTCGGCTACCCGACCGCGCCCGGCTGCGCGGCGGCCTACTTCCCGGAGACGAACGTGCTGGTGCCGCTCGACAGCACCGCCGAGATCAGCAACACGCCGACGTCGAAGTCGGTGGTGGTCCGGCTGGAGCGGCGCGCGGATTGACCCTGCACGCGGGCGTCCCGGCGGATTAGGCTGGCTCCATGACGAACCTCCCCGACCATGCCGGGACGTCCGGGACGCCGGAGATGCGGGCGTCCGACACCGATCGGGACCGGGTGGCGCAGATCCTGCGGGACGCGGCGGGCGACGGCCGGCTCACGCTCGCCGAGTTGGACGAGCGCCTCGACGCGGTGTACGCGGCCAAGACGTACGCCGAGTTGCAGCCCCTCACGCGGGACCTGCCCGCCACCGGCGCCGCCGCGGCCCCGCCGCCGGTGGTCGGGGCGGACCACCGTCCGGTGGACGGCGCGCCCACGTGGAAGACCGGGATCGGCGTCCTCAGCGGGTTCCGCCGGTCGGGCGTGTGGAACGCGCCCCGCTCCTTCTTCGCGTTCGCGTGGTGGGGCGGCGGCAAGATCGACCTGCGGGAGGCGCGGTTCACCGAGGGCGAGACGACGATCCACGCGTGGGCGATCATGGGCGGCGTCGAGGTGGTGGTGCCGGACGACGTCGCCGTGCACGTCCGCGGCCTCGGGATCATGGGCGGGTTCGACGGGCGCGCCAGCGGGCCCGGCGAGCCGGGCGCCCCCAAGGTGGTCGTCAAGGGGTTCGCGTTCTGGGGCGGCGTCAACGTCAAGCGCCGCGCCCGCAAGGGCACGAAGGACGACCGCGCCCGCAAGGCCATCGAGGACTGACGGGGCCAGCGGGACTGGCGCGGACGAGCGGGGCTAGCCGGGATCGGCGCCGGCCGGCGCGGCCGGGCGGTGCGCGGCGGGCCCGCCGACGATCCGGTCGAGCCACTCCCCCAGCAGGGCGTTCTCGGTCGGGGTGAGCCCGGCGGCGGGCTCGTCGGCGAGCGCGGCCCGCAGCGCGATGGCGAGGGCCGGCGCGCCGCCGTCCCCGGCGCCGTCCGCGCCGCCCGCCGCACCGCCGGACGTCCCGTCCCGGGGCCCGGCGGGGAGGATCAGCGCGGCGAAGAGGGCGTCGCGCATGCGCGCGGGCAGGGCCGGGTCGCCCTCACCGGCGATCAGCGCCAGCACCACGCCCGTCCCCGCCGCGTGGACCATGCGGGCGGCGATCTCGACCGGCACCCGCAGCCGCCCCGCGCGGGCGACGGCCCCGATGAGGCCGAGCAGGATCTCGTGGGCCTCGGCGGCGGCGGGCGGGCGGCGGGCGGTCCCGTACATGAGGGTGTAGAGCTCCGGGTTCGACAGGCCGAACTCGAGGTGCAGGTCCCAGCCCCGGCGCAGGTCCTCGACGGGGTCGCCGGTGCGGGGCTGCGCGCGCTTGCTCGCCAGGTACCGCTCGAACCCGTACGCGGCGACGGCGTCGAGCAGCCCCCGCTTGTCGCCGAAGTGGTGGTAGAGGGTCGGCGCCCCGACTCCGGCGGCGCCGCAGATGGCCCGGGTCGAGACGGCCTCGCCGCCCGACTCGGCGACCAGCCGCGCCGCGGCCCGCAGGATCCGCTCCCGCGCGTCGACGTCCTTCTGCACAGTCACAACAACGATGCTACAGAAAATTTGCGAGCACCGATATGGCGGTGTGACCTGCACAAACGCGCGCCCGGACCGTCGGCGCTCTATAGCAGAGCTACAAGAGTTGCTATATCGTCGTTAGCGGCGGTCGGCGCGGCCGCCACCGCAACGACGAAGGGAGCGCAGCCATGCGCAGCGCCGTTCTCACCGCACCGGGCAAGCCGCTGGAGATCGTCGAGCGCGACGTGCCCGCGCCCGGCCCCGGGGAGATCCTCGTCCGGGTCACCGCGTGCGGGATGTGCTTCTCGGAGGTCAACCACCTCCACGACCACTACCCCTTCGGGGCGTTCCCGACGGTGCCCGGCCACGAGATCACCGGCGTCGTCGAGGCGCTCGGCGACGGGGTGTCCTGGCCCGCGCCCGGCACCCCGGTCGGCGCCGCCTGGATCCACGACTCCTGCGGGCGCTGCGACAACTGCGTCCGCGGCGACCAGATCCTGTGCACCGGCGGCCCGAAGCACGTCACCGGCGTCAACCGGGACGGCGGGTACGCCGAGTACTTCGTCGCCCGCGCCGGATTCGTCACCCCGCTCCCCGACGGCCTCGACCCGGTCGCCGCCGCGCCGCTGATGTGCGCCGGGATCACCGCGTTCAACGGGCTCCGGCAGGGCGGCGCCACCGCCGGGTCGAAGGTCGCCGTGCTCGGCACCGGCGGCGTCGGGACGCTCGCCGTCCGGTTCGCGGCGGCGATCGGCGCCCGCGTCGCCGTCGTGTCCCGGTCGCGCCGCGCCGAGGCGGAGGCCGCGGCCCTCGGCGCCGAACTGTACGTCGCGACCGACGAGCAGGACCCGGCCGAGGCCCTGCGGGCCTGGGGCGGCGCCGACCTGATCATGAACACGGCGCCGAGCACCGCGGCGGCGCTGGCCGCGTTCGAGGGGCTGCGCCCGGACGGGACGCTGCTGTTCCTCGGCTTCGACGGCGCCGAGGCGTCGGTGCCGCCCGTCTCGCTCGTCCTGCACCGGCGGCGGATCATGGGCAGCCCGTCGGGGTCCCCGCACGACCTGCGCGACACCCTCGCGTTCGCCGCCGCGCACGGGATCGTCCCGGACGTCGCCCCGATCACGCTCGACGAGGCGCCCGGCGTGCTGGCCGCGATGGACGCGGGCACGCATCGGGGCCGCGCCGTGATCGTCTTCGACCGGCCCTGACCGGCGGGCGCGGCGTCAGGGCCACCAGGGGCGGGCGGCCTCGAACGCGGAGCAGGCCCGCATCACCAGGGCGTCGGCGTGGCGGGCGCCGACGACCTGCAGCCCGACCGGCAGCCCCGCCGCGGTCGTCCCGCACGGGACGCTCGCGGCGGGCTGCTGCGTCATGTTGAACGGGTACGTGAACGGGGTCCAGCCCGTCCAGCGCGGGGACGGCGACCCCGCCGGGACCTCCGCGCCCGCCTCGAACGCCGGGATCGGCATCGTCGGGGTGAGGAGCAGGTCGTAGCGCTCGTGGAACAGGCCCATGATCCGGCCCAGCTCCATCCGGCGGGCGGTCGCCGCGAGGTAGTCCAGCGCCGAGTACCGGGCGCCCTGCTCGCAGATCTCCCGCAGCCCCGGGTCGAGGGCCGCGAACCGCTCGGGCGTCAGATGCTCGACGACCTTCGCGGCCCCGGCGAACCACAGGACCTCGAACTCCGCCACGGGGTCGCCGAAGCCGGGGTCGGCCTCCTCGACCTTCGCGCCCAGCTCGGCGAAGGCTTCGGCGGCCGCCGCGGCCAGCGCCGCGACCTCCGGGTCGACCTCCGCGAACCCGAGCGCCGGGCTGTAGGCGACGCGCAGGCCCGTCAGGTCCGGCTCCCGCTCCGCGGGGGAAAGCCGGAACGGGGCCGCCGGCGGCGCGAGCGCCGACCAGTCGCGGGCGTCCGGGCCGCACACCGCGTCCAGCAGGAGCTCCGCGTCCTCGACGGTCCGGGTCATCGGCCCGACGTGCGCGAGCGTCCCGAACGGGCTCGCCGGGTAGTGCGGGATCCGCCCGTACGTCGGCTTGATCGTGAACGTGCCGGTGAAGCTCGCGGGGATCCGGACCGAGCCGCCGCCGTCGGTGCCGAGCGCGAGCGGCGCCATGCCCGCCGCGACGGCCGCCGCCGCCCCGCCGGACGACCCGCCGGCCGTCCGCGACGGGTCGGCCGGGTTGCGGGTGACGCCGGTCAGCGGCGAGTCGGTGACGCCCTTCCACGCGAACTCGGGCGTGGTCGTCTTCCCCGCGAACACCGCGCCCTGCGCGCGCAGCCGCGCCACCGACGGGGCGTCCTCGGTCCACGGGCCGGACGGGTCGATCGTCGTCGAGCCGCGCAGCGTCGGCCAGCCCTCGGTGAGCAGCACGTCCTTGATCGAGACCGGCACGCCGTCCAGCGGGCCGAGCACCGCGCCGCGCCGCCACCGCTCCGCGGACGCCCGCGCCATCGCGAGGGTCGTGTCCGGATCCACCAGGCAGTACGCGTTGATCCGCGGGTCGTCCCGCTCGATGCGGGCGAGGACGGCCTGCGCCGCCTCCACCGGGGACAGCGCGCCCGCCCGGTAGCCGTCGACCAGTTCGGCCGCGGTCAGGTCGGCCGGGTCCGTCATCGTCCTACCCCCTCCGGGCGGCGCGGGGCACCCGTCCCCACGTAGCCGAGTCGCTTGTCCACGACGTTGCGCAGCGGCCGTCCGGTCGCGAAGCGGTCGAAGTTCTCGACGAACAGCTCGACCAGTTCGTCCCGCCAGCCCACCGTGTCGCCCGACATGTGCGGCGACACGATCACGTTCGGCAGATCCCACAGCGGGGACTTCTCCGGCAGCGGCTCCTCCTCGAACACGTCGAGGGCCGCGCCCGCGATCCGCCCGTCCCGCAGCGCCGCCACCAGGTCGTCCTGGACGACCAGCGCGCCGCGGCCCACGTTGATCAGCCGTGCCGACGGCCGCATCCGCGCCAGCGCGGCGGCGTCGATCATGCCGCGGGTCCGCGGGGTGAGCGGGGCGGCGAGCACGACGTAGTCGGCCTCGGCGAGCGGCCCGGCCAGGTCGTCGGCGGCGTGCACGTCGCCGAAGTCGGGGTCGCCGGTGCGGGCGGTGCGGCCCGCGCCGCTCACCCGCAGCCCGCAGGCGGCGAGCCGCCGCGCGACGGCCCGGCCGATCGGGCCGGTCCCGACGACGAGCGCGCGCCGGCCGGTGACCCGCTCGGTCTCCCGGTGCCGCCAGCGCCGCTCCGCCTGCAGCCGGACCGTCCCGTGCAGGTCCTTCGCGAACGACAGCACCAGCCCGAGGACGTACTCCGCGATCGGCTCGTCGAACACGCCTCGCGAGTTGGTGAGGACGGTGTCACTCTCGATCAGCCCCGGGAACATCATCCTGTCGACGCCGGCGCTGGCGATGTGCACCCAGCGCGGCGTCCGGGCGCCGTCCCCCTCGGGCCACGCCGCGGCGAGGGCGTCGGAGAGGAAATCCCATACGAAGACCGCGTCGGCCTCCGAAACGGCGGCGGCGAGGTCGGGTGCGCGCACGTACCGGACGTCCGCCCGGCTCTCCACGTCGGCCATCCCGGACGGCTCGACGTCCCCCGTCAGCACCGCCACCACGGGCGGTGCACCGGCTGCGGTCGAAGGCTGCTGCATCGGCTCTGCTTTCGGGGTTCCGGGAGTTTACGAGATGGCAACTCGGGGAGGCATTGACACGCTAGGAAGGCTTCGTAGGATTGTCAACAATCAGCGCGGCCGACGATCGGCCCACCGACCGCGCTGATCGTGCTGCAAGACCGTCGCAACCGCTGCCCAAGCATGGCCAGGACGGATCCCAAAGCGCTCTAACGCAAGAGCAAGAGTCCTTTCGGGTGGCGACGCTCTCGCCCACCCCCTGTTCACGGGGAGGCCCGGCATGCCCAAGCTGATGACCATCTCCCTCGAGCGGCGCGGCGTCTCGTGCGTCGCGGAGCTCCTGGAGAAGGACGCGCCGCGCACCTGCGAAGCGGTGTGGCGCGCGCTGCCGCAAGGCGGCGACGCGTACCACGCCAAGTACGCGCGCAACGAGGTCTACACGATGGTCGAGTACTTCTCGGACGAGGAGATCGGCCAGGAGAACCCCACCGTCACGCCCATCCCCGGCGACGTCGTCCTCTTCTCCTTCCCGGGCGGGATGCTCGACCGGAAGTTCAAGGAGGAGAAGAACATCCACGAACTGCCCGGCGTCATCGACCTGGCGATCTTCTACGGCCGCAACAACCTGCTGCTGAACGGGGACGTCGGCTGGGTGCCGGGGAACGTGTACGCGACGATCGTCGACGGCCTCGACCGGATGGCCGAGGCGTGCAACGACGTCTGGCGCTCCGGCGGCGTCGGCGAGCGGCTCGTCTACCGCCGGCACGAAGGTTAGAGCGGTGGCCGCCCAGATGACATTCGACCCCACGCTGGTCGTCGGTCCCGAACTGCTCGCCCAGCAGGGGATCGGCGTGGTCGCGCCCTTCGACTTCGCGCTCGACCGCGAACTGTGGCGCTGGACGCCCGACGACGTGTCGCTGTTCATGACCCGGCTGCCGTACGTGCCGGTCCCGGTCACGGTCGAGATGGCGTCGGCGCTGTCGGACCACTCGATCGTCCGGCAGGCCGTCCGCGACGTGCTGGCCCCCGAGCCGCTCGCGGTCGCGTTCGCCTGCGCGTCCGGGAGCTTCATCCGGGGCCGCGCGGGCGAGGAGACCCTGCACGAGACGATGCTGGCGGCGGGCGCGCCCGCGGCGGCGACGACGTCCGGCGCGCTGGTCGAGTCGCTGCGGATGCTCGGCGTCCGCCGCGTCGCGGTCGTCACGCCGTACATCGACACGGTCACCGACCGGCTCGTGTCGTTCCTGGGCGAGCACGGCGTGGAGGTGGTGTCGTCGGTCGGGATGGGGCTGCTCAGCCACATCTGGAAGGTCGGCTACGGCGAGGTCGTCAGCGCGGTGTCCGCGGTCGACCGGCCGGACGCCGAGGCCGTGTTCATCAGCTGCACCAACGTGCCGACCTACGACATCATCGCGCCGCTGGAGCAGATGATCGGCAAGCCGGTGCTCACCTCCAACCAGGTCACGATGTGCTCCGCCCTGCGCGCGATGGGCCGGTCCGCCAACGGCGCCGGGCAGTCGCTGGTGCAGTTCGGCAGCCCGACCGCCGCCTGACCCGCACGACCTCGAGAGTAGGATTGTCGACAATGTCGCGAACCGAACTGAGTGCCGGTTTCCTCTACCCGGGCTACAGCGCCGAGGACGACTACCCGGCCATCGAGGCCGCCCTCGGCGACGTCCGCCTGCCCGTCGTCCACACGCTGATGCGCGAGGACGCGCACCGCGTGGACGCCCTCCTCGACGTCGGCGGCCCGGACGTCCTGGCCGCCGGCGCCGGCAAGCTGCGGGAGACCGGCGCGGCGGCGGCCGTGTGGGCCTGCACCAGCGGCAGCTTCGTCTTCGGCTGGGAGGGCGCCGAACAGCAGGTCGCGGGCGTCGCGCGGGCCGCCGGGATGCCGGCGTCCAGCACGTCGTTCGCCTTCGTGAACGCGGCCCGCGCCCTGGGCCTCACCCGGGTCGCGGTCGCCGCGACCTACCCCGAGGACGTCGCCGAGAAGTTCGGCGACTTCCTCGCCCGCGCCGGCGTCACGGTGGTGTCGCTGTCCTGCAAGGGCATCGTCACCGCCGCCGAGGTCGGCACCCTCGGCCGCGAGGAGGTCCTCGCCTTCGTCGCGGCCAACGATCACCCGGACGCCGAGGCGGTGCTGGTGCCCGACACCGCGCTGCACACCGTGTCCTGGCTCGACGAGCTGGAGGCACGGGTCGGCAAACCGGTCCTTACGGCCAACCAGGTCAGCGTCTGGGAGGGCCTCCGGCTCGCGAGCGGCGAGTCGCCCTCCGGCGGGTTCCGGCCGCGCACCGGCTTCGGCCGGCTGTTCGCCGCGCCCGTCCCCGAAGCGGCGCCCGGACGTCCGGCCTGGAGGCTCTGACGAAAGGTGACCTCCCATGAGCCGATTGGGCGAGCTTGAACCCGTTCCCCGCAAGTCCACCGTGGAACTCGTCTCCGACGAGCTCCGCGCCGCGATCATGTACGGCTCGCTCGAGCCGGGCGACCAGCTGGGCGAGGCCGAGCTGGCCGCCCGGCTGGGCATCAGCCGCGGGCCGCTGCGGGAGGCGATGCAGCGGCTCGTCCAGGAGGGCCTGCTGGTCAGCGAGCCGCACCGGGGGCTGTTCGTGATCACGTTGGACGAGGGCGACGTCGAGGACGTGTACCTGGCGCGGCTCGCGATCGAGCGCGCCGCCGGCAAGCTGATCATGGAGCGGAACCGGGGCGAGGCCGTCGCCCGGCTCACCGACGCCCTGGAGGGCCTGGTCGAGGCCGCGCGCGAGCGCGACCGCGTGAAGATGAGCGACGCCGACCAGGCGTTCCACGAGGTGCTCGTGAGCGCGTCCGGCAGCCAGCGCCTCGAGCGGATGGCGCACACGCTGCTGGTCGAGACGCGGATGTGCCTCAACGCCCTGCAGGACACCTACCCCGAGCCGGACGACCTCGTCGAGGAGCACCGGCGCATCGTCGACGCCATCGGCGACGGGGAGGAGGAGCGGCTGATGCGGCTCATCGAGGAGCACATGACCGACTCCATCCAGAGGCTTCGGAAGGAGGCCGGGTAAAGACTGGCCCCACGGCCACATTCATGGCCCCTCCCCCTCCGTCCGGAGGGGCGCGGTGGCCTAGGCTGTCGATTGTCGACAATCTACCGAGAGGGACTCCGATGGCGACGCTGTCACCTCTGCTGAAGCAGGCGACCCCCGTCCTGGCCGAGCGCGGCGAGGGCGTGTACCTCTACGACGGCGACGGCCGCCGGTACCTCGACTTCACCGCGGGCATCGGCGTCACCAACACCGGCCACTGCCACCCGCGCGTGGTCGCGGCCGCGCAGGAGCAGGTCGCCACGCTGATCCACGGCCAGTACACGACGGTCATGCACCGGCCGCTCCTGCGCCTCGTCGAGGCGCTCGGCGGCGTGCTGCCGTCCGGCCTCGACTCGGTGTTCTTCCTCAACTCCGGCAGCGAGGCCGTGGAGGCGTCCATCCGGCTCGCCCGGCACGCCACCGGACGGCAGAACATCGTCGTCTTCCACGGCTCGTTCCACGGCCGCACCATGGGCGCCGCCGCGCTCACCACCGCCGGCACCAAGTTCCGCGCCGGGATCGGCCCGCTGATGCCCGGCGCCGTCGTCGCCCCGTTCCCGCAGGCGTACCGGTACGGGTGGGACGAGGACGAGGCCGTCCGGTTCGCGCTCCGCGAGCTCGACTACGTCCTCGCGACCACCTCGCCCGCCGCCGACACCGCCGCGTTCGTCGTCGAGCCGGTCCTCGGCGAGGGCGGCTACATCCCGGCGCCGCCCGCGTTCCTCGAGGGGCTCCGCGAGCGGGCCGACCGGCACGGCGCCCTCCTCATCGTCGACGAGGTGCAGACCGGGTACGGCCGCACCGGGAAGTTCTGGGGCCACGAGCACAGCGCCATGCGCCCCGACGTCCTCATCACCGCGAAGGGGCTGGCCAGCGGATTCCCCCTCTCGGCGATCGCCGCGCCCGCCGCGGTCATGGAGAAGGCGTGGCCGGGGTCGCAGGGCGGCACCTACGGCGGCAACGCGGTGTCGTGCGCCGCCGCGCTCGCCACCCTGGAGGTCATCCGCGAGGAGGACCTCGTCGGCAACGCGGCCCGCCTCGGCGCCCGGCTGAACGACGGCCTGCGCAAGATCGCCGCCGACCACCCGGTCATCGGCGACGTCCGCGGCCTCGGCCTCATGCAGGCCGGCGAGTTCACGACCGCCGACGGCGAGCCCGACGCCGCGACCGCCCAGCGCGCCCACCGCGCCGCCGCCGACCGCGGCCTGCTGCTGCTCACGTGCGGCGCGCACGGCAACGTCGTCCGGCTGATCCCGCCGCTGGTGGTGAACGAGGAGCAGATCGACGACGCCCTCGCCGTCTGGGCCGACGCGGTGGCCGAGGCCACCGCCTGACCCGCCGCCCGGACGCCCCGCGAAGCCCCGGCTCCGCGGGGCGTCCCGCTCCCCCGGTCCCGACGCGAGATCCGGCTGCGGGGACGCCCGCGGGGTCGGTCCACTCGCCCCTATCGCGGGGTTCGCGCTGGGCGGCGTCCTGGTGGCTGCGCTGCCGGCGCGAGGCGCGCCGCTCGCGGCGGCGGGACTGAACCTGCTGGCGGCGGCTTCCCCCGCGACGACGCCCGCCTGACCGCTGTTACATTCCGAATTCGGTTCTCACGGCTGGAGGCGCGATGAGCATTTGGAACACCCCCGAACGCACGGCGCTGCGCGAGCTCGTCCGCGACTTCACCGCCAAGGAGATCGTCCCGCACCTGGCCGGCTGGGAGGACGCCGGGGAGCTGCCGCGCGACCTGCACGCCCGCGCCGCCGGGGCGGGGCTGCTCGGCGCCGGGTTCCCGGAGGCGGCGGGCGGGTCGGGCGGGGACGTCATCGATCCGCTGGTGGTGACGGAGGAGATCATCGGGGCGGGCGGGTCGAGCGGGCTCGTCGCGTCCCTGTTCACGCACGGGATCGCGCTGCCGCACATCATCGCGTCCGGGAACGAGGACCTCATCGGGCGGTTCGCGCGGCCGGTGCTGGCCGGGGAGATGATCGGCGCGCTCGGCGTCACCGAACCCGGCACCGGCTCGGACGTCGCGGGCATCCGGACGACGGCGGTGCGCGACGGCGACGCCTACGTCGTGAACGGGGCGAAGCTGTTCATCACCTCGGGGGTGCGGGCCGACTTCGTCACGACGGCCGTCCGGACCGGCGGGCCCGGCTTCGAGGGCATCTCGCTGCTGGTCATCGAGAAGGGCGCCCCCGGGTTCGGCGTCTCGCGGCCGCTGCGCAAGATGGGGTGGCTGTGCTCCGACACGGCCGAGCTGTCGTTCGACGACGTGCGCGTCCCCGCGGCGAACCTCGTGGGCCCGGAGAACGGCGGGTTCCTGCAGATCGTGCAGAACTTCGTCGCCGAACGGCTGTCGCTGGCCGTGCAGGCGTACGCGACCGCGCAGCGCTGCCTCGACCTCACCCTCGGCTGGGTGCGCGAGCGCGAGACGTTCGGCCGTCCGCTGGCGTCGCGGCAGCTCGTCCGGCACAAGATCGCCGAGATGGCCCGGCAGGTCGACGTCGCCCGCGTGTACACGCGCTCGGTCGCCGAGCGGTACGCGGCGGGCGAGGACGTCCTGACCGAGACGGCGTACGCGAAGAACACGGCCGTCTACGCGTGCGAGCACGTGGTGCACGAGGCCGTCCAGCTGCACGGCGGCATGGGCTACATGCGCGAGTCGGAGGTCGAGCGGCACTACCGGGACGCGCGCATCCTCGGCATCGGCGGCGGCACCAACGAGATCATGAACGAGATCGCGGCGAAGCGCCTCGGGCTCTGACCCGGCCGCCGTTCAGCACGCCCCGGCGCCCGCCGGGCGCGCGCCCGCGACGAGGCCGTCGACCAGCGCGCGGAGGCCGTCGAGGTAGGTGTCCTCGGCGGTCAGCTCCGCCCAGCGTCCCGCGACCGCCGCGACGCGCGGCAGCTCGGCGGCGTCGGCGTCCGCGAACACCCGCTCCCGGTAGGTGGGGCGGTCGTCGGACACGCGCCGCCGCTCCCCCGCAGCGCGGACGATCATCTCGCCGACGGTGTAGTACCAGACCGCCCGGTAGCCGTGCACGGCCCGCTCGGGCGTGAGGCCGCACGCGACCAGGCCGTCCATGATCTGCTCGACGAACCAGAGCGCGGACTCCGACATCAGGTCGTCGGCGGTGAGCACCTCGACGAGCCACGGGCAGGCCGCGAGCGTCCGGCGGATGGCGGCCGCCACGACGACCACCCGTTCGCGCGGGTCGTCCGGCAGGTCGGGCCGGAGCAGGTTGCGCGCCGCGTAGTCGTCCAGCAGCAGGACGAGGAGCTGCTCCTTGTCGCGCACGTGGTGGTAGAGCGCCATCGGCGTGCCGCCGATCTCCTTGGCCAGCCGGCGCATGGTCAGCCGGTCGACGCCCTCGGCGTCCACGATCCGGCGGGCGGTCTCGACGATCTCCGCGCGCGAGAAACGCGGCGGCCTGCCCTTGCGCTGCGACATCCCCCCATCATCCCGCACCCGCGCCCCGCCCCGGACTGGACGGCGGACGGCCGGGCGGCTATTTTTCTTACATGTACAAAAATACACGGGGGCGGCCCGGCGCGGTCCTGGCGGCGGCGTCCGTCGCACAGTTCCTCTTCGCCATGGACATGGCCCTCATGAACGTCGCGCTGCCCGACGTGCGCGCGTCCCTCGGCTTCTCGCCCGTCGACCTGTCCTGGGTCGTGCACGCCTACGCGCTCACCTTCGGCGGCTTCCTGCTGCTCGGCGGCCGGCTCTGCGACCTGTACGGACGGCGCCGCCTGTTCGTGTCCGGGCTGGCGGCCTTCGCCCTGTTCTCGCTGCTCGGCGGCCTCGCGCAGGCCCCGTGGCAGCTCGTCGCGGCACGGGCCGGGCAGGGCGCAGCGGCCGCCGCCGCGGCCCCGGCCGCCCTGGCCCTGATCACCACGACCTTCCCCCAGGGACGCGAACGCGTCCGGGCGCTCGGCGTGTGGAGCGCGATGAACGCGGCGGGCGGCGCGCTCGGCGTCCTGGCGGGCGGCGTGCTCACCGAGTACGCGGGCTGGCGCTGGGTGATGCTGGTCAACCTGCCGATCGTCGCGGCGGCCCTGGCGCTGGTGCCCGCGGGCGTCACCGCCGACGCGCGGGACGGGCGGCGCGAGCGGCTGGACGTCCTCGGCGCCGTCCTCGCGACCGGCGGCACCGGCCTCCTGGTGTTCGGCGTCGTCCGCACCGACGTCGCCGGCTGGGCGTCGCCCGCGACCCTGGGCACGCTGGCCGCCGCGGCCGCCCTGCTGGCGGGCTTCGCGGTCGCGGAGGCCCGGACGGCGTCGCCGCTCGTCCGGCTCGGCCTCCTGCGGAGCCGCTGGACGGCGGGCGCGAACGTGATCGTGTTCCTCGCCGCCGCCGGGCAGTTCGCGGCGTTCTACTTCGTCTCCCTGTACATGCAGGAAGTGCTGGGCATGGGCGCGGCGGCGACGGGCGCCGCCTTCCTGCCGTTCACCGTCGGCGTCGTGGCCGGGACGGTCGTCGCCACCCGCGTGGGCGCGGCCCGCTCGCCGCGCGCGGCGCTGCTCCCCGGCACGCTGCTGGCCGCCGCCGGACTCGGCTGGTTCTCGCTGATCGGCCCGGACGGCGGGTTCGCCGCCGACGTGCTCGGCCCGTCCGTGCTCACCAGCGTCGGCCTCGGCCTCGTCCTGGCACCGGTCGCCGCCGCCGCGACGACGGGCGTCGCCCCGCACGAGGCGGGCACGGCGTCCGGCCTGCTGAACAGCTCCCGGCAGCTCGGCGGGTGCGTCGGCCTCGCGGCGCTGGCCACCGTCGCCGCCCGGCACACCGCGGACCCCGCCTCCCCGGCGTCCGTCGCCGACGGCTACGCGACGGGCCTCGCCGTAGGCGCCGTCCTGTTCCTGGTGGCCGCCGCCGTCGCCCTCACCCTCCCCTCGACCCGCCGCCCCGAGCGACCAATCCGTCAGAACGGACAGAATTCTGCAGGGTTTAGAACCCAAAAACGCGACAAATCAACTACTTAATGTAATCACCCTTCACCGAACTCGTCCGGGCGCTAACTTCTCGTGTCCGAGTGCAGGACCGGCTACGAGCATGGAGAATGAACATGACGACCATGGACGAGCGAGTCACCAAGCTGGAGGACCGAGTGACGACACTGGAGACCTGGGCGGGCCCCGGTCAGGCAGAGGCGCTCAGCGGCCGGATCCAGGAGATCGGCAAGGCCGTCGGTCAGCTCCAGACGGACGTGAAGAAGATCCAGAAGACGCTGGAAACGCACGGCCGGACACTGGCGGAGCACAGCCGGCGGTTCGACCAGGTGGACCAGCGACTCGAAAAGATGGACGGGCGGCTCGAAAAGATGGACGGGCGGCTCGACCACGTGGACGGGCGGCTGGCGGCCCAGGATCGGAAGCTCGACGCGATCCTCAAGCACCTCGGGGTGCCCGACCCCGGTGCCGGATGAGGTGACGTCCGGTGACGACGCCCGGCGGCCCTTCGGCCGCCGGGCGTCGTCGCGGGTCACGCCTGGGCGACGGCGCCGGACTCGAGGAGGGCGTCGACGTCGTCGAAGCCGAGGTCGGTGAGGACGTCGCGGGTCTGGCCGCCGGGGAGGACGGGCACGCCGTCGGTCTCGGCGGGGGTGCGGGAGAAGCGCGGGGCCGGGGCGGGCTGGCGGCGGCCGCCGAGCTCCGGGAAGACGTCGCGGGACGTGTTGAACGGGTGCTCCTTCGCCTCCTCCAGGGACAGGACGGGCGCGACGCACGCGTCGCTCGGGAGGAAGACCTCGGCCCACTCGTCGCGGGTGCGGGCCTTGAAGGCGGTGGCGAAGCGGTCGCGCAGGTCGGGCCAGCGGTCCTTGTCGTGCTGCCCGGGGAGGTCCTCCCCGTCGAGGCCGAGCAGCCGGACGAACTCGGCGTAGAACTGGGGCTCGATCGCGCCGACCGCCATGTGCTTCCCGTCGGCCGTCTCGTAGACGTCGTACCAGGGGGCGCCGGTGTCGAGCATGTTGACGCCGCGGCGGTCCTCCCAGATGCCGCCCGCGAGGAAGCCGTGGATGAACGTGGACAGGTGCGCGGTGCCGTCGACGATGGCGGCGTCGACGACCTGGCCGCGGCCGCTCGTCCGGGACTCCAGCAGGGCCGACAGGACGCCGACGACGAGGTACATGCTGCCGCCCGCGAAGTCGCCGAGGAGGTTCATCGGGACCTGCGGCGGGCCGCCGGCGCGGCCGATGGCGTGCAGGGCGCCGGTGACGGCGATGTAGCCGATGTCGTGGCCGGCGCTCTGCGCGAGCGGGCCGTCCTGGCCCCAGCCGGTCATCCGGCCGTAGACGAGGGCGGGGTTGCGGTCGAGGCACGCGTCGGGGCCGATGCCGAGGCGCTCGGTGACGCCCGGCCGGAAGCCCTCGAGCAGCACGTCCGCCTTCTCGACGAGGCGCAGGACGACGTCGCGTCCCCGGTCGGACTTGAGGTCGACCGCGACGGACCGCTTGCCGCGGTTGGTGAAGTCGGTGGCCATCCCGCCGCCGACGGCCGAGGCGCGTTCCACCCGGATCACCTCGGCGCCGAGGTCGGCCAGCAGCATCGCGGCGAACGGCCCCGGCCCGATCCCGGCCAGCTCGATCACCCGCACTCCGGAGAGCGGACCTTTGCCCATCTCGCGACCCTTTCGCTGAACGTCGTTCGGTCCCCCCAGTGTGCACCATCGGCGTAAGCGGATGCTGACGCGGGTCAGCGGTCGCGGTCCCGGGCGGTGACCCGGACGGCGCCGCCGGGGTCGGGCGAGGTGCCGACGAGCAGCCGGCCCTCGGTGCGGGTGCGCAGTCCGCCGTCCGCGTGCGGGGTGAGGCCGCGCGCGGCGGCGGCGAGGTAGCGGCGGGCGCCGTCCGGCGCCGTCCACCACGTGCCGCTCACCGGGCGCCGCACGTCGCAGGCGCCCGTCCGGATCGGCTCGTCCCGGGTGAGGAGCATCGCCTCGGACGAACCGGTCCCGTCGGCGAACGCGAGGCGGGTGCACGTCCAGTCGGCGCGGCCCCCGCCGTGCGGCAGCCGTCCGGCCCAGAAGTCCCACGCGACCGCCTCGGCGACCGGCCGGTCCCGCTCGGCGGTGAGGCAGCCGAGCCGGTTCCAGAAGTCGCGGCCCGCGGGCCCGAGCCGCTCCGCGGGCGCGGCGCCGGACGTCCGGCGGTCGAGCGAGCGGGGGTCGGTCGTCCGGTGGTCGGGCGAGCGGTAGGCCAGGACGGGCGCGCGCGGGCCGCCGAGCGCCCCGACGGTGTGGGAGCCGACGTGGAACAGCGGACCGCGGCCGCAGGGCGTCGCGGGCGCGACGGGCGCGGTCACGCCGTCGCGGACCGCCAGGGCCGCACCGTCGAGGGTCTCGGGGGCGGCGTCCCAGGGCGCGAGCAGCCAGCGGCCTCCGGGCAGCGCGATCGGGGCGGCGGGGTCGGCGCCCGCGAGGCGTACCTCGAGCCCGGCCGGGGTGTAGCGGGCGAGGCGGGTGCCGCTGCGCATCACCGCGAGCGGCCCGCCGGCGGCACGCCCGGCGTAGAGGAGTTGGGCGGCGTCGCCGGGCCGGTCCGCGCCGGTCTCCGCCGCCCAGGCGGTGGCGGCCTCCCGCAGGAACACGTCGTCGCGGACGAGGTCGCCGCGCGCGGGCCAGGCGTCGAGGGACCGGACGGTGCGCCAGGCGTCCGGCGCGGCGGTGACGAGCCGCAGCGACGCGGCGGGCGCCGCGGGCGGGCGCTCGGTGACCACCAGGGCGCCGACCAGGACGGCGGTGAGGGCGGCGGCCGTGACCAGCGGCAGCACCGACCGGTTCCGGACGGGCCGGACCGGCACCGGCTCGAACCGCGCGGGCCGCCGCGAGGGCGGCGCCTCGACCGCGTCGGCCGCCTCGATCACCTGCCAGGGGCGGCGCACGCGCAGCTCGATGAGCTGGTCGCGGACGGCGAAGCGCGGCATCCCCTCGATGTGCAGGAGCACGTAGGCGACGCGGACGCCGGGTTCGAGCTTGGCGAGCGCGACGGTCAGCGCCGGGTCGGGCAGCCGGGCGGGCAGCGCGCGCAGCCAGGGGCCGAGGCCGATCTGCAGCCGGCGGGACGGCCGCATCGCGCGGCGCAGCACGCGGGTGCGGCGGCGGGCCAGCCCGGCCGCCGAGCGGTCGCGGGCACCGCGCGCGGTGCCGTCCACGATCCGCCGGGCGATCGCCAGCCGGTAGACGCGCTTGCCCCGGCCCGGCAGAACGAAATACGCCATTCGGACAAGGTCGCCGTACGCCGATTCGGCCGCGGGCGTTCCCGCCTCCGAACCCGTCAGGACATCTTCCATCACGGCGCGCCACTCCGCTCCCTGCGTTTCCCCGTTCGCGGACCCGAGATTATGGGGCGCACCGACCGGCGCGGAGCCGAATTGGGGGAACACTGACGAAGGCCAAAGAATATGTCGTGCGATTTCCGGACGAACAGGCGACGAATCCCCGGCCCCCATGCCCGCCCCACCATGGCCGCGCCCCGCGAACGACCGCCGTGGACGCGCTGCGCGGACGGCCCACGTCGCTGACCCGCCGTGGCCCCGCCCGCGGACGCGCCGCGCGGATGGTCCGCCGTGGACCCTCCGCGGGCTCGGCGCGCAGGCGGCATGCGTGGTGGACGTGCCGTGCGGACGACCCGTGCGGATGGCCGGCGTGGCCCCGCGAGCGGGTCGGCCGGAGATCGCCCACGCCCGTTTCGTCCCCGTACTACCCTGGGGGTTTCCGGGGGACGCCCCGGACGTCCGCGCCCCCGCCGCGGTGAACGCAACCGAGAAGGATCCCCCGACGCATGACCGAGGACGTCCCGGGCTACCGGGTGGTGGAACAGGTCGGCGAGGGCGGCTTCAGCGTCGTGTACCGCGCGCACCAGGAGCGCCTCGACCGCATGGTCGCCCTCAAGGTGCTGTCGATCAGCGCCGTCGACGACGCCGCGATGCGGCGCTTCCAGCGCGAATGCAAGATCACCGGACGGCTGTCGGGGCATCCCAACATCGTGACCGTGCTCGACACCGGCACGGCCCGCTCCGGCCGCCCCTACATCGCGATGGAGTACTTCGAGCACGGCGCGCTGTCCGACCGGCTCGCCCGCGAGGGCCCGCTCGGCGTCGCCGAGGTGCTCCGCGTCGGCGTCAAGACGGCGGGCGCGCTCGCCGCCACCCACGAGACGGACGTGCTGCACCGCGACGTCAAGCCGCAGAACATCCTGCTGTCCCGGTACGGCGAGCCCGCGCTCGCCGACTTCGGCATCGCGCGGCTGGTCGACTCCTTCGACGCCACCCACACCCAGGCGTTCACCCCGCACCACGCCGCGCCCGAGATCCTGCAGGGCGGGCAGCCCGGCGTCGGCGCCGACATCTACTCGCTCGGCTCGACGCTGTACCAGCTCCTCGCCGACCGGCCCGCGTTCAAGGGCCCGCCCGGCGAGGGCATCGCGTTCCTGATGCTGCGCATCATGAACGAGGCGCCGCCGGCCATCCCCCGCCCGGACGTGCCGCGGCGGCTGCAGGAGGTCATCGGACGGGCGATGGCGAAGACGCCCGAGCAGCGGTTCGGCAGCGCGGTCGAGTTCGCGCAGGCCCTGCAGAAGGTGCAGGCCGAACTGGGGCTGCCCGTCACCGACGTGGCGCACAGCGGCATGTCCACCCTGCCGCACCCGACGGGCGCCGGACCGGTGCCGTTCTCCGACACCGGCGGGACGTTCCCCGCGACCGGGCGGCCGTCGTTCCCCGACGCCTCGGGCCCGCCGCCCGTCCCGGAGTGGGCGCCGACGGCCCGCGGGCCCGCGCCGGCCCTCCCGGGCCCGGCCGCCCCGGCGCCGAACTCCGACACCTCGCCGTGGCACCCGGGCGCCGCGCCGTCCCGTCCGGAGTACGCGTACGACGGGGCCCCGCAGCCGCACCCGACCGCACCGCCCGCACCGCACACGGGGCCGCAGGACGGGCCGTCCCGCGGGCTGATCGTCGCCGTGTGCGTCGCGCTCGTCGGCGGCCTCGCGCTCGGCGTCGGCGCGCTCATCGCGTCCGGCGGCGAGCACCCGAGGTCGCGGACGCCGGCCGCGGGCGGCGGCGACCCGGCGCCACCGGCGTCGTCCGCGCCGCCCGAGCCGATCAGCGCCGAGCAGATCGCCGCCGCGCGCCCGCAGGGGCTGCGGGCCGCGGCCGCGGCGAACGGCGCGGTGCTCGCCTGGAAGCTGCCCCCGGCCGCGCGCGAGCTCCCGCTGCTGATCCAGCGGGACCCCGCCGGTTCGGAGCCGATCAAGTCGGTGGCCCCCGGCTCGACGAAGACGGCCGTCTCGCCGCTCGTGCCGAACGAGGACAACTGCTTCCGGATCGGCGCGGTCCTGCGCGTCAACCAGGGCGCCTCCCCGGACGTGGCCTGGTCGAAGGTCGCCTGCGTGCAGCAGGCCCGGAGCTGATCCCGGAACCGCGAAGGCCCCGTCCCGGGAGCGGGACGGGGCCTTCGACCTCGGGCGGCGCGGAGGGCGGCTCAGCCGGCGCACTCCCAGATCGGCGGCCCCGCGAGGACATCCCAATTGCCCGAGGTGTAGGTGTCCGCAAGGTAGTTGAGGATGTAGCCGGTTTTCCCCTTCCACGTGATCTGCGTGTAGGTGTTACCGGAGTAGTTCTTGTCCGAGGGGTGGGTGTAGGCGGCGCCCTTCACCTGGCAGTGAACGGTGATGCTGTCGCCGTTATTGTTGACCATTTCCCCAACAACGGCACCATTGTGGCCATCCGGCGTTGCGCGGATGTAACCGGTCGAGTTCTGGTTGAGGATGACCTTGTGCGCCTGGTCCGGTCCCTCCAACTGGACGTCGACGGTGGTGCCCGAGCCGGCTTCGGCGGCGTTCATGGAGGTGACCGTGAACGTGTAGGCGCCGTTCGTCCAGATGTCGGTGAGGGCGGTGGACGTTCCGGTGACGACCTTCGAGCCCGAGACGGGGCCGGTCCACTCGACCTTGTACCGGGACGCGCCGCCGCCCGCGGGTGCGGCCCACGTCACCGCGGTACCGGACGACGTCGCCTTCGCGGCCACGTTCGTGGGGGCGCCCGGCGTCAGGCACGGGCGCACGGGGTCGCTGGGCGCGGAGAGGACCTCCTTCGCCCGCCCTTGGGGGTCGGTGTAGCGGACGGCCACGCGGAACGTGTACTCCTGCCCGCAGTCGCCGCCGGTCACGGTGAAGGCGGGCGGGGCGTTCGGCGCGATGGCGGCGGGGGTCGCGGTGAGGCCGGCCGGGAGGTCCTTGAGCGTGTAGCCGGTGATGCGTTCGCCCTGGGAGGGCTGGAACGAGACCTGCATGGTCCCGTCGCCCGGCGCGACCGCGAGGTTGGACGGGGCGGTGGGCGCGCCCGGTTCCCGCGGGGAGCCGGACGGCGGCACCGGGTCCCGGCCGGGGCGGGGCGGGGTGCCGGGCAGCGGGGGCGCGTCCCCGGTGCCCGGGAGCGGGATCCGGCGGCGCTCGCCGCCCGCGACCTCCTCGCGGTACTTGTCGACGGCCTTGGTCTCGCCGCCGCGGTCGATGACGACGGCGCCCGGGCCGTCCGGGTCGTTCGCCCACAGCAGGCCGTCCTTGACGAACACCTCGAGGGGCGACTTCGGGCGGCCGACCGTGACCGGCTTCTCGAAGCGCTTGGCCGCGGTGTCGTAGACGATGAGGGCCCCGGCGGTCTCGTCCGGGATGTACACCTTCGTGCCGAGGACCTGCGGCGCCCGGTAGCGGTGCCGGGGCATCTGCAGGCGCGTGCTGGTGTAGCGGCCGGTGCCGGTGTCGAGGGTGACGAGGGAGCCGGTGCCGGGCACCAGCATCGGGACGATCGCGCCGTCGGCGACCGCGGGGGCGAGCACGCCGCCGCGCCCGGCCTCGCGGACGCTGGACGGCAGCGAGATCGTCAGCCGCGTGCCGGACGGCTCGACGACGGTGGCGGTCGCGGCGGTGGAGTCGACGACGACGGGGGTGCCGGCGGCGATCGTGAGGGCCAGGTCGTGGCCGGGCTCGCCGACGTCGACGGGCTCGCGCAGCCGCCCGTCCCGGAATCCGGCGAGGCGCCCGTGCACGGCCACCGGCACCCACAGGTCGCCGCGGGCGCCGATCCCGGCCTGCCCGAGGACGGGATCGAGCCGGGCGGGCTCGCCGGCGGGCTGCAGGGTGATCGCGTCGAGCTGCTGCACGCCGCCGTTCACCGAGTCGACGGTGTAGGCGCGGCCGTCCTGCGCGAGGACCTGGATCCCGGCGCCGAGCCCGGCGCTGCCGGCGATCTTCATCTGGGCGGGGTCGAGCCGGCTGACGACGCCGGTCTCCTGGTCGACGATGAGGATCGTCGTCCCGTCCTGCACGACCTTGATCCGGTTGCCGCGGGCGCCCGCGGGCAGCGGCGCCTTGCCGTCGACCTTGCCCGCGAGGCCGTTGACGTGGACGACCAGTCCCTTCGTCCGCGCGGACAGCCAGGCGCCGACGTCGGCGAGGTCGTACTTCGCGCTGGCCGCGCCGACCCCGTAGACGACGGCGGCGATCACGACCGCGCCGACGACGCCGACGGCGATCTGCCCCGTCAGCCGGTCGCGCTTGAAGACGGCACCTGCACCCACCCGTGGACCACCTTCCCCGATTGGCGCTCACCGTAGTGACTCCCGCCCGAACGCCGGGGGAATTGACCGGATCCGGTCGCCGATGACGGGTTTAGTCGCCGTTTCCCGCGTCGAGGGCCGCGGCGTACGTCGGAATCGTGATGTTGCGTCCGGACAGCACGACGACGAGCCGCCCCGCGGTCTCGACGCGGCCCGCCAGGACGGCGGCGACCCCGGCGGCGCCCGCGCCCTCGGCGACGAGCCCGTGCTCGCTCAGCAGCCACCGCAGCGCGGCGCGGATCTCGGCGTCCGTGACGGCCGTCAGGCCGGCGCCCCGGATCAGCCCGGGCGTGACGCAGCCCGGTTCGAGGTTGCCCGGCAGCCCGTCGGCGAACGTGTCGCCGACCGGCACCTCCACGACGCGTCCCGCCTCGACCGACGCCGCCACGCCGCGCGACACCGCCGACTCCACCCCGACGATCCGCACGTCGCCGCGCCCGCGCGCCCACAGGGACAGGCCCGCCGCGAGGCCGCCGCCGCCCACCGGCGCGACGACCGTCAGCGGGCCCTCGGCCTGCGCGTCGAGCTCCCGGCCGATCGTCCCCTGCCCGGCGATGACCGCCGGGTCGTTGTACGGGGAGACGTACCGGCCGGGCAGCGTCAGCGCGTGCGCCTCGGCCTCGTCGTAGGTCGTCCCGTGCCGGACGAGCCGCACCGGGAAGCCGGCGATGCGGTCGGTCTTCGCGCGCGACGCGCGGGTGGACACCACGACGGTGACGTCCGCGCCCGTCGCGGCCGCCGCGTACCCCATCCCGAGGCCGTGGTTGCCCGCGCTGGCCGTGACCGCCGGTTCCCCGGCGGGCAGCGCGTCCACCGCCGCGACCGCGCCCCGCACCTTGAACGAGCCGGTCGGCTGGAACGTCTCGAGCTTCAGCAGCGCGCCGGGCGCGAGGCCCGACGGCACCAGCGGCGTGGGCGCGAGGCGCCGCGACACGGCGCGCCACGCGCGGTCCAGGTCGTCCGGTCCGGGGACCCGGACGGGACGGGCGGTCATGAGCGTTCGCCGGGTCCGCCCGGCAGCGTCCGCGTGCGCATCCGGCCACCCTAGTCAGCGCCCGGTGAGGGAGCGGGGGTGCAGGCGGCGGCGGAGGCGGCGCAGCCGCCCGGCCTTCGCGGTGACCAGCCGCCCGACGGCGTCGGTGTGCCGCCAGGCGCGGTCGGCGGCGGCCGCGTCCGGCGGGACCGGCGCGAAGCGGGTGCGGTCGACGAGCTCGGCGAGCGGGTCGAGCTCGCCCTGCGCGGCGGCGCCCACGCCGGCCCCGCCGAAGCGCGCGACCTCCTGCGCGGTGAGGGCGCCGGACGCGCCGAGGCCGGCGTCGGCGAGATGGTCGAGGGCCTGCCGCCAGGCGCCCGCGATCCGCTCGGCGGGCGGCCCGGCCCGCCTGCGGCGGGTGCGCAGGGCGGGCGCGATGAGGACGGCGAGGACGTACCCGAGGACGAGCGCCGTCCCGGCGATCGACGCGAGCACCCACCATGGCGTCGGCTCGTCCGGTGCGGCCGTCCGCGCCGCCCCCTTCCCGGGCTTCTCGCCCGCCCCGGGGCCCTGCTGCCGGGACGCCGCGTTCTTCTGCGCCTGCTCAAGGGACTGCGCCGACTCCCCCGCCGCGACCGCGTCGCTGTCCTTCGAGCGCCGCGCGTTGTCGGGCAGCGGGTTGAAGCGCACCCAGCCGAGCCCCTCGAACTTGACCTCGGGCCACACCATCACGTCGCCCGCCCGCACCTGCACGGCGCCGCCCGCGCGCTTCCCGCCGGAGAACCCGACGACGAGCCGGCACGGCAGCCCCGCCGAGCGGGCGAGCAGCGCGTACGCGGCGGCGAAGTGCTCGGGCGTCCCGCGGCGGCCCTCGGCGAGGAAGTAGTCGATCTGCCGGTAGCCGTGCCCGGGCGCCGCCGTCACGTCGTACTTCGCGTACCGCTTGAGGTACTCGGCGAGCATCGCGGCCTTCTGCACGCCGGTGGACGCGCCGCGCGTCGCGGCCGCCGCGAACCGCTCGAACTCGTCGAGCTGCACGGGCTCCTTCGCCGCGCCCGGCCCCCACGGCAGCTTCAGGGCGGCGCGGGCCTCGGCGTCGCGGGCGACGCGCGCGCCCTCGAGGTCCTCGGCCCGCCACTCCGGGACGACGGACGTGACCGTGTACGAGCTTCCGGGCGCCGGCGGCTCCGCGGCGGCGAGCGTCCCGGCGGCGGGGTCGGCGACGACGGGCAGGCCCTCGACCCGGCGGGGCCGGTCGGGCGCCGGCACCCACACGCCGGGCAGGTCGCCGATGGTGACCCGCTGCGTCGTCGTGTGCGACCGCTCCGGCGCCCCCGGCTCCTCCGGCCGCTCCGGCACGCGGCTGCCCGTCGGGACGAACCGGGCGGTGGACGACCACGTCACCCCGTCGAACGCGTCGAGCACCGCGAGCCGCTGGATCTCCGGCCGGTCGGCGTCCACGGTGAACAGGACCTGGTCGGGGCGCAGCAGCCACCCGCCGACGCGGTCGAGGGGGCTGACGCCGTCGCGCTGCAGCGGCGGCGGCGCCGCCACCTGCTCGCGCGGGTCGTAGGGGTCGGCCGCGACCGGCACCACCGGCGCCACCAGGTACGCGACGAGGCCGAGGACGGCCGCGGACGGCACCCCGAGCGCGATCGGCCGCCACGCCGGGCCCGCGTCGGGCTCGCCGGAGCGGACCAGCGCCAGCACCGCGACCAGCACGACGGTCCCGGCGGCGAGCGGCACGTTCGTCCCCGGGCCGTCCACGCCGAGCAGCAGCGCGACCGCCCACACCGCCAGGGCCGGGACGCACGGCAGCGCCCGCCGCGACGTGCGCAGCGCCGTCTCGGCCGCCGCGAACGCCGCCGCCCACACCAGCACGCCGACGACGAGCAGCAGGCGCGGTTCGGCCGGGGCGGGCAGCAGGGTCGTCAGGATCTCCTTCCACCCGTTCAGCACCCCGTCCCGGAGCGTCTGCGGCAGGGTCCCCGCGCTCAGCGCGGGCCGCAGCACGGTGAGCGCGGACGTCCCGGCCCAGGCGGCGACCGTCAGCACCAGCGACGGCCACAGCGGCCACGGCCGCCCCTTCTTGCGGGGACCCGACAGCAGCGCGGACAGCAGCGTCGGGACGACCGCGGCGACCGCGGCCACCGGCACCACCGGCCCGTACCCGAACACCCGGTGGAACGCCAGGCCCGCGACGGCCGCCAGCGCGGCCGTGACCGCGAGCGACGCGTACCGGGCGGCCGGCCGGATCCCGCTCATCGGACCGCCCCCAGCCGCCGCCACGTCTCCGGCAGGTCGTCCAGCGCGGCGACGTCGGCGACCCGGACGCCCGGCGGCGCGGGCACGGGACCCGGCGGGCGCACGCGCAGCACCACCACCCGGTCGAACCGGCCGCGCACCGCCGCGATCCGGCCCAGCTCGGCGTCGCCCGGCGTGACGGCGACCAGCGCGCCGCCCGCGCGCACACGCCGCACCACGTCCATCGTCGGCTGCGGGCACTCCCGCGCGGCGACGCCGGTGAGCCGGTCCAGAATCTCCTCGACGTCGCCCGGGCCGCCCCGCGTCTCCGCGACCGGCCCGTTCCCCGTCAGCACCCGGACCGGGAAGCCCGCCGCCGCCGCGCCCGCCGCCACGCTCGCCGCCGCGTCCACCGCGAGCTCGAAGTCGTCCGGGTCCGCCCACCGGTCCGGCCGCGCCTCCAGCACCACCGTCGTGGTCGGCAGGCTCGCGTCCACGAGCTGCCGCACCATCAGCGTCCCCGTCCGGGCGGACGACTTCCAGTGCACGTGCCGCAGCTCGTCCCCGACGACGTACTCGCGCAGCGCGTGGAACGTCGCCGTCCCCGCCGGGGACCGGTCGCTCGTCGGCCCTTCCAGGTGGTGCGCGCGGCCCGACGGCAGCGGCGGCAGCACGACCGTCCGGGGGCGCACCAGCAGCGACCCCGGCGCGCCGTACTCGCGGACCCGCCGCGCCAGCCGCAGCGGGTCGGCGCGCACCAGCCGCAGCGGGCCGACCGCGATCCGGCCCCGCCGGTCCGTCGGCAGCGCGTACGACACCGTCCGGGTGGCGCCCGCCCGCAGGCGCGGGACGTCCACCGCCACGTCCGCCGAGCCCGCCGCGTCGCGCGCGGTCAGCCCCCGCACGCCGCGCCCGGCGCTCGTCACGTGCAGCACCCCGGTCGCGGGCTCGCCGCGGCCGACCTTCGCGGGCGTGATCTCCCGCCGCACCTCCAGCCGCGGCCGCGGCAGCGTCCACAGCACGGCCGCCAGCACCGCGACCAGCCCCGCCACGGCGAACGCCGCCGGCTCGGGGTACCCGAGCCACCAGCCCGCGGCGTACAGGACCGGCGACGCGGCCGCCATCCCCCGGCCCAGCGGCGTCAGCACGTTCACCCCGCGCCCCTCAGACAACGGCGGCCTGCGGCGTCGGCACGTTCGCGAGCGCCTCGTCCACGACGTCCGCCCCGCCCCGCCCCCGCAGCTCCGCCTCCGGCGTCACGACGAGCCGGTGCGCGACGACCGGCACCGCGAGCGCCTTCACGTCCTCGGGCACCACGTACCCGCGCCCGGCCGCCGCCGCCCGCACCCGCGCCGCGCCCAGCAGCGCGATGCTCGCCCGCGGGCTCGCGCCGAGCCGCAGGTCCGGGTGCCCCCGGGTCGCCGACACCACCCGCACCACGTAGTCGTGCAGCGGCGGCGCCACGTGCAGCCGCCGCGCGAAGTCGATCATCCGGGCGAGGTCGTCGCGCCCCATCACCGGCGGCAGCCGGTCGAGCATCGCGCCGGTCGGCGCGCCCGCGAGCATCGCCACCTCGGACCGGTGGTCGGGGTACCCCATCGAGATCCGCATGAGGAACCGGTCGAGCTGCGCCTCCGGCAGCGGGTACGTCCCGTCCATGTCCACGGGGTTCTGCGTCGCCACGACCATGAACGGGCGCGGCACCGGATGCGGCCGCCCCTCCACCGTGACGCGCCGCTCCTCCATCACCTCGAGCAGCGCCGACTGCGTCTTCGGCGACCCCCGGTTGATCTCGTCCGCGACCGCGATGTTCGCGAAGATAGGCCCCGGGTGGAACTCGAACGCGTTCTTCCCCTGGTTGAAGATCGACACCCCGGTGATGTCGCTCGGCAGCAGGTCGGGCGTGAACTGGATCCGCGCCCACTCCGCCTCGACCGACGCCGAGATCGCCCGCGCCAGCGTCGTCTTCCCCACGCCCGGGACGTCCTCGACGAGCAGGTGCCCCTCCGCGAGCAGGCACGTCAGCGCCAGCTCCACCCGGTCCCGTTTCCCGCGCACGACCCGCTCCACGTTGCCCGCCAGCGCGGCGAACATCTGCGCGAACCGTCCCGCCGGCGCGTCCGGGTCGACCCCGGCGTTCTCCGTCATTCCCTGCTCCCCGGTGCTCACCGCCCGGCCCCGCCGGACATGTCGTGACTCGGACGCCGCCACCCCGTCTTCGGTTGCGCCCGAAATCCGTCCGCCGCCCCGGCGCCGGACGGGCGGCCGATCACCCCTCGCATTCGAACAGCCCGTCCGAGGGGAAGCCCCGGCCCTTGGTCGTCCGCACGAGGGTGTCGTTGAGGTAGCCGTCGCCGTGCGGCGTCCGGACCTGGTTCCAGACGTCGCTGCTGCTCCCGCTCTCCGGATCGGTGTAGGGCTCGCCCCGCACCTGGCACACGACGGTCATCGTGACGATCCGGTCCTTCGGGATTTTGCCGTTCTGACCGCCGCCGGTTCCGGGAGTGGACCGGATGATGGTGTTCGTCTGGCCGTTGTTCTGGTTCTGGAACTGCCGCGTGGGATACGCCAGGTCGACGGTCGTCGCGACCGGCGTGGACGTTCCGGCGCCGTTGCGGGCGGTGACGGTGACCTGGTGGCGCGCGTTGTTCCGCAGGCCGCCGACCGTCGCCGACGTCGACTGCGTCTCGAGCGTCCCGGCGGGCGTGGTGACCGTGTAGGTCACATCGTGCCCCGGCGAGGCGTCCCACGTGAGCCGGGCGCCGTGGTCGACCGGTTCGGCGCGCAGGCCGGCGGCCGGGGGCGGGGCCTGGCAGGCGGCGGCGCCGACCTCGCCGGACGGGCTGAACTTCGTCTTCCCCGACGCGTCCTCGTACACGGCGGCGACCTTGAAGACGTGCGTGGTCGAGTCGCAGGTGAGGCCGCCGACGGTGAACGCGCCCTCGGTCGCGGTGCCGGGGTGCGTCCGCGGGGACGCGCCCGCGACGGGGCGGCCCGCGGCGTTCAGGAGCGCGAAGCCGGTGATCGGGCGGACGCCCTGCGGCTGCGGCGCGGCGGTGAACCGGACGACGACCGAGCCGTTCTCGCCGGACGCGGCCGGGATCGGCGGTTCGGGGGCGGTGGGCTCGGGCTTCTCGGGCCGGCGGGACGGGCCGCCCCCGGAGCCGCTCCCGCCGCCGCGCCCGCCGCCGGTGTTGGCGCCGTCCCCGCCGCCGCCCGGGTCCGCCTGGACGGGGAGCGGGCGGCGGGCGCCGCCGGGCACGTCCTCCTCGTACTTCCGCACCCGCTTCACCGCGCCGTCGCGGCTGAACGCGAGGGCGAAGGCGCCGTCGGGGTCGTTGAACCACAGCATGTGGTCGCGGACGAGCGCCTCGACCGCGCCGCCGGGACGGGTGGCGGCGACCGGCTCCCGCCAGGCGCCGGCGGCGGTGTCGAACACCAGGAGGCGCCCGGACGTGCGGTCGGGCAGGTAGACGCGCGACCCGAGGATGTGCGGGGGCGCGAACTCGTGGTCGGGGACGCGCAGGGCCACCGACTCGACGCGGCCGACGCCGGTGTCCAGCAGGTGCAGGGAGCCGCCCGCGCCGAGCATCGGCACGACCCCGCCGTCGGTCGCCGCGGGCAGCTTGACGCCCCCGCGGGTCCCCGCGACCGCCGCGGGCAGCCGGATCGTCTGGACGCCCTCGGGACGGACGACGTGCGCGGTCGCGGACGTGCTGTCGACGACCACCGGGGTCCCGGCGGCGATCGTGAGGGAGAGGGTGGCGCCGGGCTCGCCGACGTCGACCGGGGTGCCGGGGCCGCCGCCGTGGAACGGCACGACCCGCCCGTCCTGCGGGACCGGCACCCAGAGGGCGCCGCGGCCGTCGATGCCCGCCTGGCCGAGGGGGGCCGCGAGGGTCGCGGCGGCGCCGAGCGGCGCGAGGCTGACGGGGTCGATGCGCTGGACGACGCCCTTCACGAGGTCGACGGTGTAGGCGGCGCCGCCGCCGACGGCGACCTGCAGGCCGGGCCCGCCCAGCCCGCGCGACCCGGTGATCTCGAGCTGCGCGGGGTCGATGCGGCTGACGACGCCGGTGTCGGTGTCGACGAGCAGGACCGTGGTGCCGTCCTGGACGACCTCGATGCGGTGCCCGCGCATCCGCGCGGGCAGCTCGGCCCTGCCGTCGACCTTGCCGGCGGGCCCGTTGGCGTGGACGACGAGGCCCTTGGCGCTCGCGCCGAGCCAGGCGCCGACGTCCGACAGCCGGTAGCGGGCGCTCGCCGCGCCGACGCCGTACACGAGCGCGCCGACGACCAGCACGCCCGCGAGCGCGATGGCCGCCTGCCCCGTCAGCCGGTCGCGTCCGAAATACCGGATGATCCCGTGCGGCTTCCCCGTCCGCCCGGGAGAGCGTCCCCCGCCCAATCCCGTCACCTCTCGTCGCGCCACCGTCCGTCCCCACGGAGGTGGCGTGGCGCCCGCCGTACGGGAGGGCACCATAACGGTTGTGCGGGTCGTACCGGAACGGAACCGCACGACTCGGGCCTGCCGCGACGCGGCGGGGCGGCGAGATACGGGCGCGGACGCGTGACATGTCTCACAATCGGGGGCGGCGTCGGCGTTCCGGGGGTGCGGAACCGAACGCGAGCCTTGTCCGCGACGTCCTACTGTTGGGCATCGCGACGACGAATCCGGGGTGGACGTGGAGAACGCAAGCATCGCCGACCTGTGGGACCGCCTGACGGGCACGCAGCCCGACCCTCCGTGGTGGCTGGTCGCGCTCGTCGGCCTGGTGGCGCTCGGCACGGTGCTGCACGGCCCGACATGGCGGGTCGCGCGGAACACGGTGACGATCGCGCACGAGGGCGGGCACGCGCTGGCGGCGCTGCTCACCGGCCGGAAGCTGGACGGCATCAAGCTGCACTCCGACACGTCGGGAGTGACGGTGTCGCGGGGCAAGCCGCACGGCCCCGGGATGGTGTTCACGGCGTTCGCCGGATACGTCGCCCCGCCCCTGCTCGGGCTGCTGTTCGCGGTGCTGCTGGCGGCCGGGCGGATCACCCTGATGCTGTGGTTCACGCTGGCCCTGCTCGCGGGGATGCTCGTCATGATCCGCAACGCCTACGGCGTGCTGTCGGTGGTCGGGACGGGCGCGCTGGTGTTCGCCGTGTCGTGGTTCGGGTCGGCGGAGGTCCAGGCGGGCTTCGCGTACCTGGCGGCGTGGTTCCTGCTGCTGGCGGCGGCCCGCCCGGTGGTGGAGCTCCAGCGGATGCGGGCGCGGCGGATGGCGCCGACCTCCGACGCCGACCAGCTCGCCCACCTGACCGGCGTCCCCGGGGCGGCGTGGGTGACGATGTTCGGCGCGGTCGCGCTCGCCGCGCTGGTCGCGGGCGGCGCGCTGCTCGTCCCGTCCGACCTGTCGCTGCCCGACCTGCCCGGTCCCCCGCTCCTGCCCGGCGGCTGACCCGTCCGCCGGAACCCGTCGCGTTCGCTTTCGGCGCGGGCGTCCGTACAGTGGGCATGTACCGCACCCACGTGAACGGGAACGCTTCATGGTCTCCGGCAGTCTCGCCCGCACCGCCCGCCGGGCCGTGCGCGGCGCCGCCGCCGACCGGCCGCTTCCCGTGCGGGTGCTGGTGATCGCGCTGATGCTGCTCGCCGTCGCTGCGGCCGTCTGCCTGAAGCCGGTCGACCGGGCGGAGGCGTCCGCGCCTCCCCCGGCGGCCGGCCCCGGCGCGGCGCCCGCGGCCGTCCACGTCCAGGCCGGCGCGCCGGACGCGGACGGCACCGGCGACGAGCGGTACTGCTCGAAGCAGAAGACCACCCCGGGGCAGTCCGCCCCGGCCGCCGCGCCCGAGGCGCCGTCCACCCTCGTCCCGGCTACCCTCGCGCCGCCGCCCCGCGTCCCGGCCGCGCCCATCGCGCGGAACGAGAGCGGGCCGGCACCGCCCGAGCCCCGGCACATCCTGCTCTCCGTACTGCGGATCTAGAGCCGCGCGCCGCTCCGCGCGCGGCCCGTCGGCGCCCTCCCGGCGCCGCACGGACCGTCACGGTCACTGCACGGCCCGTCACGCCGTCCGGCGCACGCCGGACGCGCGCACCGGCCGCGATCCCGCATTCCCTTTCTCCGAGGAGCAGCATCGTGCCCAGCACCACTCCTTCCGGCCCGGAGTCCGGCCCGAACCGGAAGGTCACCGTCACCGCCGCGGCCGTCCTGATCGCCGCGCTCGTCTTCGGCGCCGTCTCCGCCTTCGGCGGAGGCGGCGGCCGCGGCGACCGGACGTCCGCGCCGCCGTCCCCCTCGGCCGCCCCGTCGGGCGGTGCGCAGGACGGCCCCGAGGTCGCCCGGCGGCAGGCCGGCGACCCGCGCGCCGTCGGCCGCGCGGACGCCCCGGTCGTCCTGATCGAGTACTCCGACTTCCAGTGCCCGTTCTGCGGGAAGTTCGCCCGCGACGTCCGTCCGAAACTGATGCGGTACGTCGAGAACGGCGACCTGCGCATCGAGTGGCGCGACTTCCCGATCTTCGGCGCGGAGTCCGAGGCCGCCGCCCGGGCCGGGTACGCGGCGGGCCTCCAGGGGAGATTCTGGGAGTTCCACGACGTCGCCTACGCGAAGGAGCGCAAGCGCAACAGCGGCGCGTTCTCCCGGGACAACCTCGCGAAGATGGCCGGCGAGGCGGGCGTCCCCGACCTCGACCGGTTCCGCCTCGACATGACGCTCGACCCCGCCGTCGAGGCCCTGCGGCGCGACATGGCCGAGGGCCACGAACTCGGCGTCCCCAGCACCCCGGCGTTCCTGATCAACGGGAAGCCGATGCTGGGCGCGCAGCCGTTCGAGGTGTTCGACGGCGAGATCCGCGCGGCGCTGCGGCAGGCGGAGGGGGCGGGCCGGTGACGCCCGACATCGGCATGGCGGCCGCGTTCCTCGGCGGCCTGCTCGCCCTGCTCAGCCCGTGCAGCGCCCTGCTGCTGCCGGCCTTCTTCGCCTACGCGTTCACCGGCACGCCGCGGCTCGTCGGGCGCACCGCGGTCTTCTACGCGGGCCTGTGCACCACGCTGGTGCCGCTGGGCGTGGCCGGATCGTTCGCGGGCCGGCTGTTCTACGGGCACCGCGACGTGCTGGTCGCGGTCGGCGGCTGGACGGTCATCGCGCTCGGCGTCGCGCAGATCGCGGGGCTCGGCTTCGCGTTCCGGCGCGTCCAGGACGCGGCGGCGCGGATCCGGCCCGGCTCGTCCGGCTCGGTGTACGCGCTCGGCGCGCTCTACGGCCTGGCGGGCTTCTGCGCCGGGCCCGTGCTGGGCAGCGTGCTGACGGTGTCCGCGATGAGCGGCACCCCGCTGTACGGGGGCGTCCTGCTGGCGGTCTACGCGCTCGGCATGGCGCTGCCGATGTTCCTCCTCGCGTTCTTCTGGGACCGTTTCGGGCTCGGCCGCAAGCGGTGGCTGCGCGGCCGGGCGTTCCGGGCGGGACGGCTGGAGCTGCACACCAACTCGCTGGTGTCCGGCGCGTTCTTCATCGCGCTCGGGGCGCTGTTCCTGCTGTTCGACGGCACGTCCGCGATGCCCGCGCTCCTCGACGTGGACGCCGAGTTCGCCGCGCAGCGGTGGGTGCAGGACGTCGCCGGGCGGGTCCCGGACGGCGCCGTCGCCGCCGCCGTCGCGGGCGCCGCGGCGGCGGGCGTCCTGCTGGCGCAGATCGTCCGGGCCCGGCGCGGCGCCGCCCGGGAGCGCGAGCCGGACGGGTCCCCGGCGCGGCGCTGACCCGGGGGCCGGATGCGGTCAGCGGGGTCGCCGCCGGCGCGCGGGCGGACCACGATGGTGCATGGCCGACACCAAGCTCGATCGCGGCAAGTACCACCGCAAGCGCAAGGCGCGCCTCCGCCGGGCCCGCCGCCGCTCCCGGCCCACCGCCGGACGGAACCGACGGCGCGCCTGACCGGGAGTCAGCGCCCCGGAGAATGTCGGACCCCGCCGGTATTTTCGGCTTCGTGAGGGACCTCGGGACGGGCGAGCGGCGGGGCCGCCGGGTCGACGACGGCCTCGCCGAGCTGGACCGCTGGCTGCGCGACCAGGTCGCGCACGGGCTCGCCCGCGCCGAACGGGCGCCCTACCGGCTCTGGGACGACGCGGCGCGGCGGCTCGTCGACGCGCAGGCGGGCGCGCTCGCGGGGCGGGTGCGCGCCCTCGCGGGCGTCCCCCGCGAACCCGGCTGGCCGGGCCGCCTGCTGGCGGAGTACGCGCTGCTGCGGCTGCTCGTCCGCGCGCACCGGCGGCGGAACGCCCTGCCGGCGGGGCTGCACGCCACGGTCCGGGCGCGCGTCGGGTTCCCCGTCGCGCGGGACGCCGTCCTGAGCGACGGCGAGCGCGTCCGGGACCGCTGGTGGGTCGTCGGGACGCGCGACGCCGCCCGGGACGTCCTCACCGCGCGGCGCGTCTGGCTGCGCGGCGAGCGGACGGGGCGCCCGGCACTGCTGCTCGCGTTCACCGGCCCCCGCGACGAGCCCGAGCCCGCGCCGCCCGCCGGCGCCCGGTTCGAGGCCGAACTGGCGTACTACCCGGGCGCCCTGCCGCTGCGCGCCCTCGTCGCCGAACGCCTCGCCGCGGACGACACGGGCCCCGGCGCGCCGCCGGGCACCGGCGTCCGGGCGTTCCTCGACGAGCACGCCGCCGCCGTGGCGCGCGACCCGTGGCTCGACCGGTACCCCGCGGCGCTCGCCGGCGTGCGCCTCGCGCGGGACGCGGCGGGCGCGCTGTTCGCGGTCGACGGGCCAGGCGACGCGCTGCCGCTGCGCGGCCCCGTCCCGTGGACGCTGCTCGCGGTCGCGGCCGGCGAGCGCGTCGCCCTCGCGGGCGAGTGGACGCCGCGCGGCCTGCGCCCCCTCACCGTCTGGCACCCCGCCGAAGGCGCGGTCCGGCTGTGAGGGGGCGGGTGTGAGCGGGCGGGACGCGGGCGGGTGGGACGCGGGCGGGTGGGACGAGCATGTGGCGGCGGCGCTGCTCGGAACCGAGCGCCGCGACCCGCCCGTCCTCGACGGGGAGTCCGGCGGGGAGCCGGGCGGGGACGACGCGGCGGCGCGGCTGCTCGACCAGGCCGCGCTGCTGGCGGTCCGGCGGCGCGCCGGGGCCGTCCCCGCGCGCGGCGGCGACCTCGAGCCGATCGCCCCGGCGCCGGCCGAGCACGCGCCCGCGGTCCCGGACGCGGCGGCGGCGCGGCTCGCGCGGATCCTGGCCGGGGAGCAGATCCGGGTGCTGCCGGAGTGGCTGGACGCGGCGGCGGCGCGCGGCCTGCGGGTGCCCGCGCGGCTGCTGCCCGCGCTGCTGGAGCGGGGGCGCAGCGACCGGATGCTGCGGCCTTCGATCGCGCGGGCGGCCGGGCGGCGCGGCATGTGGCTGGCGCTGCAGAACACCGACTGGGCGTACCTGGTGGGGGCGGGCCCGGTCCGGTCCGGCGACGACCCGGCGGGCGCGGAGGCGTGGCGGAGCGGCACCCGGCACCGCCGCGCCGCGTACCTGTCGGGGCTGCGCGGCACCGATCCGGCGGCGGCGCGGGACCTGCTCCGCGAGACGTGGGACCGCGAGCCCGCGCCCGACCGGGCCGCGTTCCTCGCGACGTTCGCGTGGGGGCTCTCCCCCGGCGACGAGGAGTTCCTCGAGGCCGCGCTGGACGACCGGGGCAAGGACGTCCGGCAGCTCGCCGCCGACCTGCTCGCCCGGCTGCCCGGCGCGGCGTACGGGGAGCGGATGGCGGCGCGGGCCCGCGCGTGCCTGCGGCTGCGGCCCGGCCCGGACGGCCCCCGGCTCGAGGTGGAGGCGCCGCACGAGCACGACGCGGGGCTCGCCCGCGACGGCGTCCCGTTCCATCCCGGCGGGTCGTTCGCGCCGCGCCCGGGGAGCGGTCCGGTGGGGACGCGGGCGGCGTGGCTGCGGGAGATCCTCGCCCGGACGCCGCCGGAGACGTGGCCGCCGCTGCTCGGGCTGCCGCCCGAGGGGATCGTGCGGCTGCCGGTCGCGGGCGGCGGGGCGGGCGACCTGCACACCGGGTGGGCCCGCGCCGCGCTGAACCGGCGGGACGCCGGATGGGCGCGCGCGCTGCTCGGCGGCGCCGCGGCCGTCGACGAACCGGAGGCGCTCGCCGACCTGCTGGGCCTCCTGCCGGAGGGCGAGCGGGGCGCGGCGGCGGCCGCGCTCGTCCGGCGGGCGCCGGACCGGGCGGAGCTGCTGCGGCTGCTGGAGCGGGTGCCGGGCCCGTGGACGGGCCCGCTCGCGGCGGCCGTCGTCACGATCCTGACCGGCGCGGCCGGGCTGCCGACGCGCGCCGCCGAGCACACGCTGGTGCGGCTGTGCCGGGTCGCCGACCTGCGCCTCGACCCCGGGGCGGCGGAGCGGCTGGCCGGGCATCCGGTGCGCCCGCACCCCCGGCCCCTCACCGACCTCGTCGAGACGCTGCGGTTCCGCGGCGAGATGCTGAAGGAGCTGAGTTGACCACTCCCCCGAACGGGCGCGGCGCCGCGTCCCCCGAGGCCGTCCTGCGCCCGCACGCGGAGCAGGAGCACGCGGCGGAGCTGGCCCGGCTCGCCGAGCACGACGACCGGCCGCGCCCGCCCGGCTGGCGGCTGTCGCCGCAGGCCGTCACCGTGTACCTGCTCGGCGGCGACCTGCCGGACGGGACGGCGGTCGTCCCGAAGTACGTGGGGCCGCGGCGGCTCGTCGAGGTCGCGGTGGCGACCCTCGCGACCGACCGGGCGCTGCTGCTCCTCGGCGTGCCGGGGACGGCCAAGACGTGGCTGTCGGAGCACCTGGCGGCGGCGATCAGCGGCGACTCGACGCTGCTGGTGCAGGGCACGGCGGGCACCCCGGAGGAGGCCGTCCGGTACGGGTGGAACTACGCGCGGCTGCTGGCGGAGGGCCCCTCGGAGGGGGCGCTGGTGGAGAGCCCGGTCCTGCGGGCGATGCGGCGCGGGTCGGTGGCGCGGATCGAGGAGCTGACCCGGATGCCCGGCGACGTCCAGGACGCGCTGATCACGATCCTGTCGGAGAAGGCGCTGCCCGTGCCGGAGCTCGGCACGGAGGTGCAGGCCCGCAAGGGGTTCACGGTGATCGCGACGGCGAACGACCGCGACCGGGGCGTGAACGAGCCGTCCAGCGCGCTGCGCCGCCGGTTCAACACGGTCGTGCTGCCGCTGCCGGACACCGTCGAGGACGAGGTCGAGATCGTCGCCCGGCGGGTCGCGCAGATCGGCGCGGGGCTGGAGCTGCCGGAGGCCCCGGCGGGGCTGGAGGAGATCCGCCGGGTCGTGACGGTGTTCCGGGAGCTGCGGTCGGGGCTGACCGGCGACGGCCGCACCCGGCTGAAGTCGCCCGGCGGGACGCTCGGCACCGCCGAGGCGATCTCGGTCGTGACGGGCGGGCTGGCGCTGGCGGCGCACTTCGGGGACGGGGTGCTGCGGGCGGCGGACGTCGCCGGCGGCATCGTCGGCGCGGTCGTCCAGGACCCGGCGTCCGACCGGGTGGCCTGGCAGGAGTACCTGGAGACGGTGGTGCGCGACCGTCCGGGCTGGGACGACTTCTACCGGGCGTGCCGGGAGGTCTCTTGACGGTCGAGGTGTTCGGCGTCCGGCACCACGGTCCCGGTTCGGCGCGCGCGCTGCGCACGGCTCTGGAGGAGTTCAAGCCGGACGCGGTGCTGGTCGAGGGCCCGCCGGAGGCCGACGCGCTCGTGGGCCTGGCGGGCGAACCGGAGATGGTGCCGCCGGTCGCGCTGCTCGCGTACTCGCCGGGGGACGCCGACGGCGAGGGCCGCCGGTCGGCGTTCTGGCCGTTCGCGGAGTTCAGCCCCGAGTGGCAGGCGATCCGGTACGGGGTGGGCGCGGGCGTGGCCGTCCGGTTCTGCGACCTGCCCGCCGCCGTCGCGTTCGCCGCCCCCGACGGCCCCGCCGCGCCGGACGTCCGGGTCGACCCGCTCGGGGAGCTGGCGCGCGCCGCCGGGCACGGCGACCCCGAACGCTGGTGGGACGACGTCGTGGAGCACCGCGACGGCGGCCCGTCCCCCTTCCCCGCGATCCTCGAGGCGATGGCGGAGCTGCGGGAGCGCGCGGGCCCGCCCGCCGGGGCCGAGGAGCGCCGCGAGGCGTGCATGCGGCGGACGGTGCGGCGCGCACTTCGGGACGGGCACGAGCGGGTGGCGGTCGTGTGCGGCGCGTGGCACGCCCCGGCCGTGCTCGCCGACGTCCCCGCCGCGCGCGACGACCGGACCCTGCGCGGCCTGCCCCGGGTGCGGGTCGCGATGACGTGGGTGCCGTGGACGCACGGCCGGCTCGCCGCCCGCTCCCACTACGGCGCGGGCGTCGCGTCGCCCGGCTGGTACCACCACCTGTTCACGGCGCCCGACCGGCCCGTCGAGCGGTGGCTCGCCGGGGCCGCGCGGGTGCTGCGCGGCGAGGACCTGCACGTCTCCCCCGGCCAGGTGATCGAGGCGGTGCGGCTCGCCGGGTCCCTCGCGGCGCTGCGCGGCCGCCCGCTGCCGGGCCTCGACGAGGTCACCGAGGCGGCCCGCGCGGTGCTGTGCGAGGGCGCCGAACCCCGCGTTGAGCTGCTGGAGCGGCGCCTCGTCGTGGGCGAGCGCCTCGGCTCGGTGCCGCCCCGCACCCCGATGGTGCCGCTCCAGCGCGACCTGCACGCGCGGCAGCGGCGGCTGCGGCTGCGGCCGTCGCCCCGGCCCCGCGACCACGACCTCGACCTGCGCCGCCCCTTCGACCTCGACCGCTCCCGGCTGCTGCACCGGCTGCGGCTGCTCGACGTCGACTGGGGCGTCCCCGCCGGGGGCCGCTCGACCGGGACGTTCCGGGAGACGTGGACGCTCGAGTGGCGGCCCGAGCTGGACGTCGCGCTGATCGAGGCGGGCGCCTGCGGGACGACCGTGCGGGGCGCCGCGGCCGTCCGCGCCGAGGCGCTCGCCGCCGACGCCGACGACCTCGCGGAGCTCACCGGCCTCGCCGAACGCTGCCTGCTCGCCGACCTCGGGGAGGCGCTGCCGGCCGTGCTGCGGGCTCTCGCCGACCGCGCCGCCGTCGACGCCGACGCCCTGCGCCTGATGGCGGCGCTGCCCGCGCTCGTCCGCACCCTGCGGTACGGCGACGTGCGCGGCACGTCCCGCGACCGGCTCCGCGCCGTCGTGGACGGCCTTCTCGCGCGGATCCGCGTGGGGCTCGCGCCCGCGCTGACCGGCCTGGACGAGGACGCCGCCCGCGCGGCCCTCGAGCACGTCGACGCCGTGCACGGCGCGCTCGCGCTGCTCGGCGACGAGTCCCGCCTCGCCCGCTGGCGCCGCGCCCTCGAACGCCTCGTCGCCCGCCCGGAGGGCCTGCACGGCCTGGTCGAGGGCCGCGTCACCCGGCTGCTGCTGGACGCGGGCGTCCTCGACGACGCGCCCGGCCGGATGGCCCGCGCGGTCTCCGCGGGCGTTCCGCCGGCCCGCGCGGCCGCGTGGGTCGAGGGCTTCCTGTCCGGCGGCGACCTGTCCGGCGGCGGGCTGATCCTCATGCACGACGAGGGCCTGCTGCGCCTCGTGGACGCCTGGCTCGCCGACCTGCCCGCCGCCGCGTTCACCGACGTGCTGCCGCTGCTGCGCCGCACGTTCGCGACGTTCTCCGCCGCCGAGCGCCGCTCGATCGGCGCCCGCGCCCGCCGCCTGCACGACCCGCGCCCCGCCCGCCCCGGCGCGTCCCCCGCCGGCGTCGACCCCGACCGCGCGGAGGCCGCCGCCACGACCGTCCGCGCCATCCTCGGCTGGGAGGCCCCCACATGACCCTTCCGGACGACGAGCGGATGCGGCGGTGGCGGCTGGTGCTCGGCGGCGGGCCCGCGGACGGGACGGGCGCCGCGCTCGCGGGGGACGACGCGCGGATGGACGGGGCGCTGGAGCGGCTGTACGGAAGCGACTCCGGGGAGCGGCGGGCGCGGCCGGGGCGGCGCGGGGCCGGGCTCGGGGACTCGGCGCCGTCGGTGGCGCGGTGGCTGGGCGACGTGCGCGCGTGCTTCCCGTCGACGGTCGTCCAGGTCATGCAGCGGGACGCGATCGAGCGGCTCGACCTGGCGCGGCTGCTGCTCGAGCCGGAGATGCTGGACGCCGTCGAACCGGACGTCCACCTCGTGGGCACGCTGCTGGCGCTGAACACCGTGCTGCCGGACCGGGCGCGGGAGTCGGCGCGGGCCGTGGTGCGGCGGGTCGCGGACGACCTGGAGCGGCGGCTCGCGCAGCGGACCCGGTCGGCGGTCGGCGCCGCCCTCGACCGGTCGGCGCGCACCGCCCGCCCGGCGCGGGCCGCCGACGTCGACTGGGAGCGGACGGTCCGCGCGAACCTGCGGCACTACCTGCCGGACCGGGGGACGCTCGTCCCGGAGCGGCTGGTCGGGCACGGGCGGCGCGGGCGCGCGGCGCTGCGGGACGTGGTGCTGTGCGTCGACCAGAGCGGGTCGATGGCGGCGTCGGTGGTGTTCGCCGGGGTGTTCGGCGCGGCGCTCGCGTCGCTGCGGTCGCTGCGGACGTCGCTGGTGGCGTTCGACACGTCGGTGGTGGACCTGACCGGGCGGCTGCGCGATCCGGTGGACGTCCTGTTCGGCACGCAGCTCGGCGGCGGCACCGACATCGGGCGGGCGCTCGCCTACTGCGCGGGGCTGGTCACCCGGCCGTCCTCGACGGTGCTGGTGCTGATCAGCGACCTGTTCGAGGGCGGTTCGCGGGACGAGCTGCTGCGCCGGGCGGCGGCGCTGACGGCGTCCGGGGTACGGGTGGTGGTGCTGCTCGCGCTGTCGGACGACGGGACGCCCGCGCACGACCACGGGAACGCGGCGGCGCTCGCCGCGCTGGGCGTGCCCGCGTTCGCGTGCACGCCGGACGCGTTCCCCGACCTCATGGCGGCCGCGATCGAGGGCCGTGACCTGCGAGGATTCGCCGGAGGAGGGCGGGCCGGGGGGTGAGCGCCCGGCCTCCGGCCGCGGACCTGCGCTATGGTTGCTCATATGAGCACTCCTTCAGATGTCGCGACCGCCGAGGAATGCGCCGTCCGGGTCGTCGATCCGGAGAAGGTCGCCCTGGTCCGGGCCGCGCTGCCGGACGGGGACACGATCGGCGAGCTCGCGCAGGTGTTCGGGCTGCTGTCCGACCCGGGCCGGCTGCGCGTGATCACCGCGCTGCTCGAAGGCGGCGAGATGTGCGTGTGCGACATCGCGGCGTCCTGCGGGCATTCGGAGTCGGCGGTGTCGCACCCCCTGCGGCTGCTGCGCGCGAGCCGGGTCGTCCAGGTGCGGCGGGCCGGGCGGCGGGCGTACTACCGGCTGGACGACTCGCACGTCCGGATGCTCCTGGACCTGGCCCTCGCGCACGTCGGGGAGGACGGGTCATGACGGCGGCGCGGCACGGGCACGGCGCCGAGCAGGGGCACGGCCACGGGCACGGCATCTCCGCGAGCGCGGACCGGCGGCTGCTCGGCGGGGCGCTCGCGCTGATCGTGGGCTACATGTCGGTCGAGGTGGTGATCGGCTTCCTCGCCGGGTCGCTGGCCCTGATGACCGACGCGGCGCACATGATGACGGACGCGTTCGCGATCGCGCTCGCGCTGGTGGCGATGCGGATCGCGGCCCGGCCGCCGAAGGGCGGGTACACCTACGGGCTGCGCCGCTCGGAGATCCTGTCGGCGCAGCTCAACGGGCTGACGCTGATCCTGCTCACGGTGTACTTCGTCTACGAGGGCGTGCACCGGCTCATCGACCCGCCGGAGGTGGACGGCCGGTTCGTCTTCTTCACGGCGCTGGCCGGGGTCGTGGTCAACCTGATCGCGACGTGGCTGATCGGCAAGGCGAACCGGAGCAGCCTGAACGTCGAGGGAGCGTTCCAGCACATCCTTAACGACCTGTTCGCGTTCATCGCCACGGCGATCGCGGGGCTGCTGGTCTGGACGGCCGGGTTCGCGCGGGCCGACGCGATCGCGTCGCTGGTGGTCGCGGCGCTGATGCTCAAGGCCGGGTACGGGCTGCTGCGGGACGCGGGCCGGGTGCTGATGGAGGCGGCGCCCGCGGGCATCGACCCCGCCGAGCTGGGTGCCCGGCTGGCGCGGCGGCCGTGCGTGGAGGAGGTCCACGACCTGCACGTGTGGGAGGTCAGCTCGGGCTACCCGGCGCTGTCGGCGCACGTGCTGGTGGACGGCGAGGGCGACTGCCACGCGGTGCGCCGGGACCTGCAGGAGGTCCTGCGGGCCTGGTACGGGATCACGCACACGACGCTGGAGGTCGACCACGCGGCGGCGTCCGCCGTCCACTGCGACGACGCGCACGGGCCCCGGCACGTGTCGGACTCGCCGGAGCCGCACCGGCACGCGGGCTCGGCGCCCTGCGGCCACTGACCGGTCAGCCGGGGACGCCGAGCAGCTTCGCGGGGCCGTCCCAGCAGACGGCGCGGAGCCAGTCGTCGCCGAGGCCGAGGCGGGCGAGGCCCTCGAGCTGGTGGGCGTACGCGTACGGGATGTTGGGGAAGTCGGTGCCGAGCAGGACGCGCCCGGCGAGGCCGAGGTCGCGCAGCCGGGGCATGAGGGCGTCCGGGAACTCGGACAGGCCGAAGTCGGTGAACACCATCGTGGTGTCGAGACGGACGCCCTCGTACCGGTCGGCGAGCTCGAAGAACCCGGCGCACTCGGGGGCGCCCATGTGCGCGACGACCGCCGACAGGCGGGGGTGCCGGGCGAGGACGCCGCCGAACGGGCCGGGCCCGGTGAAGCCGTTCGCGACCGGGCCCGATCCGGCGTGGACGAGCGCGGTGACGCCCGCGTCGGCGAGCGTCCCCCACACCTCGTCGAGTTCGGGCGCGCGGGGGTCGAACCCGCCGACCTGCAGGTGGACCTTGAACACGCGGGCGCCAGCGTCGATCGCCCGGCGGACGTAGCCGGCGGCGTCCGGCTCGGGGAAGAACGTCGCGGTCTGCACGCACTCCGGGACGCGTGCGGCGAACTCCGCGGCCCACGCGTTCAGCGACTCGGCCATGCCGGGACGGTGCGGGTACAGCAGGGACGTGAACGCGCGGACGCCGCGGTCGCGCAGGAACGCGATCCGCTCGTCCTCGGGGAGCCGGTACCGGATGGGCCACTCGGTGCCGATCAGCGGTCCGGCCCGGTCGAAGTACTCCCACACCGCGTCCATCAGGCGCGGCGGCATGAAGTGGGTGTGGACGTCGATCAGCCCGGGGAGGCCCAGCGCCCGCCAGAAGCCGGTGATCTCGGCGTCCGAACGCGGCCCGGAACGTGGTTCGGTCACGCCCGCACTCTACGTGATCTCTGTCGGGAGCCCCGGCTCACCCGGTGTTTCACCGTTGAGTAATCGGTTTATAAAATATCGGGCCGGGGATCGCGGTCCACGTCACCGGTAGGGTGGCGCCGAACGTGGAATGGGCGAGCGCCCGGAGGCGGAGCAACCTGAGATGCGCAGCAAGACCGAACTGGAGTCGGCCATCCGGTCCGGCGGCCGGGCCGTGCTGGTGGTCAACGCGCGGTCGCGCCGCGGGCGCCGGCTGTACGGGACGGCGCGGCGGCTGCTGGACGAGGCCGGGCTCGAGTTCGTCCGCGTGTTCCCGGTGACCGACCCCGGCACGCTGCGCGGCATGTTCGAGGACGTCCTGGCGCTGGAGCCCGACCTCGTCGTGGTCGGCGGCGGCGACGGGACGGTCGCCGAGGCCGTCGGAAACCTCGCGCACCGCGACATCGCCCTCGGCGTCCTGCCGCTCGGCACCACCAACAACTTCGCGCGCAGCCTGGAGCTGCCGCTCGACCTGCCGGGCGCCGTCCGCACCCTGCGGGTCGGCGGTCCGGCGGGCGGCAAGGTCGCGGACGTGGACGTCGGCTGGTTCGACAGCACCGACGACCCGCGCGCCGAGGGCCCCGGCGACGACCGCGCGCACATCTTCGCGAACATGGTCAGCCTCGGGCTGTCGGTGCACGTCGCGGGCAAGGTCCCGCACCTGCTCAAGCGGTACGCCGGACGGGCGGCGTACGCGCTGACGGCCGCGGGCCTGCTGCCCCGGCACCGGGCGTTCACGGCGCGGATCACCATCGACGGCGAGACCCGCGAGATGAAGACCCACCAGCTGAACGTCGCCAACGGCGCCCACCACAGCGGGACCCGCATCGCCCGCGACGCCAGCCCGGACGACCGGCTGCTGGCCGTCTACCGGCTGGGCGACGAGCGGCGGCTGCGGCTGGCGTCGGCGACGGCCCGGCACGTGCTGACCGGGCCGCGCCGCTCGCTCGCCGAGGACGTGTTCCTCACCACCGACCGCGTCGAGATCGAGACCGACCCGCCGCTGCGGGTCGACGTGGACGGCGAGGTCCGCGGCCGGACGCCGGTGACGATCCGGCTGCGCGGCAACGCGCTGCGCGTCGTCGTCCCGCAGACGTTCGTCGACACCTGATCCGGCCCGCACCCGGCCGCGCCGGGTACGGGCGGGACCGCGCCTACCCCGTGGTGCCGGCGGTCGCGGCGGCCTCGGACGCCCCGCCCGCCTCGGACGCCCCGCCCGCCTCGGACGCCCCGCCCGTCTCGGACGCCCCGCCCGTCTCGGACGCCCCGCCCGTCTCGGCGGTCTCGGCGGTCTCGCCCGCCATGACGTACGCGCCCGCCTCGAGCCGCTCGATCAGCCCGTGCGTCCACGCGGTCGCGGCGTCCGCGGAGTGCGTCCACCAGCCGAGCAGCTCCCGCAGGTGGTCGCCCGGGTCGAGCCGCTCCGCGGGCGGGGCCACCGACGCCCGCCAGGCCGCGAGGCCGTCGAGCCGCCCCCGCAGCAGCGCGACCGCCTCGGCGCGCGGCAGCTCGGTGAGGAAGCCGAGCCCGGCGGTCAGCATCTCGGGGTGCCGGACGTCGACCGTCCCGATCGCGGACCGCAGCAGCCGCAGGAACTCCTCCCGGCCCGCGTCGGTGATCTCGTAGTCCACGTGCGGGGGGCCCGCGTCGCTCTCCTCGACGCCGTGGGCGTGCAGCAGGCCCTCCTTGGCGAGCTGCCTGAGCGCGTGGTAGATCGAGCCGGGGTTCACGTGCGCCCACTCGTCCGATCCCCACGACAGCAGTTCGCGCCGGACCGTGTAGCCGTGCGCCCGCCCCGACCGCCGCACGCCGCCGAGCACCAGCAGCCGCGTCGCCGACATCTGGCTCCCTTCCCATCGGTGACGCACCAGGCTACGGCCTCGGCGGGCCCGCGCGCGGCGCGCGGCGCTCAGTGGTCGGCGGCCGACAGATCGAGATCGCGGGGGGTGAGGCGCCACACGACGGCCGCGGCGGCCAGCATGAGGAGCGCGCCCGCGAGGCCGGTCAGCCCGAGGGAGTGCTCGAACGCGGTCCGCGCGGAGTCCGCCAGGGACGCGTTGACCGAGCCCGCGACGTCCAGCGCGCCGGTGAGGGACTCGCGGGCCGCGTCCGCGGCGCCGCCGGTGACGCCCAGCGACGCCAGCTCGCCGGTCGACAGGTCGCTCCGGTACACCGCGGCGGCGAGGCTGCCGAGCAGCGCGATGCCGAGCGCGCCGCCGATGTCGTAGCTGGTCTCCTCGACGGCGGCGGCGCTGCCCGCCTTCTCCGGCGGGGCGCCCGCCATGATGACGGCGGACGCGATCGCGAGCGACCCCATGCCGAGCCCGATCAGCATCAGCGCGAGGGCGACCGGCCAGTACCCGATCGGCTGCGGGGCCAGGCCGAGGACGGCGAAGCCGAGCGCGGCGACCGCGAGCCCGCCCGCCAGGACGGTCCGGGCGCCGACCCGCGCGGCGACCGCGGGCGCGGCCGGGGACGCGACGATCGCGGCGAGCGCCGTCGGCAGCAGCCGCAACCCCGTCTCCAGCGGCCCGTAGCCCTGGACGAGCTGCATCCACTGGGCCATCAGCAGCATCATGCCCGCCATCGCCAGCTCGGTGGTCATGGCCGCGAGGGCGCCCGCGCCGAACGAGGGCAGGCGGAACAGCCGCAGGTCCAGCAGCGGGTCGGGACGGCGGAGGCTGCGGCGCACGAACCAGCCGAGCGCCGCCGCGGCGACCGCGGCCGACACCAGCGCGGTGGCGTCGGTGAGGCCGTACTTGCCGGCGTTCTTGATGGCGTAGACGAGCGCGACCATGCCGGCCATCGACAGCACGACGGCGGGGAAGTCGAGCGGCCCGGGGCGCGGGTGGCGCGCCTCCGGCAGCAGGAGGAGCCCCGCGACGATCGCCGCGGCCATCACCGGCACGTTGACCAGGAACGCCGAGTGCCAGGAGAAGTGCTCCAGCAGGAACCCGCCGACGATGGGGCCGAACGCCGCGCCGAACGCCGCCATGGCCGCCCAGACGCCGAGCGCGGTCGCGCGCTCGCGCCCGTCCGGGAACAGGGTGCGGATCATGGACAGCGTGGACGGCATGATCATCGCGCCGCCGACGCCGAGCAGCGCCCGCACGGCGATGACGTCGCCCGGGCTGTCGGCGAACACGACCAGGACCGACGCGGTGCCGAAGACCGCGAACCCGCTGATCAGCATCCGCTTGCGGCCCCAGCGGTCGCCCAGCGCGCTGACGGTGACGAGCAGGCCCGCGACGACGAGCGCGTAGACGTCCACCATCCACAGCAGCGAGACGGTGTCGGGCCGCAGGTCGGCGGAGATCGCCGGGAGGGCGACGTTGAGGATGGTGATGTCCATGACGACGAGCAGCAGGCTCGCCGACAGGACGGCCAGGCCCGCCCAGCGGCGCGGGTCCGGCGCGGCGGCCGCGCGGGGCGCGTCCGGGGCGTCGGAGGCGTCCGGGGCGGGCGGCGTCTTCGAGGTCACGGCCGGGCCCCCGCCCCGGTCAGGAAGGTCTCGGCCATCAGCCGGGCGACGTCGCGGGGCGCGACGTCGCCGCGCCGCAGGCTCTCCCGGGCCGTGACGCACAGCCCGTAGACGCAGTTGCTCACCCACCGGACGGGCAGGTCGGGGCGGAGCACGCCGGACCGCTGGGCGGCGGTGTAGAGGCGCATCTCGCGCTCCTCCAGCCGGTCCGACCGCTCTTGCAGGCGGGCACGGGACTCCGCCGGGGCGAAGGTGATCGACCAGCCGTGCTCGTGGGCGAGGTCGGCGAAGACCTCCAGGAGCGCGCGGACGGTCGCCAGGTGCACGTCCGGGTCGGCGGACGCCGCGGCGGCGTCCACCCCGGTGGAGTCCAGGGCGGCCTCCCAGCGGTCGAGCGCCTGGGTGCCGATCTCGTCGATCAGCTCGTCGCGTCCGGCGAAGTGGCGGTGCAGGGTGGCCCGGCTGATCCCGGCGGCCTCGGCGAGGTCGGCCATCGAGGCCGCCGGGTCCTCGTTGAGGCGGCGCAGCGCCGCCTCGATGATCTTTTCGCGCATCTGCATGCGCGATACCCCCGTATCAAGTGAGACATATTTGTCTCACACGATACGCACGAGTTTCACCGTTTCGGTACCGATTTTTACCGCTCTGCTCCGCCCGCCAGGTCCGCGAGGTCCTCCGCGGTGAGCCGCAGGTCGGCCGCGGCCATGTTCTCCTCCAGGTGCTCGACCGAGCCCGTGCCGGGGATCGCGAGCATCACCGGGGACAGCGCGAGCAGGCCCGCGAGCAGCACCTGCGCGGGCGTCGCGCCGTGCCGGCCGGCGATCCGCGCGACGCGGGCGTCGTCCGGGATCCCGAAGCCGCCCAGGGGGAAGTACGGGACGCACGCGATCCCCGCGGCCTCGCACTCGGCGAGCAGGGCCGCGTCCTGCGGCATCGTGATGTCGAACCTGTTCTGGACGCACGCGACGGGGGCGATCGCCCGCGCCTCCGCGAACTGCGCCGCGTCCACGTGGCTGACTCCGAGATGCCGGATGAGCCCCTCCTCGCGGAGCGCGGCGAGCGCCTCGAACCGCTCGGCGATCGACTCGCCGCCCGGGTCCGCCAGGCCGCCGGGGCGCAGGTTGACGAGGTCGAGCCGGTCGAGGCCGAGCTCGGCCAGGTTCTGCTCGACCTGGGCGCGCAGTCCGTCCGCCGCCACCTGCCCGGTGGGGAACGGGTCGTCCGGCCCCTTGAACGGGCCGACCTTGGTGGCGATCACGAGCCCCTCCGGGTAGGGGCCGCCGAGGGCCTCCCGGATCAGCCGGTTCGCCGCGACGCCGCCCCGCGCGTAGAACGCGGCGGTGTCGATGTGGTCGACGCCGAGCTCCACGGCCCGCCGCAGGACCTTCAGCCCCGTGTCGGGATCGCGCGGCGGCCCGTCGACGTTCCCCGCGGCCAGCCGCATCGCGCCGAACCCCATCCGGCGGACCCGCAGGTCCCCGCCCAGCATGAAATGCGTTTCATTCGTCATGACACCAACCGTGCCGTTTTGCCCCGGTACGGGCGAGCGGCTGGCAGCTTGCTGCCATCTGGCCGCCCGCACGGGCGCGGTGGCACACTGGATCCCGATGAGCGTCGGCACCCGTCCGGACACGAGCACCGGAAGCACGGACCTCAACGTCACGCTGCGCGGCGAGGCCGCGCTGCTCGAACGCGCCGGGCACCTGTTCGAGGCGCGCGAGGAGTTCGCCTGCGCGGCCCGCGACCTCGACACCTGGGCGCTCCCCGGCTTCCGCGAGCGGCTCCTCGCCAAGCGGCGGGCGATGCGGCACGCGCCCGCCGTCCGCAAGCTCTACACCCCGGCGGCGCTGGCGACCGAGGAGGCCGAGCGGCACCTGCTGGACGTCTCGCGCGCGGGCGTCGCCGTCCGCATCTGCACCGCCCCGCTGCCCCACGAGACCATCGTCGTCGACCGGCGCGTCGCGATCCTGGCGGGCCCGCCGCGCGCCGGGGTGCGCGAGTACACGGTCGTCCGCTCGCCGGGCGTGGTCGCGGGCGTCGTCTCGCTGCTGCAGGCCGCCTGGGACCGGTCGGCCGACCTCGCCGACCACCGCCGCGACCGGGCGCCCGCGCTCACCGACGAGAGCCGCCGCATCCTGCGGCTGCTCGCCGAGGGCCTGAAGGACGAGGCGGCGGCGCGGCGGCTCGGCATGTCGCTGCGCACCTACCGGCGGCGCGTCGCGGAGATCCTCGTGCTGCTGGACGCCGAGTCGCGCTTCCAGGCGGGGCTGCGCGCCCACGAGCTCGGGCTGCTCCCCTAGGGTCACCCGCCGGCGAGCGGGACGAGCCTGATGAAGACCAGCTCGGGATCGGCGGCGAGGTCGACCTCCTCGTCGAGGTCCTCCACCTGCCGGTCGCCGGCCAGCACGACGAACCCGTTCGCGGCGAACGCCCGCTCGGCGATCTCGGCCTGCCGCTCCCAGTCGAGCCGCCGCGGCTCCCGCGGCTCCCGCGGCCGGCGGCCGTCCGGTCCCGCCTCGGCGCCGCCCGGACGGACGAGCCCGTGGAACCGGTCGGACGCGGGCGCCGCGTCGTGCCGCGCGACCTCCTCCCGGACCCGCAGCCGGATCAGCTCCCGGACGGTCATCCGCGCGGGCAGCCCCGCCACGGCGAACTCCGCGACGGCCCGGCCGGCCGCGGTCTCGTCCCGGAAGGTCACCCCGGTCATCGCGCGCCCCGCCCGATCTGCTCCAGGATGGACGGGTCGGTGATCGCGTCGTCCGCGGCGAGCAGGAACGCCTTGCTGAGGATCAGCGCGAGCCGCTCCTCCTCGAACGGGAGGAGCACCCGCCCGGACGGCCGCCGGTCGGGGACGACGCACAGGTAGGCGTCGTCGGGGTCCATCCGGACGTTCGCCGACCCCAGGTGGATCCGGTACGTGCGCAGCGCACCGCGCACCACGAGGAACCGGCCGTCCAGCTCGCACCGGTCGGCGATCTTCGTGCAGGGCAGGACGCGGGCGAGGGCGTCGCGGCGGGTGAGCGCGCTCTCGTCCAGCTCGCCGAACCGGGCCCGCTCCCAGTACGCGAGGGCGGGGCCGTCGCCCGTCCAGTCGGGGTCGGCGGCGATGGAGGCGACGGAGACGAACAGGTCCACGTCCCGCATCGCCTCGCTGAACACGGCCGGGGGGACGTCGGGGAGTTCGGCCGCGCGCCACGCGCCGTCCGCGAACCGGTCGAACCGGACCCGGTCGGTGGCCGCGAGGTTTTCGGGCCCCGGCTCGGCCAGCACGTGCCCGAACCGGATCCGCCACTCCCCCGCCAGGACGCGCGACGCCTCGTCCGCCGAGCCGCCGTCCCACGGGCCGAGCATGCCGCTCGTCCAGCCGCGCGCCCGGAACAGCGCGTACATCCGCCGGTAGCGGACGAGGTGCCCGGCGAACCGGGCCGAGTCCGCGCGGGCCTCCCGCTCGGCGGGCGTGAGCCGGTAGGTCTCGCGGAACGCCTGCTTGAACGGCTGCCGCACGCCCCGCTCGACGACCGCGTCCCGCCAGGCCCGGACGTCCTCGGCCGGGGCGCCGACCGGGTGCCACAGGCGCACGGCGGCGTCGTCCGGCGCGTCCGGGAGCGCGCCGGCCTCGGGCAGGACCGCCGTCCACGCGCCCGGCGCCGTCTCGACCTCCCAGATCAGGGCGCGGACGGTCCCGCCCGCGACGGGGTGCCCGGCGAGCCGGTCGCGCCACCACCCGAACGGGTGCGCGGCCCGGCCGGCGAGGCCGCCCTCCAGCGCCCGGCAGAGCGTGGCGAGCTGGGCGCCGACCCGCTTGACGAGGTCGCGCAGCTCCTTCAGCGCGTCCTTGTGGTCGCGGCGGACGGCCGCCGGCGCGCTCCGCAGCTCCCGCCCGTCCTTGACGAACGCCAGCCGCGCCGCCGTGCCCTCGATCGCGACCACGGCGGTGTGCCCGCCGAGGTCGCGGCGGAGCACGCCGTCCGGGCCGAAGCCGAGGTCGGGCAGGCGGAGCGCCACCTCGGTCCGCTCGGCGAGGGCCGCGTCGGCCTTCTTCAGCATCCGGTCGAGCCGCTTGGGCACCGCCGCGTGCCGGACGGTCCCCCGCACGTCCCGCAGCGCCGTGACGAGCTCGGGCGTCGGGACGTCCTGGGCCGCGCGGGCGATCTCGTAGAGCAGCGCCTGGGACGGCAGCGTCTTCGCGGCGGTCGGGGCGACGGCGATGCCGGGCAGGAGCCGGTCGAGCAGGGCGGGGAGCCACGGCGCGTCGGCGGCGAGCGCGACGCGCGCGGCGCGACCGAGCGCGACCACCTCGTCCGCCGCGAACGCCTTGTCGGCCTTGTAGGGGATCGTCCCGTCCTGGACGGCGTCGGCGCGGTCGGCCGCCTCCCGCAGCGCGCTCTCGGCCCACGCCGCGTACGCGGGGATCGCGGCGGCGCGGTGCCAGGCGTCCGGCAGCGGCGGCGGCGCGGTGTGCGTGCGGCGGCGGTCCAGCTCGGTCAGCCCGACCCGGTCGGACGGCCGCAGCCCGGCGATGACGCCGATCTCGCTCCGCGCGATCGGCCCGGCGCCCCGCGAGAGCCGCCCGGCGACCTCCGCGAGGAGACCGCCCTCGACGCCCGGTTCCGGCGGGTCCGCGGCGAGGCCCGCGGCCGCCAGCAGGGCGAGCGGCGCGCCCAGGTCGTCCGCGTCCAGCAGGAACCGGACGAGCGTGCGCGCGGGGCCGCCGAGATCGTCCGGCCACGGGCCGGTGCAGCGGACGAGCGCCGCCGTGCCGAGCGTGAGGTCGGCCCACCTGCGGCGCTCCAGCCCGGTGACGAGCGCGTCGAACATGCGGCGGCACGCGTCGGGGCCGAAGGCGGGCTGCCGCTCCTTGGCCGCGTCCTCGACGGCGAACCGCGCGCTCGTCGCCTCCCACGCCTTCACCGCGGACGGCACCGCGTACGCGGCGGGGAGCAGGTCCCCGAGCGCCGCGTCGGGCAGCGCGGCCAGTTCGGCACCGGTGACCGTGAAGCCCGCGTCCTCGGGGGCGGGGCCGGTCAGGACGCGGTGCAGGCGGGCGACGAGGTCCATGCGGGGCTCCTGGGTCGGCGGGCGATCCGGCGGCGGACGGCCGGGTCGGTGATCTCGGCGGCGGCGAGGTGCGGGGCGGACGTGCCGCCGGTCAGCGCCGCCGCCCCCACGACGCCGCGCGCGAGGTCGGCGTCCCCGTCATGGACGAGGTCGTGCCGGGCGCGGCCGGGGAGAGCGCGGGTGCGTCGGACATGGGGGAGATCGTGGCAGAACATCCCGACAAAAACGCCCGTTCCGCCGCTCTGGTCAGTGACCTCATGGTCACCTACGCTCGGACCAGAGTTCACCAGAACGACATTCGGGACGGCGCCCATGACGCACAGCGTGGTGATCATCGGAAGCGGGTTCGGCGGCATCGGGATGGCGATCCGGCTCGGCATGGCCGGGGTCCGGGACGTGGTCGTCCTCGAGAAGGCCGGCGAGCTGGGCGGGACCTGGCGCGACAACACCTATCCCGGCGCCGCCTGCGACATCCCCTCGCACCTCTACTCGTACTCCTTCGAGCCGAAGACCGACTGGACGCGCCGGTTCCCGCCGCAGCCGGAGATCCTCGACTACCTGCGGCACTGCGCCCGCAAGTACGGCGTGCTCGAGAAGATCCGGTTCGGCACCGAGGTCACCGAGGCCCGGTTCGACGAGGACGCCGCGCTGTGGCGGATCTCCACGACGGGCGGCGCACTGGAGGCGCGCGTCCTGGTGTCGGCGTCCGGGCAGCTCAACCGGCCCGCGCTCCCCGACATCGCGGGCCGCGAGTCGTTCGCCGGCCCGGCCTTCCACTCCGCGCGCTGGGACCACGGCGTCGACCTGCGCGGGCGCCGCGTCGCCCTGGTCGGGACGGGCGCCAGCGCGGTCCAGATCGTCCCCGAACTCGCCCGGGAGGCCGCCGAGCTGCACGTCTTCCAGCGGACGCCCCCGTACGTCATCGACAAGCCCGACCGGCCCTACCCGCCGTGGAAGCAGGCCGTCCTCCGGAACGTGCCGGGCGCGTACGGGCTGAGCCGCGCCCGCATCTACGCGCAGCTCGAGTCGCGCGCGCTGGGCTTCTTCAAGTACCCGAAGCTGATGGGGCTCATGGAGACCCGGTTCCGGCGCGACCTGCGCGACGCCGTCGACGACCCCGGCCTGCGGCGCGCCCTCCAGCCCGGCTACCGCATGGGCTGCAAGCGGATCCTGGTGTCCAACGACTACTATCCGGCGCTCACCAGGCCCGGCGTCCACCTGGTCACCGACCCGATCGAGCGGATCACGCCGGCGGGCGTCCGGACGTCCGGCGGCGAGCACGCGGCCGACGTGCTGGTGTACGCGACCGGGTTCAGCACCACCGACTTCCTCGCCCCCATGAAGATCGTCGGACGGGACGGGCGGGAGCTGAACGAGGCGTGGCGGGACGGCGCCCGCGCCCACCTCGGCATCACGGTCAGCGGCTTCCCGAACCTGTTCCTGCTCTACGGCCCCTACACCAACCTCGGGCACAACTCGATCATCTACATGCTGGAGTCGCAGTTCCGGTACGTCGTCGGCTGCGTGCAGGCCCTGCGCCGCCACCGGCTCGACTGGATCGACGTCCGCCCGCACGTCGAGGACGCGTTCGTCCGGGAGATGCGGGAGCGGATGCGGGCCACCGTGTGGGAGGCGGGCTGCGACAGCTGGTACCGGCAGGCGGACGGGACGGTCGTGAACAACTGGCCCGGGTTCACGTTCGCCTACCGCCGCGCCACCCGGCGCCCCGACCCGCGGCACTTCCGCGCACGCCCCGCTACCACTGGGTAGGCTCGGCGCATGCCGACCGCCTTCATCACCGGCGCGACCGCCGGCATCGGCGCCGCCTTCGCCCGGCGGCTCGCGTCCGACGGTTTCGACCTCGTGCTGCTCGCCCGCGACACCGCCCGGCTCGACGAGGCCGCCGCCGGCCTGCGCGACCGGTACCGGGTGCGCGCCGAGACGCTGACCGCCGACCTCGCCACCGAGGAGGGCCTCGCCGCCGCCGAGGAGCGCGTCCGCAAGGACGTCGACCTCCTGGTCAACAACGCCGGGTTCGGAAACCGGGGCGTCTTCCTCGACGTCCCCGTCTCCGACGAGCTCACCATGCTGAAGGTGCACTGCGAGGCCGTCCTGCGCCTCACCCACGCGGTGCTGCCCGGCATGCTCGAGCGCGGCCGCGGCGGCGTCGTCAACGTGTCGTCGGTCGCGGCGTTCGCGACGCGCGGCACCTACGGCGCGTCCAAGTCCTGGGTGGTGGGCTTCAGCCAGGGCGTCGCCGCGGACATCGCGGCCCGCTCCGGCGGCCGCGTCCGCGTCATGGCGCTCTGCCCCGGCTTCGTGCACACGGAGTTCCACGAGCGCGCCCGAATGGACATGTCGGACGTCCCCGGCTTCATGTGGCTCGACAAGGACGCCGTCGTCGACGCCGGGCTCCGCGACCTGCGCCGCGGCGCGCGCGTCAGCGTCCCCGGCGTCCAGTACAAGGCGATCGTCGGCCTCACCCGGCTGGTCCCGCAGGGCCTCGTCGCGCGTCTCTCCTCCAAGCGCGGCCGCAGATACGACTGATCCCTTGTCACGCGGGGTTCGGCGGGGCAAGGTATGAGTGCACGTTGCTCTTCCGGCGCGCGAGCGGCGTCCTTCGCCCTGCACGCCGGGAGGTATACGCATGCACGAACCGGGCCACGCGGCCCTGGCGCTGATCGCGACCACCACCTACTACGTCGCGTTCCTGATCTTCCGGGTGTCCGCCCGCCGGATGGAGCCGCTGCGCGGCGGGCGGCCGTTCCGCGTCGCCCGGCTGATGCTGACCGACCCGATCTGGCTCGGCGGCGGGCTGCTGCTGTTCCTCGGCCTCGGCTACGAGATCGTCGCGTTCTCGCTGCTGCCGCTCACCGTCGCCCAGCCGGTCTTCGCCGTCGGCCTCGTCCTGCTCGTCGCGTACGCCGTGTGGTTCCTCGACGAGCGGCTGACGCCCCGCGAATGGACGAGCATGGCGCTGTTCGTCCTCGCGACCCTGCTGATCGGCATGTCCGCCGACCCCGCCGGCGAGCCGGTCGCGGACGCGACCCTCGTCGGCACCCTCGCCGCGCCGTGGCCGATGCTCGCGCTGTGCGTCCCGGCGTTCCTCGTCGCGGCGCTCGTCTGGCTCGTCGGCGACCGGCGGGCCGGCGGCCGGCACGCCCGCCGCCTGTCGGGCGTCGCCTACGGCATCGGCGCCGGGGCCTGCGCGGGCCTCGCCGAGGCCGGGATCCGCGGCATCGCCCTCGTCCACGCCGAGACCGGCGGCCTCCGCGCGATCCTGGAGTCGCCGTACCCGTACCTCACGCTCGGGTTCGCCGCGATCGCGCTCGGGCAGCTCCAGGTCGCGCTGCAGCGCTGCCGGGTGTCGATCGTCGCGGCCGTCCTGACCGTCATCGGACGGCTGTACCTGATCGTCAGCGGGACCGTGCTGTTCGGCGAGGCGTGGCCGCGCGAGCCCGGCCCGTTCCTGCTGCGCACGGCCGGGTTCGGCCTGGCCCTCGCCGCGCTCGCCCTCTTCCCCCGCTACGAGGAGGACGCGCGCCGCGAAGAGCGCGTGAAGGCCGCCGCGTGACGGCCGCCCGGCGGCGTCCGCTTCCGGCCGGGGAGCGCGCGGGTCGCCCCCGCATCGGCCCGCGCGATGGGCGATGCTGAACGCATGCGGATCCTGGTGACCGGGGCGGGCGGCTACATCGGTTACGCGGTGGCGCGGCGGCTCGCGGCGGCGGGCCACGAGGTGGACGGGCTCGTCCGCCGCGGCGCGGACCTCCCGCGCGGCGTCCGCCCCGTCGCCGGCGACCTGCTCGGCGCCCTGCCGGAGGGGCCCTACGACGGCGTGTGCCACCTCGCGGCGCTCACCCGCGTCCGCGCGTCGTTCGACGACCCCCTCGCCTACTACGAGACGAACGTGGGCGGCACCCTCGCCCTCCTGCGCGCCGTCGGCCGCGGCGGGACGCGCGTGGTGTTCGGCTCGACCGCCGCGGTGTACGGCGCCCCGCCCGGGGGCGGCCCCATCCCGGAGACGGCCGGGACGGCGCCGGCGAGCCCGTACGGCGCGACGAAGCTCGCCGCCGAGCAGATGATCCGCCACCACGCCCGCACGGGCGCGATCGGCGCGGCGGTCCTGCGCACGTTCAACGTGTCCGGGTCCGTCGACGGCCGTCCCGACCCCGACCTCACCCGGCTGATCCCGAAGGCGCTCGCGGTGGCCGCCGGGCACGAGCCGCACCTGGAAATCAACGGCGACGGCCTGGCGGTCCGCGAGTACCTGCACGTGGACGACCTCGCGGACGCGTACGTCCGCGCCCTGCGGGCCGTCCGTCCGGGCGAGGACCGCGTCTACAACGTCGGGACGGGCGCGGGCGCGGCCGTCCACGAGGTCGTCGCGACCGTCGAGCGGGTCACCGGGCGGCCCGTCCGCGCGCTGCGCCGCCCGGCCCGGCCGGAGCCGGCGGAGCTGGTCTGCGACGCCGCCGCGATCCGCGCGGACCTCGGCTGGCGGGCGTCCCGCGCCCTCCCGGAGATCGTCGCGGACGCCTGGAACGCCCTCACCCGCACAAACGACTAAACTCGCCCGCGTGTCCGAGCCGAAGTTCGAAGTCCAGATGCTTCACGACCGTGTCATGATCAAGGTTGAGAAGGACAGCGGGGAACGCCGCAGCACCGGCGGGATCGTGATCCCCGCGACGGTCGAGGAGACCAACCGCCTGGTCTGGGGCGAGGTCTGCGGGGTCGGCCACCACGTGCGCGTCGTCAAGCCCGGCGACCGCGTCCTGTTCCACCCCGAAGACCAGTACGAGGTCGAGATCAAGGGCGAGAACTACCTGGTCATGCGCGAGCGCGACCTGCACGCCATCGCCAGCGAGCGCCCCGAGCACGGGACCGGCCTCTACCTGTGATCCCGCGGTAGGGCCGGCCGCTCGGCGAGCAGCCGGCCCTCCTTCAGCGGCAGCCGGTGGTCGGCGCGCGCCGCCGCGCGGGCGTCGTGCGTCGCGTGGACGACCGTGACGCCGTCCGCGGCGAGGTCGTCGAAGATCTCGAGGAGCTCCTCCCGGGACTCCCGGTCGAGCCCCGCCCCCGGCTCGTCGAGCAGCAGCAGGTCCGACCGCTGCGCGAGCCCCTGCGCGATGAGCACGCGCTGGTACTGGCCGCCGGACAGCTCGCCGAGCTGCCTGCGGGCGAGCCCGGCGACGCCCACGCGCTCCATGCAGCCGGCGACCAGCGCCCGGTCGGCCCCGGTGAGCGGCCGCCACCAGCCGCGGTCCGCCCACCGCCCCATGGCCACGGCGTGCCGGACGGTCATGGGCAGGGCGGCGGGGACGTCGGTGTGCTGGAGCACCAGCGCGGGCCGCCGGTCCCCGGCGCGCTCCACCGTGCCCGCCGTCGGCGCGAGCGCCCCCGCGAGGACGCCGAGCAGCGTCGACTTTCCCGAACCGTTGTGGCCCACGAGGGCGGTCACGCGCGCCCGCGGCACGCGGGCCGTGATGTCGTGCAGCACCGTCGTGGCGCCGTAGCCCGCCCGGATCCCGCGCATCGTGATCGCCGTCTCGTCCATCGGCCCTCCCTTGCAAACGATAACGGTTTTCATTGTACGATCCTTGCCCATGGAGTGGCTTTTCGCCCCCTTTGGGGTGTCTTTTGTCGAGCGGGCGCTGGTGGGCGGGCTGCTGGTCTCCGGCATCTGCGCGCTCGCGGGCACCTGGGTCGTGCTGCGCGGCATGGCCTTCCTCGGCGACGCGATGTCGCACGGCATGCTGCCCGGCGTCGCGGCGGCGTCCCTGCTGAACGGGAGCCTGTTCGTCGGCGCCCTGCTCAGCGCGGCCGCGATGGCGCTGGGCGTGACGGCGCTGTCGCGGTCGCCGCGGCTGTCCCGGGACACCGGCATCGGGCTGCTGTTCGTCGGCATGCTCGCCGCCGGCGTGATCCTGGTGTCGCACTCGCAGAGCTACGCGGTGGACCTGACCGCCTTCCTGTTCGGCGACGTCCTCGCGGTGCGGCCGCGCGACCTGGCCGTCCTGGCGGCGGCGCTGGGCGCCGCGGCCGGCATCGCCGCCGCGGGCCACCGCGCGTTCGTCGCGCTGGCCTTCGATCCGCGCAAGGCGCGGACCCTGGGCCTGCGGCCCCGGCTCGCCAACGCCCTGCTGCTGGCGCTGCTGACGCTCGCGATCACCGCGTCCTTCCACGTGGTGGGCACCCTGCTGGTGTTCGGGCTGCTGATCGCGCCGCCCGCGGCGGTGGTGCTGTGGGCGCGCAGCGTCCCGCTGGTGATGGCCGGGGCGGCGCTGCTCGGCGCGCTCTCGACCTTCACCGGCCTGCTCGTCTCCTGGCACCTGGGCACCGCGGCGGGCGCGACGATCGCCGCGACCGCGGTGGCCCTGTTCTTCCTCTCCGCGCTGGGCGCCGGGCTGCGCGACCGCCGCCCGCGCGGCGCCCCGGCACGGCCCGGAGGCCCCCGATGAAAGGAACCCGAGTACCCGTCATGAACTGTGGCAGCACGAGACGCGCCCGGTGGCGCGCGCCGGCGACCGTCCTCGCGGCGGGGGTCCTCCTCGCGGCGTGCGGCGGCTCCGGCGGCGAGCGGGAGCGCGCGGACGCCGCGCCGGTCCCGCACGGCCACGTGGAGGGCGCCGAGGAGACGGCCGAGGCGCAGTGGCGGCTCGTCCTGACCGAGGCGGGCGGCGGCCGCGTCCGCACGCTGGACCCCGCCACCGGCGAGACCGCGCCCGCCGGAGAAGGCGCCGGAGAACCCGTCGGGGTCACGGCGGTGGGCACCGACGGCCGCTTCGCCTACCTGTCGACCCCGGACGGCCTGCGCGTCTTCGACGGCGGAACCTGGACCGTCGACCACGGCGACCACGTGCACCACTACCGCGCGGACGCGCGGACGGTGGGCCGCGTGGACGTCCCGGAGGCGCCCGGCGTCAGCGGCGACCCCGCCGTGACCGCCCTCGCGGCCGGCGGCGAGGTGCGCGTCCTCGACCGGAAGGCCCTCGACGCCGGGAAGGTCGCCGAGCTCGCCCGCATCCCCGGCCGGGTGGCCGTCGCCCATGCCGGGCACCTGGTCGTCGCCTCCGCGGACGGCGAGGTGGCGGTCCACGGACGGGACGGCCGCCGCGTGTCGCGGCTCCCCGCGGCGTGCCCCGAGCCGCGCGGGCAGGCGGCGACCCGGCGCGGCGCCGTCCTCGGCTGCGCGGACGGCGCCCTGCTGGTGACCGGCGAGGGCGGAGCGTTCCGCGCGGCGAAGATCGCCTACCCGGGCGCGGTGCCGCGCGCCGAGCGCGCGGCGGAGTTCCGCCACCGCCCCGGATCGGACGTGCTGGCGGCCCGGGCCGGGGACGCGGGCGCCTGGGTCCTCGACGTCCGCGCCCGCGCGTGGCGGCGCATCGGCGACGGTCCCGCGGTCGCGGTGAACGCGGTCGGCGCGGACGCGCCCGTCCTCCTGCTCGGCCGGGACGGCGCGCTGCGCTCCTACGACCCGGCGACGGGCGAGGAGCTGGCGCGCACCGACCTGCTGGACGACCCGGACGGCGCGGACGGCGCGGCGCCGGTGATCGAGGTCGACACGGCGCGCGCGTACGTCAGCGACCCGGCCGCCCGGGCCGTCCACGAGATCGACTACAACGACGACCTGCGGACGGCGCGCACGTTCGACCTGCCCTTCTCCCCCGCGCACATGGTGGAGACGGGATGGTGACCGCACCGGCGGCCCGCCCCGCGGACGGCCGCCGCCGGGACCTCGCCGCGCTCCGCGCCACGCTCCTCGCCGTGCTCTGCCTGGCGGTCGCGGGCTGCTCCGTGCCGGGCTCCGGACGGACCGGGATCGTCGTCACGACGAACATCCTCGGCGACGTCGCGCGCGCCGTCGCCGGCGACCGGGCCGAGGTGACGGTGCTGATGAAGCCCGGCGCCGACCCGCACTCGTTCGGCGTCTCCGCGCGGGACGCGGCCCGCATCGAGGAGGCCGCGCTGCTGATCCACAACGGGCTCGGCCTCGAGGAGGGCGTGGCCCGCAACGTCCGGGCGGCCGAGGAGCAGGGTGTCCCGGCCCTCGCCGTCGGCGCGGAGGTCGACCCGATCCCCTACGCCGGGGGCGACACCGCCCGCGCACCGGACCCGCACTTCTGGACCGACCCCGTCCGGATGCTCGAGGCCGTCGACGTCATCGCCGACCGGATCGTCGAGCACGTCGACGGGATCGACGAGGCGGGGGTCCGCGCGGCCGCGGCCGCGTACCGCGCGGAGGTCGCGGAACTCCACGCGCACATGCGCGGCGCGTTCGCGCGGATCCCGCCGGACCGCCGCAAGCTCGTCACCAACCACCACGTGTTCGGGTACCTCGCCCGGCGCTACGGCTTCGAGGTCGTCGGGGCCGTCATCCCGAGCGGCACCACGCTCGCCTCGCCCAGCGGCTCGGACCTGAAGTCGCTGGCCGACGCGGTCCGCGGCGCGGGCGTCCGCACCGTGTTCGCCGACTCCTCCCAGCCGGACCGGCTCGCCCGCGTCATGGCGCGGGAGACCGGGCTCGACATCGCCGTCGTCCCGCTCCACTCCGAGTCGCTCACCGGCGCCGGCGGCGGCGCCCCCACCTACCTGCGGATGATGCGCGCCAACACCGCGGCCATCACCGAGGGCCTCGCGGCGCGCTGACCCCCGCCGCACCCCGTCCGATCCCCATCCGATCCCCACCCGATCCCCAGCGGAAGTGAGACGAGAGATGAGACACCCCGAACGGTTCCGGCCCGGCGCGCGGGCCGCGCTGCCCGCGGCGCTGGTCGCGCTCGGCCTCGCGCTGAGCGCGTGCGGCCAGGGCGACGGCGGCTCCGCCGCGCGGAGCGAGGCGTCCGCGCCCGCCGCCGCGGTGCGGGACCCGCTCGTCGCGACCTACGACGGCGGCCTGTACGTCCTCGACCCCGCGACGCTCGAGGTCGTCGAGGACATCCCCCTGGACGGCTTCAACCGCGTCAACCCCGCCGGCGACGGGCGCCACGTGCTGGTCTCGACCGCCACCGGGTTCCGCGTCCTCGACGCGGCCGGCGCCCGGCTCACCGACCGGGAGTTCGCCGCCCCCAAGCCCGGGCACGTGGTGCACCACGCGGGCAAGACCGTCCTGTTCTCCGACGGCACCGGGAGGGTGACCCTCTTCGACCCGGCCGGGCTCGGCGGCGGCGGGCTGCCCGAGACGCAGACCCACGACAGCGAGCACCCGCACCACGGCGTCGCCGTCGCGCTCTCCGACGGCGCGCTGCTGACCACGCTCGGCACCGAGGAGGAGCGCACCGGCGTGCACGTCCTCGACGCGGACCGCGAGGAGATCGCCCGCAGCGAGGAGTGCCCCGGCGTGCACGGCGAGGCGACCGCTCAGGGCGGGGCCGTCGTCATCGGCTGCGAGGACGGCGCCCTGATCTACCGGGACGGCGAGATCACCAAGGTGAAGGCGCCCGACGGGTACGGGCGCATCGGCAACCAGGCCGGCCACGAGGAGTCCCCGATCGTCCTCGGCGACTACAAGACCGACCCCGACGCCGAACTCGAACGCCCCGAGCGGGTCTCCCTCATCGACACCCGGACCGGCGACCTCGAACTGGTCGACCTCGGGACGAGCTACACGTTCCGGTCCCTGGCGCGCGGGCCCCACGGGGAGGCGCTCGTCCTCGGCACCGACGGGGCCCTGCACGTCATCGACCCCGAGCGCGCCGAGGTGACGCGGAAGATCGAGATCATGGGCGCGTGGCGGGAGCCGCTGGAGTGGCAGCGGCCCCGTCCCGCGGTCTTCGTCCGCGACCACACGGCGTACGTCACCGACCCGGGCGGCGGCATGGTGTACGCCGTCGACGTCGAGTCGGGCGAGGTGAAGGCGAAGGCGCGGACGCCGCGCCCCGCCAACGAGCTGACGGGCGCCTGAGGACGGCCGCGGACCGGCCGCGGGCGCCCGCTCCACGGGCGTCCCGCGGCCTCCGCCCCGGGTCGGGCGGGCGGAGCGCGGCGGACCGGGCCCCGGGCGGGGCCGGCGGCGTCAGAGCTTGAAGAGCTTCGTGAACGGCGCGAGGATCCGGACCTTCTCCGTCCCGAAGTCGACGAGGACGGCGCGTCCGGGCTCGACCTCCAGGACGCGGCCGAGCCCGTACTTGTCGTGGCTGACGCGGTCCTCGGGCTCGAACTCCTTGACCGGCGGCGCCGCGGGCGGCGGCGCGAACGGACTGGTCGGCAGGTGTCGCCGCTGGGCGGGCTTCGACGTTTTCATCACCCCTAAGTATGCGCTCACCGGGCCACCGCCGGGAGTCGCCCCGATGTCTGACATGAAATTTACCCGTGCGTCACAGCAGCTCGCGCAGGATTTCCCTGCATCCGCGGATTCGTGTGGTAGCGTACTAATCGGTTGCGGTTCCCATAGACATGTTTCTGGTGCGCTTGCGGCGTTCGGCCTCAAGCGCATTTTTGTTGTTCTGGATCTTCCGGATGGGTCATCGCGGCAGCTCGGCGCGCAGGTGGCGCGCCGGGGACCGACCTGAAGGAGATCGACATGTCCACCGGTACCGTCAAGTGGTTCAACTCGGAAAAGGGCTTCGGATTCATCGAGCAGGACGGCGGCGGCCCCGACGTCTTCGCCCACTACTCCAACATCGCGTCCCAGGGGTTCCGTGAACTCCTCGAGGGCCAGAAGGTGTCGTTCGACATCACCCAGGGCCAGAAGGGCCTGCAGGCGGAGAACATCGTCCCCGCTTGATCGTCCGTCGGCGGAGGGCGGCCCGCGCGGCCGCCCTCCGCCGACGCGCGCCACGGCATCGCCCGCACGAGCGTGCGACGCGACGCACCGCTCCTGTGGAAGGCTCCCAGCATGGCCCGTCCCGCACGCACCCGCTCGTCCAGACCGCGCCCGGCCAAGGGCGGCCGCCGCCCCGACGAGGGCGGGCGCCCCGCCGCCGAGTTCGCGACCCCACAGGGGACCACGCCGCCGCTGCCCCCGGTCGAGTCGTTCGCCGACCTCCCGCTGCCGCCGGCGGTCCTCGCGACGCTCGCCGACCAGGGCGTGACCGAGCCGTTCCCGATCCAGGCCGCGACCCTGCCGAACGCGCTCGCCGGACGGGACGTCCTCGGCCGCGGCCGCACCGGCTCCGGCAAGACCCTCGCCTTCGGCCTGCCGCTGCTCGCCCGCACCGCCGGCCGCCGCGCCGAGCCCCGCGCTCCGCTGGCGCTCGTCCTGGTGCCCACGCGGGAACTCGCGCAGCAGGTCACCGAGGCGCTCGAGCCGTACGCGCGGGCGCTGGACCTGCGGCTGACCGCCGTGGTCGGCGGCCTGTCGATCAACCGCCAGGCGAACGCCCTGGAACGCGGCGCGGAACTCGTGGTCGCCACCCCCGGACGGCTCGCCGACCTCATCGAGCGCGGCGACTGCCGGCTCGGCCGGGTCCGGACGACCGTCCTCGACGAGGCCGACCAGATGACCGACATGGGCTTCCTGCCCCAGGTGACCTCGCTCCTCGAGCAGACCCCGCCCGACGGGCAGCGGATGCTCTTCTCCGCGACGCTCGACCGCAACGTCGACCGGCTCGTCCGCGCGTTCCTCAGCGACCCCGTCACCCACTCGGTCGACCCGCCGAAGGGCGCGGTCACCACCATGGAGCACCACCTGCTGCACGTGGCCGACACCGACAAGCACGAGACGCTCGTGCACGTCGCGGCCCGCCGCGACCGGGTGATCATGTTCGTGGCGAAGAAGCACGCCGCCGACCGCCTCGTCCGCAAGCTGACGACCCGCGGCGTGCGCGCCGCCGCGCTGCACGGCGGCAAGAGCCAGTCCCAGCGCAACCGCGCCCTGGACGGCTTCCGCACCGACGCCGTCACCGTGCTGGTCGCCACCGACGTCGCGGCCCGCGGCATCCACATCGACGACCTCGACCTCGTCGTCAACATCGACCCGCCCGCCGACCCGAAGGACTACCTGCACCGCAGCGGCCGCACCGCGCGCGCCGGACGGCGCGGCACCGTGGTCACCCTCGTGGTTCCCGACCAGCGGCGCGAGGTGGACGCGATGATGGCCGCGGCGGGCATCACCCCGCGCACCACCAGCGTGAGCCCCGGCGACCCCGAACTCGCCCGCATCACCGGCGCCCGGCCCCCGGCCCACCCTCCGGCGTCCGCGGCCCCGCGGCAGGCGGCCCGCGACGGCCGCCGCGGGGGCGGCGCGCAGACCGCCGCATCGGGGCCCGGGAACACGCGGACCGCCGAACCGCGCCGCGGGACCGCCCAGGCGGGCGAGCCGCGCCGGGGGAACGCGCGGGCCGCCGAGCCGCGCCGCGGCAAGCCGCAGCAGGGCGGCGAGCCCCGCCGCGGGAACGCGCAGGGCGCCGAACCGCGGCGCCGGCCGCGGCGCAGGCCGTCCGCGCAGAACACGTGAGGGCACGGTGAGCGGACCGCCGGCGGCCGGGGAATGACCGGTCGCCCACGGGGCACATCCTGGACACCATGGCCCTGACCGTGCACAGCCGGTTCCATCCGCTCCACACCGACCTGGCCGTCGTGACGCTCGGGGGCGACGTGGACATCTCCACCGCCGCCCGGCTGCGCGACGACCTCGCCGCGCTGCTCGGCGACGGCGCCCGCCACCTGGTCCTGGACTTCGGCGACGTCGAGTTCATGGACTCCAGCGGGCTCAGCGTCCTGGCCGGGATCTTCCCGCTGCTGCCGGACGCCGGCGCGCTCGCCCTGGTCGCGGTGAGCCCCCGCATCCGGGACGTCCTGCGCACCACCGGGCTCACCCGGCTCTTCCCGATCTACTCGTCGGTGGACACGGCCGTCCTCGTGCTGCGGTCCGAACCGGAGCCGTAGCCCGGCCCGACCGGCGCCGTCCCGCTCGTGTGCCGCGCTCCCGCCGGACGCGCGGGAGCCCTCGTTCGAGGCGCGGCCACACCCCCCGAGCGGCAGGCGATGGCGGCCGACTCCGCCGCGCTCGCGCCGCTCGCGGTGCCGGGTCGCCGAACCCGGCCGAACGGCTCGCGTTCGTCCTGCGCGGCACTTCCGGCATGCCTGTCGAGGAAATCCGCCCCCATCGTCGAGCGCATCCCGGCGGGAGCCGGGTCCCGCGGTCGGGGCAGGTGGGGGCGGGGTCCGCGGGCGGCGGCCGTCCGGCACGGGGGATCACGGTTGTGATGCGGAGCACAGAGGGGTCTTGACATGCTTGTGTGACCGGTAACAGTGTGGCTCGCGAACCATCCGCCACCACCCCCGAGGTGAGATGTGAAGCCACGGAAGCTCGTCACCATGGCCCTGGGCATCGGGCTCGCGCTCGGCATGACCGCGTGCGGGTCCAGCGAGAAGACGATCGACAAGGAGCGGGCGGACCGGCCCGTGAAGGGCGCGCTCGTCGGCGTGACGATGCCGACGCGGTCGTCCGAGCGGTGGATCCACGACGGCGACAACGTCAAGAAGCATCTCGAGGGACTCGGCTACAAGGTCGACCTCCAGTACGCCGAGGACGACATCCCGACGCAGGCCAACCAGATCGACAACCAGATCACCAAGGGCGCCCGGCTGCTGATCGTCGCGCCGATCGACGGCACCGCCCTCACCACGCAGCTGCAGAAGGCCGCCGACCAGGAGATCCCCGTCATCTCCTACGACCGGCTGATCCTCAACTCGCCGAACGTCGACTACTACGCGACGTTCGACAACTACCAGGTGGGCGTGCAGCAGGCGACGTCGCTGCTGGTCGGGCTGGGCGTGAAGAAGGCGGACGGCTCGGAGGGCGGCGAGAAGGGGCCGTTCAACATCGAGTTGTTCGCCGGCTCCCCCGACGACAACAACGCCAAGTACTTCTACGACGGCGCGATGGACACCCTGAAGCCCTACATCGACAAGGGCACGCTGGTCGTGAAGAGCAAGCAGACCGACTTCGACACCATGGCGACGCTGCGCTGGGAGGGGGCCCGCGCGCAGGCCCGCATGGAGGACCTCATCACGCGGCACTACCGCGACGGCGCGAAGGTGGACGGCGTCCTGTCCCCGTTCGACGGCATGTCGATCGGGATCCTGTCGGCGCTGAAGTCGAACGGCTACGGCGGCGACGCGCAGCCGTACCCGGTGGTCACCGGGCAGGACGCCGAGGTGGCGTCGGTCAAGTCGATCATCGCGGGCGAGCAGTACTCGACGATCTTCAAGGACACCCGGAAGCTCGCCGAGGTCACGGTGCAGATGGCGGACGCCGTCCTGAAGGGGCAGGACCCGCCGGTCAACAACACGAAGGACTACGACAACGGCGAGAAGACCGTGCCGTCCAACCTGCTGCAGCCGGTGATCGTCACCGAGGAGAACTACCGGAAGGTGCTCGTCGACAGCGGCTACTACACCGCGGGCGACCTGCAGTAGCGGCGTCCCCCGGAAGGAGGAGCATGACGGACGCGATACTGCGGATGCGCGGGATCACCAAGAGCTTCCCCGCGGTCAAGGCCCTGCAGGACGTGAACCTGGACGTCGCGCGCGGCGAGATCCACGCGATCTGCGGCGAGAACGGGGCCGGGAAGTCGACCCTGATGAAGGTGCTGTCGGGCGTCTACCCGCACGGCGACTACAGCGGGGAGATCGAGTTCGACGGGGAGCCGTGCCGGTTCTCGGGCATCCGCGACAGCGAGCGGCGCGGCATCGTGATCATCCACCAGGAGCTGGCGCTGAGCCCGTACCTGTCGATCGCCGAGAACATCTACCTCGGCAACGAGCGGCGCGGCCGGTTCGGGCTGATCGACTGGGACCGGACGAACGCGGACGCGGCGGCGCTGCTGGAGCGGGTGGGCCTGCGGGAGAACCCGGTGACGCCCGCGATGGAGCTCGGCGTCGGCAAGCAGCAGCTCGTCGAGATCGCGAAAGCGCTTTCGAAGGAGGTGCGGCTGCTGATCCTGGACGAGCCGACCGCGGCGCTGAACGACGCCGACTCGCGGCACCTGCTCGACCTGCTGCGCGGGCTGCGGGCGGACGGCATCACCTGCGTGATCATCTCGCACAAGCTGAACGAGATCCGGTCGATCGCCGACTCGACGACGATCCTGCGGGACGGGCGGACCATCGAGACGCTCGACATGCACGGCGACGCCGTCTCGGAGGACCGCATCATCTCCGGGATGGTGGGCCGCGACCTGGGCCACCGCTACCCCGAGCGCGTCCCCGACGTGGGCGCGGAGGTGTTCCGGATCGAGGACTGGACGGTGCACAGCCCCACCCAGCGGGACCGGGTGGTGGTCGACGGCGCCGCGCTGACGCTGCGCCGCGGCGAGGTCGTCGGGCTCGCGGGGCTGATGGGCGCGGGCCGGACGGAGCTGGCGATGAGCGTGTTCGGGCGCAGCTGGGGCGCCCGGATCAGCGGCCGGCTGTTCAAGGACGGCGCGGAGGTGCGGATCCGGACGGTCGGGGACGCGATCGCGCACGGTCTCGCGTACGCGACCGAGGACCGCAAGACCTACGGCCTGAACCTCATCGAGAGCATCACGCGGAACGTGTCCGCGGCGGGGCTCGGCAAGCTCGCGAAGGCGGGCTGGGTGGACGACGGGCGCGAGTACGAGGTCGCCGAGCGGTTCCGCCGGGAGATGAACATCAAGGCGCCGAGCGTCCTGGCGCCCGCCGGGGAGCTGAGCGGCGGCAACCAGCAGAAGGTCGTGCTGTCGAAGTGGATGTTCACCGACGCCGACGTCCTGATCCTGGACGAGCCGACCCGCGGCATCGACGTCGGCGCGAAGTACGAGATCTACTCGATCATCAACACGATGGCCGAGCAGGGCCGCGCGGTGCTGGTGATCTCGTCCGAACTGCCGGAGCTGATCGGGATCTGCGACCGCGTGTACGCGATGGCGGAGGGCCGGATCACCGGTGAGGTGTCGCGGGCGGAGGCGACGCCCGAGCGCCTGATGCAGTACATGACCCAGACCGAGGAGGCCAGTCCATGAGCAGCGTCGCCAAGGCGGGGGAGGCCGTCTCCCCGCCGGCGGCCGGGCCGCCGAAGGGCCGCCGCGGCCTGCCGGTCAACCTGCGGCAGAGCGGGATCTACATCGCGTTCGCGATCATCGTCGCGCTGTTCGCCGTGCTGACCGACGGGCAGCTGCTGTCGCCCGGGAACATCTCGAACATCATCGTCCAGAACTCCTACATCCTGATCCTGGCGATCGGGATGATCCTGGTGATCATCGGCGGGCACATCGACCTGTCGGTGGGGTCGGTGGTCGCGCTGACCGGCGCGATCGCGGCGGTGCTGATGGTGAACCACGACGTGCCGTGGCCGCTGGCGCTGCTGCTGACGCTGCTCGCCGGGGCGGCGATCGGCGCGTGGCAGGGGTACTGGATCGCCTACTTCGGGATCCCCGCGTTCATCGTCACGCTCGGCGGGATGCTGATGTTCCGCGCGCTGACGCTGACCGTGCTCGACAACCAGCGCATCGGCCCGTTCCCGGACGACGTCCGGACGATCGCGAACGGGTTCCTGTCGGGCTACCTCGGCAACATCGGCCTCGGCTTCCTCGGCGGCGCGGACCTGTTCACGCTGCTGGTGGCGCTCGCCCTGGTCGGCGGGTTCGTGGCGCTCGGGTGGCGGCGGCGGCAGGCCCGGATCGGGTACGGGCAGCAGGTCGACCCGATCGCGGTGTTCGCGGCGAAGAACGCGCTGGCCGTCGTCGTGGTGATGTTCATCGCCGTGCAGCTCGCCCGGTTCAAGAACCTCCCGTGGGTGCTCGTCCTGCTCGGCGCGCTGGCGCTGGCCTACACGACGCTGACGAACCGGTCGGTGTTCGGGCGCCGCATCTACGCGATGGGCGGCAACCCCCTCGCGGCGCGGCTGTCCGGCGTGAACGTCAAGTCGGTGTCGTTCTGGCTGTTCGTGAACATGGGGGTGCTGTCGGCGGTCGCCGGGATCGTGTTCGCCGGGCGGCTCAACCAGGCGGGCCCGACCGCGGGCAACATGTTCGAGCTGGACGCCATCGCGGCGGCGTTCATCGGCGGCGCGGCCGTGCAGGGCGGTGTCGGGCGGGTCATCGGCGCCATCACCGGCGGCCTGATCATGGGTGTGATCAACAACGGGATGTCGCTGCTCGGCGCGCCCAGCGAGCGGGTGATGCTGATCAAGGGGCTGGTGCTGCTGGCCGCGGTCGCGTTCGACGTCTGGACCAAGCGGCGCAGCGGCGCGGCCCGGTGAACGGCGGCGTCGCCCCCGCCCGCCCGGTATGTTCGGGGTGACATGACCGCCACGCCACCCACCCGGCCGGGCCTGCGCGACGTCGCACGGCTGGCCGGAGTCTCGCACCAGACGGTGTCCCGGGTCTTCAAGAACCATCCGATGGTGAGCCCGAAGACCCGGGACCGGGTCCTGGCCGCCGCCGCGCAGCTCGACTTCCGCCCGAACGCGGCGGCCCGGGCCCTCGCGACCGGACGGTCCAGCACCCTCGGCGTCGTGAGCTTCGACACCGCCCTGCACGGGCCGGCGTCGATCATCGCGGCGATCGAGCGGCACGCCCGCGACGCCGGGTTCTTCACCAGCGTGGCGGGGCTGGGGTCGGCGGGCCGCGACACGGTCGCCGGGGCCGTCGAGCGGTTCCGCGACCAGGGCGTCGACGGGCTCATCATGATCCCGGGGCACGTGCCGCCGGACGAGGCGGTGCGGCACCTGCCGGGCGACCTGCCGACGGTGCTGCTGGGGCCGCCCGCGGCGGTCCCGACGGTGGAGGCCGACCACTACCGCGCCCCCGGCGAGGCCACCCGGTACCTGCTGGGCCTCGGGCACCGGACCGTCCACCACCTGCCGGGGCCGGCCGACTGGTCGGAGGCCACCGAGCGCACCCGCGGCTGGCGGGACGCGCTCGTCGCGGCGGGCGCCGAGGTGCCCGACTGCGCGCCGGGCGACTGGAGCGCCCGCTCCGGCTACGAGCGCGGCCGGCGGCTGGCGGCCGACCCGGACGTGACGGCGGTGTTCGCGGCCAACGACCAGATCGCGCTCGGGCTGCTGTGGGCGATCCACGAGAGCGGGCGCCGGGTGCCCGAGGACGTCAGCGTGATCGGCTTCGACGACATCCCGGAGGCCGCGTTCCTCACCCCGCCGCTCACCACCGTCCGGCAGGACTTCGCCGCCCTCGGCCGGCACTGCGTCGAGCTGCTGGTCTCCTGGCTCGCAGACCCGGGCGGCGCGCCGCCCGGCCGGGCCGGCACGGTGCCGAGCGAGCTGGTGGTCCGCCGCAGCACCGGCCCCGCGTGACCCTTCCGACGTGACGGACCCGCGTCGCCTCGGCGGCGGCGCGGGTCCGGTCCGGTCCTCGCGGGCGGCCGTCAGTCCTTCTTGCGGCGGATCTTCGCCCAGGCCGTCCGGAGGTAGCCGTAGCAGCGCTCGCTGACCCGCTTGGCAGCGGGGAACTCGGTGCCGAGCAGCCCGATGCCGGCGAGGATGACGACCACGCCCGGGCCGGGGATCACCAGCATCACGATGCCCGCGGCGATCACCACCGTCCCGGCCACGGCCACGGCGATCTTGCGCACCGGCCGGAGCCGGCCCCGCGGGGCCGCGGTCGCGGCGTCGGGCGCGGCGGTCTCGGCCGGCGTGTCCGCCGCGGTCTCGGGGGCGGGACGGTGCGGCGCGGTCGTGGTCACAGGGCCTCCTGCGGAGCATCGGGAACGGTCCTTGCTCCGTATGACGCACGGAATCGGCCGGTTGCGCCCGAACGCGACCCGACTGTGACGAGGACCACTCAGTGCCGGTGGTACCGGCCGCGCGCCTTCAGCCGCGCGTTCGGCAGCGCGGGGGCAGGCAGGGCGGGGCCGTCGTAACCGGTCACGGGGGCGAAGCGGGGGGCGTCCCGGCCGCCCGGGCGGTCGCGCTCCCAGTCCGCCCGGGCCTCGACGATGTCGTCGTGGGTGCGGCCGACGAAGTTCCACCACATCACGAGGTCCTCGGCGAAGGGTTCGCCGCCGAGGAGCAGGGCGTGGGCGGGCCGCCCGGCCGACAGCGCGAGTCCGGTGCGTCCCCGGCCGAGGTACAGCATGTCGCCCGCCGGCACCTCCCGGCCCTCGACGGTCAGCTCGGCGGACAGGACGAGCACCGCGTGCTCGAACCCGGGATCCAGCGGCAGCCGGACGTCCGCGGACACACGGAGCGCGGCGCCGACGAGGGGCGAGTGGACGCCCGCCGGGGACTCGACGCCGCCGAGCCCGCCGACGAACACCGTGACGTCCGCGCCCGGGACGTCGAGCCGGGGCAGGCCGGTGTGGAACTCGTAGGCGGGCGCGGTCGCGCGTGCGGCCTCGGGGAGCGCCACCCACAGCTGGGCGCCGTGGAGCACCGGGGAGTGGTCGGGCGGGGACTGCTCGGAGTGCGCGATGCCGGGGCCCGCCGTCATCAGCGACAGGTCGCCGGGACGGACGAGGGCGCGGCTGCCGAGGCCGTCCCGGTGCAGCACCTCGCCCTCCAGCAGCCACGTCACCGTCTGCAACCCGATGTGGGGGTGCGGCGGGACCTGCATGCCGGCGCGGCCGGTGATGTCGTCGGGTCCGTAGGAGTCGGCGAAGCACCAGGCGCCGACCATGCGGCGGTCGCGGTTGGGCAGGACGCGCCGCACCCGCATCGCGCGGGGCCCGCCGAGCGGGACGTCGCGCGGGTGCAGCGCTTCGAGCTCCGGTTCGTCGGCGACGGCCGCGTCGGCAGAACAGACGTCCTGCTCGACGGGGCGATCCTCAACATTGCTCACGAGCCGCTCCCCTCGCCTCGAAGGCTACCGCGCGGGCGCCGTCAGAGGCCGCGGACGGCGGCGACGGTGAACGGGGTCTCGGGGACGCCCTCGCCGAGCGGGCCGCCGTCGTCGAACTGGGACCGGACGACGTAGAGCCCGCCGCGCACGCGGACGAGCGTGGTCGGGGCGTCCAGGGCGGCATCGACGACGCGGCGCTCCAGCCGCGCGCGGCGCCCGTCGCGGGAGACGCGCCAGCGGGTGAGCGCGTCGCTGATGTTGTGGGCGGCCCACAGCCGGCCGTGCCGCAGGTCGAGCCCGTCCGCGAGCGCCATGTCGCCGCCGTCCAGCGCGACCCGCTCGACCGCGCCGGACGCCGGGTCGAGCCGGTGGAGGTCGCCGCCGGCGGAGTCGGCGACGAGGAGGTACCGGCCGTCCGGGGCGGCGACGACGCCGTTCAGCGTGTAGGCGCCCGGCGCGAACGGGTCGGGGGCGGGCGCCAGGTCGGCGAACGGCTCCAGGACGCCGGTGCCGCCGCGGGCCGCGGCGAGGTCGCGCGGGGCGACGCGGTAGACGACGGCGCGGAGGCTGTCGGTGAGGTAGGCGGTGCCGTCGGGCGTGATCGCGAGGTCGTTGACGAAGCGCGGGCCGTCCCCGGGCACGTCGAGCCGGGCGAGCGGGCGCCGGGTGCGGACGTCGTAGACGGTGACGCCCGCGGACGAGTCGGTGACCCAGAGGCGGCCGTGCCGGTCGACCGCGAGCCCGTTCGCGGTGTCGCGGCCGTCGGCCCCGGCGGGCAGGAAGACCTCGGCGACGCGGCCGCGGCCGGACATGCGGTAGACCGTGCCGTCGGCGAAGGAGCCCGCGTACAGGGTGCCGGTGCGGGGATCGGCGGCGATGCCCTCCGGGTAGACGCGGTCGCCCGGCAGCTCGTAGGCGGTGGTGACGCGGACGCGGTGCGCGGCCGGTTCGGCGGCGGTCGCCGGTGCGGCGGCCGGCAGCAGCGCCGCCGCGAGGACGGCGGCGGAAACGGAGCGCGGGAAGCGGGACATCATTCTCCATACGTAGACATACATTCGAACGCGTCGACTCGATAGTTAGAGCTCTAATGCTTGTCAACGGGCTTCGATTCGAGGGCGGATACCATGCGCGGATGACCTCGATGCCCGCCCAGGAGCGGATCGGCCACCACGTCAAGCGCGCCGAGCAGGCGCTCAGCGCGGCCAAGCACGCGGCGCTGAAGCCGAGCGGCCTGACGGTGCCGCAGTACGCGGCGCTCCTCCAGCTGTCCGCCAGTCCCGGCATCTCGGCCGCCGCGCTGGCGCGGGCCTGCGCGGTCACCCCGCCGACGATGAACACCGTGCTCAAGAACCTGCGGGAGCGCGGCCTCATCGAGCGCACCCCGCACGAGTGGCACCGCAACATCCTCGAGACCCGGCTGACGGCGGAGGGCGAGGCGGTGCTGAAGAGCGCGGACGAACGGGCCGTCCGGGTCGAGCGCGGGCTGGCCGCCGAGTTCACCGGCGCCGAACGGGAGACGCTCATCGCGCTGCTGGACCGCTGCACCGCGTTCCTCGACGCCGACCGCGCGGACCGTCCCGCCGCGGACCGTCCCGCCGCGGACTGACACGTCGCAGACTGACAAGGCCGATCGGCACTTTCCGTTGCGCAGGCCGTGCGCACCGTGATCACGATGAACTAGACTCGGGGTTCGCGTTCCTCGACCCACCCCGCTCACTCGTCGAGGTGATCCCCCCATGCTCGATCGGCCCGGCGCCGCCAGCTCCCGCGTCTACGACTTCTCGCTCGGCGGCAAGGACAACTACGGCCCCGACCGCGACGCCGCCATGGCCGCGCTCGCCCTGCACCGGGTGGCGCACCTGCTCCCCCGCGAGAACCGCAAGTTCATGCGCCGCGCCGTCCGGTACCTGCTGGACGCGGGCGTCCGGCAGTTCATCGACGTCGGCTGCGGCCTGCCCGGCAAGGGCAACGTGCACGAACTCGCCCGGCGCGCCGATCCCGCGGCCCGCACCGTCTACGTCGACCACGACCCGGTCGCCGTCGTCCACTACCAGGCGCTGCTGCACGCCGTCCCGACCGCGACGGCCGTGCGCGGCGACGCCCGCCGCCCCGCCGACGTCCTCGGCGACCCCGACCTGACCGCGCTCGTCGACCTCGACCGCCCGGTCGCGGTGCTGATGATCGCGATGCTGGACCAGATCCCGGAGGCCGACGACCCGGACGGCGTCGTGCGGGCGTTCCGCGACGCGATGGCGCCCGGCAGCCACCTGGTGGTCTGCGACCTGGCGTCCGACCGGCTCACCCCCGCCGACCTCGACAGGCACGAGAAGATCGTCGAACTGCTCGGCTTCCCCGTCGAGTTCCGCCCGGCGTCCCGGCTGGCCGGGTTCTTCGCGGGCCTCGACCTCGTCGACCCCGGCCTCGTCCCCGCGCCGGAGTGGCGGCCCGACCGCCCCTACGACCCGCCGTCCGGCTGGCTCATGGCGGGCGTCGGCCGCAAGCCCTGACCGGACCCGGCCGCAGCGGCGGTCACGGGCGCCGCGCCGCCGCGATCCGGCGGGGGCCGATGAGCCGCACGACGTCGGCGAGCGCCTCGGACGCGAGCGCCGCGTCCGGCGCGTCGATCGTCAGCTCGCGGACCCGCCACCGGTCGCAGTTTTCCTCCTCCGCGGCGAACTCCCACTCCAGCTCCAGCCCGACCGCGAGCCCGCCCGGATGCCGGCGGGAGAACCGCTCGTCCATGCCCGCCCGGCCCTTCGCCCGCTCCCAGCCCCGGTGCTCCATCGCCCGGAACCGGCGGTGGTGCACCGCCAGGCCGTCGAACCGCCGGATCCTCCCCGCCGCGCGCTCGTCCTCGGTCACGAGGTGAACGGGGCGGTGGAGCTGGTGGAACGGCTGGTCGAGCTCGTAGTCGTCGAACGTCGCCCGCCAGCGCGCGAGGTCGTCGCCCAGGTCGAGCGGGTGCGCCACCCGGACGGCCGCGCCCGCGGGCGGGACGAACGCGTCGTCGTGGACGTCGGCGAGCGTGCCGTCCTCGGCGAGCCGGAAGGCCGCGCCGCCGGCCGTCCACACCAGGCGCCGCGCGATGTGCCGGACGATCGGGTGCTCGGCGAACAGGGCGCGGAACTCGTCCGGAGTCCACGCGTACCGCCGGGCCATCGCCTTCTCCAGCCGCTCGGCGAGGTACGCCGACGCCGTCCGCACCTCCGCCTTCATCGCGGTGAAGCGGCGCCGCGCCGCCGCCGCGAGCTCGGGGTCGTCGCGCGTCCCGGGCTCGGGCGGGGCCGCGAGCCGCCGCCCCGACCCGTCGGCGACGTACGGTTCGAGCCGCTCGTCGAAGCCCGCGCGGAACCGGCGCGGCCCGTAGTCGAGCGTCGTCCAGCCCTCCGCGTCGAGGCCGTAGCCGGGCACGAGGCGTTCGGCGAGCCGTTCCGGCGGCACGCCCGCCCGCGCCGCCCACTGGTGGAACAGCTCCCGCGCCCGCGCCTTGGCCCCCGGGTACCCGCGGCCCCGGGTCAGCCCGTGCAGGTGCAGGAGCGCGACGGGCGTGCCGAGGGCGGCGAGGACGTCCAGTCCCGCGGCGGCCCTGTGGTGCAGGCCCTCGCCCGGCCAGTCGCGGATCAGCGGGACCAGCCGCCGCACGGTCTCGTCGTCGCCGAGCAGGCCGAGCGACGCCATCGCCCACGCGTGCCGGGGCGGCGCGCCGTGGTCGAGCCACCGCTCGAACAGCGCCCACGCGAACTCCGCCAGGGAGACGGGGTCGCAGGCCGCGGCGGCGGGCCGCACGCCGTCGAAGACCGGGTCCGCGTCCGCGATCATGAGCATGGTGACCAGCGAGGTCACCGCACCGGCGGGCAGCGCGGCGGCGCGGCCGCGCAGCGGCACCTGCGGCAGTGCGGCCGGATCGGCCCACGCCGGCGGCCTGGGGGCGCGGCCCGGCACGCCGACGAACGGCGTGTCGGCCAGGAACGCGCGGACCGCGCCCACCGCGGCGTCCCCGTACCCGCGCGCGGCCTCGACGACGGACGCGTCACCGGTCCGGGCCGCGACGAACCGCAGCGCCCGCTCGGCCCGCCCGCGCTCGGCGCCCGGCGCGGCCAGGGCGGCCGGGACGAGCAGCCGCGCGGCCTCGGCGCCGTGCCGGTCGAACCACGCCCGGACGTGCGTGCGCGCGGCCGGGCGGCGGTCGAGCCACTCCGCCATGAGCGCGGCGACCTCGGCGTCCCGGAACGGCACGAGCAGGCCCCCGGCGCCGGCCGGATTCGCGCGCGCCGCCCGCACGGCGTGGTCGCGGACGCCCGCTCCGTGCCGGGCGACGAGCGGGCGGGTCCACTCGGGGACCCGGCCGAGGCCCGCCGGGGGCGTCCACGCGGGCAGCAGCGGCCCGACCATGTCGTCGGGGGCGTGCAGGAACATGACCACTTCCTGCTTGGGGTAGGCGTTTCTCCTCCGGTACTGCTTGACGGCCCGCGCCAGTTCCTCGTCGTACCGCCCGTACCCGAGCCTCTCGGGCCGGTACCCGGGGGCGTCGGCCCAGCGCTCGCGCTCGCCCGGAGCCCACACGACCGTCCGCTCGGCGGGGGCGGCGAGGCCGGGGACGACGATCGGGTCGGGCGCCGGGGTCCGCCACGTCCACGGCGGATGGACGAGCGTCGGCGGCAGGTCGCGGTCCGGCGCGTCGGGAAACCGCCGGGGCGCGGGGGCGGGTCGGGGCGGCAGGAGGCGGCGGGCCCGCTCCGGGAAGCGCCGCGCGGCGGCGTCGAGGGCGCGCCGGACGTGCATGCTCCCGTCCCGTCCGGCGCGTTCGGCCAGGACGGCGAACGTCGCGTCGGCGGGCACGGCCGTCAGCAGGTCGAGGACCGCGTCGCGCTCGGCGCCCCGGAGCGCCCCGTCCAGGACCTCGCCGAGGACGGGCGCGAGCGCCGCCGGGCCGACCCGTTCGAGCACCGTGGCGAGGACGTCCGGCACCAGCTCGTACGGGCCGAGGCCCAGCACGTCGCGGGCGCGCTCGAACTGCGCGGCCGACGAGATCGAGCACCACGGCATCCAGCGTGCGGTCCGTTCGCGGCGGGTGGGGGGCGCGTCGGCCTCGGCGAGGCACGCGTCCAGCCAGTCCGTCCGGGCGGGGGCCAGGTAGGAAGCGACGATCCGGCGCACGGGCGTGGTGCGCAGCCGCGCGAGCCGGTCGAGCACCGCGCCGTCGGCGGCGGCCGCCAGCTCGCGCATCCGGCGGGCGCCGCCGTGCCGGGCCGCCCACCACAGGTCCATCGTGTAGCCGTCGAGCGCGTAGCGGGCGCCCTTCGTGCACTCGCTCCGGGCGATCTTGCACTCGGGTTCGATCGCGCTCAGCTCGACGAACGCCGCGACGGCGAACGCGAGGCCGTGCTCGGCGGTCCAGGCGTCGGCGAAGCCGTCGTAACGGGTCGCGGCGCGCGGTCCCCCGGGGCCGTGGAACCCCGTCGCGATCTTCCCCGTGTGGGAGAGCGCGACGAGCGTCGCGGCGGCTCCCACCGGGTCGGCCTCACCGTTCAGGTACGCGTGCGCCCGTTCGGTCAGGCCGTCCTCGAAGTGCCACTCCTTGCCCAGCCACTTCCCCATGGGCACGCGCATCGCGTCGATCCTGCGGAGCGTGTCCTCCGCGAGGGACGCGTTCACCTCGGCGTCCGGGGGGACCGGGCCGTCGGCGCGGGGGTGCAGGCGGTCGTGCCACGCGGCGGGGAACACGGGAGCGTCGTCGGACATGGCACACCACGGTAGAGATGATCAACGACATTCCGCCCGTCAGCCGACCAGCCAGAGGAGGTCGGCGACGGCCTCGGACACGAACGCGGGATCCGGCGTGCCGACCGTGGCCGTGCCGATGCGGTGCTCGAGCCCGGTGGGGACGTGCCATCGCAGCACCGTGACCTCGACCGCGCGAGCGTCCGGCTCCTCGCGGGCGAGGAGCACGGCCGCGAGGTCGCCGCCCGGGTGGCCGTCCCGTCCGATGAGGGAGACCGACCAGCGGCGGCGCTCCATGGCGTGGACCCGGTCCCCGTCGACGACCCGTCCCTCGAACCGCGTCATCCGGCCCGCCGCGCGCTCGTCCTCGGTCAGCAGGTGGAACGGGCGGCCGAGCTGCCGGAACGGCTGGTCGAGCCCGTAGTCGGCGAAGGTCTCCGCCCACGCGTCCAGGTCGCCGCCCAGTTCGGCGGGGTGCGCGAGGCGCACGACGGCCGTACCGGGCAGGACGAACGCGTCGTCGTGGACGTCGGCGAACGTGCGGTCCTCGGCGATGCGGAAGGCGGCGCCGTCGGCCGTCCACACGAGGCGGCGGGCGATGTGGCGGACGAGGGGGTGCTCGGCGAACAGGGCGCGGAACTCCTCCGCCCTCCACGAGCGGCGCCGGATCATGGCCTTCTCCAGCCGCTCCACGAGGTAGGTCGACGCGGTCCGCACCTCGGCCTTCATCGCGGTGAAGCGGCGGCGGGCGGCCTCGGCGCGTTCGAGGTCGTCGCCCGCGCCCGGCTCGGGCAGGGCCTTCAGCGGACGCCCGGCGTGATCGGCGACGTAGGGTTCGAGGGAGCCGCCGAAGCCGACGCGGAAGCGGCGCGGACCGTAGTCGAGGGTCGTGCCGCCGTCGGCGTCCAGACCGTAGTCGGGGACGATCCGTTCGGACAGCCCCTCGACGGTCAGGTGCGCGCGTGCCGCGACCTGCCCGAACAGCGTCCGGGCCGCCTCCCTGACCCCGGAGGCCCCGCCCTTGCGCCGCATCTCGTGCAGGTGCAGCAGCGCGACCGGCGTGCCGATCGCGACGAGGACCCCCAGTCCCTTCACCGTCCGGTCGTGCAGCTTCTTCGTCCCGGCCCACTCGCGGACGAGCGGCGCCAGGCGCCGCGCGCTGTCGTCGTCGCCGACCAGGCCGAGCGACCGCAGCGCCCAGCCGTCCCCGGGCGGGGCGCCCTCGGCCAGCCACCGCTCGAACAGCGCCCACGCGAACCCGGCCAGCGACGCCGGGTCGCACGCCTCCCGCACCTCGTCCAGCCCCGGCGCCGCGAGCGCGAGGGCCGTCACGAGGTGGCCGGCCGCCTCGTCCGGCAGCACGGCGTCCCGGTCGCGCAGCCGCACCCGCGGCAGGACGCCCGGCGCCGCCCACGCGGGGATCTTCGGCGGCTCCGGCGGGGGCGCGGGCTCCGCCAGGAGCCGCCGCACGGCCTCCCCGTGCTCCCCCGCCGCCGCGGCGACGCGTCCGGGGTCCGTCAGCTCGGCGACGAACCGCAGTGCGTGCTCCGCCCGCCGCCGCCGCGCGCCCGGACGTCCGAGGGCGGCGGGCACGAGCAGCGGGACGGCCGCGGCGCCGTGCCGTCCGAACCAGTCGCGGACGGGGCCGAGCGGCTCGACCTCCCGGGCGAGCCACCCGGCCATCCGCTCGGCGACCTCGGCGTCCCGGAACGGCAGGAGCGCTTCGCGCGCCGCCTGGGCGCGGTCCCTGCGCGGGCGGAGCGCGAACCGCAGCGCGACCTCGCGGGCGCCCAGCCCGAAGCGCGCGATGAACGGGCGGATCCAGCCGTCGGTGAAGTCGTGGCTGTACGGCTCCCAGCCCGGGACGAGCGTGTCCACGATGTCGTCGGGGGCGTGCAGGAACACGGTCATCGTTTCCCTGATGCCGCCGCCCGCCCCGGCGCGGACCGCGTCGATCGCCTTCGCCAGCGCCGCTTCGGGGTCCTTCCCGCCCAGCACCTCGGGGCGCCACTTCGCGGCCTCGGCGGCCCACCGCTCCCGCTCGCCGGGCTCCCACACGACGGCCCGCTCGGGCGGCGTTCTCAGGCCGGGGACGCCGCGGGGCGCGGGACGGGCCCACGGCGGGCGGACGAGCAGCTCCGGCAGCGCGATCGACGCGTCCGGGGCCTCGCCGGACGCGTCCGGCACGGGACGCCCGGCCGCTCCGGGCTCGGACGGCATGAGCCGCCGGGCGCGGTCGGGGAAGCGCCGCGCGGCGGCGCCGAGGGCCCGGCGCACGGCCGCGTCGCCCGTGCGCTCGACGAGGACGGCGAACGCCTCGTCGTACGGCATCCTCGCCAGCAGGGTGAGGACCGCGTCGCGGTTCTGCGCGAGCGGGCGCCCGTCCAGCGCGGCGCCGAGCACGGGCACGAGCGCCGGGCCCGCCCCCGCGTAGACGGTGGCGAGGACGTCCGGCACCAGTTCGTACCGGCCGCCGTGCAGGACGCCGCGGGCCCGCTCGAACCGCGCCGCCGAGCCGAGGCAGCACCACAGCATCCAGGCGGCCTTCCCCTCCCACCCGATGGTGGGCGGGTCGACGAGGCACTCGTCCAGCCACGCGTCCCGCTGCGGGACGAGATACGACACGACGATGCCGCGCGGCACCGTGGTGCGCAGGGCACCGAGCCGGTCGAGCACCGCCTCGTCGGCGGCCGTCAGCAGCTCCCGCATCCGGCGGACGCCGCCGTGCCTGGCGTCCCACAGCAGTGCCAGCGAGTGCTCGATGGACGCGTGGACGCCGAGCGCGTAGTGGTCGTCGGTGCCGGGCCAGGCCATCCGGGGGCCGATCCCGCTCAGCTCGACGAACGCGCTCGCGGCGAACGCGAGCCCGTGCTCGGCCGTCCAGGCGTCGGCCAGCCCGTCGAAACGGGTCCGGGTCCGCGGCCCGGCCGCGCCGTAGAAACCCGACGCGACGGTCTTGTCGGAGAGCAGTACGAGCGTCGCGGCGGCGCCCACCGGGTCGGCCTCGCCGCTCAGGTAGGCGCGGGCCGGGTCGATCAGCTCCTCGTCGAAGAGGAAGCGCTCGCAGGTCTCGATGTACTCGACGAGGCGCTCGCGCATCCCGGAGACGCGCCGCAGCACGTCCCCGGCGAGGGCCTCGTCGACCGCGGGGTCCGGCGCCGTCGGGCCGTCCTTCCAGGGATGGACACGCGACCGCCATGAAGCCGGAATGACCGACAAGTCCTGCCACATGGGACGCGACTCTAGAGCGCGCCCCCGACGTTCCGCCGTCAGACGACGATCTTGGCGGTGGAGCCGCCGCGCTCCTTCGCGATGCGCAGCTGGGCGGGGATGCGGGCGCGCAGCTCGGGGACGTGGCTGACGATGCCGACGGCGCGGCCGCCGTCGCGCAGGCCGTCCAGGACGTCCATGACCTCGTCGAGGGTCTCGGCGTCGAGCGTGCCGAAGCCCTCGTCGACGAAGAGGGTGCCGATCTCGGCGCCGCCGGTCTCGGCGGTGACGACGTCGGCGAGGCCGAGCGCGAGGGACAGCGAGGTGATGAACGACTCGCCGCCCGACAGCGTCACCGGGTCGCGCTCCTGGCCCGTCCAGGCGTCGGCGACGCGCAGGCCGAGGCCGCCGGCGCTGCGGCTGCGGTCGCCCGCCGCCTTCTCGATGGTGTGGACGAGCTCGTAGCGGCCCCCCGACATCCGGGCCAGGCGTTCGTTCGCCGCCGCGACGACCTGCTCGAGGCGGGCGGCCAGGACGTACGCGGGCAGCGACATGGCGCGCCGGTTGGCCGGGTCCTTGCCGGACGCCAGGCCGGCGAGCCGCCGGGCGACCTCGTGCCGGTCGGCGGCGGGCCGCCAGGCGCGGACGGCCGTGTCGAGCCGGGCGCGCAGATCGGCGAGCCGGTCGCAGCGGAGGGCGGCGGCGTGCGCGTCGGACGCGGCCGCGGTGTGCGCGGACTCGGCGGCGGCGAAGCGGGCGTGCAGACCGGGCAGGTCGGGGGCGGGCGCGGCCGCGGCGGCGACCAGGTCGGGGTCGGCGAGCAGGGCGCGGACGGCGCCCTCCTCGGCCTCGAAGCGGCGGAGGATGTCGCGCAGTTCGCCCTGGTCCTCGTCGGGCAGCGCGGCGGCGAGCACCTCGTCGAACGTACGGAACCCCTGGGCCTCCGCGTCCGTCTCCGCGCGGGCGCGCGCCGCGGTCAGCTCCTCGGCGGCGCGGGCCGCGTCGCGCTGCGCCGCCATGGCGGCGGCGAGCGCGTCGGCCTCCTCGCCGAGCCGGGCGATGCGGTCCTCCAGCGTCGCGTCGCCGCCGCGCGCCTCGTCCAGCGAGGCGCGCAGCCGGGCCTGCTCGGTGGCGAGGTCCCGGTCGCGGGTGCGGTTCGCGGTGAGCGCCAGCTCGTTGTCGCGGGCGGCCGTCTGGACGCGCCGCAGTTCCTGCTCGTCCCGGTGCAGGGCCGCTTCGAGGCGGTCGGCCGCGGTGGCGCGCGCCTCGGCGTCCTCGAGCGCGCGGCGGGCGTCGTCCAGGTCGGCGGCGAGGTCGGCGGCGGGCGCGTCCCCCACGGTGTCGAGGAGCCCGTCGCGTTCGGTCCGCAGCGCCCCGGCCTCGCCGGACGCGCGTTCGCGGTCGCCCTGCGCGCGCTCGTAGGCGGCTTGCGCCTCCTCGATCTCCTCCTCGGTCGGGACCGCTCCGGAGGACGTGACGGGCGCGGGATGCCCGGTCGATCCGCAGACGCGGCACGGTTCGCCGTCCCGCAGGTCCGCGGCGAGCACGGCCGCCATCCCGTCGAGGCGCGCCTGCCGCAGCTCCTGCGCCCGGTCGCGGGCGTCCTGGGCGGCGTCGACGGCATCGCGGTGCGCGGCCTCGGCCTCGGCGAGCAGGTGCGCGACCTGGTCGCGGCGCTGCGCGGCGCCGAGCCGGCGCCGCGCGTCCTCCAGGGCGGCCGCGGCCCCCGCGCGGCCGGCCGCCGCGAGCTTCGCCCGCTCCAGCTCGGCGCGGCGGGCCGCGCCCGCCGCGGGGACGGCGGGGAGGGAGGAGGCAAGCAGCTCCCGCTCGGGTTCGAGCCGCCCGGACTCGGCCGCGAGCGACGCCCGTTCGGCGTCGACGGCGCGGAGCCGGTCCGCGTCGGCGCGCGCGCTCTCCAGCGTCGCGATCTCGTGGCGGCGCGTCCGCTCGGCCTTGACGAGCACGTCCTCGGACGGGTTCGGCGGCAGCAGTCCGGCGACGCGCGCCCGCGCGTCCTCCAGCCGGCGGCGGGCCTGCACCGCGTGCCCGTGCCGTTCCTCCACCGCGCGGACGAGCGCGACGACCCGGTCGGCCCGGGCCGCCGCGTCCAGCCGCGACCCGACGCGGGACCGCTCCTCCGCCTCGTCGCGCAGCCGGGCCTGCCGGGCGACCGCCTCGGCATGGCGACGGCGCCGTTCGGTGAGGACCCGGCCGTCTTCCAGCGCGGCGCGGGCGGCCTCCAGGTCGGCGGCGGCCGCGGCGCGCCGCTCGTCCGCGGCCGCGCGCATGCCGGCGTGCTCGTCCGCCAGCCGCTCCGCCCACCCGGGCAGCTCCGCGACGTCGTCCAGCGGTCCGGCGGACGGCTCCCCGGTGCGCGGGCGCGGGACGGCCCCGGGGTCCGGCGCGTGCGGCGGCGGAGCGCCCGTCACCTCGGCGATGCGGTCGGCGACCGAGACCACGTCGGCGCGGAGCCGTTCGGCTTCGCGGTGCGCGGCGGCGCGGCGCTCGCCCAGCCACTTCTCGACGTCCGTGAACACCTCGGTGGCGAACAGCTGCTCCAGGACCTTGCGGCGCTCGTCCGCCTTGGCGCGCAGGAAACCCGCGAACTCGCCCTGCGGCAGCATCGCGACCTGGCAGAACTGGCCGGCGTTCATGCCGAGCAGGTCGCCGATCAGGTCGGCCGTCTCGTCGATGCGGTTGGACACGCCCGTCCACGCGCCGCGGACGAACTCCTCCAGCAGGACCTTGTGCTGCTCTTTCCTGGTGCCGGTGCCGCGGAGTTTGGGACGTTCCCACTCCGGGGACCGGGTGAGGCGCAGCCGGCGGCCCCGGATCGTCGTCTCCAGCACCACCTGCGGCACGGCACCGGCGGCGGCGTGGTCGCTGCGCAGTCCCTTCGCCCGGTTGCGGGCGCCGGGCACCTGCCCGTACAGGGCGAAGCACACGGCGTCGAGCACGCTGGTCTTGCCCGCGCCGGTCCGCCCCTGGACGAGGAACAGCCCGGCGTCCGACAGCGCGTCGAAGTCGATCTCCTCGGTGCCGGAGAACGGGCCGAACGCCGTGACCTCCAGCCGGTGCAGCCTCACGCCATCGCCTCTTTCCGGCGGCAGTGCTCGAACGCCTCGTGCAGCAGCGTGCGCTCGTCCTCGCTCGCAGGCGCCCCGGTCACCTCGGCGACGAAGTCGCCCGCGATCTGCAGCTCCGACCTGTCCCGCACCCGCTCCGTCCAGGTGCGCGCCGGGGCACCGGCCGCGCCCTCGGGCGCGTAGCCGAGGACGAGCGCGTGCGGGAAGCGGCGGCGCAGCCTCTCCATCGCGCCGGACGGCCGCTCCGGGTCGGTCAGCGTGATCTGCAGCCAGTGGTCCTCGTACTCCGCGTACCGGGCGCTCTCCAGCAGGTCGTCGATGCGGCCCTCGACGCGGGCCAGGCGGCGCGGGACGGGCGCCTCCGCGAACTCGGCGTGGACGCCGTCCGCGCGCAGGTCGACCAGCCAGGAACCCTTGACGTGGCTCGCCTCGGAGAACGAGTAGGCCAGCGGCGAACCGGAGTACCGGACGCGGTCGTTGACCTTCCACCTGCCGTGCAGGTGGCCGAGGGCGGCGTAGTCGACGCCGTCGAACACCGACACCGGGACGTGCGAGGAGCCGCCGACGGAGATGTCGCGCTCGCTGTCGCTGGCCTCGCCGCCGGTGACGAACGCGTGCGCGAGGACGACCGAGCGGACGTCCGGGCCGCGGGACGCGGCGTCGGCGCGGACGCGGCGCATCGCCTCGGCGAGCACGGCGGCGTGGCTGCGCTCGTCCAGCTCCCACTCGTGCCGGGCGAACTCGGGTTCGAGGTAGGGGACGCCGTAGATCGCGGCGTCGCCGACGAGGACGGGCTCCCCCACGCGGGCGAACTCGGTGCGGACGTGCACGCCCGCGTCGTCCAGGAGCCGCGACCCCCAGCCGAGCCGGCTCGCCGAGTCGTGGTTGCCGGCGATCAGCACCACCCGGGTCAGCTCCTTGAGCCGCGCCAGCGCGTCGCTGCACAGCCGGACGGCGTCCACGCTCGGCAGCGCCCGGTCGTAGACGTCGCCGGAGACGAGCAGGCAGTCCACCCGCTCCGCGCGGACCGTGTCGACGAGGTGGTCGACGAACGCTTCCTGCGCGTCCTTCAGGGATTCGCGGTGGAAGGATCTGCCGAGATGCCAGTCGGAGGTGTGGAGGATTCGCATGTCGGGGGCAACCCTAGGACTCCCCTCCGACACATCCGGCGCAGAAACGCCGAGTCACCACAAAGGATCTTCGAATCCCCGCTTCCGGACCGGGGCGCGTCCGGGACGTTCTAGTGTCGACGGGTGAGCGAACGTCCCTACGTCCTGTTGAGCTGCGCGATGTCCGTCGACGGGTACATCGACGACGCGGGTCCGGAGCGGCTGCGGCTGTCGAGTCCCGCGGACTTCGACCGGGTCGACGCCGTGCGGGCCGGCTGCGACGCGATCCTCGTCGGCGCCGGGACGATCCGCGCCGACGACCCGAGGCTGCTGGTCCGCTCGCCCGCGCGGCGGGAGCGCAGGGTCGCGCGGGGGCTGCCGCCCGACCTGACGAAGGTCACGCTGACCTGGAGCGGCGACGTCGATCCGGACGCCCGGTTCTTCACCACCGGGGAGTCGCCGAAGCTCGTCTACACCGCGTCGGCGGCGGTCGCGCCGCTGGCGGAGCGGCTCGCCGGCCGCGCCGAGGTGGTCGGCGCCGGCGACCCGCCGGAGCTGCCGCGCGTGCTCGCCGACCTCGCGGGCCGGGGCGTCCGGCGGCTGATGGTGGAGGGCGGCGGCGGGATCCACACCGCGTTCCTCACCGCCGGGCTCGCCGACGAGCTGCAGCTCGTCGTGGCGCCGTTCTTCGTCGGCGACCCGTCCGCGCCGCGGTTCGCGCACTCGGGCGTGTTCCCGCAGCGCCCGGACCGTCCGATGCGGCTGGAGGAGGTGACCCGCATCGGCGACCTGGTGCTGCTGCGGTACCTGACGGCGGGCCGGCGCGGCTGACGGGCAGGATGGGTCCCATGGACGACACGGAGTGGCTGCGGCTGGCGTGCGGGCTGGCGGCGCTGTGCCCGCCGTCGCGGACCGCGTTCTCCGTCGGCGCGGTGATCGTCGGCGCGGACGGGCGGGAGGTCGCGCGCGGGCACTCGCGGGAGGGCGACCCGCGCGACCACGCGGAGGAGGCCGCGCTCGCGAAGGCGTCCGGCGACCTGGCGGGCGCGACCGTCTACAGCTCGCTCGAACCGTGCGGGCGGCGCGCGTCGCGGCCGCGGACGTGCGCGGAGCTGATCGTCGCGTCGGGCGCGCGGCGCGTGGTGTTCGCGTGGCGGGAGCCGTCGCTGTTCGTGGAGGGCACGGGCGCGGAGGTGCTGGAGGCCGCGGGCGTCGAGCTGGTGGAACTGCCCGCGCTGGCGGACCTGGCCCGCGCGCCCAACGCGCACCTGCTCCGCCCGGACGGTCCCTGACCGGCGGGCCCGGCCGGACGGGACGGGACGGACGGGACGGGACGGACGGGCGCGCGGCCCGTCAGGCGAAGTCGGGCGCGGCGTGCGGGCGTCCCTTGAGCTCGTGGAAGCCCGCGGTGCCCGCGACGAGGAGCGTCCCGTCCCAGAGCCGCCCGGCGTCCTCGCCGCGCGGAATGCGGGACAGCACCGGGCCGAAGAACGCGGTGCCGCCGACCGCGACGATCGGGGTCCCGACGTGGGCGCCGCCGATGTCGCCGCCGATCCTGCGCAGCCCCGCCGCGGTGGACGCGCGGACCGCGTCGTCGCGCTCGTCCGACCCGGCCGCCGCGGCGAGCGCCGCCGGCAGCCCGGCGTCGGCGAGCGCGGCGGGGATGGTCCGCTCGTCCATCTCGCCGCGCTCGTGGACGCGGGCGCCGAGCGCGAGGTGGAAGCGTCCGAGCCCGTCGTGGCCGGCGTGCTCCTCGGCGGCGGCGCAGACCCGGGCGGGCAGCCACAGGTACCCTTCCGGGTCGCCCTCGGGGTCGTCGTCGCGGCCCTCGTTGAGCGCGGCGAGGCTCAGCTGCCGCCAGCGGAGCTCCAGCGGACGGACGCGCGCGGCCTCCAGCAGCCAGCGGGTCGCGGCCCAGGTGTACGGGCAGACGGGATCGACCCAGACGTCCACGATGTCGGTCATGCCGCCCTTCCTACCGGATGAGACTGGAGTCTCATCCGCTCTTCCAAGATCCCGGGGGCGCGTGCGATGCTGTGGCCAAGCAAGCACTCGGTTTGACCACGTGGTCACGTCCGCCCCCGAGGGCAGGAGGCACCCCAGCATGCGCGAGCACGATCGGTTCTTCATCGGCGGCGGATGGACCGCCCCGGCCGGAACCGGCACGATCGAGGTCATCTCCCCCCACACCGAAGAGGTCATCGGCCGCGTCCCCGAGGGCACCGAGGCAGACATGGACGCCGCCGTCGCGGCGGCGCGGCGGGCGTTCGACGAGGGCCCGTGGCCGCGGATGACCCCGGCCGAGCGCGCCGAGATCCTGGGGCGGCTGTCGGCGATCTACGCCGAGCGGCAGCAGGGGATGGCGGAGCTCGTCACCGCCGAGATGGGCTCGCCGATCGGGTTCTCGATCTTCGGGCAGGCCGCGATCCCGCAGATGGTGCTCCAGTACTACACCGACCTCGCCGCCACCTACACCTGGGAGGACGAGCGCCCCGGGATGCTCGGGCCGGTCACCGTGACCCGCGAGCCCGTCGGCGTCGTCGCGGCGATCGTCCCCTGGAACGTCCCGCAGTTCACGCTCATGCTCAAGCTCGCGCCCGCCCTCATCGCCGGGTGCACCGTGGTCGCCAAGCCGTCCCCGGAGACGCCCCTGGACACCTACCTGCTCGCCGAGTGGATCCAGGAGGCGGGCCTCCCGGAGGGCGTGGTGAACATCGTCCCCGCCGGGCGCGAGGTCGGCGCGTACCTGGTGGCGCACCCGGACGTCGACAAGGTGTCCTTCACCGGCTCCACCGAAGCCGGCCGCAAGATCGGCGCCGTCTGCGGCGAGCAGCTGAAGCGGGTGACGCTCGAACTCGGCGGCAAGTCCGCCGCGATCGTCCTGGAGGACGCCGACCTCGCCGCGACCGTCGAGGGGTTCAAGCTGGCGTCGCTGATGAACAACGGCGAGGCGTGCGCCGCGCAGACCCGCATCCTCGCCCCGCGCAGCCGCTACGACGAGGTCGCCGACGCGCTCGCCGCGATGGTCGGCGGGCTCACCGTCGGCGACCCGGCCGACTACACCAGCGAGATCGGCCCCCTGGTCGCGCGGCGCCAGCAGGAGCGCGTCGAGGGCTACATCCGCCTCGGCCAGGACGAGGGCGCCAAGCTCATCACCGGCGGGCTGGACCGCCCGCACGACCGCGGCTGGTACGTCGCGCCGACCGTCTTCGGGGACGTCCGCAACGACATGCGCATCGCCCGCGAGGAGATCTTCGGGCCGGTCCTGGTCCTCATCCCCTACGAGGACGAGGACGACGCCGTCCGCATCGCCAACGACAGCGAGTACGGCCTCGGCGGCTCGGTGTGGACCGCCGACCCCGACCACGGCGTCGAGGTCGCGCGCCGCATCCGCACCGGGAGCTGCGGCGTCAACATGTACGTCATCGACCCCAACACCCCCTTCGGCGGCTACAAGAACAGCGGCATGGGCCGCGAGCTCGGCCCCGAGGGGCTGGCCGCCTACCTGGAGCACAAGGCCATCCCGCGCCAGGGCTGAGCCGGGCCGTCCACCGTTCGGTCGATGCGGGACCGCGCGGGATCAGCCCCGCGCCGACCGGACGGTCGATGCCCGCGCGGGCGTCCCGCCGCGAGCCTGGAGCCGCAAGGCTCGGGTCGGCGGCGGAAGGACGCGCGTTGGGCATCATCGAAGTAGAGGGCCTCGTCAAGCGGTACGGCGGCCGCGCCGCGCTGGACGGGGTGTCGTTCGAGGTCGGGGACGGCGAGATCTTCGGGATCCTCGGCCCGAACGGCGCGGGGAAGACGACGGCGGTGGAGTGCCTGGAGGGCCTCCGCCGCCCCGACGCGGGCCGCGTCCGCGTCCTCGGGCTCGACCCGCGCGCCGACGGCGACCGGCTGCGCGAGCGGATCGGCGTGCAGCTCCAGCAGACCGGCCTGCCCGCGTCGATCCGGGTGCGCGAGGCGCTGGAGCTGTACGCGTCCTTCTACCGCTCCCCCCGCGACCCGGGCGAGCTGCTCGCCGAATGGGACCTTGAGGACAAGCGGCGGGCGCGCGTCCGCAGGCTGTCCGGCGGGCAGGCGCAGCGGCTGCACATCGCGCTCGCCCTCGTCGGCCGCCCCGACCTGGTCTTCCTGGACGAGCCGACCACCGGCCTCGACCCGCAGGCGCGCCGCGCCGCCTGGAACCTGATCCGCCGGGTCCGGGACGGCGGCGTCACGGTCGTGCTCATCAGCCACTTCATGGACGAGGCCGAGGAGCTGTGCGACCGGCTCGCGGTGTTCGACCGCGGCCGCGTCGCGGCGTCCGGCACGCCGGAGGCGCTGATCGAGCAGGCGACCGGCGGCGGCGGCCGGATGCGGTTCCGCCCGTCCGCCGAGCCCGACCTCGCCGAGCTGGCCGGGCTGCCCGGCGTCACCGGCGTGGCACGGTCCGGACGGCACGTCGTCGTCGACGGCACGGGCGACTTCGCCGCCGCCGTCGCGTCGGCGCTGGCGCGCCGGCACGTCCTGGTCGCCGACCTGCGCGTCGAGCAGACGAGCCTCGACGACGCGTACGTCGCGCTGACCGGCGGCCCGCCCGCGGCGGAGCCGGACGGCCCGGCCGATCCGCCCGCCCGCCCGTCCGACCGCGCCTGAGGAGCCGCCGTGTACGCCAAGATCATCGCCACCGAGTTCCGGCTGCGGCTGCGGGAGGGGCACACGCTCGTCTTCGCGTTCGTCCTGCCGCTCGCCCTGCTGACCGGGTTCGCCGTCGTACCGGGTTCCGGCGACCCCGCCGAGGACCTCGGCGGGCAGACCCTCGCCGAGTACATCGCGTCGCTCGGCATCGGCATCGCCTTCGCGATCCTCGCCCTGATGATGATGCCCGCGATCCTCGCCGAGTACCGGGAGCGGGGCGTGCTGCGCCGGATGCGCGCCACGCCCGCGCGGCCGTCCGCGCTGCTCGTCGCGCAACTGCTGTTCAACGCCGTGATGGCGGCGGTCAGCGCGCTCGTCCTGATCGGGTTCGGCGCGGCGGTGTTCGGCATCGCGGCGCCGCGCAGCCCCGGCTGGTTCGTGCTGTCCGCCGCGGCGTGCATGCTGGCGCTGCTGGCGGTCGGCGCGGTGGTGACGGCCGTCGCGCCCACCGCCCGCGCGGGCAACGCCGCCGGGTCGCTGCTGTTCTTCCCGAGCCTGTTCCTCGCCGGCGTGTACGTCCCCTACGACCAGATGCCCGCGGCGCTGCAGCGGGTCTGCGACGCCACGCCGCTGGGCGCCGGGCTGAAGGCGGTCCGCGGCGCGTGGCTGGGCGAGGCGCCCGAATGGTCCGGTCTTGCGATAATGGCCGCGTACGGGGTGGTCGCCACCGCTGTGGCGGCACGGATCTTCCGCTGGGAGTGACGGCCGCCGGGACGAGCCGGGAGGGCGATGTGACGAGCGTCGGCGGGACGGTCCGCGCACCCGACTACGACCCCTGGGAGCTGCGGGAACAGGTCGCCCTGGGCGCCGTCCCGTACGTCCTGCTCGGGATCTCCACCCTGCTGGGCCTGCTCGTCTACCCCAACACCCCCGCCGGGATCGCGGCGATGCTGGGCCTCACCGCGCTGGCCGCCGGGTGGATCGCGTGGATGGTGACGCTGCACCCCCGCTGGCGGGAGCGGACCGTCCTCGCGGCCGTCTACTACACCGGCCTGCTGGCGGTCCTCGGCGCCCTGATCGCGGTCAACCCGCTGTACGGGTTCGCGGTCATGGTCGGGTACGTCCACGCGTTCATGCTGCCGTCCCCCTGGCGCTTCGCCGGGATCGGCGTCACCGCGGCCTTCTCCGCCGCGTCCCAGCTCGGCGGGTTCGCCGTCATCGTCGAGGCGACGCCCGTCTACCTGCTGGCGCTGCTCATCAACGCGGCGGTCGCGACCACGTTCTGCATGTTCGGATGGCGGGTGGAGGAGCAGTCCGCGCAGCGCAAGCGGGTGATCGACGAGCTGGCCGAGGCGAACGCGCGGCTCGAGGCCGCGCTGGAGGAGAACGCCGGGCTCCAGACGCAGCTGCTCACGCAGGCCCGCGAGGCGGGCGTGCAGGACGAGCGGCAGCGGATGGCCGGCGAGATCCACGACACGGTCGCGCAGGGCCTCGCCGGGGTCGTCGCGCAGCTCCAGGCCGCCCGGCAGGCCCACGAGCGCGGCGCCGACTGGCTCCGGCACGTGGACGTCGCGCACGAGATGGCGCGCGAGAGCCTCACCGAGGCCCGCCGGTCGGTGCACGCGCTGCGCCCCAGCGAACTGGAGGACGCCGCGCTGCCCGACGCGCTCGGCGAGATCGCGGAGCGCTGGACGGCGGCCCACGGGGTCCCCGCGCGGTTCACCACGACCGGTACCGTGCAGGCCGTGCACCCGGAGGTCGAGGGGACGCTGCTGCGCACCGCGCAGGAAGCGCTCGTCAACGTCGCCAAGCACGCGGCCGCGTCCCGCGTCGCGCTCACCCTCTCCTACATGGGGGACGTCGTGATGCTGGACGTCCGCGACGACGGCGCCGGGTTCGCCCCCGACCTGGTGCGCCCCACCGCCGGCGGCGGGCACGGGCTCGCCGCGATGCGGCGGCGCGTCGCGCGGGTCGCGGGCCGGCTGGAGATCGAGTCGGCGCCCGGCGCGGGCACCGCGCTGTCGGCGTGCGTCCCGGCGGTCCCCGCCGAGGCGCTGCCGTGACCGCGCCGCACGGGCCGGTCGTCCGGCTGCTGATCGTCGACGACCACCCGGTGGTGCGGGACGGGCTGCGCGGCATGTTCACCGGCGAACCCGGCCTGGAGGTGGTCGGCGAGGCCGCGGACGGCGCCGAGGCGCTGCGCCTCGCCGCGGAACTGCGGCCCGACGTCGTCCTGATGGACCTGCGGATGCCCGGCATGGACGGCGTCACCGCGATCACCCGGCTGGCCGAGTCCGGGTCGCCGTGCCGGGTGCTGGTGCTGACCACGTACGACACCGACCGGGACGTCCTGCCCGCGATCGAGGCGGGCGCGACCGGCTACCTGCTGAAGGACGCCCGCAAGGACGAGCTGTTCCGCGCGGTGCGGGCGGCGGCGCGCGGCGAGGCCGTCCTGTCGCCGCCGGTCGCGACGCTGCTGATGAGCCGGATGCGGGCGGGCGCCGCGCCCGCGCCGCCGGCGGCCCCGGACGTCCCGCCGGACGGCGGGGAGCCGCTCAGCCCGCGCGAGCTGGAGGTCCTCGGGCTGGTGGCGCGCGGCAGCACCAACCGGGAGGCCGCCGCGAAGCTGTTCGTCAGCGAGGCCACGATCAAGACGCACCTCCTGCACATCTACGCCAAGCTGGGCGTGAACGACCGCGCGGCGGCGGTCGGGGCGGCGTTCGAGCGCGGCCTGCTGCGGCCCGGCTCGGCGCGCTGACGGCGTCCGATTCCGCGATCGTCGGTCCGGAGCCGTACGGTAGTGCGCCGTGTCCCCTACCACCGACGATGAAGCCGCCAGCCTGGACGACGTCCTGGTCGGCGAGGCCGTCCTCGGCGTCTACCGGCAGATGTTCGCGGCCCTCGCGCGCGACAGCGGCGCGGTCGTCGACGACCCCGAGCTGGTCGACGTCGCCGAGACGCTCCTCGCCGCGTTCGCCGACGCGGGCGAGGAGGGGCTGAGCCGCGAGCAGATGCGGTACGTGTGCCGCGGCTACCCGTCCGAGGTGTTCGAGAACCGGCTGCGGGTGCTGAAGGGGCTCGGCGCCGTCCGCGAGGTGTTCCCGAAACCGAACCAGCTCCGGTACCGGGCGTCGTTCACGAGCGTGGTCGGGCTGATGTTCGTCCGGCGGATGATGCTGGACGGCGGGCAGAGCGAGATGCACCGGCTGCTCGCCCTCGAGCAGCTCAACGTCGCCGACCCGCGGATGACGGCCGAGCAGGCGCGCGACGGCGCGGACGGGCTCGCGCGCGCGTTCCGGCTGTGGAGCGTGGAGCTGCTGACGCTGACGAACGGCACGATCGAGGAGCTGCGCGAGCAGGCGCCGAAGCTGTGGGGCACCGAGGAGATCCTGGTGCGCGCCGAGCGGCTGCACGGCGCGATCCTGCGCCGCTGGCCGCAGCTCGACCGCGTCTGCACCGACCTGCGCGCCGCGATCTACGCCTACGGGGACGCGTCGCGGCGGGCCGCGGCCCGCCTGTCGGACTCGGCGGGCACCACCCGGAACCTGACGCTGCTGCCGCCGGAGACGTGGCGGACGTTCTCCCGCACCGCGTCCCGCGAGGAGCTGGCGGCCGTCCTCGACGGGTTCGTGTTCGACGCGCCCGCGCCGTGGCACGAGCCGGCGGCGGTGGTGACCGCCGTCGAGGACGGCCCCCGCGCGACGCCGCCGCGGCCCGCGCCGCCGCGCCCGTCCGTCCCGGACGCGGGCCTGTCCCGCGACACCGGCGCGGAGGACGCCGCCGCCGCGCGGCTGCGGGCGGTCGCCGAGGAGGCGCTGCGCGGCCGCGACCGCGTCGCCGTCGCCGACGTCCTCGGCGCCGACTGGGCGTCCGCGCGGCGGATGCTCGCCGACCTGTCGGCCGCGCATTTGCACCCCGAGCTGCCGTACCGGCTCGTGTGGGAGGACGGCTTGGACGCGCGGCCCGGCGGGGTCCCCGCGTGGCTGTCCCCGGGCTGGTTCGAGCGGGCATGAGCGAGCGGCACGACGTGGATCCGCAGGTGCTGGCCCGCGCACGCGCCCGCGTGCTGGGCGTCCCGTCGCTCGACGCGGCGGAGCCCGTCCCGTCCGGGGTCCGCACGGCGTCGGACGGGACGCGCGTGTGGCTGCTGCCGGAGTGGCCGGACGGCGCGACGCCCGCGCTGCTGGAGGAGTACGACACGGCGCCGATGCCGCTGGACCGCGCGGGGCAGGCGCGCCGCGTGCTGGCCGCCGCGCTGCGCTGCTGCTGGCTGCGGCTGGACGACGCCCCGTGGCCCGGGACGCCCGCGCCGGTCGGGCACGTGCTGGAGGTGTACGGGGGGATGACGCGGGGCGACGCCGACCTCGCGCGCCGCTGGGCGACCGGGGAGCTGCGGCGGCTCGCCGACACGGGGTGGCTGCTGCTGGACGAGGGCGCGGGCACGGTCCGCCCGGGCCCGCGCACCGCGCTGTGGCCGGAGGGCTCCCTCGCCTCCCTCCGCGACCTCCTCCGCCGCCTCCCCCACCCCCCACAGGCGGCGGAGCCGCCGCAGCCGCCGGAGGGCGCGTCGGCGCCGGCGGCCACGGAGGACCCGCAGGCGCCGGAGGCGGCAGAGCCGCCGCCGGAGGGCGAACCGCCGACGGCGGGGGCGCCGCCCTCGCAGACGGCGGCGGCGCCGGGGGCGCCGGAGACGGCGGGGGCGCCGGGGGCGCCGGAGACGGCGGGGGCGCCGGAGACGGCGGGGGCGCCGGAGACGGCGGAATCTCCGACGGTGGAGCCGCCGGAGCCGCCGGAGGGCGAACAGCGGGCGGCGGGGCTGGCGCAACCGGACGAGCCGTCGGAGGCGTCGGTGGCGGCGGAGCCCTCGGACGCGGCGGCGGAGCCCTCGGAGGCGGAGGGGGCGGGCGGTGAGTGAGGTGTTCGAGGCGCTGCTGCGGCCCTACGACGAGCGGCGGCGGGCGGAGCTGGTCGCGGCGTACACGGCGGTGGAGCACGCGGCGGAGCCGGTGCCGGAGGTGCGGTTCCCGGCGCTGCGCGAGCCGGCGCTGCGCCGCACGGTCGAGGGGATGCTCGCGCTGAGCGGCCGGACGCTCGTGCGGTCCGACCGGACGAAGTGGATCTCGGGCTACCGCGACGACGTCGCCGCCGAGCTGGCGCGCGACCCCGCGTGCGTCCCGTCCGTCCGGGACCGGGCGGTGCTGGCCCTCGTGCTGATCCACTCGGTGGCGATCCCGCGCGCCGCCGGGCGGCTCGGCGACGACTCGTGGCTGTCGCCGTTCCCGACGCCCGTCGACGAGCTGCGCCGCCGCACCCAGCTGCCGGTGGGCGAGCTGGACGCGGCGCTGCGGCGGCTGCGCCTCGCCGGGCTGGTGTCGCAGGTCAAGGCGGCCGCGGACGGCAAGGGCGAGCAGGGGTCGGGCGGGTTCGTGCCGGGCCCGCAGTTCCACCGGCTGACGCCCGCCGCGCGGCGGCGGCTGCAGGAGGAGCTGATCCTGGCGGCCGGGCCGGACTCGCCGCTCGCGGCGGCGATCCGGGCCCGCCGCCGCAACCGGGAACACGATCAGGGGGAGAGCGAGAGATGACGGCCGTCCTGGAACCGCTCGTCCCGGGCCCGGCCCGGGACGCCGAGAACATCGTCGGCGAACGCACGCTCGTCGCCGTCCAGGCGGTGAACATCTCGCGGCTGTCGACGCACCCGGTGCCGACCGTGCCCGGCACGCTGATCGTGGTGGCCGGGCAGGGGCCGAAGGACTCCAACGGCGCGGGCAAGTCGTCGTTCATCGCGGCGATCACCGCGCTGCTCGGGGACGAGCAGTGGCGGTTCGCGTCCGGGGCCCGCGCGGTCGCGGAGCTGCTGTTCAACGCGGAGCTGGCGGCGCAGGGCGACAGCCGGTGGGCCAGCGCCGACCACGGCTACATCGTCGGCGTCTTCGACCACGCCGACCCACCGGCCGACCCGCCGGCCGACCCGCCGGAGGACACCGGGGACGGCGAGGCGGAGGAGACGGCGCTGACCGTCTGGCTGCGCGTGAACGTGGACGCCCCGCACCTGGAGATCCGGTGGCGGCGGGGCGTCCACCTGGCGGCGGCGCCGTCGGAGGCCGACCGGGTCGCGCTGGCCGACCGGCTGTGGGCGGGGCTGCCGCGCAGCGCGGGCCGCCGCGACCTCGTCGCGAAGGACCTGGGCCGCGTCCTGTACGGCGGGCAGGTCCGGTGCGTGTCGTTCCTGTCGACGTCGGTGCGCAGCAAGGTCGCGACGAACCTGCTGTCGCAGCCGCTCAACGAGATCAGCCCGGAGCGCATCTTCAGCGCGATCGCGGCGCTGACCGGACTGGACCGGGAGCTGGAGGCCGAGCGGCGGTCCCGCGCGGAGGAGCACCGGGAGCGGGCGAAGGCCGCGGAGGCGACCGAGCGGCTCGCCGAGTGGGAGCGGGAGGCGGCGGCGCTGCTGAAGACGTTCGACCGCCGCGACCGGGCCCGCGCGGACGTCGACGCGGCGCTGCGGCACTGGCGGACCCGGCAGGCGCGGCTGCTCGCCGACGCCGCCGCGGCCGACGCGGCGCTCGCCGCCGAGCAGGAGGCGCTGCGCGCCGAGGCCGAGAGCCTGGCCGCCGCGGCGAGGGCGGCCGAGCAGGAGATGGAGCAGCTCACCGGCGGGGCGCTGGACGAGCAGGTCGCGTCCGCGGAGTCGGCGCTCGCCGAGTTGAAGGGGCGGGTGGACCGGCTCGGCGCGGACAAGGCCGTCGCGCAGGACCGCCTGGAGGAGCTGCGCCGCCGCGTCGCCGAGCTGGAGGAGCGGCGCCGCGACGCCGACGGCCGCGACGAGGCCGCCGCCCGGGAGGGCCTCGCCGCCGCGGAGACCCGCCGGGACGAGGCGCAGCAGGAGTTCGGGATGGCGCGCGGCGCCGTCGCCCGCGCCGAGCGGGCCGTCGCCGAGGCGGAGGCGGGGGCGAGCAGCGCGCCCGCGCAGATCCGCGCGCTCGCCGCCGCCGGGATCGCGGCGGTCGGTCTGCTGGACGCGGTCGAGCTGGCCGCCGGCGTCCGGGACCGGTGGGAGGCCGCGCTGTGGCCGTTCCGGGAGGCCGTGGCCGTCGGGACGGACGACCTGGACGCCGCGGCCGGCGCGCTCAAGGACCTGCCCGGCTCGATGATCGTCCCGGCGGACGGCGACGTCGCGGCCGGCGGGGAGCCCCTGGACGGGCACCCGGACGGCGTCCGGTGCGCGCTGCCGCTCGCGGGCTTCTTCGCGGCGCTGGAGGGCGGCGCCCCCGGCGGCGTCGTCATCGTCGGCGGGTTCCCCGAGCCGGTGACCGGCCGGGTCGCGCGGATGCAGGCGGCCCGCGCGGAACTGGAGGCGGCGCAGGAGGCGCTCGAGACCGCGCGGCGGGCGACGTCCGACGCGGCCGCCGAGGTCGCGCTGGCCGGACGTCGACTCGCGGGCGCGCGCGCAGCGGCCGAACTTGACGACGTCCGGTCCCGCATGGCGGAGCTGCGGGCGGAACTGGAGGAGCTCGCGGCGGGCGAGGCGCGCCTCGGGCCCCGCCTGGGCGCGGCCGAGCAGACGCTCCGGCGCCTGCAGGCCAAGGCCGACACGCGCGCCCTCGAGGCGGACCGACTCCGGAGCCGCCGCGACGGGCACGACCGGGACCGCGACCGGGTGCGGGCGCGCTCGGCCGAGCTGGCCGACCGGCGCGCCGCCCTCGGCGTCGAGGCGCTCGAGAAGGAGTGGGGCGGGTCCCGCGACGGCGCCGCCGAATGGCTGTCGGGCCTCACCGACGACGAGGCGACGTGGACGCCCGCCGAGTGGTGGCACACGGCCGAGAAGCACCTGTCGGAGGCGCTGCGCCGCGTGTTCCCGGACGGGACGTCCGACGAGGACATGCCGGAGGAGGTGCGGTTCCTGCTCCGCGAGCGCACCGACGGCGAGGGCCGCCGCACCGAGCGGGAGCAGGCCACGTTCCCCCGCCTCGTGAAGGCCGTCCAGGCGTACCTGCGGCAGCAGGAGGACTACGAGCGGCACCAGCGGCGGCAGATCGAGGTGCAGCTCGGGGCGCGGCGCGCCGACCTGGAGAAGGCGCAGAAGGGCGCGGCGGACGCGGCCGGCGCCGCCGAGGCGCACCGCACCGCGCTGACCGCCGCGATCCGCGCCCGCCTGCAGCGCGTGTCGGAGGAGTTCGGGAAGCTCGACGTGGACTACGGCGGCTACGGCGCCACCCTCGAGTTCCCCACCCCGGAGCCGCCCGGCGACCCCGAGCAGGAGTGGCGCTGGCGGGTCGTGCCGAAGTGGCGGCGCTCCGACGGGCAGCGGTACGTCCCGTACAACCGGCGCGCCAACACCGCCCTCATGGACGAGAAGGCCGTCAAGCTCGTGTGCGCGGCGGCGCTCGCCAGCTCCGGCGGCGGGCGGCTGTGCCTCGTCCTCGACGAGCTCGGCCGCAACCTCGGCAAGGAGCACCGCAAGGAGGCCGTCGCGCTGTTCCGCGAGATCGGCGAGACGCACGGCATCACGGTCATCGGCGCGCTGCAGGACGACATGGAGCCGTACGCGATCGACGCGTGCGGCCAGTACGTGAAGCTGCGCCGCTCGTCCGACACGATGCCGTACAACGAGCCGCCGGTCGTCGTCGCGTACGACGAGCACGAGGAGCGGGTCCGCCGCCTCGCCGCGCAGATCTCCGCCGGGCGCGGAACCGGGGTGAACCCGGCGGGCTGACCCCGGCATGATGCGGGGCATGCGCACGGACATGCGTCCCGCCGACGCCCTGCTCGCCGAGGTCGAGCCGCTCGCCCACGCCGAGCGCCGCCGCCGCGTCGCGGACCTGCGCCGGCTCGCGGGCGGGCGGGACCTCGTCCCGCTGCTCGTCGACCTCGGGCAGCGCGGCCCGTACGAGCGGGGGCTGGCGCTCGCGCTCGCGGCGGCCGCGCGGGACGAGGCGTCCCGCGAGCACATCGCCGTCACCGCGAGGGTCGGGCCGCTCGGGCTCGCGGGCCCGGCCGTCCGGCTCGCGGTGCGGTTCGGGGCGGGCGCCGGCGAGCTGCTCGACCTCCTCGCGGACGCCTCCGCGCCCGTCCGGAAGGCCGCCTGGAGCGCCGTCCGCAAGCACCGCCGCGACGGCCTCGCCGACGCGCTCGTCGACCGGGTCGCCGAGCGGTGGGGCGCCGCGGAGGCCGCGTCGCTCCTCCCCACGTGCCGCCCGGCGGCGGTCGCGTCCCGCCTGGAGGCGCTCGCGCCCGCCGTCCCGTCCTGGAAGCTCCTCGGCCGCGCGCACCCGGACCTCGTCCTGGACCACGCGGAGCGCGCCCCCTCGCGGCTGCGGACGCTCGCCCCCGGCCTCGCCGAGGCCGCGCACCGCTCCCCCGCCCGGGTCGTCGCCCTGCTGGAGCACCTGGACGACCTGCCGGCGCCGCTCGCCGGGAAGGCGGGCGTGCTCATGGACGCCGAGCCCGAGCGGATGCTGCGCGTCCTGCTCGGGCCGCTGCGTCCCCGACTGTGGCTCCTGATCGTGAACCGGCGCTGCGTCCGGACCCGCCTGCGCCGGTACGGCGACGACGACCTGGCGGCGGTCGCCCGCGCCGTCCACGAGCACGCGGGCGGCGCCCGGGGGCCCGCCGTGCGGAGCCTGCTGCGGGCCGTCCCGCCCGGCCGCCGCGAGCGCCTCTTCGCCGCCGTCCGCGCCGCGGCCGAGGCCGACGGCGGACGCGCGCACCTGGACGCGCTGCTCGACCTCCTCCCCCGCCCGCTGCGGGCCCGCGAGGCCCGCCGCAACGCGCCCCGGGGCATCGAGCGCGACCTGCCGCTGTTCGCGCACCTCCCCTACGCCGAGGCCCGCCCGCTGCTGGAGGGCATGACGCACCGGGAGGACGCCGACGCCCGCGCCCGGGGCGCCGCGCTGCTCATCCGGTGCGCCGAACGCGACGGCCGTCCGGAAACCCTCTCCGACGCCCTGCGGTTCCTGCACCGCGTGGACCCGGCGGGCCCGTCCCTCGACACCGTCGCGCTCGCCCTCTACGCGCTCCCGGACGCCGCCCTGCGCGCCGAGCACGCGGCCGCCGTCGAGCGCTTCGCCCGCCGCCTCCTCGACGCGCGCGAGGACCCCCGGAACGCCATGCCCGCCGTCGACCGGCTCGCCGCCGGACTCGTCCGCACGGGCCTCGCCCGGGAGGACCCCGCCGTCCTGGAGCGCGGCCTCGGCCTGCTCCACCGCCGGCCGGGTTTCGTGGCGCAGCGGCTCGACCACCTCCTGCCGCGCGGCCGCGAGACCTTCCTGAGCGACGCGCTCGCCCCGTACCTCGGCGACCACCGGTTCACGCTCCTGTTCGCGAACCTCCTGGGGCGCCGCACCGAGGAGGTCCCGTCCCTGCGGCGCGCGCTGGCCCGGACCGTCGACGAGGCCGAAGGGCGAACCCGCGACACGGCCATCACCCTCTGGCTCGCCCCGCCGCGCACGCGCGCCGACCGCGTCGCCCGCGTCGTCTCGCGGCACCCGTCCGCCGTCGCCGTCCCGTCCGTCCTGCACGCCATCGCGACCGAACGCACCGACCTGCTGGACCTCGTCCTCACCCCCGACCTCGACCCCCGCCGCATCCACCCCGCGTGGACCCGCCGCTGGACGTCCCGCCAGCGCGACTCCCTCGCCCTCCTGGCCCGCAAGACGGCCCGGGGCGGGGTGCAAAGCGGGTGAAAGTGGGCGGGGGATCCGGAAGGATGCCCGCATGCGTGCCGACGAACTGCTCGATGAGATCGAACCGCTGTCGTATCCCGACCGGGTCCGCCGCCTCGTGCGGCTGCGGGAGTCGGCGGGAGACCCGGCGCTCGCCGGGCTGCTGGACGAGCTGGGAGGGCGGGGCTGGTACGAGCGGGCGACGGCGCTGTTCGTCGCGTCGGCGGTGCGGGACGAGGCGTCGATCGCGCACGTGCTGGCCGCGACGCGCGACCCCGACGCGTGGATCTCGCAGCAGGCGGTGCGGCTGTCGGTGCGGTACGCGCCGGGGCCGGAGGCGCTGCTGGAGAGCCTGCTGGACGCGCCCGCGGCGATCCGCGCGGCGACGTACCGGGCCGTCCGCAAGCACCGGCGGCGCGACCTCGCGGACGCGCTCCTCGGGCCGGTCGCGGACCGGTGGGGCGAGGACGAGGCGGCGTCGCTGCTGCCCGCGTGCGGCCCGGAGGTCGCGGCGGGACGCCTCAGGGCGCTCGCGCACGCCGTCCCGAACCGGCACTCGCTGGGACGGGCGCACCCCGCGGCCGTCCTCGACCACGCCGAGGAGAGCCTGCGGGCGCTGGCGGAGGGCGCGCGGGCGTCCTGGTGGCAGTGGCACGGGACGGGCGTCGCGGCGGCGGTGGAGCACGACCCGGCACGCGTGGTGGGGCTGCTCGAGGAGTACTGGCACACCGGCGACCTGCCATGGGCGCTGCTGCCCGGGGTCGGGCGGCTGCTGGACGCGGAGCCGGAGCGGACGCTGCGGCTGCTGCTGGCGGACGGGCGGCGGGCGGGGGCGCTGGTGCGCCGCCGCGCGGTGCGGGAGCGGATCGTCCGGATCGGCGGGGACGCGCTCGCGGAGGTCGCCCGGGCGGTCCGGGGCGACGAGCACACGCTGCGGCTGCTGCTGAAGGCGGTGCCGCCGAGCGAGCGGGGCGCGCTGTTCGACACGGCGATGCGCGGCGTCGACCTGACCGCCGCCGTCCTCGGGGACGCGCTGCTGGACGTCCTGCCGCGGGACGTGCGGGTCCGGGAGGCGCGCCGGATGCTGGGGCTGCGCGCGGTCGCCGACGATCCGGCGCAGGTGCGGCGGGTGACCGCGTTCCTGCCGTTCGAGGAGGCGCGCCCGGTGCTGGCCGAGCTGATCCGGCGGCCGGACGCCGAGGAGCGCGCGGCGGGGTACGCGCTGCTCGTCCGCTGCGCGGGCCGCGAGCGGGACCCGGAGGCGCTGGGCGCGCTCCTGGAGTCGTTCGACCGGCTCCGCAACGAGCAGGACCCGGTCCGGCTCAGGGCGCTGGACGCGCTGGCGTCGGTCCCGGAGGGGCTGCTGCGCGCCGGGCACGCCGAGTCCGTCCGCCGGTTCGCCGAGGACGCGCTGGACGCCCGGGACTGCTCGTACACGACCCGGCAGAAGCTCGCCCAGATCGCGGTGGCGTTCGCCCGGCAGGGCGCGCTGCGGGACGAGGGCGACCTGGCGGTGTTCGGCGTCGGGCTGCTGGAGCGGGTGGTGGGGCACGCGGGGTTCGCGCACCTGCCCAGGCTCGACCGGGGGCTGCCGCGCGGGCAGGAGCACCGGCTCGTCGAGCATCTGGCGCCGCTGCTGGAGCGGGACGCCCGCCGCGACGACCACGCGCTCGCGCTGGCGCTCGTCCGGGCGCTCGGCCGCCGCGCCCACGTGGTGCCGGTGCTGCAGGACGCGCTGGAGAAGGCGCTCGACGCCACCGACGACCGGACCATCACCGCCGCGATCGCGCTGTGGCTGGAGCCGCCGGGGACGCGCGGCGAGCGGGTCGAGCGGGTGGTGGGCAAGGACCCGTCGGCCGTCGCGGTCCCGGCGGTGCTCGCCGCGATCGCGTCCGAGCGCACCGACCTGCTGCACCTGGTGCTGTCCGGGAGCGCGGCCGGGCGGTTCCAGCGCGACGACGTCGCGTACGTCCCGCGGGCGGAGGGCGCGTGGACGCGGCGCTGGACGGCGCGGCAGCACGCCGCGTACCTGCGGCTGCTGGAGCGGGCGGCGGGCGACGAGGGCGCCGCGGAGTCCGCGCGGGCCGGGGCGGTCGCGGCGATCGCGGCGGTGCCGGGGACGGGCGCGGAGCGGCTGCGCCCGTACCTGGAGTCGGACGACGCGCACCTGCGGCGGGCGGCGCTGAGCGCGGCGCCGTGGACGTCGTCGCCGCAGGACGTCCTGCCCGATCTGCTGGCGCGGGCGTCGTCCGACGACGCGCACGTCGCCGTGTACGCGGCGGGACGGGCGGCGCGGTTCGTCCGGCCGAGCGCGCTGGGGCCGCTGCTGCGGCCGGTGCTGGCGGACGGCAAGATCACCGCGCGGAAGGAGGCGCTGCGGATCCTGCTGCGGACCCGGGTGCCGGACGCGCTGTCCGTCGCCGCGGAGGCGTGGGACGACCCGCGCCAGCACCGGGACGTGCGCGCGGCGATCGCGTCGGCGCTCCGCCCGTACATCGCCGACCCGGTCGCGCGGCGCGTCCTGGCGGAGGCGGCGCAGGGGCCGCGGGACCTCGCGCGGCAGGTGCTCGGCGGGTGGCCGCACGAGATCGAGGAGCGGTACCGGGCGGAGTACGCGGCGCTGATCGTCCGGGTGGCCGGGTCGGACGACCCGGAGGCCGCCGACGGGGCGCTGGAGGTGCTGGGCCGGTGGGCGCCGTGGGCGCCGGAGGTCCCGGGGCTGCTCGCGGGCGTCCTCACCGATCTCGGGGAGACGCGCCGCTGGCGGGCCGCGATGCTCGCGCTGCTGGGCTGCGTGCGCGAGGGCCTGGGCGCGGACGAGCTGGGCGCCGCCGTCGCGACGCTCGCCGGGACGGGCGACGGCGCGAACGCCGAGGCCGAGCGCGACCTCCCGGCCGCGCAGCGGCTGGCCGCGCTGGTGTCGGCGATCCGCGGCGGCGCCGCGCGGGACCGCGCGGCGAGCGAGCCGGCGCTCGCCGCGGTCGCGGGGCGGCTCCCGGTGCCGCTCGCGCTCGAGCTGTCGGCCGCGACGCTCGACTGGGACGCCGGCGAGGACGAGGTGGACGACGCCCTGGACGCGCTCGCCGACGGCTGCGCGGGACTCGGCGCCCTCGCCGCCGCGGCGGTCGCCGAGGCGCTCGCGGGCGGTGAGGACGACGACCTGCACTACGGCTACGTCGTGCCGGACGTGCCGGACGCCGAGGACGTCCACCCGCACGCCGCCCGGCTCGCGGCGCGGGGCGACCTCGCCGGCGGCCTGTTCGCGTGCGCGCTCGCCGAGCTGCACGGCGACGAGGCGGGCTGGCCGCGGGAGTGGCGGTCGCTGCTGCGGGAGCTGCGCGCCCACCCGGAACCGGACGTGGTGTTCACGGCACGGCGGATCCACACGGCCGAGGAGTGAGGCCGCTCGTACGGCTCGTCCGCCGGCATCCGCGCACGTCCGGCCGGGCGCCCGCGGAGGCCGGCGAACGCGCCCCACGGAACGATCTTGAGGGGGCGCCTAGCAAGCATTAGGTTGTCGACATGCGGGTTCTCGTCACAGGCGCCTCCGGGTTCGTCGGGTCGCACACCGTCCGGGCGCTCCTCGCGCGCGGCCACGCGCCGCGCGCGCTGGTGCGCGATCCGGGGAAGGCGGCACGGGTCCTCGGGGCGCTCGGCGTCGCCGACGGCGACGTCGAGTTCGTCCGGGGCGACATGCTGGACGCCGGGGCCGTCGCCGAGGCCCTCGAGGGCTGCGACGCCGCGATCCACGCGGCCGCCGCGATCGGCGTCACCGGCCACGGCCGCGACGTCGTCGACGCCAACGTCGCCGGGACGCGCAACGTCGTCGGCGGGGCCGTCGCCGCCGGGCTCGCCCCGGTGATCCACGTGTCCACGATCGGCGTGTTCGTCCCCCCGGCGGGCCCGCTGATCACCGCGGACGCGCCCCTCGCCGGCCCCCGCACCGGCTACGGGCGCTCGAAGGTCGCCGCCGAACGCTACGCGCGCGGCCTCCAGGACGACGGCGCGCCCGTCACGATCGTCTACCCGGGCGGCGTGTTCGGCCCCGACCAGCCCGTCCTCGACGCCCTGCCGGAGGGGCTCGTGGGGGCCCTGTCGAAGGTCTGGCCGCTGCCGGGCGGCGGCGTCTCCGTGCTGGACGTCCGCGACCTCGCCGAGGCCCTCGCCCGCGCCGTCGAGTCCCGGCAGGGCGCGAGCCGCTGGGTGCTGGGCGGCCGCTACCTCACGTGGCCGCGGCTCGCGGCGCTGTGCGGCGCGCTCACCGGCGTCCGGCCGCGCACCTTCCGCGTGCCGTCCCCGGTGATGCTCGGCCTCGGGTCCGCGCTCGACGCGGCCAAGCGCGTCCGGTCCTTCGACTACCCGCTGACGCGGGACGCGGCCGAGTTCATGGTGACGCTCGTCCCGACCGACGACCGCCCCGTCCTCGACGCGCTCGGCATCACGCTGCGCCCCGTGGAGGAGACGGTCGCCGACGGGCTGCGCTGGCTCGCCGCGTCCGGGCACCTGGACGCGCGCCGCGCGGGACGGCTCGCGCCCCCGGCGGCGCACGTCCCCGCCGCCGAGCGCACCGCCGTCCAGCGGGTGCTGGGCCCCGTCTTCCACCGGGTCTCCGGGTCCGCCTGGTTCGCGAAGGCCGGGCCCCGGATCGTCCCGCCCGTCGACCGCACCCTCAACCGGCTGACCGGCGGCCGCCTCATGCTCGGGCAGCTCCTCGTGCCCAGCCTGATCCTCACCACCACGGGCGCGGTGAGCGGCCTGCCCCGCACGACCCCGCTGGCGTGCCTGCCCGAGCGGGACGGGTCGTGGCTCGTCGTCGGCTCCAACTTCGGCCGCGAGAAGCACCCCGCCTGGACCGGCAACCTCCTCAGGACGCCGGAGGCCGAGGTCCTGTTCCGCGGCCGCGCCGTCCCCGTCAAGGCGCACCTCCTCGACGACGACGAGCGCGCCGAAGCCTGGCCCCGGCTCGTCCGGGTCTGGCCGGTCTACGACCGCTACGTGGAGCGCACCACCCGGCGGCTCCGCGTCTTCCGCCTCACCCCCCGCTGACCCGTCACGAACCGCGCAGGGACCGGGACAGCCGGCGGCCGAGGAGCAGGTACGCGAGGACGACCCCGGCGACGTTCAGGATCACGTCGTCGATGTCGAAGGCGCGGCCGACCACGAACGCGCCCTGCACCAGCTCGACCGCGAACGAGAGCAGCGCCGTCAGCACGGCGAGCCGGACCGGGCCGCGCAGCCGCTTGGCGACCAGCGGCACCAGCACCCCGATGGGGGCGAGCAGGGCGAGGTTGCCGCCGAGCTGGAGCACCGCCTCCTTGGTCGGGCGGTCCAGGTAGAAGCGCAGGGAGTCGCCGGGCCGGAAGTTCGCCCCGGCCTGCCCCTCGTCGCGCACGGGCGTCAGCGTGAGCCGGAACGCGACGTAGCAGAAGCCGCCGAGCAACACGAGCGCCGTGACGGCGACGGCGGCGCGCAGCGCGAGGAGGTGCCGGGGGACGCGTTCACCGGGCGGAGCGGGCTGCCACATTTCGACCAACACGGCGCCCCTCCTCCCCCGCCCGCGCCCCCGCATGCCCGCCGGCGCGATTCGGACGTCCGATATGCCCCTCCCGGACCGGACCGCGGGCAGGCGGACGCCCGCGGCCCGGCCGGGCCGCGGGCGTCCCGTCCCGTCAGGCGGCGACGGCCGTCGTGGCGGGCTCCAGCGCCAGGTCGAGGACCTCCCGGACGTCGCTGACGGTGAACACCGTCAAGCCGTCCAGCACCTCCTGCGGCACCTCCTCCAGGTCGGGCTCGTTGCGCTTCGGGACGATCGCGGTGGTGATGCCGAGGCGGCTCGCCGCCAGCAGCTTCTGCTTCAGCCCGCCGATCGGCAGCACCCGCCCGGTCAGCGACACCTCGCCGGTCATCGCGACGTCCGGCCGCACCGCACGCCCCGACAGCAGCGACGCCAGCGCCGTCGTCATCGTGATGCCCGCGCTCGGCCCGTCCTTCGGGATCGCGCCCGCCGGCACGTGGACGTGCACGCCGCGGTCCTTCAGGTCGCCGACCGGCAGCTCCAGCTCCGCGCCCCGCGACCGCAGGTAGCTCAGCGCGATCCGCGCCGACTCCTTCATCACGTCGCCGAGCTGCCCGGTCAGCGTCACCCCGGTGTCGCCGGTCTCCCGGTCGGCCAGCGACGCCTCGATGTACAGGACGTCCCCGCCCGCGCCGGTCACCGCGAGGCCGGTCGCGACGCCCGGCACCCCGGTGCGCCGCTCGCCCCGGCTCAGCTCCACCTCCGGCGTGAACCGCGGCCGGCCCAGGTAGTCCTTGAGGTCGTCGGGGCCGACCGAGACCGGCAGCGACGCCTTCTCCAGCGCGACGTTCGCGGCGATCTTCCGCAGCACCCGCGCGATCGACCGGTCCAGCGACCGGACGCCCGCCTCGCGGGTGTACTCGGACGCGAGCAGCCGCAGCGCCGCGTCGTCCAGCGCCACCTCCGACGGCTCCAGCCCCGCCTTGCCGAGCTGGCGCGGCAGCAGGTGGTCGCGGGCGATCGTCACCTTCTCGTGCTCGGTGTAGCCGTCGAGCTGCACCAGCTCCATCCGGTCCAGCAGCGGCCCCGGGATCGCCTCCACCACGTTCGCCGTCGCCAGGAACAGGACGTCGCTCAGGTCGAGCTCGACCTCCAGGTAGTGGTCGCGGAACGTGTGGTTCTGCTCCGGGTCCAGCACCTCCAGCAGCGCCGCCGTCGGGTCGCCCCGGTAGTCGGCGCCGACCTTGTCGACCTCGTCCAGCAGGACGACCGGGTTCATCGACCCCGCCTCCCGGATCGCCCGCACGATCCGGCCGGGCAGCGCCCCCACGTACGTCCGCCGGTGGCCGCGGATCTCGGCCTCGTCCCGGACGCCGCCCAGCGCGACCCGGACGAACGTGCGGCCCATCGCCCGCGCGACCGACTCGCCCAGCGACGTCTTGCCGACCCCGGGAGGCCCGGCCAGCGCGAGCACCGCGCCGCTGCGCCGCCCGCCGACCACGCCGAGCCCCCGCTCCTCGCGGCGCTTGCGCACCGCCAGGTACTCGATGATGCGCTCCTTCACGTCGTCGAGGCCCGCGTGGTCGGCGTCCAGGATCTCCCGGGCGCCCGCGATGTCGTAGGCGTCCTCGGTCCGCTCGTTCCACGGGATGTCGAGGACGGTGTCGAGCCAGGTGCGGATCCAGCCGCCCTCCGGCGACGCGTCCGACGACCGCTCGAGCTTGTCGACCTCCTTCAGCGCGGCCTCCCGCACCTTCTCCGGCAGGTCCGCCGCCTCGATCCGGGCGCGGTAGTCGTCCTCCTCGTCGGCGGGGTCGCCGTTCAGCTCGGCCAGCTCCTTGCGGATGGCCTCCTGCTGCTGCCGCAGCAGGAACTCCCGCTGCGTCTTCTCCATGCCCTCCTGCACGTCCTTGCGGATCGTCTCCGCGACGTCCAGCTCGGCGAGGTGGTCGCGCGCCCAGCCGATCACGAGGGTGAGCCGCTCGACGACGTCCGTCGTCTCCAGCACCTCCACCTTCTGCTCGTCCGACAGGTAGGGCGCGTACCCCGCGTTGTCCGCGAGCGTCGACGGGTCGTCGATCTGCTGCACCACGTCGACGACCTGCCACGCGCCGCGCTTCTGCAGGATCGCGCTGACGAGGCCCTTGTACTCCTTCGCCAGCTCCTGCGCCCGTCCGGACGGCGCCTGCTTCTCGATCAGGGTCCCCTCGACCCACAGCGCCGCGCCCGGCCCGGTCGTCCCCGTGCCGATCCGCACCCGGGCGACGCCGCGCACGACGGCCCCCGGCTCCCCGCCGGGCAGCCGCCCCTCCTGCTCGACCACGCCCAGGGTCCCGACCGCCGCGTACTGCCCGTCCAGCCGCGGCACCAGCAGCACCCGCGGCTTGCCGGGCGTCCGTATCCCCGGCCCCTTCGTCTGCGCCACCGCCCGCGCCGCCTCGATGGCCGCCCGCACCTCCGCGTCGCCGGACAGGTCGAGGGGCACCACCATGCCCGGCAGAACGGCCCCGTCGTCCAGGGGCAGCACCGGCAGCGTCAGGGTCTCGCTCATGCTCACTCCAAGTCCGTGTCCCACCGGCCCCTCGGGAGGACCGGCGACCCAACTCCAGAAGGTTGAGTCATCCACACTCAAGAAAACGGAGCAGCATTTTGTTTCCTCCCCCCGTTCGCTCTCAGCGATCAACGCCGGAGCCCCCCGTTCACGACACTGGGCGCATGGCCTTCGAGCACGCCCCGTGCCGTCTCGTGCAGCCAACGGCGGCGCTGCGGGAGTCATTCCTCGCGGGCGAACTGGCCGACTGCCGCGCCGAGGGGACGTCCGCCGCATGGCTCGCGCCCGCCTTCGCCGACTTCCGCGCGTTCGTCGCGGGACGGCGCGGCGTCCACGTCCGCTGGGGCGTCCCGACCACGACGTTCTGGTACGTCGCGGGCGGGCACTACCTCGGCACGCTGATCCTCCGCCACCGGTTGACGGCGGTCCTCGCCGACGCGGGCGGGCACGTCGGCTACCACGTCGTGGCGCCGTGGCGCCGGCGCGGCCACGCGACCCGGATGCTCGCCGCCGGTCTGGACGAGTGCGCCCGGCGCGGCCTCGCGCGCGTGCTGGTGACCTGCGCGCCGGGCAACGAGGCGTCCCGCCGGGTCGTCCTCGCCAACGGCGGCGTCCCCGCCGGGCGGAAGCGCGGCGAGGACCGGTTCTGGATCGCCCTCGACGACGGCCCCGCGAGCCGGAAATCGCGTTGCGGGTGAGGTGGGAGCGTGGCAGGTTGCCGATGACGGCGGCCGGTGCACGTAGCGGGCCGGGCGCGCCGGTCGAGCGTGCCGTCGCAAGCTGAGGGAGAACCGTGACGAACTGTCCCGAATGCGGCGGCCCCGGGCCCTGCGACGACCTGTTCCAGGAGCTGCTGGCGCTCGACCACTCGCGGCGCGAGCCGTGGGGGCCGCTGCACGGCGTGTCCGTCGCGTGCTTCGTGTACCAGCATCCGAGCCGGCTGGTGTCCGCGCCGCCGTTCGGCTGGACGATCCTGGACGCCTTCCTGCGGGACGGACGGGCGGGCGCCGAACGGGTGGTGTCCGGATTCCGGCGCGCGAACTCGCACCGCCGCCGCGAGGGCCCGGCCACGGGCGCGCGGGCGCCCTCCGGGACGCCGCCCGCGCGGTTCGCCGTCACCATCGCCGAGGTCGCGGGCGACGGCACGTTCCCCGCGGACGGTTTCCCCGACCGGGTCCGGGAATGGGCGGCCGCGACCGTCGAGGCGTGGACGGCGCGTCCGGAATGACGCGGGGAAAACCGTTTCTCAAGGGGAGATCCCGCGCGAATAATGGGCTCGGTGACCCTCACTAACTGGCCTTTGTACGGGCTCGTCCTGCGGACGCCCCGGCTGGAGTTTCGCCTGCCCGACCTGCGGGAACTCGACTCCGCGGGCGACCTGGCCGCCGAGGGGGTCCACGATCCGGCGGCGATGCCCTTCGCGACGCCCTGGACGGACGCGCCCCCGGCGGAGCGCGCGCGGGCGCACATCCAGTTCCACTGGCGGCAGCTCGCGGAATGGACGCCCGAGAACTGGACGCTGCAGCTCGCCGTGTTCCTCGACGGCCGGACGGTCGGCGTCCAGAGCGTCGGCGCCCGCGACTTCGCCGTGGTGCGGGAGGTCGGGACCGGCTCGTGGCTCGGGCGCCGCTTCCAGGGGCGGGGCGTCGGCACGGAGATGCGCGCGGCGGTGCTCGCGCTCGCGTTCGAGGGGCTGGGCGCCGAGACGGCGGTGAGCGCGGCGTTCGCCGACAACGCGGCGTCCGTCGCGGTGTCGCGGAAGCTCGGGTACGAGCCGAACGGGACCGAGCGGTTGCGGGTGCGGGACGAGCGGCGCATCGACCGGCGGTTCGTCCTCGATCGGGCCGGGTGGGAGCGGCACCGCGCGGTGGACGTCGAGATCCGCGGGCTCGCGTCCTGCCTGCCGTTCTTCGGCGTCTGAGTTTATTGTCGGCGGCATGGCGGACGTCGAGGTGTTCCAGGGGCAGCGGCCCCGGCTGATGGGGCTCGCGTACCGGATGCTGGGGTCGGCGGCCGAGGCCGAGGACGTCGTGCAGGACGCCTACCTGCGGTGGAACCGGGCCGACCGGGTCGAGGTGCCGGCGGCGTGGCTGACGACGGTGGTGACGAACCTGTGCCTCAACCGGCTGTCGCTGGCGCGGGTGCGGCGGGAGAGCTACACGGGCCCGTGGCTGCCGGAGCCGGTGCTGACCGCGGACGGGGCGCTGGGGCCGCTGGAGACGGTGGAGCAGCGGGAGTCGGTGTCGCTGGGCGTGCTGGTGCTGCTGGAGCGGCTGTCCCCGGCGGAGCGCGCGGTGTTCATCCTGCGGGAGGCGTTCGGGCATCCGCACCGGGAGATCGCGGAGATCCTCGGCATCGGGGAGGACCATTCCCGCCAGCTCCACCGGCGGGCGCGCGCGCACGTCGGGGAGGACGGCCGAAGGCGGGACGTCGACACCGGGCGGCACCGGCGGATCGTCGAGACGTTCTTCGGGGCGACGCTGGACGGGGACGTCGCGGCGCTCGAGCGGCTGCTGGCCGAGGACGTCGTCGCGGTGGCGGACGGCGGCGGCGAGGCGTCGGCCGCGCGGCGCCCGATCGCGGGGCGCGCGACCGTCCTGCGGTACCTGCGCGGGCTGGGGCGGCGCCCGGAGGCGGCGCGGGTGACGAGCCGGGTCGCGGAGGTCAACGGGGAGCCGACCGTCCTGTTCTGGGTCGGGGACGCGCTGTCCGGCGTGCTGTCGGTGCAGGTCGAGGACGGGCGGGTCGCCCGCGTGCGGATCGTCCTGGCGCCGCGCAAGCTGGCGTTCGTCGCCGCGCAGCTCGTGTGAGCGGCGTCACGCGCGCGGGCCGTCACGGATCGGGGCCCTGACCGGTTCAGCTTCCGGAACTCGAGCGAGGAGGAAGCATGACTCACCGCATCGTGGTGCTCGGCGCCGGATACGCGGGGCTGGCCGCGGCCAAGCGCGCGGCCCGGACCGCCGGACCGGACGCCCGGGTGACCCTCGTCAACGCGTCCGACCGCTTCGTCGAGCGGGTCCGGCTCCACCAGTTCGCGGCCGGGCAGGACCCCGCGGACCTGCCGCTCGCGGGCCTGCTCGACGGGACGGGCGTCGAGCTCGTCGTCGCCCGCGCGACGGGCCTCGACGCGGGCGCCCGGACCGTCCGCCTGGACGGCGCCGCGGACCTCGGCTACGACACGCTCGTCTACGCGCTCGGCAGCACCGCCGACCTGGACGCCGTGCCGGGGGCGCGCGAGCACGCGCTGGGGATCGCGCGGAAGGCGGACGCGGGGCTCCTGCGGGAGCGCCTGCCGGAGCTGGGGTCGGTGGCGGTGGTCGGCGGCGGCCTGACCGGGATCGAGACGGCGGCCGAGCTCGCCGAGGCGCGGCCGGAGCTGCGCGTCGAGCTCGTCACCGCCGGGCCGCTCGGCGAGGGCCTCGGCCCCCGCGCGCGCCGCCACGTGCACCGGGCGCTGGCGCGGATGGGCGTCGCGGTGCACGAGGACGAGCGGGTCGCGACCGTCGCCGCGGACGGCCTGCTGCTGGCGGACGGCCGCGACCTGCCGGCGGACGCGGTCGTGTGGACGGCGGGCTTCCGCGTCGCGCCGCTGGCCGCCGACGCGGGACTGGAGGTGGACGAGCGCGGGCGCGTCCGCGTGGACGGAGCGCTCCGGGCGCGGAGCCACCCGGAGGTGGTCGCCGTCGGGGACGTCGCCGTGCTGCCGGTGCGGGGCCGCGCGGCGCGGATGTCCTGCCAGATCGGCGTGCCGATGGGCCTGTACGGCGGGGCGGCCGCGGGGGCGCTCGCCCGGGGCCGCGAGCCGCGGCCGGCGAAGCTGCGCTACATGTCGCAGTGCGTCAGCCTGGGGCGCCGCGACGGCGTCGTCCAGTTCACCCGGGCGGACGACACGCCCATCGAGCGGGCCGTCCTGACGGGGCGCTCGGCGGCGCGGGTGAAGGAGGCCGTCGTGCGCGGCACGGTGTTCGCGATGCGCCGCCCTAACGTGGCGGCGGCGGGATACTGACGAGCAGGGCGGTGACGTTGTCCGCGCCGCCCGCGTCCAGCGCGCGCCCGACCAGGGCGCGCGCGTCGTCCAGGGGGCTCCCGCCCGGCATGGCGGCGCGCAGCGGGGCGGGGTCGGGCAGGTACCGCCACAGCCCGTCGGTGCAGAGCAGGAGGCGGCCCGCGCCCGCGGGGCGCAGGCTGCGGCAGCTGGGCTCCGGCTCGCCCGCGTCGGCGCCGAGCCAGGCGGCGATCGCGTCGTGCTCCCCGACGTCGTCCTCGGTGAGCGCGGTGCCGGGCCCCTCGTCGGGGAGCCAGTAGGCGCGGCTGTCGCCGATCCAGCTCGCCCACAGGCCGTCCGGTCCGGCGACGCCCGCGACGTACGTGCACGCCGGGGCGGACCGGGCGGACGCCGCGAGCGCGGCGACGGCGCGGCCCGCGCGGGCGGCGGCCTCGTCCAGCGCGGTCTCGGGCAGGACGCCGGCGGGGAGCCGGGCGGCGAGGACGGCCGCGGCCGTGTCGGCGGCGACCCGGGCCGCCCGGTCGGCGCGGGGCGCCATGGAGACGCCGTCGCAGACGACGCCGATCGTCCACGGCCCGGCCGCGACCAGGGCCATCGCGTCGGCGTTGACGTCCCGGCGGCCGCGGTCGGCGACCCCGGCGGCGCCGGGGACGGCCGTCTCCAGGTGGGCGCGGTAGGCGGGCTGCGCGGCCCCGCAGTCCCAGCAGCGGCCGTCGGGCGCGACGGTACCGCCGCACTCGGCACAGGGCATGACGGGAAAATAGCTTGCCGGGCGGACGAACCGCATGAGAACGTGCGTCCGCTCCCACGAGAGGACGATCGATGCGCCACCCGGTTCTCCGCACGACCGCGACCGACGCCTCGGCGGCGGAGCGCGCCGCGCCCTGACCGGGCGCGCGGCACGCGCTCCCGGCGCCGAGGCGAGCCCCTGACGGCCTGTCTCTCGCGGAGCCCGGCGGCTCCGCCGTGTCGAATCGTGGAGTCCCGTGTCCTCGCACGCCCCTTCCGCGGCGCCCGCGCGCTGCGGCGAGCCGGCCCCGCTCGGCCGCCGGCTCGTCCTCCTTCTCGCGCTGACCTGCGGTGTCGCGGTCGGCAACCTCTACTTCCCGCAGGCGGTCGGCCCGCTCGTCGCGGACGGCCTCGGCGTCTCCCCCGGCACGGCGGCGCTGGTGGCGACAGCCGCGCAGTTCGGCTACGCGGCCGGGAACTTCCTGCTGGTGCCGCTCGGCGACCGGATCCCGCACCGGACGCTGATCGTCGTGCTGCTCGTGCTGACCGGGATCGGGCTGCTCGCGGCGGCCGGGTCCCCGGCGCTGCCGCCGCTGCTCGGCGCGAGCGCGTTCGTCGGGATCACGACGGTGGTCGCGCAGGTGATCGCGCCGATGGCGGCCGGGCTGGTCGCCGACGAGCGGCGCGGCGCCGTGCTAGGGACGCTGCTGAGCGGGTCGATCGGCGGGATGCTGCTGGCCCGCGCCTTCGGCGGCGTCGTCGGCGACCGGCTGGGCTGGCGCGGCCCGTACGTGGTGTCGGCGGCGGCCGCGCTGGTGCTGGCGGCCGTGCTGGCGGCCGCGCTGCCGGTGGCGCGGCCGCCCGCCCGGGTGCCGTACCGGACGCTGCTCGCGGCGGCGCCGCGGCTGCTGCGGCGCGAGCCGGCGCTGCGGCGTTCGTGCCTGTACCAGGCGGCCGTCTTCGGCGGGTTCCAGGCGGTGTGGACGGGCGCCGCGCTGTACCTGACGGGTCCCGAGTACCGGCTGGGGGCGTCCGCCGTCGGCGTCCTGGCCCTGGTCGGCGGGGTGACGATGGCGTGCACGCCGGCGGCCGGACGCCTCGTCGACCGGCGGGGCGCGGACGCGGTGAGCCTCGCCGCGATCGCGGGGACGATCGCGGCCGCGGGCGTCCTCGCGCTGGGCGTCCTCGGCGGCACGGCGGGGCTCGTGGCGCTGGGGGCGGGCACGCTGCTGCTCGACGTGGCGATGCAGGCCGGGATGGTCGCGAACCAGGCGCGGATCTTCGCGCTCCGGCCGGACGCGCGCAGCCGGATCAACACCGCGTACATGACGTGCGCGTTCCTCGGCGGCAGCGCCGGCTCGTGGCTGGGCGCCCGCGCCCACGCGGCGTTCGGCTGGCCGGGCGTCTGCGGGCTGGTGGCCGCGCTGGCGGCGGCCGCGCTGGCCCGCCACCTCCACCACCTGTGGAGTTCTCATTATCGATAATGATAAAGTGCGTCCGTGAGCACATCGAAGGAGCGGTGGGAGGAGCTGGCGCTCCATCCGGTACGGCTGCGGATCCTCCGCTCGGTCGCCGGCGGGCGCCGCACGACGCGGGAGATCGCCGCGCTGCTGCCGGACGTCCCGCAGGCGACCCTGTACCGGCACCTGGCCGCGCTCGCCAAGGGCGGCCTGCTGGAGGTGACCGAGGAGCGGCGGATCGGGCAGGAGCGCGTCTACACGATGCCGCCCGGCGGCGCGGTGCTCGGACCCGAGGAGCTGGCCGCGGCGACCGCCGAGGACCACGGGCGGTACTTCACCGCGTTCGTCTCCAGCCTCCTCGCCGACTTCTCCCGCTACCTGGCGCGCGACGAGATCGACCTCGTCGCCGACGGCGTCGGCTACCAGCAGGCCGTCCTGCACCTGGACGACGCGGAGTTCGCCGAGTTCGCGCGCGGCTTCGCCGAACTCGTCGGCCCGCTCACCGCGAACGAGCCGGGCGGGGGACGGACGCCGCGCCTGCTCGCGACCGTCCTCATGCCCGTCGCCCCGCCCGACGACCCTGCCGAGGAAGCGCCCGCCGGCGACCCCGGCGAGGCCCCCGACGACACCTGACGGCCCGGACCCCGGGCCGCGACGAGAAAGGCGATGACATGGCCGAAGTGAAGGTCGCCCGCGACCGCATCGACATCGAGTTCGGCAGGTGGGAACGCACCTGGACGGGCCGCGGCCGGGTCACCGTCCCGCTCGCCGCCGTCGACGGCGCCGCGTGCGTCGACCGGCCGCTGCGCGTCCCGCGCGGTACCCGGCGCGGCTGCCACGTCTCCGGCGTGGCGAAGATCGGCGTCTGGGGGCTCGTGCGCGGCCCGCGCCGGCTCGTGGCGGTGCGGCGCGGACGCCCCGGCCTGCACCTGACGCTGAACCGGGAGCTCGCCGGGGACGACTTCGACGAGATCGTCGTCTCCCACCGGGACGCGGCGGGGCTCACCCGGCGCATCCACCGCGCCGCCGCGGACCGCCGGGGCCGGACGTGACGGGCCCGGACGCGACGAGCTCGGACGCGACCGGGCCGCGGATCGAGGTGTCCGGGCTGACCAAGCGGTTCGGCGACGTCGTGGCCGTGGACGGCGCCGGCTTCACCGTCGAGCCCGGCCGGGTCACCGGCTTCCTCGGTCCGAACGGCGCCGGGAAGACCACGACGATGCGGATGATCGTCGGGCTGGTGGCGCCGACGTCCGGGACGGCGACGGTCGGGGGGCGGCGCTACCGCGACATCCCGAACCCGTCGGCGACGGTCGGCGCGGTCTTCGACGCCTCGACGTTCCACCCGGCGCACACGGCGCGCGACCACCTGCGCGTGTACGCGGCGATGGGCGGGCACCCGGACGGGCGCGTCGACGAGCTGCTCGGCGTCCTCGGGCTCGCCGCGGCGGCGGACCGCCGGACCGGCGGCTTCTCCACCGGCATGCGGCAGCGGCTGAACCTCGCGACCGCGCTGCTGGGCGACCCGCCGGTGCTGCTGCTCGACGAGCCCGGCAACGGCCTGGACCCGGAGGGCATGGCCTGGCTCCGGACGTTCCTGCGCCGCCTCGCGGGCGAGGGCCGCACGATCCTGTTCTCCAGCCACGCGCTCGGCGAGGTGCGGCAGATCGCCGACGACGTCGTGGTGATCCGCGGCGGCCGGGTCGTGGCGGCCGGGGCGCTGGACGGCCTCGCGGGCGCGGCGCCCGCCGTCCTGGTCCGCTCGCCGGACGCGGCCGAGCTCGCGCGGACGCTCGTCCGGGAGGCGCCGCCCGGACGTCCCGTGCGCGCCGAACCGGCCGGGCCGGACGCGCCCGAGGAGCTGCGGGTGCACGGGCTGGACGCCGCGGGCGTCGCGGCCCTCGCCGCCGCGCACGGGCTGCGCGTCCACGGCCTGTCCACCGAGGAACTCGACCTGGAGCGGCTGTTCCTGGAACTCACCGGAGGGGCGCGATGAGCCGGCTGGTCAAGGCGGAGTTCCGCAAGCTGCTCGCCACCCGGGTCTGGCTCGGGATCCTGCTGCTCGGCGGGCTCGCCGGGGGCGGGCTCGTCGGCGTGCTGACCGCCGTCGGCCCGGAGAACTTCGACCCGCCGATGCCGGGCCTGCACACCGAGGAGGGCGTCCGGTCGGTCCTGGGGATGCTCGGGTTCACCGCGCTCGTCCCGGCCGCGGTCGGCACGCTGGCGATGGCGTCGGAGTACCGGCACCGGACGGCCGACGCCACGTTCCTGTTCGCGCCGCGCCGCGGGCGGGTCCTCGCGGCGAAACTGCTGGTGCACGGCGCCGCCGGGGCCGGGTACGGGGCGGTGCTCGCGGGCACGGCCGCCGCCGCGTTCTTCGGCGTCGCCGCGGCGAAGGGCGTCGACCTGGGGCTGCCCGCCGGGACGATCCTCGCCCTGCTCGCCCGCATCGGCGTGGCGATGACGGTGTACACGCTGCTCGGCATCGGGATGGGCGCGCTGATCCCGAACCGGACGGCGGCGCTCGGCGTCGTCATCGGCTACCTGTACGCGGGCGAGACGCTGCTGATGATGGTGCCGGGCGTCCGGTGGCTCTACCCATGGCTGCCGGGCGGGGCGACCGCGGCGCTGACCGACTTCACCGCGGTCGCGGACGCCCTCTCGCAGCAGATGGCGACCGATCCCGTCCGACTGCTGCCGCCGGTGGCGGGCACGCTCGTCCTCCTCGGGTACGCGGCCCTCGCCGCGGCCGCCGCCGTCGCGGCGCCCCTGCGCCGCGACCTCACCTGACCCGGCCCCGGCCCCGGCACGGGGGCCGGGGCCGGGCTGCCGGGCGGTCAGGCGATCAGGCCCGGGATGGTGCTCGGGGACGCCTCGCCGCCGGCGGCGCGCCGCGACTCGTCTGCGGCCCACTTGAACACGCCGGTCGCCATCAGCGACGGCTCGGCGGCGGCGCGGGCGGCGTACACCTCGGCGCGGGCCCCGTGCAGCGCGGCGTCCTGCGGGTCGGCCAGCACCGCCGTCTCGGCGAGGTGCGCGGCCAGCCGCAGGTCGCCGTCCGCGGCGGCGCGGCGGGCGGCGTCGGCGACCTTCGCGGCGCCGCCCGCCAGGTCCGCGACGGCCCGCGCCACGGCGGCGTCCGGGGCGGGCTTGAGGTGCGCGGGGTTGCCGTCGTACCAGCCGCCGTACATGCGCCACAGGTTCCGGACGATGAACTCCGGCTCGTCGTACTTCGCCTGCAGGTAGACGCGGTCGGCGAGGTGCGCGGGCGGCGTCACCGCGTGGACGATCTCGTCGAGGCGGCGGCCTTCGTTGAGCAGGCCGAGCGTCTGGTCGACGATGCTCTCCAGCCACTCGGCGGTCTCCAGCAGCGCCTGCTCGATCCGGTCGGCGCCGAAGACGGGGGCGCCGTGCGACGGCATCATGATCTCGGCGCCGAGCGCGGCCATGCGGCGCAGCGCGTGCGCCCACTCGCGGGGGTAGCGCTGCACCTTCTGCGGGTTGCCGCAGTTGGGGGCGAGCCAGATGAACAGGTCGCCGGGCAGGAGCAGCCGGTGCTCGGGGACGTACGCGACGGCGGCGTCGTCCGTCTCGCCCTTCGCGTGGAACAGCTCGAACGTGAGGTCGCCCCGGGTGACGGTCAGGGCGTCGCGGAACGTCACGTCCGGGTGCCGGTACTCGGTGGGCCAGCGCAGGCCCGGGATCTGGAACTGCCGCTGGTTGATCACCGCGTTGTACCCGGCGGTGAGGGCGTACCGGTCGAAGCGGTCCCGGACGTTCTCGTGCGCGACGACCTGGGCGCGCGGGCCGTCCTCGGCGTCGAACGGGGCCATGCCCATGACGTGGTCGACGTGGCCGTGCGAGTAGAACGCGAGGCTCAGCGGGTCGGACGTCCACTCGCGGATCCGGGCGTGCATCTTCCCGGCGTACGCCTCGTTGCCCGTGTCGAACAGGATCAGCTCGCCGCGCGTGCGGAACGCGATGACGTTGCCGAACCCGGGCTTCCAGCCGAGCCCGTCGGCGATGTCGATGACGCCCTTTCCGCCCATCCCGGTGTTGGCGATGCTGTCGTCGCTCTCGCCGGACCACACCTTGTCGGCGTATTCCCTGATGTTCATATCTGTCCTTTCGTCAGTGCGCGGGAACCGCCGCCCGCGGGGCGCGCCGCGTCGAGCGCGGCGCGGTCGCGGGCGGGGCGCACGAAGGCGGCGGCCAGCAGACCGCCGACGATCATGAGTGCGGCGCCGAGGTCGAACGCGTGGCGGAAGCCGGCCTCGGCCGTCCCCGCGGCGTCCACGATCGCGCCGGTGAGCACCGGGCCGAGCGCCCCGGCGAGGGACGCCAGCGCGGTCACCGTGCCGAGGACCGCGCCGCGCTGCCGGACGGGCGCCAGCTCGGCCGCCGCGGCCTGCATCAGCCCGAAGAACGCGTTGCCGAACGTGTAGGCGACCATCAGCACCGCGACGAACGCCGCTCCCCCGCCCGACCGGGTGACCAGCAGCATCGCGGCGCCCGACAGGACGACCGCGGCGCCGCCGAGGTACCCGAGCGCCGCGCGGCTGGACCGTCCGGCACGCGTCATCCGGGTCGAGGCGTAGCCGATGGACAGCATCACGACGATGCCGACGACCTGCGTCGCCGCCGTGACGAGGCTCGCCCGCTCCAGCTCCATGCCGTGCACCCGCTGCAGGTACTGCGGCAGCCAGGTGACCGCGACCGCCATCGACCAGTACGCCGCGAAGCCCGCCGCGAGGCCGCCCAGGACGGTGCCGCAGGTGATCATCCGCAGGAACGGGAAGCGCGGGCCGTCCGCCGCCGCGCCGCGCGCGGAGTACCCGCCCTCGCCGCCCTTCGCCAGCCACAGCGCGACCCACAGCACCCCGAGCAGGCCGGTCACCAGGAACGCCGACCGCCAGCCGGCGCTCGTGATCAGCGCCGCCAGCGCCGGCGCGCCGAGCGCGACGCCGAACGCGCCGCCGGTCGCCAGCAGCGTGCTGGGCAGCGCCCGCTCCCGGTCGGGGAACCAGCTGAACGCGGTGTGGTTCGCCATCGCGAGCGCGGGGCCCTCGGCCATCCCGAGCGTCACCCGGGTGACCATCAGGGTGAGCAGGCCCGCCGCCGGCAGGGCGACCGCGAGCTGCGAGGCGCTCCACACCGCGACCAGGCCGACGAGCAGCCATCTGACGGGCAGCCGGTCGGCCAGGAACCCGACCGCGACGCCCGAGACGCTGAACAGCAGGAAGAACACGCTGCCGATCGAGCCGAACTCGGTGTCGGTCAGCCGGAGTTCCGCGCGGATGTGGTCGCCGGCGAGGCCCAGCACCGCCTTGTCCATGAAGTTGATCATCATGAACAGGACGAGCAGGACGACGACCGTCCACGCCCGGCGGGAACGCGACGCGTCGGGTTGCGGGGGTTTCGCGGTGGATGCCATGCGTGCTCCGTCCGTTCTGGTACGGATCACCCTTCCTCGCGGACGCGGGCCTCCACAATCGGCGACCGTCCCTTGTTCACCCCGGGATCGCTGTGACATGTCACAATCACGCTGAAGGGGGGCCGGTCATCGACGAGCGGGAGGCGCGGCGCATCGCGGCGGCGGTCGCGGCGCGCTGCGAGCCGAAGGTCAACCGGCTCGCGCGCGAACTGGCCGAGCGGCGGTTCGCCGCCATCCCCGACTACGCCGACCTGCCCGCGGACATGCGCGACCTCGAGATCGCCGCCACCGCCCGGTTCGCGATCCGCCAGTTCCTGGACCTGCTCGGCGGGACCCCCGCCGACCGCGACGACCGGCGCCTCTTCCTCGAGCGGGCCGCGCAGCGCGCCGAGGAGGGCGTCGGCCTGTCCACCCTCCTGTCGACGTACTACATCGGCGCCGAGCTGATCTGGGACGCGCTCGTCGCCGAGGTGCGGCCCGCCGAGCGGGACGCGCTCCCGCTGCTGGCCCGCCTGCAGATCCGCGAGACCAACCGGGTCGTCGCCGCCGTCGCCGACGCCTACCAGGCGGCGCAGGCCGCCGTGCAGGACGAGCGCCGCGACGCCCTCCGCGAGATCGCGCGGGCCCTCGTCGCGGGCGAACCGGCGCGCGCCACCGCCGAACGCTACGGCGTCCCGCTGCCCGACTCCTTCCTCGTGCTGAACCTGCCCCTGCCCGACCGCCCCGCCGGCGTCGCCGAGCGCCGCCTGCAGCGCCGCGTCCGCGCCGCCGTGGAGGGGTTCGCGGGCGGCGCGACCCTCACCCATCTCGACGGCCGCGGCGTCCACGTCCTGCTGCCCCTCCGCGCGGCCGACCGGATGGACGAGCTCCGCCGCGCCCTCGGCCGCGCCGAGCCCGCCGCCGTCGGCGCGGCCCGCGCCCGCGCCGCCGACGTCCCCGGCGCGTCCGCGCGGGCCGCCCGCATCGCCCGGATCGCCCGCGCCACCGGGCGTCCGCCCGGCGTCTACGAGCTCGGCGACGTCCTGCTCGACTACCACCTGAGCGGCGCGCCGGACGGCGGTCCCGCGCTCGCCGCGGTCCTCGACCCGCTCGACGGCCACCCGGAGCTCCTCGAGACCCTCCGCGCCTTCCTCGACCACGACCTCGACCGGCGCCGCACCGCCGCCGCGCTCGCCGTCCACCCGAACACCGTCGACAACCGCCTCGCCCGGACGTCCCGGCTGATCGGCGTCGCCCCCCGCACGACCCGCGGCACCCTGCTGTGCGCGACGGCGCTCACCCTGCGCCGCCTCGGCTGACCCCGCCCGCGGCGGGCGTTCCCGGCCGCTCCGCGTGCCCGCAGGGCAATGCGAAGGCAAAGTCTGGTGACGATCATGATTCCGCGCGCACACCCCGGTTTACGCGGGCATGACCCCAGGGTACTTAACGCAACGAGTTCGTGACAGTGAGTGAACGAGCGGACCGCGGGGCGGCAAAGCCCCAGGTCCCGGACGAGAGGAGGCCGAGATGCGACGCACCGCGGGTGGCGGCCTCACCGGCGCGGCCGAGGGCGTCCCCGGCACGTCCCGGCCCGGCGCGCGGCGTCCCCCGACGCCGGCCGCGGACGCCGTGCACGGCGGCACACCTCGGGCCCTCGGCCGCACCGGACCGTCCCGTTCCCCGTCCTGCGGGCACCCCGCCCAACACCGGACGCCGGCGCCGCACGCCCCCGCGGCACCGGTGCTCCCCCGCGGCCGGGTCGGCGGCGCCGTGCCGGACGCCGCCGGCCCGGACCGCCCACCACCGGGCGCCCCCGCGGGGCCGCGCCCGTCCCGGCACGGTCCCGCGCCGGTCCGATCGCCGCCCCGGCGCCGCCGCCCGGCGCGGGCGGGCCCGCGGTCCGGCGGGAGCCCGGCTCCCACGGTCGTCCCGACCCCCGGCCCGCGAGCCCGCGGCCGAGCGGCGGCCCGCGCTCTCCCGACCACCGGGACCGCGCGCTCCGCCACCCGCGGCCCGCCCTCCCAGGGCCCGGCGGACGTGCGGCTCTCCCGGAACGAGAGCGCACGGCGGACCGATCCCGCGGTCCACCGTCGACGTCCCCTCGGCGGCCGCCTTTCCCTCCGGCCGCCGGGGGCTCTCCCGAACATCACGCGGGTGTCGGCGCGGCACCCGCTCCCGTCCCGCCGCCCGGGTCCGCGCGACCCGGCGGTCCGCTCCCGAAAGGAGGTGGGCGCCCGGCTCCCAACCCGTCCGGCCATGCGCCGGTGACCCGAAGGCGGCCGGCACTCCGTCCGACCCCCGTCTCGGCCGCCGCACGCAGTCAGGGATCGCTGCGGAGTCCGGGCCCGCGAGGTGCGCGCACCTCGCGGGCCCGGACTCATGCGCGCACGGGACCGGCCGGGCGGCAGAGCTTGCGGCGCCAGACCTGCCCGTGGACGGTGTCGCCGAAGCGGGAGACCGGCGGCTCCTCCTCGGTGAGGACGAAGCCCGCGCGGGCGTACACGCGGTGCGCCGGGCGCTGGAGGGCCGTCGTCCACAGCATGATCTCCGCGTAGCCGGCCTCCTCCGCGAAGCGGACGCACGCGTCGACGAGCGCCGCCCCGACGCCCGCGCCGCGCGCGCCGGGCTCGACGTGCAGGAGCCGCAACTGGGCGACGTCGTCGGTGCGGCGGACGCAGAAGACCCCGCCGACGCGCTCGCCGTCCAGCTCGGCGATCCAGGCGTTCTCGCGCTCCGCGTCGTGGTTCTCGACGTAGTCGGCGACGACCTTCGCGACGAGCGCCTCGTACGTGCGGTCCCAGCCGCACTCGACGTCGTAGAGGGCGCCGTTGCGCTCGACGATCCAGCCGAGGTCCCCGGGGCGCGGCGGGCGGAGCGCCGGCCGGGCCGCCGCCGGGCGGCGCTCGCCGAGGACCTCCTCGACGGTCCGCATGGCGGCGAGCAGCCGCGCCCGGTCCGCGCCCGGCACCCCGGCGAGCAGGGCCCGGACCTCGTCGGCGGACCGCTCGTCCAGCAGCGCGAACACCTCGCGGCCGCGCGGGGTGAGCCGGACGACCTGGCGGCGGCCGTCCTCCGCCGAGCGCTCCCGCGTCGCCAGGCCGTCGCTCTCGAACCGGGCGAGCATCCTGCTGAGGTAGCCGGCGTCCAGGCCCATCGCGCGGCGCAGCGGCAGCACCTCGGTCCGGTCCCGCTGCGCCAGCTCGAAGATGACGCGCGCCTCGGTGAGGGAGTAGGGGGTGTCGACCAGCCCCTCGCCCAGCACCCCGATCACGCCCGTGTAGAAGCGGTTGAACGCCCGGACCGTCGCGACGTCCTCCCTGGCCGGTTCCATCGGCGCCTCCCCGGAGATGTTTGACTCAGTCAAACGATACGCCGGGAGGCGGCCCGGGTCCACGGGACGGGGAGGTCAGACTCCGGCTTCGGCCGGCTGCTTCCCGGACGCCTGCAGCGCGCGGGCGTCGCGGACGATCCGGCGCTCGACGAAGAACGTCATCAGCGGGACGATCCCGCCCAGCACGATGTGCACCATGCGGTTGAGCGGCCAGCCGGTCCGCCGCCACAGGTCGTAGGCGGCCGCCAGGTAGACCATGTAGAAGAAGCCGTGGATCGGGGACACGATGCCCGCCATCTCGGGCATGTCGGTCGGACCGTACTTCAGCACCATGCCGATCACCAGCAGCACCAGCAGCGTGCCGACGAGCATGGCGAGGATCCGGTACCGGGTCACCGCGCCTTCCACAGTTCACACCTTTCTGCGGCCCGGCGGCCGTTCGCGCGGACCGGGCTCGTGCGGGGTCAGTCGCGCCGGTCGCTCTGGGAGTTGAGCCGGGCGAGGTAGCGGTTGTAGGCCGCCAGGGCGGGGTCCTCTTCCTCCTGCTGACGGATGATCTCCCGCTTCACCGCGGCCTCGGCGGGCTCCTCGATCACCTTGGGCGCCGGGGAGTCCACGCCGTCGCGCTCGTCCCGGATCATCTTGACCCACATCACGACCACGAAGATCGCGAAGATCGGCCACTCGAAGGTGTAGGCCCAGCTGCGGTCGTTGCCGGCCTGGGCGCGGTCGTACTGCCACCAGCCGAAACCGAGGAACGCGGCGCACAGCACGATCGCCAGCGCATGCAGGCCGAGCCAGCCGGGAGTGAGGAACCGTCGCACGTCATCGAGACTACCCCGCCCTTCCGGGAGTCGGCGCACACCCCCGCCGCAGACGGGACCGGCGCCGCTCGGCTATTTGTCGGAAGGATCCTTTACCTTCCCTCCCATGGCGACTACGGAACAGTCCTATTCGTACACGCGTCCGTCCGGGGTGGACGGCGGCCTGCTGGGGCTGTCGACGTCGGGCGGGACGACGGGGAGCGGGCCCCGGGCGCATCCGCACTTCTTCAGCGGCGTCCTCACGCAGGCCGCCCCGGCCGCGGCGGCGCTGATCGGACTGGCCGACGTCGCGCAGACCCGCTACCACCAGCCGCGGCCCACCGGGTTCCGCGACCCGGTGGTCACCTGCAACGGCGACCGGCTGCGGCTGGAGTCGTTCTCCGCGTGCGGCGGCGTGTACGCGCGGCTGGACGTCCTGGAGGCCGCGATGGACGGCGAGGTGCACGAGCGCGGCACGACGAACGTGGACGTGAACGGCCCGCTGCGCGAGGCCCTCGCCCGCGTCGGCGGCTCCGACCCGCTGCACCTCGCGGTCGGCGAGGAGGAACTGGCCGTCACGACGCTGGACGGCGCCGTGGTGGAGAAGAAGGTCCCCCTCCCCGACCGGTGGCTGCGCGGGTTCGCCGAGGTCCAGGTGATCACGGCCGGGTTCGACCCGCGCGCCGAGCTGACCGGGCCGGACGCCGTCCGGTTCTTGCGATCCCTGCGCGGCCGGAACCCCATGTGGGCCGTACCCGCCGGGCGGACGCTGCGGCTCGCGCCGCGTCCGGCGCCGGGCGCGGTGTGCCTGGCGGGGGCGGACAGGCTCCGCACGATGCTCCCGCTGCTGCGCTTCGCCCGCGCGCTCCGCGCCTACGGACCGCCGGTCGCGGCCGGGAGCGGCCCCGCCGCGAGCGTGTGGGAGCTGGAGCTGCCCGGGATGCGCTACGTGCTGGCGCTGTCCCCGGAGCGGTCCCGCGGGTTCTCTGGCGAGGGCGCGGTGCTCGACGCCCTCGCGACGGACGAGGCGGCGGGCGACGCCGACCTCGTCGGCGCGCTCCTGGCGTTCGAGCCGCGCGTCGAGCCGGACCTGCTGGCCGAGCGCTCGGGGCTGCCCCTCGACCGGACGAAGGCGGCGCTCGTCCAGCTCGGGACGTCCGGCCGCGTCGGGTTCGACACCGCCGAGGCCGCGTTCTTCCACCGCGAACTCCCGTACGACCCGTCCCGGGTGGCGGCGCTGAACCCGCGGCTGCGGGCGGCGCGGGCGCTGGTCGAGGACGGTTCCGTGCGCTTCACCGGCGACGGCGTCGCCGTGGTGGCGACCGGCGGCGGGGAGCGGCTCGTCCGGTTCGACGGCGCCGGCGACGCCGCGTCGTGCACGTGCCCGTGGTGGCACGACCACCGGGGCGGGCGGGGTCCGTGCAAGCACGTCCTCGCGGCCCGGATCGTCCGCCGCGAAGCGTCCGCCGAGGCCGTCCGATGACCGCGTGGGACGACGTCCGCGGGGCGATCGAGGCGAAGGACCAGGGCCGCGTCATCGCGCTGGCGGCGAAGCTCGACGGCGCGGACCGCCGCGAGGTCGCCGACGCGCTGCCGGGGCTGCTGCGGGAGCTGCGGGCGAAGGCCGAGTGGAACGTCCTCGAACGCGGGTACGTCGAGCCGCTGCTGCTCGCGGGCGCGGGCACGATCGGCGGGGCGGCCGCCGCGGCGGCCTGGCTGTGCCGCCGGGAGCTGGAGGTGTGGCCCATGCGGTTCGCGCGCAGCGGCCTGCAGCACGACCTGGTGAAGGTCACCGCCGCGCGCCCCGCCGAGTGGCGCGCCGACGTCGGCCGCCGCGTCGCCGACCGCCTCCGCGCGGGCGACGACCGCATGGGCTCCCTGTGGCCGATCGCGGCGGAGTTCACCCTGTCCGCCGGGGCCGCCGCGCCCGCGTCGGACGGCTTCGTCGCCGGCTGGGCCGTCCTCGCCGACCCGGCCGCGCTGGCCGACGACCCGTTCCTCGACGCGCTGGTCCCCCGGCTGTTCGACGCGGACGGCGTGGGCGGCGCGCTCGCCGACGACGAGATCCGCGTCCGGTGGGACCGGGAGCGCACCACCAACTGGGCCGAGGCGCTCGCCGGGCTCGCCGCCGCCGGGCGGCTCGACCGCGCCGCGCTCATCGACGGCTGCGTCGGCCGGTTCCTGCGCGGCGGCACCTCCCACGAGCTGCGCTTCTTCGTCCGGCTGCACGACCTGCTCGACCCGTCGGACGAGGAGGCCGCGGCGCGCGTCCGCGACCACGTCCGGCTGCTGCCCGCCGCCCCGTCCACCGTCGCCGGCCTCGCGCTCCGGCAGGTCCGGCGGGCGGACGACCTCGGCCGCCTCGACGCCGGACTGTTCGCGGAGGCCGCCGACGCGCTCGCCTTCCGCCCCGAGAAGAAGCTCGTGCGGGCCGCCCTCGGCTGGCTCGACCGGACCGCCCGCAAGCGCGACCGCGTCGACGCGACGGTCCGCGCGGTCACGGCCGTGTTCGCCACGGAAGCCCTCGACCTGCGGGAACGCGCCGTGAAGATCGCGGTGAAGCACGCCGGACGGGTGGACGCCGCGACCCGCGAGACCGTGCGGGACGCGGCCGCCGGGCTCCCCGCGGACCTCCGCGCCGCGCTCGCCGACGGGTACGGCGCGGTGGACGCGGGCGCCGAACCGGCGCCCGTCCCGTCCGGTCCGCCCCCGTACGTCCCGCGCGCGCTGCCCGCCCCGATCGCCTCGCTCGCCGAACTGGCCGAAGAGTTCCGCGCACAGCAGCACGCGACGTTCGCCTGGGCCGCGACGGAACGTTTCCTCGCCGCGCTCGTCGAGTCCGCGTTCACCGACCCGTCGGGCACGCGCGAAGCCCTGCGCCCGCACGTCCAGGTCGACCTCTCCGAGCACCACCGCCTGCATTCGTCGACGCGCGCCGCCCACTACTGGGCCGCGCTCGCCGGCCAGATGCTGGTCCGCCCGTTCCCGGTCGAGCCCCCCGCAGCCCGCTGGTTCGACACGCGCCGGACGGGGGTGGACGGCCCGCCGCTGCGCCGGCTCCTCCTCTGGCGCAAGCGCGAGATCATCGCCTCGGTGGGCCGTACCCCCGTGCTGCTGGCCGCACCGACCGAGGGCAGCGGACATATCGCCCCCATGACGCTCGTCGAACGCCTCGAACGCCTTGAGGCGGCCGGCGTCGAACCCGGCCGCGCCGACCTCGCCCAAGCGCTGCTGCGCATCCCCCGCGACGTCGATCCGGACGCCGCGATCCGCGCGGAATCCCTGGTCTCCGAGGCCGGACGGACGGTCGCGCCGCTGCTCGCGTCCGGCGGGCTGCCCGACCCGGTCGTCCAGTGCAGGCGGCTGGACGAGCCGCTCCGGACCGAGCGCGGCCGGGTGCCGGAACCGCCGCCGCACGGCGTCGTGAGCGTGGCATCCCCCGGGGACGGCCTCCCGGAACCCCTCTCGGAACTGTGGTCCTACGACGCGAAGTTCACCGCGGGGCACGACTGCGGCGGCACCGAGTCGTGGCCCGCGCTCCTGCCGTCGCACCGCGAGTTGGCCGCCGCGCACGCCCTCCCCCACCAGTTCGACCCGTACGAGTACGCGTCCGGCCAGGGCGCGACCGCGCTCGCGCTGGCCGCGGCGGACGGCCCGGCGGGCGCGGCCACGGCGGCGGTCCTCGCCTACGCCCTCGCGCACCGGGACGCCCGCGAGCGCGCGGACGCGGTCGAGGCGTTCCTCGTGTTCGCGGCGCGCGGGCACCTCCCGGCCGCCGAAACCGGCACCGCGCTCGGCACGCTGGCGCGGAGCGGCGCGATCACGCCCAACCGCGCCGTCCGGTCCCTGGCCGAGGCCGCCAACGCGGGCGCGCACGCCGGCGCCTGGCCGGTGATCGCCGCCGCGCTGCCCGCGCTGCTCCCCGAGCCCGGCACCCGCGCCCCGTCCGGCCTCCCCGACCTCCTGGCGCTCGGCGCCCGCACCGCCGAGGCCGTCCGCGCCCGGGACGAAGTGCCGGGGCTGGCCGAGGTCGCCGCCCGCGGCGGCTCCAGCCGCCTCGTCACCGAGGCGGCCCGCCTCCACCGGGTCCTGACCGGGGCCTGAGCGCCCAGGGGCGGCCCGTCCTCCTTCCCCGGGACGGGGCGCCCCCGGCGCCGAAGCGTGCCGCCCACGGCATTCGGTGCAACGAAGGCGGGTCCGGCGGGGTTGAATACCGGGAGGAAGGAGCGCACCGATGGAGGAAACCCTCGCGTTCGGCACGGTCGAGACCGTGCTCGGGCGCCTGCTCGTGGCCGTGACCGAGACCGGCGTCGTCTCGCTGAACTTCCACGACACCCCCGGCGCGCGCGCCCGCACCGTCAAGGCGGCCGGGCTGCCCGTCGTGGACGATCCGGGCCGGACGGCCCCCGCGCTGGAGGCCCTGCGGGCCTACTTCGCGGGCGGCCGCGAGACGTTCGGGCTGCCGATCGACTGGCGGCTGACGTCCGACGCGCACCGGGCGGTGCTCTCGACCCTGTACGAGGCGGTCCCGTACGGGGCGGTCGTGACGTACGGGGAGCTGGGCGAGCGCAGCGGGACGGGCCTGCACGCGCAGGTCGTCGGGCAGGTGATGGGCGCGAACCCGATCCCGCTGATCGTCCCGTGCCACCGGGTGGTCGCGTCGAACGGCCTCGGCGGGTACAGCGGGGCGTGCGGCGTCGAAGGCAAGCGGTGGCTGCTCACGCTGGAGGGCGCGGTGCCCGCGACGCTCGACTGGGACATCGCCGTCGCGCCGTGATCAGCTCTCGTAGGAGACGCCGGTGAGCGACTCGGAGACCTGCCAGAGGCGGGCCGGGACGCCGGGCCGGGTGGCCTGCGGGGGCGTGACGACCTCGGTGGGGGCGCCGCGGTACTGCAGGACGCGGGGGCCGTAGCAGGCGCCGCCGCGCACGTCGGGGGACGTCGCGGCGTAGAGCAGGGGCAGGGCGCCGTCGCGGGCGGGCTGGGCGATGAGGGCGTTGCCGAGGCCGGTGACCCGTTCGAGGAGGCGGCTGCCCTGCATGCGGGGGCCGGTCTGCTGGAGGTTGGTGGCGGCGTAGCCGGGGTGCGCCGAGACGGCGGTCACCTCGGGGACGCGCCGGTCGAGTTCGGCGGTGAAGGCGAGGTTGGCCAGCTTGGACTGCCCGTAGGCGGCCCACTTGCGGTAGCGGCGCTCCCCCTGGAGGTCCTTCCAGTCGAACCGGCCGCTCCAGGCCAGCCCGGACGTGACGTTCACGACGCGCGGGGCCTTCGCGGCGCGGAGCGCGGGCAGGAGCAGCCCGGTGAGCGCGAAGTGGCCGAGGTGGTTGGTGCCGAACTGCATCTCGAAGCCGTCGGCGGTGGTGCGGTGCGGGAGCGCCATGACGCCCGCGTTGTTGACGAGGAGGTCGAGGGGTTCGGTGCGGGCCTCGGCGAAGGCGCGGACGGACGACAGGTCGGCGAGGTCGAGGGAGCCGAGCGCGACGTCGGCGTCGGGGGCGGCGGCGCGGATCCGGTCGTGGGCGGCCTGCCCGCGCTCGGCGCTGCGGCAGGCCAGCACGACGGACGCGCCGTGCCGCGCCAGCTGGAGGGCGGTGTGGTAGCCGAGGCCGCTGTTGGCCCCGGTCACGATCGCGCGGCGCCCGCCGAGGTCGCCGATGTCGTCCGCGGTCCAGCCTCGCATGGGATCCTCCAGGTCGCTTCGCGGGGAGCCCTCAAGCTAGACCGGCCTTCGAATGGCCGACAACCGGACGGCGGTGTGGTGCGGTTCACATCGCCGCCCGGGTGCGCGGGTTCAGGCCGGAAGGGTGTTCTCGATGGCGGTGACGACCTCGTCCGATTCGGGCTCGACCTGCGGCGCGAAACGGGCGGAGACCGTGCCGTCGGGGGCGATGAGGAACTTCTCGAAATTCCACCGGATGTCGCCGGTGTGGCCCTCGGCGTCGGGGGCGCCGACGAGGCCCCGGTAGAGGGGGTGGCGGTCGTCGCCGTTCACGTCGACCTTCTCGGTCAGCGGGAACGTGACGCCGTAGGTCGTCGAGCAGAACTCGGCGATCTCCTCGGGCGTGCCGGGCTCCTGGCCCATGAACTGGTTGCAGGGGACGCCGAGGACGGTGAAGCCGCGCTCGGCGAACCGCTCCTGGAGCCGTTCGAGGCCGGAGTACTGGGGGGTGAGGCCGCACTTGGAGGCGACGTTGACGACGAGCACGGCCTTGCCCCGGTACTGCGCGAGGTCCGCGGAGCCGCCCCGCAGTCCCTCGATCTCTACGTCGAAGACAGACATGGGCCGATCTTAGGAGATCGGACCTCCCCGGCCGCCGGCCGGCCGGGGAGGGCGTCACGGTGCCGCCGTCAGGGGGACAGGTCCAGGCCGTCCACGAACGACGAGAGGGAGCCGCCGGCCCGGCCGAGCTGCGTGAAGATGTTGTTGACGAAGCCGGCCGCCTCGTTCGGTGAACTCAGGAGGTAGAAGATGACGAAAGCGATCGCCACATATTTCATGTTCTTCTTCATGAGCAACGCCGTCCCTGTCCTAGCGCCGTGACACAATGACCCGCTTTGATTGTGCCCAGGCGTGTCCGCCCGCAAAGCGCGATTTTACTGTGACGCGGCCGCCAGCGCTTGGTGGCCATGCGAAAGAGCCCCGCACCGTCCGAGGTACGGGGCCGAAGAAGAACCGGGGCGGCTTCCGGGGCCGCCGTATCAGCGGGCCGCCGAGTCGATGACCTCCGCTTCGACGGCCGCCGCGCGCAAGACTCACCACCCAAGACTCACCACGCAGGACCCGACACGCGGGGCGCGGCGCGAACGACCCGGCGCGCGGAACACGGCACCGGAGACCCGCCCCCGGAGCCCGCGTCCGGGGGACGGCCGCCGGGGACGACCGCCCGGGGCTACGCGGGGATCGCGCTCATGAAGGTCGACAGCGACTCCGCGGCGCTGCCGAGGCCGCTCAGGGCGTTGTTGACCATGCTCGCCGCCCCCTCCGGCCTGCTCACGACGTACCACGCCAAGAACGCGATGGACGCGATCTTCAGGTGCTTCTTGTTCACTTTAACCACCCTCTGAGGTCGGATGCCTACGCACAGTAGTTCCCTAGGGTGGCCGAACGGAGATCAAGAGGGGACAAAGAGGCGGTCAAGCCCGCTTGGCGTGCTCGGTGAGGTACTCGATGTAGAAGGGGCGGAGGGCGTCGCCGAGCTCGCCCTCCCCCGCGTGCGTGAACTCCTCCAGCAGCGACAGCCCGTGCAGGAGGTCGAACCTGGCGCGGCCGGTCTCGCCCAGCGCGGCGGCCGCCGGGGGGATCGCGCGCAGCAGGTTCCACAGGAAGCCGACGTCGTGCTCGTCCTTCGCGACCCGCACCGCGCGGTCGTACAGCTCCTTGGACGTCAGCTGCTCCAGGTTCTCCTCGGGTGTCGCGTCCGGCATGCTCCGACTCTAACCCGCGGCCTTCTCCGCGACGCTCGCCGGGATCGGCCGGTCCTGCTTCAGCGCGTCGAACAGCGTGCCCGCCTTCTGCCGGTCCCAGGTGATGTAGGACCCGGCGGCGGCCGAGCTGCCCGACCCGCCGATCGGGACGGTCGTCATCACGCCGTCGCCGCCGCTGACGCCCTTCATCGCCCACATCATCCGGGCGAGGTCGTGGATGTGGTCGTTCTCGTCGACGAGGAAGTTGCTCGCGCCGTTCGTCGCGAGCGGGATGCTGCGGAACGGGTTGACGAGCGTGCCGGGGCTCGCCGCCTTCTTCATCAGCGCCCCGAAGAACTGCCGCTGCTTCTCGACGCGCTCCAGGTCGGCGCGCGCGTAGTTCCGGCTCCGGACGTAGCCGAGTGCCTGCGCGCCGTCGAGCGTCTGGCAGCCGGACTGGAGGTCCAGGCCGGCCTTGGGGTCCTTCATCGGCTCCTTGACGCAGATCTCGACGCCGCCGACGGCGTCCACGACGCCGACGAACCCGGCGAACCCGATCTCGGCGTAGTGGTCGATGCGGACGCCGGTGGCCTCCTCGACCGTCCGGACGAGCAGCTTGGGGCCGCCGAGGGCGAACGCGGCGTTCAGCTTGTTGCGCCCGTGCCCCTCGATCGGGACGTACGAGTCGCGCGGGAGGCTGACGAGCGACGTGCCGCCCTCGCCGTAGTGCAGCAGCATCATCGAGTCGGTGCGGCGCCCGCTCGCCTTGCCGGTGGCCATCTTGTCGCGGTCTTCCTTCGACAGCCCCTCGCGGCTGTCGGAGCCGACGATCAGCCAGTTCGTCCCGGGGGTGTCGGCGACGCGGCCGGCGTAGTCGGTCAGGACCTCCTCGCGCTCCAGCTTGCCGTCGAGGTAGAAGTAGCCGCCGACGAGCAGCAGCAGGACGACGACCAGGAAGACGCTCAGCCCGCGCCCCCACCGGCGCCGGCGGGGCGGCGGGCGGCGCCGGGCCGGCGGCGGGCCGCCGGGGCCGCCCGGACCGCCGGGCTCGCCCGGATACGGCCGGGCGCCGGCGAGCTGGTCGCCGGCGTAGGGGTCGTCGTAGGGATCGGCGTACGCGTCGCCGTAGGGATCCCGTCCGCGGCCCGCGTGGGGGTGTCCCGCTCCGGCGCCTTCATACCCGCTGCGCGCCACGCGGCGGCCCTCCTCGCGTCGTCCCCGGCCTTCCGGCCAGCCGTTCGTCATGCCGTAGACCATAGACAAAACGGGGCGTCCCTCGCTTCCATCCCCCGCATGATTGTCCACTGCTCCAAATCACCATGCCGAGGGACGGGGCATCGTGCTCGGGTCCGCGTCCCGCCCCCGCAGCCTGCCCCGCCCCGGGCGCCCCATGCCCGCCGAGTGGCGCCGCGTCACAGGTACGGGCCGTACCCCCCGCCGCCGCCGTCCCGCTCGGCGGGCCGCGCCTCCGGCAGGTCCTCGGGGCGGAGCGTGCCCGCCTCGGCGGGCGGGAGCTCGCCCTCGACCGAGGTGATGCGGCGCGCCTGCCGGGAGATCGCGGCCTCCAGCAGGTTCCGGACGAACCGGGCGTTGCCGAACGCGTCGCCGCGCGGGTGCCCGGTGACGAGCCGGCGCAGCGCGTCCGTCGTCCCCGGTGCCAGGACGAACCCGTCCTCGGCCGCCATGAACTCGAAGATCGCGACGAGCTCGTCGTCGGAGTAGTCGGGGAAGTGCAGGACCTTCGGGAAGCGGGACTCCAGGCCCGGGTTGGCCCCGACGAACCGCTCCATCTCCGTCCGGTAGCCCGCGACGATGACGACGAGGTCGCCGCGGTGCTCCTCCATCAGCCGCAGCAGCTCGGCGATCGCCTCGTGCCCGAAGTCGCGCCGGTCGCCGCCCGCGTACGGGTCGGCGGGGGCCAGCGCGTACGCCTCGTCGACGAACAGCACGCCGCCGAGCGCCCGCTCCACCGCGGCGCGCACCCGCGGCGCCGTCTGCCCGATGTACTCGGCGACGAGGTCGGCGCGGGTGACCTCGACCAGGTGGCCGGACGACAGCAGCCCGAGCTGCGCGTAGACGGCGGCGACCAGCCGGGCGATGGTGGTCTTGGCGGTGCCGGGGTTGCCGGTGAACACCATGTGCCGCGCCGGGGAGCCCGGCGCGACCTTGGCGTCCATGCGGAGCCGCCCGGCGCGGGCCTCGGCGACGAGGTCGGGAAGGCCGCCGTTGCTCTCGACGCGGCGGAGGAAGGACTCGATCCGGGCGAGCGGGTCGCCGGGGACGCCCTCGCGGCCGCGGGCGAGCGCGTCCGGGACGTCCTCCGGGAGGATCTCGTCGAGCGACTCGGTCTCGTCGACGACGCCGTCGGCGAGGACGCGGCGGCCCTGCAGCGCGACGGCGCGGTCGAGCAGGTTCACCATCGTGCGGGCGTTCGCGGACCCGGGGCCCTGCGGCGCGGCCCGCAGCAGCGCGCGGACCCGCTCCAGGACGCCGTCGGCGAGCGCGAACCCCGCGTCGGCGGCCTTCGCGGCGAACACCCGCACGAGCTCGTCCTCGGTGAAGCCCGGGAACCGGACCGTGCGGGGGAAGAACGCGGCGAGGTCGGAGTGCGCCTTCAGCAGCCCGTTCAGCTCGGCCTCCGGCCCGGTCAGCACCACGACGAGGTCGTCGGTGTGGGACTGCACGGTGGCGACCAGGACGTCCAGGACCTCCCGGCCGCGCGCCGGGTCCCCGGACGAGACGAGCGCGTGCGCGTCGCGGACCAGCAGCACCCCGCCGAGCGCCTGCTCCACCGCCCGGCGGACGCGCAGGACGCTCTCGGTGGCGTACTCGCCGAGCAGGTCGGCCCGCTCGACCTCGGTGAGGTGCCCCGACGACAGGACGCCGCGGTCGGCGTAGATCCGGCCGAGGATCCGCGCCACCGTCGTCTTGCCGGTGCCGGGCCCGCCGGCGAACACCAGGTGCCGGGGCCGGGCGGCGGCCGCCATCCCGGCCTCGCGGCGCAGCCGGGCCGCCTCGGCCTCGGCGACGAGGGCCTCGACCTCCCGCTTCGCGGGCTCGATCCCCACGCACGCCGCCAGCTCGGCGAACGGGTCGCTCTGCGCGGGGCGGCCGGGGATGAGCCGCTCGGGGAGGTCGTCCGCGGTGATCCGCGGCGCGCTCCCGGCGGCCTCGGTCCCGGCCCCGGCCCCGGCCGCCGCCCCGGCCCCGGCCTCGCCGAGGCGGGCGCGGGCCGCCGCGGCGGACCGTTCGGCGAGCTGCTCGGCGAGCCGGGCGCCGCGCAGGTTCAGCAGCGCCGGGGTGCGGGCGAGCCGCGCGCCCGCGGCCGCCGCGACGTCCGCCGGCACGGCGAACCCGCGCCGCGCGGCGGCGCGGGCGAACAGCTCGGCGAAGCCGTCCTCGGCGAAGTCGCGGGTGCGGGCGGTGTCGAACGCGCCGACGAGCGCCGGGTTGGCGTCGAACAGCCGCCGGTCGCCGCCGGGGCGGCACAGCGCGACGACGTCCAGCGCGGGCGAGCGGGCCATGAGCCGCCGCAGCTCCTCGACGGCGGCGGCGCCGCACCGCTCGTGCGCGGCGAGCCGCTCCAGGTCGTCGACCACCAGCAGCATCCGGGCCTCGACGCAGTCGCGGACGCGGGCCTGCAGCCACAGCACGGCGTCGCTGACGCCCAGCGACGCGAACACCTGGTCGGAGATCCACAGCGCCTCGCGGACGGCGCCGCCGACGGCCAGCCGCCGCTCCACCAGTTCGGCGGCGGTGCCCTTGCCGGTCCCGGCCGGTCCGGTGATCAGCAGCCGGACGGGCCGCTCCCCCGCGAGCCGCGCCGCGACGGCGTCCGTGACGGCCCGCGCGAGTTCCGGCTGCCCGACGAGGTCGTCGTCCGGCGGCTCCGGCGGGCGCTCGTCCGCCTCCGCCCCGGCCCCCGGCCCGCCGCCGGACGCGTCGGCGGGCGCGTCGGGGGACGCGTCGGCGGGCGCGTCCGCGTCCGCCGCGCGGGCGGCGCCGGGGAACAGCGCGTCGCCCAGCGGGTTGACGACGCGGCGCGCGGTGAACAGCCGCCGCACGTCCGCCTGGAACGCGCGGACGGGCACGCGGTCGCGCGGCGCGACCGGCGCGCCCGGCAGGCCCTGCACGGCGCCGGTGATCCGGACGGCCATGTCGAGCCAGGCGCGGGCGGCGTCGGCCTCGCCCGCGACGAGCGCGAGCGCGAGCCGGTCCCGCACGTCGTGCCGCCACGGGTCGACGGCGAAGTCGGGGCGCAGCGCGCGCATCCGGTCCTGCAGGCCGGCGTGCCGGTCGGTGCCGAGCGTCACGGCCAGCTCGGCGGGGGCGGACGCGGCGTCGGCGGCGAGCAGCAGCCGGGCGAGCGCGTCGTCCGCGGGCTCCCCGGCCCCGAGGGCGGCGAGCAGCCGCCCGTGCGCGGCGCCGAACCCGTCGCAGGCCCAGCCGAGGTAGGCGACGGGCCCGGCCAGCTCCGGCAGGACGGCCAGCTCGCCGTCCGTCAGCCCGGCGGCCCAGGCGTCCTCCAGCAGCGGCTTCGGGACGGTCAGGTCGCACTCGCGCAGGGCGGGGTCCGCGGCGCGCCGCTCGAAGACGTCGATGAGCGCGCGGCGGCGCCGCTCGACGGGCTCGAGCCCCTCGAACACGTCCAGGCCCGCCCGCGCCAGGTCCAGCATGAGCGCGCGGAGGGCCGGGTCGTCCCCGGCGGGCTCGGCCAGCCACAGGCCCGGCGGCCGCCACCGCCCGGCCTGGGAGAACCAGGCGAGGGGGTCGCGGACGCTGGGCTCGGGCGCCGCCATGAAGTCCGCCAGCACCTCGTAGTCGACGTCGCCGCGGGAGCCGCCGCGCAGCGCCGACGCGCCGAGCAGGAAGGTCAGCAGCGACCACAGTTCGGCCCCGGCGGCCGTGGTGCCGTCGTTGTAGAAGTCGCCGTGGCGGCGGGGCAGTTCCACGACGCGCGGGTCGTCGTTGAACGCGACGGCCCGCTCCCGCAGCTCGTCGTACAGCCCGTCCGGGACGCGCCAGGGCCCGTGCGCGTACACGTCGAGCACGGGCTCCTCGGTGAGCAGCACTTCGAGATGGTCCGGCAGCCGGGGGGAACTCACCTGTGGGTCCTTCTCCTGCGTGAGGGGGCGGGGCGGCACGTCTGGTGAGCACCCTATGACTCCGGTGACGCCCGACACACCCGCGCGCTACATGCCCCGTCCGGGGGAAGTGGTGCGAGAATTTGTCATGTGTAAAGCAATTGTCGGCAGCGAACCTCAGGAGGCGCCGCGTGCGACCGCTCGAAGTCACCGCCCGCAGCGAGAACGGCCGCGCCGTCGTCCGGTTGCGCGGCGAGCTGGACATCGCCACCGCCGACACGCTGCGCCGCGGGCTGCGCGACGCGCGGCGCGACCACGGCGACGATCTCGTCCTCGACCTCAGCGACCTCGAGTTCATGGACTCGGGCGGCCTGTCGGTCATCGTGGCCTGCTACAAGGCGGCGGCCGCCGCGGGCGGCGGGGTGGCGCTGGCCGCGCCGCGGCCGGTCATCCGCCGGGCGCTGGAGATCACCGGCCTGCACCGCCGGATGCCCGTCCACGGCACGCTGCGCGAGGCCCTCGCCGCGACGCCGGACGGCGACGGGGAGCCCGCCGGATCCGGTGCGGCGGCGCGCGGCGCCGCCGGCTCGCCGGACGGCGGCGGGGCCCCGAACACGCGGGGCGCCGCCCACCCCGATCCGGCCTGACCCCGCCCGCCGCCGCCCGGCCCGCCGCGCCCGTCAGAGCGGCAGCGGCGTGGGGCGCTTGGGGGCGCGGCCGTCGCCGGACGAGCGTCCGGTGACCCGCCGCCCGATCCAGGGCAGCAGGTAGGCGCGCGCCCAGTGCAGGTCCTCGCGGCGGGACGTGAGCCAGTCGGCGCCCTCGAACGGCGGCCACGGCTCGCGCCAGTCGCCCTCCACCGGCAGCCCGATCACCTCCGCGACGCGCAGCGCCATGCGGCGGTGCCCCTCCGGCGACAGGTGCAGCCGGTCCTCGAACCAGGCCCGGGGGTCGTCGAACACCCGCAGCGCCCACAGGTCGACGACCGTGCACCCGCGGCGGTCGGCGATGGCCCGCAGATGCATGTTGTAGGTGGCGCCCTTCCCCCGGATGCGCCGCCCGTTGCGCAGCCCGCGCGGGTCGAACCCCGTGAAGACCACCACGCGCGAGCCGGTGGCGCGCAGCCGCCGCACGGCGTCGTCGAACAGCACCGCGAGCGCGTCCGGGTCGGCGCCGGGCCGCAGGATGTCGTTGCCGCCCGCGCACAGCGTCACGAGGTCGGGGCTCATCGCGACGGCCGGCGGGACCTGGTCGTCGACGATCTGGCGCACCAGCTTGCCGCGCACCGCGAGGTTGGCGTACCGCAGCCCCGGGTTCCGCGCGGCGATGTGCTCGGCGAGCCGGTCCGCCCAGCCGCGGAACCGGTCGTCCTCGCCCGGGTAGGGGTCGTTCAGTCCTTCGGTGAAACTGTCCCCGAGGGCGACGTACGTGCGGATCCCGTCCGCCGCCCCCGGTGCCGCATCATGTTCGATCACGTCGAACAATGATGCATCGTACACACGACCTACGCGACCGTAGGGAGCCCCGGTGTGAAGGAACAGACACAACCGTCCGCAGCCGCCGCGTCACGCTTCGCACGACCCGAGACCCTGCGGCTCCGGAGGCCGCGCGAAGCGCCGGGGGTTCCAGGGGTCGCCCCCCGGACGACTACGTCCAGCTCGGCGAGGACGTCCCGAGGGGGCCGGCCGGCGGCGCGGGCGGAGCGGGCGGGGCCGCGGGCTGCGCGTGGGCGCCGGCCGTGGCGTGCACCGTCATCGCGTGCTGCACCAGCGTGATCAGCACCTGCTTGGTGGACTCGCGGCTGCGCGCGTCGCACTGCACGATCGGGACGTGCGCGCTGATCGACAGGGCGTCGCGGATGTCCTCGATCGCGTACTGGAACTCCCCGTGGAACCCGTTGACGCCGACGACGAACGGCAGCCCGAGCTCCTCGAAGTAGTCCACGGCGGCGAAGCAGTCCTCGAGCCGGCGGGTGTCGACGAGCACCACGGCGCCGATGGCGCCGCGCACCAGGTCGTCCCACATGAACCAGAACCGGTGCTGCCCGGGCGTGCCGAACAGGTACAGGATCAGCTCGCTGTCCAGCGACACGCGGCCGAAGTCCATCGCGACGGTCGTGGTGGTCTTGTCCGGGACGGCCGACAGGTCGTCGACGTCGGCGGACGCGGCCGTCATCACCGCCTCCGTGGTGAGCGGCATGATCTCCGAGACCGAGCCCACGAAGGTCGTCTTGCCGACGCCGAACCCGCCGCCGACGACGATCTTGACCGAGGTCAGCTCGGTTTCGCCGTCGGGCGGCCCGGAGACCTGGTCAGAGCTTCCGAAGGCCACTGAGCACCCTTTCTAGCAGGCGGATGTCCGGCTGACCGCCGGCTGTGGTGGAGGGCTGCGACTGGTGCAGGCGCAGCAGGCCCTCGACGGCCATGTCGGCGACCAGGACGCGCGCCACCCCGAGCGGGATGCGCAGCAGCGCCGACACCTCGGCCACCGAACGCGCCTGCCGGCACAGGTCCATGATCGCCCGGTACTCCGGGGTCAGCACGGCCACGTCCCGCGGCGGGTAGGGGGCGGCGGTGACCAGGGCCTCGATGGCCAGGTCGTACCGCGGCTTCGTCCGCCCGCCGGTGACGGCGTACGGGCGCACCAGCGAGCTCGACTCGCCGTCGTCGTCCTGTGCGGCCGCCCGCCCCGGCATCGGACGCGGCGGCCGGGGCTCGCCCGGCCAGCCGCCGGGGCCGCCGGGGCCGCCTCCGTAGGGACTGCCTCGATCCATGTCGCTGACCTCCGTCAGAGTCAGTCAGGGTCAATAGCGGGCGGGCCCGGCGCCCATCTCGGTCACGGACGGCCCGTGCGGCTCGGCCTGCCCGCGCAGCGCCGGGCTCAGCACGCGGCCGACCCGCTCCACCAAAAGCGTCATCTCGTACGCGACCAGGCCGAGGTCGCAGTCGGGGGCCGCGAGCACGGCGAACACCGAGCCGTTGGTGATCGACATGACGAACAGCAGCCCGCGGTCCATCTCCACGACCGTCTGGTTCACGCCGCCCGCGTCGAAGATCTTCGCGGCGCCCTGCGTGAGGCTCATCAGTCCGGACGCGATCGCCGAGAGCTGGTCCGCGCGCTCCGGCGGGAAGCCCGCCGAGTAGGCCATCGGCAGGCCGTCCGAGGAGACAACGACGGCGTGCGCGACCTTCGGGACACGGTCCGCGAAGTTCGTCACCAACCAGTTGAGATCCTGCCCGCTCACCGAGCGCCTCCTGTCTCGCCGTCGTCCTGTGACGGCGCCTCACCTGACGTGCCTCCGCCGCGAGTCTCGGTGCGGCCCCGATTGACGCCGCGCTGCAGGCTCGCGAAGCGGTTGCGTACGACGTCGGCCGACTGGCCGAGCCCCTGCTGCTCCTCCGGCCGGCCCTGCGCCGGAGCGTCCTGGACGGGCGCGCCCTGGGCGGCGCCCGGCTGCTGCGGCGGACGGCCCGCGGTCGGGTCCGCCGTCGGCACGGTGGGCGGCTGGAACGTCCCGCCCGTCTTGCCGACCGCGCCCGGCACCCGGTTCTTGCCGGGCACCCGCTTGGGCAGTCCGACCGCCGTGCGCTTCTCCGCCACGGGCTCCCGGGCGGCCTCGGCGGCGCGGAACCCCGCGTCCGCCGGGGACTCCCAGCCCTTCACCGGATCCTCGTTCACCATCTCCCCCGACCTGCGCTGGAACCATTCCGACTGCATCGCGTCGAAGATCGGTGAGCGCTCGGGGACCCGCGGCGGCCCGGCGGGGGGCTGCGGCGGCGCGGGCGGGGACGGTCGCGGTCCCGGCGCGCTCTGCGGCGGCGCGGCGGGGGCCTGCGCCGGACGGTCGAACATCGACGGCTCGGGTGCGGGCCGCTCGGGGACGGCGTCCTCGGCGGCGTGCGGGCCGGTGCGGCCCCGCGGCGCCGGGGCGTCCGGCCGCGCGGGCTCCGCCGGGGCCCGGTCGGCGGGCTCGCCCCAGCCGTTCTCGGCCCGGGCGGGTTCGCCGCCGTGAGCCGCGCCGTTGAGGGAGCCGTCGGCGATCGTGGCGTCCGCCGGTCCGCCGAACGGCTCGCCGAGCTGGTCGAGCGGGCCCGTCTCCCACGGGATGCGCCGCGCCGGCCGCGGTTCGGGCACCATCGGCTGCGCCTCGGGGACGACCGGCTCGGGGCCGCCGGGACGGCCGGCGGCGTCGTCGCGTCCCGGCTCGTCGGGGCGCTGGTCGCGGGGCGGCTCGGCGGGCTGCTCGGCCGTCCGCTCGTTGCGCGGCTCGAACAGGCCGTTGGAGCCGCCGTCGCCGGCGGGACGTCCGGGGAGCTGGGCTCCCGGCCGCCGGACCGGCAGCTCGCCGGGGCGCCGCGGCGGCTCCTGCTCGTCCGGGCGCCACTCCTCGGTGGGCCGCTCGGACGGGTGCCGGGACGCCGGCTCGTCCGCGGGGACGCGCGGGAGCGGGCCGGTGCCGGGCCGGGCGGCGTGCGCGCCGGTCCCGCCCACGGGACCGAGCGGCCCGGAGTCGTTCATCGCCGGCTGGGGGCCGGTGGCGCCGCGCAGCGGGCGCAGCGGGCCGGTGCCGCCGACCATCGGGTGCGAGCCGCCGGCGGGGCCGCCGGCGCCGAGCGCGGGGGTGCCGCCCGTGCCGGGGCCCTCCTGCTGGAAGGCGCCGGTGGCGCCGACGGCGGGCGCCTCGGCGGGCGCGGTGAGGGTGGCCAGCGGGCCCTGCTCGGCGGATTCCCGGCCGGGCAGGCCGCGGGCGCCGATGCCGCCGGACTCGCCGGCGCTGACGACGGCGTCCGGCAGGACGACGAACGCGGTGAGGCCGCCGCCCTGCGCGGCGCGCAGCTCGACGCGGATGCCGTGCCGGACGGCGAGGCGGCCGACCACGAACAGGCCCATGCGGCGCGCGGCGCCGAAGTCGATGACGGGCGGGTTCGCCAGCCGCCAGTTGGCCTGCTCCAGCTCCTCGGACGACATGCCGACGCCGTTGTCGGTGATCTGCAGCATCGAGCCGCCGCCGCTGAGCAGCTGCCCCGACACCGTCACCTTGGTGTGCTCGGACGAGAAGGTCGTCGCGTTCTCGATGAGCTCGGCCAGCAGGTGGACGAGGTCGTTGACGGCGGGTCCGGCGACGGTCATGTCGCCCTGGACGCGCAGCGAGACCCGCTCGTACTGCTCGACCTCCGACAGCGACGCGCGGACGACGTCGATGAGCGGGACGGGCTTGCGCCACCGGCGCACCTGCTCCTGGCCGCCGAGGACCAGCAGGTTCTCGTTGTTGCGGCGCATGCGGGTGGCGAGGTGGTCGAGCCGGAACAGGTTGCCGAGCTGCTCCTCGTCCCGCTCGCTCTGCTCCAGTTCCTCGATGAGGCGGAGCTGGCGCTCGATCAGCGACTGGCTGCGGCGCGAGAGGTTGACGAACATCGCGTTGATGTTGCCTCGCAGGACGGCCTCGTCGGCCGCCAGCCGGACCGCCTCGCGGTGGACCTCGTCGAACGCGCGCGCGACCTGGCCGATCTCGTCGCGGGAGTCGACGTCGATCGGTTCGACCTCGATCCCGCCGGCGGCGGCCTCCGGGTCGCGGAGCCGCTCGACCAGGCCGGGCAGCCGGGTGCCGGCGACCTCCAGCGCGCCCGTCTGCAGGCGGCGCAGCGGCAGCACCAGCGAGCGGGCGACGATGAGGACGAGCGCGACGACGATCGCGAGGACGAGGAACAGCAGCACCGCGTCGCGGACGGCGTCCATCTGCGCGGAGGACCGGGCGGCGTCGGCGTCCTCCGCGAGGTCGGCGGCGATGTTCTGCTCGACCGTCCGGAGCCGGTCCACCCGCGCGGAGGAGTCGCTCACCCAGTCCTTGGCGGTGTTCGCGCTGAACCGCACCGACAGGTTCGTGGTGGCGTCGGCGCGCGCCAGCACCAGGATCCGGGTGTATTCGGCCTGGTCGAGCTCGGGACCGGTGACGGTGTCGTCGTAGAGCCGGAGCTGCCCCGCCGTGGCGGTGCTGCGGAAGGAGTCGACGCTGGCGTTCAGCTCGGCGCGGGCGTCCTCGACGCGGGCGCGCTCGAGCGGCTCGAACCGCTGCTGCCACATGGCGCTGGCGATGAGCGACCGCTCGCGGGACGCGGCGTCCTTGGCGTGCGCGAGGTCGGACAGCGCCAGGGCGCTCTGCGCGATCTCGGGGGTGGGGGCCGTCTGCGAGACGACCTGGTGGAAGTCGCTGAACGCGGAGACGAAGTCGCTGTACCGGTCGATGACGACGCCGGGGGCGAGGCTGCCCGACACCTTGCGCAGCGCGCTCAGGTCGTTGACGCGGTTGAGGACGTTGGTGACGGCGAGGTCGAGCGCCTCCGAGCCGGTCTCGACGTCCTGCGCGACGTCCCGCACCTTGCGCGCGGCGGCGTCCACGGCGTCCTGCTGGGCCTTGAGCTCCTCGGGGTTGACGGCGTTGGCTCCGCCGGCGGCCGCGCGGGCCGTCATGTCCCGCTCGCCCTCGACTTCGTGGGTGAGCGCAGTCAACTCCTTACCGAGCGTGGCCAACCGGCCGGTGCGCTCGTAGGAGTCGGCGTTCTCGATCGACTCCGAGACGCGGAGTCCGGCGACGAGCGCGACCGCGACCGTGGGCACCACGATGAGGGCCAGCAGACGGGTCCGCACGCGCCAGTTGCGCAGCCGGAACCGCCCGCCCAGGAAGCCTCTCTTCGGAACGTCTTCGCTGGCAGACGGGCGTTGCTCGGGGGACTGCGGGGCCCCTTCGGCCCCTTCGGCTTTCCGCACTGCCCTCCGCTACCTCTCACTGGGTTGACCGCTCGCGGCGCACGGTGACCTGAATGAGATTCGGGTCGTGTCGCCCACCCGCTCCGCTGCGGACGAGCGCGGAACATTGCAACACAGAGCGACCATCATGGCCAACCCGAATGATCACACAAGTCTGGACTTGTGATGCAGGAGATATCAATGTCACAGCTTGTTTACGCATCTTCACATAAGTCCACGTAAACCTGACATCTCACCCCCAGCGTGTCTACGGTGCGCTACGCTCCCCGCTCGTTGAAAGATCAGCTTTCAGCCCAGCTCATCAAGCTTCCCCCGCATACGGAGCGTTGCGCATGCCAGTCACACACCGTCGCGCGGTCCTCGCCGGCGCGCTCGCCATCGCCGTCGGCCTCACCGGCGCCGCCTGTGGCGGCGAGGACGAGACCGCCTCCGCCAACGGCCTGGAGACCTCCAGGCTCACGCTCGGCACGATGACCGTCGCCGACACGGCGCCGGTCCAGATCGCCATGGAGAAGGGGCTGTTCGAGGCCGAGGGCCTGGAGGTCAAGCTCCAGACGATCCAGGGCGGCGCGGAGGCCATTCCCAAGCTGAAGAGCGGCGCCCTCGACATCAGCTTCGGCAACTTCGTGTCGCTGGTCACCGCGTCCGTCAAGGACCCGGGCTTCAAGCCCCGGATCGTCGCGGAGGGCTTCCAGAGCGGCCCGAAGACCCACACGCTGATGGTGCGCAAGGACTCCCCGTACCACTCGATCGAGGACCTCAAGGGCAAGAAGATCGGCGTCAACACCAAGAAGAACATCAGCACGCTGATGGTCCAGGCGGCCGGCCAGCCGAAGGGTGTGACCTTCAGCGAGGACGACTTCGTCGAGGTGCCGCCGCCCAACATGGAGCAGGCCCTCAAGTCGAAGAGCGTCGACGCCGTCCAGGCCATCGAGCCGTTCGGCACCCAGATGCAGCAGTCGATCGGCGCGCGCATGGTCGCGGACCTGTCGAGCGGCCCCACCGCCGACTTCCCGATCGCCGGTTACGCCTCCACGGAGAAGTTCGTGAAGGAGCACCCGAAGACCGTCGCCGCGTTCCAGCGGGCCCTGCAGAAGGCCGCGACGCAGTGCGCCGACCGCAAGGTCGTCCAGGACATCCTGCCGAAGTACGCCAAGATCGACGCCGAGGTCGCCTCGACGATGAGCTACGGCACCTACACCAGCACCCTGAGCACCGAGCGCCTCCAGCGCGTCCCGGACGTCATGCAGCAGTTCGGCTACATCGACAAGAAGCTCGACATCAAGACCCTCATCGCACAGGTTTCATGACTTCTCGTTTCATGAGCATTCGCCGTATCGCGCTGGGCGCGGCCGGCGGTGTCGGGGTGCTCGCGGTCCTGGAGGGCGTCAGCCGTGCCGGCCTCCTGGACCGCGACGCCCTGCCCCCGATGACGACCGTCCTGTCGGAGGCCGGCAAGCTCGCCGTCGACGAGGACTTCCTCGTCGACGTCGGCTCCTCCCTGCAGGCGTGGCTCGGCGGGCTCGCGCTCGCGGTGCTGGTGGCGGTCCCGCTGGGCGTGCTGCTCGGCTCGGTCCCGCTGCTCGACACCGCGTCGCGGGCCCTCGTCGAGCTGCTCCGCCCGATCCCCTCGGTCGCGCTCATCCCGCTCGCCATCATCCTGTTCGCCGAGCCGCTGCAGATGAAGATGTCGCTCGTCTTCTACGCGTGCCTCTGGCCGATCCTCATCAACACGCTCTACGCGCTCCGCGACGTCGACCCCGTGGCGAAGGAGAGCCTCCGCAGCTTCGGGTTCGGCACCCTGTCGGTGCTGTGGCGGGTGTCGCTGCCGAGCGCCGCGCCGTTCATCGTCACCGGCGTCCGGATCGCCGCGTCCGTCGCCCTCATCGTCGTGATCAGCACCGAGCTGTTCGCCGGCGGGTGGGACGGCATCGGCATCTACCTCTCCGACACCCAGTCGGGCGGCGGCCGCACCGACCTGCTGCTCGCCGGCGCGTTCTGGGCGGGCCTGCTCGGCCTGCTGGCCAACGGCCTGCTGCTGCTCTTCGAGCGGCTCGCGTTCCGCTGGAACACCGCACGGGTGGAGGGGGTCTCGTGAAGGCGCTGAAAATGGGAGGCGGTCTCCTCGCGCGCGTGTGGCTCGTCGCCGCCGCGGTCGTGCTCTGGGAGGTCGTCACCCGCCAGGTGAACGAGACGTACTTCCCCCCGCCCACGGAGATCGCCCGCACGCTCAAGGAGATCTGGTTCTCCGGGCCCGCGTCGCACCTGTTCCTCTCCGACGACGCGCTGGAGGACTTTTCCAGCAGCCTGAAGAACCTGTTCGTCGGCTGGGCCGCCGCCGGCCTCATCGGCGTGGTGATCGGCGCCGCCATCGGACGGTCCCGGGTCCTGTTCGACATGTTCGACCCGGTGCTGCAGTTCCTGCGGGCGGTCCCGCCGCCCACGCTGCTGCCGTTCTTCATCCTCGTGTTCGCGATCAGCGACACCATGCGGATCGTGACGATCGCGTTCGGCGTGATCTGGCCGGTGCTGCTGAACACCTCCGACGGCGTCCGCTCCGTGGACGCCCTGCAGCTGGAGACCGCGCGGGTCTTCAACGTCTCCCGGTTCCGCCGGATGACGACGATCATCCTCCCGGCGGCCGCACCGAAGATCTTCGCGGGCCTGCGGGTCGCGCTGTCGTTCGCGCTGATCCTGATGGTGCTGTCCGAGCTGATGGGGAGCACCGTCGGCATCGGGACCGAGCTGCTGGACGCGCAGCGGCAGTTCGAGCTGCCGCGGATGTGGGCCGGCATCGTCATGCTCGGCATCCTCGGGTTCCTGTTCAACGCCGTCTTCATGCTGCTGGAGCGGCGGCTGCTGTCCTGGCACGCCGGCGCCAAGAGGCTCGCGACCTGACGATGTTCCACGTAACGCACACACAGAAAAGGCGGCCGCGATGCTAGAGATCAACGGCCTCACGCACTCCTACGGGGACGGGTTCACCGCCCTCGACTCCCTCGACCTCACGGTCGCGGACGGCGAGCTGCTCAGCATCGTCGGCCCGTCCGGCTGCGGCAAGTCGACCCTGCTGCGCTGCATCGCGGGGCTGATCCGCCCGACCGGCGGGAAGCTCGAGCTGAACGGCAAGCGGATCGACGGCGTGCCGGACGACCTGGCGGTCGTCTTCCAGGACTACAGCCGCTCGCTGTTCCCCTGGCTGACCGTCCGCGACAACGTGGCGCTGCCGCTGCGGCGCCGCGGCAAGTCCCGCGCCGAGCGGCGCGCCGCCGCGCAGGAGGCCCTCGAGTCGGTCGGCCTCCCCGACGCGGGCAAGAAGTACCCGTGGCAGCTGTCGGGCGGCATGCAGCAGCGCGTGTCGATCGCCCGGGCGCTCGCCTACCGCCCGTCCCTGCTGCTGATGGACGAGCCGTTCGGCTCGGTCGACGCGCAGACGCGGGAGGACCTGGAGGACCTCGTCCTGAAGGTCCACCGGGACGAGAAGATGACGATCCTGCTCGTCACGCACGACATCGACGAGAGCGTCTACGTCGGCGACCGCGTCGTCGTCCTCAACCGGTCCCCCGCCCGCGTGCACGCCGACCTGCGGGTCGACCTGCCGACCGAGCGCGACCAGATCGAGACCCGCGGGCTGCCCGAGTTCATCCGCCTCAGGGCCGAGGTCGGCCGGCTGGTGCGCGGCGGGGCCAAGGTCCCCGGCGCCGCGCCCGCCGCGGGCAAGGGCGCCGACGCCGCGGCCGACGGCCCCGTCCGGAAGGGCAAGGCCGCCGAGGCCGAGAAGGCCGAGAAGGCGGAGGTCACGAAGGCGGACGCCAAGAAGGCCGACACCAAGAAGGCGGACACGAAGAAGGCGGACGCCGCCAAGGCCGACGCCGCGAAGACCGACGCCAAGAAGACCGACGCCAAGAAGACCGAGGCGAAGAAGACCGACGCCGCGCCCGCGGGTGCGGCGGAGGAGCGGGACGACGCGAAGGCCGAGAGCGGCACGTCCGTCGCCAAGGCCGCCGCGAAGCGGACCGGCAAGGACGCCGGATAACCCGCGCGCGGCACCGCCGCGGCGTCCGCCGAGGACTCCGCCGGGACGGACGCGCCCGCCGGCGACGGGGCCGGCGGGAGAGCGCCCGGCGGACCGAGGCGGAACGAGCCGGAATCGGACGGCGGCGCCGCATTCGGTCGCGGAATCGGACATCATGGCGAAGGCGGGCCGGACGCGACGTCCGGTTCGCGGGCCGGGTCCCACGGCGATCCGGCCGGCCAAGGGCCGCCGCCGACAGGCGGCGCTGACACGACCCGGGGGCGGGGCCGCCCACCGACGGTCCCGCCGCTCCCGGGGACCAACGAAGGGCGATTCATGCGCGTACTCATCGTGGGGGCCGGGATCGGCGGGCTCACCACCGCGTTGAGCCTGCACGAGGCGGGGGCGGAACCCGTCATCGTCGACGCCGCGCGGGAGCTGCGCCCGCTCGGCGTCGGCATCAACCTGCTGCCGCACGCCGTCCGGGAGCTCACCGAGCTCGGTCTGGGCGACGACCTCGCGGAGATCGGCATCCCCACCGCCGAGATGGTGCACTTCGACCGGTACGGCGGCCGCATCTGGGGCGAGCCGCGCGGGCGCGACCTCGGCTACAACTGGCCGCAGTACTCGATCCACCGCGGCGAGCTGCAGATGGCCCTGTTCGACGCGGTCCGCAAGCGGCTCGGTGACGGCGCCGTCCGCACCGGGACCGTCTTCCAGGACTTCGAGCAGGACGGCTCCGCGGTGCGCGCGCGGCTGCTCGACCGGGCGTCCGGGGAGGTCCGCACCGAGGAGGCCGACGTGCTCGTCGGCGCCGACGGGCTGCACTCGGCCGTCCGCGCCCGGCTGTACCCGGACGAGCGCGCGCCGCTGTGGAACGGGATCCGGATGTGGCGCGGCGTCGCCGAGGGCGAGCCGTTCCTCACCGGCCGGACCCTCGCCGTCGCGGGCAGCAACGCCACCGCCAAGCTCGTCGTCTACCCGATCTCCCGGCGCGCCGAGCGCCGCGGGAAGGCGCTGCTGAACTGGGTGGCGGAGGTGAAGCTGGCCGACGACCGGCTGGACCGGACCGCCGACTGGAACCGGACGGGCCGCCTCGAGGACGTCCTCCCGCACTTCGCCGACTGGACGTTCGACTGGCTGGACGTCCCCGCGATGCTGCGCGCCACGGACGAGATCCTGGAGTACCCGATGGTCGACCGCGAGCCCCTCGGGCGCTGGACGTTCGGCCGCGTCACCCTGCTCGGCGACGCCGCCCACCCGATGTACCCGATCGGGTCGAACGGCGGCTCGCAGGCCGTCCTGGACGCGCGGGTCCTCGCGCACGAGCTGGTCGCGGCGGGCCCCGTCGACGGCCTGCTCGGCTACGAGCGGGAGCGCCGCGAGACCGTCAACGCGATCGTGCTGGCCTGCCGGGACATGCCCGCCGACCGGGTGCTGCACACGGTCAGCCAGCGCGCCCCGGAGGGGTTCACGGCGATCGAGGACGTGCTCGCGCCGGAGGAGCTCAAGACGATCACCAGCGCGTACCGGCAGACGTCGTTCTCCGACGTGGACGCGCTGAACTCGCGCCCGTCCTACACGGCGGCGCGCTGACCCCGGCCGCGGGTCATTTCGCCTCGGAGTAGCGGTCCACCACCGCGATCTCCATCGGGAACACGACGGGCGTGCCGCCGAACAGCAGGCGGCGCGCCTCGTCGGCGGCCGCCCGCACCGCGTCCGCGGCCTCCTCCGCGAGCTCCGCGGGCGCGTGCACGATCACCTCGTCGTGCTGGAAGAACACCAGCCGCGGCGGGCCGAGCCCGGTCAGCCGGCGGCGCAGCGCGCCGAGCAGCGCCAGCGCCCAGTCGGCGGCGGTCGCCTGCACGACGAAGTTGCGGGTGAACCTGCCGCGGCTGCGCAGCTCCCGCGCGCCGCCGTCGTCGGAGGTCAGCGCCCGCCAGCCCGGGGACGGCGGCGGGCACGTCCGGCCGAGCAGGGACCGGACGAGCGCGCCCCGCTCGCCCGCGCGGGCGGCCGCCTCGACGTACCCGAACGCGTCGGGGAAGCGCTTCTTCAGCACCGCGAGGAGCTGCACGGCCTCGCCCGTCCCGCCGCCGTACATCGCCGACAGCAGCGCCAGCTTCGCCTTGTCGCGGGCGCTCAGCTCGGGCCCGGCGGTGAACGACTCGGCGAGCGCGGCGTACAGGTCGCCGTGGGCGGCGGCGTCGGCGAACGCCCGGTCCCCGGCGAGGGCCGCGAGGACGCGCGGCTCCAGCTGGGCGGCGTCCGCGACGACCAGCCGCCACCCGGGGTCGGCGACGACCGCCCGCCGCAGCACCCGCGGGATCTGCAGCGCGCCGCCGCCGCTGGTGGCCCACCGCCCGGACACCACCCCGCCGACCACGTACTCCGCACGGAACCGGCCGTCCCGCACCCACGTGTCGAGCCACGCCCACCCGTGCGCCGTGTGCAGCCGCGCCAGCTCCTTGTACTCCAGCAGCAGCGGCACGGCCGGATGGTCGACGCCCTTCAGGACGTGCGCCCGCGTCGACGGCACCGGCAGGCCCGCCGCCGCGAACGCCTTGAGGATCTGCGCGGGCGAGTCGGGGTTGACGCGGCGGCCGAACGCGGCGCCGATGCGGTCGGCGAGGTCCTGCAGCCGGCGCGGCCGCAGCCCGCCCGACGGCCGCGGGCCGAGCAGTTCGGTGAGCAGCGCGTCGTGCTCCTCCGCCGACCAGGGCAGCCCGTCGTGCCCCAGTTCGGCGGCGACGAGCGACCCGGCGGACTCCGCCGCCGCGAGCAGCGGGAAGCCGTCCAGCTCCGCCATGGCGCGCCGCTGCGCCGCGTGCACCTCGACGATCGCCGCGAGGTCGTCCGGGACGTCGGTGTCGGAGTCGAACAGGGACGCCTGCGCGGCCTCCCGCACGGGCGCCGGGTCGGGCGGGACGGGCGCGCCGTGCAGCCGCGCCCGCGCCGCGGCGACCGACCGCGGCTCGCCGTACCGTCCGGCGTGCCCGAGCAGCAGGCTCTCCACGAGTTCGAGGTCGTGGCAGCGCGCCACCCGCACGCCGGCGTCCAGCAGCCGCGGGTACAGCCGCGCGGTGGACGCCCACACCCACCGGGGCTTCGCGTCCCGCTCGGCCTCCGCGATCGCGGCGACCAGGTCGGGTACGGGGCGCGCGGGCCCCGCGGGCGCGCCGTCCTCGGCGAGGGGGCGCAGCTCTCCCCCGCCCCCCGGCCCCGCGGCCGCCGCCATCCGCACCCGCCCATTCTGGCGCCGGCCACCGACAGAAACGCGAGACCCCTCCGCGACGGGTGGGCGCGGAGGGGTCGGGAGGGCCAGGGCCGTGGCCCCCGGGGCGTCAGGCGACGAGCGAGACCTGCTGCTCGGGCGGCGTCCCGCCGTAGCGGTCGACGACCTTGTTGAGCTGGATCTGGTAGTACAGCACCCCGAACCCGATGAGGCCGAGCAGGAACCCGATGCCGCCGCTGCAGCTCGGCGCCAGCCCCGCGGCGCGCTGCGCCTGCGCGATGCGGCCGCCGAGCTTGACCCACATCACCAGCGGCCAGATGCCGAAGGTGAGGAAGCCGAAGAGCATCGACAGCAGCGCGTTCATCGCGGAGTCGCCGACCCGCCGGTCGTAGCGGTACAGCTCCGAGTGGACCTTGAAGAACCACACCAGGCCGTAAATGCCGAAGGTGATGATGGGCAGGCCGAGCCAGGCGCCGAGCGGGTTGCGCCGCTTCATGTTGGCGCCGGAGCCGGCGGCGGCGGGCGCCTGCTGCGGCGCCGCCGCGGGCGCGTAGCCGCCCTGGTAAGCCTGCTGCGGTTGGCCCTGCCCCTGCTGGGGGTAACTCATGCACTCTCCTGTGGAAGCCGTTCACCCGTGCGTGATCAAGAACTGTACGCCCGGCGCGCGGCTCGTGCGGCGAGATCGCCGAAGTCGCCCTACCGCAGCGGAATCCGCACTTCGTCCTCGACCGGCGGGAACGTCTCGTGGTCGCCGCACCCCGTCGCGGCGTGGCAACGGATCCGCAGCTCGTCCGCGGTGACGTCCAGCCGCAGGAAGCTCTTGAAGAACGGCGGCTCGTCCCAGTCGGCCAGTTCCGAGCGGAACCGCTGCGGCAGCTTGCGGACCGGCAGCCGCAGCGGCCCCCGCCGCCGCCGGTCGCCGCGCGGCACCCCCAGCGCGGACGCGACGAACCGGGCCCGCAGCGGCACGTCGCGGGCCTCGTAGCCCCGGCCGGGCTCGATCCCGAGCCGGCGCCGCACCGCCGCCGTGGCCTCCTCCGGCGTGAGGTCGAACAGCTTCGGCAGGCGCAGCCACCGCCCGTACAGCCTGCTGTACCGCGACAGGGAGTCGCCCCGCAGCGGGTAGCAGCGGAACTCGCTCTCCTTCACGGACCGGGTCCGCGGGATGGTGTGCGTCGCGTGCATGAACGCGCCCCCGCCGCCCGCCACGACGTACTGCAGCGGGCGCCCGTCCGCCCGCGCCATCGGGTACCGCTGGTAGTTGTGGATGTCGCCGCCGATCGCCGCCACGTAGTTGTGCGCCGGATCGCGGACGATCTCGTCGACCGTCCCCCCGCCCTCGATCGGGCACGGGTGGTGCTCGTCGTCCACGTACAGGGGCTTCCCGGTGACCAGCAGCTTCGGCTTCGGCCCCCCGGACACCCCCCGCAGCCACTCCCCCTGGTCGCGGTCGATCCCGCCCTCGATCCCGGTGTCGACGCCCACGATCCGCAGCGACGGGGTGTCGATCACCCAGTACGGCCCGGGCTGCCCCGCCCGCTGCCCCGCCGCGCCCCGGTACGTCCGGCGCGCCTCCGCGACCGCCGCCGCGTCGACGTCCCCGGCCTTGCGCCACAGCGCCCCCGCGAGCCACCCGAACGGCCCGCCCCACTTCGGCGGCGAGCAGTCCATGTCCAGCCCGCAGAACACGTGCAGGAAGCCCCGCAGCCCGTCGTACCAGTCGTGGTTCCCCGGCACGGCGAACACCGGGCCCGGATAGTCCTTGTAGGGGCGGAAGAACCGGTCCGGGTAGTCGCCGGCCTCGCCCGCCGGGTAGATGACGTCACTCGCGATGATCATGAAGTCGGTGTCCGCGGCCGCGTTCAGCAGCGGCGGCACCACCGCGTACTGCGAGCGGTCGCCCTCTCCCGTGTCGCCCAGCAGGACGAACGAGAACTCGGGCTCCGGCCGGTGCACGGTGAACGCCGCGGGCGTCCCCCGCTCCCGCAGCGCCGCGACGCAGCGCCGCCGGATCGCGCCGGACGGGTCCCCGAACCACTTCGCGATGACGTCGTTGCGGGACCGCCACAGCACCCGGGGCCGCCGCCACGAGAAGTCCGGCACCCGCTCCGGCAGCAGCTCGCGGAACGTGCCGGGCTTCCGGCACTCCCACCCGGCCCCCGCCTCGGACGTCCGCGAGTTCCCGTCGCCCTCCGCCATGCCGTTCGGACCGGCCGATTCCTCAGCACGCACAGAAGACCTCCGGGGGGAAGGGGGCGACCCGAGAAGTCTAATTGCGCGCCCCCCGGATCCGAAGGATCACTCACCCCCACCCCAAAGCCCCAGCCCGCCCACCACCAACATCGCCGCTAAGCCCCGAGCCCGCTCCCAATCCGCCCCCCAGTGGCGAGGCCATCCACCCCCGCCACCAGCACCCCAGCCAGAGCGGACCGGAACCACTGCGATTGCGTCCGAAGGCAGGTTCGAGCGAAGCGAGAACCTGATAGCGCAGCGAGCCCCTGGGCGAGCCGGAGCGATGCAGCAATCGCACGCAAGGCCCGTTGAAGGAAGGCCCCCTGGGGCCTGACGCCGAGGGCCTTGCAAACAAACACGCACGCACGACAGCGCCGGCGCCACCCCCAGAGACGCCGACGCTGTCACGTGCAGGGCGTCTGCGGGAATCATGAGTCCCCCCAGAACGGCGAGCAGTCGCCTTCTCATGATGCGTCCGCAGACGGCCCCAAGGTCCCTTAGCGGGACGTATACGACGCTATCCGGATGGCCGTAATGGCCGTGTAAATCGGCCCAAACGCGGGGCCCAAATCTGGCGGGCTCCCGCGTATCCGCTGGTCAGGGCGCCTGTTCGGGGGCGATGACCTGGAGGGCGCGCGGGAGGACGCGGGCGGTGACGGGCAGGACGCCGGGGAGTTCGCCGTCCGCGCCGTAGGGCAGGGCGCGGCCGGGCGGGCCGGCGAGCTCGATGCGGACCTCCCGGGCGCGCAGGACGTCCACCTGGGGGCGCCGGACGTGCGTTCCGGCCTCGAGTTCGCGCATGACGGCGAAGAAGAGGGGTTTCGGGGCGGCGCGGACGAGGACGACGTCGAGGAGGCCGTCGTCGACGCGGGCGTCGGGGGCGATGTGCTTGTTGAAGCCGTAGTAGCCGGAGTTGGCGGCGACGACGGTGTAGCCGCGGAACCGGTGCTCCGCGCCGTCCGCGGTGACCAGGTAGTCGGCGGGGCGCCAGGCGAGGATGGCGCGCAGGGCGCCGACGTAGTAGGCGGCGGATCCGCGCAGGAGGCGGGACGCGTTGGCGTTGGCGTTCGCGACGGCGTCGACGCCCGCGTAGACGCTGCCGAGGACGGCGGTGCCGTTCGCCTCGACGGCGTCGACGGCGCGCGGCTCGCCGTCGAGGAGGAGGCGGGCGAGGGCGGCGGGTTCGGCCGGGACGCCGAGCTGGCGGGCGAAGTCGTTGCCGCGCCCGGCGGGGACGACGCCGAAGACCGCGCCGGTGCCGGCGAGGGCGCCGCCGACGCGGCCGACCATGCCGTCGCCGCCGACGCCGAGGACGACGCGTCCGGCGGCCGCGGCGGTGCGGGCGAGGTCGGCGGCGTGGTCGAGGCCGCGGCTGTACTCGACGGCGAGGTCGGCGCCGGCGTCGCGGAGGGCGCGGGCGAGCGGGACGAGCGAGGCGGCGGACGCCGCGCCGCCGGCGGCGGGGTTGACGACGGCGGTGAAGGCGCGCGGCACGGTCACTCCCCGGCCGGGGGGATCAGGACGCCGGGGTTGAGGATCCCGGCGGGGTCGAGGCGGTCCTTGACGGCGCGCAGGACGGCGGCGCCGAGGGGGCCGATCTCGCGTTCGTACCAGTCGCGGTGGTCGGTGCCGACGCCGTGGTGGTGGCTGATCGTGCCGCCCGCGTCGATGATCGCGTCGTTGGCGGCGCGCTTCGCCTTGTCCCAGTGCGGGAGGGGGTCGTCGCCCTGGGCGGAGACGACCGTGAAGTAGAGGGACGCGCCCGCGGGGTAGACGTGCGAGATGTGGCACATGACGAGGGGCGGGGTGCCGGAGCCGGCCAGCGTGCCGATGAGCGCGTTCCGGACGGCCTCGTAGAGGTCGGGGATCCGCGACCAGAAGCCGGCGGTCTCCAGCGTCTCGACGAACGCGCCGACGTCCAGGAGTGCGTCGCGCAGGTAGGGGGCGTCGAAGCGGCCGCGCTCCCATTTCTCGCCGGGCGCGGCGCCGAGGGGTTCGCCGCCCGCGGCGCGGAGCGCGTCGGCGGCGCGGGCGCGCCGGTCGGCGACCTGCGCGGCGGTCCCCTCGAAGCCGAGGACGGCGAGGCAGCCGGCGGTGGCGCCGGAGCCGATCGCGGCCGGGTCGGCGAGCCCGATCATGGTCTCGGTCTCGTCCGAGAGGCGCAGGACGGCGGGGACGGGGCCGTCCTGGGCGAGGCGGCGGAGCCCGGCGGCCCCTTCGGCGAACGTCGGGAACCGCCATCCCTCGTAGGCGCGCTCCTCGGGGGCGGGGTGGATCCGGACGGTCACCGCGGTGATCACGCCGAAGGCGCCCTCGGAGCCGAGGACGAGCTGGCGCAGGTCGGGCCCGGCGGCGGACTTGGGGGCGCGGCCGAGGTCGAGGGTGCCTTCGGGGGTGGCGACGGTGAGCCCGAGGACCATGTCGTCGAACCGGCCGTACCCGGCGGACGCCTGCCCGCTGGACCGCGCCGCGGCGAATCCGCCGATCGTCGCCCACTCGTACGACTGGGGGAAGTGGCCGAGCGTGTACCCGTGCTCGGCGAGCAGGGCCTCGACGTCGGGCGCCCGCAGGCCGGGCAGCAGGACGGCGGTGCGGGACTCGCGGTCGATCGAGCGGAGGCCGGCCATCCGGCGCAGGTCGAGGGCGACGAACCGGTCGGCGCGCTGCGGCGCGAGCCCGCCGACGACGGAGGTGCCGCCGCCGAAGGGGACGACGGCGATCCGGTGGGCGGCGCAGGCGCGCAGGACCGCGAGGACCTCGTCGTGCCCGCCGGGCAGGACGACCGCGTCGGGCGCGGCGGACGTCTCGCCGGCGCGGACGCGCATCAGGTCGGGCGTCGACTTGCCGCGGGTGTGCCGGACGCGGGTCTCGGCGTCGGTGCGGACGTGCCGGGCGCCGCCGGCGGCCGCGGCGAGCGCGGCGAGTTCGGCGGCGTCCAGCCGGGGCTCTGCGGGGACGATCCCGGCGAGGTCCACGGGGCGCGCGTCGCGGGTCCGCACGCCGAGCATGTCCCGCAGCAGCCCGACGACGGGTTCGGGCAGCGGCGCCGCCCGGTCGGGGTCCCCCCAGCCGCTCCACCGCATGTCGCGCGCGTCCACCCTGCCTCCCGGCTCGTCGTTCCGTGTGTCTTACACTGTGACACATGACGTCGAACCGTCACAATGGGAGCGGCGCCCGGACCGCCGACGACACCGTCCTGGACGCCGCCCGCGACTGCGTCCTCGCGGTCGGCGTGCGCCGGACGACGCTGACCGACATCGCCCGCCGCGCCGGCGTCTCGCGGATGACGCTGTACCGCCGCTGGCCGGACGTCCGCACGATCGTCGCCGACCTGATGACCCGCGAGTGGGTGCGGATCGGCGCCGCCGTGCAGCCGCCCGACGACGGCCGCCCGGTGCGCGGGCGGCTGGTGGACGGCCTGGTCGAGGGCGTCCGCGCGTTCCGCGCGCACCCGCTGCTCCGCAAGATCGTCGACGTGGACCCCGAGCTGCTGCTCCCCTACGTCCTCGACCGCCTCGGCGCCAGCCAGCGGGCGTTCCTGGAGCTGTTCGAGGAGGCGATCACCGCGGGGCACGCCGACGGGACGATCCGTCCCGGCCACCCCGCGCGGCAGGCGCGCGCGCTGCTGCTGGTCGTCCAGTCCTACGGGCTGTCCGGCCGCACCGTGATCGACGAGGACGACCCCGAGCTGGGGGCGGCCGCGTTCGACGCCGAGCTGCGCGACGCCCTCGACCGGCTGCTCGCCCCGTGACCGCCGTCCCGTCCGCACCGCGCACCGCGCGAGGCCGGCGCCTCGACCGCAGCACCGCACGTTGGAGAGGGCTCCCCACATGACCAATGCACCCGGACGATCGTCGCTGAACCGGCAGCGGCGCGCGCGCGAGCTCGCGGCGCTGCCCGGCGAGGTCGTGGACGTCCTGGTCGTCGGGCTCGGCGCCACGGGGGCCGGGGCCGCGCTGGACGCGGCGTCGCGGGGGCTGTCGGTCGCCGCGATCGACGCGCACGACCTGGCGTTCGGGACGTCGCGGTGGAGCTCGAAGCTGATCCACGGCGGGCTGCGCTACCTGGCGTCCGGGCAGGTGGACGTGGCGTACGAGAGCGCGGTCGAGCGGGGGACGCTGCTGACCCGGACGGCCCCGCACCTGGTGGCCGCGCAGCCGTTCGTCCTGCCGCTGACGCCGCTGGTGCCGCGCACGCACGCGCTGGTGTCCCGGGCCGGGCTGCACGCCGGGGACGCGCTGCGAAGGGCCGCGGGCACGCCGCGGTCGGCGCTGCCGCGCTCCCGCCGGCTGTCGGCGGTGGAGACGCTGCGGGCCGCGCCCGCGCTGCGCCGGCTGGGGCTGCGCGGCGGGCTGCTGTCCTGGGACGGGCGGCTCGCCGACGACGCGCGCCTGGTCACGGCCATCGCGCGGACGGCGGCCGCGCACGGCGCCCGGATCCTCACCCGGTGCCGCGCGGTCGCGCTGGCCGGTGACGGCGCGCTCGTCCGCGACGAGGAGACCGGGCGGGAGTTCACCGTCCGGGCGCGCGCCGTGGTCAACGCCGCCGGCGTGTGGGCGGGCGGCCTCGTGGACGGGGTGCGGCTGCGGCCGTCGCGCGGGACGCACCTGGTGGTGCGGCCGGAGGCGCTGCCGGGGCGGGCGGGGATGCAGATCCCGGTGCCGGGCGAGTTCGGCCGGTTCCTGCTCGTGCTGCCGCAGGAGGACGGCCGGGTCTACGTGGGGCTGACGGACGAGCCCGCCGACGGGCCGATCCCCGACGTGCCCGAGCCGTCGCCAGGCGAAATCGGGTTCCTGCTGGACGTGCTGGGCGCGGCGCTCGAGGTACCGGTGCGGCCGGCGGACGTGGTCGGCGCGTTCGCCGGGCTGCGCCCCCTGCTGGACACGGGCGCGGGCGGGGGGACGGCCGACCTGTCGCGGCGGCACGCGGTGCTGACCTCGCGGGACGGGGTGGTGACGGTCGTCGGCGGCAAGCTGACCACCTACCGGCGGATGGCGCAGGACGCCGTGGACGCCGCCGCGGCGGCCCGCGGGCTCGCGGCCGGGCCGTGCCGCACCGCGCGGATCCCGCTGGTCGGGGCGGCGCCGCCGGACCGGCTCGCGCGGCTGGACGCGCCGCAGCGGCTCGTCCGCCGGTACGGGGCGGAGGCCCCGCTGCTCGCGGCGCTCGGCGCGGACGATCCGGCGATGCTGGAGCCCGTGGTCCCGGGGCTGCCGGTGCTGGGCGCCGAGCTGGCGTGGGCCGTCCGGCACGAGGGGGCGCTGGACGCGGGCGACGTCCTGGACCGCCGGACCCGCATCGGGCTCGTGGCCGCCGACCGGGCGGCCGCGCTCCCGGCGGCCGAGGCGCTGACCAGGGCCTCCACCGGGTGAGGGGGCGGCCCCGGCGGGTATGGGGTTCCCCACCATCGCTGGCCCCCCGGAGCTCTGTTAGGTTAACCTAACCTAATCGGCTGAGATCGGCGGGGGGTTCTCTTTGACGCGCGGCAAGGGCTGCGGGCACTGCCCGGGCAGTCACACCGGCGAGCGGCCGTGCCTGGCGAGCGCCACGGCGAAGGCCCGCTCCTGGCTGCTCATCGAGCACCCGGGCCCGTGGCCGGAGCGCGTCGAGGACATCGCCGGGCCGGCGCCGGTCGCGCGGGCCGTGCGCGCCGCGCTGCGCGCGGGCGTCCGGCCGCAGCTCATCCGCCGGACCGGCCGCCGCCGCGCGATCCCCCCGATGCAGGTGTACGCGGCGTTCTCCGAGGGCGGCCGGATCTGGGCGGAGGGGCGCAAGCTCGCCGACCCGGAGGAGCTGGACGCCCTCGATCTGGACGCCCTCGCCGCGGGGCGCTCGCCGGGGCTGGGGGCGCCCGTCGCCGACCCCGTCCTGCTGGTGTGCACGCACGGCAAGCGCAACGCGTGCTGCGCGCGCACGGGCGCGCCGCTCGCGCGCTCGCTGGCGTCACGTTTCGGGCCGCTCGTCTGGGAAACCACCCATGTCGGCGGTGACCGATTCGCGGCGAACCTGGTATGTCTCCCCCACGGCTTCTACTACGGCGACCTCGGCGAGACCGAGGCGGTCGCCGCGGTGGACGCGTACCTGCGGGGCGAGATCGTCCTGGAGCGGCTGCGCGGACGCGCCGGGACCCCCGAGCCCGCGCAGGCCGCGGAGCACTTCGTCCGGGCCCACACCGGACGGCTGGAAGCGGACGCCGTGCACGTGGAATCCCTCACAGGGACGACCCGGTACGAAGCGGTGGTCACCGTTCAGGGGAGCCGTTACCGGGTCGCCTTCGAGGCCGTTCAGCAGTCGGCCCCGTGCGGCCCCGACTGCGGGGAGAACCTGGAAACCTACATTGTTAGGGACCTCACCCTTCTCAACGCGGCGGCCCTCGTGTAATCTCTCGGAGGTCCCTTTAGAGGGCATCCGTGTCGCACGTCCCCAGGATTCCGGAGTAACCGGACGGGGAACAGAGCGGCAACTCCAGACGTTGGACCATTCGGCGCTTCGCTTCTGACTCTCGTCATGTGAAGCACGTCGAGCGTCCATGTCCTTTGCTCAGTACGAAACCAATCAAGGTGGGTGTTCCATGGCTCAGGTACGTCGGCAGGCAAACCTCCCTCGTCCCAGCTGGGGCTGGCAGGACGCCGCGGCGTGCCGGGGGGAAGACCTCGTCCTCTTCTTCGGTCCCGACGGCGAGCGCCAGCCCGAGCGCGAGATTCGCGAGCGCAAGGCCAAGCAGATCTGCATGGGCTGCCCGGTCCGCACGGAGTGCCTGGACTACGCGGTGTCCCGGCCCGAGAAGTACGGCACGTGGGGCGGCCTCAACGAGGACGAGCGCGCGTCCGAGCGCCGGCGCCGCATGCGTCGCGCCAACGCCGCCTAGCCGACCGCGCACAGGGCGGCGAACCCCTGCAGGACCAGCCGCCCCAACGCTCCCAGAACCACCCCGGCACGCCACCGAGATAAACGACACGGCCCCGCACCGGCGGGGCCGTTTGCGTTGCCCGTACCCGGTCCCGATGGACCGGGTACGGGCGTTTGCGTCACCCTTGCACCGTTCCGCCGTTCCCGAATTGCCGGGCGGTCGCCTTTTACCGCATCGAACGGCACCGCGTTAGCAATTTCCCGGAATTCACCGCGCTCCATTGTGGGGCGTGGTAGAGCGCCCGGCGCGTTCCAGCCAGCCGGTCACGTCGCGGTCGGTGAGCTGACCGAAGTCCCGGTACCACTGCCCGACGGCGCGGAAGTCCCAGGGCGCCGCCGGCACCACGAGGAGGTCCACCTCCGCCTCCAGCCGCCGCACGGTCTCCGCGGCCCCCACCGGCACCGCCAGCGCCAGCCGCGACGGGCCCCGCTCCCGCAGCGCCCACACGGCCGCGCGGGCCGTCCCGCCGGTCGCCAGGCCGTCGTCGACCACCACGACCGGGCGTCCGGACGTCTCCGGCAGCGGCCGCCCGCCCCGGTACGCCGCCACCCGGCGGTCCAGTTCCGCCCGCTCGGCGGCCACCGTGTCCGCCAGGTCCTCCTCGGTGAGCCCGAGCCGGGCCAGCAGCCCGGCGTCGAACACCGGCGAGCCGCCCTCCGCGATCGCGCCCACGCCCAGCTCCGGCTGCGGCGGGTAGCCGATCTTGCGGGTCACCAGGACGTCCAGCGGCGCGTCCAGCCGCCGCGCGATCTCGTAGCCCACCGGGACGCCGCCGCGCGGCAGCGCCAGCACCGCGGCGCCCTCCAGCCCCAGCGGCGCCAGCCGCTCGGCGAGCACCCGGCCCGCCTCGGTCCGGTCCGCGTACGGGAGCCGGACCGTCTCCTCCCGCTGGATCTCCTCGCGCGTCCTGTTCCTCGTCCTGTCCCAGGGCATCGCGCACACCCCCTCCGGGGTCGCTTGCACCTTCACCCCGGAGCCCTACCCGCTCAGCGCGGTTCTGTCAGGCGGACAGCCACCTGAGCGGGTTGTCGCGCAGGATCCCGTCGAGGGTCGCGTCGTCGGCGCCGGCGGCGCGCAGCGCGGGCAGGAACGTCTCGAACAGGTAGCCGTAGCCGGCGCCGCCGTAGCGGGCGACCTGCGTCATGCGGGACACGCCGGTGCTCAGCAGCACCCGGTCGGCGTGCCCGGCGTCGAGCATGTCCATGACGGCGCGGACGCGGGCGCCGAGGGCGGCGTGGTCGTCCCCCGCCAGGCCCAGCGTCCCGAACGAGACGTACGCGCCCGCCTCGGCGATCTTGCGGTGCTGGCCGGGGTCGTCCACCCGGTCCTGCTGGCCGACGGCGACCCGGTCGGGCGCCAGCCCGGCGGTGGTGAGGATCTCGAGCTGGGCGAGGCCCGCCCGGCCGTAGGTGGCGACCGGCAGCCCGGAGTAGCGGGCGGCGCGGGCCGCGGCCCGCAGGCACAGCTCCTCGGCCTCGGTGGGCGCCTCGCCCCAGGTGCCGATCTCGCCGATGACGCCGGGGAGCGCGTTCGTCCCGTCCATGCCGAAACCGATCTCGGCGAGCAGCCGCTCGGCCAGCCGGTCCACCGCGGAGGGGCCGCCGCCGGACTCCCCGGCGGCCAGCGCCTCGCGGACGAACGCGGGGTGGAACGGCTCGGTGAAGACGCCGGTCGCGGCGACCACCGCGACCCGGGAGGCGGCCGCGACGCGGGCCAGCGACGCGGCGTCGCGGCCCATGCCCGAGCAGGTCAGGTCGACGACGAGGCCGAGGCCCCGGTCCGCGCGCAGCGCGGCCAGCTCGTGCTTGACGGCCTTCTCCTCGTCGAGCCAGCGGCGCGGGTCCGAGCCGACCAGCGCGGGACGCGCCGGCCACCGCAGGTCGAGCCGCAGATGCTCGTGGGAGAGCACGGGGCCGGTGATGTCGGACGTCGCGATCGTGCCGGTCACGGTCCGGATCCGGCGGGTCTCCTCACCAAGGGTCATGTACGCCGAGGTTACGACATGTTTAGCCTTTTCATGGGTTTAACCGGAGGAGTTTTTACCCTCCGCCCCGTCACTCTCACCTGCGCCGTCACCCGCGTCGCCGTCCCCGCGGGCGTCCCGCACGGCCCGCGCCCGGGCCGTCCCCGCGCTGGGCCACAGCCGGTCGATCTCCGCGTTCAGCGCCGCGCCGATCAGCACCGCGAACGCCGCCACGTAGAGCCAGGCGAGCACGGCGATCGCCGCCGCGAGCGACCCGTACACCGACACCCCGCGCAGCGACCCCGCCAGGTACAGCCGCAGCGAGAAGCTGCCCGCGATCCAGATCAGCAGCGCCAGCACCGCGCCCGGCACCTCCCGGTACCAGGCCGTCCGCACGGGGACGCTCATGTGGTAGAGCAGCGCGAGGAACACGATCGACAGCGTCACGACGACCGGCCAGTACAGGATCCGGACGAACTCGGCGCTCTCCGGCAGCGCGTGCAGCACCAGCGTCGGCCCCAGCACCAGCAGCGGGATGACGACGATCATCACCAGCAGCCCGACGAGGTACAGGAAGAACGCGCGCAGCCGCGTCCGGATCATCCCGCGGATGCCCGACAGCCCGTACGCGATCGTGATCGTGTCGACGTACACGTTCGTCGCCCGCGACCCCGCCCACAGCGAGATCAGGTACCCGATCGACACGATGTTGGCGTTGCCGCCCCGGATCACGTCGTCGAGCAGCGGGACGACCACCGAGTCCACCGACGGCCCGGTCAGCACCGTGCGGGCCTGCTCGATCGCCCAGGAGCGGATCTCGGTGACGGTGCCGGGCCCGAGCGCGCCGCGCAGGTGCCCCATCGTGCCGATCAGCCCGATGACCAGCGGCGGCAGCGACAGCAGCGCGAAGAACGCCGCCTCGGCCGCGAGCCCGGTGACCCGGTGCCGGAACGCGGCGGCGGTCGTCCCCTTGACCAGCAGCCACGCCACCCGGGGGGCGGCCGCCGCCCCGCGCCGCACGCGCCGGAGCAGCCCGGCCCGCCGCCCCGGCCCGGGGCCTTCGCTCGGTTCCGCGCCCCCGCTCGGCGGGGCGTCCTCGGCATCGGAGACGGTCGTCACACCGCCTCACCGTAGGGCGCCCGCCGTCCGTGACGTCCGGGACCGCCCGTTCCGCGGCTGCGCTGCGCGCGTCGCACGACACCCCCCGTTCGGCCGCTCGTCCCGTCCCGTTCCCCGGCCCCCCACTCTGACGCACCCGGGCGCCGCCCCGCCCAAGATCATCGCAGCGCCGCCGGCCGCCGTCCCGGACCGCCGCCCGGCCGGGCGAGCCGCCCGGCCCGTCCGGCCGTCCGGCGGGTCCGGCGGGAGGGTGGCGCGAGGCACACCGGGAACGGGGGGTGAGCATCGGCCGTCATCGGGAACAATGGGAAGCGTGATATGCGAGTCGTGCCGTGAGCGCCGCCACGAGGAATGCCGTGGCGGCACGTGGTGCGACTGCCAGCACCGGGACGGCCCCGCGACGCGTGCGACGACGACGTCCGGCACGCGCGACGACGCGCGGGGCGGACCGAGCCCGGAAGCCGGCGAGGACGCCGGGAAGAGCGAGCCGGCCGTGAACTGGCGGCGGCAGGGGTGAAACGATGACTCTTCTCACGCGTCCGCATCCCGGACGTAACTGGACAGGCCGTGAGACGGCATGTCAGAGTTCGGGTATGACTGCTGCGGACCCGTTGCTGGCCAAGCGCCGGCACGTCGACTTCCTCCGCGTCCGCAGCGCGATCTGTCGGTGACGCCCCGACCACGCCCCCGTTCCGCTCCAGCCGGGCGCGTGGTGCATCGGCATCACCTTTGACCTCTCCTGCTCAGCGTCGAGCCGGCCGAACGAGACTGCCGGTGCGCTACGCGTCCCTCACGACCACAGATGAGGACGCGCGCCGTGCCACCCGCGATCAAGCGCAAGAAGGGCGAGGGCCAGTGGGCCCTCGGCTACCGGGAACCGCTCAACAAGAACGAAGAGAACAAGAAGAACGACGACGGGCTCAACGTCCGTCAGCGGATCATCGACATCTACTCGAAGACCGGCTTCGACTCGATCGACCCCGCCGACCTGCGGGGGCGGTTCCGCTGGATGGGCCTCTACACCCAGCGCAAGCCGGGCATCGACGGCGGTAGGACCGGGGCCCTCGAGGACGAGGAGCTCGAGGACAAGTACTTCATGATGCGCGTCCGGATCGACGGCGGCCAGCTCAGCGGCCCGCAGCTCCGGACGATCGCCGACATCTCCACGACGTACGCGCGGGGCACCGCCGACATCACCGACCGGCAGAACGTCCAGCTGCACTGGGTGCGGATCGAGGACGTCCCGGCGATCTGGGAGCGGCTCGAGGCGGTCGGCCTGCACACGATCGAGGCGTGCGGCGACACCCCGCGCACGATCATGGGCTGCCCGCTGGCGGGGATCGCCGAGGACGAGGTCATCGACGCGACGCCGCAGCTCCGCGACATCCACGACCGCTACATCGGCTCCCCCGAGTTCTCCAACCTGCCGCGCAAGTACAAGACGACGCTGTCCGGCTGCACGTCGCACTGCACGGTCCACGAGATCAACGACATCGCGTTCGTCGGGGTGCGCAACGACGAGGGCGAGACCGGCTACCAGGTGTTCGTCGGCGGCGGGCTGTCGACGAACCCGATGTTCTCGCAGAGCCTCGGCGTCTTCGTGAAGCCGGAGCAGGCGCACGAGGTGTGGCACGGCGTCACCTCGATCTTCCGCGACTACGGCTACCGGCGGCTGCGCAACCGCGCCCGGCTGAAGTTCCTCGTCAAGGACTGGGGCGCGGCGAAGTTCCGCGAGGTGCTGGAGAAGGAGTACCTCGGGTACGCGCTGCCGGACGGCCCCGAGCCCGCCGCGCCGCTGCCCAACCGCGACCACGTCGGCATCCGCCGGCAGCAGGACGGCAACTTCTACGTCGGGTTCGCGCCGCGCGCCGGGCGGGTGAACGGCGAGCTGCTCGGCGTCATCGGCGACCTCGCGGAGAAGTACGGGTCGGGCCGGGTCCGCACCACCATCGAGCAGAAGATGGTCATCCTGGACGTCCCGGAGGAGCGGACCGAGGCGCTCGCGGACGAGCTCGCGAAGCACGACCTGCAGGTGCGCCCGTCCACATTCCGGCGGCAGACGATGGCCTGCACCGGCATCGAGTACTGCAAGCTCGCGATCGTCGACACCAAGCAGCGCGCGATGGACCTGATCGACGACCTGGAGAAGCGGCTGCCCGACTTCGACCAGCCCCTGTCGATCAACGTGAACGGCTGCCCGAACGCCTGCGCCCGCATCCAGGTCGCCGACATCGGCCTCAAGGGCCAGCTCGTCGTGGACGAGAACGGCGACCAGGTCGAGGGCTTCCAGATCCACTTGGGCGGGCAGCTCGGCGCGACGTTCGGCAAGAAGGTCCGCGGGCTGAAGACCACCTCGGCCGCGCTCGGCGACTACATCGAGCGGGTCGTCCGCAACTTCGACGAGCAGCGCACCGACGGCGAGACGTTCGCGGCGTGGGTGCAGCGCGCCGACGACGCGGACCTCAAGTAGGGGCGCCCCCATGAGCGAGCGGATGGCGCCCTTCTACTGCCCCTACTGCGGTGAGGAGAACCTCGAGCCCCGCGCGGACGCGGGCTCGTGGTTCTGCCCCGACTGCGTCCGTTCCTTCACGTTGAAGTTCCTCGGCGTTGGAGTTCCTGGCGCCACCGGAGCCCCCCGCACTACCAAGGAGAACTCCCGGTGACACTCCTGGAGACCGACAGACCGGCACTAGATCTCGAAGACGTCGTCGAATCCGCCGCCGCGGCGCTGGAGGGCGCGCCCACCCTGGAGGTCATCCGGTGGGCCGCCGCCACGTTCGGCGACCGCATCTGCCTCACCTCGTCCATGTCGGACGCGGCCCTGATCCACCTGGTGTCGAAGGTCAAGCCGGGCATCGACGTCCTGTTCGTCGACACCGGCTACCACTTCGCCGAGACGATCGGGACGCGCGACGCGGTCGAGGCCGTCTACCCGGTGAACGTGATCAACGTGACGCCGTCCCGGACGGTCGAGGAGCAGGAGGCGGCGCTCGGCCCGCGGCTGTTCGGCCGCAACCCCGACCTGTGCTGCCACCTGCGGAAGGTGGAGCCGCTCGGCCGCGCCCTGGAGGGGTACATGGCGTGGTTCAGCGGCATCCGGCGGGACGAGACCGCCAGCCGCCGCGACCGCAAGGTCGTGGAGTGGGACCGCAAGCGCGGCATGGTGAAGGTCAACCCGATCCTGGACTGGACCCAGGAGGACATGGACAACTACATCGAGGACAACGGGGTGCTGGTCAACCCCCTGCACTACGACGGCTACCCCTCGATCGGCTGCGCGCCGTGCACCCGTCCGGTCGCGCCCGGCGAGGACCCCCGCAGCGGCCGCTGGGCCGGGCTGGGCAAGACCGAGTGCGGCATCCACCTGTGACGTATCCGACGACTCCGCCGATGGTCGCGGTCGCGCACGGGAGCCGGGACCCCCGTGCCGCCGCGACCGTCGCCGAGCTGCTCCGCGCCGTCCGGATCCGCCGTCCGGACGTGCCGGTGCTGCCGTCGTTCCTGGACCACGGCCCGCCCGCGCCCGACCGGGTGCTGGAGGGGCTCGTCCGGGACGGCGCGGGCGCGGCGGACGGCGACGGGACGGAGGCGGTGGTGCTGCCGCTGCTCCTCACCGCCGCCTACCACAGCAAGACCGACATCCCGGGCGTGCTGGCGCGGGTGCGGTCCCGGCATCCGCGGCTGCGGCTGCACACGGCCGGGACGCTGGGCCCGCACCCTCTGCTGACGGCCGCGCTGGAGCGGCGGCTCGCCGAGGCGGGCGTGCGGCCCGGCTCCCCCGACACGGCCGTCGTCGTGGTGTCGGCCGGTTCCAGCGACGCGTCCGCGAACGCGACCGTCGCCGCGCTCGCCGACCGCTGGCGGGCCCGCGGCTGGTGGGACGCCGCCGCGGCGTACGCGTCGGCCGCGGGCCCGAAGCCCGGCGAGGCGGTGGCGGCGCTGCACGAGGCGGGCGCCCCGCGCGTCGTCGTCGCGTCCTACTTCCTGGCGCCGGGGTACTTCACCGACAAGGTCGAGGACGCGGCCCTGTCCGCGGGCGCCGACGCGGTCTCCCCGCCGCTGGGCGCGGCGCCCGAGGTCGCCGAGCTGGTCGTGCGGCGGTACGACGAGGCGCTGCTGGCGGCGCGCGAGGCCACCGCCGTCTAGCCGGCGGCTCCGCCGCCCCCGTTATCCGGCTCCGCTATCCGGCCCGGCCGAGGGTCTGCAGGTGGGCGAGGGAGCCGTACCGGGCGACGAGCGCCGCGTACTCGTCCTCGTCGTGGAAGGTCACCGCGCCCGCGCCGAACGCCTTCGCCGTCTCCACCGCGAACCGCGCCGCCGCGGCGATGTCGGTCTCGTGGCTGGCGCCGGTCGCGCAGCCGGGCACGGCGGACGCGGCGGTGACGGCGAGGCCCACGACGGGCGCGTCCGTCGTGGTCGCGGGCTGCAGGATCGAGTTCAGGTGGTAGACCCCGTTGCCGTACGGGGTGATGTCCTGGGTGGTGACCGGGTACGTCACGACCGGCTCGCCGGTGACGACCGCCAGCAGGTTCGCCAGGCCGTCGCTGACCCGCAGGATGTAGCCCTGCTTGACGGTGGGCGACAGCGCCAGCCCCCGGTGGTTGATGATCGTGTTGCCCTTGGTGGTGTCGATCGACAGGACGGCGTCCATGTCGGACGTGACCTCGTGCTCGTTCATGACGGCGATGTCGACCGGCGAGTCCATGAACGGGACCGGGTCGTGCGGCTGCGTGGGGGCGTCCGGGCAGACGTGCGTGGCGATGACGACGTCGCCGTCCAGGACGTCGCCCCGGGAGCGCATCTCCAGCAGCTTCGCCGCCGCCGCGAGCGCCGCGGCCGCGCCGTCCCCGTCGGAGGTGAACCCGAGGACCTCGGGGCGGGCCCCGACGCCGCCGAGCCGTCCGACGATGCCGAGCGTGGGGGCGTCCCCGCCCGCGGCGCGGCCCCGCCGGCCCGGGACGCGGACGCGCACGAAGTCGGTGGTGCCCTTGTCGCCGGTGACGGTGACGACCTCCGCGCCGGAGCCCGCGGGCCCCGCGGCGCCGTCGAGCAGCCGGGCGAGGGAGCGGCCGGACGCGGCCGGGTCGTCGAGGCGGTCGATCACGGCGAGGACGTGCTTGAGCATGGGCCTTCCTTGCTGGCGAGGGCGTGTTTCCCCAGGTTGCAGCCCTGTTATCGTATAAAGCAACTTTGTCCCGCTATTCGCAACGGGGAGCAGGCATGGGCACGGGCTTCGCCGCCGACCGCGACACCCCGCGCGGCCTCCTGCAGACGGCCGACCGCGCGCTGCTCGTCCTCCTCGGCTTCGACCGGCACCGCACCGACTGGGGCGTCACAGAGGTCGCCGAGGAGTTCGGGTGGGACAAGTCCGTCGCCCAGCGGGTGCTCGCGACGCTCGCGCACCGCGGCTTCCTCGTCGCCGACCCCGACACCCGCCGCTACCGCATCGGCCCCGCCGCCCTGCACCTCGGCCGGACGTGGGAGCGTTCGGGCTCGCTGCGCATGCTGGTCACGCCGGTCCTCGCGGACCTGTCGGCGCTGACCGGCGACACCGCGCTGCTGTCGCTCCCGGACGGCTTCCACATCCGGTGCGTCGCGGCGGTCGACGGGGAGGAGGGGCCGCTCCGCTACTACCCGCTGGTCGGCGAGCTGTACCCGGCGCACGCGGGCGCGACCGCCCAGGCGTACTTCGCGTTCGTCCCCGAGGACCGGCGGCGCCGCCTGTTCCGCGACCGTCCGATGGCCCGCTTCACCGACCGCACCCTCACCGACCCGGACGCGCTCGAACGCCGCTTCCACCGCGTCCGCGAACTCGGGTACGCGTTCACGATCGGCGAGTACGACGCCCACGTCGCGACCCTCGCCGTGCCCGTCCGCCTGCACGGGGAGCCGTACGGGAGCCTCAGCCTCGGCGGCCACGAGGACCGCTTCGCGGCCCCGGTGGACCGCCTCCCCCGCCTCCGCCGCGCCGCCGAGCAGGTGGAGCGGCTGCTGACCGGCGCCCGCCGCCACTGAAAGGAGCACTGTGGAACTGCTGCTGCTGTCGAACTCGACGAACCACGGACGCGCCTACCTCGAGCACGCGCTCGACACGGTGACCGCGTTCGTCGGGGCGGGCGCCACGCTCGCGTTCGTCCCGTACGCCCTCGCCGACCACGACGCCTACACCGGCGTCGTCCGGGCGGCCCTCGAACCCCGCGGGATCACCGTCCGGGGCGCGCACGACTCCGGTCTCGACGGCGCGGACGCGGTGTTCGTCGGCGGCGGCAACTCCTTCCGCCTGCTCCGCGACCTCTACCGGACCGGCCTGCGGGACGAGCTGCGCGACGCCGTCCGCGGCGGCCTCCGGTACATGGGCGCGAGCGCCGGGACGAACATGGCGTGCCCCACCCTGCGGACCACGAACGACATGCCGATCGTGCAGCCCCCGAGCTTCGAGACCCTCGGGTTCGTCCCGTTCCAGATCAACCCGCACTACATCGACCCGCGCCCCGGCGACACGCACATGGGCGAGACGCGCGAGCAGCGGCTCGCGGAGTTCCTCGAGTGCAACGACGTGCCGGTCCTCGGCCTGCGCGAGGGCACCTGGCTGCGCGTGTCGGACGGCGCGGCGACGCTCGGCGGCCCCCTCGACGCCCGCCTGTTCCGCCGCGCCGAGGCCCCGCGCGAGCTGCCCGCGGGCGCGGACGTCTCGTTCCTCCTGACCGCTCCCGCCGCCTTCGACTCCTGACCGGCGCCCGTCCCGTCCGGGCGCGTTCGACGGGCGGGACGTCGGGTATGCGCGCATTATGGACGAACGCGAATTCTCCGAAGAATCGGGACACGAGCCCAACGAGACGCACGACCGCGCGTTCGCGCCCGTGAACCAGGGGTCGGACGCGCGGGGCCGGACGCGCCCGGGCACGCCCGTCCCGCACTCCGTCCCGGACGGCGAGGAAGCCGAGACGAACGGCGGCGGCACCGAGATCAGCGGCACCGGCACGCCCGGCGTGACCCGCGAGCACCCCGACACCCTCCCGCCGGACGAGCGCGGCGTCACCGAGGCCGAACGCCACGACGACAGCCGCTGACCCCGCCCGGCGGCCGCCCGGACGGGCGCACCCGCGAACGGTGTCACCGGAGAGGCGCGGCCACCCTGGCGCTCCGACCCGGTGCGCCGACCGCCGGCACTCCCCCGGTGCACCGTCTCCCGCGCGCCATCCCGGTTCCGGACGGCGCCGGACGGGTCAGCGCTGCGCGGACGGGCGGACGACGATCTCGTTGACGTCGACGTCGGCGGGCTGCGCGAGGGCGTAGGAGACGGCGGCGGCGATCGCGTCCGGGGCGATCGCGTTCGCCCGGTAGGCGCGCATCGCCGCGGCGGCGCCCGGGTCGGTGATGGAGTCGGCGAGTTCGGAGGTGACGACGCCCGGGGACACGGTGGTCACGCGGATCGAGGGGGCGGACTCCAGGCGGAGGCCCTCGGTGACGGCCCGGGCGGCGTGCTTGGTGCCGCAGTAGACGGCGGCGGTGGGGGTCACCTCGTGGGCGCCGACGCTCGCGATCGTGACGAAGTGGCCGGAGTCCTGCGCGGTGAAGCGGGGCAGGACGGCGGCGATCGAGTGCAGCAGCCCGCGGACGTTCACGTCGATCATCCGGTCCCACTCGTCGACGAGCAGCGCGTCCAGGCGCGACAGCGGCATGACCCCGGCGTTCGCGACCATGGCGTCGACGCGGCCGAAGCGGTCGCAGGCCGTCCGGACGAACGCCTCGACGTCGGCGCGGTCGGTCACGTCCAGGCGCACCGGGTGCAGGCTCCCGGGTTCCGCCGCGGCGCGCCCGGCGAGGTCGTCCAGCCGGTCGGTGCGCCGGGCGCCCGCGACGACGCGGTGCCCGTCACGGGCGAGGCGGGCGGCGACGGCCGCGCCGATCCCGCTGCTGGCCCCGGTCACGAGAATGGTCTTGGTGTCGTTCTGCATGGCCCCGACCCTGCCCGCGCCGGGCGTCCGGCGGCAGTGCGGGCTCTTCCTGGGTGCGGCGCCCCCAGGAAGCCCGGCGGGACGCCGCCTAGGCTGGGCGGCATGTCACGCACCGAACTCGGCGCCTACCTCACGGCCCGGCGCGCGCGGATCGCACCGGGCGACGTCGGCCTGCCGAGCACCGGGCACCGGCGGGTGCCGGGGCTGCGCCGCGAAGAGGTCGCGATGCTGGCCGGGGTCAGCGCCGACTACTACGTCCGGCTGGAGCAGGGCCGCGAGCGGACCCCGTCCCCGCAGGTCGCCGACGCCCTCGCGGACGCGCTGCGGCTGGACGGGGACGGCCGGCTGCACCTGTTCCGGCTGGCCGGGCTCGGCCCGCGCGACCGGGGCGCCGCCGTCCCGGCCCGCGTCGACCCGGGCCTGCTGCAGCTGATGAGCGCGTGGCCGAGCAATCCCGCGATCGTCTACAACCGGGCCTACGACGTGCTGGCCTCCAACGCGATCGCGGACGCGCTGTTCCACGACTGGGCGCACTCGCGCAACCTCATGCACGTCGTGTTCACCGACCCGGCGGCGCGGGAGTTCTACCGGGACTGGCGCGACGTGGCGCGGAACTCGGTGGCCGGTTTCCGGCTCGGGCACGGCCGGGCCCCGGACGATCCGCGGGTGCGGCGCGTGCTGGCCGGTCTGCTCGACGCGAGCCCGGAGTTCGCGGAGCTGTGGGCGCGGCACGACGCGCGGGGGAAGGCGCTGGAGGCCAAGCGCTTCGTGCACCGCGACGTCGGCCCGGTGACGCTGACGATGCAGACGTTCGACGTCCGGTCGGCCCCGGGGCAGGAGCTGGTGGTGTACCACGCGGAGCCGGGGTCGGCGAGCGCCGAGGCCCTCGCCCTTCTCGGTTCGCTCGCCGCGACGTCCCGCCGGGGCGGCTGAGCCGTCAGGAGTTGCGGTCGCGCCACCAGGCGGCGATGGCGCGGCGGACGGGGGCGTGGTGCTCGTCGTCGACGATCTTGACGTCGCCCATGACGGCGCGGGCGGTGACGCGGACGACCGGGACGCGGGCGCCGCCGCCGGACTCGCGGACGGCGACCCGGCGGTCGCCGAGGAACGCGTAGCCGTCCAGCTCGACGGCGACCCCGTCCGGCACGATGATCTTCACGTCGCCCATGACGGCGGTCGCCTGCACGCGGACCTCCCCGGTGGGCACCTGGGCGCCGCGCAGGTCGAGCTCGACGTCGCCCATCACCGACACGGCCTCCAGCGGCTCGTCGATGCGGCCGACGATGCGCTCCCGGCAGTCCCCCATGATCGCGCTGAACCGGCGCTTCACCTGGGGCGGGGCGGGCTCGGCGCCGGGGGCGCCCATGCCCGGCAGGTCGGCGGTGATCCGCTCCAGGTCGTCGCGGGACACCGCCGCGTACGCGGCCTCGGTCCGCTCGGTGAGCTCCTCGAACGTGAGCCGGCCCTCGACGGACGCGACCCGCAACCGCTCGACCACCGCCTCCCGCTCGGCGTCGGACGCGCGGACGCCGGGGGCCGCGGGACGGTCGGGGCGCGGGGCGGGCACCGGATCCTCCGGGCCGCCGGGGGGCGGCGATCCCGGCTGCGGGGTGGACTGACTCATGGTTCCGAAGGTATGCCCCAGCGGCCTCCGTACAATCCGCCGCGCGGACGAGATGCCCCACCACTTGAGGAGGATGCCCCGCGCGGGGCCCTCCTGACATGATCATCAACCGCCGAACACCGTTCGGTAGGGTGGCCTCGCAGGGAGGGAGCAGTGCCGTGACCCACGAGGTGTTCAACCAGGTCCCGCCGCTCGCGGGGCACGACGTCGCCGACGAGGCGGCGCTGCTGGACGGCTTGGCGCGCGAGGGCGCCGGCTGGGCGGTCGACGAGGTGCGCGAGCTGGGCCGGCTGGCGGGCACCGAGCACGCGCAGGAGCAGGGCCGGCTCGCGAACGAGCACCCGCCCGTCCTGCGCACCCACGACCGGTACGGGCACCGCATCGACGAGGTCGAGTTCCACCCGGCCTGGCACGAGCTGATGACCGTGGCCGTCACGCACGGCCTGCACGGCGCCGCCTGGACGGACGGGCGCGCGGGCGCCCACGTCGCGCGGGCCGCGAAGTTCTACGTGTGGCGGGTCGACGCGGGCCACGGCTGCCCGATCTCGATGACGTACGCGTCCGTCCCGGCGCTGCGCCGGGAACCGGAGCTGGCCGCGCGGTACGAGCCGCTGCTCGCCGCGACGGAGTACGACTACGGGCTGCGCGCCCCGCAGACCAAGCGCGCGCTGCTCGCGGGCATGTCGATGACCGAGAAGCAGGGCGGTTCGGACGTCCGCGCCAACACCACCCGCGCGACGCCGCGGCCCGACGGCACGTACCGCCTCGTCGGGCACAAGTGGTTCACGAGCGCGCCGATGTGCGACGTGTTCCTCACGCTGGCGCAGGCCCCGGGCGGCCTCACGTGCTTCCTCGTGCCGCGCGTCCTGCCGGACGGCACGCGGAACCCGCTGCGGCTGATGCGGCTCAAGGACAAGCTCGGCAACCGGTCCAACGCCTCCTCGGAGATCGAGTACGACGACGCCGTCGCGTGGCGCGTCGGGGACGAGGGGCGCGGCGTCCGCACCATCATCGAGATGGTGAACATGACCCGGCTGGACTGCGTGATCGGCGCGGCGGCCGGGATGCGGCACGGGGCGACGACGGCCGCGCACCACGCCGCGCACCGCGCCGCGTTCGGCCGCCCCCTGATCGACCAGCCGCTGATGCGCAACGTCCTGGCCGACCTCGCGATCGAGTCCGAGGCCGCCACGACCCTGATGCTGCGGCTCGCCGGGGCGACCGACCGGTCGGTGCGCGGCGACGAGGGCGAGGCGGCGGTCAAGCGGCTCGGCCTCGCGGTCGGCAAGTACTGGGTGTGCAAGCGCTGGCCCGCCCACGCCGCCGAGGCCCTGGAGTGCCTGGGCGGCAACGGCTACGTCGAAGAATCCGGAATGCCGCGCCTTTTCCGCGAATCTCCCCTCAACGGCATCTGGGAGGGCTCCGGCAACGTCGCGGCGCTCGATCTCCTCCGCGCCATTCTTCGCGAGCCGCACACGCTGGACGCGTTCTTCGACGAGGTCGGCCTCGCCGCCGGCGCCGACCGCCGCCTCGACGCCGCCGTCAAGGAGACGAAGGACGCCTTCGCCGACGCCGCGACGCTCGAATTCCGCGCCCGCCGCGTCGCCGAGCGCCTGGCCCTCGTGTTCCAGGCGTCCCTGCTGGTCAGGCACGGCCACCCGGCCGTGGCCGACGCCTTCTGCGCGTCCCGCCTCGCCGGCGACCGGGGCACCGCCTTCGGCACCCTCCCCCCGGGCCTCGACCTCGACCCCGTCATCGACCGCACCGTCCCGAAGATCGCCTGACCCCGCTGAGTTCGGCGAAGGCGGCCCAACGTGTCAGACCGGGGGCGATGCGGGGACGACGGTCATCTGCGGCCGGGCCGGCCGAGCGTGCTGCCGCGTCGTGCCGCGGGTCACACGTCGGGGGCGACCAGTCCCGTCTGGTAGGCGATGACGACCAGTTGGGCTCGGTCGCGTGCCCCGAGCTTCGCCATCGCGCGGCTGACGTGGGTGCGCGCGGTGGCCGGACTGATGACCAGTTCGGCGCCGATCTCCTGGTTGCTCAGGCCCCGTCCGATCAGCGTCAGCACTTGCCGTTCGCGGTCGGTGAGGAGCGCGAGGCGGTCCTCCGCCGCCTCGACGGCGGCGCGTCGGGCCGTGAACTGGCCGATGAGGCGTCTGGTGATCCGCGGTGCGAGCAGCGCTTCTCCCGCCGCGATCACTCGGACGGCGTGCAGGAGTTCGGCCGGTCCGGCGTCCTTGAGGAGGAAGCCGCTCGCCCCGGCCTGCAGAGCCTCGAAGACGTTGGCGTCGGTGTCGTAGGTGGTGAGGATGAGGATCCGGACGTCGTCGAGCCCGCGCATCCCGGTGATCTGGGCCGTGGCCCGGATCCCGTCGAGTCGCGGCATGCGGATGTCCATGAGGACGACGTCGGGGCGGGTGGCGCGGGCCAGTTCGACGGCTCGGGCGCCGTCGGCGGCCTCCGCGACCACGGTGATGTCGTCCTCGACGTCGATGAGCAGCCTGAACCCCGATCGCACAAGCCCTTCGTCGTCGGCGATCAGCACCTTGATCGGGTCGGTGGGCGGCGACGCGGAGAACGCGTTCACCGCCGCGGTCCCGTCGGCGCGAGGGGCAACCGGGCCGTCACCCGGAACCCTCCGCCCGGCGTGGGCTCGGCCTCGAACTCGCCGCCGAGCAGGCGGCAGCGCTCGCGCATGCCGAGGATTCCCCGGCCCGGCTCGGCCGGGCCGTTCGCGCCGCCGGACGGGCGGTCCGCGGCGTCGTCCCAGGATCCGGTCCTGCGGCCCTCATCGGTCACGCGGATCTCCAGAAGGTCGGCTCCCGGGTTCAGTGCGACCGTCACCCGGGTGGGGCCGACGTGCCGGATCACATTGGTGATCGACTCTTGCAGGATCCGGTAGGCGGCACTGTCCACGGTGCCGGGCAGCGGCGCCGCGGGCGGGGCCGACTCGACGGTGACGTCCAAACCGGCTTCGCGCGCCTTGGCCGCGAGTTCGCCGACCTGTTCCAGACCGGGGTTGGGTGTGCGGCCGCCGTCCTCGTCACGGAGCACGCCGAGGATGGCCCGCATCTCCTGCAGTGCCCGGGAACTGGTCTGCTCGATGGCCCGCAACGCGTCGCGCGCCCGTTCCGGCCGCTTGTCGAGCACGTGGGCGGTGACCCCGGACTGCACGTTGATGACGGCGATCGCGTGCGCGACGGTGTCGTGGACCTCGCGGGCGATGCGGAGCCGCTCGGCGTCGACCCGCGCGCGTGCCACCTCCTCGCGGGTCCGTTCGGCCAGTTCGGCGCGCGCCTGGGCTTCGGCCGCGATCACCCGGCGCGACCGTACGGACTCGCCGAGAGCCGCGCTCATGATGGACGCGCCGATGCGGAAGAACACCCAGCCGATGGCGGCGCGCGGCTCGATGTCGGCCGCGGTGTACAGCCATACGGCGGTCAGGACGGCGATACCCGCCCCTGCGGTCACCAGGGAGCGGCGGCCGTCGCCGTAGGCCGTGAGGGTGTACAGGGAGACGAAGAGCCCGAGCCAGCCGGGCCCGTCCGGGAAGTCGAGCGCGTAGTAGGCGAGGCTGGCGAGAGCGGCGGTGGCGAACACCGGCGCCGGCCACCGGCGGCGGACGGCCACGGCCAGCCCGCTCACCATCAGCAGCGCGTACCCGAGGTTTCCCAGGTCGGTGAGCGGGCGCGTGGCTCCTTCGTGGACGCGGGTGACCGTTCCCTGAACCTGCATCACGGTCACGAAGAGCGCGAGCAGCGTGTCGTGCGTGACCACACGCAAGGAGAACGACCCGGTGCGGCGTTCCATGTCGGGATCCTACTGAGATGTCGCGCGGGCGCCGCTGCGCTCAGATGCGCGACTCCGTACTCCGGCGGGCGTAGCGCGGTCCGAGCGCCGTACGTCCGATCGCGCACATGCCGCCGTCCGCTGACCGACGCGACGGCTGCCCCGGCGGCGCGACGATCGCCGCCATGAGCGATCACCCGTCCCCAAACCGCATCCGGTCCTCGGATCCCACGGAGCCGGAGGAAGGACCGGAGAACACGATGACGGCGGCCGAGACTCCCCGAACGGACGGCGGTCTCGCGGCGCCGGCCCGGTTCTGCTTTCGGCGCCGCCGCCTGGTTCTTCTCGTCTGGGTCGCCGGCGTCATCGCCGTGGCGTTCGCCGGCTTCGGCTACGGCGCCGCCCCCGACAACGATTTCTCCGGGGGAGACTCGCAGTCGGCCAAGGCGCAGAAGCTGATCGAGAAGCATTTCCCGGAGCGGCAAGGGGACACGCTGACCCTCGCGATCAAGGCCGAGAAGGGGATCGACGATCCCGCCGCCCGGCAGAAGATCGACGGGATCATCGCGCATCTCGCCGCCTCGCCCGTCACCGGACCCGTGGTCTCCCCGTACCGGGACGAGGACCTGGTGACCGAGGACCGCCGCATCGCCCGCACGACCATCCCGCTGAGCGACCAGGACGTAGAAAAGTCCCAGGTCAAACCCTTGGTCGACGTCGTCAAGGACGCCTCCGGCAACGGCGTCACGATGGGGCTGGGCGGTTACATGGCCGAGAAGGCCGAGACACCGCCGCAGGGTTCGGCCGAAAGCGTCGGCATCGCGGCCGCAGCGGTGATCCTGTTCATCGCCTTCGGGTCACTGGTGGCGATGGGCCTGCCGATCGTGACCGCGCTCATGGCGATCGCGGCCGGTCTCGCGCTGACGAAGCTGCTGGGGCACGCGGTCCCCGCACCGGACTTCACCGCGATCTTCGGTGCGATGATCGGCCTCGGCGTCGGCATCGACTACGCCCTGTTCATCGTGACCCGCTACAAGGACGCCCTCCGGGACGGCGACGGACCCGAGGGCGCCGCGGTGAAGGCCATCGCCACCGCCGGCCGCGCGGTGCTGTTCGCCGGCACGACCGTCGTCATCGCGTTGCTGGGCCTGCTCGTCATGGGACAGCGCCTGATGACCGGGGTGGCCGTCGCCACGTCGATCACCGTGCTGATCACCATGATCGCCGCGGTGACGCTGCTCCCCGCCTTCCTCGGCTTCACCGGACACAAGATCAACTCCCTGCGCCTCCCCCGTCGCCCGTCCCGCCGGGACAAGGACGCCGGCGCACCGTCCCGGAAGCGGCGCACGCTCGCCGAGCGCTGGGCCGGCGTGGTGCAGCGCAGGCCGCTGACCGCCGCCCTCCTCGCCGGCGCGAGCCTGCTGGTGCTGGCCGCACCCACGCTGTCGATGCGGTTGAGCCAGCCCGACGCCAGCGTCCAGCCCCGCGACAGGAGCAGCTACATCTCGCACGAGATCCTCTCCGAAGGCTTCGGCCCCGGCTACGGCGCACCCCTGGTCTTCGTCACCGAAACGGACGCCGAGGACGCCGACCTGCGTCCCGTCGTCGACGCGGTCGGCAAGACCGGCGGCATCGCGCACACCACACCGCCCCGGGCCGGCGAGGACGGGCGGGCCGCCACCTTCATGGCCTTCCCCACGACCGGATACCAGGACGAGGCCACCACCGACCTGGTGCACGAACTGCGCAACGAGGTGCTGCCCCGGACACCCGGCGGCGACCAGGTCCTCGTCGGCGGACCGAACGCCGCCACCATCGACGCCGCCGACGAGGCCGGCTCACGCCTGCCCCTGATGATCGCGGTCGTCATCGCGATGTCCATGGTGCTGCTCACCGCACTGGTCCGGTCGGTCACGATCGCGCTGCAGGCCGCGGTGATGAACCTGCTGTCGATCGGTGCCGCCTACGGCGTGGTGGTCGCGGTCGTGCAGTGGGGATGGCTCGGCCCCGCCCTCGGTTTCCCCGCCGCCATGCCGGTCACAACCTGGGTGCCGATGATGATGTTCCCGGTCCTGTTCGGGCTGTCGATGGACTACCAGGTCTTCCTGATCTCGCGGGTGCGGGAGGAGTACGAGCGGACGGGCGACACCCGTGAGGCCGTCGCCCGGGGACTGGCGCGGACCGCCAAGGTCATCACGGCCGCGGCCGCCATCATGATCGCCGTCTTCACCACCTCCCTGCTCGGCCCCGACCTCGCGGTCAAGCAAGGAGGCTTGGGCATGGCCGTCGCCGTGCTCATCGACGCCACCATCGTCCGGCTCGTCCTCGTCCCCGCCGTGATGGAACTGTTCGGCAAGGGCAACTGGTGGATGCCCGGGCGCGGCGCCGCGCGAAGGAGTCCGGCCTCCTCGACCGAGATCGGGCGAGGGATCCGCGTCTGAGCCCGCCCTCAGCCGCCGGCGTCCGCCTGCGGTGCCCTACGCTGATCTTGTGGTCGCTGCGCGACGACCTCGAGGAGCTGTACGGTGACCCGCTCGGCATCTGGCGCGCGTGGGCCGACGACGTCCGCGGGCACGGCATCGACTCCGGGTGGCCGAAGACGCTCCCGGCGCCGCCGCCCTCGACGGCTTCTTCGCGGCCCGCTGACCGCGTTCCCCCGATGACCAGGAGGTCGCATGCCCCGTCCGACCGGCGATGTGAGAGCGTTCGAGACCCGCGCGAGCGACGCCGACCTCGACGATCTGCGCGCGCGGCTGGCCGCGGCGCGGCTGCCGGAGGCCGAGACGGTCCATCGCGCCGCGCCCGGCCCCCGCCGATGGGACCAGGGCGTCCCCCTGGCCGACCTCGTCGACGTCGTCGACTACTGGCGCACCGGGTACGACTGGCGGTCGTTCGAAGAACGCCTCGGCCGCGTCGGCCAGTTCCGCACGACCATCGATGGTCTGGGGATCCACTTCCTGCACCGCCGGTCCGCCCGCCCCGACGCCGTACCGCTGATCCTGACGCACGGCTGGCCGGACAGCATCGTCCGGTTCATCGATGTGGTGGACGAGCTGGCGGCCCCGAAGGACGCGGACACGCCGGCGTTCCACGTCGTGGTCCCGTCGCTGCCGGGGTTCGGGTACAGCGACAAGCCGGCCTCCACCGGTTGGGGGACCGAGAAGATCGCGGCCGCCTGGGTGGAGCTGATGGAAAGGCTCGGCTACGGCAGGTTCGCGGCCCACGGCGGCGACTGGGGAGGCAACATCACCACGGTCCTCGGCGGCCGGTTCCCCGCGCACGTCATCGGCATCCACACGACGTTCGCGGAGGCGCCGCCCGGGTTGCCGACGGACGGGCTGACGGCGGACGAGCGCGCGTGGATCGACGAGACCCGCGATTTCTGGAGCCACCGCGCGGGATACGCGAAGCAGCAGGCGGCCCGACCGCAGACCATCGGCTACTCGCTCGTCGACTCGCCGGTCGGGCTGCTCGCCTGGATCCTCGACAAGTTCGCCGAGTGGTCGGACACCGAGGACAGCCCGTTCGAGACGATCTCCAAGGACCGCGTTCTCGACGACGTCACCCTCTACTGGCTGACGCGGACCGGCGCATCGGCGGCCCGCATCTACTACGAGAGCCACAACTCGCTCGATCCCGAACTCCGCGTGGACGTCCCGTCGGCGCTCACCATGTACCCCCGCGACGTCGAGAAGTGCCCGCGCCCCTGGGCACAGGAGCGGTACCGGCGGATCGTCCGATGGAACCGCCCCGGGAAGGGCGGGCATTTCCCGTCGCTGGAGGTCCCCGAGTATTTCGTCGAAGACCTGCAGGAGGGGCTCGCGGCGGTGCTCGCCGCCGATCGGTGACTACATGAAGTTGCGGGTGTGGAGGGCGGACAGCTCCGCCGCCTCGTCCGGCGGGAAGCCGAGGCGTTCCAGCCGGTGCCGCCGCCCCTCGTCCATCTCCTCCCGGAGCCGCCGCACCGCGCGGTGACCGGACGCGACCGCGGCGGGCGTCCACTCCCCCGCCGCGAGGACGACGAGCGCGTCGAACACGTCCGCGTTCAGCCCGGCCGTGTCGCGCAGCGCGTCGTGGCGCCGCTCGACGGCGCCGCGCAGCCGGCCGCGCAGCCCCGGGTCGAGCCTCGCGCGGTGCTCCAGGTGGGCGACGCCGAACGCGACGTGCCGCGCCTCGTCCTGCCGGGCCAGCCGGACGGCCGCGCGGGTGACGGGGTCGGGCGCGTGCCGGTCGAGGAACGACAGCAGGTTGAGGAACGCGCCCTCGCCGAGGACCGACAGCAGGAACGAGGCGAGCGAGAAGTCCGGTTCCGCGAGCAGCGTCGCGAGCGACGCGCGGCCGCCCGCCGAGGACGTGCCCATCTCCCCGCCGCGCAGCAGCGCCCGCCGGGTGAACACCTCCACGTGCCGCGCCTCGTCGGCCGCCTGGACGGCCAGCAGCTGCAGGACCTCCCGGAAGTGCGGGTGGACGCGGGCGAGCAGCCGCGCCGGGACGACCAGCGCCGCCTGCTCGTTCTCGACCAGGTACGTCATCACCTGGACGACCGCCCGCTCGACCTCGGCCGGGACGTCGAACTCGGCGTCCCACGGGACGGCCGCCGCGGGGTCCCACTGGGCGGACGCGGCGTGCGCGTAGAGGCGGGGGGCGACGTCGGCCCACACGACGTCGCGGTCGGCCAGGTCGCTGCCGAGCGGGGGGCCGCCCGGTTCGACGAGCGCCCCGCGCGCCGCGAGCCCCCAGCGGGGGTCGGGGCGCCGCGCGACGCCGCCGGGCGCCGGTGCGCCCGCCCGCTCGGCGCCCGCCCACCGGTCGAGGTCCGCCCGGCCCCGGACGATCCGGCCCCGGACGGGGGTGGCGGCCGGGTCCTCCGGCGGGGCGAAGCGGTGGCCTTCGGCGCGGCACCAGGCGGCCAGGTGGACGGTCAGGGCCGGGTCGGTGCCCGCGACGGCCAGTTCCTCCCCGGGCGCGAGACCGGACAGGGCGCGCCGGACGAGCAGGTGCGCGCCGCGCTCGAAGCCGAGTCCGCCCAGGTCGAGAGCCCTCACGGGGTGTAGCCGCGCGCGGTCACCCGTCCGTCCGCGTCGTAGAAGCCGGTCTCGTCGACGGCCCGCTCCAGCGCCGCGTAGCCGTCGTCGCGGCCGTCCTGCCATGCCTTGAGCCCTTCGAGGTCGAGCAGCGGGCGGGCGTCCGGGTCGGCGAAGCTCATCGACAGCAGCAGCCCGGCGAACCGCTCCGCGGCCCGCTCCGGCACCGAGTCGGACACCGTCAAGTTGCAGTGGTCGTAGGGCGGCGTCTGCGCGAGCACCCGGGTGCCTCCGGGCGGCAGGACGCCCTCGGTGCCGAACAGGAGGTGGTTCGCGTCGACCATGCAGGCGGCGGCGACCTCCCCGGACGCCAGCGCCCGGGCCGCGTCCCGCTCCCCGCCGATGTCGTCGCCGTGCAGGCCCGCGCCGGTGTCGAACCGGCGGACGTCGACGTCCGCCCCAGGGATCAGGCCGTGCGCCCGCAGGTGCGACAGCGGCAGCAGCGTGGCCTGCGGCGAGTCGGCGGCGCCGACCGCGACGGTCTCGCCCCGCAGGTCGGCGACGGACGCGAACGGCGAGCCCTCGCGCACGACGACCACCGAGGTGAGGTCGCGGTCGGTGTCCCGCATGACGAGCGGGCGCACGCGGCGGCCGCGGGCCTCGGCGAGGCGGCGGGCCCGGATCCAGGCGAGCGGCGAGTTCCACGCCGCGTGGATCCGGCCGAGGGCCAGGTCCTCGACCTGCCGCTCGTAGTTCGAGTACAGGACGAAGTCGAACGCGAACCCGCGCGCGGCGAGCCACGCCCGGAACCCGGTCCAGATCGTCACGACCTTCGGGTCGTAGGCGACCGCCCCCATCAGCAGCATCGGGTCTCCTCTCCGAACAGCGGCAGGCCGAGGCCCGCCCGGGCGACGAAGTCGTGCAGCGCCTCGGTCGTCGGCGCCATGACGCGGGAGGCGAGCGCGTCCCGGAAGCGGCGCTCGACGGGCGTGCCGCGGACGAACGCCGACCCGCCGCACAGCCGCAGCACCCCGTCGGCGACCTCCGCGGCCGCCTCCCCCGCGACGGCCTTGACCTGCAGGACCCGCAGCGTCGCGTCCGCGCGTCCGGTGCCGAGCGCGTCGAGGGTGTCGCGCAGGAACGCGCGGGCCCCGTCGACCCGGATGCGGAGCCGGGCGTAGGCGGCGCGGGCCCCGGGGTCGTCCGCGGGGGTCCGCCCGAGGTGCTCGTAGCGGGTGCCGGTCATGCGGTCGCGGGCGGCGTCCATCAGCGCCTCCATGACGCCGAGCGAGAACGCCCCGCCGAGCACGAGGAACGCCGGGAGCGCCGTGCCGAGCGCGATGTCGAGCCCGGCGCCGTCCGCGCCCAGCATCGCGCCGTGCGGGACCCGGACGCCGTCGGCGGTGACCGGGCTCGACGCGTTGCCGCGCAGGCCCAGCCCGTCGAACGGCCCGGCGACGGCCAGACCGGACGCGCCGGACGGCACGTGCCACAGCGTCATCGGGCCCTCCGCGGACAGCGGGCGGCTCGACCACACGTACCCGTCGGCCTCCCCGGCGGAGGTGACGAAGCTCTTGCGGGCGTCCAGCCGGACGTCCGGGCCCGCGGGGGACGCGGTGCCGAGCGGCGCCCAGAAGTGGCTGCGCGACCCGGTCTCGGAGAACGCGAGGGTGGTGAGGTGCTCGCCCGCGGCGATCGCGCGGCGGACGTCGTCCGGTCCGTGCGCCTCGAGCACCGCGGTCGCCGCGTAGTGCATGAGGACGACCATCGCCGTGGACCCGCACGCCCCGGCGATCCGCTCGACGACCCGGGCGGCGTCCGCGAGGCCGCGCCCCGCGCCGCCCGCCTCCGGGGCGCTCAGCAGGCCGAGGGCGCCCGCGGCGGCGAGCGCCGCCACGCCCTCGCGGGGGAACGCCCCGGACTCGTCCACCGCGGCGGCGTTCGGGGCGACCACCTCGGCGACCGCGGCGTCGATGCCGCGGTCGGGCGCCGCGTCGGCGGCGCGGGGTTCGGGCATGACGGCAGAGGTCACAGGATGCTCCCACGTGTCGGCGGGCCGCGGCGCATGATCATCGGCGGCCGTAGGGTGCTGTTCCTCCGTGCGCGCGGTTCAAACGGCTCGCCGCCCGCGGCGTCCGCGGGTCGCCGTAAGCTTGCGGCATGTCCGACGGTCCGCCCCCCTGCGCGTGCTTGCTCTGCCACGACTACGGCGACCGCGACCGGCTGGACAACTTCCTCCTCCGCACGATGGTCCACATCACCCAGTACGGGTGGAGCGTCGTGCTGCACCACGCGGACGACATCGGCCCCGGCTGGGCGTACACGATCGGGCTGTGGCACACCCACCGGGTGCCCGAACTGGCCATGTTCGGCGGCGACGTGTACGAGATGGAGGAGTCGCTGGACCTGCTCGGCCGGCGGTCCGCCGAGGGCCGCCCGCCCGCCGACGGCGAGCGCCGCGACGGCGTCGTCCGGGACGGGCCCGCCGGGATCCGCACCGTCGACCACCGCTGGTACGAGCCGCTGCTGCACGGCGCCGTCGCGTTCTACCGGCGGACGCCGCCGCCGTTCCTGCAGGTCCTGTGGCCGAACGCCGACGGCCTGTTCCCCTGGCAGCCCGGCACCGACCTTCCGTTCCGGCGCTCGCAGCCCTGGCTGTGGCTGTCCCCCGGCCAGCACTCCCCCGGCGTGTGGACCCGACGGCTCTGAGCGGGCACGGGGCGTGACGTAGGATCGCCGGGTGTACGGGCCGATCGCGGAGACCATCCGGACGCAGCGGCTCGTGCTGGAGCCGCCGGCGCCGCACCACGCCGACGAGATGGCCCCCGTCCTGGACGACCGCCGCCTGCACCGCTACATCGGCGGCGAGCCCCCGACCCGCGACGAGCTCCGCGACCGCTATGCGCGGCTGGCCGCCGGCCCGGCCCCGTTCCACCAGGAGTACTGGCTGTACTGGATCGTCCGCCGCGTCCGCGACGGCCGCGCCGTCGGCTACGTCCAGGCGACGGTGCGTCCGGCGCCGGGCCGCTACACCGTCGCGCCGTCCGCGTCGGGCTCGACGGTCACCCCGGCGCCGCCCGCCACGGTCGCGTCGGTCGCGTGGGTGATCGGCATGCCCTACCAGGGGTTCGGGTTCGCGACCGAGGCCGCCCGCGCCCTGCTCGGCTGGCTCCGCGACCGCGGCGTCGACGAGGTCGTCGCGCTGATCCACCCCGCGAACCGGCCGTCCGCCGCCGTCGCCGCCCGGCTCGGCCTGCACCCCACCGCCGAGACCGCCGACGACGAAACCGTCTGGCGCCTCCCTGGGACGGGCGAGGGTTAACAAAACACAGCATTGCCAATGCAGTTGCATTCGGTGGCGCGCCGAGGCTACGGTGAGATCACCAAGGCAGATCGCGGCCGCCGGCCTGCGCGTCAGGACGGCGGCGGACAAAGCTGTGCCCCGGGCGGCATGCGATGCAGAGGCGGACCCGGGGCTTCCGCCCGCAAGTGTAGCACCATTCCGTTCCATGCTCATGAGGCGAAAGGGCAGCCGTGAACAGCCGACCCCCGATCTGGCTCCACCGAGCGCTCTCCCCGGCCCGTTTTGCCCCCTACCTCAGCGCCGTGAACGGTGACGTGGACGCCGCCATGCGGCTCTACTGGTGGAACGTGGAGGTTTCGTCCGCTTTCTACGGCCCTCTTCACTGCCTGGAGATCGTGCTTCGCAACGCTCTGCACGAACGGCTCCGCGAGCGGTACGACCGCGACGCATGGTGGACCGCCGCACCGCTCGGAGCCGAAAGCCTCCGGAAGGTGGACCGAGCGAAGGAGAAGGCGCGTCGCAAACTGACCAGGGAGGGCTCCCGTACGCTGGTGCCCGACGACGTGGTGGCCGAACTGACCTTCGGCTTCTGGGTCGAACTGTTCAGCCGCCGAAACGACCGGAACTTCTGGGTGCCGACGCTGCACCGCGCCTTCACCGGTTACTCCGGCCGGCGCAACGTGCTCCACAGGGAGTTCCTTTCGATGGTCCTCTTCCGCAACCGGATCATGCACTACGAGCCGATCCACCACCGTGAACTCGATGAGGACCATCTGACGGTCTACCGACTCATGGGATACATCGAGCAGGATCTCGCCAAGAACGTGCAGCGGCTCGACCGCGTGCCCGCCGTGCTCGCCCGCAGGGGCGACGTCTGCGGCGGCGACGGCCGGTCGAGCTTCTGACGGAGTCGAGCATGATCGAGGCGGGCACGCTCGTATCGATGAGCGACATCGCGCAGCGGACCGGGGTGCGGCGTCCGGCCGTCTCCAACTGGAGGCGGCGGCACGCGAACTTCCCCGCCCCGGTCCGGCACTCCCCCGGAGAGTTGTTCGATGCCGCTCAGGTCGCCGACTGGCTGGACTCGCGGATGATCCCCGCCGGCAACGTCCGGCCGGACGAGCCGAGCGGCACCACGTTCGGCGACCGCTTCCGCGCGACCTTCGCACGCCCGGGCCGGGGCGGCGCAGCGGACGGCCCGCCCGCCGAGCCCCAGGCCGGCCCCCGTTCTCCGCATCGCTCCGGACGACCGCGCCGCCACGACCGGGCAGCGCGCGACGAGCGGGCGGGTCGCGAGATCACGGCGCGGCTCATGGAATGGACGAGGCCGCTGCGCACCCTCGGCGACCCGGCCGCCCACGTGGACGTTCTTCTGACGCTGCTCTACTTGCGGTCGGCCGACCCGCACGGGTGGGACGGCCTCGTGGAACGGTGGCGGGGGCATCGCCCGGTGTCCGTGAACGACCTGGAACACGGCCTCCACGAACGGCTGGCCGGCGATCCGGTACTCCTGCGCATGCTGTGGGAACCGCGGCGTTGGGCGGAGAGCCCTTTCATCGGCCCCCGGGAACTCCTCGCACTGATCGAACTCCTCGACAGGGAAACCGAACTGAGCGACAGGACGGTGGCGAGCGATGTCGCCACCGAGTTGCTGGAGCGGATCGCCGCCTGGGAGGGGCATCGCGGCGGCGAGTTCCATACCCCGGCGCCGGTCGCCGACCTCGTCGCGCGCCTTGTCGAGCCCGGCCCCGGAGAGCGCGTCCACGACCCTTGCTGCGGCACCGGTGACCTGCTGGTCGCGGCCGCCGCTCTTTCGCCCCCCGGTTCCGCCCCCGTCCTGAGCGGAAGCGCTCTCTCGCCGCGGCCGCTTCTGCGAGCAGGGCTCAACCTCGCCTTCCACGGTCTCCGAGCCGACCTCGCCCCGGACGCCCTCGGCCGCTTGCGAAGCGGCCCCGACTCCGCGGCCGCGTTCGATCGTGTCGTCTCCAATCCCCCCTTCGCCGTGCGGGACTGGACGGCGTCCGGCTCATCCTCATCCGGTAGGTGGCCGTACGGCGTTCCTCCCGAACGCAACGCGGACTTCGCCTGGCTCCAGCTCGTCGCCGGGTCGCTGTCCCCGCGAGGCCGCGCCGCGGTGGTCATGGCCCCCGGCACCACCTTCCGGGGAGGCCGGGAGCAAAAGATCCGGGAGGCGATGGTCAAGGACGGCGTCGTCTCCGGCGTGATCCTTCTCCCCCGGGCCCTGTTCCCGAACACCGGCATCGCCGTCACCGTATGGCTTCTGGAGAAGGGACGCAGACCAGGATCGGACGTTCTGCTCATCGACGCCGGCGACGTCGCCCCGGTCGACTTCGGCGAGATCGTCGACACGTACCGTGCCTGGCGGGCGGGTCACCGAACGAAGTGGAGCGTTCCGGCTCGTGCTTGTTCGGTGGTCGAGCTGCACGATGCCGATTACCGGCTCCATCCGCCCGCGCTCGTCGGCGCGCGGAAGGGCGGTCCCGCCGACCGCGAGCACGCCGACCACCTGGTCAACGGCGAGGCCATCGAGCGGATCCGGCGGCGGATCGCCCACCTCGACTCGGAGATCTTCCGGCGGCTTCCGACGGCGGCGAGGAATGCGGGCGGCCACGGCGCACCGGATGGGGTTACCCGCCCGCTCGGTGAACTGTGCCTGATCCGGATGGGCCCGCCCCGGATCGCCTCGGGGGCCGGCGACGGGGTCCCCCTCGTGACCGCCAAGCAGATCAAAGACCGTCGCATCCACGAGAAGGATCTGCAGTACGCCTCTCACCGGTTCGTCGAGACGTCTCCTCAGTACCGGCTGCGTTCCGGCGATATCGTCTGTGTCCGCACGGGAGCGATCAATCGTGCCGCCCTCGTGAGCACCGCTCACGAGGGGTGGGTGCTCGGGGGCGGCTGCCTGCTGCTGCGCCCGGGACCCGACGTGCGCCCCGGCTATCTTCTGCATTATCTGAACCACCCTCAGGCGGTCGACTGGGTGGTGCGCAGGGCGTCCGGCAGCGTCATGCCCACCATCAGCGTGCAGCAGCTCCGGAGACTCCCCGTGCCGCTGCCGCCGCCGGAGCGGCAGCAAGAGATCTGCGAGTTGCTCGACGCCATCGATGAGAAGGCCGCGCTGCACGCCGAGATCGTCCAGCGAACACGGGAACTGCACGGACGCGCTCTGACCGCGCTGCTCGGGGACACTCCGGCAGGATGACACTCTGATATCGGGCGGTGGCGGGCGGGGCGGACACGGGTAGGTCAGAATCGGCTGCGCGGTGGCGCGCGGGACGAGACGGCCGGGACGAGACGGCGGGGAGTGGGAGAGCATGCTGGAGGTCTGGCCCGGGGATCCGTACCCGCTGGGCGCCACCTGGGACGGCACGGGCACCAACTTCGCACTGTTCTCGGAGGTGGCGCGGCGGGTCGAGCTGTGCCTGTTCGACGAGCGGGGCCGCGAGACGCGGTACGAGCTGCCCGAGGTGGACGGGTTCGTCTGGCACGGGTACCTGCCGGGCGTCGGCCCCGGACGCCGGTACGGGTACCGGGTGCACGGGCCGTTCGACCCGCGCGAGGGGCACCGCTGCAACCCGGCGAAGCTGCTGCTGGACCCGTACGGGAAGGCCGTCGAGGGCAACGTGCGGTGGCACGAGTCGCTGTTCTCGTACCGCTTCACCGACCCGGACGTCCTCAACGAGGACGACAGCGCCCCCTACATGCCGAAGAACGTGGTGGTGAACCCGTTCTTCGACTGGGGCGACGACCGGCCGCCGCGCGTCCCGTACCACGAGAGCGTCATCTACGAGGCGCACGTCAAGGGCCTGACGCGGCTGCACCCGGGGATCCCGGAGGAGCAGCGCGGGACGTACGCGGGGCTGGCGCACCCGGTGATGATCGACCATCTGCTCGACCTCGGCGTGACGGCCGTCGAGCTGATGCCGGTGCACCAGTCGGTGCCCGAGCACGCGCTGGTCGCGCGGGGCCTCGACAACTACTGGGGCTACAACACGATCGGGTTCCTCGCGCCGCACAACTCCTACAGCTCGTCCGGGCAGCACGGCGAGCAGGTGCTGGAGTTCAAGGCGATGGTCCGCGCCCTGCACGAGGCGGGCATCGAGGTGATCCTGGACGTCGTCTACAACCACACCGCCGAGGGCGACCACCTGGGGCCCACGCTGTCGTTCCGCGGGATCGACAACGCGTCCTACTACCGGCTGCGCGACGACGACAAGCGCTACCACCTCGACTACACCGGCTGCGGGAACTCGCTGAACGTGCGGAGCCCGCACGCCCTGCAGCTCATCATGGACTCGCTGCGGTACTGGATCCTGGACATGCACGTGGACGGGTTCCGCTTCGACCTCGCTTCCGCGCTGGCCCGCGAGCTGCACGACGTCGACCGGCTCGCCGCGTTCTTCGACCTCGTCCAGCAGGACCCGGTCGTCTCGCAGGTGAAGCTGATCGCCGAACCGTGGGACGTGGGCGAGGGCGGCTACCAGGTGGGGAACTTCCCGCCGCTGTGGACCGAGTGGAACGGCAAGTACCGCGACACCGTCCGCGACTTCTGGCGCGGCTCGTACGCGACGATGCCGGAGTTCGCGTCCCGGCTGACCGGTTCGTCCGACCTGTACGAGCACAGCGCGCGGCGCCCGTTCGCGTCCGTCAACTTCGTGACGTGCCACGACGGGTTCACGCTGCACGACCTCGTCTCGTACGACCACAAGCACAACGAGGCGAACGGCGAGGACAACCGGGACGGCACCGACGACAACCGCTCGTGGAACTGCGGGCACGAGGGGCCCGCGCGAGACCCGGCCGTCCGGCGGCTGCGGGCCCGGCAGAAGCGCAACTTCCTGGCCACGCTGTTCCTGTCGCAGGGCGTGCCGATGCTGTCGCACGGCGACGAGCTGGGCCGCACCCAGCGGGGCAACAACAACGCCTACTGCCAGGACAACGAGCTCGCGTGGGTGCACTGGGACGACGCCGAGGACGTCGCGTTCGTCCGGTCCCTGTCGCGCCTGCGCCGCGACCACCCGGTGTTCCGGCGCCGCCGGTTCTTCACCGGGACCGGGACGGGCGCCGCCGCCGACATCGCCTGGCTCACCCCCGCCGGGGAGATCATGACCGACCAGGACTGGAACGTCGGGTTCGCGAAGTGCCTCGGGGTGTTCCTCAACGGCGACGCCATCACCGAACCCGACCGGCGCGGGCGCCGGGTCCGGGACGACTCGTTCCTCCTGCTGATCAACGCCGGTCCCGACCCGCAGGAGTTCACCCTCCCGAGGGCCGAGTACGGCGAACGGTGGGCCCCCACGCTGGACACCGCCGAGCCCGGCGGGGTCGGGGAGCGTCCGCTCGCCAAGGCCCGCGCGACCCTGAAGATCGCCGACCGGTCCCTGTCGGTGCTGCGGCGCGTCTAGCCGGGGCGAGGGGTCAGGGCGCGGCGGTCACCTCCATCGCGGTCAGGAACACCAGGACGACCGTCGCGACGGCCACCGCGCCGTGCACGGCCACGGCCGCCGCCGGGAACGCCTGCTCCGCGCCGCGCGCGTGCCTGCCCCGGCCGACGAGCCAGCGGGTGAACAGCAGGAAGCCCTGCATGACGACGACGATGAGCGCGGCGAACGCCCACCAGGCGTAGACCGGGTCCCCGGTGGCCAGGTGCCCGATCCAGAGCGCGAGGCCGCCTCCGGCGGCCAGCGGATGCCCCGCGACGGCGAGTCGCGGGAAGCGCGTCACCTTGGTCGCGAGCCCCCCGTTCGCGAACCAGGTGATCAGTAGGTACCCGCCCGCGAGTGCGGCGAGGACCCATGCTGCGAGCGCGGCGAACTCCACCCCCTGCTCCTTTCTGAGATTCTCATGTCCCCGACGGCAGTGTCGCCCCCGCATGACGCGGAAATGAGGAATTCGCACAGATTGCCGCTCGCGACCGTGTACTACCGTGAGATCCCTATGCGGCCACTGACGTCTTCTGCCGAGCCCGCCGACCTCGCCGAGCGGTACGCCTACCCGGCCGATCCCCCGCCCGGGGGGATGTGGCTGCGCGCCAACATGGTCGCCGGCCTCGACGGCGCCGCCCAGCGCGACGAGCGCAGCGGCGGCCTCGGCAACGCGGCCGACCGGCGGCTGTTCCTGCTGCTGCGCGGCCTCGCCGACGCGGTCGTCGTCGGCGCGGGGACCGTCCGCGCCGAGGGCTACGGGCCGGTCCGGCCCGTCCCCGAGTGGGACGGCGTGCGGGACGGACGTCCGCCGGTGCCGCCGCTCGTGATCGTCTCCCGCTCCCTCGGCCTGGACTTCGACGGCCCGGTGTTCACCGAGGCGCCCGTCCCGACGATCGTGCTGACCTGCGCGGACGCCGACCCGGACCGGCTGCGGACGGCCCGCGCGCACGCCGACGTGATCATCGCCGGGGAGCGGGCCCTCGACTTCGGCGTCGCGTTCCGGGCGCTCGCCGCGCGCGGCCACCGGCGGCTGCTGTGCGAGGGCGGCCCCGCCGTCCTCGGCCAGATCGCCGCCGCCGGCCTCCTCGACGAGCTGTGCCTGACGCTCAGCCCGATGCTGCTCGGCGGCGACGCGCTGCGGATCCTCGACGGCCCGAGCGTGCCCGACCCGGCGCGCTGGCGGCTCGCGGACGCCCTCACCGACGAGGACTACCTCTTCCTCCGCTACACCCGCGCCACCCGGTAGCGGACGAACAGCACGCCCTCGTCCAGGTACAGCGCCGCCGGCTCCAGCGGGATCTCGGCGGGCAGCGCGGCGAGCAGCGGCGTGCGCGGGCCGTGCAGCGCGGGGGCGATGTTGAGGCACAGCTCGTCGACCAGCGACGCGCGGAGCAGCGCGGTGGCGAGGCCGGGCCCGCCCTCGCAGAGCAGGCGCGGCCCCAGCTCGGCGTGCAGGAGCCGGACGGCCTCCGGCAGGTCGACGTCGTCCTCTCCGGCGGCGATCACGCGGATCCCGGACGGGACGTGCGCGCGCGCACGCTCGGTGGTGACGACCACGGTCGGGGTCTCGGCCTCGGTGAACAGCGGGAGCGTCCAGTCGAAGCCGAGCGAACGGCTCACGACCACGATGGGCGCGGGCGGGCCGCCCCGGCGCGCGCGCAGGTCGGAGCGGAGCCGCGCGGGGCCGAGCCGTCCCGTCCGGACGGTCCCGGCGCCGACGAGGATCGCGTCGGCGAGCGCCCGCAGGGTGCGGAACACCCGGAAGTCGGCCGCCCCGCCGAGCCCGTCCGTCCAGCCCTCGGCGTCGGTGACCGAGCCGTCCGCGCTCATCACCATGCCGACGCGCAGCCCGGGCGCGTCGCCGTACTCGGCGTAGGGGTCGGCGCCGTCGATCGCGGGTTCCGGCAGCAGGCGGCGCATGAGCCGCACGTTATCGGACCCCGGGCCCGCATACTGTCGGTGGCCGGGCGCAAGATGGGGGCATGGAGCTGCCGATCAGTCCGCCGTTCTCGCCGATGCTGGCCAAGGCGGTCAAGACCATGCCCCAGGGCGACCTGCTGTACGAGCCGAAGTGGGACGGCTTCCGCTGCATCGTCTTCCGGGACGGCGACGAGGTGGAGCTGTCGAGCCGCGGCGAGAAGCCGCTCACCCGGTACTTCCCCGAGCTGGTGGAGGCGGTGAAGCGGGAGCTGCCGGAGCGCTGCGTGGTGGACGGCGAGATCGTCATGCCGCGCGGTTCCCGGCTCGACTTCGACACGCTGCAGCAGCGCATCCACCCGGCCGCGTCCCGGATCAAGCTGCTGTCCGAGCAGACCCCGGCGTCGTTCGTGGCGTTCGACCTGCTCGCGCTCGGTGACGAGTCCTACCTGGAGGAGCCGCTCGGCGAGCGCCGCCGGCGGCTCGTCGAGGCCCTGGCCGGGGCGAACGCGCCGATCCACGTCACCCCCGCGTCCGACTCGTACGAGCTGGCGCTGCGCTGGTTCGACGAGTTCGAGGGCGCGGGCCTCGACGGCGTCATCGCCAAGCCGCGCGACCTGCCGTACGAGCCCGACAAGCGCGTCCAGTTCAAGATCAAGCACGAGCGCACCTGCGACTGCGTCGTCGCGGGCTTCCGCTGGCACAAGTCCGGGCCGATCGTCGGGTCGCTGCTGCTCGGCCTCTACAACGACAAGGGCCACCTGCAGCACGTGGGCGTGGCGGCGTCGTTCACGATGAAGCGGCGCGCGGAGCTCGTCGAGGAGCTCCAGCCGTACCGGATGGAGGACTACGACGGCCACCCGTGGGCGGAGTGGGCGCGGCAGACCGAGGCGACCGTCGACCGGATGCCGGGCGCGATCTCCCGCTGGACCGGCAAGAAGGACCTGTCGTGGGTCGCGCTGCGCCCCGAGCTGGTCGTGGAGGTGGCCTACGAGGCGATGGAGGGCGACCGGTTCCGGCACACCGCCCGCTTCCGCAACTGGCGCCCCGACCGGACGCCGGAGTCGTGCACGTACGAGCAGCTCGAGACGCCCGTCGCCTACGACCTGGACCAGATCCTCGGGGGCTCGGCGACCAGCCCCCGCGCCGACCGCTGAGGGCCGTCCGCCGGGGCGCCGGTGGACGAATTATGTAGACCGGTCTAGTATCCACCGCATGGCGGGCAGAGGGGACGCGACGCGGGCGCGGCTGATCGAGGCGGCGCGCGCGCTCGTCGAGGAGCGCGGGTACTTCGGCGCCGGGCTGAACGACGTCATCGCGGCCGCGAAGGCGCCGCGCGGCTCGCTGTACCACCACTTCCCCGGCGGCAAGGACCAGCTCGTCGCCGAGGCGCTCGCCGTCTCGGGACGGGAGGTCACCGAGCTGATCGCGGCGCTCGCCGAGGAGGCGCCCGGCACCGCCGGGCTGGTCGAGGCGGTGCTGGACGCGCTGGCGGACCGGATGGAGGCGGCCGGGTACGCCAAGGGCTGCCCGATCGCCGCGGTCGCCCTCGAGGCGGCGGCCGGCGACGGCGCGCTGCAGCGGGCGTGCGCGGACGTCTACCGCGGCTGGGAGCGCGCGCTCGCGGACCGCCTGGTCGCCGACGGCCGCTCCCCGGCCCGGGCCGGCGACCTCGCGGGGGCGCTGCTGGCGCTGATCGAGGGGGCGCTCGTCCTGGCGCGCGCGCAGCGCAGCCGGGCGCCCGTCGAACGGGCCCGGCGCGCCGTGCGGCCCCTGCTCGGCTCCTGACCCGCAGGCGGCGAAGGCGCCGCGCTTCGCATGCCCGCAAATTATGTAGATCGGTCTACTTGGAGGTGTCATGGCCACCGAACCCGACGCCCTCGTCGTCGGCGCCACCGGCCTCATCGGCCGCCGGCTGACGGCGGAGCTGCTCGGCCGCGGCCGGGCGGTCGCCGCGACCGTCCGCGGCGGACCGGCCCGCGCGGACGGCCTGCGCGCGTGGCTGCGCGAACGCGGCGCCGACGACCGGGCGCTCACGACCGTCGCGGCCGACGTCACCCGCCCCGGGCTCGCGCTGCCGCCCGCGGACGGCGACCGGCTCCGCGCCGTCCGGGACGTCTTCGGCACCGCGGCCGTCTACCGGTTCGGCCTCGGGCGGGACGAGGCGCGCCGCGCCAACGTCGACGGCGCGCTGCACGTCGCGCGGTGGGCCGCCGCGCTCCCGCGCCTGCGCCGCCTCGTCCACGTGTCCGGCTACCGCGTCGGCGCGGCGGACGCGCCCGTTCCCGCCGGGGAACTCGACGGCCTCTACCGGCGGTACGGCGCGTACGAGGCGTCGAAGCGCGAGGGGGACGCGGCGGTGCGCGCCTTCGCCGAGCAGGCGGGCGTGCCGCTGACCGTGGTCAACCCGTCCGGGGTGATCGGCCACTCGGTCACCGGCGAGGCGGGGCAGTACATCGGCCTCGCCGAACTCGTGGAGCGGCTGTGGACGGGACGGCTCCCGGCCCTCGCGGGCACGCGGCGCACGTTCGTCCCGGTCGTGGCCGTCGACCACCTCGCGCGCTTCATGGCGGCCGTGCCCGAGCACGACACGGGGCCGTACCGCGCCCACTGGGTCCTGGACGCCGCCACGCCGGAGCTGCCGGAGCTGATCGGCGACCTGGCGCGGCACCTCGGCGTGCGCGCACCGCGCGCGGTCGTCCCGGTCGGGCTGGTCCGGCGGCTGCCGCGCGCCCTGATCGGCGTCGATCCCGAGACGCTGCCGTTCCTGTCCGAGGACCGCTACGACACCGCGTCGGCCGACGCGCTCGCGGCGGCGGCCGGGCTCGCGCACCCGCCGGCGGCGGACGCCCTGCGCGCGTGGGCGGACCGGCTCGTCGCGGAGCGGTTCGGGCGCGCCGAGCCGCCGCTGCCGGGCGGGTTCCGCACGGTCGGCGGCGCCCGGACCTACGTCGCGGGCGACCGCCGCTCCCCCGCCCGCGTCCTGCTGCACGGCCTGCCGCTCGACGGCGAGAGCTGGCGGGGCGTCGCGGCCGAGCTGGACGGTCCGGCGCTGGTCGCCGACCTGCCGGGCCTCGGCCGCTCCGCCCCGGCGCCGGGCGCCCCGGACGCCTGGCTCGCGGACCTGCTGGCGCCGGTGCGGACCCGGCCGGTGGTCGTCGCGCACTCGGCCGCCGCCGGGCCCGCGCTCCGGTTCGCGCACGCCCGCCCGGAGCGGGTCGGAGCGCTCGTCCTGGTCTCGCCCTACTTCCTCCAGCGCCGCCCGGCCCCGCATCTGCGCGCCTCGGCGCTCGTCGGCCCGGCCCTGCGGACGGCCTCGCCCGCACGGCTCGGCCGGGTGCTGCTCGGCGGGGAGGCGCCGGACGGCCCGGCACTGCGGGCGCTGGAGGACGCGGCCGCGCAGCTGCGCCGCCCGGGGGTCGCGCGCCGCACGGCGCGGTGGCTCGCCCGCGCGCAGCGGCCGTCCGAGCGGGCGGCGCTGCGGTCGCTGGCGGAGTCCTGCCCGGTGCCGCTGCGGCTCGTGGCCGGGGAGGCCGACCCGCTCGTCGCGGCGGTGCCGGGCGTCCCGGTGACGGTCGTCCGCGGGGCCGGGCACCACCCGCAGCTCAGCCGTCCCGCCGAGGTGGCCGCCGCGATCGCGGAGGCCGCCGCGGAGGCCGTCCCGGCGGAGTGAGGGCGACCGGCCGGGCCCCGGGCGCGGTGCGCGGCGCCCGGGGGTCCGGCGGGAGACCGCGGGTCAGCGCACGGTCTCGTTCCGGATGGTCTCCTGGATCAGGTCCCGGTCGGACTTGACCGACATCTTGGGCGCGTCGAAGGGCCGCAGGTAGGTCTGCCGGACGCCCGGCACTTCGTCCTCGATCACGAAGGTGGCCTTCGTGGACGCCCGGGCCCCGTGGTCGCGGACGGTCGGGAGGGTCTTGAAGTCGGCCCGCATCTCGTGCTTGTCGATCTTGGTGAGCACGTAGCCGCGCTGGTTGTTGTAGAAGCGCAGGTGCGGGTTGATCTGCAGGAACGGGTGGTCGGCGGGGTCGGAGTCCGTCCCGTCGCCGCCGCTGGTGATGGACGTCGCGACGAGCTCGGAGCCGACGGCCGGCGCGTCCGGGTCGTCGTAGTCGAGCTTGAGGTCGCTCGCCCAGTGGGCGTGCACGTCGCCGGTGAGGACGACGGGGTTGCGCACCTTCCGGTCGAGCCAGCCCCGCGTGATGCGCTCGCGGGACGCGACGTAGCCGTCCCAGCCGTCCATCGAGGTGATCTTCGCGGGGCCGGCGTTGTTGTCGCGCTGCGCGAAGAAGACCTGCTGGCCGATGACGTCCCAGCGGGCGCGGGACGCGGCGAAGCCGTCCAGCAGCCACTTCTCCTGCTCCGCGCCGGTGATGGACCGCTTGGGGTCGGTGGCGGCCGGGCAGTCCTTGTAGCCGTCGCCGCAGCCCTGGTCGTCGCGGAACTGGCGGGTGTCGAGCATGTGGAAGTTGGCGAGCTTGCCCCAGCGGACGCGCCGGTAGATCTGGATGTCCGGGCCGTTCGGGACGGAGCGGCGGCGCAGCGGCATGTTCTCGTAGTACGCCTTGAAGGCGGCGATGCGGCGGCGGCGGAAGGCGGCCGGGTCGGGCGTGTCGGAGCCCGCCTCGGGCACGTCGTCGGCCCAGTTGTTCTCGACCTCGTGGTCGTCGAACACGACGAGCCAGGGCGCGGCGGCGTGCGCGGCCTGGAGGTCGGGGTCGGCCTTGTACTGGGCGTGCCGCTGCCGGTAGTTCGCCAGGGTGACGGTCTCGGGCCCCCGGTGGTCGCGGACGTTCCCGCCCGGGACCGTGTAGTCGTCGGGCTTGTACTCGTACTGGTAGTCGCCGAGGTGCAGGATCAGGTCGGGGTGCTCCTCCGCGAGCCGCCGGTACGCGGTGAAGTAGCCGTGCTCGTACTGGCTGCAGGAGACGAACGCCATGGCGAGCGCGGGGCCGAACGAGTCGGCGCGGGGCGCGGTGACCGTCCGCCCGACCGGGGAGACGTGGCCGCCGGCGCGGAACCGGTACCAGTAGTCGCGGCCGTGCCGCAGGCCGTCCAGTTCGACGTGGACGGAGTGGGCGTCCTCGGGGCGCGCGACGGCCGTGCCGCGCCGCTCGACCTTGCGGAACCGCTCGTCCCGCGCGACCTCCCACCGGACGTCCACGTTCCGGTTCGGCATGCCGCCGCGGCCGTCCTCGGCGAGGGGGTCGAGGGCGAGCCGGGTCCACAGGACGAACCCGTCGGGCGCGGGGTCGCCGGACGCGACGCCGAGGGTGAACGGGTCGCCGGACGCGCGCCGGGGGCGCGACGCGGCGTGGGCGGTGCCCGGGAGGGCGGAGACGGCGGCGGCCGTCCCGACGGCGAGTCCGGTGGTGACGAGGAAGGAACGCCGGTCGAGCTGGGGCGCGTCGGCCATGGGGAGCGACCTTTCGGAGAAGTCCGGCAGCGATCGCCGGTCAGCCTCGCGAAGGTCGGTGACGGAAGGGCACCGGGAAGGTGACGCACCGCGCAACGAAGGTGATCTTTTCGGAAGATCATCCGCAAAGGACGCGCAGGGATGCTAGGGTAGCGGGTTACGTGCGGACACAGATAACCCACCCCTACACATAGGAGTGTACCTAACACATGGAGACCCGTCAATCCAGCGTTGTCAAATCCGCCGGCACCACCGACGGGGACGCGGCGCGGCGCGCGGCCGTCCGGGCGGAGCAGGAGCACGTCGACCGCCTCTACGGGCGGCTCGACGCCGAGCGCGCCAAGGCCGAGGCCGCGCTGCGCGAGGGGCCGGCGGCGGGCGGCGGGAGCGCGTTCCAGGCGCGGCTGGAGAGCGCCGTCGCCACCGACGAGGCCGCCCGCAGGCTCGCGCGGCTGGCGGGCGTGGAGGACGGGCTGTGCTTCGGCCGGATCGACCACCGCGCCGACGGCGACGAGCCGGGCGACACGTTCTACATCGGCCGGATCGGGCTGCGCGACGAGGACCACGAGCCCCTGCTCATCGACTGGCGCGCCGCCGCCGCGCGCCCGTTCTACACCGCGACGTCCGGGGCGCCCGGCACCCTCGCGCGCCGCCGCCACCTGCACCTGCGGCGCCGCGAGGTCGCCCGGCTGGACGACGAGGTGTTCGACCTCGACGGGCTGGCGGAGTCGGAGCGCCGCACGCTCGTCGGGGAGGCCGCGCTGCTCGCGACGCTGCGCCGCGGCCGGACCGGGCGGATGAGCGACGTCGTCGCCACCATCCAGCAGGAGCAGGACGAGGTGATCCGGGCGGGCCTGCACGGTGTGCTCGTCGTGCAGGGCGGTCCCGGCACCGGCAAGACCGTCGCGGCGCTGCACCGCGCCGCGTTCCTGCTCTACACGCACCGCGACGTGCTCGAACGCCGCGGCGTCCTGGTCGTCGGCCCGAACGCGACGTTCCTGCGGTACATCGAGCAGGTCCTCCCGGGGCTCGGCGAGACCGACGTCGTCCTCGCCACGGTCGGCGAGCTGTTCCCGGGGACGCGCGCGACCGCGGCCGACCGGCCGGACGTCGCGGTGGTGAAGGGCGATCCGCGGATGGCCGACCTCGTCGCGGAGGCCGTCCGGGACCGGCAGCGCGCCCCGGAGGACGGGCTCCGGGTGGAAACCGACGGCATGGTGCTGAAGGCGTCCGCCGAAGACTGCGCGCGCGCCCGCGACCGTGCGCGCGCGCTGCGCGTGCCTCACAACGTGCAGCGGCGCCGGTTCGTCCACGACCTGCTGGAAGCGCTCGCGCTGAACCGGGCCGAGCAGTACGAGCGGATGGTCGACGAGCCGCTGGAGCAGATGATCCGCGAGGGCGGGCTGCCCGGGTGGCTGCGGGAGCTGATGGAGGAGGCGGAGGACGAGCCGCTGATGGACGAGGCCGACCTGCGGCTGGCGAAGGAGGCGCTGTGGCACGACCCGGCCGTCCGGTCGGCGATCAACGCGCTGTGGCCCGAGCTGACGCCGCAGCGCCTCCTGTCCGGCCTGTTCGCCGACCCGGACGCCCTGGCCCGCATCGGCGGTCGCGCGGGCCTGCGGCCGGACGAGGCCGCACTGCTGCACCGCCCGCCCGCGGCCGAGTGGACGGTCTCGGACGTCCCGCTGCTGGACGAGGCCGCCGAATGGCTCGGCGTCGACGACACGGCCGACCGGGCCCGCGCCCGCGCCGCCGCCGCGGCCCGCGCGGAGGAGGAGCGGTACGCCCGCGAGGTCCTGGAGACCCGGGACGAGTCGGGCCTGCTGAACGCCGCCGACGTGATCGACGCGGCCGGGCTCGCCGGGCGGCACCACCAGGACGGCCCGCCGCTCACCACCGCTCAGCGCGCGACCGCCGACCGGGAGTGGGCGTACGGGCACGTCATCGTGGACGAGGCGCAGGAGCTGTCGGCGATGGCGTGGCGGACGATCATGCGGCGGGTCCCGACCCGCTCCCTCACCGTCGTCGGCGACATCGCGCAGACGGGCAGCGCCGCCGGGGCCGCGTCGTGGGGGCAGATGCTCGACCCCTACGTGCCGGGCCGGTGGCGGGAGCAGCGCCTCATGGTCAACTACCGGACCCCGGCGGCGATCATGCGGGTCGCCGCGGAGGTGCTCGCCGCGGTCGACCCGGGGCAGACGCCGCCCGAGTCCGTGCGCGACGACGAGGCGCCGCCCCGCGCGGTCGACCTCCCGGTGAGCGGGCTGCCCGCCCTGGTCGAGGAGGAGCTGGACGCCATCGGCGAGGGCCGCCTCGCGGTGATCGTCTCCGCGGCGCGGCACGCCGCCGTCCGGGCCGTCCTGCCCGGCGCGGCCGCCGGCGCGACCCCGGCCGCCCTCGACTCCCCCGCCGTGGTGCTGACCACCGAGGAGGCGAAGGGCCTGGAGTTCGACGCGGTCGTCCTGGTCGACCCCGCGGGGATCCTGGACGGTTCCCCGAAGGGCGGTCAGGACCTGTACGTCGCCCTCACCCGCGCGACCCGCCGCCTCACGGTCGTCCACGCGGGCGACCTGCCGCCCGTCCTGGCGTCCCTCGGGTGAGCGGGGTCAGCGGCGGCGCAGGCCCGCCAGGGTCTGCTCCATCTCCGCGGCGATGACCTCGGCCGCCGCCGCCGGGTCGCGGTCGCGCACGGCCGCGACCAGCGCGGCGTGCGCGTCCCGTCCGTGGTCGAGGTCGTGGCGGGCCACGTCCACCAGGGCCGTCAGGTCCAGCAGCCCCTCGCGCAGGACCGGGACGAACTCGGCGAACAGGTCGACGAGCACCGGATTGTGCGCGGCCCGGACGATCGCGGCGTGCAGCGCGATGTCGGCGTCGATGAACGCCTCGACGGCCGGGCCCGCGGCGCCCGGGGCGGGCCGGGCGGCGTCGCGCTCGGCGAGGGCCCGCTCGATGGCGTCGAGGTCGGCGTCGGTGCGGCGCGCCGCGGCCAGCTCGGCGGCGCGGCCCTCGATCATCTCGCGGATCTCGTAGACGTCGGCGACGGACGCGCGGCGCAGCCGGGTCCGCCAGTCCTCGTCGGGCTCGGCGGCGAGGACGAACACGCCCGCGCCCTGCCGCGCCTGCACCAGTCCCGCGCCGGCGAGGGCGCGCAGCGCCTCCCGCACGGTCGACCGGCCCACGCCCAGTTCCCTGGCGAGCGTCGTCTCGCCGGGGAGCCGGGTGCCGACCGGCCAGGTCCCGTCCGCGATCTGCTCGCGCAGCCGCTGCGCGGCCTGCTCGACGAGCGGGCTGGGACGGAGCGGGCCGAGCGGCATGCGGATCCTTCCGGGACGCGGGACCGGACCACGGTAGCGCGACCCCAACTTGTCTGAGGACCTGACATGTTGCTAGAGTGCCCGGCATGGCGTGGCAGCCCCTTCTTCTCGGCCGCCGCGGCGGGGCCTGATCCGACCGGCACCCCGCCGCGGGGTCCGGTGCTGCCGGTCGTCCGACCGGCGACATCAGGAGACATCCCGTGACCCACGCCTTCCCGACACTCCGGACGCCCAGCGGCCCCGTCCCCGCCGGCGCGCCGTTCTGGAACCCGCAGCGCGGCAGCACCATGCCCTCGCACCGCTACCGCTCCGTCCACGACCGCGAGCCCTCGCCCGTCCCGGACGTCGAGCGCACCTGGCCGTCCCGCCGCCTGACCGAACCGCCGCTCTGGGTGCCGGTCGACCTGCGCGACGGCAACCAGGCCCTCGCCGAACCCATGGACCCCGACCGCAAGGCCCGCATGTTCGCCCTGTTCGTCGCCATGGGCTTCAAGGAGATCGAGGTCGGCTACCCGTCCGCGAGCGCCACCGACTTCGCGTTCGTCCGCCGGCTCGCCGAGACCGGCGTCCCGGACGACGTCACCCCCGTCGTGTTCACGCCCGCCCGCCGCGACCTCATCGAGCGGACCTTCGCCTCCATCGAGGGCCTGCCCCGCGCGGTCGTCCACCTGTACACCGCGACCGGCCCCGCCTGGCGCGAGGTCGTCCTCCGCGAGGACCGGGACGGCGTGCGCCGGATGATCCTGGACGGCGCGGCGGACGTGGCGCGCCTCGCCGGCCCCGGCGTCCGGTTCGAGTTCTCCCCCGAGACGTTCAACTTCACCGAGCCCGACTTCGCGCTGGAGGTGTGCGACGCCGTCACGGACCTGTGGGACGCCTCCCCCGACCGTCCGGTCGTCCTGAACCTGCCCGCGACCGTCGAGATCGCGACCCCGAACGTGTACGCCGACCAGATCGAGTACATGCACCGGAACGTGGGCCGCCGCGACGCCGTCATCCTCTCCGTGCACCCGCACAACGACCGCGGGACCGGCGTCGCGTGCGCCGAACTGGCGATGCTGGCGGGCGCCCAGCGCGTCGAGGGCTGCCTGTTCGGCAACGGCGAGCGCACCGGCAACGTCGACCTCGTCACCCTCGCGCTGAACCTGCACGCCCAGGGCATCGACCCGCGCCTCGACCTGTCCGACATCGACGAGATCCGCCGGACGGTCGAGCACTGCAACCGCCTGCCCGTCCACGAGCGCCACCCCTACGGCAGCGACCTCGTCCACACCGCGTTCTCGGGCACGCACCAGGACGCCATCGCGAAGGGCATGGAACACCACGCGAAGCGCGCCGCCGACCTGGGCGTCCCGCCCGAGCAGGCCCCCTGGGACGTCCCGTACCTGCCGATCGACCCCGCCGACGTGGGCCGCGGGTACGAGGCCGTCATCCGGGTGAACAGCCAGTCGGGCAAGGGCGGCATCGCCTACCTGCTGCGCACCGGGTACGGCCTGGAGCTGCCGCGCCGCCTGCAGATCGAGTTCTCCCGGGTGGTGCAGCGGGCCGCCGACGGCAGCGGCGAGGAGGTGACCGCCGAGCAGCTGTGGGACCTGTTCCGCGCCGAGTACCTCGACCGCGCCGGCCCCGTCTCCGTCACCGGCTGGCGCACCGCCCACACCGGCCCCGCCCGGCACGACTTCGCCGGCACCGTCGCGGTGGACGGCCGCGCCGGCGAGCACACCGGCACCGGCAACGGCCCGATCGACGCGCTCACCGGCGCGCTGGCCGCCGCCGGGGTGGCGGTGGACGTCCTCCGGTTCGCCGAGCACTCGACCGACGCGACCGCGCCCGGCGGCGGCTCCCCCGCCGTCGCCTACGCCGAGTGCCGCGTCGACGGCGTCGTCCGCTGGGGTGCCGGACGCGACACCTCGGTCCTCGCCGCGTCCGTCCAGGCCGTCCTGTCGGCGGTGAACCGCGCCAAGACGGCATAGCGGGAACGCCCGGCACGACGAACGGGCCGGCGTGCGGAGCGCGCCGGCCCGGGTGTCCGAGGCCGTCCCTCACATGGCCGATCTCGCCGGTCTCCGGCAGGCCCTTGAACTTCTGCAGCTCCGTCCTCGCTTCCCTGAGGACGGCGTTCGGGCCGTGCGGCGGCTCCGCGGGGTCGCGGAGCCGCCGCACGGCGTCGCCCGCGGGCGCCGTCAGCGGCGGTGGGTGCGGGTGCGGCGGCGCAGGGGGCGGCGCCAGGAGAGGCCGGTGCCGGGGATACGGAGGGTCAGGTAGCGGTGGCCGTGCGCGGAGCGGGTGTAGCGGGCGCCGCGGGCGCCGACGCTGTGGCCGACTCCGCGCCTCGACAGATTGAGCCGGAAGGGTCCGAGCCGGATCGATTTTCGGTAATGCCATCCCATGGCGGCGGGTTTCCCCTTCCGCGCGGCCTTGCACCTCGGGTTCCGCATCGGACGGCCGGACGCAAGGGCAGGACATGACCAAAATTGCGGAGAGTTGGCAGATCACCGCTCTTTACCTCATGCCGCGCGTTCGGGAACGTGTGCTCCGGTAGAGATCATTCCCACTCCCGGAGGTGCGGGTTGGCCAGCAGACCCTTGAGGCGGCGGACGGCCGCGATCGCCGTGCTGACCGGCGCGGCGCTCGCCGCGGGCGGCGGGACGGCGCTCGCCCGGACGGCGCCCGAGATCGCGGTGGAGGACGGCGTGACGCAGCCTGTCTTCTCCTACGAGGACGCCATCCGCGAGCACGTGTACGTGCAGACGCAGGTCGACAGCGACCGCGACGGCGAACTCGACCGCGTCAACGTCGACATCGTCCGGCCGCGGGAGACCGAGCAGGGCCTCAAGGTCCCCGTGATCATGGACGAGAGCCCGTACTACGACAACTCGGGACGCGGCAACGAGGGCGAGCGCAAGTCCTACGCCGAGAACGGCGACCCGCTGAAGTTCCCGCTGTTCTACGACAACTACTTCGTCCCCCGCGGGTACGCGTTCCTGGCCGTGGACATGGTCGGGACGACCCGGTCCGACGGCTGCCCGGTGAGCGGCGGGCCGTCGGACGTGCTGGGCGGCAAGGCGGTCGTCGACTGGCTGAACGGGCGCGCGAAGGCGTTCCGCGCGGACGGCACCCCGGTCGCGGCCGACTGGACGACCGGCAGCACCGCGATGATCGGCAAGTCGTACGACGGGACGCTCGCGAACGGGGTCGCGGCGACGGGCGTCGAGGGGCTGGAGACGATCGTCCCGATCGCGGCGATCAGCGGCTGGTACAACTACAGCCGGATGAACGGCGTGAAGTACTGGACGGACGAGCAGCCGTGGCTCGCGGGCTACGTCGACACCGACCCGCCGGAGAAGTGCGCCGCCGTGAACGCGGACCTCGACGCGGGCGAGGACGACGCGACGGGCAACTACAACGCCTACTGGAAGACGACGGACTACCGGCACGGGACGGTCGGGCGGGCGAGCAAGGTGCGCGCCAGCGTGTTCGCGATCCACGGCGTGAACGACCTGAACGTCAAGGACGACCACTTCTCGCTGTGGTGGGAGGAGCTCGCGCAGCACGGCGTCGAGCGGAAGGTGTGGCTGACGCAGCGCGGGCACGTCGACCCGTTCGACTTCCGCCGCGACCACTGGGTGCGGACGCTGCACCGCTGGTTCGACCACGAGCTGCACGGCATCGACAACGGGATCACCGACGAGCCGCGCGCCGACATCGAGGTCGGGCCGGACGAGTGGATCACGCAGGACGACTGGCCGTCGCGGGACGGCGAGACGGTGATCCTGCGGCCCCGCGCCGACGGGACGCTCGCGGAGCAGCGGACCCCGAAGGGCGACACCGCGACGTTCGCCGACGCGGCGGGCCCCGAGGGGAACGGGTACTCCGAGGGCGCGATGGTCGAGGACCCGACGGCCGACCGGCCGTACCGGGCCGCGTTCGTGTCGGGCCCGCTGCCGAACACCGGGCGCCTGTCGGGCACCCCGGACGTCCGGCTGCGCGTCAAGCTGGACCGGCCGACCGCGAACGTCACGGCGCTGCTCGTCGACTACGGGACGGCCGAGCGCGTCGACCACCTCGGCCGCGGCGAGGGCATCGAGACGCTGGACACCGAGAGCTGCCACGGGGCGAGCACCGCGTTCGACGACGCGTGCTACAAGGAGACGCGGGTGACCACGGCGACGTCGCCGGTCAACGTGATCGCGCGCGGCTGGCTGGACGTGCAGAACCACGACTCGCTGAGCGCCCCCGAGCCGCTGACGCCCGGCGAGTTCGAGAGCATCCGCTGGGAGACGCTGAGCCAGGAGTACGTCCTGAAGAAGGGGCACCGGCTCGGGCTGGTGCTGGCCGGAACGGACGCCGACTACACCACCGAGACGCCCACGGGCGCGGCGGTGACCGTGGACCTGGCGTCCAGCTCGATCCGGTTCCCGGTGGTGGAGCTGGACGAGGACGCTCCGGTGAACCTCGGCGTCCCGCGGCCGACCTCGGTGTGGCGCGGGCCGGCCGAGGTCAGCCTGCCGGTGCCGGAGCGCCGGTTCTTCTGACCTGCCGCCGCACCGCGTGACGCGTCCACCGCGTGACGCGAGGCCGTCGCCCCCTTCCGGGGGCGGCGGCCTCACTTGTTGTCGGTGTCCTTGCTGGGCTGGACGCGCTTGGGCTCGCCGGGCATCTTCGGATAGTTCGGCGGGTACGGCATGTCGCCGAGGCCGTGGTCGTTCTCGTCGCGGTCGGCCAGTTCGAGCAGGGGCTCCAGCGAGAACGCGGCGTCGTCGATGGCGGCGTGCAGGTCGCCGACCTTAGCGAACCGTTCGGGCATCGTCGCGATGGTGAGGTCGCGCGGGTCGACGTCGCCCAGCTCATCCCAGGTGACGGGCGCCGAGACGGGCGCGTGCGGGGCCGGGCGGACGCTGTAGGCCGAGGCGATCGTGCGGTCGCGGGCGTTCTGGTTGAAGTCGATGAAGATCTGCTCGCCGCGCTCCTCCTTCCACCAGCGGGTGGTCACCTGGGTCGGGGCGCGCCGCTCGACCTCGCGGCCGAACGCGAGCGCGGCCCGCCGCACCTCGGTGAACGTCCAGCGCGGCTCGATCCGGATGTAGATGTGCACGCCGGACTTCCCGGACGTCTTGACGTAGCCGGTGTAGCCGAGCTCGCCGAGCACGTCGCGGGCGGGGCCGAGCGCGACCCGCACGGCGTCGGCGAAGTCGGTGCCCGGCTGCGGGTCGAGGTCGATGCGCAGCTCGTCCGGGTGGTCGACGTCGCCCTTGCGGACGGGCCAGGGGTGGAACGTCAGCGTGCCGAGGTTGGCGGCCCAGGCGATCACGGCGACCTCGGACGGGCACACCTCGTCGGCGTACCGGCCGCTGGGGAACTTGATCCGCGCGGTGGGCACCCAGTCGGGCGCGCCCTTGGGGATGCGCTTCTGGTAGAACGCGTCGGACTTGCCCGCGCCCATGCCCGCCTGGCCGCGGGCGTAGTCCTCCCGGGTGGCCATCTTGGCCCCCTCGAAGACACCGGCGGGCCAGCGTTCCAGCGTGGTCGGCCGGTCGCGGGTGGCGCGCAGGATCCCCTCCCCCACGGCCAGGTAGTACTCCACCAGCTGCCGCTTGGTGTAACCGTGCTGCGGGAAGTACGGCTTGTCGGGATTGGACACCTTGACGAGCCGATCCCCGACCGGGATCTCGATGAAGGGCGAGGCCATAGGTGCACGTTAACCCAGGGGTGCGACATTCCCCCGGAGGCGCCGGGTACGTTCGAGGGCATGGAGAAGATCCGCAAGAGCGAGGACGAGTGGCGGGCCGAGCTGTCGGCCGAGGAGTACCACGTGCTCCGGGAGGCGGGCACCGAGAAGCCGTTCACCGGTGAGTACACCGACACGAAGACCGTCGGCGTCTACCGGTGCCGCGCCTGCGGCACCGAGCTGTTCCGGTCGGAGACCAAGTTCGAGAGCCACTGCGGCTGGCCGTCGTTCTTCGCGCCCGCCGACTCGGACGCGGTCGTCCTGCGCGAGGACCGGTCCCTGGGCATGGTCCGCACCGAGGTGCTGTGCGCGACGTGCGACTCGCACCTCGGGCACGTGTTCCACGGGGAGGGCTACGGCACCCCGACCGACGACCGCTACTGCATCAACTCGATCTCGCTGACCCTCGAGCCCGCCGAGTAACGCCGGTCGGCGCGGCCGGGCGAATTCCGGCAAACCCCCCGAGCGTGCCGCGCGTCCAAGAGGCGACGGCACGCCCTGAGGGGGTCCCCATGCACGGTCCCTACGAGATCGCGTTCCTGTCCGGCCGCCAGAAGCGCGTCGTGCAGACGGCGCTGCTGGCGCTGTACGAGCGGGGCGTCGTCCGGGTGTCCCGGCTGACGCACCGCGTCGACACCGCCGTCCGCGAGGACGACGACGCCCCCGCGCTCCACCCGGTGGAGGCGGCGCTGCTGAAGAAGGTGCCGCGCACCGGAACGCCGCTGGCCGACCTGCTCGTCTTCGCCGGGACGGCCGACGCGGTGTGGGACGTCTGCGACGCCCTGATCGACGGCGGGCTGCTGGGCGCGGGGTTCCCGCGCCGGCTCCGGCCGACGCGCGAGGGCCGCGCCGTCCTGGCGGCCGCGCGGCGGGGCGTCCTGCCCGGTTTCCCGCCCGGCGGGACGTCCGCGGACGTCGGGCGGCTCGCCGCGCTCGGGCCGTCCGCCGTCGAGGACGCCAAGATGCGCGCGGTGCTCTGCGAGCCGCCCCCGAAGCGGGTGCGCCTCTCGCGCGGCGGTTTCCGCTCGCGCGGGTGGAACGGTCTCGACCCCGCGTCGGTCGACCTGCGGTACGGCCACGGCGGCGACCCCGGCGGCGACGACTCCGGCGGCGGGGGCGGCGCCCCCTGACGGCCGGTCCTGACGGCCGGTCCCGGCGGGCGGCCGCCGGGCGCCGGCGGCCCTACGGGAGGGACGCGATGAGCTCGCCCAGCGGCTTGCGGCGGCCCGTGTAGAACGGGATCTCCTCACGCGTGTGCAGGCGGGCCTTCGCGCCGCGCAGGTGCCGCATGAGGTCGACGATCCGGTGCAGTTCGTCGGCCTCGAAGGCGAGCATCCACTCGAAGTCGCCGAGCGCGAACGCCGAGACGGTGTTCGCGCGGACGTCCGGGTAGTCGCGGGCCATCTTGCCGTGCTCGGCGAGCATGGCGCGGCGCTCCTCGTCCGGCAGCAGGTACCACTCCAGGGACCGGACGAACGGGTACACGCACACGTACGCGCGGGGCTCCTCGTCGGCGAGGAACGCGGGGATGTGGCTCTTGTTGAACTCGGCCGGGCGGTGCAGCGCCATCTGCGACCAGACGGGCTCGCTCGCGCGGCCCATGGCGGTGCGGCGGAACCGGCCGTAGACCTCCTGGAGGTCGTCGGAGCTCGGCGCGTGCCACCAGAACATGTAGTCGGCGTCGGCGCGGAGCCCGGCGACGTCGTAGAGGCCGCGGGTGGTGACGTCCTTGCGGGCCGCCTGGTCCAGGAGGTCCTGCACCTCGGCGGCGTCCTTCTCGGCGATCTCGCCCGGGCGCGCCACCCGGAAGACCGACCACATGGTGTAGCGGATCTGCTTGTTCAGGTCGCGGGCCTTCGGCTTCGCCGCGGACTCGGTCATCTCGCTGCTCCTTCTCGACTGCGCAGGTGGTCCAGCACCCGGTCGGCCGCCGCGCGCGCCGTGGCGAGGCACGCGGGGACGCCGAGGCCGTCGTAGGCCGCGCCCGCGACGGCCAGCCCGGGCTGCGCGGCGACCGCCGCGCGGACCCGGGCGACGCGGTCGGCGTGGCCGACGTTGTACTGCGGGAGCCCGCCGCCCCAGCGGGTCACCCGGGTGGCGGCGGGCACGTCGGCGGCGCCGCAGGTCGCGGCCAGCTCCGCCGTCGCCGCCGCGATCAGCTCCTCGTCGGTCCGCTGCAGGGTGTGCTCCTCGCCGAACCGGCCGAGGGAGCACCGCACGGCGACGAGGCCGGGCTCGCGGTCGCGCAGGTGGGGCCATTTCACGGAGCTGAACGTCACGGCCTTCACCCCGTTGGTGTTCTCCACGGCCGGGACGAGGTAGCCGCTGCCCGCCGGGAGCGACGGGAACGCCGCGACGGGGTAGACGAGGGTGACGATCGCCATGCTCGCGTACTCGATCCCGGCGAGCGCGCTCGCGGCGGCGGGCACGTCGGGCTCCAGCAGCCGCGCGGCGGGCGCGGCCGGGACCGCGACCACCACCGCGTCGGCGTCCAGGGCCTCGGGCGCCCGCGCGGGCCCGACCGTGAGGCGCCAGCCGTCCGGGCGGCGCCGCAGCTCGCGGACCATCGCGCCGGTGCGGACGGTGCCGCCCGCGGCGGCCAGGTCGTCGGCGACCAGCCCGGGCAGCGCGCCGAGGCCGCCGGGGAGGCTGGCGAAGACGGGGCCGGGGTCCTTCGGGGCGGCGTCGCGGACGCTCTGCACCGCGTCGATCAGCGACCGGTGGGACCGCGCGGCGGCGGCGACGGCCGGCATCGTCGCCTCGAACGACAGCAGCTCGGTGCGGCCCGCGTAGACGCCGCCGAGCAGCGGCTCGACGAGCCGGTCGACGACCTCGGAGCCGACGCGGGCGCCGATGTAGTCGGCGACGGACACGTCGGCGCCGAGCGGCGTCTCGGGCAGGACGCGGTCGAGGGGCACCCGGGCGAGCCCGGCCGGGGACAGCACCTGCGCCGCGGCGAGCGCCTTGAGGTCGGAGGGGACGCCCATCACCTGGCCGGACGGGATGGGGCGGAGCGCGCCGCGGCTGCGGATGCCCGACGAGGTGGTGCCGGGGTGCACCAGATCGTCGGTGCGGCCGAGTTCGCGGAGGAGGCCGAGGCCCTCGGGACGGCGCGCGAGCATCGACTCGGCGCCCTCGTCGACCGGGAGCCCGGCGATCTCGCCGACGCGCAGCTTTCCGCCGATCCGGGGGGAGCCCTCCAGCACGGTCGTCCGGACGCCCGCACGGGCGAGGAGGCGTGCTGCGGCGAGGCCCGCGATGCCGCCTCCGATGACGACGGCATGGGACGTGGTCATGTCTCCACCTTTCCAGACGCCCCGCCGGATCGTGCACCGGGGCGCCCGCTGCGGGGCCGGGCCGTGCCCGTTTTGTGCCCCGGATGACAAGCGGACGACACTCCGCCAGTGAATACTGGCACCCATGGACTTCCGGATCTTCCTCCGCCGCACGGGCGCGGGCGTCGGCGCGCTGTGCACCGGCCTCGCGCTGGCCGTGCCCCCGGCCGCCGCCGCCCCCGCCGTGCCCGCCGCCCCCGCCGCGGCGGCCGGTGCCGCCGCCGAGACCGTCGGGCTCTCCTCCGTCGGACTCCCGTTCTTCTGGCCCAACAACTACCTGTACGGCCTCGCCGCCGCTTCCCCCGACAGCGTCTGGATCAGCGGCGTCCAGGGCGAGCTCGTCGTGCCCGGCCCCATCCCCGGCACGGGCCGGACCGTCCCCGGCAACCCGGTGGTGCGCCGCTGGACGGGCGACCGCTGGGTCGAGTACGACCTCGGCGGCCTGTCCCGCCGCGGCACCATCACCGGCGTGCACACCGCCGGGCCGGAGGACGTCTGGATCAACGGCACCCGCTACCTGGACGGGTCGGCCTGGGAGGGCTACCCCAGCGAGCCGTACGTCGCCCGCTTCACCGGGACCGCCTTCACGGAGGTCGACCTCCCGGAGGGCGCGACCTCCGCCGGGCTCCGGGTGCGGGGCTCGGACGTCTGGCTGCTGAGCGACGGCGGCGTCTACCGCCGGACGGGCGACGCGTGGACGCACGTGGCGCCGCCGGCCTTCGAGCCGAACGCGCTGGGCTCCATCGACATCCGCGCGGACGGCGACATGTGGGCGCTGGGCCGCGACCGGCGCGGCGACGGGACGGTCGCGCGCCGCTTCGACGGCCGCGCGTGGCACGACGTCCCGATCGAGCAGCCCCCGGGATCGGCGTCGCTGACGAGCGTGCTCGGGGTGTCGCCCACCGAGGCGTGGGCCGTCGGCACCAACCGCCGCACGTCCCCCGCCACGCCCGTCATCATGCGCTGGGACGGCGCCTCCTGGACGAACGTGGAGCCGCCCGCGGGCCTCAACGAGCTGGACGAGCTCGTTGAGGGACCGGACGGCACCGTCTGGGCCCAGGGCCACTCCCTGCACGAGCCCGCCGAGCCCGGGCTGCTGCGCCTCGCCGGCGGGACGTGGGAGCGGGTGCGGACGACCCCGGCGCCGAACCGGGACAACTTCAACGGGCGGGCGCTGGCCTTCGTCCCGGGCACCGGCGACCTGTGGCTGCTGGGGACCGTCGACATCGGCGGGCCGATGGTGCTGACCGGCCGGGCCGCGGGCCGCTGACCGGCCGGCCCGCCCGGGTCGCGGCCGGCCCGGCGGGGGCGCCGGCCGTGACCCGGGCGTGCCCGGTTCGTGCCCGGATCGCGACGCGCCCCGCGGAACGGTGATCTGCGCCACCCCGTCGAAGCCGCATGCGGATCGCGAGAAGCGTCAGGCAAGCGACATTCGTGGTGGTCACTCTGCTCCTGGCCGGGCTGCTCGCCGGCTGCTCGGGCGGGAGCGACACGGCGGGCTCCGCGCCCGCCGAGGCCCGCGACGAGGGGACCCGGCAGGGCGGCGGCGCCGCCCCGCAGAAGGAACGGCACACCTCCGGCGGCGAGGAGGACGGCGGGACCGGCGGGGAGCGGGGCGCCCGCGGGTCGGACGCGAAGCTGCCGTCCGCGGCCCGCGCCGTCGTCTACACGTCCGAGCTCAGGGTGCGCGCGGACGACGTGGAGAAGGCCGCGGGCAGGACCAAGCAGCTCGCCGCGGCGGCGGGCGGGTACGTGGGGCGCGAGTCGGCGAGCAGCAGCCCGCCGCGCGCGGAGATCACCCTGCGGGTCCCCGCGGACCGCTACGCGGACCTGCTGGCGCGGCTGGGTTCGGAGCTGGGCGAGAAGCTGTCGCTGACGCAGGAGGCGGAGGACGTCACGGCGGAGGTCGCCGACGTGGAGAGCCGCGTCCGGTCGGCGGAGGCCACGCTCGCGTCGTTCCGCAAGCTGCTGGAGCGCGCCGACTCCCTCGACGAGATCATGAAGCTGGAGGACGAGATCTCCGACCGGGAGTCGGACCTGGAGTCGCTGCAGGCCCGGCACAAGGCCCTCCAGGAGAGCACCAGCTACGCGACCCTCACCGTCACCCTGGTCGGCAAGGCCGAGCCGAAGGCCGAGCCCGAGAAGGAGGAGGCGGGCGGCTTCCTCGGCGGCCTGCGGGACGGTTGGGACGCGTTCAGCACGTTCGCCGGCGGGCTCGCGACCATGCTCGGCTGGCTGCTGCCGTTCCTCGTCACGCTCGCGGTCTTGGCCGTCCCGGTCTACCTGCTCCGGCACCGCCTGCGCGCGCGGTTCCGCGCGTGGTTCCGCGCGCTGGCGAACCCGAGCGGGCCTCTCGCGCCCGCGCCGCACGTCCCGGGCGCCCCGCACGTCCCGGGCGGCGCGCCGGGTGCCCCGGGTCCGGGTGCCCCGGGTCCGGGCGTCCCGCCGTCGCAGCCGTCCGGCCCGCCGCCCTCGGGCGACACCGGCGGCACCGGCGGGAAGCCCTGACCGGTGCGGACGTCAGGAAAGGCGTTCCGCGCTCGCCTCGTGGACCAGGTCCGCGAGCCGGGCCAGGACGTCGGGATTCGTCGACGGCAGCACGCCGTGCCCGAGGTTGAAGATATGCCCCTCCGCCGTGCGGCCGCGGGCGAGGACGTCGCGCGCGCGCTCCTCGACCGTCTCCCACGGGGCGAACAGGATCGCCGGGTCGAGGTTGCCCTGGAGGGCCTTGCCGGGCTCGACGCGGCCGACGGCCTCGTCCAGCGGCACCCGCCAGTCGACGCCGACGACGTCCGCGCCCGCCTCGCCCATCGGGCCGAGCAGCTCGCCGGTGCCGACGCCGAAGTGGATGCGCGGGACGCCCAGCGGCTCCATCGCCGCGAAGATGCGGCGGGTGTGCGGCAGCACCGACGCGCGGTAGTCCTGCTCGGCGACCGCCCCCACCCAGGAGTCGAACAGCTGGACGGCGCTCGCGCCCGCGGCGACCTGGATCTTCAGGAACTCGATCGTGAGGTCGGCGAGCCGCTCCATGAGGGCGGACCACAGCTCGGGCTCGCCGTACATCATGGCCTTGGTGCGCTCGTGGTTCTTGGACGGGCCGCCCTCGATCAGGTACGAGGCGAGCGTGAACGGGCCGCCCGCGAAGCCGATCAGCGGCGTGCCGCCCAGCTCGCCGACGAGGCCCGCGACGGCCTCGCTCACGTACGGGACGTCGTCCGGTTCGAGCGGGCGGAGCGCGCCCAGGTCCGCCGCGTCCCGGATCGGGTCGGCGATCACCGGGCCGACGCCCGGCTTGATGTCGAGGTCCACGCCGATCGCCCGGAGCGGCACCATGATGTCGCTGAAGAAGATCGCGGCGTCCACGGCGTACCGGCGCACCGGCTGCATCGTGATCTCGACGATCATGTCGGGCCGGGTGCAGGACTCCAGCATCGGCACGCCTTCGCGCACCCGCAGGTACTCCGGCAGCGACCGTCCCGCCTGCCGCATGAACCACACCGGCGTGTGCTCGACGGGCAGGCGGCGGCAGGCGCGCAGGAACGGGCTCTCGTTGGCAACCACGTCTGAGATGGTCCCACGAAACCCGTACGGCCACGCACCGGCCCCGCACTCCGGCGGAGCGCGTAGAGTCCGGCGCGGCGACGCGCGTACGCCCGGCGGGCGCATGAAGTTCCGGACACGCCGAGCGAAGTCCCGCATTCTGTCGGCGGCTCGTGCCAACGTGATCCGTGTCATAGGTGAGGGAGGTTCCCCCTTGTACTGCTCCACCTGCGGTGATGAACGTATGTTCGAGCAGCCGCCGTGTCCCGACGGGCACGGCCCCGACTGTCCGGAGCGCGCGTGCGTCGACTGCGGTACGGCCGTCCTGGTCGGTCCCGACCCGGCCCCCGATCCCGCGCGCGCCCGCGACGACGCCCCCTCCCGCCCGTCCGCCCGCCGCACCGCCGGCGCGTCCGGCGGCGGCGCCTCCACGCGGACCGCGGCCTGACCGGCCCGGCCCCCGAAACGAAACAACCTGTGCTGTGCCTGTTCCCCCTCCATCTCCGCCCGTCGCCGCGCGCGGCGGCCACCCGATCCGGCGTCGCCTTCCGGACGCCCGCCCGCACGCCCCGGCCGGTGCGCCCGTGACGCCGCCCGCCTTCCAGCGGGTCCTCGACACGTTCCGCGAGATCCTCGAGGCCCCGGCCGTCCGGCCGGAGCTCGACCTCGAGGACATGCCCGCCCCGCAGCGGCTCGCGCCGCACGCGGCGGCGCTGTCCGGCAGCGTCTACCGCGACGACGACACCGAGGTCGCCACCGGGCGGCTCATCGTCCTGTACGACCCGGAGGGCCAGGACGGCTGGACGAACGGGTTCCGCGTCGTCGCCTACATCCGCGCCGACCTCGAGCCCGACATCGCCGCGGACGAGCTGATCGGCTCCGTCGCGTGGGACTGGCTGCTCGAGGCCCTCGAACCGGTCGGCTACGCGGGCGTGTCCGGGACGATCACCCGTGCGGTCTCCGAGAGCTTCGGCGACAAGCACGGCGAGCCGTCCACCACCGAACTCGAACTGCGCGCCTCGTGGTCCCCGACCGGCGACGACGTGGCCGGTCACGTCGCCGCGTGGATCGAGGTCATGTGCACGACGGCGGGCCTGCCGCCCACCGGAGTCGCCGCGCTGCCGGGCGGACCCGGCGGCGGAGGCGGCTGAGCGACGTACGGTAGGGGGCGTGAGCACAGCGTCCGAAACCGAGGCGGCGGGGGAGAACACGGAAATCGTGGGAATGTCCGAGACGCGCGCCACCGGCCCCGACGGTGGTTCCGGCGCGCGGAAGGCGGCCGGGAGCGTTCCAGACCCCACCGGGGGCGACCCGCCCGCCACCGATGCGTCCGCCGTCCCCGGCGTCTCCGGCGCCGTGGCGACCGGCACCGAGACGTCCGGAGCCGGGGCTTCCGGCGCCGGGACCGGCGGCGGCGAAGCGTCGAAAGGGCCTCCCGAAGGCGCGCCGGCGGCCGTCCCGCTGCTGGAGCCGCGCGAGGGCGTCCCGCCCGTCGTGGCCGACGCCGCCGAGCTGGAACGCGTCATCGCCGCGTTCGCCGCCGGGCACGGCCCGGTCGCGGTCGACGCCGAGCGCGCGTCCGGCTACCGGTACGGGCAGCGCGCCTACCTGGTCCAGCTCCGCCGCGCCGGGGCCGGCACCGCGCTGATCGACCCGGTGGCCTGCCCCGACCTGTCCGGGCTGGACGCCGCGCTCGCCGACGCCGAGATCGTCCTGCACGCCGCCAACCAGGACCTGCCGTGCCTCGCCGAGGTCGGGCTCGTCCCCCGGCGGCTGTTCGACACCGAGCTGGCCGGGCGCCTGCTCGGCTACCCCCGGGTCGGGCTCGGCTCCATGGTCGAGAACGTGCTCGGCTTCCTGCTGGAGAAGGGGTACTCGGCGGCCGACTGGTCCAGCCGCCCCCTCCCCGAGGACTGGCTGCGCTACGCGGCGCTGGACGTCGAGCTGCTCGTCGAGCTGCGCGACGCCCTGCACGGCGAGCTGGCGGCGGCCGGGAAGCTCGAATGGGCGCTGGAGGAGTTCGCGGCGATCCTCGCGACGCCGCCGAAGCCGCCGCGCGCCGACCCGTGGCGGCGCACGTCCGGGATCCACCGGATCCGCAACCGGCGGGCGCTCGCGATCGTCCGGTCCGTGTGGGAGATGCGCGACAAGATCGCGCGGGAGCGGGACCTGTCCCCCGGCCGGGTGCTGCAGGACGCCGCCATCATCGAGCTCGCGCAGCAGGCCCCGCAGACGCTCGCCGACCTGCAGGCCCTCCCCGCCATGCGGGGCCGCGCCGCCCGGCGGCACCAGTCGGCGTGGCTGCGCGCCGTCTCCCGCGCCCGCGAGCTGCCCGACCGGCGGCTGCCCGCCGCGAACGTCCCCGGCGACGGCCCCCCGCCCGCGCACCGCTGGGCCGACCGCGACCCCGAGGCCGCGAAGCGGCTCACCGCCGCGCGCGCCGTCGTCGCCGGCCTCGCCGAGGACAACTCGATGCCCGCGGAGAACCTGCTGCAGCCCGACGTGGTCCGGCGCCTCGCGTGGACGCCGCCGGACGAGCCGTCCGCGTCGGTGGTCGGCGCGGAGCTGCGGCGGCTCGGGGCGCGCCGCTGGCAGGCGGCGCTCACCGCGCAGCCGATCGCGCGCGCGTTCCTGCGGCTGGAGACCAAAGGCGATCTGTGACGTCCGCCGGCGCCCTCCCCGGCCGCGCGCCGGGGAGGGCCGCTACAGGTCGGGGAGGGGGTCGCGCGGCAGGCTGTCGCGGTCGAAGACCTCCGCGTCGGCCGCGTTGACCACGGCGATGTACTCGTCGTCGATCTCGAACTGGCCGCCGGCGAACATGAACGACGCGCCGTCCCCCGTCTCCACCGGCCCGATGCGGGTGCCGCGCGGGTAGCCGCCCCACACGCTCTTCGGCTTGGTGCGGCTCAGCGCGCCCGTCGTGATCACCGAGATGCGGTCGTCGGTGACGACGAAGATGAATCCGGCGCCGCCGCCGTGGCTCTGCGCCGGGAAGATGTAGCGGATCTCCCCGTCGATTCCCAGGAAGTCGCGGCAGGTCTTGCGAAGGGGGCCTGGCACGGGCATGGCGGTCGGGACACCTCCCCGGGGGCGGGACGTCGTCGGCGATCCCAATCATGCCCCGACTCGTCACGCCGTGGCCAGCGCCTCCGTCGGCGACGACCGCGCCGCCCGCATCGCCGGATACAGCCCCGCCGCCGCGCCGACCAGCAGCGTCGCCGCGAACGCGCCGCCGAGCGCCCAGCCCGGCACGACCGGCGGCCACCCCCGGACGAGCGCGAACCCCGCGGTGACCGCCGCGCCGAGGACCGTCCCGGCCGCCCCGCCGACCCCCGACAGCAGCAGCGACTCGGTGAGGAACTGCGCCCGCACCTGCCCCCGCGTCGCGCCCAGCGACCGCCGCAGCCCGATCTCGCGGCGCCGCTCCAGCACCGAGATCACCATCGTGTTCGCGACCCCCACGCCGCCGACGAGCAGCGCCACCGCCCCGAGGCCCAGCAGCAGCCCGGTGAACGCCCCCGCCGCCGCGGCCTTCGCCTCCAGCGCGTCCGACGGGCGGCTCACCCGCACCTGCTCCGGGTGCCGGGGGTCGGCCGTCCGCGCGAGGGCGTCCCGGACGTCCGGCACCGCCCCGTCCGCCGCCCGCGCGTAGACCGTCGTCGGGTGCCCGTCGAATCCGAGGTACCGTTCCGCCGCGGCCCACCCGACGAGCACCGACCGGTCGATCTCCGGGGCGAGTTCCGCGGGCGCCAGCACCCCGAGGACCGCGAAGTCCCGGCCGCCGATCCGCACCTGCGCGCCGGGCCGGTCGACGCCGAGCCGCCGCGCCGCCTCCGCCCCGAGCACCGCCCCCGGGTACCGGGCGGTCGCGCCGTCCAGCGCCCGTCCCGTCTCCGTCCGGACCCGCAGCGTCCCGGGCAGCCCGGCCGTCGCGGCCTGCACGGCGATCCCGTGCGTGACCTCCTCGGGGATCGCGGTCGTCCGCCGGACGGTCGCGTCCACCGCGCCCGTCGCGGCGACCGACGTGACGCCCTCGATCCGGCCCGCCATGCCCGGCGCCGCCCGGGGAAGCCGCGCCTGCTCCCCGAACAGGGTCTCGCCGGGCCCGGCCGTCAGCAGGTTCGTGCCGAGCCGGTCCAGGCGCCGCAGCAGGTCCTCCTGCCCGGACGCGGAGATGCCGATCACCGCGGTCATCGCGGCGATGCCGAGGGCGACGCCGAGCGCCGACAGCACCGCCCGTCCCGCCCGCGCCCGCAGCCCGGCGAGGGCCGTGCGCCCCACGTCCGCGGGCGCGAGCCGCGCCGGCCGCGGCCCGCCGCTCATCGGACGCCCCCGCGGTCCGCGCGCTCGTCCGCGACGACGCGGCCGTCGCGGACGCGGACCCGGCGGGGCATCCGCGCGGCGACCTCCGGGTCGTGCGTGACGACCGCGACCGTCGTCCCGCCCCGCGCCAGGTCGTCCAGCAGCGCCAGCGCGCCGGCGCCCGCCGCGCTGTCGAGGCTGCCGGTGGGTTCGTCCGCGAGCAGCAGGTCCGGCTCGCCGACCACGGCGCGCGCCACCGCCACCCGCTGCCGCTCCCCGCCCGACAGCTCGTGCGGCCGGTGCCCGATCCGCGCGCCGAGCCCCACCCGTTCCAGGGCCGCCCGCGCCCGCTCCCGCCGCTCCGCCCGCCGCACCCCGGCGTACAGCAGGCCGTCGGCGACGTTGTCGAGCGCCGGCACGCCGTCGGCGAGGTGGAACCGCTGGAACACGAACCCGATATGGCCCGCCCGGAGCGCCGACAGCTCCCGGTCCGACAGCCCCGCGACGTCGTGCCCGGCGATCCGCACCGTCCCGGCCGTCGGCCGGTCGAGCGTCCCGATCACGTGCAGCAGCGTCGACTTGCCCGACCCGGACGGCCCCGCGATCGCGGTCGCCGACCCCGCGGCGATCACCAGGTCGACGCCCCGCAGCGCGGCGACCCCGCCCGGGTACTCCTTCACCACCCCGGAAAGCTCCACGATGTTCATCCGGCGGGCACCCCCACCCGCACGCCGTCCGCGAGGCCCTTCCCGGCGACCTCGACGCGACCGCCGCCGAACGCTCCGACCGCCACCGGCACGACCCGGGAGCCGGCGCCCTCCACGACCTCGACCCCGAACCCGCCGTCCCGCAGCGCCAGCAGCGCCTCGACCGGCACCGACAGGACGTCCTCGCGCCGTTCGGCCACGAGCTCCACGCTCACCGGCGCCTCGTCGAACCGGCCGTCGTACTCCACGGCGATCTCGACGTCCACCGTGGTCGGCGCGTCCGGCCCGCCGGTCTCGGCGACCGCGCCGACGTCGGCGATCACGCCCTCGACGCTCGTCCCGCCCGGGAGGTCCACGGTGGCCTTCGCGCCCTTCTCCGCGAGGTCCTGCCGGTCGGCGTCCAGGTCCACGTGCACCACGCGTTCCGTGCCGGACACGGTGAGGACGGGCTGCCCCGGCGACGCCCGGCCGCCCTCGGGCGCCTTCGCCTCCCGGACGAGGACGGCCCCGGCCTGGAACACCACCTGCGACGGATCGACCGTCCCGGTCACCTGGAGGTTCCGCTCGTCCTGCCAATCCCGGACCGCGTCCGCGGTGGCCGCGGTGAAGTCGCCGTCCACGGTCATCCCGTCCCCGTGGCCGAGCGCCTTCAGGTTCTCCTCCAGCGCGCGGACGTCCTTGCCCGCGCTGCCCTGCCCGAGGGCCCGGTACATGGGGGCCTTCCCGTACATCAGCGTCACCGGACGCCCGTCGATCGCCACGAGCGTCTCCCCGCGCCCGATCTCCGCGCCCCGCGCGGGCGTCCACGTGACGACGCCGCTCGCCGCCGTCCACACGTTCCGGACGCCCGCGTAGGTGAGCGTCCCGTCCACGGACTCGGTGTCGACCAGATCGCCCCGCTGCACGGGCGCCGTCGCGGGCGGGCCCGTCCGTCCCGCCCGGGCCGGCTCGTCCCCGGCCGCCCAGACGGCGGCGCCCGCGGCGACGCCCACGCCGACGACCGCGCCCGCCGCGACCGCGGCGCGCCTCACCGCCCGGTCCCCGGGAGGACCTTCTCGCACGCCTCGCGCGCCCGGTCGAGCCGCTCCGGGTCGATGTCCCCCTCGGGCAGCCGCACCGTCCCGTCCGGCGCGGGATCGGGCATGCCGACGCCGTTCTCCCGCATGCACCGCGCGAACTCCACGTACCGGTCGCGCACCTCCGGGTCCTTCAGGTCCGGCAGCACTCCCCCGGCCTGCAGCAGCGACCGGCACTTCTCGAGCGCCTTCTCCGGCTTCTCCCCGCCGGCGTTCTTCCGGAGCATCCGCGCGTCCTGCTCCCCGGACCCGGGATCGGGCACGTCGACCCCGTTCTCCCGCATGCACCGCGCGAACTCGAGCTTCGCGTCCTCCGCGGCCATCGACCCGGCCGGCGACGCCCCCGCCCCCGCCGCGTCCCCGCCGCCGCACCCGGCGAGCCCCACCACGATCGGCACGGCCGCCGCCACGGCCCACACCACTCGACGTCCCATGGCACCCTTCCCGCCGAAGCACCCTGCCCCGACGGCAGCCATGGGACAGCCCGAGGGGTTAAACCCGCGTTAGCGGCGGCCGGGTCCGCGTAGGGTGCTCGGATGATCGAGGTACCGGACGCTTTCGCGCGGGGGACGGTCGAACGCGAGGGGGCGGCCGGGGCGGCGTGGCTCGCCGACCTGCCCGGGATCGTCGAGGAGCTGCTGGAGAGCCGGGGCTGCGTGCCGGACGGCGCGGCGACGCACGGACGCGTCGCGGTGGTCGTCCCGGTGAAACGGGACGCGGGGACCGCGGTGCTGAAGGTGTCGTTCCCCCACCCCGGCAACGTGCACGAGCCGGACGCGCTCGCCGTGTGGAACGGCCGGGGCGCCGTGCACCTGCACGAACGCGACGACGCGCGGTTCGCGATGCTGCTCGAACGGGCCCGGACGTCGACGCTCGCGGAGGTCGAGGACGACGACGAGGTCGCGGCGGTCGGGGGGCGGCTCGCGCGGCGGCTGGCCGTCCCGGCGCGGCCCGGCCTGCCGCGGCTGCGCGACCGGGCGGACGAGTGGGAGGCGCTGCTGCGCGAGGACGCCGCGGAGCTGCCGCACACGATGCCGCGCGCGGTCGTGGACGCCGCGGTCGCGACCGTCCGGGAACTGGGGCGCGACCAGCCGGACACGCTCGTCCACGGCGATCTGCACGCGGGGAACGTCCTGCGGGCCGAGCGGGAGCCGTGGCTGGCGGTCGATCCGAAGGGCGTCGTGGGCGACCCCGCCTACGACGGCGGCACGCTGCTCATGGCGCGCGGACTGTCGATGCTGGCGGCGGACGATCCCCACCGGGCCGTGCGCCGGTTCCTGGACGTCTTCGCCGAGGCCGCGGAACTCGATCGGGTGCGCGTCCGGCGCTGGGCGCAGCTCCACGCCGTCCAGGCCGCGTTCCACGGCCGCCGCCACGGGTTCGGGATCGCCCGCGGCGGCCCGTCGCTGGAGCGCCTCACGGGGTTCGCGGACCGGCTGGCCGAGTCGCTCACCGGTCCGGCGGGGGCGTCCCGAGGGCGGTGAGGTGGGCGGCGGTCTCGTCGTCGGCCGGGTAGTAGGACTCGATCGCCACCTCGGCCAGCGTGATGTCCATCGGGGTGCCGAAGGTGGTGGTGGTCGAGAAGAGCCGCAGCTCCCGGCCGCCGAGGCGGACGATCATCGGGAGGACGGCGTCGGAGTCGGTCGACCGGCCCGCGTCGTCGGGGCGCTCGTCCGCGAGCAGCTCCCGGTAGAGCGCGGCGAGCTCGGGGTCGGGCGCGGCGGCGAGCTGGCGCCCGATCCGGGAGCGGAACGTCGCGCGCACGTCGGCGACGTTGACGACCATGCCCGCGAGGCCGCGCGGGTCGAGGCCCAGCCGGACGAGGTTGACCGGGGGGCGCAGGAGGTCGGGGGCGACGTGCGCGAAGAACGCGTCGACGGCGCGGTTGGTCAGGACGATGTTCCAGCGGCGGTCGAAGACGAGCGCCGGGTACGGTTCGTGCGCGCGGAGCACCCGCGCGACCGCGTCGCGGGCCGCCGACAGGGCGCCGTCGTCGAGGGGGCGTTCGGGGTGGCGGGGGGCGTGGCCCGCGGCGAGCAGCAGCGTGTTGCGCTCGCGGAGCGGGACGTCGAGGTGCTCGGCGAGCCGGAGGACCATTTCGGCGCTCGGCTTCGACCTGCCGGTCTCGACGAGGCTGACGTGCCGGGCCGAGACCCCGGCGGCGAGCGCGAGGTCGAGCTGGCTGATGCGGCGGCGGTGCCGCCAGTGGCGAAGCAGCGCCCCGACCGTGTGCATGGTCGATGAGGGTACCCACCGCGGCGCCGGACGCAATGAAATGCCATTTCATCGACAATCGGCGCGGCCGCCGAAAAACTGCCGCCCATGACCACGGAGAACAAGGAACTCGTCCAGCGGGCGCTCACGGAACTGATCGGGACGGGCGATGTCGAGGCGCTCGGGAAATACCTGGCGGACGGCTTCGTCCACCGCCGGCCGGACGCGACGTCGTCGACGAAGGACGAATGGCTCGCGAACGTGCGGGCGGCGCTGGCGCCGCTCGCGGGGATGGAGGTCGAGACGCGGCACGTGCTGGCGGACGGCGACCACATCGTGATGCACTCGCGGCGCCGGCTCCCGGACGGGCCGGAGATCACGGTCGTCGACATCTGGCGCATCGAGGACGGACTGATCGCCGAAGGCTGGGAGATCATCGAGCCCACGGCACGGGCCACGGCGAACCTGACGTGGTGGGACCCGTCCTAGGGCGCGAGGGCGTCCCGGGCGGCCCCACGAAACTCTACGACCGCCCGGTACAGGACGCGTTCGCGTTCGGCGGCCGTCGCGAGGTCCGCAGGCCTGCGGGACGCGTCGCCGGCGCGGGCGTCGTCCACGAGGCGCCGCACCACCTGCGAGAGGTCGCGGGACGCGTGCTCGATGCGGTCGACGGCGTCCGCGATGGACGGCGGCCCCTCCAGCAGGACGATCTCCACGGTGCGGTGGACGTTGCGGGCGAGGTCGACGAAGCGGTGCAGCCGCTCGTCGACGTCCCGCAGGTCGGGGTCGTCGCGGCCGAGGGCCTCGCGGACGGCGTCCAGGGCGACGTCGCGGTCGTACAGGGCGGTGAGGTAGGCGGCGTAGGCGGCGCGGCGCTGCTCGCGGCTCCACTGGTTCCGCTGGAGGCGCGCCTGGACCCTGCCGTTGACGAAGGCCGCGGCGAGGGTGGCGGAGGCGCCGATCCCGGTGCCGATCAACGCGGCGATGCCCGCGTCCATGCGCCTCCCTCCCACCGGCGGCGGAACGCCTTAACCCTATGAACATATCGCCTATGCCATTCCCGGGTGCTCTATCTGCTTTTCGGGGTCTATGTCGCCGTGCGGTCGGAGTGGGCGGCGCTCTCCCGCCTGGACGATCCGCCGACGGTCCTGCTCGCGGGCGCCGTCGTGGTGGTCTCCCACCTGCTCGGCCAGGTCGCCTACCCCTCGGATCCGTCGGTGCTCGGGTCGGCCGTCGAGAGCCGGGACCGGGAAGTGGCGCTGGAAATCCACCGGTTCCGGGCAGCGCTTATCCGGGTTTAACGCGCCGGGCGGCATGCTCGCGGGCATGCGGGTTCTGATCGTCGAGGACGAGCGGGTGCTGGCGGACGCGATCGCCGAGGGGCTGCGCGAGGAGGCGATCGCCGTCGACGTGGCCTACGACGGGGACGCCGCGCTGGAGCGGGCGTCGTACCACGAGTACGACGTGGTCGTGCTCGACCGGGACCTTCCGGCGGTGCACGGCGACGACGTCTGCCGGGAGATCGTCGCGCGGAGTTACGCGGGGCGGATCCTGATGCTGACGGCGTCCGGGGACGTCGGGGACCGGGTGGACGGGCTGGCGCTGGGGGCGGACGACTACCTGCCGAAGCCGTTCGTGTTCGGCGAGCTGGTCGCGCGGGTGCGGGCGCTGGCGCGGCGGTCGGGTCCGCCGGTGCCGCCCGTCCTGGAGGGGCGGGGCATCCGGCTGGACCCGCACCGGCGGCGGGTGGAGCGGGACGGGCGGGAGCTGCGGCTCACGAACAAGGAGTTCGCGGTGCTGGAGGAGCTGCTGCGGGCCGGGGGCGGGGTGGTGAGCGCGGAGCGGCTGCTGGAGCGGGCGTGGGACGAGAACATCGACCCGTTCAGCAACATCGTGCGGGTGACGATGGCGACGCTGCGGCGGAAGCTGGGGGCGCCGCCGGTGATCGAGACGGTGACCGGCGCCGGGTACCGGCTGGAGGCGCGGTGAGGCCGCGGCTGAGCGTCCGGACGCGGCTGACGCTGGTGTACGGGTCGCTGTTCCTGGTGACGTCGGCGGTGCTGGTCGGGGTCATGTACCTGATGACCGTGCGGAGCATGGACTCGGGGTTCGCCCTGGAGGACGACCCGGTGGTGACCGCCGCCGACCTGCGGGCGCTGTCGGAGGGCGACCGGGTCGAGGCGCTGATGGGGCTGCGGGAACGGGCCGAGGAGGCGCTCGCGGCCCGCCGGGCGAACGTGCTGGAGCGGCTGCTGGAGGGCGCGCTGGTCACGATGGGGGTGCTCGGCGTCGTCGCGGTGGCGATCGGGTACGTGGTCGCGGGGCGGATGCTGCGGCCGATCCACACGGTGACGGCGACGGCGCGGCGGCTGTCGGAGAGCACCCTGTACGAGCGGATCGGGCTGGCGGGCCCGCAGGACGAGATCAAGGACCTGGCGGACACGTTCGACGGGATGCTCGACCGGCTGCACCGGGCGTTCGACGCGCAGCGGCGGTTCGTCGCGAACGCGTCGCACGAGCTGCGGACGCCGCTGACGATCAACCGGACGGTGCTGGAGGTCGCGCTGGCGAGCCGACGGCACCCGCCGGAGACGAAGGCGCTGGCGGACGTGCTGCTGGGCAACACGGCGCGGCACGAGCGGCTGATCGACGGGTTGCTGCTGCTGGCGCGGTCGGAGCGGGAGCCGACGGCGCCCGCGGAGGTCGATCTGGCGGACGTGGCGCGGGGCGCCCTCGGCCAGGTCGACCGGGAGGTCGACGCGCGGCTGGCGCCGGCGCCGGTCGCCGGGGACCCGGTGCTGCTCGAGCGGTGCGTGGGGAACCTGCTGGAGAACGCGGTGAAGTACAACGTGCCGGACGGGCGGGTGTGGGTGCGGACGGGGACGGACGGGGGGCGGCCGTTCGTGCGGGTGGAGAACACGGGGCGGGCCGTGCCGGAGTACGAGGTCGAGCGGATCTTCGAGCCGTTCCGGCGGCTGCGGGCGGACCGGGTGGGGTCGGCGGACGGCGCGGGCCTCGGGCTGTCGATCGTGCGGGCGGTGGTGACCGCGCACGGGGGCGCGGTCGAGACGGTGCCGCGGCCGGAGGGCGGGCTGTCGGTCACGGTTCGGCTGCCCGCGCGGCCGCCGCGCTGACGACCGTGCGCGCGGGTCCGGGTGCGGGGCGCGTGTTCAAGGCTCTGTCCTGCGGATACGTCTCCGGGTGGTAATGATCGGCATCGTGCTCGGGGCCGTCGGCGCCGGCCACCCGGATCAGTAGTTACTGACGAGTAGCATTGGGTGCGACCACCGAGCCTGAACCAGGGAGGGCGCACCCGTGCCTCGCACCGCACGCGACGTCGTTTTCGTCGACGGCGTACGCACGCCGTTCGGCAAGGCCGGCCCCAAGGGCCTGTACGCGGAGACCCGGGCGGACGACCTGGTCGTCCGCGCGATCCGCGAGCTGCTGCGCCGCAACCCGTCCCTCCCGCCGGAGCGGGTGGACGAGGTCGCGATCGCCGCCACCACCCAGACCGGCGACCAGGGCCTGACCATCGGGCGGTCCGCCGCCGTGCTGGCCGGACTGCCCAAGAGCGTCCCGGGCTACGCCATCGACCGGATGTGCGCGGGCGCGATGACCGCCGTGACGACGTCCGGCGCGGGCATCTCGTTCGGCTCCTACGACGTCGCCATCGCGGGCGGCGTCGAGCACATGGGCCGGCACCCGATGGGCGAGGGCGTCGACCCGAACCCGCGGTTCCTCGCCGACAAGCTCGTCGACCCGTCCGCCCTGGTCATGGGCTCCACCGCGGAGAACCTGCACGACCGGTACCCGCAGATCACCAAGGAGCGCGCGGACGCCTACGCCGTGCGCAGCCAGCGGAAGGTCGCCGCCGCGTACGAGGCCGGGAAGATCCAGCCGGACCTGGTGCCGACGGCCGTCCGGTCGGCGGAGCACGGCTGGGGCCTCGCGACGCAGGACGAGCCGCCGCGCCCCGGCACCACGATGGAGAGCCTCGCCGCGCTGAAGACGCCGTTCCGCGTGCACGGCAACGTGACGGCGGGCAACGCCGCCGGGCTGAACGACGGCGCGACCGCGTGCCTGCTGGCCGCCGAGGACGTCGCCCGCGAGCTGGGCCTCACGCCGAAGATGCGGCTCGTCGACTTCTCGTTCGCGGGCGTGGAGCCCGAGGTGATGGGCGTCGGGCCCGTCCCGGCGACCGAGCGGCTGCTGGCCCGCAACGCGATGACCATGGACGACATCGGCCTCATCGAGATCAACGAGGCGTTCGCCGTGCAGGTGCTCGCGTTCCTGGACCACTTCAAGATCGCCGACGACGACCCGCGGGTGAACCCGTGGGGCGGCGCGATCGCGCTCGGCCACCCGCTGGCGTCGTCCGGCGTCCGCCTGATGAACCAGCTCGCGCGGCTGTTCGAGGAGCGGACGGACGTCCGCTACGGGCTGACCACGATGTGCGTGGGCATGGGCATGGGCGGGACCGTCCTCTGGGAGAACGCGAACTGGGAGGGCGCCAAGTGAGCGCGAACATCAAGGACATCTTCGCCGACGAGGTCGTCACGCACGCCCGCGTCCGCGACGTGGCGCTCCCGCACGGGGCGGGCACCCTCGCGCTGATCACGCTCGACAACGGGCACGACCACACCAAGCCCAACACGTTCGGCCCGAACGGGCTCGCCGAACTGGACGCGGCGATCGACGCGGTCGCGGCCCGCGACGACATCGCGGCGGTCGGCGTCACCGGCAAGCCGTTCATCTTCGCGGTCGGCGCCGACCTCAAGGGCGTGCCGCTCATCGGCAGCCGCGAGGACGCGCTGGCCATCGGCAAGCTGGGCCACGACGTGTTCCGGCGGCTCGGCGAACTGGACGTCCCGTCGTTCGCCTACTACAACGGCGCGGCGATGGGCGGCGGCGTCGAAGTCGGCCTGCACTGCACCTACCGGACGATTTCGGCGGGCGTCCCGGCGTTCGCGCTGCCGGAGGCGTTCCTCGGCCTGGTGCCGGGCTGGGGCGGCACCTACCTGCTGCCGAACCTGATCGGCGCGGAGAAGGCGCTCAAGGTCGTCATCGACAACCCGCTCGCGCAGAACCGGATGCTGAAGGCGCGGCAGGCGTACGAGCTGGGCATCGCGGACGCGATCTTCGACTCGGCCGACTTCCTCGAGGAGTCGCTCACCTGGACGGCGCGGGTGCTGAAGGGCGACATCGTCGTCGACCGTCCCGCCGTCGACACCGGCAAGGCGTGGGACGACGCCATCGCGGCCGCCCGCTGGAACCTCGAGGGCAAGCTGCACGGCGCGGCGCCGTCGTTCACCCGGGCGCTCGACCTGGTCGCCGCCGCCAAGGACCGGACGCGCGACGAGGGCTTCGCCGCCGAGGACGAGGCGCTCGCCGACCTCATCATGAGCGACGAGCTGCGCGCCGGCCTGTACGCGTTCGACCTGACGCAGAAGCGCGCGAAGCGGCCCGCCGGGGCGCCCGACAAGGCGCTCGCCCGCCCCGTCACCAAGGTCGGCGTCGTCGGCGCCGGACTGATGGCCTCGCAGCTCGCGCTGCTGTTCGCGCGCCGCCTGGAGGTCCCGGTCGTCCTGACCGACCTCGACCGGGAGCGCCTGGACAAGGGCGTCGCGTACGCGCACGGGGAGATCGACAAGCTGCTCGGCAAGGGCCGCGTCTCCCCCGACCAGGCCAACCGCCTCAAGGCGCTGATCACCGGGTCGCTCACCAAGGACGCCTTCGCCGACGCCGACTTCGTCATCGAGGCGGTGTTCGAGGAGATGTCGGTCAAGCAGAAGGTGTTCGCCGAGCTGGAGGACCACGTGTCCCCCGACTGCGTGCTCGCGACCAACACCTCCTCGCTGTCGGTGACGGAGATGGCGTCGAAGCTGCGGCACCCGGAGCGGGTCGTCGGCTTCCACTTCTTCAACCCGGTCGCCGTCCTGCCGCTGCTGGAGATCGTCCGGGGCGACCGGACGGACGACGCCGCGCTCGCCACCGCGTTCGCCACCGGCAAGAAGCTCAAGAAGTCGTGCGTGCTGGTGAAGGACGCCCCGGCGTTCGTCGTCAACCGCGTCCTGCTGCGGCTGCTCGCGGAGATCGTCCGGGCCGTCGACGAGGGCACCCCGATCGAGACCGCCGAGCGGGCCGCCGCGCCGCTCGGGCTGCCGATGCCGCCGTTCGTCCTGATGGGGCTGGTCGGCCCGGCCATCGCGCTGCACGTCAACGAGACGCTGCACGGCGCGTTCCCGGACCGGTTCCCGCTCTCGGAGAACCTCGCGAAGATGGTCGCGGCCGGCAAGTCCGGCGTGTACCGGCCGGACTTCACGCTCGACCCCGAGGTCGTGGAGATCTTCGCGGGCGGCACGTCGCCGTCCACCGAGGAGCAGGTCCTCGCCCGGGCGCTGGACGCGCTCGCCGACGAGATCCGGATCATGCTGGACGAGGGCGTCGTCGCGGCGCCCGAGGACATCGACCTGTGCATGATCCTCGGCGCGGGCTGGCCGTTCCACCTCGGCGGCATCACCCCGTACCTGGACCGCGCGGGCGTCTCCGAGCGCGTCACCGGGCGCCGGTTCCTCGAGCCGGGCACGGCCTCGCTGCCCCGCTGACCCGGAAGAGGCGTCCCGAACACGCTTCGGGACGCCTCTTTCCCGGCATTCCGCCACGTCACGGGCATTCCCCGGTTTCGGCTGATCATAATTCGCGATCGAGCGGGCATAGCCCCGGCGACGGTCGGACCGCCCCGGGGAGCCGAGCATGAACCTGCTGCGCAAGAAATCGGTCGAGCAGTCGATCCGCGACACCGAGGATCCGGAGCACAGCCTCCGGCGGGGCCTGTCGGCCCTCGACCTCGTCGTGTTCGGCGTCGGCGTCATCATCGGCACCGGCATCTTCGTGCTCACCGGCGTCGTCGCCCGCAACAACGCCGGCCCCGCGGTCGCGCTCTCCTTCATCTTCGCCGCCGTCGTCTGCGGCCTCGCCGCGCTCTGCTACGCCGAGTTCTCCTCGACCGTCCCGGTCGCCGGCTCCGCCTACACGTTCTCCTACGCCACCCTCGGCGAGTTCCCCGCGTGGATCATCGGCTGGGACCTCATCCTCGAACTGACGCTCGCCGCCGCCGTCGTCTCCGTCGGCTGGTCCGGCTACTTCGCGTCCCTGCTCGGCGACGCGGGCGTCGACATCCCCGAGTCGATCGCCGCGCCGCCGGGCGAGGGCGGCGTCGTCAACGTCCCCGCCATCGCGCTCGTCCTCGCCGTCACCGTGCTGCTCGTCCTCGGCATCAAGGTGTCGTCGCGGGTCAACGCCGTGGTCGTCGCCATCAAGGTCACGATCGTCCTGCTGGTCATCTTCGCCGGGCTGTTCTACATCAAGGGCGACAACTACGACCCGTTCATCCCGCCGTCGGAGTCGTCCCCCGAAGTGTCCGGCGCCGACGCGCCGCTGATGCAGGTGATCTTCGGCATCACCCCGGTCAACTTCGGCTGGCTCGGCATCTTCTCCGCCATCGCCGTCGTCTTCTTCGCCTACATCGGCTTCGACATCGTCGCGACCACCGCCGAGGAGGCCCGCCGCCCCCAGCGGGACCTGCCGATCGGGCTGATCGGGTCCCTCGTCATCACGGCGATCCTGTACGCGGCCGTCTCCGCCGTCGTCGTCGGCATGCAGAACTACAAGGAACTGCACGTCGACGCGCCGCTGTCCGACGCGTTCGCGCAGAACGGCGCGACCGCCTACGCCACGATCATCAACATCGGCGCGGTCGTCGGGCTCACGTCCGTCGTGCTCATCCTCCTGCTCGGGCAGAGCCGCGTGTTCTTCTCGATGAGCCGCGACGGCCTGCTGCCCCCGTTCCTGTCCAGCGTGCACCCGCGCTACAAGACGCCGTACCGCTCGACGATCCTGATGGGCGTCGTCGCCGCCGTCATCGCCGGGTTCATCCCGCTCACCGAACTCGCGACGCTCGTCAACATCGGGACCCTGTTCGCGTTCGTCGTCGTCTCGCTGAGCGTCCCGATCCTGCGCCGCACCCGGCCCGACCTGCCGCGCGCCTTCCGGACGCCGCTCGTCCCGCTCGTCCCGATCCTGTCGGTGATCGCCTGCCTGTTCGTGATGATCAACCTGCCGCTGGAGACCTGGTACCGGTTCCTGGCGTGGATGGCGATCGGCCTCGTCGTCTACTTCCTCTACGGCCGCAAGCACAGCCGCCTCGGTAAAAACCCAGCCGAACCGGTCAAGTGACCCGTCTCACGGTGTTCAATGAATGAGACGGTGTGCACAATGGCCCGCATGGCTTCCCCTGTGCGAGTCGCGGTGATCGGATCCGGCCCCGCGGGCATCTACGCCGCCGAGGCCCTGGTGAAACAGGCCGACGGCGACGTCCGGGTCGACGTGTTCGACCGCCTGCCGACGCCCTACGGGCTCGTCCGCTACGGGGTCGCCCCCGACCACACGTCCATCAAGGCGATCGCGAACTACCTGCAGCGGGTGCTGGAGAACCCCGCCGTCCGGTTCTTCGGCTGCGTCGAGCTGGGCCGCGACATCACCCGCGCCGACCTGCTCGGCTGCTACGACGCCGTCGTCTACGCGACCGGCGCGATGGTCGACCGCCAGCTGCGGATCCCCGGCGAGGACCTGCCCGGCAGCGTCGCCGCCACCGACTTCGTCAACTGGTACTGCGGGCACCCCGACGCCGCCGACCACGCGTTCGACCTGTCCGTCGAGGAGGTCGCGGTCATCGGCGTCGGGAACGTCGCCGTCGACGTCGTCCGCATCCTCGCCAAGACGTCGGACGAACTCCGCGCGACCGACGTGCCCGAGCACGTCATCGAGGCCCTGTCCCGCAGCCGCGTCCGCCGCGTCCACATGATCGGCCGGCGGGGCCCGGCGCAGGCGAAGTTCACCACGAAGGAGGCGCGCGAGCTCGGCGAGCTCGCCAACGCCGGCATCCACGTCGACCCCGCCGACATGGAGCTCGACCCCGCGAGCGCCGAACTCGCCGAGACCGACCGCAAGGTGCGCGGCAACATCAAGGTGCTCGACGCGTGGACGGCCGAGCCGCCGGCCCGCCCCCGCCGCATCGACGTCCGGTTCTGGCGCGCCCCCGTCGAGATCCTCGGCACCGACCGCGTCGAGGGCCTCCGGCTCGAGCGGACCCACCTGGACGAGAACGGCCGCGTCACCGGGACGGGCGAGCACGAGACGCTCCCCGTCGGGATGGTGCTGCGCTCGGTCGGCTACCAGAGCGTCCCGCTGGACGGCGTCCCGTTCGACGAACGCTCCTTCGTCGTCCCCAACGAGGGCGGCCGGATCATCGGCCCGGACGGCGCGCGGGTCCCCCGCGAGTACGTCACCGGCTGGATCAAGCGCGGCCCGAGCGGCGTCGTCGGCACGAACAAGTCCGACGCCGCCGAGACCGTCCGCAACCTCCTCGCCGACCTGCCCGCCGACCGCACCGCGCCCGAGCACACCGTCGAGGAGCTCCTCGAGTCCCGCGGGCTGCCCGTCGTCACGTACGCCGACTGGCTCAATCTGGACGCCGCCGAAATCGCCCTCGCCCGAAGCCTCGACCGCGGCGACCGGGTGAAACTCGGCCGCTGGGAGGCGATGACGACCGCCTGCCGCAACAAACCGTCCGCCGGGTAGTGACGGGAGAGTGACGGGGGCGCTACGGTGCCGCCTGTGACCGGCGGTCCAGAACTGTACGGGTTCCCCCCACCCGAGTCTGTGCCCGACCTCGGGTGGCTAGGTCCCGACTACGTGTCCGTACTCGTGCATGACCTGACGCGAGGGCTCCTCCGCCAGGATCCCCGCACGTCCGTGATGGGCGTCCGCTGCGAGGGCGCCCCCGACCTGCGTCCGGCGGTGGACCACGCGGGCGTCATCCGCGCCCACGACGCCTGCTTCCCGCTCCAGGTCTACGTCCAGGACGGCGCCGGCCGCCTCTGGGTCTTACGCGGCCGCTGGACGTACGCGGGCCGCGAGCTGGGCACCGCGGCCGCGTCCGTCCGCCACTTCTGGCAACTCCACTCCGCCGAAGGCGGCTGACCCCACCCCAAGCGCGACCGCAGGACGCCCCCGTCCGAAGGCCGCACAACACTCAACGCGGAAGACACCGCCCCAAGCACGACCGGAAGGCGCCCCGCCCGGAGGCCGCGCGACACCGTCCCGAACTCGCACAGAACCGCCCCCCCTCGACGCGGAGCACATCTCCCCCGCAATGCACACGGCACCGACGGCGAACCCGCCCCCGGACGGCACCACCCACCAGCACGACCGCAGAGCGCCCGGCGCCCGAAGGCCCGCACGACCCGCACGGACCGACGGCACCCCCACCAGCGCGGCCGCAGGGCGCCCCGCGCCCGGAGGCCGCGCAACCCATCCCGAACCCGCACAGCACCGGCGGCACACCCGACGCGCAGCACGCACCCCAGCGCGGCCGCAGGGCGCCCAGCGCCCGGAGACCGCGCAACGGTGTCCCGGGCCCGGACGGGGCGGCGGCACACGCGACGCGGGACGCACCCCGGCACGGCCGTAGGGCGCCCGGCGCCCGGAGGGCACGCAGCGGTGTCCCGGGCCCGGACGGGGGCGGGCGGCACACGCGAAACGGGGGCGCTCCCCCGGCGCGGCCGTAGGGCGCCCGGCGCCCGGAGGGCGCGCTACGTCGGCCGGGGCCCCGGCCCGGGGGTCAGTCGGTGGTGGGGGCGGGTTCGTGGTCCTCCAGGGAGGAGAGGCGGGCGACCGACTCGGTGATGTCGCGGGCGAGGGACTGGGGGGTGAGGCCGATGTCGGCGAGGATCTCGTTGCGGGACGCGTGGTCGAGGAACTCCTGGGGGATGCCGAACGTGCGGAGGGGCACGTCGACCTCGGCGTCGCGGAGGAGGCGGGCGACGGCGTCGCCGACGGCGCCGGTACGGCCGTTGTCCTCGGCGACGGCGACGAGCGCGTGGTCGCGGGCGAGGTCGAGCAGGGCGGGGTCGAGGGGCTTGACCCAGCGGGGGTCGACGACCGTGACGCCGATGCCCTGCGCGGCGATGAGGTTCGCGGCCTCCACCGCGGGGGTGGCCATCGAGCCGACGGCGACGAGGAGGACGCGGGTGCCGTTGGAGCCGTCGTGGCGGGCGAGGACGTCCATGTCGCCGGCCTTGTCGACGGCTTCGATGTCGTCGGCGGCGGGGCCCTTCGGGTAGCGGATCGCGGTGGGGCCGTCTGTGACGGCGACGCACTCGCGGAGGAGTTCGCGGAGGCGCGCGCCGTCGCGGGGGACGGCCATGCGCAGGCCCGGGACGATCTGGAGGATCGACATGTCCCACATGCCGTTGTGGCTGGCGCCGTCGTCGCCGGTGACGCCGGACCGGTCCAACGCGAACGTGACGGGCTGCCGGTGCAGCGCGGTGTCCATCAGGACCTGGTCGAACGCGCGGTTGAGGAACGTGGCGTACACGGCGACGACCGGGTGGAGGCCGCCCATGGCGAGGCCCGTCGCGGACGTCACGGCGTGCTGCTCGGCGATCCCGACGTCGTAGACGCGGTCGGGGAACGCCTCGGCGAACGGCGCGAGGCCCGTCGGGTACAGCATCGCGGCGGTGATGGCGACGACGTCGCGGCGCTCGCGGCCGATCGCGACCATCTCCTCGCCGAACACCTTGGTCCAGGCGGTGCCGCCCTTCTTGGGGAGGAACTTGCCGGTCTCGGGGTCGAACGCCCCGCCGCCGTGCATGCAGTCCTCGGTGTCGTTCTCGGCGGGCGCGTAGCCGCGGCCCTTGGTGGTGATGCAGTGCACGATGACCGGGCGGCCGAAGCCGCGGGCGCGGCGGAGCGCCTTCTCGACGGCGTCCTCGTCGTGCCCGTCGATGGGGCCGACGTACTTCATGCCGAGGTCCTCGAACATGGCCTGCGGCTGCAGGACGTCCTTGAGGCCCTTCTTGATGCCGTGCAGCGTCTCGTAGGCCATGGAGCCGACGACGGGCGCGCGGGGCACGGTCTTCTTGATGAGGTCGAGCGCCTGCTCGTAGCCCTGCGTGACGCGCAGGTCGGCGAGGTGCCCGGCGAGGCCGCCGATGGTGGGCGAGTAGGAGCGGCCGTTGTCGTTGACGACGATGATGACCGGGCGGTCGGCGGCGCCGGCGATGTTGTTGAGCGCCTCCCAGCACATGCCGCCGGTGAGGGCGCCGTCGCCGACGACGGCGACGACCGCGCGGTCGTCCTCGCCGCGGAGCTGGAACGCCTTGGCGAACCCGTCGGCGTACGACAGGGCGGTGGAGGCGTGGGAGTTCTCGATGATGTCGTGCTCGGACTCGGCGGCGCTCGGGTAGCCGGAGAGGCCGCCGCGGCGGCGGAGCTTCTCGAAGTCGTGCCGGCCGGTGAGCAGCTTGTGGACGTAGGCCTGGTGGCCCGTGTCGAAGAGAATTTTGTCTTTGGGCGACTCGAAGACCCGGTGCAGCGCGATCGTCAGTTCGACGGCGCCGAGGTTCGGACCCAGGTGACCGCCGGTCTTGGACACCGCGTGGACGAGGAACTCGCGGATCTCCTCCGCGAGCCGAGACAGCTGAGCGGCGTCCAGTCGCTTGAGGTCGTCGGGGTCCTTGATCGACTCCAGCAGGCTCACGCGATTTCAACTCCTCATGGGGGACGACGGGCTCCCCTGGCTCGAACCGTTCCGAGTCTAATCCCGGTTCGATCGTGACATGCCGGAGGGAGTCTCCCCCGCGGGTGCGAAACCGCTCACCAAAGGTGAGCTCCCCGAGGCGAACGGCCTATCCGCGTGGGGGGGACGGCGTCTGCCCCACCTGCCGCACTCTTCCGCAACGTCCGACAACGATCCTCACAGCTCGATTGCACGTTCGAATTCGACCACCTAAAGTATCCATCATGTCGCAGTGCGTTAGGACTGGAAGGAACGGCCGGGCAGCGGCCGAGCCCCCCGCCCGACCTGACGGCCTGACGGTCTACCGGTCGACGGGTCGGCCTCACATGAGCGACCGGCCCGGCGACGACCGGAACCACACGGGCGGGCGCCGGGGATTCGAACCCGCCCCGGGGTGCGTGCTGCAGGCGTACGTGTTCGTGTTGGACCCGGGCGTCGAGGCCGAGCGGGCTCTGGAGATGCAGTGCGGTGCAGCACGGTTCGCGTTCAACTGGGCGCTGAGCCGGGTGAAGGCCAACCAGGATCAGCGAGAAGCCGAACGCTCATACGGCATCACCGGAACCGACCTCACCCCGTCGGCGAGTTGGTCGCCCTACACCCTGCGCAAAGCTTTCAACCAGGTCAAAGACCAAGTGGCACCCTGGTGGAGGGAATGTTCCAAGGAGGCGTACAACACCGGATTCGCCGGTGCGGCTACGGCCTTGAGGAACTGGGACGATTCCCGCAAGGGGCGGCGGAAGGGACCCAGGGCGGGGTTTCCCAAGTTCAAGACCAAGCGGCGTACGGTCCCCTCATGCCGGTTCACCACCGGCACCATCCGGGTCGAGGACCGTCGGCATGTCACTCTCCCCCGCGTAGGCACGATCCGCACGCATGAGAGCACCCGTAAGCTCGACCGGCGTCTGGTCAACGGGTCGGCCCGGATTTTGTCAGCGACGGTTTCGCATCGGCGGGGACGGTGGCAGGTCTCGTTCCACTGCGAAGTCCAACGCGCCCGCCGTGAACCCGCCAGGCCGGACGCGGTGGCGGGAGTGGATCTGGGGGTGGCCAAGTGGGTGGTGATCGCCGACTCCGAGGGACATGTCCGCACGATCGTCGGCCCCCGCCACCTCGACTACGCCCGACATCGCCTTCGCCGGGCCGGCCGGACCGCCGCCCGCCGCCGGGGTCCGGCCGTCCGCGACCCCGCCACCGGCACGTTCGTCCGGCGGGCCCCCTCCCGGCGGTGGGTCAAAGCGCAACAGAAGTTGGGACGTATCCATCTTCGAGTGGCGAACCTGCGGCGGGACGCGGTGCACAAGCTCACCACGAGCCTGGTCCGCGAGTACGGGACAGTGGTGGTCGAGGACCTGAACGTGGCGGGTATGTTGCGCAACCGGCGGCTGGCACGCCGCATCGCCGATGGGTCTTTCGGCGAGATCCGCCGCCAGTTGACGTACAAGACCGGCTGGAACGGCGGGACTCTGGTGGTAGCGGACCGGTGGTTCCCCTCCTCAAAGCTCTGCTCGGGCTGCGGTGCGGTGAAAGCCAAGCTGTCGCTGCACACCCGGGTTCACCGCTGCGACGAATGCGGCTTGACCTTGGACCGAGACGTCAATGCCGCGCTCAACCTCGCCGCCCTGGCGGGACGCATGGCGGGTGCCGGAGTGGCCGGACACCCGGGGCCGCAGGGCCCGAACGCTCGCGGAGCCAGTCCGTAAGACCCGCGACCATGCCGGTCCAAGCCGGGATGGCGGGGCAGGTGGCGCAACACCCTCTGCAGGGGAAGGAAACGAGCACCGTCCTCAAGACACCGACACTCTTCGAGTGCGATGAAACTGTGACGGACCTCCCGATCGGAAACGCCCGGGATGCTGGGAAACACCGAACTCAAGCAACGGTAGGAAGAACTCATGGTCGAGGAAGAGATTGTGCTGCTCAACGCGGACGACGAGGCCGTGGGGGCGGCCCCGAAGGTCGCGAGCCACCATAGCGAGACGCCCTACCACCTGGCTTTTTCATGCTATGTGGTGGACACGGACGGTCGCGTACTGATCACCCAACGCGCGCTCGACAAGCGCACGTTCCCGGGGGTGTGGACGGGGAGCTGCTGCGGGCACCCGGCTCCCGGGGAGAAGCTGCGGGACGCGGTGCAGCGCAGGCTGCGGGACGAACTGGGCATCGGGAGCGCGTCGCTGACGTCCGTCCTGCCGGGCTTCCGGTACCGGGCGGTCGCCGAGGACGGGACGGTCGAGCACGAGCGGTGCCCGGTGGTGCGGGCGACGGTCGCGCCGGGCGGGGCCGTCGCGCCGAACCCGGAGGAGGTGGAGGCCGCGGAGTGGTGGTCGTGGGACCGCTGCCTGGAGCTGACGGCGCGGCCGGAGTCGTCGCCGTGGTACCGGCTGCAGATGGCGGAGCTGGCGCCGCTGGGCGCGCCGCTCGACTGGCCGGACGCGGGGGCGGGTCCGCTGCCGCCCGCCGTCGGCTGGTGACCCGCCGCCCGTCCAGGCCGACGTAACCGCGCGGTCACTGTTCTGTACGGGTGTTGACGGTGTTGATCACCGAGCAGACGCTTGTTTTTCGGGCGACCGAAGGGACGGGCGATGTTCGGACGTACTCGAAGGAACGCCTCCGGCCGGAGCCGGACGACGTCGTTCGCCGCGGCCGCGCTGGCCGGCGTGCTGGCCCTCGCGGGCTGCGGCGGCGACGGCGGCTCGGACGACAGCTCCGAGGTCGAGGTGTTCTCGTGGTGGACGGGGCCGGGCGAGGCCGAGGGGCTGACCGCGCTGCAAGCCCTCTTCGAGAAGCAGAACCCGGGAACGGAGTTCGTCAACGCGGCCATCGCCGGCGGGTCCGGCACGCAGGCCAAGGCGGTGCTCTCGAGCCGGCTCCAGAACCGCAAGCCGCCGGACTCGTTCCAGGGGCACGCGGGCGCCGAGCTGCTCGACTACATCAAGGCCGGGCAGATCGAGCCGCTGAACGACTTCTACGACGAGAACGGGCTGCGGGACGTCTACCCGAAGCAGCTCCTCGACCAGATCACCTACAAGGGCAGCATCTACTCGGTCCCGGTGAACATCCATCGGTCCAACGTCCTCTGGTACAACCCGGGCATCCTGGAGGACGCCGGGGTCGACGGGCCGCCGGAGTCGATCGACGCGTTCATCGAGGCGCTGAAGGCGGTCGACGCCGAGACCGACAAGGTGCCGCTGTCGCTCGGCGCGCAGTGGACGGCCGACCACCTGCTGGAGAACGTCCTGCTGGGCTCGCTCGGCCCGGATGCGTACAACGCGCTGTGGCAGCCGGGGGCGAACTGGGACACCCCGGCGGTCGGGGCGGCCCTCGACGACTTCGCCGAGATCATGAAGTACACGACGGCGGAGGCCGCGTCGACGGACTGGCAGGGCGCCGCGAAGGCCGTCGTGGACGGGCGCGCCGCGTTCAACATCATGGGCGACTGGGCGTACGGCTACTTCGTGAACCCGGCGCCGAACGGGCTGGCGAAGAAGGAAGGCACGGACTTCGGCCACGCGCCCGCGCCCGGCACCGACGGCACGTACATGTGGCTGTCGGACAGCTTCACCCTTCCTGAGAACGCGCCCCACCGCGGCGGCGCCCTGGCCTGGCTGAAGACCGTGTCCAGCAAGGAGGGCCAGGACGCGTTCAACCCGAAGAAGGGCTCGATCCCGGCGCGCACGGACGGCGACGAGTCGCTCTACAAGGGCTACCTCGGAGACGCCTTCGCGGAGTGGAGCAAGCCGGACGTCAAGCTCGCGGGCTCGTTCTGGCACGGCGTGACGGCGAACAACAAGTGGCACACCGACATCGACACGGCGGTCGGGCTGTTCCTCCAGCACAAGGACCCGGCGAAGCTCCGGCAGGCGCTGGTGCAGGCGGCGCGGAACAGCGGGCAGTGAGGGCGCGCCGCGTCCGGCGGTGGCTGCCGGGGCTGCTGCTGGTCTCGCCGTCCATCGTGGCGATCGGCCTGTTCGTCTACGGGCTGATCTTCTGGAACACGAGGGTCGCGCTGAGCGGCAAGCACGACGAGGTGTCCCCGCTCGGGTTCGACGGCGGGCGGAACTTCGTCGACCTGTGGGACCAGCCGAGCTGGCCGGGCGCGGTGCGCAACGCGCTGGTGTTCACGGCGGTGTTCGTGCTGGGCGCCCTGCTGCTCGGCGCGTTCCTCGCGTTCCTGATGGACAAGGGCGTCCGCGCGGAGGCGTCGTTCCGGGTCGTCTACCTGTTCCCGATGGCGGTGTCGTTCATCGCCGCGGGCGTGGTGTGGCGGTGGCTGCTGAACCCGGCGCCCGCGGAGCGGGCCGTCGGGCTCAACCAGCTGTTCCACGACGCCGGGCTGGGGGCGCTGGCGAACACGTGGTGGCAGCATCCCGACTGGGGCATGGCCGCGATGGCGCTCCCGGCGGTGTGGCAGATGTCCGGTTACGTCATGGCGCTGTACCTGGCGGGGTTCCGCGGCGTCCCCGAGGAGCTGCGCGAGGCGGCCCGGGTGGACGGCGCGTCCGAGTGGAAGGTGTACCGCTACGTCGTGTTCCCGCAGCTCCGCCCGGTGACGCTGTCGGCGCTGATCATCCTCGGGCACATCTCGCTGAAGGTGTTCGACCTGATCATGGCGATCGCGGGCAAGCAGATCATCACCTACGTCCCGGCGGTCGCCGCCTATGTCGAGATCTTCGACCGGCACGACCCGGCGAACGGCGCGACGATCGCCGCGTACCTGCTGGTCGCGGTCGCCGTGCTCGTCGTCCCGTACCTGGTGTGGACGGTCCGGCAGGAGCGGGCCCGGTGAGCCGCGCGCTCCGGTTCGGCCGCCCGGCCGTCCTGCTGGTGTTCGTCGTGCTGTTCCTGATGCCGGCGTACGTCCTGCTCGTCACCAGCTTCAAGCCGCTGCAGGAGGCCGGGCCCGCGACCGCGTGGAACCTGCCCGAGCAGTGGAGCGTGTCCGGCTGGACGGCCGCGTGGGACGAGCTGCGCCCGGGCATCCTGAACAGCTTCCGGATCGCGGTCCCGGGCGCGGCGATCGCGGCCGTGCTGGGGTCGCTGAACGGCTACGTGCTGTCGAAGTGGCGGTTCCCCGGGTCCGAGGCGGTCTTCACGCTGTTCCTGTTCGGGATGTTCATCCCGTACCAGGCCGTCATGATCCCGCTGGCGGGCCTGCTCACCGAGATGCAGATCGTCGGGACGATCCGGGGCCTGGTCCTCGTGCACGTCGTCTACGGCATCCCGATCTGCACGCTGATCTTCCGCAACTACTACGTGTCGATCCCGGACGAGCTGATCGAGGCGGCGCGCGTGGACGGCGCGGGGATGCTGCGCACGTACGCGTCGGTCGTGCTGCCGCTGTCGGCGCCCGCGTTCGCCGTGACGCTGATCTGGCAGTTCACGTCGATCTGGAACGACTTCCTGTTCGCCGTCTTCCTCGGCGCGCCCGACTCGTGGCCCGTCACGGTGATGCTGAACAACACGGCGGGTTCGGGCGCGGTCGCCGTCCAGTACAACGTGCAGATGGCGTCGGCGCTGCTGGCGTCGCTGCCGACGATCCTCGTCTACCTGCTGCTGGGGCGGTTCTTCATGCGGGGGCTCATGGCGGGCGCGCTCAAGGGCTGAATGTGGACTCGGAGACGGATCGCCCGGTGCGGCTTTGTCACTCGCACACAGTTGTTCCGTCAACCACTTTACGAACTCGCGCGTCGTACAGATGATCGGGATGGATCGGGAATGAGCGAACCGCTCACCTCCTCCGTTGGCGCAACCGCCCCGATGCGCCTAGCCTCTCGGGCATTGCCGCGCGGCGTCCCCGCCGGAGACGATGCCGGAGACGGAGACGGTCGAGCACTGGAGGTGACCGCGTGCAGGCGATAAGTGTTCAGCAGCCCTGGGCGTTCGCGATCGCGCGCGGCGGCAAGAGCGTCTCGAACCAGGGCGCGCCGACCGCCTACCGCGGGCCGCTGCTGATCCACGCGTCCATGCGGGTCGACCTGTCGGCGTGCGACTCCCCGCTCGTGCAGGCCGCCGGGTGGGACCCGCGGGACCCGCTCGCCGCGATCGGCGCGGCCATCGCCGTCGCCGACCTCGCCGCCGTCTGCTCCGCGACCGTCGGCCCGGCCGGCGGCCCGTCCGGACGGCCGCGCGGCGGCGCGGACGCGTGCGCGTGCGGCCCGTGGGCCGAGCCGGGCAGGCACCACTGGCACCTGGCGGACGTCCGGGCGCTGCCCCGGCCGATCGTCGCGCTCGGCCGCACCGACCTGTGGGAGCCGTCGGCGTCGCTCGTCGCCGAGGTCGAGACGATGCTCACGGCGGCCGCGGCGAACCCGGCCGGTTAGCCCGCGCCGGCGGCTTCGTCGGCGGCCGCGTCGGCGGCTTCGCGGAGGCGGGCGAACTCGCCCGCGATCCGGTCGAGGGACCAGCTCGCGTTGAGGCCGCTCGGGTTCGGCAGCACCCACACGCGGGCGGAACCGAACAGGTCGTCCTGCGGGCCGATCTCCGTGCGCGGACGTCCGAACGCGGTGCGGTAGGCGGTGACGCCCGCGACCGCGAGGTAGGCGGGGCGGTACCGGTCGACGAGGGCCCGCAGGCGGCGGCCGCCGTCGCGGAGCTCGTCGGCGGTCAGCTCGTCGGCGCGGGCCGTGGTGCGCTGCGCGAGGTTGGTGATGCCGAGGCCGAACGCGGGCAGCAGGTGCTGCTCGGACGGGTCGAGGAGCCGGTCGGTGAAGCCGGAGCGGTGCAGCGCGGGCCAGAAGCGGTTGCCCGGACGGGCGAAGTGGTGGCCGGTCGCGCCGGAGTACAGGCCGGGGTTGATGCCGCTGAACAGCACGCGGAGCGCGCCGCCGGGGGCGGGCAGGACGTCGGGGATGACACGGTCGCGGGCGGCCTCCAGATCGGCCTTCGTCGGGCGCATCACATCAGATTACGGACGATCAGCAGCATCGCGGACGCGCCGACGACGGCCAGCAGCGCGCGGCGGAGGCGCCCGGCGTCCAGGTAGCGGCGGAGCGGGGCCGCCGCGAGGAACCCGGCCAGGACGAACGGGACGAGCGCGCACCCGGCGGCGACCTGCTCGCCGGGGAGCCGCCCGAACGCGGCGAGGGTCGCCAGCGACAGCAGGCACCCGCCGACGAAGAACAGCGCGAGGGTGGCGCGGACCCGGGGGCCGCTCTCGCGCTGGTACAGCAGCGCCATCGGCGGGCCGCCGATGCCGGACGCGGTGCCGGCGGTGCCCGCGACGACGCCCGCGGCGGTCAGCGTGCGGCGGTTGCGCGGCACGTCCCGCGTCCAGGCGGTGGCGGCGAGCGCGGCCAGCACGAAGAGACCGACGGCGACGCCGAGGGCGCGGGCGGGCACGGCGGCCACCAGCCACACCCCGAGCGGCGTCCCGGCGGCGCGGCCGCCGAACGCCCAGCCGAGGCCGCGCAGTTCGACGTGCCGGGCCTCGTGCGCGAGGGTCGCCAGGGGCAGGACGGCCGCGACCACCAGGATCGCGCCCGGCATCAGCGACGGGTACAGCATCGTCACGACCGGGGTGGCGACCAGGCCGACGCCGAGGCCGACGCTGCCCTGCACGATCGCGCCGAGCAGCGCCGCCGCTCCCCCGATGATCAAGAAATCGGGATTCACGCCGTGGAACGATACAAGTCAGGCGGACGCCTCGGTGAGGCGGCTCAGCTGGTCCTCGGTGAGCACGGTGCCCGGGACGTCCAGCAGCGGCGGGAGCTGCTCCATCGTGCGGGCGCTGGCGATGGGCGCGACGACGGTCGGCTGGGCGGCCAGCCACGCGAGCGCGACGGTCGCGTGGGACTTGCCCGACTCCTGGGCGACCTCGTCGAGGGCCTGGAGCACTCTGCGTCCGCGCTCGGTCTCCAGGTGCTTCGCCGCCTTCCCGGCGCGCGCGCTGTCGACCTCGGTGTCCGGACGGTACTTGCCCGTGAGGAACCCGGAGGCGAGGCCGTAGTACGGCATGCAGGCCAGGCCGTGCCGCCGGGCGATGTCGCGCCGGGGCCCCTCGTAGGTGTCGCGGGACACGAGGTTGTAGTGCGGCTGGATGCCGACGTACTTGGCCGTCCCCTCCCGCTCGCTGAACTCCAGGGACGCCTCCAGCCGGTCGAGCCCGATGTTCGACACGGCGATCTGCCGGACCTTCCCGGCCCGCACCAGGCCGTCCAGCGCCGTCATGATCTCCTCGACGGGCACGGACTCGTCGTCGAAGTGCGTGTAGTAGAGGTCGATGCGGTCGGTGCGCAGCCGCCGCAGCGAGTCCTCCGCCGCCGCCTCGATGTTCGCCGCGGAGAGCCCCTCCCGCCGCGGGTGCCTGCCGACCTTGGTCGCGATGACGATGTCGTCGCGGGTGCCGCGCGCCGCCGTCCACTCCCCGATGATCTCCTCCGACTCGCCGCCGCTGTTCCCGGGCGCGGAGGCCATGTAGGAGTCGGCGGTGTCGATGAAGGTGCCGCCGGACGCCGCGTAGGCGTCCAGGATCTGGAAGGAGGTGTCGCGGTCGGCCGTCCAGCCGAACACGTTGCCGCCGAGGCACAGCCCCGAGACGTCCAGGTCGCCGATCTTCTTCGTGGTGTCAGCCATGCCTGCGATGTAACCGTGCGGGCGGCGACGATGCCCGCGCGACCCGCGGATCGTTGGCAGAATGTCGGAATGCTCAGCGCATGTCTGGCCTTCGCGGCCGTCGCCGCCCTGGTCACGATCACGCCCGGCCTGGACACGATGCTGGTGCTGCGCACCACCGTCGCGGGCGGGCGCCGGGCGGGGCTCCTCGCCGCGGCGGGCATCGCGTCCGGGCTGCTGTGCTGGGGCGCGGCGAGCGCGGCGGGGCTGACGGCGCTGCTGGCGGCGTCCCGGTTCGCGTTCGACGTGCTGCGCATCGCGGGCGCCTGCTACCTGCTGTGGCTCGGCGGGCAGGCGCTCTGGCGGGCCCGCCGGAAGGCCGGCGCGGGCGGGGACGTCCCGGAGCCGCAGCCCGCGGGCGCCGCCGCGTACCGCACCGGGCTCGTCACGAACCTGCTCAACCCGAAGATCGGCGTGTTCTACATGAGCCTGCTGCCGCAGTTCCTCCCCGCGGACGCCCCGGTGTTCGGCACGAGCATGCTGTTCGCCGTCATCCACATCGCCGAGGGGCTCGCGTGGTGCGCCCTGCTCGTGTGCGCCGCGGGCGCCGCGCGCCGCACGCTCGCGCGCCCGTCCGTGAAGCGCCGCCTCCAGCAGGTCACCGGGGTCGCGTTCATCGGCTTCGGGCTGCGCCTCGCCGCCGGCCACTGAGGTGCCGGACGGTCAGCGCGCCTCGGGCCCCGGCCGGACGAGGCCGGTCTCGTAGGCGTGGACGACCGCCTGGGTGCGGTCGCGCAGGTCGAGCTTGGCGAGGATGTTGCTGACGTGCGTCTTCACGGTCTGCTCGGCCAGCACCAGCCGCGCGGCGATCTCGGCGTTCGACAGGCCGTGCGCGACGAGCGTCAGCACCTCGGTCTCCCGCCCGGTGAGCCGCCCGAGCCGCTCGCGGCGGGGGGCGCGGGGCCCCCCGAGCCGGGTGAACTCGGCGATCAGCCGCCGGGTGACCGACGGCGCCAGCAGCGCCTCCCCGGCCGCCACGACCCGCACCGCCTCGGCCAGCGCCCCGGCGGACGCCTTCTTCAGCAGGAACCCGGCGGCGCCCGCGCGCAGCGCCCCGTACACGTACTCGTCCAGGTCGAACGTCGTGAGGACGATGACCCGGGTCGTCGCGGAGATCCGCCGGGTCGCCTCCAGCCCGTCCATGCCGGGCATGCGGACGTCCATCAGGACGACGTCCGGCGCCAGCTCGGCGGTCTTCGCGACGGCCTCGCGCCCGTCGGCGGCCTCGCCGACCACCTCGATGCCGGGCTGCGCGCCGAGCAGCACCGAGAACCCCTCGCGGACCATGTCCTGGTCGTCGGCGAGCAGCACCCTGACGGTCACCGGGGACCCTCCTTTCCCGCCGGGAGCACGGCGGTCACCGTGAAGCCGCCGTCCGGGCGCGGGCCCGCGGCGAGCTCGCCGCCCAGCATCGCGGCCCGTTCCCGCATCCCCAGTATCCCGTGGCCGGTGCGGCCCGCCGGCGGCGCCGGCGGCCGCGCGGGCGGGCCGTTGTCGACCGTCAGCTCGACGCGGTCCGGGCGGTGGGCGACCGCGACCCGGGCGGCGGCGCCCGGCGCGTGCCGCAGGACGTTGCTCAGCGCCTCCTGCACGATCCGGTACGCCGACACCTCCAGCGCGGGCGTCGTCGCGGGCCGCGGCCCCGACACCCGCAGCTCGACGTCCAGGCCGGCCGCGCGGAGGCCGTCGACGAGGCCGTCCAGTCCGTCCAGGGTGGGCTGCGGCGCCGCGTCGGCGGCCGGGCCCGCCGGGCCGTCGCCCTCCCGGAGCAGGCCGAGGACGCGGTGCAGTTCGTCGATCGCCTCCAGCGCGTTCTCGCGGATGACGGTGAAGCTGCGCGCGAGCTCGTCCGGCACGTCCGGCACCCGGTAGGGGGCGGCCTCGGCCTGGACGGCGACGACGGACATGTGGTGCGCGACCACGTCGTGCAGTTCCCGCGCGATCCGGGCGCGCTCCTCCAGCAGCGCGCGCCGCTGCCGCTCCCGCGCGAGCCCGCGCAGCGCGTCGCCCCTCCCCCGCAGGGCCGCCGCCGCCAGCAGCACCGTGCCGGACACGAACAGCACCTCGGTGAGGCTCGGGAACTCGTCGCGGCCGGGCAGCGCGACCGCCAGGGCGGCCGCGACGGCGCCGGTGAGCACCCACATCAGCGCCGCCACGCGCGCGGGCACCCGCAGCGCGACCAGGGCGAGCACCGCCAGGTGCACCGACAGGCTCGGCCCCGCCCACAGCGGCCCGCCGTCCGGGCGGGCGGACGCGGCGGCGAGCGCGGTCACCGCCACCAGCGCGAGCGACAGCCACCAGGCGGCCATCGGCCGGACCACGCACACCGCCAGCGCCGACGCGTGGACGACGCCCAGCGCCGCCGCCCACCCGTTCGGCACCGCGTAGTCGGTGAGCAGGATGTGCCAGGACGACCCGGCGAGCACGGCCGCGGCCCCGAACACCAGCGCGTGCGGCAGCCAGGCCGCGAACCGGGGCCGGGACGGGACGTCCAGCGGCAGCAGCGCGGGACCGGCGGCCGGGGAGAGGTCCCGCCACACGTTCCGCACGACCGACCCGACCGTCATCGCAGCTCCCGTCCGTCCGTCAGATCCGTCACGCGTCCCGGCGCCTCAGCACGACGGTAGCCGCCGCGAGCAGGACGCCCGCCGCGGCCAGCAGCAGACCCAGCGACGGCCACCCGCCGAGGCTCCCGACGGCCTCCGCCGAGGCGTCCGACGTCTGCGACAGCTTCTGCAGCGCCGCCGCGGGCGACGCGCCGGCGATCCACCGCTCCAGGTCGCCGAACAGCGGCGCCACCAGCGACGGCACCAGGACCAGGCAGACGCCCGCGGTGACGGCGCCCGCCGCGTGCCGCAGCAGCGCGCCCAGCGCCAGCCCGAGCAGCGCGGTCGCCGCGTGGCAGAGGGCCACGCCGATCAGTGCGGGCATCGGGCGCCCGGTCGCGTACCCCTCGCCGGACAGCATCACCGTCCCGACGCCGAACGCGGCCGTGCACGACGCCAGCGCGAGCACGAACGCGACGGCCGCGACGACGACCGCCTTCGCCGCCAGCACGGCGCCCCGCCCGGGGAGCGCGGCGAACGTCGCCCGGATCATGCCGGTGCCGTACTCGCCGGAGATCGCCAGCGTCCCGAACACGGCCGCCGCGAGCTGGCCGAGCAGCGCCCCCGTGAGGCTGCCGCCCAAGACCGTGTCGTCCGGCCGGAGGCTGCCGGTCGCGCCGACGAAGACGGCCAGGGCGGGGACGAGCAGCGCCATCGCCGCAGGCGTCCACACGGTCGCCCGGACGGTCCGGGCCTTCGTCCACTCGGCGCGGACGGCCCGCCCGAACCCCGCGAGCGTCCCGCCCTCCGTCCGGCCCGCCGCGGCGGCCGCCGTCCCGTCCGCCGTCCCGGTCATCGGGCCGTCGCCTCCTCGCCCCGTCCCGTCCCGCGGTACTCGGCCTCGGTCAGCCCCAGGTAGACCTCTTCGAGCGACGAGCGCTCCGGCCGCAGCTCGTGCAGTTCGGCGCCCGCCCGCGCGGCGATCGCGCCGACCTCGGGCGCCGCGAGCCCGGCCACGTGCCAGCCGCCGTCCGGCCGGGGCCGCACCCGCCCGCGGGCCGCCTCCAGCGCGGCCCGCAGCCGCGGCCCGTCCGGGGACGCCACCACGGCCGCGTCCCGCGCGTGGCGGTCGATGAACGCGCGGACGGTCGTGTCGGCCAGCAGCCGCCCGCCGCCGATCACGACGAGCCGGTCGGCGGTCTGCTCCATCTCGCTCATCAGATGGCTCGACAGCAGCACGGTGCGGCCCTCGTCGGCGAGCCCCCGCAGCAGCCCGCGCACCCACCGGATCCCCTCGGTGTCCAGGCCGTTGACCGGTTCGTCCAGGATCAGCACTTCGGGGTCGCCGAGCAGCGCGCCCGCGATGCCGAGCCGCTGCGCCATCCCGAGCGAGAACCCGCCGACCCGCCGACCGGACGCGGCGCCGCCCAGCCCGACCAGGTCGAGCACCTCCCGGACGCGGGCGCGGCCGATGCCGTTGCCGTGCGCCTGCCACAGCAGGTGGTCGTGCGCCGAGCGGCCGGGGTGGGCGGCGCGGGCGTCGAGGAGGGCGCCGACCGTCCGCATCGGCTCGCGCAGCCGCCGGTACTCCCGCCCGGCGACCAGGGCGCGCCCGGACGCCGGCGCGTCCAGGCCCATGATCATCCTGATGGTGGTGGACTTGCCCGCGCCGTTCGGGCCGAGGAACCCCGTGACGGTGCCGGGCCGCACCGTGAACGACAGCCGGTCGACGGCCGTCCGGCCCCCGAAGCGCTTGACCAGCTCGCGCACCTCGATCATGCGCCCTCCCTCCGCGGCCTCGCGGCCGCCGCAGAAGGAATCCTGCGCCACGGCCGCGGAGGGCGCCTCCCTCCTGGGAGCCGACCTCGCGTCTAGCTCCGGAGTACTAGAGCCCGCGGACGCGGAACGGGCCGCCTCCCGGAGGAGGCGGCCCGTCCGTGCGGCCCGTCCGTGCGGCCCGTCCGTGCGGCCCGTCCGTGCGGCCCGTCCGTGCGGGCCGGGCCGATCGCGTTACTTGCGGAGGAGGCTCCGCAGGACGTACTGGAGGATGCCGCCGTTGCGGTAGTAGTCCGCCTCGCCGGGGGTGTCGATGCGGACGACGGCCGTGAACTCCTTGCCGTCCGCCTTCACCGTGACCTCCTCGGGGACGCCGCCCTCGTTGAGCGCGGTGACGCCGGTGATGTCGAACGTCTCGGTGCCGGTCAGCCCGAGCGACTCGGCCGACTCGCCCTCCTTGAACTGCAGCGGCAGGACGCCGAGGCCGATCAGGTTCGAGCGGTGGATCCGCTCGTAGGACTGGGCGATGACGGCGCGGACGCCGAGCAGCGCGGTGCCCTTCGCGGCCCAGTCGCGGGACGAGCCGGAGCCGTACTCCTTGCCCGCGATGACGACGAGCGGGGTGCCCTGCGCGGCGTAGTTCTGCGCGGCGTCGTAGATGAAGGACTGCGGCGCGTCCTCCTGGGTGAAGTCGCGGGTGTAGCCGCCCTCGACGTCGTCCAGGAGCTGGTTGCGCAGCCGGATGTTGGCGAACGTGCCGCGGATCATCACCTCGTGGTTGCCGCGGCGCGAGCCGTAGGAGTTGAAGTCCTTCACCGCGACGCCGTTGTCCTGCAGGTACTGCGCGGCGGGCGTGCCGACCTTGATCGCCCCGGCCGGGGAGATGTGGTCGGTGGTGACCGAGTCGCCCAGCTTCGCCAGGACGCGGGCGCCGTGGATGTCGGCGACCGGCTCCGGCTCGGCGGCCATCCCGTCGAAGTACGGGGCCTTCCGGACGTACGTGGACGCCGGGTCCCACTCGAACAGGTCGCCCGTCGGGATGTCGAGGCCGCGCCACCGGTCGTCGCCCTTGAAGACGTCGGCGTAGCTGCTGGTGAACATGTCCTGGCCGATGGACGACTCGACGATCGCGGCGACGTCCTCCGGCGCGGGCCAGATGTCGCGCAGGTAGACCGGGCCGTCGGTGCCGTCGGCGATCGGGTCGTTGAGGATGTCGATGTCCATCGTCCCGGCGAGGGCGTAGGCGATGACCAGCGGCGGGGACGCGAGGTAGTTCATCTTCACGTCCGGGCTGATGCGGCCCTCGAAGTTCCGGTTGCCGGACAGGACGGCCGTGACCGCGAGGTCGTTGTCGTTGACCGCCCGGGAGATCTCCGGCTGCAGCGGGCCGGTGTTGCCGATGCAGGTCGTGCAGCCGTACCCGACCAGGTTGTACCCGATCTTGTCGAGGTAGGGGGTGAGGCCCGCGCGCTCGAAGTAGTCGGTGACGACCTGCGAGCCGGGGGCCAGCGAGGTCTTCACCCACGGCTTGCGGGTGAGGCCCTTCTCGACCGCGTTCTTGGCCAGCAGCGCCGCGCCGACCATGACGTACGGGTTCGAGGTGTTGGTGCAGGAGGTGATGGCCGCGACGGCGACGTGCCCGTGGTCGAGCTCGAAGGTCGTGCCGTCCTCCAGGGTGACCTGGACGGGGTTGTGCGGGCGGGACGCGCCGTTGGTGGCGTGCTCGCGGGGCTTGTCGCCGTTGCCGCTGCGGCTGATCGCCGGCGAGTCGGACGCGGGGAACGACTCGTTGGACGCCTCGTCGGCCGGGCCCTGGACGCTGCTGACGTAGTTCTGGACGTCGCGGCGCCAGGTCTCCTTGGCCTCCGACACGGCGATGCGGTCCTGCGGGCGCTTCGGGCCGGCCAGCGACGGGACGACCGTCGACAGGTCGAGCTCGAGGTACTCGGAGAACTCCGGCTCGACCGACGGGTCGAGCCACATGCCCTGCTCCTTGGCGTACGCCTCGACGAGCGCGATCTGCTCCTCGCTGCGGCCGGTGAGGCGCAGGTACTTCGTCGTCTCCTGGTCGATCGGGAAGATCGCGCAGGTGGAGCCGAACTCGGGGCTCATGTTGCCGATCGTGGCGCGGTTGGCCAGCGGCAGCGCGGCGACGCCCTCGCCGTAGAACTCGACGAACTTGCCGACGACGCCGTGCTCGCGGAGCATCTCGGTGATCGTGAGCACGAGGTCGGTGGCGGTCGTCCCGGCCGGCAGCTCGCCGGTCAGCTTGAAGCCGACGACGCGCGGGATGAGCATCGAGATCGGCTGGCCGAGCATCGCGGCCTCGGCCTCGATGCCGCCGACGCCCCAGCCGAGGACGCCGATGCCGTTCTCCATCGTGGTGTGCGAGTCGGTGCCGACGCACGTGTCGGGGTAGGCGACGCCGTTGCGGTCGAACACGACGCGGGCCAGGTGCTCGATGTTCACCTGGTGGACGATGCCGGTGCCGGGCGGCACGACCTTGAACTCGTCGAAGGCCGTCTGGCCCCAGCGCAGGAACTGGTAGCGCTCCTTGTTGCGCTCGTACTCGACCTGCACGTTGCGCTCGAACGCGTCCGGCGAGCCGAAGTAGTCGACGATGACGGAGTGGTCGATGACCATCTCGGCCGGCGCCAGCGGGTTGATCTTGGAGGCGTCGCCGCCGAGGTCGCGGACGGCCTCGCGCATCGTCGCCAGGTCCACCACGCAGGGCACGCCGGTGAAGTCCTGCATGATCACCCGCGCGGGGGTGAACTGGATCTCCTTGCTCGGCTGCGCCTTGGCGTCCCACCCCGCGAGCGCGCGGATGTGGTCGGCGGTGACGTTCGCGCCGTCCTCGGTGCGCAGCAGGTTCTCCAGCAGCACCTTGAGGCTGTACGGGAGACGTGCCGAGCCCTCGACGGCGTCCAGCCGGTAGATGTCGTACGACTTGTCGCCCACCTGAAGCTTGCTCAGGCTGCCGAAGCTGTTCGCGGACACGGACTCCTCCTCCGTCGTCACCGCGCGTCCGGTCCGGGACATGAGCGCGCGGCGCTGTCTTCTCAGTTCGTCGAAATCCCGTCCCCGTGACCCGCGTCGCCCGGGCGGGACGGAAAGCTCATCTCCCCTGATCCTGCCTTAGCCCGGCCATCGGCCGGGAATCGGGGCGGCCCAACTTCGACAAGATTTCTCTCGACGTCAAGCTAACTCCAATTTATCTCGATATCGAGTTACTTGCACATCGAGCCTCCGGCGCGGCCCGCGCAGCGCCGCCGACCTCCCCGAAAGCGCACCGAACCCCCGACGGCGGGCACCCCTCGCCCCGCCGCACCCAGCAGGCCGACCTCGCCGCGCCGGGAGGAGATCGGCGCCGGACTCCTCCCGTACCCGTCCTCCTGGGGCCGCGAACCGGCCCGCCACTCCATGATCGTTCTCTGATCATCACCGGTTGGGCCGCCGGACGGCCGCCGTCCACTCCGGGGAGCCAGGATCCTCTGCGGCCCCCCGCCTCCCCGGAGTACGCGCATGAGCCCGGCCCTGCCCCCGCCCACCCGCCGCACGTTCCTCGCGATGACCGGCGTCAGCGCCGCCGCCTTCGCGCTCGGCACCGGACAGGCCGCCGCCGGCGAGACCGTGGGCGGCAGGGTCCCGTCCGACCCGTTCGCGCTGGGCGTCGCGTCCGGCGACCCGCTGCCCGACGGCGTCGTCCTGTGGACCCGGCTCGCCCCGGACCCGCTCGCCCCGGACCCGCTCGCCCCGGACGGGCACGGCGGCATGCCGGCGCGCCCGTACTCGGTCCGGTACGAGGTGGCCGAGGACGCGTCGTTCCGCCGCGTCGTGCGGCGCGGGCAGGCCGTCGCGACGCCCGAGCCGGCGCACTCCGTCCACGCGGAGGTCCGCGGCCTGCGCCCCGGCCGGGAGTACTTCTACCGGTTCCGCGCGGGCTCGGAGCTGAGCCCGGTCGGCCGCACCCGGACCGCGCCCGACCACCGGACGACGCCGTCCGGGCTGCGGTTCGCGACCGCGTCGTGCGCGGCCTGGTACCACGGGCACTTCACGGCGTACGAGCACATGGCGGCGGAAGACCTCGACCTCGTCCTGTTCCTCGGCGACTACATCTACGAGTACGGCATCACCGCGGACAACCTGTGGCGCGGGGGCGTCCCGCTGCCCGCCGCGGAGCACGCCGTCGAGACCGAGACGCTCGAGCAGTACCGGCTGCGCTACTCGCTCTTCAAGAGCGACCCGAACCTCCAGGCCGCGCACGCGAACGCGCCCTGGCTCATCACCACCGACGACCACGAGGTGCAGAACAACTACGCCGACGACTGGTCGGAGAAGGGCGTCCCGCCGGACGACTTCCTGCGCCGCCGCGCCGTCGCCTACCGCGCCCTCTACGAGAACCAGCCGCTGGTCTACGGCGCGCGCTCGTCCCGGTTCGAGACCGGGCCCGACACCCTCGTCGGCAAGAGCGTCTACGGGTCGTTCGTCCACGACCGGATGGGCGGCGCGCGGCAGGACTGGCACTACCGCGTCGTCACGGTGGACGCCTCGGGCCGCCGCAGCCGTCCCTCCGCGGCGCTGCGGGCGCACAGCACCGAGTCGGTGACCGTGTCCGGCACGGCGCTCGCCACCGTCGGCGGGTTCGACCACCGGTCGCTGGAGCCGGCGCTCGCGCCCAACGGCTACGCCCGGTACCGCGACCGGTTCGATCTTCGCCCGCCGACCGGTCGCGAACATCATTCTCAGTTTTCGAGAATACGGATACCATCCGAGCGGACCCGCCGGCCGGTCGGCACTGTCCGCGCATATAGCATCCGGTCGGAGCCACGCGATTGGAGTACGCGCATGTCCGCGAAGTCGATCCTGCACGTTGTCACCCGGCCCGCGAGCCCGGAGGTGGCCGACGAGTACAACCGCTGGTACGAGGACGTCCACATCCCCGAGGTCCTGGCGCTCGACGGCTTCGTCTCCGCGCGCCGCTACGCCCCCACCAAGGACGGCGACCCGTACGTCGCGGTGTACGACATCGAGGGCGACGCCAAGGCGGCCGTGAAGCGGCTGAACGCGGCCATGGGCGACGGGTCCATGAACCTTTCGGACAAGATCCAGCTCGACCCGCCGCCGCAGATGCACGTCCTCGAACTCGTCAAGGAGCTCGACGCCTGACCGGCTCCCTCCCCGGCGCGGACGCCGCCGGCGGCACCGCCCGCCCGGCGTCCGGCCGGGGCCGCGATCGGAGGACGCGCATGCCGAAGAGGACGATCCTGCACGTGGAGTCCGGGCCGGCGGGCCCGGATGTCGCGGACGAGTACAACCGCTGGTACGACGAGGTGCACATCCCCGAGATGCTGGCGATCGAGGGCATCGTCGCCGCGCGCCGCTACGCGCCCGTCGACGGCGACACCTACATCGCCCACTACGAGATCGAAGGCGATCCCGAGGCCGCCATGGCGCGGCTGCGGGCCGCCGCGGCCGACGGCGCCATGCGCCTGTCCGGCACCGCCCGGACGGACCCGCCGGCGCGGATGCTCCTCATGGAACTCGTCGTCGACCGGGCCGCCCCGCCCGCGTGACCGCCCCGTCCCCGGACGGGCCGGACGCCCGTCAGAGCTCGTAGTCCTCCGCGAGGTCGTCCCACGGCAGATCCACCACCGCGGCCGTCACGGACTCGACGGTCGGACCGGCGATGTCGTCTTGGAACCAGACCACGTCGAGCCACGACCGGTGGAGGACCTCATCGAGGTCCGCGGCGATGCGCGACGAGTCGAAGAAGCCGACGCAGCACACCGGCGGGAGCACTTCCACCGGGCCGAAGGACAGGGGCCTCTCGTCCGGGTAGGGGTTCGTGCGCGGCGGGTCGATCAGATGGACGGGCGGCGCCGTGCGGTACCGGAACTCGCGGCGCTCGCCCAATGACGTCAGTATCCGATCGTTCATCGAAGGGTTCGGGTAGCCCTCCAGCAGACCGCCGTACGTGGAATGGATCTGCAACCGGTCCAAGCCGATCTCACGACCCGAACCGAGCCGTATGCGCGCCAACGTCATGATCCGCTCATGGCACCGCGATGCTCCGCCGAACCCGGCTTCCCGCGCTTCGGGATTTGTCGGTGGCGGTTGGTAGCACTGCCTCAGCGGGCACCGATGGAGTGACCGACGGCTCACGTGGCAGGAGTTCCCATGCGCACCCTGATCAGCACCGCGTTCGTCTCGCTCGACGGGGTCATGGAGGCCCCCGGCGGCGAGCCCGGCTACCGCAACTCCGGCTGGACGGTGAAGGACGTCGACTTCGTCGAGGACGCCTACGAGCTCAAGGCCCGCGAGCAGGAGGAGGCGGCCGCGATGATGCTGGGGCGGGTCAGCTACGAGGCGTTCTCCGCCGTCTGGCCGTCGATGACCGCCGAGTTCCCCCGCTACAACACCATGCCGAAGTACGTCGTCTCCACGACGCTCGCCGAGGACGACCTGGTCGGCGATTGGGGCGACATCACGATCCTGCGGTCCCTCGACGACGTGGCGGAGCTGAAGAAGACCGACGGCGGGCCGATCATCGTCCACGGCAGCGCGCGGCTGAACCGGAGCCTCGCCGACGCCGGGCTGATCGACCGCTACCACCTGCTGGTGTTCCCGCTGCTGCTCGGCGCCGGGAAGCGCCTGTTCAGCGACACCGACAAGGACACGCAGAAGCTGCGGCTCGTCGAGCACGAGGTCTACTCCAACGGCATCCAGAAGAACATCTTCGACGTCGTGTGAAGGGGAGCCGTGCGAGTCGGCGTCGCGCGGGCCGCGGGCGGCATTCGGCCCGCGGCCCGCGGCGGCTACTCCAGCGTCGCGAGGTCGACCAGGACCTCTGAGACGATCACGGGGTCGAGGTCGCCGAGGAGCGGGGCGGCCGGGTCCTCGACGCCGTCTCCCGCCCACCACCAGGCGTCGAGGCCGGTGACGACCTGCACGCGCCGGATCCGCTGCTCGGGGTAGTAACCCGGCTCGCCCGCCGCGATGCCCGGGTCGAGCTCCACCGCGAGGTACGCCTTCTCCCCGACCGGCCGGAAGATTCCCGGCTCGATCCCGCTCTCCTGCGGGGACGTCCGCTCCCAGCCGTGCCGCGCCAGCCGCAGCACCGCCCCGAACGGCACCGTGCGGCCCTCGAACCGGACCAGCCGCCGCGCGGCCCGCTCCCGCTCGTCCGGCACCGCCACCGGACGTCCGAGCTGCGGGAACGGCTGCAGGATCCCGTAGTCGGCGAACACCTCCGACCACGCCGGGACGTCGAGGTGCAGCGGGTGCGCGACGCCGACCGACACGTCCGCCGGGAGGGTGTACACGTCGTCCCGGACGGTCGCGAAGGTGCCGTCCTCGGCGACGCGGAACGCGTCGGCGTCGGCCGTCCAGACCAGCCGGGCCGCGAGGTGCCGCATCAGCGGGTGCCCCGCCACGAACGTCCGGAACTCCTCCGCCGTCCAGCGGCGGCCGGTCGCCATCGCCGCCTCCAGCCGGACGATCTGGTCGGCGGCGACCGTGCGGGCGTCCTTCTTCAGCGCGGCGAACCGCCGGTGCGCGGCGGGCGCCAGCTCGGGGTCGTCCTTCGCGCCCGGCTTGGGGAGCGTCTTGCGAAGCTTGCCGCTTTCATCCGTCACATACGGTTTGAGCTGCTCGTCGAAGCCGACGGTGAACCGGCGCGGGCCGTAGTCCAGCGTCAGCGTCCCGTCCGGGCCGAGGCCGAGGTCCGGGACGAGCCGGTCGGCGAGTTGCCCCTCGGTGAGGCCGCGCCGCCGCGCCGCGTCCAGCAGCGCGAGCCGCGCGTCCTCGCGGGCCCCGCCCGGGAACGACCGGCGCGTCATGAGGTTCAACTGCTCCAGCGCGGCGTCGGTGCCGATCCGCGCGAGAACCTCCACCACCTGGTCGGCCTTGGCGCGCTTGCGCGCCGCGGTCCACTCCCGGACGAGCGGCGCCGCGGACCGCGCCGTCCCGTCGTCCCCGAGGTCGCCCAGCCGGGTCAGCACCCAGCCGTGGCCGTTCGGCTCGTCCGCGGCGCGCCACGCCTCGAAAACCGCCCAGGCGAGTTCCGGGAGCCCGGTGCACGCCGCGCGGACGCCGTCCAGATCGGGCTCCGGGAGCATCAGCAGCTTGACGAGGTTGCCGAACGCGGCGTCGTCCAGGGCGCCCGCGGCGGTCGCCGGGCGGGGCAGCGACGCGGCGTCCAGCCAGCGCGGGATACGCGGCTCCTTGACCGGGACGACGGGCCCCCCGGCGGCCACCAGCTCCGCCACCGCGCCCGCCGCCGCCTCGCCGTGGACGCGCGCCGCCTCGACGACCGCGTCCCGGCCGTACTGCTCCGCGACCAGCCGCAGCCCGGCCGCGGCCCGGTCCCGCGCCGCACGGGCCGTGCCGAGCGCGTCCGGGACGAGGTAGGGGACGGCGTCCGGCCCGTGCCGCAGCAGCCACCGCCGCGCGGTCTCGCCCGCCTTCTTGAGCCGGACGAGCCAGTCGGCCATCAGCCGCGCGACCTCGGCGTCGAGGTAGGGAAGCAGCGCCTCGCCGAGGTCCGCGGGGCGCTTCCGGGCCGCCCGGAGCACCAGATCGCGCACCCGCACGCCGAAGTGGGCGACGAGCGGCGTCATCTCGTAGTCGCCGAGTCCGTCCAGGTTGGGGGTGCCGTACGGGGACGGCTCGTCGGCGCGTTCCAGCCACAGCGGGAGCAGGTCGCCGAACGCCCGCTCCGGGCCGATCACCAGCTCCTTCGCCTGGTGGCGGAAGTCCGTCTCGCCCGACAGGAACCGCTCGCGAGCGTCGTCCCAGAACGGATGATCGTCCGGGCGCTTCACGAATACCAGCAGCGAAGCCCGCTCGCGCCAGCCGTCCTGCTCGTTCTCCTCCCACCTGAGCGGGCCGGGCTCCGGCGGAGTCAGGCCGGGGACGGGGGCCGGAGCGGTCGCGGCGCCGCGCGCCCGTGACCAGGGCGGTTCGGCGAGCACGCGCGGGAGAGCGGGGGGAAGATCGTCCATGGCGCCCACCGTAGGGGCGGGCACCGACAGCGGCCGGCCCCGCACCCAGCGACAGGCGGCCGGTCTCCCCACCGCCGCCGATGGCGATAGAACGTGCTCTTCCACGAGCCGTCCAGCCCAGCGCCGTCGCCGAGCGAGGTGATCGGCGTGCCCGATCGGTTCCCGCCCGTCCGCCCGACGTTCAGTGCGCGGCGGTCCCGCGGTAGCCGATGGGCCCTTCGTTGACGCGCTGGTAGTAGCCGAGGAAGCCCGCGGCGCCCGGCTCGAACGCGACGGACCCCGAGTTCTCCCGCTGGTCGCGCCAGGTGATCCGCTCCACCGGCGCGCCGCCGTCCGCCACGAGCAGCCGCAGCTCGCCGGAGGTGTGCCAGCGGCCGCCCCAGCCCTCCTGCGTGCGGAACCGGTGCAGCGGAGCGCCCTGGACGCCGTCCGGGTACTCCCAGCGGTCCGCGAGGCGGCCCCGGAACTCGGCCAGCCCGCCGTCCGGGTCGCGGCGGTAGCCGTGGAAGTCGGTCATCGCCGACTGGAAGCTGATCGCCGCCTCCGCCCCGTCCGCGGCGCGCCACGACACCTGCGCGGGCAGCGCCTCCTCACCGCGGTCGATGTGGACCAGCAGCCTGCCCGCGGGCGTCCAGCCGGGCGCCCCCGAGGCCGAGCCGTGCGCCTGCCGTTCGGTGGTGAACGCGAACACCGAACGCCGCGCGGACGCCGCGGCGAGCGCCCGCTCCGACCGGTCCCGCTCGTAGACGGAGTCGACGGTGATCCGGTACAGCCACAGCATCGTGCGGGCGTCCACGCCGCTGCGCACCTGCACCTGGTTCCGTCCCGGCCGCAGCCACCGGCCCGGGACGGCGAACACGCAGGTCTGCGGCAGGTCCCCGCCGCCGGGGATCGTCATCTGCGCCACCAGCGGCTCGCCGTTGACGAGGATGCTCAGCGGCGCGTACCCCGGCGACGGCCCCATCTTGGACACGAGCGCCGTCACCTTGAGCGTCGCCTCCAGGATCTCCTCGCCCTCCTCCACCGCGAACACGAACCCGACGGACCCGCCCGCTTCGAGCTTGAGGTGGCTCCCGCCGAACACGCAGCCGCGGTACTCCGCCTCGCCGTTGGCCAGCAGTGCGGGATCGCTGGAGAAGTCGGCGAACGTGGGCTGCATGGGGCGCTCCTCGGAGACGGCGGCGACGATCGGTCCCGAGGATCATTCAGCATCAGGACGACATCCGCGGCGTCGGTCGCGCTCCCGCCGCTCGCCGGGAACGCCCGGTGCAGGACGGGGAAAATGTCGGTCACCCGTCCTCCTCGGGCAGCAGCGCCCACACGACCTTGCCGCCGCCCGCGACCGGCTGCGCGCCCCAGTCCTTCACGAGCGCCCCGAGCATCGCGAGGCCCCGCCCGTCCTCGCTCAGGACGCCGACGTCCCGCACCTCCGGCATCGCGTCGCACGCGTCCAGCACCTCCACGACCGTCCCCCGGTCCGCGAGCATGAGCCGGACGGTCGCCGTCGCGCTGCCCGTGTGCCGGACGACGTTCGTGACCAGCTCCGACACGACGACCTTCGCGATGTACGCGTCCCGCCCCCACGCCCCGAGCGTGTCCCCCACCCAGTCGCGAGCGGTCTTCACCGCTCCCACGTCCGCCGGCACGACGATCGACGCCGGAATCCCACGGTGACCACCTCCGAATTCAGTGACTCACCGCACAGATTCCACTCCGAGGCGTAGCGTGACCGGCAAAGCGCTGCAACACACTCAATCTGGTGTCAGGCAGTTCCAGGAAGGTGTCACATGGCTACTCGAAGGCCGACCCCGCATACCCGGACATTCGGCGCGCAAGTCGGCCGCCTTCGCCAAGAAAGCGGCCTCTCGCGGCTGGAACTCGCCGAACGCATGGCGGTCAGCCGGAGCTACATAGCTCAGGTCGAGAACGGCACCACGCGATGCCGCCAAGACTTCGCCGAGCGCCTCGACGACGCACTGGCGACGGGCGGCACCTTAAGCGATGCCTGGACGAAGCTTTTGCAGTCCTCGCCGTACCCGAAGTTCTTCGCCGACTTCCCTGAAGCCGAAGCTTCAGCCGCGCTACTGCGCGTCTACCACGAGACCTTCGTCTACGGTCTGTTTCAGATCGAGGAGTACGCCCGGACGCTGCTGCCCGCAGACAAAGATTTCGAGGGGCGCATGCGTAGACAGGCAATCTTGAAGCGGAGAGACGATCCCCCGACCGTGTGCGCCATCCTCGGCGAGTCGGTCTTGCACAGGGAGGTCGGCGGTCCTCAAGTGATGCGCAAACAGCTCAATTTCCTGGTGGAGGTGTCGCACTGGGATAACGTCGCACTGCAGATCGCACCCACGGCCTACTATCGCGGTGTCAGCGGATCTTTCGACCTCCTCTCTCAAGCGTCCGGCGAGGAGTTGCTCCACCTGGAGACCTCCAGAGGAGGCATCACGTCGAGCGAGCGAAGCGAAGCGATATCTTAGGGATCGCTACGGCGTTCACGCTCCTGCAGGCGCAAGCGCTGAACGTCAGCGAGTCGCGCGAAACCATACGGAAGGTTGCGTTGGAGCGATGGAACAGCCCACCTTAAAGTGGCGGAAAGCTCGTCAGAGCAACGACCACGGCGGTTCCTGTGTGGAGTTGGCGGGACTAGCGGACGGCGTGGGAGTGCGGGACTCCAAGGACCCGGACGGCCCCAGGCTCGTTCTCAACCGCAGTGCCTTCCGCACGCTCTTGAACGAACTCAAGCAGCGCTGAACCCACGCCCCGGCCGCACCCGGCCGGGGCTCTGGCCCCACCCCCATGTCCCGCTTACGCTCGACTCATCGTCGGCAACTCGCGAGGACGGGCCAGCATGGACCCCATCACCTGGCGCAAAGCCACCCCAAGCAATGAGCACGGCGGCAGTTGCGGCGAAGTCGCCCGCATCTCCCCTGAGCAGTGGCGCGTGTCCCACTACAGCGACGACAAGGGCGGCGCTTGCGTGGAGGTCGCGCGCATCGCCCCCGGCCAGTGGCGTAAGGCTGAGCAGAGCAACGACCAGGGCCACGAGTGCGCGGAGCTGGCAGCGTTGTCGGGCGGCGTGGGCGTACGGGACTCCAAGGACCCGGACGGCCCCAAGCTCGTCCTGAACCGCAACGCCTTCCGCTCCCTCGTGAACGAACTCAAGCAACGCTGAGCGTTGGCCCCGGCCGCACTCGGCCGCCGAGGTTAGATCGTTGGCGGCCGTGACGACGGAGGGCCGGTCGGGTCGCTGAGGGCCCGACCGGCCTCGCACGCAAGGTCGACGTCAGCCGCCGTTCGGGCTGTTGTCGACCTTGAAGTTCATCTGGACTTTACCGCCGTTGACCGACGTCACGGTGGCCGTCACGCCGTACTGCTTGCCGTCCGCGGCGAGCTGGCATCGCACGGTGGCGCCCACCCGGGCCGCGAGGTCCTGACGGCAGATGAAGGCGTCAGGCTGCTGGCCCACCTGGGCCGCCAGGGCGGCTTTGCCCTGGCGGGCGACCTCCGCCTTGTCCACCGTCCCCGCCCCGCCACCGGAACTCGGCACATCGGTGGGCTGGACGGGCTGAGTGGAAGGCGCGGCGGACGGGGCGCCCCCGGGAGCGTCGTCGACCTTGAAGCCCATCTTCACGTTGTCGCCGTCGACCGCGGTCGCGGTCGCCGTCATGCCCAGCTTTCTGCCGTCCACCGTGAGTTCACAGCGTACGGTCGCCCCCACCTCTGCTTTGAGGTCGTCTTTGCAGGTGACGTCGTCGGGCTCTCGCCCGACCTGCTCCCCCAGAGCCGTTGCGGCTTGCTTGGCGACCTCGTCCTTGCTCACCGCTTCCGAGCCGCCCACGCTGAATGAACAGCCTGCGGCGAACAGCGCCGCCAGCATTCCCGCTGCGGCTCGATGGGCCATCCGGCTCCGTGTTGCTTGGCGCATTGGCCCCTCTTTGCTACTTGTGCGTCGTTTGTCCAGCTTGGACGCGACCGTGGATCCTCCGGTTCCGCGGCGATCTTCACTTCCGTCGCCCCCGTCCCGCCGATCCGGCCTTCCTCGCAGCGACTCCGCCGCAGCGGTGGCCCTCACCGAAGACGGGGGCCTCCCCGGCGGGCGGTCAGTTGATGACGAGCATTCGGATGAGGACCAGGGCGATGGCGGCGTCGCGCCACAACGGCGATGTCTCCGGTTCGACTCGCAGTACCCACCGGCCCCGTTTCTTGGCGGCGGTGGCGACCGGCCTGCCGGCGGCGTCGGACAGCCCGAGCGTCAACACGTTGCGGCCCTCGACCGGCCCGGCGAATGCGATGACGGTGCCGGCGCCGTCCAGCAGGCGGTACGCGTGAGCCCGCCCGGGATCGGTGCGGACCAGGATCGACGGGGCGCCCGACGGGGCCAGCAGCACATGCTCGGGATGCAGGCCACGGTCCGAACGGTGCTCCACATGCATCAGCGGCCGTCCGGCGGTGTCCGCGATCGTCTCGAACCGGTGCAGGCTTTCCCTCGAGGCCAGTGCGGGCTGCGCGCGGTCCGTGCGGGGACGGCCCGGCAGCTCCAGGTAACGGTGGCCGGGCGGGGGCTCCGGCCCGATACCGACGGGGACGGCGTACGAGGAGCCGTCGGGGCGGCGCACCCCGTCCCGCGACGAGATTACGAAAATGTCGCCCGGTGCGGCCTGCAGGGCCTCGGAGAGTTTCCGGGCGGGCAGCACGTACCTGCGGCGAACCCAGGCGAACACCGTGATCGGGATCAGTGTCAGGGCCCCGGTCACCACCGGAAGCGGCCACGCGCGGTCCCACCCGTTCGCGTAAGGGCCCATGGGCCCGATGCGCACCGGAACGGTCTCCTCACGCTGTTCGCCGCTCAGCCCGTAGATCTGGCCCGCACCGCGTTCGCCGTCCCCGGTGCGCCAGGTGCCGTGGCAGGTCACCCCGGTGAACCGCCCCGACCCGTGCCGCTCGCACCGTTCAACGGTGGCGGAGGCCCGCTCGCCGTACGCGAACGTGTACGCGTAAACGGCCGGCCAGAAACCCCACACGGCGAAGACGGCGACGAGGGAACAGGTGAAGAGATGGCGGCGCATGGCCATCTGACGTGGTCAAAGGGGTGTGGGTTCACCGGAGTATGCGGGGAGGGAGGGCCGTTCTGGGCGCGGTGGCGTAGGACGGAGGTCCTCGCCCGCGCCGCCGACCTGATCCTCGACCGGTAGGGGCCGCGGGCATATGTCGCCGACGGTCCGGTGGGGCCGTTGTCGGTTCTTCACGTTTTCCCGGACGGCCCGTCGCCGGTTCGGTCGCCGATCTGCACTGGTCGATCCGGGCGTCCGCCGCGGATACGGCGGGGTATTGACCGCCGCCGGGGGCCCGGATTAGCGTCCCGAGAAACCGATAGGAAAGTTTCCTATCCACTGGAGATCCGATGGCCCGCTCCCCTCCGCCGCCGGTGGACGCGGCCGCGCCCGATCGGACGCCGCGGCCCGCACCGTCGGTCACGTCCCCGCCCCGCGCCACGGCGCTCCCAACCTCCGTGACGCGGCGGAAAGCCACCCCTCGCAAGACAAGGACCCCCCGCATGAAGAAATCGACACGCAGGTTCACGGCCGTCGCGGCCGGGATCGGCATCGCCCCGCTCGTCGCGGTCGTCCCGGCGAGTTCGGCGTTCGCCCACGGCTACGTCTCCGCCCCGATGAGCCGCCAGGCGCAGTGCGCGGCCGGGATCGTCGACTGCGGCCCCATCAAGTGGGAGCCGCAGAGCGTCGAAGGGCCGAAGGGGCTGCGCAGCTGCAGCGGCGGCAACGCGCGCTTCGCCGAACTCGACGACGACGGCAGGCCGTGGCAGGCCGCGAGCGTCGGCCGCACGACCACGTTCACCTGGACGTTCACCGCGCGGCACCGCACCTCGACCTACGAGTACTACGTCGGCGGACGGCGGGTCGCGGTCGTCGACGGCCACGGTCAGCAGCCGCCCGCCACCGTGACCCACACGGTCGACCTCGGCGGCGTGAGCGGACGGCAGAAGGTGCTCGCGGTGTGGAACGTCGCCGACACCGCCAACGCCTTCTACGCCTGCATCGACGTGAACGTGCGGTGACGCCCGGTTCCGGCGCCCGGTGGGCGACCGGGCGCCGGAGCCCGCGGAACCACGCACCGGCGGCCGTCCGCAGGGAAAGAGATTGCGTGCGGGGAATCGGCTGGGGTAAGCACGGCTCATGGCCTGCCGCATCACAGAACTCGTGTTGGACTGCCGCGACCCCGAGGAACTCGCCCGATTCTGGTGCGAGGTGCTCGGCTACGTGGAGCTGGACAAGGAGGACGGCGTCATCGAGATCGGCCCGCCGGAGGGAACCGGCGACCGACTGCCCACCCTGGTCCTGAGCCGCAGCGACGATCCCCGCAGGGGCAAGCTGCCGCTGCACCTCGACGTCAACGCCACCGACCGCGACCAGGACGCCGAACTCGAACGCCTCCTCGCCGTCGGCGCGCGGCACGCCGACGTCGGCCAGACCGGCGACGAGTCGTGGCACGTCCTCGCGGACCCGGAGGGGAACGAGTTCTGCCTGCTCCGGCGCCGCGTCGACGGGTAGCGCGACCGATCGTCGGGCGGGCGTCCACCGATCGGCGGACGCGCGGATCCACCGTCGCGGCCGCCTCGCGGGCGATCCCGGCAGCCGCGCCCGGCGCGATGCTCGGGGCATGGAACCACGACGGCCCGCCGCGCTCACCGCCACCGGCCTCCGCAAAGCGTTCGGCGACCACGTCGCGGTCGACGACGTCGACCTGACGGTGCCCGCCGGATCGTTCTACGGCCTGGTCGGCCCGAACGGCGCGGGCAAGACTGTCGCCGGATTGTGACACTTCTTCCTGCTCGGCGGGGGTTTCTCCCGGCGAGGGCTTAACCCTACGGGGCGCGACTGCGCGGTGACTGAGGGGCGGTCTGCTAGCCTCGCTCGGCTCCGGGCGCCGCTTGCGGCTGCCCGCCGACCGCCCGGGAGCAGACCGCCTAGGAGTCCTCGGACAGCGCCGTGCAGTCGCGCCCCGAGCGCACGCTGAGCCACAGAATCCCCGACCACGCGCCTAGAGCAGTCCGCGGGACGGTCGTCACCCGGCTGGACATGATCGCACGTAGTTTGCAAGCAGAGCCCTACGCCGGAGGCGGGTCGTTATAAGGGGTGGGGGTCGGGGTTGGGTGGGAATCAAAACATCAGCGTGGCGCACGTGGCGAGCCACGCACCCCTGCGATGAGCGGGCGTTCAGGTGGGGCGCTTGCTCCGCTTGCCTCCTGTCTTGATCGGTTATGACCGGGTGTGGTCGGGGGCTGGCGGCACACGGGAACGGGGTGCGAATGGGCGAGGTGCGGGTGACCTTCAACGGTCCTCAGCGGTTCGACGCGGTGACGGTCACCGAGATGACGGTTCAGGCCGATCAACTGGTGTCGCTGCATCGCGGTCAGCAGGTGCTGAATGTGACGGCGGAATCGGTGCGGACGCTGGAGACCGGGGATGGTGCGGGCGGGCGGCTGGAGCGGCTGCGGACCAAGCATCCCAATCACGGCAAGCCGTGGACGGCGGACGAAGACGCGCAATTGACGGCGCGTTTTCGTGCTGGTGCGCGTCCGGCGGAGCTGGCGGAGGAGTTCGGGCGTAGTCGCGGGGCGGTGCGGTCGGCACTGCTGCGGCTGGGCTTGGTGGAGCGGGCTGCTCCTGAGCGGCCGGTCTAATGCGGTCTTGGTCGTTTCGGGAGGGGTCCCGCAGCGAGATGAATATGCTTCCGCCATGTCGTCGCCGGACAAAAAACTCAGGCCGCCGCCCAGCGTGATCGCTGTCGTGGTGATCTTTTCGATTCCCGCCGCTCTGATCTTCGTCTTTATAGTCGCGATGGTGGTTTTCGCGATTATCGACCGAGAGCCGGGTGTGCTGTTGTTCGCTGTGATGGGGCTCGTCGTGGGGCTCTTTCCGGGGATGGTGGCGCATGGGCTCTGGCGGGGCTACCGGGGTTCTAGGACATGGGCACTGGTTGTGGGCGTGTTGAGTGTGCCGCTGGGGATCGCGATCCTGCTGCTGATGACGACCAGGCCAGCAAAGGAGTGGTTCGGTCTGCCGACGTCGACGGATGTGCGCTTCCCGCAGAGTGATTAGCCAGGCGTGGTGTAGGGGTGCTGAGCACCTGGCGCTCGCATCCTGTCTGCGGGCTGATCATGACCTCGGCGTAAGCGCGGCTGCCGGTCGCGTAACTCGCGCGGTTCGCTGATGAGGAGCGGGCCGGGGTGCGCTGGGTGCGCGTGGCGGCGGGCGGGTCGGCGGGAGGGTCGTCACGGCGTCGGAGGGCCGACCGAGTGGGGTAGGGGCCCCGCTCGGTTCGTGCCCGTCCGTGCATCTACGACAAGCTCGGCGTGCGCGACCGCGCCGCCGCCGTCGGCGAGGCGTACCGCCGCGGCCTGCTCGGCTGACGCGCCGGCGCGTCAGCCGTCGAGCGGCCCGCGGCTCGGCGGTGTGCCGGTCCGGGCGTCCGCCGGGGCTCGTCAGGAAAGCGACGGCGGCCGCGCGCCGCTGCGGGGCGCGGTCACCGGCGGCTCACCATCGCGTTGATCCAGACGGGCGCGTAGGGGGACGTGCAGCCCGGGGAGGTCGGGTAGTCCTTGAGCACCTCCAGGCGCTCGCCGATGCCGATCGCGCGGGCGCGGTGCTCGGCGTGCTCGATGCCGATGTGGCTCAGGCACTCGTTCATCGCCCACTGCAGGCGCTCCGGGGCGTCCTTCATCTCCGCCTCGATGACGTCGAGCAGGCCGGGCAGGTCGAGGCCCTCCGGCTTCTTCCGGACGCGCTCGCCGGTCAGCGCCCACCCGGCGCTCGCGACGACGGGGTCCGGGTCGGCGAGCCAGGCCGGGCGCAGCTCCTCCGCGTGCCGGCTCTTCTTCACGACGTAGTTCACGAGCCAGTCGTGCACCTTCGGGGTGCGCGCCTCGCGCAGCATGGCGTCCAGCTCGGCGCGCTCGAACGCCTTGGGGCGGCAGACCAGCAGCGCCAGCAACCGCGCCGCCGTGTCGCCCGTCGCCCAGAGTCCGCGCGCGAGATCCTGCTGCGACTTCACCCGCTTCGCGATGGCGCGCAGCGCGCCCAGGTTCACGCCGTGATCGTCGCCGTGCCGCTCGTTCACCGCGCGGATCCTCGGGTCCTCGAGCGCGGCCAGCTCGGCCATCACCCCGGTCAGCGTCGCCTCGGCCACCGCGGCCTCCCGTCCGTTCGCGTGCGGTCCCAGCCTACGGTCCGGTACGCGGCGGGGGGCTCTCGGCGGCCCACGCGGTAGAAGTGCACGCGCGAGTTGGCGGTGACGTCCGCCCGGTGCGCGCCAACGACTTCGTTGCGTCGCGTACGCATCGGGACGAACGCAGGCCGTTCGGGTGCGACACAATTGACGGGTGCCTAGAACGGTGGACAGGGAGGCGCGCCGCCGCGACGTCGCGGACGCGCTGTTCCGCATCGCCGCGCGGCAGGGGCTGGGCGGCGTCAGCATGCGCACGGTCGCCGCCGAGGCGGGCTTCTCCCTCGGGGCGGTGCAGCGCTACTTCACGACCAAGGAGGAGATGCTCCGGTTCGCGTTCGACCAGGCGGTCGCGGCCGCCCGTGCGCGGCTGGCCCGGGTCCCGGGCGGCACCGGCGGCGACTCCGTCCCCGACCTGCTCCGACGTGCACTGCTGGCGTTCCTCCCGGCGGACGAGCGGGGCCTGACCGAGGCCCGCATCTGGGCCGCGTTCTACGCCGAGGCCGTCGTCCGCCCGTCCTTCGCCGAGGCGCTCGACGAGATCGACGCCGAGGCGCGCGCGAACCTCCGGGCGGCCTTCGCCCGCGGGCAGGAGGCCGGCGGCTTCCCGCGCGACCGCTCCCCCGAGGAGCTGGCCGACCTGGTCCTCGTCCTGCTGGACGGCCTGTGGTGGAACGCCGTGCGGCGGCCCGCCGGGGTGCCGCCCGCCGCGCAGCGCAGCATCGTCGACACGGCGGTCGCGCTGCTCACCGCGTCCCCCCGGCAGACCGCCCCGCACTGACGCCCGGGTTCAGGGCGCGACGCCGCCGAGGCGGGCGCACAGCTCCCAGACGGCGTCGCAGGCGCGCTCGTCCAGGACGCTCGCCGGCCACGGCACGCGCCTCGCCTTCGCGTCGACGTAGACGCCGCTCACACCCTCCATCTCCGGGCTGGACGCCAGGTGGACGCTCGACCGCGCGGCCTTGGCGATGTCGTTCAGCAGCCGGGGCCCGAGCAGCCGGAGAACGGGGACGACCGGCCGGTAGGCGTACGGGAACGCGGCGGAGGTCGTCGCCCGGTTGCCGGGCGTGTAGGCGTGCCCGGGGTAGGCGACGTTGACGCTGACGCCGTCCACGGCGGCGAAGCGGCGGCTCATCGCCATCACCGCGGTCTTCGCGTGGTTGTACTGGGAGAACGTCCAACCCAGGTAGCGCTTCTCCCCCTGGAGGTTGCCCGGGTCGAGCGGGCCGCCGGGGATGCCGCCGGTGAGGTTGACGACGCGCGCGGCGGGGGCGGCGCGCAGCAGCGGCAGCAGCAGGCACGTCAGCGTGTAGGGCGCGAGGACGTTCGCCGCGAACGTCGTCTCGACGCCGTCCGCGGTGAGCGTGCGCGGCGCGGTCATGCCGCCGAGGTTGTTGACGAGCACGTCGAGCCGGTCGTGCCGGGCGCGCACCTCGGCGGCGAGGGCGCGCAGGCCCGCGAGCGTCGACAGGTCCGCGGTCACCGCGGCGGCCGAGGGGCCGAGCTCGCGGGCGGCGGCGTCCGCACGGTCCCGGTCGCGGCCGACCAGGACCACCCGCGCCCCCAGCGCGGCGAGGCTCCGGGCCGTCTCCTTGCCGATCCCGCCGGTGCTTCCCGTCACCAGGACGGTCTTGCCGTTCATCGCACTCTCCTTGTCACCGAGTGACATGTTTGTCTTAGCATGCCATGAAGTATCCTCGGTGCGTGAGCGGGGAGCGGGTTTCGGGACTGCGGGAACGGACGCGGCGCGCGGTGCGGGCCGAGCTGGCGGAGCTGGCGATCGGGCTGTTCGTCGAGCGCGGCTACGAGGAGACGAAGGTCGAGGACGTCGCGGCGGCGGCGGGGCTGTCGAAGCGCAGCTTCTTCCGCTACTTCCCGTCCAAGGAGGACGTCGTGTTCGGCGACGTCGAGGAACTGGCCGACGAGGTCGCCGCGGCCGTCCGGGCGCGTCCGGCGGAGGAGCCGCCGTGGACGGTGCTGCGGATCGTCCTGCGCGAGCGGGAGGAGCACATCCACGCCGCGCAGCGGGATCCGGCGGTGCTGCGGCTCATCGAGTCGACGCCCGCGCTGCGCGCGCGCCTGCACCAGCGGCGGGACGCCATGCGGGGGCGGATCGCCGCCGCGCTGCGCGAGCGGCCGGGGGCCGGGCTCGACGCGTTCGCCGCCGACCTGCTCACCGGGTGCGCGGGCGCCGCACTGGACGCCGCGGGCCGGGAGTGGCTCCGTCGCGGCGGCGACGTCGACCGCGGCGAGCTGGTCGACCGGGCGTTCGCCGCCCTGGCGCCCGTCCCCTGACGGCGGCGGCGCGCGGGGGGGCGGAAAGGGCGATCCCCCGGTCGCCGGAGGCCGGCGGCCGGGGGATCGGCGGGGCGCCCATGCGGGGCGGGCGGCCCGGATCAGTACACGATCACGCCGCGGAGGTTCTTGCCGTCGAGCATGTCCTGGTAGCCCTGGTTGATCTCGTCGAGCGTGTAGGTGTTGGTCATCAGCTCGTCGAGCTTCAGCTTCCCGTCCTCGTACAGGCGCAGCAGGCGCGTGATGTCGCGGCGCGGGTTGGAGTTGCCGAAGATGCAGCCCACCAGTTCCTTGCGCTGCATCGCCAGGTCGAACAGGTTGAGCTTGACGTCCTCCTGGACGATCGGCGCGACCGCCGTCACGACGCCGCGGCCGCCCTTGGCGACCATCCCCATCATCGGCTGGACGAGCTCGCCGGTGGCGACGCCGGTCGTGAGGATGACCTTGTCGGCGTTCGCGCCCCAGGTCATCTCCGCCAGCTTGGCCGCGGCCTCCTCCATGGACGACGCCGCGTGCGTCGCGCCGAAGGTCTCCACGGCGGCCTGGGCCTTCCAGGCGACCGGGTCGACGGCGATGACGTGCCGGGCGCCCGCCATCGCCGCGCCCTGCACGGCGTTCATCCCGATGCCGCCGAGGCCGATCACCACGACGGTCTCCCCCGCCTGGACGTTCGCGGCGTTGACGGCCGAACCCCATCCGGTGGTGACGCCGCAGCCGAGGAGCGCCGCCTTGTCCAGCGGGATCCACGGGTCGATCTTGATGCAGGACGCCTCGTTCACCACGGTGTACGGGGCGAACGTGCCGGTCAGGCACATGGTCCCGAGGTCCTCGCCCTTGGCGGAGTGGTGCCGCGACGTGTTGTCGCTGATCTGCCGCCCGCCGAGCAGGATGGACCCGTAGTCGCACAGGTGCTGGCGTCCCATGGCGCACGACGGGCACCGCCCGCAGGACGGGATGAACGACAGGACGACGTGGTCGCCCTCCTGCAGGGACGTGACGCCGGGGCCGACCTCGACGACCTCGCCGGCGCCCTCGTGCCCGCCGACGCACGGGAACTGGCTCCAGCCCATCAGCTCGGCGATCTCGGGGTCGAGGACCATGTCACCGGTGCGCAGGTGCTCGTCGGAGTGGCACAGCCCCGCCGCCGTGAGCTTGACCTTGACCTCTCCCGCCTTCGGATCATCGAGCTCGATGGTCTCCACACTCCAGTCGGTGCGGGGTTCCCTCAAGATTGCCGCTCGCGTCTGCACTGGCGCCTCCTCCGATCCGGGCCCTCTGACCGACGCGCCGGGCGCGGGGCCACGGCGCCCCCGGTAACTAGACGCTTATGACTTTAGCGAATTTTGCCTAGAATGTCGTTCGGTCGTACACTAGAATTGGATTATCTTCGAGCCCCGTTATGACCCGGTGGTCATACGCCTCGCGCGAGCCGGTCCGCCAGGCCGTCCGGGACGAGCGCGTGCTCGGCGATCAGCTCGGCCAGGTGAGGGTACTCCCCCGCGGGCGGCGCGTCGAGGATGTCCCCCGCGACGTCCTCCACCTCGCCCTCGGCCTGGAACGGCAGGCCCGACTCGGTCAGCACGAAGCCGTGCACGGCCTGACCGGCCGCCCGGCCCGGCGGGCCGGGCGGGCGGGCGCTACCGCGTCGTCCGGACGAACGCGGCGGCGCGGCCCGGCGCGTCCGGCTCGGCCCACGCGCTCACGAACGCGCCGCCCGCCGCGACCAGCCCCATCTGCTCGCCGAGGAAGTACCCGCGCGGGCTCGCCTCGTCCGGGATGCGCGGGGCCTTCCGCATGTCGAAGGACGCTTCGGTCAGCCGCGTCTCCCGCCACGCCGCCGCCGGGTCCGCGCAGGACCCCGTCCGGGCGGGGCGGCACGTCGCCAGCCAGCGGTCGGTGCGCAGCGGCGCCGCGGCGTCGTCGTGGCGGAAGTCGGAGTAGGAGACCGCGACGGTCCCCCGGCGGCCCACCTCGACGGAGACCGTGAACGCCTGCCGGTTCGGAACCGGCACGGACGCGGGCGTCCGGTTCGCCTGCACGGGCTCCGACCAGGTGCGGCCGCCGTCGCCGGACGAGACCAGCGCCACGCCGTCGGCCGCGCCGCCGTTGAACCGCGCGTCCTGCCAGGCGGCGTACAGCCGCCCGGTGCGCCGGTCGACGGCGACGTCGGACAGGATGCTCGTCGTGTGCGAGACGTCCTCGCCCGACACCGGGTCCCGGATGAGGACCGTCGTGTCCATGTCGCCCACCTTCCGCGGCGCCGACCACGTCTCGCCGCCGTCCGCGGACCGCACGACCTGCACGGTGTACTCCGTCAGCCCCGGGCCGCCGCCGAACCGGACGTGCGTGTGGAAGTCCAGCAGCGTGCCGTCGTTCAGCGCGACCAGCCGGTGCCCCGTCACCATCGTCCCCTCGGCGGACGCCACGGTCACGCGGGGCGCCCCCCACGTCCGTCCGCCGTCGGCGCTGCGGGCGATCCAGCCGTCGTTGCTCGTCCGCGCCTCCGCCGGGAAGCGGGCGCCGGCCACGTACAGGACGTCCGGGTCGCGGGGGTCGGCGACGGCCCCGCTGCCGTACACGCCGCCCCGCGCGGGGTCGTCCTCGTGCGCGACGAGCGCCGGGCGCGTCCACGTCCGGCCCCCGTCGTCGGAGCGGACCGACAGCGCCGCGGACTCCGCGTAGTCGTCGGTGACGACCCCGCCCGTCACGACGAGCCCGCCGTCGCGGGTGAACGTCACCGCCGGGTCGTCCACGTAGTCGAAGCGCCCGCCGGAGCAGCGGGTGAGGCCGGGCACGACGGACCGCGTCCAGGTGCGGCCGCCGTCGCGGGAGACGGCGACGACCGCGCCGCGGTGGCGGTCCTGCGGCCACACGGCGGCGAGGCGGCGGGGGTCCGACGGGTCGGCCGCCAGGGCGGGCTCGACGGCCCCGGCGGCCATCTTCCCGTCGATCGCGCCCGCGGCGCAGCCGGCGAACGGGCTCGGGCCGGACAGCCGTTCCGGGCCGGGCCCCCGCACGGCGGCCGCGGCCGTCCCGGACAGGGCCAGCGCCGGGGCCAGGAGGGCGGTGAGGACGAGCGGCAGAGGTCGCATGGTCGACTCCTTCCGAAAGGGTGCGGCCATCGTCCGCAGCCGGCACCGCCCCGGTCGTCCCCCGCCCGGCGCAACCGCCCGTACCCCGCCGGGCGCACCCCGGACCCGCGGCCGTACGCCGACCGCCGGCCACGTATCGTTACGGTCCATGACCGAGTTGCGGGGCGCGTCCGTCGTGCTGCGCCCGACCGTCGCGGAGGACGTCCCGGCACTGGCGGCCGTCCGCGCCCGGCCCGAGGTGCGCGCCCGGTGGGGCGGCGGCGACGACCTGGAGGCCGACGTCGCGGCCGACCTGCGGGACCCGGACCTCACGCTGTTCACCGTCCTGCTGGACGACCGGATCGTCGGCATGGTCCAGTGGTACGCCGAGGACGACCCGGACTACCGGCACGCGGGCATCGACCTGTTCCTCGACCCCGCCGTCCACGGCCGGGGCCTCGGCACCGACACCGTCCGCACGATCGCCCGGCACCTCGTCGACGACCGCGGCTTCCACCGCCTCGTCATCGACCCGGCCGCCGACAACGCCCCCGCCGTCCGCTGCTACGCGAAGGTCGGCTTCCGGCCGGTCGGCGTCATGCGGCAGTACGAGCGCGGCCCCGACGGCACCTGGCACGACTGCCTCCTGATGGACCTCCTGGCGGACGAGCTCGTCCGCTGAACCGCGAAAGCGTCAGTACGCGGGCCAGGTGAGGTCCTTGACGCGGCGGAGGGTGAGGGTCGTCTCCACCGACCCGACACCGGTCAGCGCGCCGAGCCGCTCGCTGAGATAGCGGTACAGGTCGGCGGTGGTGCGGCACAGCACCAGCACGGCGAGGTTGGCCCGGCCGGTGACCGCGGCGGCGAACCGCACCTCGCGGTGCTCCGCCACCGCCCGTCCCGTCTCGGCGAGCGCGTGCGGGGCGACCGTCAGCCAGCACATCGCCTCCACCGCCTGCCCGAGCGGCTCCCGGTCGTACTCGACGGCGAAGTACAGGACGCCCGTGGAGCGCAGCGCCTCCAGGCGCCGCGCGACCACGGCGGCGGACAGGCCGGTGGCGGCCCGCAGCTCGCCGATCCCGGCGCGGCCGTCCCGCCGCAGCGCGGCGAGCAGCGCCTCGTCGGACGCGTCCAGGGCGACCGGGCCCGCGGCGGGCGCGGCGGGCGGCGGGCGCAGCGCGGCCTCCTCGGCGGGGGTGAGCGCGTCGGTCTTGCGGAGCCAGCCCATCGGGCCGCCGAAGAACGGGTGCAGGATGCAGTGGGCGCTGACCGAGGTGACGCGCGGGGTGCGCTGCAGGCGCTCCAGCAGCAGCTCGTCCCGCTCGCGGCGGCTGCGCGGCAGCATCGCGCACATCACCTCGGTGCCGCCGGACAGCAGGTCGACGTACTGGGTGTCGGGGCGCCGCGCGAGCGCCGCCGCCAGCCGCTCCGCCACGTTGGGGGTGCAGCCCAGCCGGACGATCCACGCGTCGCGGCCCAGCCGCGCGTCGTCGGCGACGCCCGTCACCCGGAGCCCCGCCGCGGTCCGCAGCCGCCGGAACCGGCGGGCGACGGTCTGGTCGGAGACGCCCAGCGCCTCCCCGATGCGGCTGAACGGCGCGCGGCCGTCCAGTTCGAGTGCCTGGAGGAGCTTGCGGTCGAGCGCGTCGACCTCCTGGGACGCCATGGCCCTCCTGGACGGGAAACGGGCAGGTCACACGGCCGCGTCGGCCTGCTGGACGGTCTCATCGTAGGCCGGGCGCGGACGGCGCAGCAGGACGGCCGCGGCCGCGGCCGCGACGACCAGCAGGACCGCCGAGACCGTCAGGCACAGCCGCAGGCCGCCGAGGAACGCCTCCGCCACCGCGCCCAGCACGGGCCCGGTGTCGGCGCCGAGGTCGAGCCGCGCCGCCGCGCCGAGCCCGCCCGCCTCCACGGCGGCCTCGACCTGCTCGGCCCGCGCGCCGGTCACGCCCGCCGCGGCGAGCCGGCCGGGCAGCTCCCCGGTCGCCCGGACGGTCAGCAGCGCGCCGAGCACGGCCGGGCCGAGCGCGGCGCCGAGCTGCCGGAACGCGTTGTTGCCCGCGGCGGCCATGCCCGCCTGCCGCAGCGGCACCGCGGCGACGGCGGTGCCGGTGATGCACGGGAACGCGATGCCGAGGCCCAGGCCCAGCAGCGCGAGGCGCCAGGCCACCGACCAGAACGACGTGTCGACGCCGACCGCGGTCAGCGCCAGCAGCGCCGCCGCCGCCAGCAGCATGCCCGCCGTGATGAGGACGGACGCCGGCACGTGCCGCATCACCCGTCCCATCACGACGCCCAGCACCATCGACACCACGTTGACGATGACCATGCGGACCCCGGACTCCAGCACGCCGAGCCCCTGCACCATGCCGAAGTACAGGCTCAGGACGAAGAAGAACCCGATCAGCCCGAGGAAACCGATCATCGCGACGAGCGCGGACCCGGTGAACGCGGGGCTGCGGAACAGCGACAGGTCCAGCATCGGTGCCGCGCCGCGCCGCTCGATCACGACGAACGCGGCGGCCGACACGGCGGCGAGCGCCAGCGCGGCGATCGTCCGGGGGTGCGCGAACGACTCCGCGCCGCCCTCGATCACCCCGTACACCAGGGCGGTGATCGCCACCGCGGCGGTCGCCTGGCCCGGCCAGTCGAGGCCGCGGGCCTCCCGGACGCGGGACTCGTCCAGCAGGCGGGCGGCGGCCGCCATGGCGGCGAGCGCCACCGGGATCGTCGGCGCGAAGATCCACCGCCAGTCCGCCACCCGCAGCAGCGTCCCCGCGACCAGCGGGCCCACCACCATCGCGCCCATCATGCAGGCCGTCCACAGGCCGATGTACCGGCCGCGCTCGCGCGGATCGGGCACGGCGTGGCCGATCAGCGCGAGCGTCACCGGCAGCAGCGCGGCGGCGCCCGCCCCGGCCAGCGCCTGCCCGGCCCACAGCACCTGGACGGACGGCGCGCACAGCGCGACCAGGGCGCCGAGCGCGCACAGCGCCAGGCCCGCCTGGTAGACCTTCTTGCGGCCGTGCACGTCGCCGAACACGCCCGCGGTGAGGATCAGCGCCGCGACCGGCAGGACGAACGCGTCCTGCACCCAGGCGAGCTGCGCGGTGGAGGCGTGCAGCGCCCGCTGGATCTCCGGCAGGCTCACCGCGACGGTCGTCACCGGCAGGTAGGCGACGAAGACCCCGGCGCAGGCGGGCGCGATCACGGCGCCCGCCGCGCGCCGTCCGGTCCCCCGACTCGAAACGTTCAACGAACCCTCCCGGGCGGCGCGCCGCGCCGCGGTCGACGTGTGACCGCGTCACTCTGCCGGGCGCCGCCTCCCGCCGGTGAACCGGCGGGCCGGGCGCCGGGGAGATCCGACACCCGGGGCCGGTTCGTCCGGGATTTTCGACACCGGCGGCGGGACGCCGGAGGGCCGCGCCGCCTCCTACCGGCTGAGGTTCTGGTAGCGGCGGACGGCCAGGGGCAGGAAGACCGCCGTGATGACGATCGGCCAGACGATCGCCATCAGCAGGGCGTTCTGCTCGATCCAGGTGTCGCCGACCGCCGCCGGGTTGCCGAACAGCTCGCGGGCGGCGGTCACCGTCGACGAGACGGGGTTCCACATCGCGACCGCGCCCAGCCAGTCCGGCATGAGGGACGGCGCGACGAACGCGCTCGAGATCATCGCGAACGGGAACGCCACCGCGAACAGGCTCCCGGCGGCCTCCTCGTTCGGGATCAGCAGGCCCAGCAGGATGCCGATCCAGATCAGCCCGAAGCGCAGCAGCAGGAACAGGCCGAACGCGGCGAAGGTCGGGAGGAGCCCGCCGTCGGCGCGCCACCCGATCGCCAGCGCCGTCAGGAACAGCACGAGCAGGTCGAGGCACGCGCCGATGAGGTCGCCGACGCCGCGTCCGGTGACGACCGCGGACGGCGCCATCGGCATCGACCGGAACCGGTCGGTGACGCCGCGGGTGTTCTCGTACACGACGGCGTACGCGGTGTTCATGAACCCCATCGCCATCGTCATGCCGAACATCCCCGGCATGAGGAACTCGCGGTAGTCGCCCCCGCCGGGGACCGACATCGCGCTGCCGAACACGTACCCGAACAGCAGCACCGAGACGATCGGGAAGCCGAGCTGCCAGGCGATGTTGCTCGGCTGCCGGACGTAGTGGGTGAGGCCCCGCAGGACGATCGTCCAGCAGTCCGCGAAGGCCCAGTAGAGCCGGTCGCCGAGGGTCTCGTCGGCGGTCCTGTCCCGGACGCTCACGTCCGCGCCCCTTCCTTCGTCGTCGTGGTCCCGGTCTCGCTCTCGTCGTCGGCCGGGTGCCCCGTGAGCCGCAGGAACACCTCGTCCAGCGTGGGCCGCCGCAGCCCGATGTCGGCCACCGCGACGCCGTCGTCCTGCAGGGTCCGGGCGGCCTCGGTCAGCGCGGCCACCCCGTCGGCCACCGGCGCGTGCACCCGCGCCGTCGCCGGCTCGACGCCCGGCTCGGCGGCGGTGACGCGGGCGACGACGGCCGCCGCCGCGGGCAGGTCCGCGGGGTCGCGCACCACCACCTCGATCCGGTCCGCGCCGACGAGCCGCTTCAGCCCGTCCGGGGTGTCGTCGGCGATGACCCGCCCCCGGTCGAGGACCGCGATGCGCCCGGCGAGCCGGTCGGCCTCGTCCAGGTACTGGGTCGTGAGCAGGACGGTCGTGCCCTGCTCGACCAGGGACCGCACCGAGTGCCAGACCTCGTTGCGGGCGCGGGGGTCGAGCCCGGTGGTGGGCTCGTCGAGGAACAGGACGTCCGGCGCGAGGATCATCGCGGCGGCGAGGTCGAGGCGGCGGCGCATCCCGCCGCTGTACTCCTTGATCCCCTTGTCGGCGGCCTCGACCAGGTCGAACCGCTCCAGCAGCTCGTCGGCCCGCGCCGCCGCCCGGGCGCGCCCCAGGTGGAACAGGCGGCCGAACATGCGCAGGTTCTGCCGTCCCGTCAGGACCTCGTCCAGCGCGGCGTGCTGCCCCGCCAGCCCGATCCGGCGCCGCACCCGCCGGGGGTGCGCGGCGACGTCGACCCCGGCGACCTCGGCCCGGCCGCCGGTCGGGCGGACGAGCGTGGTCAGGATGCGCACGGCGGTGGTCTTCCCGGCCCCGTTCGGCCCGAGCAGGCCGTAGACGGTGCCCGCCGGCACCGCGAGGTCGAAGCCGTCGAGCGCGCGTTTGTCTCCGTAGTGCTTGCGGACCCCCTCGCAGAGGATCGCGTTCTCCGGCATGCTTTCTCCCGCCACTTCGCGTATCACGTACGCTAATTTGCGTACACAATACTCGAAGGGTTCGGCGACGCAACCGGTTTTCGCGCGGCCCGGAGCGGTAGCGTCGGTCCCCGGCAGCACCGCACACGGGAAGAGCAGGACGAACGATGACGACCGCCCACGGCGACCACAGCGACCCCGAGCGCAGCCTGAAGCTGCTGTGGGACGACCGCGCCCGGCCGCCCCGCGGACGTCCGCCCGCGCTCACCCTCGACGCGATCGTCGCCGCCGCCGTGGCCACCGCCGACGAGCTGGCCGGCACCGAGGGCCTCCAAGCCCTCACCATGCGCGCCATCGCCGCCCGCCTAGGCGTCGGCACGATGTCGCTCTACCGCTACGTCCCGGGCAAGGCCGAACTCCTGGACCTCATGCTCGACCGCGTCATCGCCGACTACGAGCCCGACCCGGACGACGGCGGCCGCGGCTGGCGCGAGGTCCTCGCGGCCGAGGCCCGCCACCGGTGGCGGCTGTGCATGGACCACCCCTGGTACCCGTTCGTCGACCAGAGCCGCTCGATCCTCGGGCCCAACTCGCTGCGCGGCCTCGACCGCGTCCTCGGCCTGCTCCGGCGCCGCGGCATCGAGGACCGGTCGCTGATGATGATGGTCGGCGCGCAGAGCGACTACGTGATGGGCGTGGCCCGCAGCTACCTCAACGAGCGCCGCGCCGTGGAGCGCACCGGCCTCAGCGCCGAGGAATTCTGGGCCGCGCAGGCGCCCACCCTGGAGAAGGCGATGCTCAGCGGCCGCTTCCCGACCATGGCCGCCCTCGACGAGGACACCTTCGGCTGGTCCTACGAGGAGCTCTTCGAGTTCGGCCTGAACCGCCTGCACGACGGCTTCGAGTCCTACTTCGACGAGCACGCGGACTGACGCCGCGCCTCGCCTCAGGCGGGCCGCCCCCGCGACACCGCGAGCGCGGCCGGTTCGGCGCGGGCGTACCGGTCGCGGTACGCCGACGGGGCGAGGCCGGTGTGCCGCCGCATCTGGGCGCGCAGGTTCGCGGACGTGCCGAGGCCGCTCGCACGCGCGACCGCGTCCAGGCCCGGTTCGCCGCGCTCGATGAGGCGGCAGGCCAGCGCGACCCGCTCCGCGGTGAGCCACGCGAGCGGGGTGGTGCCGAGCTCGGCCCGGAAGCGGCGGTGCAGCGTGGCCGGGCTGACCGCCGCGCGCGCCGCCAGGCCCGCCACGGTGAGCGGGCGGTCGAGCCGCTCGCGCGCCCAGGCCAGGACGGGCGCGAGCGACGCGTCCGGGACGTCCGGGAGCGCGCGCTCGACGAACTGGCGCTGGCCGCCGTCGCGGTGGCCGGCGAACACCAGCCGGCGGCTCACCGCGTTCGCGACCTCCGCGCCGTGGTCGCGGCGCACCACGTGCAGGCACAGGTCGAGGGCGGCGGCGCTGCCCGCGGACGTCAGCACGTCGCCGTCGTCGACGAACAGGACGTCCGGCTCGAGGCGCACGTCCGGGAACCGGGCGCGGAGCGCGTCGGCCCAGCGCCAGTGGGCGGTGGCGCGGCGGCCGTCGAGGACGCCCGCGGCGGCGAGGACGAACGCGCCGGTGCACAGCCCGACGAGGCGCGCGCCCCGCGCCGCGGCCCGGCGGACGGCGGCGAGCACGGCCGGCGCGGGCTCGGCCTCGGGATCCGGCCGGTTCGGGACGATCACGGTGTCCGCCCGGTCGGCGGCGTCCAGGTCCGGGATGCCGGACATCGTGAAGAACTCCTCGTGCATCACGGCCCGGCCGCCGGGAGCGCAGAGCGTGAAGTCGTACCACGGCCGCCCCAGCTCGGGACGGCGCAGGCCGAACAGCTCGGTCACCACGCCCAGCTCGAACGGGTTCGACCCGGCGTCGACGATCATCGCCACGCGATGCGAGGATCCTTGCGGCATACGCCATTTCTAGCACTCACGCGGGAGCCCCGCCGAACGGCAGGGTGATCGCATGAACGACCGACCCATCGACCTGCACGCCGCGCTCCGCACCTTCGAGGAGCTGTGGAGCCCCCGCATCGTCACGCGCGTGAACGACTACGACGTCCGCGTCGCCAAGGTCCACGGCGACCACGTCTGGCACGCGCACGACGACACCGACGAGTTCTTCCTCGTGCTCGACGGCGAACTCGCGATCGCCCTCCGCGAGGCGGGCGCCGAACGGACGGTCGTCCTGCCGAAGGGCGCGGTGTTCGTCGTCCCGCGCGGCGTCGAGCACCGCCCGTCCGCGCCCGGCGGCGCCTCGATCCTGCTGTTCGAGCCGTCCGGCACCCTCAGCGTCGGCGACCGCCACGACGACGTCCCCGCCCACGTCGACGCCACCACCGGCCACACCCTCCGCACCCCCACCGGCTGACCCGCCCCTCCGCCCGGCCGCTCCGCCTGGACTGACCGCGGCCCGACCGCCGAGGCAAGGCAGGCTCGGCGAGACCGGCCGCCCGGGCACCCGCCGCCGGGGAGGGACCCCAGAAGCCGCTCGAACCCGCTCGAAACCGGCGGGCGCGGCCGTGTGCCGCGGGCGGGTCCTTGGCCGGGGCGGTGCGGCGTGCGACGCTGCGGCGGTGGAGATCCTGGACGTCCTCGCGCTCGCGGCGCTCGCCGGGTGGGCCTATCTCGCCGCAGGTCACGGCGGGTTCTGGCGCACGGGACCGACCGCCCCGGAGGGGCCGGAACCGGACGCGTGGCCGGACGTCGCGGCGGTGGTGCCCGCGCGCGACGAGGCGGCGGTCCTGCCGGAGACGCTGCCGACCCTGCTCGCGCAGCGCTACCCCGGCCGCTTCCGGGTGGTGCTGGTCGACGACGGGAGCACCGACGGGACGGCCGGCGCCGCGCGGCGGCTCGCCGCGGGGGCGGCGGTGCGGCTGGACGTGGTCCGGGCGGCCGAGCGTCCGGACGGCTGGGCGGGCAAGGTGTGGGCGATGCGGGAGGGGCTCCGCGCGGCGGGCCGCCCGGAGTTCGTCCTGTTCACCGACGCCGACATCGCCTGCGCGCCCGGGACCGTGGAGCGGCTCGTGCGGGCCGCCGGGGACGGGCGCGACCTGGTGTCGCGGATGGCGGTGCTCGGCACCCGCACCCCGTGGGAGCGGGCGCTCGTCCCGGCGTTCGTGTACTTCTTCGCGCTGCTGTACCCGTTCCGCCGCGTCGGCCGCCCCGGGGCGCGGACGGCGGCCGCCGCGGGCGGCTGCATGCTGGTGCGCCGGGCCGTGCTGGAGCGGGCGGGCGGGCTCGACGCGATCCGCGGCGCGCTGATCGACGACGTGGCGCTGGGGCGGCTGGTGAAGCGGGCGGGCGGCCGGTGCCGCCTCGACCTCGACCGGGACGTCGTCAGCCGGCGGCGCTACCCGCGCCCCACCGACCTGTGGGACATGGTCGCGCGCAGCGCCTACCACCAGCTCCGCTACTCCCCCGCGCTGCTGGCGGGCACGGTGCTGGGCCTGCTGCTGCTGTTCGCGGTCCCGCCCGCCGCCGCGGCGGCCGGGGTCCTCGCGGGCGACCCGGCGGCGGCCGTCCCCGGGGCCGCCGCGTGGACGGTCATGGCGGGCACGTACGCGCCGATGCTGCGCCACCACGGGCTCTCGCCGCTGCGCGCCCCGCTGCTCCCGCTGGTCGCGGTGGCGTACGCGGCCATGACCGTCGACTCGGCGCGCCGGCACCGCGCGGGGCGCGGCGGCGCCTGGAAGGGACGGGTCGCCGTCAGGACGCGGTGAGCATCGCGATCGCGGTGTCGATCACGCCGCGCTGCGCGGTCAGCGGGGCGCCGGGCGGGCGGCGGACCGCGCTCCACCACAGGCCGTCCAGCAGGACGAGGATCAGCTCGGCCAGCTCCTCGGGGGGCCGGTCGGCCGGGAGTTCGCCCGCCCGCTGGGCCAGCGCGATCGCGGTGCGCAGGTTCGCGCGGGCCTCGGCGTCGAGTTCGTTGAGAGCGTCGGCGAACGCGGGCCGGACCGCGGCCTCGGCGTGGAACGCCGCCCAGATCCGCGCTTCGGCGAGGCGGCCCTCGTCGGCCGGCAGGTAGGCGAGCATCGCCCGGCGCAGCTCCTCGGGGAACGCCCGGCCGCCGGGCGCGGCCCGGATCGCGGCGAGCCGCTCCCGCGCGGCGTCCGCCGCCTGTTCGAACGCGAACCGCAGCATCTCGTCCTTGGTCTGGAAGTAGCGCTGCACCGCGCCGAGCGAGAATCCCGCTTCGGTCGCGACCGTCCGCATGCTGACGCCGTCCAGCCCTTCCCGCGCGGCGATGCGGAACAGTGCGTCCGCGACGACGCGGCGGCGGGCCTGCTTGTCCACCGTCCTCGGCACGTCCCCATTCTGCCGCACCCAAGGAGGGATAATTGCGGCGGCGCGTTCGCATTGGCCTTCCCGGTTTCGCGGTGATCGGCCGACCCGGGGCCCCGTCCGCGCTGATGGGCGCGCCCCCGCGCATGTCTCCGCCGTGGCCGCCGCCCGCGGACCGCCCTTTTCGGCGCCTTGACACGTGGTTTTCGGCCATTACAGATCGAGCCGTTCGGGGCGGGCCGGCGTTGTATCTTGTGGGTCCTGAAGATTGGGGTCTGCTATGCGCCGAGTGGTGGGGTCGCGGGCCGTTCTCGTGGTGACGGGCGTGCTCGTGCTGGGGGCAGGCGGGCTCTTTCTCGCGAAGGGCCTCGACGACGCGGACAAGCTGGGCAGCGTCATCGCGGCGGTGGCCGCGATCGCGGGCCTGGGCCTGACCGCGGCGGGGATGCTGCGCCGCGGCGGGACGTCCGGCGGGGACGGCCCGGGCGGGGAACCCCCGGACGGTGTCGCCGTGCACGGATCGGTCGTCGGCGGGTCGGTCGCCAACGTGGGCCGGGTCGGCGGGAGCGTCCGGCTGGGCGGTTCGCGGTCCTCGCGGGGCCGCCCGCCGCGGGACGCCGCGGAGCCCGCGGACGGCGCGGCGGCGGACCGGACCTCGGTGCGCGGGTCCCGGGTCGACGGCGACGTGTTCCAGGCCGGGTCCGTCGACGGCGATCTGGAGACGCGTCCCGAGTGAGCGACCGTCCGAACCGCGGCCGGCGGCGCCGGGCCTCCCGTGCGGCGAGGCCCGAGGCGCGGCTGTCCCTCGAAGGGGCGACCGTCCAGGGCGACGCGCTGGTGGTCGGCTACGTGGGCGGCGACGTCGTCGTCGGGGCGGCGCCGGAGGCCCGGACGGACGCGGCGGTGGGGCGGCTCGCGAACGAGGTGCGGCACCGGTGGACGGCCGAGTCGACGATCCTTTTCCGGCGCGCCCCCGAGCGGCTGCGGCTGGCCTGGGCGAGCACGGGCCGCCCCGTCCAGCCCACCGGGGCCGCGCGGGACGACCTGCGGGGCGACGTCTCCGAACTGGCCGAGCGGTTCCGCGGGTTGCCGGTGCGGCACCTGGTCGTGCTGGGCGCGGCGGGCGCGGGCAAGACCGTGCTGGCGGTCCGGCTGCTGCTCGACCTGGTGGACCCGGACGACCCGCGCGAGCCGGTCCCCGTCCTGCTGCCGCTGTCGTCGTGGACGCCGGAGCCGTCGCTGGACGACTGGATGGCGGGGCGCCTCGCGGAGGACCATCCGTGGCTCGCCCCGGAGACCGCGGCGCACCTCCTCCGGGCGCGGAAGGTGATGCCCGTCCTGGACGGCCTCGACGAGCTCGCGCCGCACCTGCGGGCCACGCTGGTGGAGCGCGTCGACAGGTGGACCGACGACGACCGGCCGCTCGTCCTCACCTGCCGGGGCCACGAGTACGAGGAGACCGTCGGGACGAGCGGCAGCCCGCTGAGCCGGGCGCCCGTCGTGGAGATCGGCGACGTCGAGGCCGAGGACGCCGCCGCCTACCTGCGGGCCGCCGCGATCGACGGCGACGTCCGCTGGGAGCCGCTGCTCGCCCGGCTGGTGGACGACCCGGAGGGGCCGGTCGGGAAGGCGCTGTCCACGCCGCTCATGGTGGAGCTGCTCCGCACGGCCTACCTGTCCCCCGCGACCGACCCGGCGGAACTGCTGGACGCGGAGCGGTTCCCGTCCCGGGAGGCGGTGGAGGAGCACCTGATCGACCGGTTCGTCCCGGCCGTCTACGCGCCGGCGCAGCGGCCCGCGTACCGGGCCGACCGGGCGCGGCGGTGGCTGGGCTTCCTCGCCCGGCGGATGCGGCGGCACGGCACGGCGGACCTGTCCTGGGGGGAGATCTGGACGCTCCCGTCGGCGCTGCTGCTGACGGTGCCGTTCGCGCTGGCCGGCGGGCTGGTGTTCGGGTCGATGTTCGGCGCGGGCCGGGGCCTCGTCGCCGCCGCGTGGTTCGCGCTGGTCGCCGCCGGGTCCCTGGTCCCGGGCGCGACGGCGGCGCTCGCCGGCGGGCGGGACCTGACGGACCCGGTGGCGCTGCTGCGGCGGCTGCGCGGCGGCTCGGCGGGGTGGGCGCTGCTGGTGGCGGTCGCCGCCGGGCTGCTCATCGGGACGTGGTTCGGCGCGGGGCTGGACGCGAGCGCGGCCAAGACGGCCGGGTACGCGCTGGGGCTGGCGGCGATGTTCGCCGTCGGGGCGCTGGCGAGCACCGCCTGGGGCACGTTCGTCCTGTCCCGGACGTGGTTCGCGCTGATCGGGCGGCTGCCGTTCGGGCTGGTCGGCTTCCTCCGGGACGCGCACGAGCGCGGCGCGCTGCGCCAGGTGGGGGCGGTCTACCAGTTCCGGCACGCGCTGCTGCGCGACCGGTTGGGCGCCGACGCCGTCCTCCGCGAGCCGGAGCCGGAGCGGGCCGCGGGCCGCGGGCTCCCGCCCCGGTCGGTCCCCGCCGCGCGGGTCGGGCTGCAGGTGGCGGGGGTCCTGCTGGCCACCGTCCTGCTGACCGCGCCGCTGTCGTCGGCGTCGCTGCGCTACCGGTCCGGCGACCGGCCCGCCGAGACCGTCGAGACGTCGGCTCCGGACGTGCAGGGGACGTACGTCACGGTGCGCTTCCAGAACTGGACGCTGCCGCCCGGGGCGACCCGGACGACGGAGTTCGCGGTGGAGGACGGCGACGAACGGCTCCCCCTCGGCGAGCTGTCCAGCATCCTCGACCTGCCGGGGGCCTGCACCGGCGCCGCCGTCGAGTTCACCGCCGCCGCCGGGGGCCGCACGGTGACGCGCGTCGTGCTCCGCAGGCACCTGCTCCGCCTCGACTCCGACACCGTGCGCAGCGACGACTTCCCCGACGACGCCCGGTCCCTGACCGTCTCCCTCAAGCGCCTGGACGATGCCGACTGCACGGTCACGCTCTCCTGGCAGGAGCCCCACGTGGCCTACGACCACCTGCTGAACGTCCGCGAGTTCCTGCGCTCCTGAATGCGGGCGCGTTCCCTCCCCGTGATGGCAGGCTGGACGATCGTGGACGAACTCGCGCGGAACGCCGTGAACACGTGGGGCGATGTGGGCAGGCGGTGGCTGGACCGACTGCCGCGGCTGGTGAAGGAGGTCGCGCGCGACTGGGGGCTGGACGTCGGGGAGCCGTTCGTCCTGAGCTACCACTGGGTCGCGGCCGTCCGGCGGGAGGACGGGACGGCGGCGGTGCTGAAGCTCGGGCCGGCCGAACCGGGGCACCTGGCGCACGAGGCCGCCGCGCTCGAGGGTTTCGGCGGGCGCGGCGCGGTGCGGCTGCTCGCGTACGACGCGGAGCGCGGGGCGCTGCTGCTGGAGCGGGCCGAGCCGGGGACGATGCTGCGGGACCTGGTGCCGGAGCGCGACGGCGACGCGACGGCCGCGCTCGTCGAGGTCATGCGGCGGCTGCACCGGCCCGCGCCGCCGGACTGCGGGCTCCCGGCGGTCGAGGCGGAGGGCGCCGCGTTCGCCGGGCACCTGCGCCGGTACCCCGGGGACGATCCGCTGCCGCGGGACCTGGTGGAGCGGGCCGGGCGGCTGTTCGGCGAACTGTGCGCGGACTCGGACGAGCGGTTCGTCCTGCACGGGGACCTGCACCACGACAACGTCCTGCGGGGCGGCCGGGAGCCGTGGCTGGCGATCGACCCGCACGGCCTCGTGGGCGACCGCGGCTACGAGATCGGGCCCGTGCTGTACAACCCCGATCCCGGGGAGCGGGACGAGCGGCTGGTCGACCTCGTGCCCGCGCGGCTGGAGCGGCTCGCGGACGGGCTCGGGATGCCGCCGGAGCGGGCCGCGGCGTGGGGTTTCGCGTCGTGCGTGCTGTCGGAGGTGTGGGAGGCGCAGGGCGGCGAGCCGGGCGGCCGGGCGCTGGACGTGGCGCGCCTGCTGCTGCCGAGACTGTCCTGAACGCGAGGTGAACGAACGCTGTACGGTTCGCCCCGTGATGCGGGAGAACGACGTTCGGCTCGGCCGCCGGGTCCGGACGATGCCGGTCCTCCTCGGACTCGTCATGCTGACCGCCACGGTGACGGCGGGTTCGGGTGGCTTGATCGCGTGTTCGCCGAGCCGCCCTTCACCCGCTCCTAGAATCGAGCCATGCTCCCCGCATGGCGGCGCCGGTAAGAGGTGCGCCGAGCGGCTCGGCCGCTCGGCGCCCCCACCGCAGGCCAGTACCTGCGCATCGAGGGGTACGCGGTGGTGCCGGCCGTGGTGCTGACGGGCGCGTCGGCGGTGACGGGCGCGGGACTGGTGCTGATGTCGGGGATCTTCCTGGGCGCGGCGGCGGTGCCGGTGCTGATCGTCCCGCCGGTGCCGGCGCTGCGGCGGGGCGCGCGGACGAGGGAGACGGTGGGATGACGCTGACGACGCCGTGGGGCGAGGAGCTCGATCCGGACGAGGTGCTGCCGGAGTATCCGCGGCCGCAGCTGGTCCGGGGCGGGTACCTGAACCTGAACGGCCGCTGGGAGTACGCGTTCGCGCCGGACGAGCCGGACGCCTTCGACGGCGAGATCATCGTGCCGTTCTCCCCCGAGGCGCCGCTGTCGGGCGTGAACCGGCGGCTGCCGCCCGGCGACACGCTCTGGTACCGGCGGGAGTTCACGCCGCCGGACGGGGCGGGCGGGCGGGTGCTGCTGCACTTCGGCGCCGTCGACCAGTGGTGCCGGGTGACGGTGAACGGCGCCGAGGCGGGGACGCACGACGGCGGCTACCTGCCGTTCGCGTTCGACGTCACCGGGCTGCTCCGCGACGGCGGGGCGCCGAACACGCTCGTCGTCGAGGTGCGCGACCCGTCCGACACCGGCGACCGGGGGCGGGGCAAGCAGCGGCTGGAGCGCGGCGGCATCTGGTACACGCCGCAGTCGGGCATCTGGCAGACGGTGTGGGCGGAGCGGGTGCCCGACCTGCACGTGGAGCGGCTGACGCTCGTCCCGCACCTGGACGACTCGTGCGTCGAGGTCACCGTCCACGCCGCGGGCGGCGAGGCCCGGGTGGCGGTGGACGCGGACGGACGGACGGTGGCGCGCGCCCAAGCGCCTGCGGGGACACCGGTACGGATACCGTTGGACGACGTCCGCGAATGGACGCCCGAGGACCCGTTCCTTTACGACGTCACCGTCGAACTGGGCGACGACATCGTGCGGAGCTACTTCGGCATGCGTTCGTTCGGGGTCGGCCCGGACGAGAACGGGGTCCCGCGCCTTCTCCTCAACGGGCGCCCGTACTTCCACGCGGGCGTCCTCGACCAGGGGTACTGGCCGGACGGGCTGTACACGGCGCCGTCCGACGCGGCCCTGGTGCACGACATCGCGACGATGAAGCGGCTCGGGTTCACGATGCTGCGCAAGCACATCAAGGTGGAGCCGCTGCGCTGGTACCACCACTGCGACCGCCTCGGCGTCCTCGTCTGGCAGGACTGCGTGAACGGCGGCGACCCGTACCGCCCCGAGATCGTGACGGCCCCGGCGTTCCTGCCCGTCCGGCTGGACGACTCCGGCGACCGGGGGCACCGGCGGTTCGGGCGGGCGGACGCGGCGGCGCGCGAGCGGTTCCGGGAGGAGCTGCGCGGGACCGTCGAGCACCTGCGGAACGTCGTGAGCATCGCGGTGTGGGTGCCGTTCAACGAGGGCTGGGGGCAGTTCGACGCGGCGGACGTCGCCCGGGAGGTGGCGGAGCTCGACCCGACGCGGACCGTCGACCACGCGAGCGGATGGCACGACCAGGGCGGCGGCGACCTGCGGAGCCTGCACGTCTACTTCCGCCGGTTCCGGGTGCCGCGGCGGCGCGACGGCCGGGTGCTGGTGCTGTCGGAGTACGGCGGGTACAACCTGCGGGTCGACGGGCACGCGTGGAACGACGAGGACTTCGGCTACCGGCGGTTCCACGACGCGGCGCGGCTCGGCGGGGCGTTCGCGCGGCTGCACGCGCGGGAGATCGTCCCGGCGATCCCGCGCGGGCTGAGCGCGACGGTGTACACGCAGCTGTCGGACGTCGAGGACGAGCTGAACGGGCTGCTCACCTACGACCGGCGGGTGTGCAAGCTGCCGGAGCGGCTCGTGCGCGGCGTGAACCGGCGGCTCCGGCTGTAGGCGTCACCAGCGCTGGCGGGCCTCCTCGGCCCAGCCGGTGAGGCCGTCGAGGTCGATCCAGGCGCCGTCGTCGGTGCGGGCGCGGCCGGTGAACGTGCCGAAGCACTGGTGGGTCTCGCTGCCGACGACGCCCAGTTCGGTCTTCGCGACCTTCTCGTGGAACGGGTGGAATTCGGCCTGCACGCGCGGGCCGGTGATCGTCCAGGGGCGGAGCCAGTCGGTGCGGTCGTAGTCCCAGTCGAGCTCGTCGCCGATCTTGTGCAGGCGGCCGTTCACGAACAGGGCGTTCTCCGTCATGCCGGTGCCGTCGGTCCACTGGCCGCCGAACTGCAGGGCGAGGCCGGGCGCCGCGGCGGCCGCCCAGTTCCACGTCATCCGGTACGGCCACTTGCCGCGCCCGTGGTCGAGGACGGCGAACGCGTCGCCGGCCTTCACCTCGACGGCGCCGGACGGCAGCCGCAGCGTACCGTGGACGGGCCGGCCCACGTCCTTCACCGTGTACTGGAAGCGGTTCGCGGTCCACGGGACGACGACGCCGAGCGACTCGTGCCCGTCCGGCACCGGCACCGTGAGGTCGAGGTCGACGCCGATGGCGGGCGCGACGGCCCGCAGCCGGGTGCCGTCCCGCTCCTCGCGGGTGCCGACCGCGACGCCGCCGCCGCGCACGGACGCGGTGCCGGTGCCGCTGCGGTCGGGGAAGGACGCGCCGCGCGCGAACGGGACGACCGCGTCCCGGGCCAGTTCCTCGCCGGTCTCGCGGTCGAGGACGTACACGCCGTGGACGCCCGCGTAGTCGAGCGAGGACGCGACGAGCCCCACGATGTGGTGCGGCGTGACGATCCCCCAGTACTCCCACCGCTTGGCGCGGCCCCAGCCGCGCAGGTTGGCGCGGTGCAGGGGGCGGCGCGTCCAGCCGACGGCGGCGGGGTTCAGCCGCCCGTCGGGCAGGCAGAGGTCGACGGGCCGGACGATCTCTCGCTCGCGCATCCCCCGAGGCTATCGGGGTCGCCGCGGGCCCGGTCACCCGGTCCGACACGCGCACGATTCACCAAGTCCATACCTTGATCAGAGTTTTTCGGGTGCCGTGCGCGCTCATCTCACAGTGGTGATCACTGATTCGTCCTGGAACGCCGAGGAGCACGACCGGGCGCTGGCCGGGCTCGCGGCGCGGGAGAACTTCCCGGTGGCGGCGCGGCTGCTGCCCCGGCGGCACCGGGCCGATCTGCTGGCGGTGTACGGGTTCGCCCGGCTCGTCGACGACATCGGGGACGAGGCGCCGGAGGAGCAGCGGGGCAAGCTGCTGCAACTGGTGGACGACGACCTGGACCGGGTGTACGCGGGCGTCGCGCCCGAACTGCCGCAGCTCCGCAGGCTGGCGCGGACCGTCCGCGCGCGGGCCGTCCCGCAGGACCCGTTCCGCCGGATCGTCCAGGCGAACCGGCAGGACCAGACCGTCCACCGGTACGAGACGTGGGACGAGCTGGTCGCGTACTGCCGGCTCTCGGCGGACCCGGTGGGCCGGATCGTCCTGCACGTGTTCGGCGCGGACGGCCGGGGGCTGGAGGAGGCGTCCGACCGGGTCTGCACGGCGCTGCAGGTGATCGAGCACTGCCAGGACGTCGGGGAGGACTTCCGGCGCGGCCGGGTGTACCTGCCGGCGGCGGACCTGCGGCGGTTCGGCTGCACGGACGGCGACCTGGGGCGGACGAGGACGCCGACGCGGCTGCGGGGCGTCGTGGCGCTGGAGGCGGCACGGGCCCGCGACCTGCTGGACCGGGGGGCGCCGCCGCTGATGGCGGGGCTGTCGGGGTGGGCGCGGTTCGCCGTGGCGGGATACGTGGCCGGGGGCCGCGCGGCGCTCGGCGGGCTGGCGCGGGGCCGCTACGACGTCCTGTCGGGGGCGCCGCGTCCGCGCCGGGCCGCGCTGGCGGCCGGTTGGGCACGCGCATTGGGGAGGGGTGAGCGATGACGGTCTCGGAGGCGTGCGAGCGGTCCGAGCGTGTGGTGGAGGCGTATCGGCACTGCGAGCGGGTGGTGCGCGAGGAGGCCCGCAACTTCGGCTACGGGATCCGGCTGATGCCCGTCCCGAAGCGGCGGGCGATGAGCGCCGTCTACGCGTTCGCGCGGGGGGTCGACGACATCGGGGACGGGCCGGAGCCGGCGTGCGTGCGGCTCGACCTGCTGGACCGGTCGCGGGGCCGGATCGCGGCGGTGCGGGACGTCCTGGAGCGGCGGGCGGACGCGGCGGTGCTGGAGGGGCACCCGGTGCTGACGGCGCTCGCGGACGCGGCGGCCCGCTACCCGATCCCGCTGGAGGCGTTCGACGAGCTGATCGACGGCTGCGAGAGCGACGTGCGCGGCGCGGACTACGAGACGTTCGACGACCTGCTGGGGTACTGCCGGCAGGTGGCGGGGACGGTCGGCCGGCTGTCGCTCGCGATCTTCGGGTCGCAGGGGCGGCTGCGCGCGGAGGCGCTCGCGGACTCCCTCGGCATCGCGTTACAGCTCACCAACATCCTGCGGGACCTGCGCGAGGACCGGCTCGCGGGGCGCATCTACGTGCCGACCGAGGACCTGAAGCGGTTCGACTGCACGCTGGACCTGGACGACTCCGGCATGTTCGTCGACCCGCCGTGGCGGTTGAACGAGCTGGTGGCGTTCCAGGCGGATCGCGCGCGGACCTGGTACGCGGAGGGCATGCGGCTGCTTCCGCTGCTGGACCGCCGCAGCGCGGCCTGCACCGCCGCCATGGCCGGGATCTACCGGCGGCTGCTGGAGAACATCGCGGCGCGGCCCGCGACCGCGCTGAACACCCGGGCGTCCCTGCCGACGTGGCAGAAGGCGGTCGTGGCGGCGCGCGCGCTGACGGGGGTGGAGCGGTGAGCGTGGTGATCGTGGGCGGCGGCCTCGCCGGCATCAGCGCGGCGATCGCGCTGCGGGAGGCGGGCGTCCCGGTGACGCTGCTGGAGGCGCGGCCGTGGCTGGGCGGCGCGACGCACTCGTTCGAGCGCGGCGAGTTGAGCGTCGACAACGGGCAGCACGTGTTCCTGCGCTGCTGCACCGCGTACCAGGGGCTGCTGCAGCGGCTCGGCGCCGACCACCTCGTGGACGTCCAGGACCGGTTCGACGTGACGGTGCTGCGGCCCGGCGCGGCGGCGGCGCGGCTGACGCGGTCGCGGCTGCCGGGCCCGCTGCACCTGCTGCCCGCGCTGGCGGGCTACCCGCACCTGGCGCCCGGCGAGCGGCTGCGGGCGATGCGGGGGGCGGCGGCGCTGCGGCGGCTCGACCCGGAGGACGCGCGGCTCGACCGGATCGCGGCCGGGCCGTGGCTGGCGGCGCGGGGGCAGTCCCGGTGGGCGCGCGAGGCGCTGTGGGGGCTGTTCATCACGGCGGCGCTCAACGCGGAGGTGGACGACGCCGCGCTGGGGCTGTCGGCGCTGGTGTGCCGCCGCGCGCTGTTCGGCCGCGCGGACGCCGCCGACATCGGCGTCCCGGTCGTCCCGCTGGAGGAGCTGCACGGCGGCCCGGCGCTGCGCCGCATCGCCGAGATGGGCGGCACGGTCCGGCTGAAGGCGAAGGTCGAGGCGGTCACCGCCGACCCGAAGGTCGTGGTGGACGGCGTCCCGATCGCGGCGGACGCGGTGATCGTCGCGGTGCCGCACGACGCGGCGGCGAAGGTGCTGCCCGCGGAGGCGCTGCCGGACCCGCTGCGCTGGCGGGAGCTGGACTCGAGCCCGATCGTCAACGTGCACGTCGTCTACGACCGTCCGGTCATGGGCGAGCCGTTCGCCGCGGCGGTGGGCTCGCCCGTCCAGTGGGTCTTCGACCGGACGGGAGTGAGCGGCCTGCGGGACGGCCAGTACCTGGCGGTCTCGCTGTCGGCCGCCGACCGCTGGATCGACCGGCCGACCGCGGAGCTGCGCGACCGGTTCGTCCCGGAGCTGGCGCGGCTGCTGCCCGCCGCGCGGGACGCCCGGGTGCGGGAGCTGTTCGTGACGCGGGAGCGGCGCGCGACGTTCCGGCAGCGTCCCGGCAGCGGGGCGGTGCGCCCGGCGGCCGCCACGAGGGCCCCGGGCCTGTTCCTGGCCGGCGCGTGGACCGACACGGGCTGGCCCGACACCATGGAGGGCGCAGTGCGCAGCGGCCTGACCGCCGCTCGGCTGGTCCGCCGCCACCTGGAGGGGGTGAGGGACCGGTGACGACCGTTCCGGTCTCGATGACCGATGTCCGGGGGCTGGTCGACGGGGCGCTGCGCGCCGCGGTCGGCCGCCTCGATCCGCGCACCTACCGGGTCGCGGCCTACCATCTCGGCTGGGCCGACGCGGAGGGGCACCCGCGGGCGGCCCCGGCGGGCAAGGCGCTGCGGCCCGCGCTGGCGCTGCTGTCGGCGCGGGCGGCGGGCGCGCCGCAGGAGGGCGCGCTGCCGGCCGCGGTCGCCGTGGAGCTGACGCACGCGTTCTCGCTGCTGCACGACGACATCATGGACGGCGACCGCACCCGCCGGCACCGGCCGGCGGCGTGGGCGGTGTTCGGCGAGGCCGACGCGATCCTCGCGGGCGACGCGCTGCTGTCGCTGGCGGGCGAGGTGCTGCTGGAGGCGCCCGGGCAGGGCTCGGGCCGCGCGGCGCGCTCCCTCGCGGCCGCGACGCGGCGGCTCATCGGCGGGCAGGCCCGCGACCTGGAGTTCGAGTCGCGCCGCACCGTCGGCCTGGACGAGTGCGTGGCGATGGCGTCGGACAAGACGGCCGCGCTGCTGGCGTGCTCGTGCGCGATCGGCGCCGTCCTGGACGGGGCGCCCGAGCCGCTGTGCACCGCGCTCGCCGAGTTCGGCGCCGACCTCGGCATCGCGTTCCAGCTCGTCGACGACCTGCTCGGCATCTGGGGCGACCCGAAGGTCACCGGCAAGCCCGCGCTGTCGGACCTGCGGTCGCGCAAGCTGTCGCTGCCGGTCGTGGCCGCGCTGAACGCCGGGACGCCGCAGTCCGAGCGGCTCGCCGGCCTGTACGCGGCGCCGCCCGGCGCGGACGACGCCGACGGGGAGGCGGCCCGCGACGCGGCCCGCGACGTCGCCGACGACGCGGCCGACGCGGAGCTCGCCCGGCTGGAGGAGATGGCGCGGCTCGTCGAGGCGTCCGGCGGGCGGGCCTGGGCCGAGGCGGAGGCGGGCCGCCGCGTCGAGCGCGCCGCCGCCCGGATCGCGTCGGCGGGCCTGCCCGCCGCGGTCCGCGAGGAGTTCCTGCACATCGCCGACTTCGTCACAGGACGGGATCACTGATGACGACGACAGAACCGACGGAAAGCACCGGAACGGCACCGAAGACCACGACGAAGACGAAGCAGAAGTCGGCGGCGGCGGCCGCGGCGGTGCGGACGCCCGCCGAGGCGCTCGCCGCCGCCCGCGACCGCCTGCTCGCCCTCCAGTCCCCCGAGGGCTGGTGGAAGGGCGAGCTCCAGACGAACGTCACGATGGACGCCGAGGACCTGCTGCTGCGCGAGTTCCTCGGCGTCCGCACCGCGGACGACACGCGGGAGGCGGCCCGCTGGATCCGCTCGCAGCAGACCGCGGACGGCACGTGGGCGACCTTCCACGGCGGCCCGTCCGACCTGTCCACCACCGTCGAGGCGTACGTGGCGCTGCGGCTCGCCGGGGACGCCCCCGACGAGCCGCACATGGAGCGGGCGTCCGCGTACGTCCGGGCGAACGGCGGGGTGCCCGCGACGCGGGTGTTCACGAGGTTCTGGCTGGCGATGTTCGGCGAGTGGTCCTGGGACGACCTGCCGGTGCTGCCGCCGGAGCTGGTGTTCCTGCCGCGCTGGTTCCCGCTGAACGTGTACGACTTCGCGTGCTGGGCGCGGCAGACGATCGTCCCGCTGACGGTCGTCGGGTCGCTGCGTCCCGTCCGGCCGCTGCCGTTCGACCTGCCGGAGCTGCGGGCCGCGCGCACCGCGCGTCCGTCCGGGCGGCGGGGGCTGCCGGGCTGGGACGAGGCGTTCCGGGCGCTCGACCGGGCGCTGCACGTGTACGAGCGGCGCCCCGTCCGGGGGCTGCGGGACGCGGCGCTGCGCCGCGCCGGCGAGTGGATCATCGCGCGGCAGGAGGCGGACGGCTGCTGGGGCGGCATCCAGCCGCCGTGGGTGTACTCGCTGATCGCGCTGCACCTGCTCGGCTACCGCAACGACCACCCGATCATGAAGCGGGGGCTCGCGGGCCTGGAGCGGTTCACGATCCGCGACGGCGAGGGCCGCCGCCTGGAGGCGTGCCAGTCGCCCGTGTGGGACACGGTCCTGGCGATGAACGCGCTCGCCGACGCGGGCGTCCCCGGCGACGACCCGGCGCAGCGGCGCGCCGCCGCGTGGGTGCTCGGCGAGGAGGTCCACGGGCCCGGCGACTGGTCGGTGCGGCGCCCGGGGCTGCCGCCCGGCGGGTGGGCGTTCGAGTTCGACAACGACGTCTACCCCGACACCGACGACACCGCCGAGGCGATCCTCGCGCTCGACCGCGTCGGGTTCCCGGACGCCGAGCCCGCGATCGAGCGGGCCGTCCGCTGGATGGCGGGGATGGCGTCGAAGGACGGCGGGTTCGCCGCGTTCGACGCCGACAACACCCGCGGGCTGTGCCGGCGGCTGCCGTTCTGCGACTTCGGCGAGGTCATCGACCCGCCGTCCGCCGACGTCACCGCGCACGTCGTCGAGGCCCTCGCCCGGCGCGGCATGGCCGACTCGCTCACCGTGAAGCGCGCCGTGGTGTGGCTGCTGAAGGCGCAGGAGCGGGACGGCTCGTGGTTCGGCCGCTGGGGCGCCAACCACGTGTACGGGACGGGCGCCGTGGTGCCCGCGCTGATCGCGGCGGGCGTCCGGCCGGAGAAGCCCGCGATCCGCCGCGCCGTCCGGTGGCTGGAGCGCCACCAGCGGGCCGACGGCGGCTGGGGCGAGGACCTGCGCTCCTACGACGACCCGGGATGGATCGGGCGCGGCGCGTCGACGCCGTCGCAGACCGCGTGGGCGCTGCTGGCCCTGCTCGCCGCCGGCGAGCGCGGCGCGGCCGTCGACCGCGGCGTCCGCTGGCTGGTCGACCGGCAGCGGCCGGACGGCACGTGGGACGAGGACCACTTCACCGGCACCGGATTCCCCGGCGACTTCTACATCAACTACCACCTGTACCGGCTGGTGTTCCCCGTCAGCGCGCTCGGCCGGTACGTCCGGGAGACCTGACATGGGCATGCCACTCCGCCAGAGCCTGCGCGTCGGCGGGTACGTCCTCAAGAACAAGCTGGCCCGGCGGGACAGGTTCCCGCTGCTGCTCGAACTGGAGCCGCTGTTCGCCTGCAACCTCGCGTGCGCCGGGTGCGGCAAGATCCAGCACCCGGCGGACGTCCTCAAGCAGCGGATGCCGGTCGAGCAGGCGCTGGCCGCCGTCCGCGAGTGCGGCGCGCCGATGGTGTCGATCGCCGGCGGCGAACCGCTCATGCACCCGAAGATCGGCGAGCTGGTCGGCGAGCTGGTCCGGATGCGGCGGTACGTGTTCCTGTGCACGAACGCCGCGCTCATCCCGCGGAAGATCGACCGGTTCGAGCCGTCGCCGTACTTCGCGTGGGCCGTGCACATCGACGGGCTCCGCGAACGGCACGACGCGTCCGTCTGCAAGGACGGCGTGTTCGACGAGGCCGTCGCCGCCATCAGGATGTGCAAGGAGCGCGGGTTCCGGGTCACGACGAACACGACCGTGTTCAACACCGACACCCCGCAGACCGTCATCGAGGTGCTGAACTACCTCAACGACGACCTGGGCGTCGACCAGATGATGATCTCGCCGGCCTACGCGTACGAGAAGGCGCCCGACCAGGAGCACTTCCTCGGCGTCCAGGAGACCCGGTCGCTGTTCCAGAAGGCGTTCGCGAACGGCAACCGGAAGCGCTGGCGGTTCAACCACTCGCCGCTGTTCCTCGACTTCCTGGAGGGGAAGGTCGACTTCCCCTGCACGGCGTGGGCGATCCCGTCGTACTCGCTCAAGGGCTGGCAGCGTCCCTGCTACCTGATGGACGACGGGTACGCCGAGACGTACCGGGAGCTGCTCGAGGACACCGACTGGGACGCCTACGGCCGCGGCCGCGACCCGCGCTGCGCGAACTGCATGGCGCACTGCGGCTACGAGCCGACGTCGGTGTTCGCGACGATGGGCTCGCTGAAGGAGTCGCTCCGCGCCATGCGCGCCGTCTGACGCACCGGCGCGCCCGAACGAGGCCCCGCCCCGGACCGGACGACCGGTCCCGGGGCGGGGCCTTCTCGCTCGTCCGCCGGAAGCGAAGCCCGGGGGGGCGGGCCCGCGCGGCGGGGCTCACCCGAGACGCGGCTCGGGTTCGGGGGGTTCGGGTGCGGGGGGCTCGGATTCGGGGGGTTCGGGCGCGGGGGGCGGAGAGGCGGCGAGCGGGGCGGCGGCACGGAGGTCGTCGATGACGGCGCCGATCGCGGCGGTGAGGGCGTCGGCGTCGTCGACCAGGCCCGGGTCGAGCGAGACGCCGAAGCACAGCTCCCGGGAGACGCCGAGCGCGGCGACGGCGAGGGGCGCGCCGGGCGCGAGCGGGACGACCGGGTAGACGGCGGCGAGCGGGGCGCCCGCCAGGCGCAGCGGGCCGCCCGGCCCCGGCAGGCTCGACACGATGCCCTGCAGGAAGCGCTCGCTGTAGGCGGCGCGGGCGAACCGGGCGTGCAGCGGCACCGGCATCAGCCGGGCCGCCTGGCGCATCACGAACCACGCGGCCAGCGCGCGGGTCCCCGACCGCAGCACCTTGCAGCGGCGGGCGATGTCGGCGAGCCGCGCGGTCTCGGGCATCGCGCCGATCGGCAGGTCGACCATGACGGCGCTGGTGTGGTTGCCCTCCATCGCGCCGCCGGGCGCCCGCATCATCAGCGGGACGGCGACGCGGCAGGTGCCGCGCCCGTCCGCGCCGGGGGGGGCGGCGCGGTGCAGGGCGCCCGCGACCGCGCACAGCACCACGTCCGTCACGCGGACGCCGTGCCGCCGGGACACGTCCCGGACGAGGTCGAGCGGCAGGTGCAGGGTGCCGAAGCGGCGCTCGGGGGTGCCGGCGGCGGGCAGCCGGGCGGGCGGGGCCACGTCGATCGCGAGCTGGCCGAGGCCGACCGCGGTGCCGACGGCCGCGGTGAGCGCCGTCCGGACGCGGCCGCGGCGCGGCCCGGCGGGGGCCGGGTCCTGCGGCGGCTCCATCAGCGCGGCGGCCTGCGCGACGACGCCGACGCCGTCCGCGACGACGTGGTGCATGAGGAACACGACGGCGGTGCGGCCCGGTTCGGCGCCGCGCACCAGCAGCATCCGCCACAGCGGCCGGTCGCGGGGGAACGGCTCGGCCTGCACGCGGGCGATCACCTCGCGCAGCCCGTCCATGCCGTCGACGCGCAGTTCGGTGACGTGCCAGTCCCAGTCGACGGCCGGCTGGTCGCGCCAGACGGGCCGCCGCCAGCGCCCGGCGCCGTGCGGGCGCTGCCGGAACCGGGGCAGCCGGTCCATCCGCTCGGCGACGAGCCGGATCAGGTCGGCGCGGTGCAGCGGGTCGCGGGACGTGTCCAGCATGATGACGCCGCCGGTGTGCTGCGGCGCCCGCTCGGTCTCGACGGCGAGGAAGAACGCGTCCGGGGCGCGGACGCGCTCGGCCGACGGGCGCGCGAGCCGCTCGGCGGCGTACACCGACACGGCCACGAGCGGGACGGCGGCGAGCGCGTCCACCACGAAGTGGTTCGCGGTCGCCATGATCACGTACCCGGTCACGATGATGTGGACGGTGTTGACGGCCTGCACCGACCGGTGCGCCTTCACGCGCGCGAGCTCGACGCCGACCCACAGCGTCCACGCCATGTGCAGGGACGGCAGCGCGGCGAACCGGTCGGCGTGCTCGACCAGCGGCGAGCCCCACGACCCCCAGGTGCCGCCGAGCCGGACGGTGTCGACGAAGCCGAGGTCGGGCATCAGCCGGGGCGGCATCACCGGGTACAGCGCGAAGCACGCGAGCGCGATGACGTTGAGCAGGACGAACGCGGTGCGGGCCGTCCGGTACCGGTCGGGGTGGCGCACGAACAGCCAGACGAGCAGCGCCAGGGCGCTCGCCACGTAGGTGATCGCGTACTCGTAGTTGGCCAGGACCCGGACGAGGGACTGGTCCGCGAGCCACTCGTTGAGGGTGAGCTCCACGTCGAGGCGCAGCGCCCGCTCGATGTCGTACAGCGTCTCCCCGTGTGCGCGCGCGAGCCGCGTCCGAGGCTCTTCGGGCAGCATCGCCACGAGCAGGTACAGCGCGAACAGCGCGAGCCCCAGCAGCACCTCGCCGAAGGCGTGGGCGCGGGCGGCGCCGCCCCGGGTCAGGACCGCATCGCGCGCCGTCACGGCTCCGTCTGTCCCCATCGTCCCCCCACAATCCGCCTGTTACCCAGGTTTTCCGAGGTCAGACGGCCGTGACCGGAATCGGGGATCTTGTCCGCCGGCGGGCCCGGACGGACGACCGGGCGGGCCGGCGCGGGATTCCGCGGGAACGAACTGGCCGTACCGTACGTCTTCGATATATCGTTGTCGTATCGCGAGAGCTCAAAGAGAGATCTCAGAAGGCGGTGAAGAACATGCGTCACATGCACGGAGGACCGTGGGGCAGGGGCGGCATGCCGGGCTTCGGCCCGCTGTTCGGCGGCGGGCCCGGGCCCGGCCCGTGGGGTCCGCCCGGCTTCGGTCCCGGCGGGCCCGGCGGCCCCGGTCCGCGCCCGCCGTGGGCGCACGGCCGGCGCGGCGGCCCGTGGGGCCGCGGGGCCAAGGCCCGCAAGGGCAACGTCCGCGCGGCGATCCTCACGCTGCTCGCCGAGGAGCCGCGCAACGGCTACCAGATCATCCAGGAGATCGCCGAGCGCAGCGAGCACGCCTGGCGGCCCAGCCCGGGCGCCGTCTACCCGGCCCTTCAGCAGCTCGCCGACGAGGGGCTGATCGCCGGTGAGGAGGCCGGCGGCCGCCGCGCCTACCGGCTCACCGACGCGGGCCGCGCCCACGTCGAGGAGCACGCCGACGACCTGCGCGAGCCGTGGGCGGCGATGTCGTGGGACTTCGGCGAGGGCGTGCCCGAGCTGTTCAAGCAGGCCGCGCAGACGGGAGCCGCGGTCATGCAGGTCGTCCACTCGGGCCGCCCCGAGCAGCTCGACCGGGCGCGGGACGTCCTGTCCCGGGCGCGCCGCGACCTGTACCGGATCCTCGCCGACGACGCCGACCCGGGCCCGGACGCAGCGGAGGAGGGGCCGTGAGCGACACGACCCGCACCGGCGACCCACGCACCGGAACGCCGCTCGACGGGCTGCGCATCGGCGACACCGAGCGGGACGCGGTCGTGGTCGCGCTGCACGACCACTTCGCCGCGGGCCGGCTCGACCGCGGGGAGCTCGACGAGCGCATGGACGCCGCGCTGGCCGCGAAGACGCGCGGCGACCTGCGCGCGCTCGTCCGGGACCTGCCGCCGCCGCACGGCCTCCCCGAGGCCGCGGAGGACCGGCCCCGCCCCGCGCCCGTCCCCGGGCGGGTGCCGTGGGGCCACCCCGGCCTGATGCACGCGGACCCGCACCGCATGCACCGGCAACGCATGCACGAGCACCGCATGCACTGGCACAGGCACGCGCACGGGCACGGGCCGCCGTCCCCGGCGTTCCCGCTGCTGCTCGGCGTGTTCCTCGTCCTGACGTTCACGGTCGGCGCGGGCACGGGCCTCCTCGCCGTCCTCGGGATCGCGATGGCGGTGTGGCTCGCGCGGGCGGTCCGCGTCGCCGCGACCCTCCGGCGCTAGCGTCAGGCGGCCGAAAGGGGGTGCAGGGGGCCGGGACGGCGTCGCGGAGCGCGCAGCCCCAGGTCGACGATCGGGTTGCCGCGCCCACCGCGCCGGACGCAGGTCAGCAGGCGGCGCGGCGGCGACGTGCCGACCGGCGGGACCCGGACGGCCCCCTCCACCGGCCCGCCGGCCAGCCGCGCGGAACCCCGCGCGGCGAATATTGCACGGTGTCATGCGGAAATGTGAAATAGACGGCAACGATCGTGGCTGCGCAGACTGCCGTCATGACTCAGTGCAGCACGGAACCACGCCCCACGATCGTCTCCCGGCACCTCACCAGCGACGGCCTCGTCGTGTGGACGCGCTGCTCCTGCGGGCGCCTGCGCATGGACCTCGTGCCGGACGGGCCCGGCGAATCGCGCCTGTCCGCCGGGCCCTGCCCGCACCCGCCCTCCGGCTAGCGGAGGGCGGCGGCCTCGGCGGCGAGCCCGCGGATCCGGTCCCAGTCGCCGGACCGGACGGCGTCCGCCGGGGTCAGCCACGTCCCGCCGACGCACCCGACGTTCGGCAGCGCGAGGTAGTCGGCGGCGTTGCCGGGCTGCACCCCGCCGGTCGGGCAGAACCGGACCTGCGGGAGCGGCCCGTTCAGCGCCTTCAGGTACGGGATGCCGCCGGCGGGCTCGGCCGGGAAGAACTTCATCGCGGTGACGCCCGCCTCGAGCAGCGCGATCGCCTCTGAGGCGGTCGCGGCGCCCGGCAGGAACGGCAGGCCCGTCGCGGCCATCGCGGTCTGGAGGCGCTCGGTGCAGCCGGGGCTGACCAGGAAGCGGGCGCCCGCGGCGGCCGAGCGCTCGGCGTCGTCCGGGCGGACGACCGTTCCGGCGCCGACGACCGCGTCCGGGACCTCCGTCGCGATCCGCGTGATCGCCTCGATCGCGGCCGGCGTCCGCAGCGTCACCTCGATCGCCGGCAGGCCGCCCGCGACGAGCGCGCGCGCCAGCGGCACGGCGGCGTCGGCGTCGTCCAGGACGACGACGGGGATGACGGGCGCGAGGTCGAACAGGTCTTCGGCGTTCAAGCGGTCTCCAAGGGTCGTGCGGGTTCGGGAGCGGTCTGCGCCAGCCGCAGGGCGGCGCCGACCAGCGCCGGTCCGGGGTGGACGATCAGTGCCGTCGGGATCGCGCGCAGGTACCCCTCGACGGGGGGCTTCCCCTCGAACCGGGCGCGGAACGCGCTCTCCTTCAGGACGTCGGCGATGCGCGGCAGGATCCCGCCGCCGAGGTAGACGCCGCCCGTCGCGCCGATCGTCAGTGCGACGTTGCCGGCGAGCGAGCCGAGCAGCCCGCAGAACATCGCGAGGGTCTGCGCGCAGCGGGCGTCCGCCTTGCGCTCGACGATCTGCGCGGGCGTCACCGGCTCGGCCCGGACCCCGTCGATGATCGCGAGGTAGCGGTGGATGCGGGCGAGGCCGTCCCCCGACAGCAGGAACTCGGCGGTCGCGGCGCCGCGCTCGGCGCGCAGCAGCCGGACGACCTCGACCTCCCGGTCGGTCCCGGCGGGCGCGTCGACCTGGCCGCCCTCCCCCGGCAGCGGCAGCCAGCCGCCGCCCGGCGCCGGGACGAGCCCGCCGACGCCGAGGCCGGTGCCGGGGCCGACGACCGCGAGCGGGCCGTCCGCCGCCGGGTACCGGTCGCCGACCGGGACCAGGTCGTCGGCGGCCAGCCGGGGCAGCGACATCGCGAGGCCCGCGAAGTCGTTGACGATCTCCAGGTGCGGCAGGCCGAGGCGTTCGCGCACGTCCTCGGGGGTGCCGACGGGCCAGTTCGCGTTCGTCAGGTGGAACGTCCCGCCGGTGACGGGCCCCGCGACCGCCAGGCACGCGGCGGACGGCCGCACGCCCGGGGCGTGCCGGGACAGGTACGCCGCCGCGGCGTCCGCGAGGTCGGCGTGCTCGCGGGTGGGCAGCGCGCGGACGTCGCGGGGCGCGCCGTCCAGGCCGTCCACGAGCGCGAACCGCGCGTTCGTCCCGCCGATGTCGCCGACGAGCCAGGGAGCGCTCACCGGAACACCCCGGCGCCGCGCTCCGCCGGGCCGACCGCCGCGCGGAAGGCCGCGAACAGCTCGCGTCCGGTGCCCCACCCGCGGTCGGGGTCGGGCACGCCCCCCTCCGGCTCCCGCGCGGCGAACTCCTCGTCGGGCACCAGCACCTCGAGCAGGCCCTTGTCGGCGTCGAGCCGGACGACGTCGCCGTCCCGGACGCGCGCGAGCGGGCCGCCCGCGGCCGCCTCGGGCGACGCGTGGATCGCGGCGGGCACGGCCCCCGACGCGCCCGACAGCCGCCCGTCCGTCACCAGCGCGACCTTGTGGCCGCGATCCTGCAGGACGCCGAGCGGCGTGATCAGCCGGTGCAGTTCGGGCATCCCGTCGGCGCGCGGGCCCTGCAGCCGGACGACCGCGACGACGTCCCGGTCGAGCTCTCCCGCGGCGAACGCGTCCTGCAACCGCTCCTGCGACTCGAAGACCCGTGCCGGGGCCTCGACCGCCCGGTGCTCGGGCCGGACCGCGGACACCTTGACCACCGCGCGGCCCAGGTTGCCGCGGACCGTCCGCAGGCCGCCGTGCGTGTCGAACGGCTCCGCGACGGGGCGCAGGACGGCCGGGTCGCCCGTGGCGGCGGGGCCGTCCTCCCAGACGACGCGGCCGCCGTCGAGCCGCGGCACCTTCCGGTACTCGGCGAGGGTGGCGCCGCCGACCGTGCGGGCGTCCTCGTGCAGCAGCCCGGCGTCGATCAGCTCGCCGATGAGGAACGCGGTGCCGCCCGCGGCGTGGAAGTGGTTGATGTCGGCCGTGCCGGACGGGTACAGCTGCGTGAGCATCGGGGTGACCTGCGACAGCTCGTCGAAGTCGTCCCAGGTCAGCTCGATGCCGGCGGCGGCGGCCATCGCGGGCAGGTGCAGCGTGTGGTTCGTGGAGCCGCCGGTCGCGAGCAGCGCGACGATCGCGTTGGCGAACGCGCGCTCGTCCAGCATCTCGCCGACCGGGGTGTACTCGTCGGCGAGGTCGGTGATCTGCAGGACGCGGCGCCCGGCGGCGGCGGTGAGCCCCTCGCGCAGGTCGGTGCCCGGCGGGACGAAGCTCGCGCCCGGCAGGTGCAGGCCCATGACCTCCATGAGGAGCTGGTTGGAGTTCGCGGTGCCGTAGAAGGTGCAGGTGCCCGGCGAGTGGTAGGACGCGGCCTCCGCGGCGAGCAGCTCGTCGCGGCCGATCTCCCCGGCGGCGTAGCGCTTGCGGACCTTCGCCTTCTCCGCGTTCGGCAGCCCGGACGCCATCGGCCCGGCGGGCACGAGGACCGCAGGCAGGTGCCCGAACGACAGCGCGCCGATCACGAGCCCGGGGACGATCTTGTCGCAGACCCCGAGCAGCAGCATGCCGTCGAACATGTCGTGCGAGAGGGCCACCGCCGTCGCCATCGCCACCACGTCCCGGCTGAACAGCGACAGCTCCATGCCCGCGCGGCCCTGCGTGATGCCGTCGCACATGGCCGGGACGCCGCCCGCGAACTGCGCGGTGCCGCCCGCCCGGCGGATCGCGGCCTTCAGGACGTCCGGGTAGTCCTTGAGCGGCTGGTGCGCCGACAGCATGTCGTTGTAGGACGACACGATCGCGATGTTCGGCGTGACGTCGCCGCGCAGCCACAGCTTGTCCTGGACGCCGCACGCCGCGAAGCCGTGCGCGAGGTTCGCGCACCCCATGCCGCCGCGCACCGGGCCCTCCGTACGGGCGTCGCGGATCCGGCCCAGGTACTCCTCGCGGCGGTCGGCGCTCCGCTCCGCGATGCGCCGCGTCACCTCTGCCAGCACGGGATGCACAGCCATTCGATGCTCCAGACGGGGGGATGGACAGGGGAAGCCCGTTTCGCAAACTATCGAGACATAAGCTGTCCGCACAACCCACTTAGAAAGTCTGACTTACAAAAGTCTCCGAGGTTTCACCAACTGGACGCACCGAAGACCCGCGTGCTTGACTGGCCGGATGCCCGTCACCCCGGCCACGACCGGCGACGTGCTCCGCCTCATCCGCGAGCACGGCGTCGACACCCGCGCGGACATCGCGCGCCACACCGGACTGTCGCGTCCCACCGTGGCGTCCCGCGTCGCCGACCTCATCGGCCGCGGCCTCGTGGTGGAGCGCGCCGACGGGCCGTCCACCGGCGGCCGTCCCCCCGCCCGCCTGCGGTTCCACGCGGCCGGCGGGGCGGTCTTGGTCGCCAACCTCGGCCAGTCCCGCGGGCAGCTCGCCGTCTGCGACCTCGCCGGGACGATCCTCGCCCGCGCCGACGGGCCCCCGGCCGACGTCTCCCCCGACACCACCATCCCGAACCTGCTCGACCTGTGGTGCGCGCTCCTCAAGGACGCGGGCGTCCCGGCCGAAGCCGTCCGGGGCGTCGGCCTCGGCGTCCCGGACGCCGTCGAGCACGTCGCGGGCCGCTGGGACGCCGTCGAGATCGGCCCGCGCGTCCGCGCGCGGTTCGACGTCCCCGCCTACCTCGACAACGAGGTCAACGCGGCCGCGCTCGGCGAGCACCAGGCGCACCCGGGCGTGGACGACCTGCTGTTCGTGAAGATCTCCACCGGCATCGGCGCCGCGATCATCGCGGGCGGCGCCATCCAGCGCGGCGCGCTGGGCGCGGCCGGGGAGATCGCGCACGTGCCCGTCCCGACCGAGACCGAGCGGCCGTGCCGCTGCGGCAACGTCAACTGCGTCGAGGCGGTCGCGGGCGGCGCCGCGCTGCTCGCCCGCTCGCCCGCCGCCGACCTGCCCGCCCTCGCCGCGCTGGCCCGCGCCGGCGACCCCGCCACCGTCGCGCTGCTGCGCGACGCGGGCCGCCGCATCGGCGAGGTCGTCGCCACCGCCGTCAACCTGCTGAACCCCGCGGTCGTCGTGCTCGGCGGCGACCTCGTCGGCGCGGACGAACCGCTCATCGCGGGCCTGCGGGAGATCGTCTACCGCCGCGCCACGGGCCTGGCCACCCGCAGCCTGCGCATCGAGCCCGCCCGCCTCGGCGAGACCGCCGGCCTGACCGGCTGCGCCGCGATGGTCCTCGGCAAGATCCTCTCCCCCACCGCCGTCGACGCCGCGACCTGAGCGGCGGCCGCCGTCAGGGCGCTTCGGCGTCCGGCCGGCCGGCGTCCCAGCGCAGGCCGGACTCCGTTCCCGCCTCCGCCGGCGGCCGGGGCGCCCGGTCGACGAACCATTCGGGGCGGCCGAGGCGGTCGCGCCGGACGCCGACGGCCGCGGTGCGGTTGCGGCCCTCGGGGTCGACCGAGTCCAGCTCTTCCTCGATGTGCGTCTCGATCAGCTCCAGCGGGGACAGTCCCGCCTCGGCGGCGTCGTGCCGCAGCGCGTCGGCGTACTCCGCCAGGACGTCCTCGGGGAGGACGAGTCGTGGCCGCCGGTGGAGCGGCCGCCCGGCGCGGGCGGTCACCTCGTAGACGCCGGGCGCCGCCCCGGTGACGGTGTACCCGAGGCGGCGGAGCCGGGCGACGAGGCCGGCGGCCACGTCCATCAGCAGTGCGACCCGGACGGGTAGCTCGTGATGATGTTGTTGCCGCTCCCGACGACCATCTTGAAGATCTGCTTGCGCACGACCTGATTGGTCCGGATGTTCCGGAGGTACAGGACCCGCGAGTAGCACGACTTTCCGCCGCTGTGCTTCGACCTGTCGGGATCGGAGGTGTTGTGGCTCATCGCGAGGTCGGCGATGTCCCGCCAATTCTGGTACGTCCCGGCCGCCATGCGCTCGAAGTCGCCCCTGTGGCGCCACAGAATGTGCCGGTACCCCCAAGTCGGGGACGAACTGTGCTTCGGGCCGCCGCAGCGCAGCGCGAAGTCGACGACGCGGTTCTTGGTGAACAACCGCACCAGCTTCTGCGGGTCGGTGCTGCGCCCGCAGGCGCCCCACGGCGGCGCCGCCTGCACCTGGACCCGCCCCGCCTCCGATGCCGGGCTCGCCGCCCACACCAGCCGATCGTCCGACGAAGGCGCGGCCTGCGCCGGCGCCGCACCGGCCGTGCCGACAATGGCGGCGACGACGGACGCGCACAAGAGTTTGGCTCGCATGCGCGACATCGTATATTGCACTCCCTGCCATTCGACACCCACTTTCCGCTGCACTCGCAAAACGTGGGGATAAGTGAGTTTCCAAGCAAGTCGAATGGGAACAAAATAATAAATCCAGGCAATGTCGCTAGAAATACGTCGATCACCGTCGACCGCCGGCCGTCCGGCTCGTCGCCGGCCTCGCCTCCGCGAGGGGCCGTCCGCGGGGCGGCTTCGCCCGCGAGGCGACCGGCACGGCCCGCGCCCCCGGCCGATCCCGGCCGGGACCGCTCCGGTAACTTCATCGACGTCCCCGCCCCGTTCGCATTAACCTGATCAAGCAGTGTCACAACGAGGTCAGGGGCGGTGCATGGACTCGTTCTTCCCGGCGGTGCCGTCGGGCTCCGGCACTCCCGCGGCACGAGGCGGCGGCGGCCTCACCGGGCGCGCCGCGCCCGGTGTCCACCGGCCGGGCGAGATGTCGCTCGGCGGCGACGGCACCCGCACGCAGCACTGGGAGAGCATCGGCCCCCGCACCCGCCAGCGCCTGGCCGAACTGTCGGGCACCGCCATTGACTGGTTCGCCAACGTCGACGGGTCGAGCGGTGACGGCCGCAGCTACGCCGTCACCTTCGGGGAGTCGGGCCTGTCGATCGCCGAGCCCCGCGTGAACACCGACCACCGCCCGGTCTACGCGATCTCGTCCTTCCAGTTCGCGCCGGGCTCCCTGCGGCACGTCCAGGTGCACCACCGTCCCGGGCCCCGCGCGGCCGGGCCGTCCGCCCCCGGGGAGGCGCCCCCGGACCTCGGCCTGACCCGCCTGGCCCGCGGCGTGCTCGGCAACCTGCCGCCGCAGGCGCAGGAACTGCTCCAGGCCCCCTTCCTCTCCGGCCGGCAGGTCCAGAGCAACGACTGGTACTACCAGGGGTTCGAGCACCGCTTCGACGTCTTCTTCTTCTACCTGGCCGGCGCGAAGGACGTGACGGTCGCTGCCGGATCCATGATCGTCCCGGCGGGTCACACCCCCGCCACCGCGCACTGGACGCTCACCTGCTACCGGGCCTCGGTGGCACGAAGGATCGGCCGCTGACCTTGTCCACCCTGTTCGGCGAACTGCAGGGCAACGACGCCTACGAGATCCTGGGCGTCCGCCCGGACGCCTCGGCGGACGAGATCCGGCGGGCCTGGCGGAAGCAGGCGAGCGCGCACCACCCCGACCGGGTCACCGACCCGGAGGCCAAGGCCGCGGCCGAGGACCGCCTCCGCCTGATCAACGCCGCCCGCGACGTCCTCACCACCCGGCGCGCGGCCTACGACGGCGCGCGCCGCGGCCCCGCGGCGGACCGCCCGGAGGCGGACGGCCCCGGCGTCCACGACCCGTGGGAGGAGGCCGAGGAGGTCGCCGAGGACCCCTGGGACACCGCCGCGCCCGGGACGCCCGCCACCGGAGCGCCGAACGATCCGTGGGCGGGCGCGTACGCGGGACGCCGCCCCCCGCCGCCTCCCTACCCGCCGCCCCCGTACCCGCCGCCGCCCGGGTTCGCGCCGCCGCCGAACTCCGACGACCCGTACTCCCCGCAGCCGCCGAACGTCCCGCACCCCCCGCCGCCGCCCCGCGCTCCGCGCTCCAAGCTCGGTCCGGACTCCCGCTTCGCCCTCGGATGCGCGGGCCTCGCCGCCACGTTCTGGTTCGGGGTGCTGGCGGTCGGCGTCTACGGCGCTTTCCTGTCGCCCGACGACGCCCCCGATCCCCCGCCGCCGATCCCCGCCGATCTCGCCGGGACCTGGACCGGAAAGATCACGGAGAAGGGCGGGAAGGAGGGCGGCTGGAAGGCGAAGTTCGTCCTCAGGAAAGGCGAGCAGGGCGGCAAGGCGACCTACCGGGACGGGAAGTGCACCGGCTCGTTCGTCACGGTCTCCTACCGGGAGGGGATCCTGACGCTGGACACCACGTTCCCCGCCGACAAGCCCGACTGCGACGGCGGCGACGTCCGCCTGAGCCTCCGCGACGACGGCAGGCTCGACGCCGTCTACCCTCCGGCCGGAGAGCGGAAGGTCGAGGCGGCCGGCAAGCTCCGCCGCAAATGACCCCTCATACCGGTCCGCGCGGGTGAGGGGGCCGTCAGCGGGCGGTGTCGAGGACCTCGTGCAGCTTGCGGGCGAACTCCTCCGGCTTGCCCGTCTGGCCGAACTCGCCGCCGAGGAAGCCGCCGTGGTGGCTCGGGAACACCGTCGCCCGCCGACCGAGCAGTTCGGCCGTCGCCACCGCGGAGCGCCCGGTGAAGACGCCGTCCGACTCCTCGCCGACGGCGATGACGATCCGGGTCGGCGCGGCGGCCAGCGCCGCGGCGTCGGGCCGGTAGCCGCTGACCGCCCAGGACCGGTCGGACAGGAGCGGGTCGTCGCGGGAGCCGTCGTCCTCGGCCGGCATCCCGAACGCGGCGGGGTCCGGCGCGGGCTGCGCGAAGTACTCCTCGGTGAACTCGCCCCGCCAGGACGTCATCGCGATGAACGCCGCCATCCCGGCGCCCCAGCCCTTGGCCTGGTAGGCGTCCCGGATGCCCGCCCGCGCGCGCTCGGCGGCCTCGGCGTCGGGCACCACCGACAGGAGCGGCGGCTCGTGCGCCACCAGGGTCGCCACGTCGCCGGGGTGGGCCGTCACGAGGGCGAGCGCGGTCACCGCGCCGCCGCTGCTGGCGAACATCTCGACCGGGCCCGCGCCGAGCGCCTCGATGAGGGCGTGCAGGTCCGCGGCCTGGACCTCCGCCGCGTGGTCGTCCCGGCCGTCCTTGCGGACGCTGCGGCCCAGGCCGCGCGGGTCGTAGGTGACCACGGTGCGCTCGGGGAAGAGGGCCGCCAGGGTGGTGAAGCCGGCGGCGTCCATGGGGTGGCCGATCATGACGAGCGGCGGACGCCCGTCCGCGGGCGGCAGCGGACCGCGGACGTCGTAGACGAGGTCGGCCCCGGGCGTCTGAAGTGTCTGCGTCTCCATGCCCGTACCGACTCCGCCCGCGCCGGAAACTCATCGTGGCGCGCCCCCGATTCGCCGCGCCTTTTCCGGCCGGACGGGAGAAAGATCTACCATGCGCGCCTTTGGATGACGTCTGCTTTGTTGTCCGGGATGGGTATTACCTGATCAGGCGGCGACCAAGGCGGTGCGATGGCGGAAGAGCGCGACGCGATCCTGTGGGGCGCCGCGGGCGACGATCTCGCGGGATCGGACTTTCCGCGCTTGGACGAACGGTACGGCCCGCTGGGGATCCGGCGCGTCTACCAGCGGCCGCGCGACGGCGTCCCGCGGACGTGGGCGGCGTCGAACGCCGCCGCGGACGTGGGGGAACGGGCGAGCTGCTGGTCCGGGAAGCCGGACATGCGGGCCGTCGCGTCCGGAACGCTGGACGAGCGGATCCGCGGATTCCTGCGCAGCATCCCGAAACAGCACCTCGCATTCGTCACCATTTGGCATGAACCGGACGCGAAACTGAAGAACGGCACTTTCTCGCTGTCCACCTACCGGGCGGGATTCCGCCGGTTCTGCCGGCTGGTCAAGCAGGTGCAGGACGACGGATGGGCGCGGCTGCACACGGTGCAGATCGTCACGACGTGGGCCGGGACGAATCCGGCGAAGGGGCGCACGTACGCGGACATGTGGCCCGGGGACGGCCTGGTCGACTGCTACGGCGCGGACGGCTACTCCCACGTCGGGTCGGCGGAGTCGCTGTGGGGTCCGGCGGTCGCGTTCGCCCGGTCGCGCGGCGTCCCGTGGTGCGTCCCCGAGATCGGTTACGGCGACCGGGGGACGCGGGACGCGGCGTGGATGGACGACCAGGTCGCGTACCTGGCCTCGACCGCGGCGGGCGGACGGCACACGCGGTGCGCCTTCGCGTGCTGGTTCGACACCGCCGGGCCGATCTCGCGCCCCACCCCGGGCGGCGACCGGGCGTGGATCGCCGCGGCGCGGCGGGCGTCGCGGGAGTACCGCTACGACCACACCCGCTTCGTCCTCTAGGACCTCTTAGAATCGGCCTGCCCGATTTCTCCCTTCATGGAGGTCCCGCGTGCGGTCCGCTCGTCCCGTCCTGCTGCGCGGCGGCCTCCTGATCGGCGGGACGCTCCTGGGGCTGGTGCTGGTCTACGCGGCCCGCCTGTGGTGGGGGACGACGGCTTCGGCGATCGCGGCCGTGCTCGGGATGATCGCCAACGCCTGGGCGCTGGGCTACCTCTACGCGAGCGGGCGGTCGTTCCGGTTCTCGGGCGTGCCGCTCGGCTGCGGCATGCTGGCCCTGTTCCTCATGTACGTGGTGGGCGCCTCCGCCGCGCGGGACATCGCGCTGCTCCGGGTCGGGACCGATATCGACGCGGTCGTGGACCGGACCTGGACGACGAAAGGCCGCGGTTTCCCCCAGCACCACTGCACGCTGCGCCGGACCGACGGCACCCCGATCGAGCGGGCGATGGACAGCGCCTGCGACGGCCGCGAGCCCGGCGACGTCATCCCGGTCGTGCTCGACCGGCGCGGACGGCTCGCGCCGGTGGCCGGCTCGAAGTCCGACATGTCCGCCACGGGAGAGCTTCAGGTCATAGCGGGCGCCGGTCTGGTGATCCTGGTGTCGGTCGCGCTCGCCGCCCGCCCCGCCGCTAGGGGTGCAGGGCCTCGTCCGGGGCGGTGAAGGCGGCGCCGGTGAAGCGGACGGTCAGGCCGGCGCGTTCGGGGGCGCAGCAGTAGAGGCCCGCGCGGGCCGGAACGCCCGCGGGGAAGGGCGCGAGGCGGATCATCCGCCACGGCTCGCCGCCCGCGCGGGCCCGCACGGTGACGGCGTCGCCGCTGCGGCTCGCGCGGACCGTCACCTCGCGGCCCGCCCAGTCGACGGGCGCCGACGACCAGTCCGACAGCCCCGCGGTGACGACCGCGCCGAGCTGCATCGCCCCGTCGCAGTACTCGAGCCCGGCCTTGATCCAGGTCGCCTCGTCGATCCGGACGAGCAGCCCCGCCTGGTCGAACTGCCGGTCGTAGTCGGCGACGAACGACACCTCGACCGCGGCTTCGGGGCCGAAGGGCGCGAGGAGGGCGTGCCCGCCGTCCCGGTCGTAGCCGTACGAGGTCGTCCGCCAGAAGTCGCTGCCCCGCGCGGCCGTCACGCGCAGCCCGCGACCGTCCTCGGCGGCCTCGACCGGGGGGTTGAGCCATACACCATCGATCATTCCCGGAACGCTAGCCGAGGCTCCGGCGTCAGGCCATCGCCTCGACCTCCTCGCGGGTGAGGACGGGGTCGGGCGCGGCGGGCGCGGTGGACTCGACGGGCGCGGCGGTGACGCCCTTCGCCACCCGCGCCTCGGCCTCGCGGTACTCGCGGATGGGGCCGGTGGCCTCGTGCAGCCCGTTGATCGCGGCCCACAAGGCGGCGCGGCGGGCGCGGAGGGCGAGCGGGTTCGGGGAGCGGTGGAGCACCAGCTTGCGCGCCCACTCGGGGAGCATGTCGCGGGCGGCCCAGTCCATGAACGGGCTGCCCGGCTCCCACGGCTTGGCCTCGCCGCCGCGGAGGTTCGGGCCGGTCTGGAACGCCTTGATCGGGGTGACGGCGAGGCGCGGGAGGTAGGACTCGAGGCATTCGAGGGTCTCGGCCTTGGTGGCGGGCAGGTCGGTGCCGCCGAGGGCCTCGCCGACGCGGACGAACTCGCGGTAGTAGCGGTCGATGTCGCGCAGGGGGCGCCGGTGGTAGCGCTCGTGGGCGGTCGCGAGGCCCCAGACGACGGTGGCGTAGTTCCACCGGAGCCATTCGGGGTCGTCGGCGTCGTAGGCCAGCCCGTCGGGGCGGGTGCCCTTGACGGTGTGGTGCATGGCGCGGACGGTGCGGGCGAGGCGCTCGGCCGTCTCGGTGGAGCCGTAGGCGGTCCCGATGAAGAACGACACGGAGTGGCCGAGCCGGACGGTCGCGCCGTGGACGTCGATGTTCCCCGTCGGGATGCCGTTCTTGTCCCGCTCGGGGATGCGCGAGTGGTCGTAGGCCATCCAGGAGATGCTCGGGTCGAGGCCCTCGATGTAGGCGGCGCCGACCAGGCCCAGGATGAGGGTCGGCAGGTGGGAGTGCACGTACCAGACGGCACTGCCGGGCCCGAACCAGCCGGGGTCCCCTTCGGGGCCGGCGAAGTCGAGGCCCTTGAAGAACTTCGCGCGGATGTCGGCGTCGAACGCCTGCTCGAACTTGGCGGCGATGAGGTTGCTCGGCATGCCGGGGGGCTCCATTCTGGATACGTCTGTAGCCAGAATAAGTGTCCGGTTACGCCCGTGTCCAGACTTGGTAGCGTGCTGCCATGACGACCCGGTGGGCGGGCGTCCCCGCGTCCAGGCGCAGGGACGAGCGCCGCGACATGCTCGTGCGGGCCGCGTTCGTCCTGTTCGGCGCGGACGGCGAGGCGGGGCTGAGCGTCCGCGCCGTGTGCCGGGAGGCCGCGCTCCACACGCGGTACTTCTACGAGAACTTCGCCGACACCGGCGAGCTGCTCGCGGCGGTCTACGACCGGCAGGCCGAGGCGCTCGGGGACGTGCTGGCGCGCGCGGTGGAGGAGGCCGGCCCGGACGCGGAGGCCCGCACCCGCGCGGGCGTCCGCAACGTGCTCCGGTTCATCAGCGACGACCCGCGGCGGGGGCGCGTCCTGTTCGCCGAGGTGCCCGGCAACGACGCGCTGGCCGCGCGGCGGCGGGCGGCGGAGACCGCGCTGCTGGACGGGCTGGTGGCGATGGGCCCGCGCGAGGACCCGACCGTGGTGATCGCGGCGACCATGTTCACCGGCGCCATGATCGAGCTGGCCCGGCAGTGGGCGGACGGGCGGCTCGGCGGCGACCTCGACGCGGTCGTCGACGCGGCGGCCGAGCTGGCGACGGCCCTGCACGCGAAGGCCGTGGAGCGCCTCGCGCGGTGACGCCGGACGGCGCCGGGCAGCGTCAGGCGGCGTCAGGCGGCGCGCGCCGCCTCCGGGGACGTGGCGCGGCGGGCGAACCGGCCGACCTCGGCGATGGCGGCGTGGCCCTCGCGGGAGAGGTCGGCGAAGACCTGGAAGACGTGCATCTGCCCCTCCCAGATCTGCAGCGTGCACGGGACGCCGGCGGCGCCGAGGCGCTCGGCCATCAGGTGCGCGTCGCAGCACAGCACCTCGATGGAGCCGACCTGGATCAGGACGGGCGGCAGCTCGCGGAGGTCGGCGTGCAGCGGGCACAGCAGCGGGTCGGTCGGCTCGACGTCCGGGAAGACGGTCCGCACCATGTCGGCGAGGCGGCGCGCGGGGATGAACGGGTCGAGGGGCTCGTTGGCGTGCGCGATCCGCGCCTCGAGGTCGAGGTCGAGGAACGGCGACAGGCCGGCGATCCCGGCCGGGCGGGGCAGCCCGTCGCGGCGGGCGTGCAGGGCGGCGGCGAACGCGAGGTAGCCGCCCGCCGAGTCGCCGGCGATCACGATGCTCCGGGGGTCGACGCCGCGGTCGAGCAGCCACCGGTAGGCGTCGACGCAGTCGCGGATGGACGTCGCGATGGGCACCTTCGGCTGCATGCGGTAGGCGACCGAGAGGACCGGCATGCCGGCCGCCTGGGAGATCCGGGCGATCATCCGCCGGTGGGTGCGCAGGCCGCAGGCGACGAACCCGCCGCCGTGGAAGTAGAGGATCACGCGCCGGGGGTCGGCGGGCACCCCGCGGCCCCGGATCTGCTCGGCGGCGCAGCCGAGGCCCCGCACCGGGACGACCTCCGTGCCGCGCGGCGCGGGCAGGAGGGTGCCCGCGAGCTCGATCAGTCCGGCGAACCGGAGGGTGAGCGGCGTCCAGGGCAGCCGTGCGACGAACGGCCGCACGAACCGGCGCATCAGCGCGCCGAGCAGCCGTGCGCCCCGCCCGCAGCCGGGCCGCTCCTCCACCACCGGTGCGATCGCCATCCGTACCTCCCGCCGGTCCGGCGGCAGGCTACCCAAGTAAGCGCCCGGTTACAAGTGGGTCAGCGGGCGGGCAGCGCCAGCAGGTCGAGGTGCCGGACCTCCACGGCGAGGTCGCCGTTGGCGCAGTCGGCGAGGCGGCGGCGCAGGTAGGCGGGGGCGTCGGCGGCGAGCGCCGGGCGGTGCTCGACGGCGTCGGCGACCCGGTCGCGCAGCCACCGGGCGATCAGCACGGAGCGGGCGGGCCCCAGCCGCCACGGGCTCGACCGGGTGTGGACGGTCGCGCCGCGGCGGGCGAACGCGTCGGCGGCGGCGAACGCGGCGTCCGTCCCGAGCAGGCCGCCGCGGCGGCGGTGGGCGGCGGCCGCGGCGGCGAACTCGGTGTCGAGGGGGTCGGCCGGGTCGAGCCGGACGCGGCCGATCGGGGTCAGGGTGAGCAGCGCGGGACGGCACGCGGCGCCCGCGAGCGCGTCGACCTCGGCCGCGGTGAGCCGGTGCAGCAGGTGGCAGGCGGCGAGGACGGACGCGCCCACGACGTCGGCCGCCCGCAGGTCGGCGAGGTCGCCCGCGCGCGTCTCGACGGTGGCGGGGGTCCCGTCGGCGCACGCGTAGGTCCGTCCGGCGGCGCGGGCGAGGGCGGCGGGATCGGCGTCCTGCAGGATCCAGTGCTGCGGGCCGCGCAGCCGGGGCGCGAGCCACCGGGCGAGGCCGCCGTCCCCGCAGGACGCGTTCCACACGGTGACGGGACGGTCCGGCGGCAGCTCCGCGCGCAGGACGTCGAGCAGCGAGCCGGCGCGGGCGGCGGCGTCCGCGGGCTCGCGCAGGTCGGCCCAGGACGGGCTGGCCACGGTCATGACGGCTCCCTTCGCGGACGGCTCCCCCGTGCCGTCCGCGAAGGAAGATCCCCTGGTCGGCGGTGTCGCAACCCCACCGGAAGGTTCAGCTGTGGTATAGCCCGTCCAGGCGGGTCCGGACGACCAGGTCGTGCAGCGCCCGGCCCGCCTTCGGCCGCTCGGGAAGGGCGCTGCGGTCGCGCTCCTCCTCCAGCAGCGCGGTGAGGGCGTCGACGTCGGAGCGCAGGACGGACCGGTCGGGCGCGCCGGGCGGGAGGCCCGCGTGCTCGGCGTCGCGCTTGGCGGCGACGAGGTCGGGCACGTACGGCGGCGCGTCGCCGAGCAGCTTCGTCAGGTCGGTCTCGAGCTCGCCCGCGCGCATGAGGTGCACGCCCGTGAGGAGCGTCCGGAACACGTAGAGCAGGGGCTTGAGCTCGTCGCGGTTCTCGAACATGCGCCACTGGCTCCGCGCGAACCCGAGGTAGTGGCCCGCGTGCCGGGAGGTGAGCAGGCCCGGGAGGTGCCCGCGCAGCTCGGCGTGCAGCGGCGACGTCTCGACGACGAGGGGCGAGGCGAGCTGCTCGAGCGCGTGGCCGTTCGGCTTCAGCAGCATGCCGCAGAACTTCGCGAGGTCGTAGGTGACGATGTCGGCCTCGACGCCGCCGTGCTCCCACTGCTCCGTGCACTGCTGCCGTCCGGTGTACAGGCCGATGACCTCGTCGAGGGGCAGCAGGTGGACGCCGCGCAGGTCGACGTCGGAGTCGCGGGACGCGAAGCCGTAGATGTGCGATCCGCTGATCGTGAGGAACGCGCGGGGGTAGGGGTGCTCGGCGGTGAAGCGGTCGAGCAGGCCGTCGGGGAGGTTCACCATGCGAGGCTCCTTCGGCGGACGGAGACGACGAGGTCTTCGACGCGGTCGCGGTCGGGGAGGTCGGGCAGCGGGCTCGCTTCGAGGGCGCCCGCCATGCGGGACGTCAGCTCGGCGCGCCACGCGTCGACCTCGTCCCACGGCAGCTCGCCCCGCTTGACGGCGAGGAGGCGGTCGCGCAGGTCGCCGACCTCGACGCGCGGCACGCCGGTGCGGACGAGGTGCAGGCCGCCGTCCAGCAGGCGCAGCATGTGCATCACGTGCTTCCAGTTCGGTTCGCCGCCCTTGCGCAAGTCGCCTTGCAACTTGCGGAACTGGCTGTCGGCGTAGCGGAGGAACGTGCGGTGCGCGCGGCGCGACAGGAAGGCCGTGCGGACGGCCAGCAGCTCCTCGCCGATCGGGGTGACGCGCTCGACGAGCGGCGACCAGAGGCACTCCAGGACGGTCGGGTTCGCGGCCAGCGCCAGCTCGCAGAACCGTTCGAGCTCCCAGGAGAACTGCTCGGGCAGGGGGCCGTCCAGGTGGGTGGGCGGCTTGTCGAAACGCCAGTACAGCGGCGCGGGCGCGACGAACACGCCGCGCCGGTCGACGTCGCTGGCGCCGGTGGCGAGGCCGTACGCGCGCGAGCCGGTCACCACGGACAGGATCGTGTGGTCGCGGACGAGCCGCAGGTCGGTGCTCACCGGACGAAGCCTGGCGCAACGGGCGCGCCGCGTCGACCCGTTTCCGGCGGCCCCTGCAAGCCGGTTACAGATCGGACACGAGCTTGCTGAAACTTTCTGCAAGCTATTTACGCTCATGAAACCCGTTGCTAATGTCCCCGATCAATCCCCCCATCCACGGAACGGCGGGACGGCGGCCGGCACGGCCCGTCTCGCGAATGGAGGACCCCATGCGGCGCATCCCCCGGATCGGCGGCGCGGTCGTCGGCGCCGTCCTCGCGCTCTCGCTGGCCGGCTGCGGCGGCGACGACGGCGACGGCTCGTCCGGCACCTCGGCGGCCGACCTGCAGGGCCGCGGCCCGATCACGTTCGTCACCGGCAAGGACCGCTCCGGCAACCTGCAGAAGCAGGTGGACGGCTGGAACGCCGAGCACCCGGACGAGAAGGTGCGGATCATCGAGCTGCCGGACGAGCCGAACGAGCAGCGCCAGCAGATGATCCAGAACGCGACGACCAAGTCGGACGCGTACACGGTGCTCAACCTCGACGTCGTCTGGACGGCGGAGTTCGCGGCCAACCGGTGGCTGACCGAGCTGCCCGAGGACAAGATCGACCTGTCGAAGATGCTGCCCGCGACGATCAAGACGGGGCAGTACCGCGACCGGCTGTACGCCGTGCCGTCGACGTCCGACGCGGGGATGCTGTACTACCGCGAGGACCTGCTGGAGAAGGCCGGGATCTCCGAGCCGCCGAAGACGTACCAGCAGATGTGGGACGCCTGCGAGAAGGTCGAGGACCTCGACGAGGCGAAGGACATCGACTGCTTCTTCACCGAGGTCAACAAGAGCGAGAGCATGACGATCTCGATGGTGGAGGCCGTCGGGAGCGCGGGCGGCGCGCTCATCGGCCCGGACGGCAAGCCCGCGGTGAACACCCCGCAGGCGAAGCAGGGCCTGGAGTTCCTGGTGAAGGCGTACGCCGACGGCCGGATGCCGAAGTCGGCGATCACGCTCGACACCGAGGGCGGGCGCCGCTACTTCCAGGACGGCAAGCTGGTGTTCCAGCGGCAGTGGCCCTACCAGTACTCGCTGGCGAACGAGGACGACGGCTCGTCGAAGGTCGCCGGGAAGTTCGCCGTCGCGCCGCTGCCCGGACCGGACGGCCCGGGCGTCTCCAACCTCGGCGGGCACAACCTCGCGGTCTCCGCGTTCGCGAAGAACAAGGCGACCGGCCTCGACTTCATCCGCTACCTCACCGGAGCGCAGGCGCAGCGCGACAACCTGCTGGCCACCTCGCAGGCCCCGACCATCGCCGCGCTCTACGACGACCCCGAGCTGGTGAAGAAGTTCCCGTACCTGCCGGTGCTGAAGTCCGCGATCGAGAACGCCACGCCGCGTCCCGTCGCGGTCAAGTACGGCGACGTGACCGCCGCGATCCAGGAGGCCGGGTACTCGGCCGTCACCGGTGACGCGCCGGTCGACAAGGCCCTCGCCGACCTGCAGGGCAAGCTCGAGACGCTCACCGCGCGGCAGTGACCCGCATGACCACGACGCACGACGAGCGGTCCGCCGCGGCGCACGCCGCGGCGGCTCCGCCGCGCACGCGCAAGGCCCGCGGCGGCGCCGCGAGCGCCGAGCGGCGGCTCGCCGCGCTGCTGCTGTCCCCCACCCTGCTCGTGCTGGCCCTGGTCATCGGCTACCCGGTGCTGGCCGGGTTCCGCGAGTCGCTGTTCGCGCGCGGCGAGGGCCTGGACGAGGACGGCTTCGTCGTCGAGGGGACGCGCTTCGTCGGCTTCGACAACTACACCGCGGTCTTCGGCGGCGACGCGGCCGACGCCTTCTGGAACGCGTTCGGCAACACGACGTTCTTCACGTTCACGACCGTGGTCCTGGAGACCGTGATCGGCGTCGGGATGGCGCTGATCATGCACCAGGCGTTCCGCGGGCGCGCGTTCGTCCGCGCCAGCATCCTGGTGCCGTGGGCGATCCCGACCGCGATCTCCGGCCTGCTGTGGCGGTGGATCTTCCAGGCGGACGGCGCCGCGAACGCGGTCCTGCGGCAGCAGATCCTGTGGACCGCCGACGGTTTCCCCGCCAAGCTCGCGGTGATCATCGCCGAGGTGTGGAAGACGTCGCCGTTCATCGGGCTGCTGGTGCTCGCGGGCCTGCAGATGATCCCCCGGGACGTCTACGAGGCGGCCCGCGTGGACGGCGCGGGCGCGCTGCAGCAGTTCCGCAGCATCACGCTGCCGCTGGTGAAGCCGGCGCTGCTGGTCGCGGTGCTGTTCCGGATGCTGGACGTGCTGCGCATGTTCGACCTCCCGGCCGTCCTCATCGGCGTCAACCAGGACTCGGTGGAGACGCTCACGATGATCGCCTGGTTCGAGGCGTCCAATCTGCGGTACGGGTCGGCGGCGGCGTACGCGACGATCCTGTTCGCCTACATCGCCCTGATCGCGTACCTGTTCGTGAAGCTGCTCGGCGCCGACATCATCGGCGAGGCCCGCGAGCGGACCCGCCGGGAGAAGCGGCGGAGGAGACCCGGCCCGAAGGCGGCCCGGCGGACGGCGGGCCCGGACGAGAAGGCGGTGGCCCCATGACCGGCTCCCGGACCCGGCGGATCCTGTCGTACGCCGGCATCGCGGCCGTGGCCGTCTACTGCCTCGCGCCGTTCTACTGGATGACGATCTCGGCGTTCCGCCGCCCGCAGGACCAGTTCGACAACTCGATCGTCCCGACGCGCTGGTCGGTCGAGAACTTCTCCGCGGTGTTCCGCGGCGACAACGGGTTCGGCCGGGCGCTGCTCAACAGCGTCGTCGTGGCCGGCTGCACCACCGTGCTCACCCTGATCGTCGGCGTGTTCACCGCGTACGCCCTGGCCCGGCTGCGGTTCCGGTTCAAGAACGCGCTGCTCGGGCTCATCATCGCGACGACGATGTTCCCCGGAATCTCCCAGCTCGTTCCGTTGCTGAAACTCTTCACCGACATCGGTTGGATCAACACCTACCAGGCGATGATCGTGCCGAGCCTCGGCTTCGCGCTGCCGCTGTCGATCTGGCTGCTGACCGCGTTCTTCCGGCAGCTCCCGTTCGAGCTGGAGCAGGCGGCCATGGTGGACGGCTGCACGCGCGGCCAGGCGTTCCGCAAGATCATCGTCCCGCTGGCGGCGCCCGGGGTGTTCACCACGGCGATCCTGACGTTCATCGCCGCGTGGAACGAATTCCTCATCGCGCTGTCGATGGTGAACGAGAAGGACATGCAGACCGCCACGGTGGCGATCTCGAAGTTCACCGGCGTGTCCGGCTTCGACCAGCCGTTCGGCACCCAGATGGCGGCGGGCGTCATCGTGACCGTCCCGCTCATCGTCGTCGTGCTGGTCTTCCAGCGCCGGATCGTCGCCGGGCTCACCGCCGGCGGCGTCAAGTGAAGACCGGTCACGGGACGACCGTGACAGACCGACCTCGCTCCCGACACGAAGGACGTTCATGACGCAGCACACCCTCGCCGTCCCCGCGCCCCGGGACGGCGCCGAGAACGCCGCACGCTGGTGGCGGGACGCCGTCATCTACCAGGTGTACGTGCGCAGCTTCGCCGACGCCGACGGCGACGGCGTCGGCGACCTCCCGGGCGTCCGGAACCGGCTGCCCTACCTGGCCGCGCTCGGCGTGGACGCGCTGTGGCTCACCCCGTTCTACGTCTCCCCCATGGCCGACTTCGGCTACGACGTCGCCGACTACCGGGACGTCGACCCGCTGTTCGGCACCCTCGACGACGCCCGCGCGCTGATCGCCGACGCGCACGCGCACAACCTGCGGATCATCGTCGACGTCGTGCCGAACCACACCTCCGACCGGCACGCCTGGTTCCGGGCCGCCCTCGGCGCCGAGCCCGGTTCGCCCGAGCGCGCCCGGTACGTCTTCCGGGACGGCCGCGGCCCGGACGGCGCCGAACCGCCCAACGACTGGGAGTCGGTGTTCGGCGGCCCCGCCTGGACGCGGGTCCCCGACGGGCAGTGGTACCTGCACCTGTTCGCGTCCGAGCAGCCCGACCTGAACTGGGAGAACCCCGAGGTCCACGCGGAGTTCGCCGACATCCTGAAGTTCTGGCTCGACCTCGGCGTGGACGGCTTCCGCATCGACGTCGCGCACGGCATGGCGAAGGCCCCCGGGCTGCCCGACGTCGGCCACCCGAACCAGGTCGAGATGCTCGGCACGGCCGTCCTGCCGTACTTCGACCAGGACCCGGTGCACGACATCCACCGCGCGTGGCGGCGGCTGCTCGACTCCTACGGCGGCGAGCGCATCGCGGTCGCCGAGGCGTGGGCCCCGACCCCCGAGCGCCTCGCCGCCTACACCCGTCCGGACGAGCTCCACCAGGCGTTCAACTTCCACTACCTGACGGCGCCGTGGGACGCGGCCGCGCTGCGGGAGGTCGTGGACGAGTCGCTGCGCACCGCCGAGGCCGTCGGCGCGCCCGCGACCTGGGTGCTGTCGAACCACGACGTGAAGCGGCACGTCACCCGGTACGGCGGCGGCGAGACGGGGCTCCGCCGGGCCCGCGCCGCGGCGCTGCTCACCCTCGCGCTGCCCGGCTCCGCGTACGTCTACCAGGGCGAGGAGCTGGGCCTCCCCGAGGTCCTCGACCTGCCGGAGGAGTTCCTCCAGGACCCGCAGCGGCTCCGCGGCGAGGGCCAGGGCCGGGACGGCTGCCGGGTGCCGATGCCGTGGGCCGGGGACGAGCCGCCGTTCGGCTTCGGCTCCGGCGAGTCCTCTTGGCTGCCGATCCCGCCGTCCTGGCACTCTCTCACCGTCGCCGCGCAGGAGGCCGACGCGGACTCGATGCTCGCCCTCTACCGGGACGCGCTACGCGTCCGCCGCGAGCACCCGGCGCTCGGCGACGGCCGCCTCCGCTGGCTCGACGGCCCCGCCGGCACGCTGTCGTTCGTCCGGGACGAGCCCGGCGGCGGGCGCGCGTTCGGCTGCACGGTCAACACGTCCGGCCGGACGGTCCGCGTCCCCGCCCCGGGCGCGCCGCTGCTGGCCAGCGGACCCGTCCGGGTCGGCGGCGCGGAGGCCGAACTCCCCCCGGACACCGCGCTGTGGTGGGACATCGAGGAGCGCTAACTTGAGACCCATGACGACACGCCTGGCTGACATCGCGGCCCACGCCGGAGTGAGCGAGGCGACGGTGAGCCGGGTGCTGAACGGCAAGCCGGGCGTGTCCCCGACCACGCGCCAGGCGGTGCTGACCGCCCTGGACGTGCTCGGCTACGAGCGCCCGGCCCGGCTGCGCCAGCACCGGGCCGGGCTGATCGGGCTGATCATCCCGGAGCTGACCAACCCGATCTTCCCCGCGTTCGCCGAGGTCATCGAGAGCGCGCTGGCCCGGCACGGGTACATGGCGGTGCTGTGCTCGCAGGCGCCGGGCGGCGTCGCCGAGGACGACTACATCGAGATGCTGCTGGAGCGCGGCGTCGCCGGGATCATCTTCGTCAACGGCCTGCACGCCAACGCCAACTCCGACCGGGCGCGGTACGCGCGGCTGCTGGAGAAGGCGCTGCCGATCGTCCTGGTGAACGGGTACCGCGACGACATCGACGCGCCGTTCATCTCCAACGACGACGTCGCCTCGATGGAGGCGGCGGTCGGGCACCTCGCCGCGATGGGCCACCGCCGGATCGGGCTGGCGATCGGGCAGGACGTGTACGTCCCGACGCGGCGCAAGACCGAGGGGTTCCGGCGCGGGATGGCCGCGCACACCGGCCTGCCCGCGGACGAGGTCGACGCCCTGGTCGTCAACACCATGTACACGGTGGAGGGCGGGCAGGCCGCGGCGGCCCGGCTGCTGGACGAGGGCTGCACGGCGATCTGCGGCGGCAACGACATCATGGCGCTGGGCGCGATCCGGGCCGCGCGGGCGCGCGGCCTGCGGGTGCCCGAGGACGTGTCGGTCACCGGCATGGACGACTCGCTGCTGACGGCCTACCTGGACCCGCCGCTGACCACCGTCCGGCAGTCGGTGCGGGAGATGTCGATGGCGGCGGTGAGCACGGTGCTCGGCGAGATCGGCGGCGACCGCGCGCCGCGCACCGAGCTGCTGTACCGGCCGGAACTGGTCGTGCGCCGCTCGACGGCGCCCGCGCCCGCGGCCCGGCGGGCGGCGGTCCCCGGACCGGCGGCCGAGCCCGCGCCGGAGGCCGTCCGCGGGGCCGTCCACCAGCCCGTTCCCGAAGGTTAGGCGGCCCGTCGGGCCGGCGCGGGCGGCGCCGGACCCGGCGTTCAGGGCCCGGGGCGGCCGGGCCCGCGCCGATAACGGTTCAGTCTCGGACGTTGACAGTGACCGGGGTCACCGTCTTTGCTTCGTGGGAGCGCTCCCACACACGAGGTACATCACAACGGGAAGGGGTCCGCGATGAGGGCCAGCATGCGGCGCGGACTGAGCACGGCGGTGGCCGCGTTGCTCGTCGGCGGCCTCGCCGTCGCCTGCGGCGGAGACGACTCCGGCGGCGACGGCAAGGTCGAGCTGACCGTCGACGTCTTCGGCGAGCCGGGCTACGAAGAGCTGTACAAGCAGTACGAGGCGTCCCACCCGAACGTCACGATCAAGCAGCGCAAGGTGTCCAGCCTGGACGACTTCAAGCCGCGCATCCAGCAGTGGATGGCGACCGGAAGCGGCGCGGGCGACGTCGTCATGCTGGAGGAGGGCATCCTGCCCCTCTACATGCAGCAGGCGAACAAGTTCGTCAACCTCTTCGACCACGGCGGCAAGGAGCTCGAGCAGAACTTCGTGTCGTGGAAGTGGCAGGCCGGCGTCTCCCCGGACGGCAAGCAGCTCGTCGGCCTCGGCACCGACGTCGGCGCGCTCGCCATGTGCTACCGCACGGACCTGTTCGAGAAGGCCGGGCTGCCGACGGAGCGCGACGAGGTCTCGGAGCTGTGGCCCACCTGGGACGAGTACCTCAAGGTCGGCCAGGACTTCCAGTCGAAGGTGAAGGACACCAAGTGGCTGGACGGCCCGACGGCCATCTGGCGCGTCACCGTCCTGCAGCAGGCCGGCGCGGGCCCCGGCCACAGCTACTTCGACAAGGAGAACAACCTGGTCTTCGCCACCAACCCGGCGGTGAAGTCCTCGTTCGACACGGCGCTGAAGTTCGAGCAGAACAAGCTCACCGCCGACATGTCGATCTTCACGCCGCCGTGGCAGACCGCCCTGAAGCGCGACACGTTCGCGACCGTGCCGTGCCCGTCCTGGATGCTCGGGGGCATCAAGGAGTTCTCCGGTGACTTCGGCGAGGGCAAGTGGGACGTCGCCAAGGTGCCGGGCGGCAGCGGCTACTGGGGCGGCTCGTGGCTGGCCGTGCCGAAGCAGACCGACCACGCGAAGGAGGCCGCCGAGCTCGCCAAGTTCCTGACCTCGCCCGAGGGCCAGATCGGCGCGTTCAAGGCCGCGAACGTCTTCCCGTCCTCGCCGCAGGCCGCGAAGGACCCGGCGGTGGCGGACGCCAAGGACCCGTACTTCAACGACGCCCCGGTCGGCCAGATCTTCGGCGAGATGGTGGCGCAGGCCAAGCCCGTCTACCTCGGCCCGAAGAACGAGGACGTGCGGCAGGCCGTGGAGAACGTCCTGATCAGCGTCGGGCAGGGCAAGGTCCCGGCCGGCGAGGCGTGGAGCAAGTCCGTCGAGGAGGCGGAGAAGTCCGCCCGGTGACGCCGGTCCGGCGCTGACCTCCGCGTCGCGCCGGACGGCCGAACCCCCTCGTCCCCCTTCCCACTGGCCAGGCGGTGGCGCCGTGCCTCACCTCCCGTGCGGCGCCACCGCCTCACTCATGTCCCAGATCTCCGCCCCGGCCCCTCCCCGGGCGGAGCCGCCCCCGAAAGGAGGCGCATGACCACCGATCTGCGCGCCGGCCGGAAACCCTCCCGGCCCGCGCCGGGCGACGCCGGCCGCCGTCCACGCCCGACCTGGCGGGGCCGGCTGGCCAAACTCGACGTGAAGGCCGCTCCCTACGCCTTCATCTCGCCCTTCTACATCGTCTTCCTGATCTTCGGCCTGTTCCCGCTCGGCTTCACGCTGTGGGTGTCGCTGCACGACTGGGGCCTCGCCTCGGGCACCCGCGAATGGGTCGGCCTCGACAACTACGACTACCTGCTGACCGACGCCGACTTCTGGCACGCGACGGTCAACACCCTCGGGATCTTCGTGCTCGCGACGGTCCCGCAGCTCCTCATCGCCCTGTTCATCGCGAACGCGCTGAACCGGCGGATCCGGATGCCCACGCTGTTCCGGATCGGGATGGTGGCGCCGCTGGTCACCTCGACGGCCGCCGTGTCGATCGTGTTCACCCAGATGTTCGACACCGACTGGGGCATGATCAACTGGGCGCTCGGCCTGGTCGGCGTCGACCCGATCGACTGGAGCGCCAGCCGCGGCTGGTCCTGGGTCGCGATCGCCGCGATGGTCAACTGGCGCTGGATCGGCTACAACGCGCTGATCTACCTGGCCGCCATGCAGTCCATCCCGCGCGACCTCTACGAGGCGGCCGCGATCGACGGCGCGTCCCGGCTCCGCCAGTTCTGGCAGATCACGGTGCCGATGCTGCGCCCGACGATCATCTTCACGGTGATCATCTCGACGATCGGCGGCCTGCAGCTCTTCACCGAGCCCGTGCTGTTCAGCGTCCGGACCCCGAACAACATGGACGGCGGCGCGCTGCACCAGTTCCAGACGATCACGATGTACATGTACGACAACGCCTTCGGCTCGGACCGGTACGGCTACGGCGCCGCGGTCGCCTGGGCGCTGTTCATGATGATCATCGTGTTCTCCCTGATCAACTTCCTGATCGTGCGACGCACGGGAGGCACCAAGTGACGACCCTCCTCGCGGGCCCCGGGCAGCCCGGCAAGCACGCCCGTCCGAGCGGGCGGCTGCGCGGACTCTGGGAGGCCAGCCCGCTCACCTATGTGGCGCTGATCGTCGCGGTCGCCCTGTCGCTGTTCCCGATCTACTGGATGATCGTCGTCGCGACGCGCACCAACGACGTCGTCTCCGCCGTGCCGCCGCCGCTGCTGCCCGGCGGCGAGGCCGGCGACAACGTCGGGCGGCTGTTCGACAACCCCGACGCCTACTTCGCGCAGGGCCTGCTGAACTCCGCGATCGCCTCCACCGTGGTGACGGTCTCGACGGTGTTCTTCGCGTCCCTCGCCGGGTTCGCGTTCGCCAAGCTGCGCTTCAAGGGCAAGAACGCGCTGCTGCTGATCATCATCGCGACGATGATGATCCCGGTCCAGATGGGCATCATCCCGCTCTACATGATCATGGTGGAGCTGGGGTGGCAGAACCAGCTGCAGGCGGTGATCGTGCCGTTCCTGGTCACCGGGTTCGGCGTGTTCATGATGCGGCAGTACGCGTCCCAGGCCATCCCGGACGAGCTGATCGAGGCGGCCCGCGTCGACGGCTGCAGCACGTTCGGCATCTACTGGCGGGTCGTGCTGCCCGCGCTGCGCCCGGCGGCCGGGGTGCTCGGCCTGCTCACGTTCATGCAGACCTGGAACGAGTTCATGTGGCCGCTCGCGGTGCTCGCCCCGGACAACCCCACCGTGCAGCTGTCGATCAACAACCTGGCGAACGCCTACTTCGACGACTACACGCTCATGTTCGCCGGGACCTCCGTGGCGGTGCTGCCGCTGCTCGTCGTGTTCATCGTGTTCGGCCGCCAGATCATCGGCGGAATCATGGAAGGTGCTGTGAAGGCGTGACCTCGCTACAGGACGACACCGGTGCGGCCGCGGCCGCTCTGTTCCCGACCGGGTTCCGCTGGGGCGCGGCCACGGCCGCCTTCCAGATCGAGGGCGCCGCGGCCGAGGGCGGGCGCGGCCCGTCCATCTGGGACACGTTCTGCCGGACGCCCGGCAAGGTCCTGAACGGCGACACCGGCGACGTGGCCGTGGACCACTACCACCGCTTCCGCGAGGACGTCGCGCTGATGGCCGACCTCGGGCTGACCGCGTACCGGTTCTCGATCTCCTGGCCGCGCGTCCAGCCGGACGGCGCGGGGCCCGCCAACCGGGAGGGGCTCGACTTCTACCGGCGGCTCGTGGACGCGCTGCTGGAGGCGGGCGTCGAGCCGTGGCCGACGCTGTACCACTGGGACCTCCCGCAGCCGCTGGAGGACGCGGGCGGCTGGCCGGAGCGGGAGACCGCGCACCGGTTCGCCGAGTACGCCGCGCACGTCCACGGCGCGCTCGGCGACCGGGTGCGGAACTGGATGACGGTGAACGAGCCGTGGTGCGGCGCGTTCCTCGGCTACGCGTCCGGGGACCACGCGCCCGGCCGCCGCGAGCCGTCCGCGGCGCTGCTCGCGGCGCACCACATGCTGCTCGGGCACGGGCTCGCGGTGGAGGCGATGCGGGCGCAGCACCCGGACAACCGGTTCGGCGCGGCCGTCAACCTGTACGCGGTCTCGCCCGCGACCGACCACGAGGCGGACGTGGACGCGGCCCGCCGGATCGACGGCCTGCAGAACCGGCTGTTCCTGGACCCGCTGCTGCTCGGCCGCTACCCCGAGGACGTCCTCGCGGACACGGCCGAGCACGGGTTCGACCCGTCCGACGAGGACCTGCGGACGATCCACCGGCCGCTCGACCAGCTCGGCATCAACTACTACACGCGGCACACGGTCGCGGGGACGCCGGGCGAGGCGGCGCAGACGGCGTCGTCGCCGTTCTCCACGTACTCCCCGTGGGTCGGCAGCGAGCACGTCCGGTTCGTCCCGGGGGGACGCCCCGTGACCGGGATGGGCTGGGAGATCGACGAGCGCGGCCTGTACGAGGTGCTGGCGCGGGTGCACCGCGAGTACCCGGCCGTCCCGCTGTACATCACCGAGAACGGGGCGGGCTACGACGAGGCGCCGGACGGCGATGGCACGGTCCAGGACGCGGAGCGGATCGCGTACATCGACGCGCACCTGCGCGCCTGCCACGACGCGATCGCCGAAGGCGTCCCGCTGCGGGGCTACTTCACGTGGTCGCTGCTGGATAATTTCGAGTGGGCCTGGGGCTACACGAAGCGCTTCGGGCTGGTGCACGTGGACTACGCCACGCAGCGGCGCGTTCCGAAGGCGAGCGCCCGCTGGTACGCGGACGTGATCCGGCGGGGCGGGCCGGCCGGACGGGCGTCCGGCTGACCTCCCCGGACTCGGGGCGCGAACGACGGGTCCGGCGCGCCGGACCCGCACGGACGGCCGGTTCCGGCCGTCCGATCGGACTGGACGGAGGGGGAGCCGGATGACGGGCAGGAGCACGCGGCCCACATTGGAGGAGGTCGCGGCGCGGGCCGGGGTGGGCCGCGGCACGGTCTCCCGGGTGATCAACGGCTCGCCGCGGGTCAGCGCGCAGGCCCGCGCGGCCGTGCTGGCGGCGATCGACGAGCTGGGGTACGTGCCGAACCGCGCGGCCCGCACGCTCGTCACCCGCCGCACCGACACGGTGGCGCTGGTGGTGGCCGAGTCCGACCAGCGGCTGTTCGGCGAGCCGTACTTCGCGGGGATCATCCGCGGGATCGGCAACGGGCTCGCCGACACCGGCCTGCAGCTCCTGCTCGCCATGGCCCGCTCCCCCGCCGAGTACGCGCGGCTGGAGAACTACCTCACCCCGCAGCACGTGGACGGGGTGCTGCTGACGTCGCTGCACGCGGAGGACCCGCTGCCCGCGAAGCTCGAGGCGGCGGGCGTCCCGACGGTGCTCGGCGGCCGCCCGCCGGGGGTGTCGCCGGTCAGCTACGTGGACGTCGACAACCGCAGCGGCGCGCGGGAGGCCGTCGGGCACCTGATCAGCGGCGGGCGGCGGCGGATCGCGACGATCGCGGGCCCGCAGGACATGGGCGCCGGCATCGACCGGCTCACCGGCTACCGGGACGCGCTCGCCGAAGCCGGGCTGCCCGAGTGCGTCGCGTTCGGCGACTTCGGGGAGGCGAGCGGCATCACCGCCGCGGAGGAGCTGCTCGCGCGCGAGCCGGAGCTGGACGCGGTGTTCGCCGCGGACGACCCGATGGCGCTGGGCGCGCTGCGGGTGCTGCACCGGATGGGCCGCCGGGTCCCCGACGACGTCGCGGTGATCGGGTTCGACGACTCGGCGGCCGCGCCGCTGGCCGATCCCCCGCTGTCGAGCGTCCACCAGTCGCTGGAGGAGATGGGCGTGGAGATGGCGCGGCTGCTGGTGTCGCGGATCCGCGGCGAGACGGTCGCGGAGCCGGTGGTCATCCTGAAGCCGCATCTGGTGCTGCGCGACAGCGCCTGACCTGGGCGGACGCGGGCGCGCGTAAGATCATCGGCATGGCCTACGAACCGACTCCGGAAGAGATGTCCCATCTGCGCCGCTGCGTGGAGCTGGCCGCGGAGGCCCTCGCGGACGGCGACGAGCCGTTCGGCTCGGTGCTGGTCTCGGGGTCGGGCGAGGTCCTGGCCGAGGACCGCAACCGGGTCGCCGGCGGCGACCGCACCCGGCACCCCGAGTTCGAGCTGGCCCGCTGGGCGGCGGCGCACATGGCGCCGGACGAGCGGGCCGCCGCGACCGTGTTCACGTCCGGGGAGCACTGCCCGATGTGCGCGGCGGCGCACGGCTGGGTGGGCCTCGGCCGGATCGTGTACGCGGCGTCGTCCGCGCAGCTCACCGGGTGGCTCGCGGAGCGCGGGCTGCCGCCGGGGCCGGTGCGTCCGATCCCCGCCGGGGAGGTGGCGCCGGGCGTCCGCGTCGAGGGCCCGGTCGCCGCGCTGGAGGCCGAGGTCCGCGAGCTGCACGCCCGCGCCCGCGGCTGAGCGCTACCCGTCGAAGGGCTCGATCTGCTCCCAGTCGGGGACGGAGTCCGCGTCGACGTAGGGTTCGACGATCTGGAGCAGGTTGCCGTCGGGCGGCGCGAGGATCTCGTCCATCTCCGCGTCGGGCGTCCCGAGGCTCCTGCCGCGGCCGGTCCGGTCGCGGCGGAACCAGATCGCGTCGCATTCCTCGCAGACCCAGACCGGCACCCCGGTCCGTTTCACGCGGTACCGCCGGACGAGTCCGGCCCGGCAGTTGCCGCAGAGGTACTCGTCGGCCAACGCCCCTCCCTCAGAACGGCACCGGGTGGGCCGTGAGGATATTACCGGTGTCCTCTTCCACGATGATCCGCACGGCTTTCTCGCCCTGGGTGCCGACCACCCGGTTCATCGGGATCACGTACTCGTCGGTGCCGTTCCGCGTCGTCTTCGTGCCGGACGCCCTGATTTCCCAGGCGTCGTCAATCAGCCGGAACAGCTCCCGGCCGTGCGTGTTGAAGCGGCTGTGCACCGTCTTCGACGGGTCGACCGGGGCGCGGTCGCCGTGGGCCTGGATGTGCCGCAGCCGGTGGCCGTGCCGCGATCCCGGGCGGTAGACCAGCTTGGCGGGCGACCTCATCGCGCCGTTCCCCCAGGGGATCATGTTGAAGCAGTTCGCGTTGTGCACGAGCACGTGCGCGCCGCCCGTCCGGACGTGGTAGGTGTGGGCGTCCGCGACGGTGAGGTTGTGGACGCGCCGGTCGCGGACGGTCCGGTGCTCGACGGCGGCGACCCGGACGTCCGCGCCGGTGCCGGTGCGCAGCCGCATGCCGGGCTTCAGCGCGCCGGCGTCGACCCACCGGCCGGGGCCGCCGGCGACCCGGAAGGGGTGGGCGGCGGTGGCGACGACGGTCCCGGCCTCGGTTCCGGGCCCGGCGGCGGTGGTGATGCGGACCAGGTCCTTGGGTCCGCCGCTCGCGGGGGTGGCCACGACTGCCCCGGGGCCGGTCTCCCCGGTCTCCGGGTCCGCGGCGAGGACGGCGTCGCCGATGCGCACGTCCTCGATGGCCTTCGTGCGGCCGTCCGCCATGAGGACCCGCGTGCCGGGGACGAAGCTGTTCGTCCCGGTGCACTTGGCGAGGTCCCGGTCCAGGTTCACGCGTTCGACGAGCCGCTTCACCTCGACCGCGGCCAGCGCGCGGGCGCTGATCACCGTGTTGGCGCGGAAGGGGATGCGGTACCTGACCGGCCGGCCGCCCTGGGCTCTCGACTGCGCCATGGCCCGCGCGCGGTGCTGCGCGTTGACCGAGGTGAACACCGCCCCGGCGCCCGGGTTGGAGCAGCTCAGGGTGCCGGACACGCCGCCGCCGGCGACCGGGAAGGTGCGGCTGTCGCTGGTGCACCGGCCGGCGGACCGCCCGTCGATGGAGAACGTCGCGGTCATCACGGCGGTGACGTTGCCGCCGGCGATGCGGGCCCGGGCCGCGCTGGTGAGGGTGCCGGTGAAGCTCTTGTTGGCCGTGCAGCCCCCGGACCCGCAGTTGACGCTCCCCGACGCGCCGAGCGTGAAGGTGATGCCCGCGTCGGTCGCGTTCTCCAGCCGCCCGACCTGCTTCTCCAGCGTGTCGTACATCTCGGTGGCCTCGGCCCCGGTGACCGGGGCGAGGTCGAATCCGCCGGACCCGCCGTCCAGGGGCGCCGCGGCGGGCAGCACCCCGCTCCTGACCGGCTCCTTTCTCGCGGGCCCGTCGACGGGTTCCAGGCGCAGCACCCGGTGCGGTGCCTGCCGGGTGATGAGCAGCCGTCCCGCCGGGGTGTTGACGGCCTTCGCGGGCTTGCCGTCCACGGCGGCCGACGCAGAGTCCTCGGGCTGCGGCACGTCGCCCGCCTTCCGCAGCGCCCGGGACAGGTCGTCCGCCAGCACCGGCGGTGCCGGGGTGCCGTCGAGCACCTCGGCGATCCGCCCGGCGGCGCCCTCGGCCCCGATCGTCCATCCCTCGGACGATCCGGTGCCCCCGGCCGCGCCGGACCCGCCGCGCGTGAACGTCTTCCCGGAGACCTGCAGGACGTTCGGTTCGCCGCCGTCCGCGTCCGAACCGGCGGCGCCGAACTTGTCCCCGGACGCGGTGACCGTGATGTCCTGCGGCGTCCCGGCTGCGGCGTCGGTCCGGTAGCGCAGGCCGGGGGCCTGGGAGAGGTCGGCGAGGGCCTGCTCGAAGGGGCGCAGGTCCCGAGCGGCGATGGTCGCGCCGGAGCGGTCGACGACGACCGCGACCGTCAGACCGGCCGCCAGCACCATGACCAGCGCCGCGACCGTGCCGAGCAGCAGCGCCCGCTGCGCCGTCCCCAGCATCCGCAACTGCGGCACCAGCCGCATCGGCACCTGCCCCGGCACGGGCCGCCCCCCGCCCCCCGCAGAGGGCAGCGTCGGCACCCCTTGGAAAGGCCAGGACGCCGGGCCGGAGGGCGGTGGGGACTTGGCCGGTGAGGGTGGCGGGGTGTCGTCAATGCGGGGGTTTTCCCCGGCGGGCCTTGCCTCGTCGTGGTCCGGATGTGACATGGCATCCCCTGCGTCGCTCGCCCACGCCGGATCACCGATCGCACGCCGGGCGGGCCGTGCCCTGGCGCGGGCATGGCCGATCCCGGCTTCCGGTTCCCCGGCACCGCCGGGGAGAAGTCTCCAATAGACAGTGGTGTCTGTAAAGCCGTTCGGAAGAGTCCCAGGTCGCGGGCGGGGCGGTCGGGTCGCGCGCCCGGAGCGGCGCACAGGGCGCATCGGGGTACGCATCGGTCACAGGTTTGCCGGTACGGCAAACGGGTTTGCCTGAAGCGGTGTCCGTTGCCGAAGATGCGGGCACCGCACCGACAGGAGGTACCCGATGAGCAACGAGACCGAGGAGTTCTGGGAGGAGCTCTACCGCGCCCGCGACCGGGTGTGGAGCGGCAACCCGAACCCCGTGCTGGTGAGCGTGGTCGAGCCGCTGGAGCCGGGCGCCGCGCTCGACCTCGGCTGCGGTGAGGGCGCCGACGCGATCTGGCTCGCCCGCCGCGGCTGGAGCGTGACGGCCGTGGACGTCTCCACCGTCGCCCTCGGCCGCGCGGCGGCGCACGCGAAGGAGGAGGGGGTCGAGGCGCGCGTCGCGTTCGAGCGGCACGACCTCGGGCACAGCTTCCCCGCGGGCTCGTACGACCTCGTGTCGGCGCAGTTCCTGCAGTCCCCGCTGGACTGGCCGCGCGCCGAGATCCTGCGGTCGGCGGCCGCCGCCGTCGCGCCCGGCGGGCTGCTGCTGATCGTCGAGCACGCCGCCGCGCCGCCGTGGTCGGACCACCACGACCACCGGTTCCCCACGGCCGACGAGACGTTCGCCGACCTCGCGCTCGACGCGTCCGCGTGGACGACCGAGCGGTGCGGCGTCCACGAGCGCGAGGCGACCGGGCCCGACGGGCAGGCCGGCGTCCTGCTCGACAACGTCATCGCGGTCCGCCGCACGGGCTGACGCCGGGCTCGGCGGCCGCGCCGCCCGCCGGGTCCAGGGCCCGGCGGGCGGCGGCGGCGATCCGGTCGACGTCGCCGCGCTCCGCGGGCGGCAGCGGCAGGCCGACGGACTCGCGCGCGGCGGCGGCCTCGCCGAGCAGCCGGACGGCCTCCGCGGCGCGGCCGTCGAGGACGTGCGCGCCCGCGAGTCCTTCGAGCCCGCGGGCGAGCGCCCGCGGATCGCCGGTCCGGCGGGCGTACCGCAGGCCCTCCCGGTGCAGCGCCAGCGCCTCGGCGGCGGCACCGCGCAGCTCGGCGATGAACCCGAGCTCGGCCAGGATGAACGCGGTTCCGAGGTCGCCCTCCCAGCGGCGGCACCAGTCGAGCCAGCGGCGCAGGCGCGCCTCGGCCTCGTCCAGCCGGCCCCGCCGGCGCGCCACCATGCCGAGCCCGGTCTCGGCGAACTCCTCGCCGCGCCGGTAGGAGTGCGCCGCCGCCAGCCGCCCGGCGCGCCGGTGCAGGTCCTCGGCGCTTTCGAGGTCGCCGGTGAGCAGGGCGGTCCGGCCGAGGCGCGCCAGGGTGTCCGCCGCGTCGTTCCACAGCCGCAGTTCCTCGGCGCGGCCGAGCGCCTCCCGGCGCAGGCGCCCGGCGGTCGCGTAGTCGCCGGCGAACTCGGCCAGATCGGCCAGGACGCACGCGGCGCGCGACTCGCCCCACCGGTCGCCGAGCTCGCGGAACACCGCCAGGGCGCCTTCCGCGTCGCCGCGCGCCCGGTCCGGCTCGCCCAGGCCCGCCAGCACCTCGGCGCGGACGGTGCGCGCGGCGGCCGCGCCCCACCGGTCGCCGTGGGCCCGGAACCGCGCGAGCGCCCGGTCGGCGAGGCCGAGCGTCGCCCGGGCGTCACCGAAACCGACCCTGCTCAACGCGAGGAACCACCGTGCGCGGGCGACGCCCGGCGGGTCGCTCTCCGCAGCCGCGTGCTCCGCGGGCCCGGCCGGCTCCCCGGTGGACCGGGGCGGCGCGGCGAGACCGTCCGGAAGCAGCAGCGAGATCCCGGCGCGCCACATCCGGGCCGCCGCCCGCAGGTGCGCGGCCCCGCCGGCGGTGAGGGCGAGATCGAACGAGCGGCGCGCCTCGGCGAACCGGCCGCGCAGGAACCAGTACCAGCCGAGCGCGTTCACCAGCCGCAGCGCCGGGTCGCCCGGCCCGCGGCGGACGGCGTGCTCCAGCGCGGCGCGCAGCCCCGCCGCCTCGGCGTCCAGCCGATCGAGCCACTCCCGCTGCCGGTGCCCGCGCAGCCGCGGCTCGGCGCGCTCGGCGAACTCCAGGAGCCGGGCGAGGTGGCGTTCGCGGACGGCCTCCCGCTCCCCGGACTCGGCGAGCCGCTCGTTCGCGTAGGCCGCCACCGACTCCAGCAGCCGGTACCGGCCGTCCCGGTGCACCACCAGGGAGCGGTCGACGAGCCTGCCGAGCAGGTCGAGGACGTCCGCGGCGCGCACTCCCCCGTCCGTCCCGTCCGCGCAGACCGCCTCGGCCGTCTCCAGCGTGCAGCCGCCCGCGCACACGGCCAGGCGGCGCAGCACGACCCGTTCGGCGTCGGTCAGCAGGCCCCAGCTCCAGTCGATCACCGCGCGCAGCGTGCGCTGCCGCGCCGGGGCGTCGCGGACGCCCGCCGTCAGCACCCGGAACCGGTCGTCCAGCCGGGCGGCGAGATCGTGCACGTCCAGCACGCGGACGCGGGTGGCCGCCAGTTCGAGCGCGAGGGGGATCCCGTCGAGGCGCCGGCAGATCGCCGCGACCGCCGCCGCGTTGCCCGGCCCCAGCGCGAAGCCGGGCGCGGCGGCCGTCGCGCGCTCCACGAACAGCCGAACGGCGCTCGACCGCTCCGGCCCGGCGGCGTCCGGCTCGGGTAGGTCGAGCGGCGGCACCGGCCACAGCCGCTCGCCGCCGATCGCCAGCGGCTCGCGGCCGGTGGCGAGCAGCCGCACGTCCGGCGCCGCCCGCAGCAGGCGCGCCGCCAGCGCGGCCACCGGCTCCACCACGTGCTCGCAGTTGTCGAGCACGAGCAGCATCCGGCGTCCCGCGACGGCGTCGGCGATCCGCTCCGCCGGGGGGCGCGCGCCCGCCCGGGCGGCGTCGCGCAGTTCCAGGCTCGCGGCGACGGCCTCGCCCGCCTCGGCGCCGGTGCGGGCCTCGGCGAGCTCCACCAGCCGGACGCCGTCCGGGAAGTCCCCGGCCCGCCGCGCCGCCACCTCCAGCGCCAGCCGGGTCTTGCCGACGCCGCCCGGCCCGGTCAGCGTCACCAGCCGCGCGGAATCCAGCAGCTCGCCCACCCGGCGCACCTCGCCCTCTCGGCCGACCAGGCCGGTGGGCGGGACGGGCAGGTCGCCGCGGGGCCGGGGCGCGGGCGCGGCGGCCGGGAGCAGCGCCGGGTCCCGGCGGAGGATCGCCTCGTACAGGCCGGACGCCCCGGGACCGGGGTCGAGCCCGAGTTCGTCGCGGAGCCGGTCGCGCAGGTCGCCGAGGCTCGCCAGGGCGTCCCCCTGGCGCCCGGCCCGGTACAGGGCGAGGGCGTGCAGTGTCCGCAGCCGCTCCCGGAAGGGATGCGCCGCGACGGCTTCGGCCAGGTCGCCCGCGGCCGCCCCGTGCTCGCCCAGTTCGAGGCGGGCTTCGGCGAGGTCCTCCAGCGCCGCCAGGCGCCGCTCCTCGAGCCGCGCCGCCTCCCCCTGGACGAACGCCGCGTCGGCGAAGTCGGCGAAGGCCGCCGTGCCGTGCCACGTCCCGAGCGCCTCGGCGAGCAGCCGCGCCCGCGCGCCCGGGTCGCCGGCCGTCCGGGCCCGGCGCAGCAGTTCCTCGAACCGCCCGGCGTCCACCGCGTCGTCCGCCACCTGCAGCAGGTAGCCCGGCGGGCGGGACACCAGCAGGCCGCGTCCCCCGGGCTCGGCCTCCTCCAGGACCCGCCGCAGCAGCGACACCTTCGACCGGACGGTGCGGACGCCGCCGGCGGGGGGCGCGTCGCCCCACAGGTCGTCGAGGAGCCGGTCCGCCGATACGACGTGCCCGCGCCGCGCCAGCAGACCCGCCAGCAGGGCCCGCACCCTGGTCTCGCGGACGCGGACGAGGCGGCCGTCCGCCGTCCGCACCTCCAGCGGCCCCAACACCCCGAAACGCACCCGCTCACGCTACCGATACGGCGACCGCAACTTTTCCGGAGACGGACCGGAACCCGCCCCGGCCAGGCTCGTGCCATGACCGACGCACATACCAACGAACTTGCCGACGAACTCGCCAACGAATCCGCCCGGGAGTCCGTGACCGTCATCGGGCTGGGGCTGATGGGCCGCGCCCTGGCGTCCGCGCTCCTGGCCGCGGGGCACCCGACGACCGTCTGGAACCGCACGGCCGCCAAGGCCGACGACCTGGTCGCGCGGGGCGCGACGCTCGCGCCCACCGTCGGCGACGCCGTCCGGGACGGCTCGCTGATCATCGTCTGCCTCGCCGACGCGGACGCGGTCCGCGAGGCCGTCGGCCCGCACCGGGCGGGCCTGGCCGGCCGGACCCTGGTCAACCTCACCTCCGGCACCGCCGAGGAGGCCCGCGAGATCGCCGGCTGGACGGCCGACCGGCTGGACGGCGCGATCATGGCCACCCCCGAGGTGATCGGCCGGCCGGAGGCGTTCCTGCTGTACAGCGGCTCCCCGGACGCGTTCGAGAAGCACCGGGAGACCCTCGGGCGGCTCGGCAGCGCGACCTTCTTCGGCGCCGATCCCGGCCTGGCGTCGCTGTACGACGTCGCGCTGCTCGGCATCATGTGGGGAACGCTGAACGCCTTCCTGCACGGCTCGGCGCTGCTGGGCGCCGCCGGGGTGAAGGCGAGCGACTTCGCGCCGTTCGCCGTGCAGTGGGTCTCGAGCGTGTCCGGGTTCGCCACCGCCTACGCCGCGCAGATCGACCGTGGCGGCTACCCCGCCGAGGACGCCTCCCTCGACACCCATATCGCGACGATGAAGTACCTGGTGCGGGAGAGCGCGGCCGCGGGCATCGACACCGACTGGCCGGCCCGCATCCAGGCCCTCGCGGAGCGCGCCGTCCAGGCGGGCCACGCGGGGGCGAGCTACGCGAGCCTCATCGAGGTCTTCCGCGGCCGCGCCTGAGCGGTACCGGACCCGCCGACGGGCGGGGGTGCCCGCCCCGGGGTCGCCCGGGGCGGGCTGCGCCCGCTGCGCCGCGGGGCGCGGACTACTCCAGCGTGAACCCGCTCAGGCGGGCCTCGCCGCGGAACACCAGGTAGACGTCCTGCCTGCCGTGGGCCCGCCGCAGGTCGGCGGTGACCTCCCTGTAGGCGTAGACGCCGCCGGTGGCCGGCACGTCGAGGGTGCCGACGCGGCGGCCGTCCGGCGAACCGAGCCGCACCTCGATCGCGGTGGCGGCGGTCCCGGCGACGCGGGCGGTGATCCGCCCGGCGCCGCGGCCGAGGTCGGCGTCCTCGAACGCGATCCAGGCGCCCGCGGCGCCGGCGACGACGTCGCCGTCCGCCTTGGTCTCGTCGGCCAGGACGGCGCCGTCGTGGTCGTCGAAGTCGGCGGCGCGGGTCGGCGCGGACAGGTCGCGGGCCGGGATCCGCTCGCCCCGGACCTCGATCCTCGCCCGCTGCCGGACGTCGCCGGACGACGCGCCGACCAGCACGTCGTGCCCGGCGCGCTCGACGGCCCACCGGTTCCGCGTGACGTCCCAGAACGCCAGGTCGGACGCCTTGACCTCGAGCGTCACCCGCTTCGTCTGCCCCGGCGCCAGCTCGACCTTGGCGAAGTCGCGCAGCTCCTTCACCGGCTGCTTCACCCGCGACTTCCGCTGGCGGGTGTAGAGCTGGACGACCTCCTCGCCGGTGCGCTTCCCGGTGTTGGTGACCGGGACGGTGACCTCGATCGTGCCGTCGGCGCCCATCGAGTGACGGCTCAGCTTCGGCTTCCCGTAGCGGAACGTCGTGTAGGAGAGCCCGTACCCGAACGCGTACAGGGGGTCGCCCTTGAAGTACTGGTACGTGCGGTCGTGCTCGATGATGTCGTATTCGAGGATGCTCGGGAGCTGCTTCTCCGACCGGTACCAGGTCTGCGGCAGCTTGCCGGACGGGTTCTCGTCGCCGAACAGGACGTCGGCGAGCGCGTTGCCCGTCTCGGCGCCGGCGTGGCTCGTCCACAGGATCGCCGGGACGTTCGCGTCCGCCCAGGTCAGCGTGGTCGGGTAGCTGTTCTCCACGACGACGACCGTGTTCGGGTTCGCCTTCCGGACGGCCTTGACCAGCTCCAGCTGCCCCTCGGCGAGGCCCATCGCGGTGCGGTCGTGGTCCTCGCGGCCGTTGATGAACGGCATGCTGCCGACCACGACGACCGCGGTGTCCGCCCGCTTCGCGGCGGCCACGGCGGACTCGGTGCCGCTGCCGACGACCTCCTTGGCGAGCGGGGTGGCGTCGGCCTTGGCCGCGAGGGCGAGCGTCCCGTCGTCCAGCACCTTCACGTACGGGTCGGCCGGGTTCTCGTACCCGGCGTAGCGCAGCAGCACGGTGCCGCCGGACTGCTCCTCCAGCGCGAACATCTGCTGGACGAACCAGCCGTTCGGCTGCGCCTGGCTGTTGGAGAAGTTCGATCCCCAGTCGTGGCGGCCGACGGTCTTGCCGTTGGCGACGCTGCGCAGCGTGACGATGCCCTGGCCCCAGTCGAACACGTCGAACTGGGCGGTGGCGTCCGGGGTGGTCGGGCCCGTCTTGAGGACGGCCCCGTCGGCGCCGGTGCCGCCCGCGACGTACTCGCCGGTCCGGACGTCCTTGAGCGCGATGCGGTCGACGCCCTCGCTGGTGGTGACGTTCTCCGCGCCGGCCTTGGCGCGGACGCCGTCCACCGGGGTGACCTCGTAGGGGAGGGCGCCGGAGTACCAGTCGGTGTAGAGGGTGTCGGACAGCGGGCCGACGACGGCGACCTTGTCCCCGGCGGCGACGGGCAGCGCCTTCTTCTCGTTCTTGAGCAGCACCATCTGCTCGACGGCGGCCTTGCGGGCCAGCGCGCGGTGCTCGGGGCTGTCCACGACCTCCATGCCGATGCCGGCGTGCGGGCCGCCGTCGGGGTCGAACTCGCCGAGCCGCACCCGGATGTTCAGGATGTGGCCGACGGCCTCGTCGATGTCGGCCTCGGTGAGCAGGCCCCGGTCGAGGGCCGTCCTGACCGAGTCGATCGTCGTGGCCGAGTTCGTGTCGTCGACCGTGAAGCTGTCCACGCCCGCCTTGAGGGTGGCGGCGTTCGCGGTGGGCAGGTCGGGGAAGTAGTTCTGCGAGCCGATGAGGTTGTTCGGGCCGCCCGCGTCGGTGACGTTGAACAGCGTCTCGTCCGTCCACGACCGGACGAGCCCGGCGGCGTCCGGCGTGACCGTCGCGGGACGGCCGTTCACCTTGTTGTACGCCGTCATGATGCCGGTGACCGCCTCGTTGGAGACCGGCATCCGGAACGGCGCCTCGTAGTACTCCTTCTTCGTGCGCGGCCGCAGGGAGGAGGACGTCTCGGTGCGCTTGTACTCGTTGTTGTTCGCGAGGTAGTGCTTGAGGACGGGCGCCGTCTTGAGGCGGTCCGGATCGTCGCCGCGCATGCCGCGGCCGTAGGCGGTCGCGAGCAGGCCGGTGAGCAGCGGGTCCTCGGAGTAGCCCTCCTCGTTGCGGCCCCAGCGCGGGTCGCGCAGCAGGTTCACGACCGGCGCCCACAGCTGCAGGCCCCAGACGTCCGGGTTCTCGCCGTGGTGGCCGCGGGCCTCGTCGCCGACGACGGAGCCGACCTCCTTCAGCAGCGCCGGGTCCCAGGTGGCGCCGAGGCCGACGGACTGCGGGAACACCGTCGCCTTCGCGGTGCGGACGGCGCCGCCCGCGTGGACGTCGGTGGTCCAGGCGAGCCCGTGCAGGGCCTCGGTCCCGGTCTTGAACCGGCCGATGCCCAGGCGCGGGACCGGCGCCTGGTACTGGTGCAGCAGCCCGAGCTTCTCGTCGAGCGTGAGCCGGCCCAGCAGGTCGTCGACGCGGGCGGCGACGGGCAGGCCGGGGTCGCGGAACGGGAGGCCGTCGCGGGCCGCCGCCGGGGCCGCGTGGAGGAGCGGCGCCGCGAGCGCGGCGGCCAGGACGAGGGTCAGCGGCCGGCTGCGCCGGCCGGGGGAACGGGGTCTGCTTCGGCTGAGCTTCAACCTTGCTCCTTGGGTGGACTCGCCCCCGATGATCGGTTTGTCGAAGCGCTTCGACGATGAGCGCCCGGAAAGCCCCCTTTCTGGTGGACGGTGCGGAACGGTCGGGCGGACCGGGCCGGGCCGGGACCGGCCGGTGCGGACCGGCCGGTGCGGGACGGCCGGTGCGGGACGGGCGGTGCGGGACGGGCGGGTCAGCGGGCGGCGGTGCCGCTGCTGGCGCGCGGCGTCAGCGTCGGCGGCAGCAGCGTCGCCGCCGGGACCGGCTCGCCCTCCAGCTTGGCCATGAGCAGCTCGACGGCCCGGCCGCCCACCTCCTCGGCCGGGATCGCGACCGACGACAGCGGCGTCTCGGCGTGCTCGGCCACCTCGTCCGGGCAGATCGCGACGACCGACACGTCCTCGGGCACGCGGCGGCCCTCGGCGCGCAGCGCCCGGACGACCGTGTCGACGACCGGCTCGTTGTGCACGAGGATCCCGGTGAGGTCCGGGCGCTCCCGCAGCAGCCGTCCGACCAGGTCCTTCGCCGCGTCCGCGCTCGCCTCGCACGGGTGGACGCCGCCGGCCATGCCGTGCTCGCGGACCGCCTCGGCGAACCCGTCGGTGACCCGCCGCGCGAAGCCGGTCTCCCGCGCGTACACCTCCGGCGGGGAGCCGATCATCGCGACCTCGCGGTGCCCGAGCGCCGCCAGGTGCCGGGCGCAGGCCGCGCCCGCCGCGTGGAAGTCGAGGTCGATGCAGGTCAGGTCGTCGGCGTCGGCGGGGAACCCGATGAGCACGCTCGGCCGGTCGAGGGACCGCAGCAGCGGCACCCGCGGGTCGCGCATCTGCACGTCCATGACGATGAGCGCGTCGACGAGCGCGCTGTCGGCGACGCGGCGCAGCCCGTCCTCGCCCTCCTCCTGGGTGAGCAGCAGGACGTCGTGGTCGTGCCGGCGCGCGGCCGTGACGACCGACGTCGCGAACCGCATCACGACGGGCACCGCGACGCCGCTGCGCAGCGGCAGCATCAGCGCGACGACGTTGGAGCGGCTGCTGGCGAGGGCGCGGGCCCCGGCGTGCGGGCGGTAGCCGAGCTCCCGGATGCTGGCGCGGACGCGCCGCCGGGTCTCCTCCGAGATCGAGCGCTTGCCGCTCAGCACGTAGGAGACGGTGCTCGGCGACACGCCCGCGTGCCGCGCCACATCGGTGATCTTGACCACGGACCGTCCCGTCACTCCGCCGACCGGGAAGCGTCGATCGTAGCCCCGTGCGCCGCGATCGCGTCGCGGTACCAGAACGCGCTGTCCTTCCACGTGCGCTCGCCCGTCGGGTAGTCGACGCGGATGAGGCCGAAGCGCTTCGAGTAGCCGTAGGCCCATTCGAAGTTGTCGAGCAGCGACCAGGCGAAGTAGCCGCGGACGTCGGCGCCGCCGTCGATCGCGCGCCCGACGGCGGCGATGTGGTCCCGCAGGTAGGCGACGCGGCGCCCGTCCCGGACGCCGCCGTCCGCGGCGGCCTCGTCGTCGAACGCGGCGCCGTTCTCGGTCACCATCAGCGGCGTGCCCGGGTACTCGCGGTGCAGCCGCAGGAGGAGCTCCTCCATGCCGGTCGCGTCGATCGGCCAGCCCATCGCCGTGTACGGGCCGGGCTGCTCGGCGAACTCGACGTCCTCGCAGCCGACGAACGGCGTCGCCGCCCCCTGCCGGTGCCCGTCGGCGTGCTCGCGCGGCGACGTCCCGTCCCAGGTCCGGACGAGCGTCGGCGAGTAGTAGTTCACGCCGAGGACGTCCAGCGGCGCGGCGACGGCGTCCTCGTCGCCGTCGCGCACGAACGACCAGTCGGTCAGCCCGGCGGTGTCGTCCCGCAGGTCGGCGGGGTAGCCGCGGCCGAGCATCGGGTCGAGGAACACCCGGTTCGACACGGCGTCGACCCGCCGGACGACCTCGTCCTCGCCGCGCAGGTGGTGCAGGTTCAGCGTGACGGAGTGCTGCGCGGACGGCGACACCGTCCCGCGCAGCGCCCGGTTCGCCAGCCCGTGCCCCAGGTTGAGGTGGTGCGCGGCTTTCAGCGCGTCCACGGGGTCGGTGCGGCCGGGGGCGTGCACGCCGGACGCGTAGCCGAGGAACGCCGAGCACCACGGCTCGTTCAGCGTCGTCCAGGTGTGGACGCGGTCGCCGAGGGCCCGCCCCATGTGCTCGGCGTAGTCGGCGAACCGGTGCGCGGTGTCGCGCGCGGGCCAGCCGCCGGCGTCCTCGAGCTCCTGCGGGAGGTCCCAGTGGTAGAGGGTCGCGACGGGCGCGATGCCGTGGTCGAGCAGCTCGTCCACCAGGCGCGAGTAGAAGTCGATGCCCTTCGGGTTCGGCGCTCCGCCGGGCAGCACGCGCGACCAGGAGATCGAGAACCGGTACGCGCCGACGCCGAGCCGGGCCATCGCCGCGACGTCCTCGCGCCACCGGTGGTAGTGGTCGGTGGCGACGTCGCCCGTGTCCCCGTTCAGGACCTTGCCCGGGGTGCGGCTGAACACGTCCCAGACGGACGGCGCGCGGCCGTCCTCGGCCGCCGCCCCCTCGATCTGGTAGGACGCCGTCGCCGTGCCCCAGAGGAAGCCTTCGGGAAATCCCATCAGTCCTGCCCTTCTTCCAGCGTGATGACGACTTCGTCCGCGGCCGCCTCGACGCGCACGCCCTGCGGGTGCGCGGCGGCCGTGCCGCCCTCGACGGCGGCGGCGCGGGCGTTGACGAGCAGGACGCTCCACGCGCCCGCGCCCGACGCGGCCACCCGGACGGCCGAGCCGTCGCGTTCGGTGGTGAACACCGCGTCCCCGACCCGCGTGACGACCCGCGCGCCGTCCCCGAGGCCTTCGCGGGGCTCGTACACCCGCAGCGTGACGCCGTCCGCGTGGTCGTAGTCCGGACGGTCGCCGACCGCGCCCTCGGGGACCACCGCGCCCGGACGCACCAGCAGCGGGAGGCTGTCGAACCCGTGCGTCTCCCGCACCCAGCGGCCGCCCGCGACCCGCTCGCCCGTCGCGAAGTGCGTCCACACGCCGTCCGGCACGTAGTACGCGACCGTCCCGTCCTGCGCGAACACGGGGGCGACGAGGAGGTCGTCGCCGAGCATGTACTGCCGTTCGAGGTGCGTGCAGGCGGGGTCGTCCGGGAACTCCAGGACCATCGCGCGCATCATCGGCAGGCCCCCCTCGTACGCCTGCCGCGCGGCCCCCGCCAGGTACGGCATCAGCCGCATCTTCAACTCCGTGAAGGCGCGCAGGACGTCGACGGACTCCTCGTCGAACAGCCACGGCACCCGGTAGGAGTGGCTGCCGTGCAGGCGGCTGTGCGACGACAGCATCCCGAACGCGATCCACCGCTTGAACAGCGCGGGGTCGGGCGTGCCCTCGAACCCGCCGATGTCGTGGCTCCAGTACCCGAACCCGGTCATGCCGAGCGACAGGCCGCCGCGCAGGCTCTCCCCCATCGCCTCGAACGTCGACTCGCAGTCGCCGCCCCAGTGCACCGGGAACCGCTGCCCGCCCACGGTGGCCGACCGGGCGAACACCACCGCGTCGTCCTCGCCGCGCCTCTTCTGCAGCAGCTCGAACACGGTCTTGTTGTAGAGGTACGTGTAGTAGTTGTGCGCGCGCTCCGGGTCGGACCCGTCGTGGTACACGACGTCCGTGGGGATCCGCTCGCCGAAGTCGGTCTTGAAGCAGTCGACGCCCATCTCCAGCAGCGCGTCCAGCTTCGCCGCGTACCACTCGCGGGCCTCGGGGTTGGTGAAGTCGACGACCGCGAGGCCCGGCTGCCACTTGTCCCACTGCCACACGTCCCCGTCCGGGCGCGTCAGCAGGTAGCCGTTCGCGCGCCCCTCCTCGAACAGCGGCGACCGCTGCCCGATGTACGGGTTGATCCACACGCAGATCCGCAGGCCGCGCTCCTTCAGCCGCCGCAGCATCCCCGGCGGGTCGGGGAACACGCGCGGGTCCCACTCGAAGTCGCACCACTGGTACTCGCGCATCCAGAAGCAGTCGAAGTGGAACACGCTGAGCGGCAGGCCCCGCTCGGCCATCCCGTCGATGAACGACGTGACGGTCGCCTCGTCGTAGGACGTCGTGAACGACGTCGACAGCCACAGCCCGAACGACCAGTCGGGCAGTTTCGCCGGGCGCCCGGTCAGCGCCGTGTACTTGCGCAGGATGTCGCGCGGCGTCGGGCCGTAGATGACGAAGTACCGCATCGACTGACCCTCGACGCTGAACGACGTCCGCGTCACGACCTCCGACGCCACCTCGAAGGACACGCGTCCCGGATGGTCGACGAACACCCCGTAGCCCGCGTTCGTCAGGTAGAACGGCGCGTTCTTGTACGCCTGCTCGCTGGCCGTGCCGCCGTCGGCGTTCCACACGTCCACCGACTGCCCGTTGCGCGCCAGCGGGCCGAACCGCTCGCCGAGCCCGTACACGACGTGGTCGACGCCGAGGTCGAGCTGCTCGCGGACGTAGTGCCGGCGGCCCTCGGGCCAGCGGTCGTCGGTCTCGATGACGGCCGCGGCCTTCGGGGCGCTGCCGGTGAGCCGCCGCCCGTCCGCGAGGAAGTCGACGCCCCACGTCCCGTCCCGCCGGACCCGCACGGTGAGCGCGCCGGACGTCAGCGTCGCCGCGTCCCCGCCCTCCGGGGCCTCGACGACCACGTCGGGCGACGCGTCCGCCAGCGCGAACGCCGGCCCGCGGGCCCGCTCCCCCGCGAAGTGCGTGAGCGTCACGCCGATGACGTCCGGCATCGGCGACGTCGCCGTCACCGTCACCACCGGGCCCTTGAGCAGGTCGCCGCGGTGCCGGATCCGCTGGACGGGCGCGTGCACGGTGAGCGAGTCCGGCCCGGCGTCGACGTCGAGGACCTCCACCGGATGACTCGCGTGCACACCTTCGCGCATCATCCAGTAGCCGTCGCTGAACTTCATTGCTACTTCACTGCTCCTGCCGTGAGACCGCGCGACAGCGTGCGCTGGAAGACGAGGAAGAAGAGGACGGTCGGGAGCAGGCCGAGCAGCGAGGCGGCGCTGGACATCGTGGCGTCCATCATCCGCTGGCCCTGCAGGACGCCGAGCGCGACCGAGACCGTCTGGTTGTCGTTGGAGATGAGGAAGACCATGGGGATCAGGAACTCGTTCCAGGTCCACACGAAGAAGAAGACCATCAGCACCATCAGCGTCGGCCGGACCACCGGGACCACGACCCGCCACAGAATCTGGAACCGTCCGGCGCCGTCGATGCGGGCCGCCTCCAGCAGCGGGCGCGGGAACGCCGACAGCACCGACGACAGCAGGTAGGTGCCGAACGCGCTCTGGATCACCGTGAACACGATGATCACCGCGATGCGGGTGTCGTAGAGGCCGAACTCCTTGGACAGGTAGTACAGCGGGTAGACCAGCGCCTCCTGCGGCAGCGTGTTCGCCAGCAGCAGCAGGACGAGCACCCACATGCGCCCCTTGATGCGCCCGATCCCGAGCGCGTACGCGTTCAGGACGGACAGCAGCACCGCGAGGACCGCGACCGAGCCGCTGATCACGGCGCTGTTGACCAGCACCTGCCCGAAGTCGGTCCGCTCCCAGAACGCGCGGACGCCGTCCAGGTCGACGCCCTCCGGCAGCGCGAGCGGGCCGTTGGCCGAGTACTCCTGCGGGGTCTTCAGCGCGTTGGCCAGCACGACCGCGAACGGGATCAGCATGATCCCCGCCATCGCGACCAGCGCGACCAGCACCGCGTAGGCGCCCGGGCCGCGGCGGCGGCGCCGGCGCCCGGACGCGTCCGGGCGGGCCCCGGCCGGCGTGCCGGCCCGCTTGGTGAGCGTCGCGGTCACCGGTCCTCCCCTTCCAGCTCGCGTCCCTGCGCGCGCAGGAAGACGACGGTCAGCGCGATGATCACGAGGGTCAGCACGGTCGCGATCGCCGAGCCGTAGCCCACGTCCTGCTTCTCGAAGAAGTTGACGTAGGAGTAGTAGGACGGCACGTTCGTCGACCCGCCCGGACCGCCCTTGGTGAGGACGAAGATCTGCGGGAACGCCTTCAGCGCGGCGATCGTCGTCCACAGCAGCACCACGAAGATCTCCGGGCGGATCTGCGGGACGGTGACGTGCCAGAAGCGGCGCGCCCACGACGCCCCGTCGATCTCCGCCGCCTCGTACAGCGACGGGTCGACCCGCTGCAGGCCCGACATGAAGATCACCAGCGGGAACCCGATCTGCGTCCACACCATGACGGCCAGGACGGACCAGAGCGCGGTGTCCGGGTCGCCGAGCCAGTTCTGCGCGAGGGAGCCGAGCCCGACCGCCTCCAGCAGCGCGTTGACCGCGCCGTCGTCGGGGGCGAGCAGCCAGCTCCACACCACGCCCGCGATGACGACCGGCAGCACCTGCGGCAGGTAGATGCAGGCGCGCAGGACGGCCGCGGTGCGGGACCCGAAGTGCCGGTCGATCAGGTCGGTCAGCGCGCCGGCGAGGACCAGCCCGATCACCGTCGGGACGATCGCCATCCCGAGGATCACGAGGACGTTGTTGCGGAACGAGGACCAGAACCGCTCGTCCCCCATCAGCTTCTCGTAGTTCTCCAGGCCCACCCACTCGGGGCTGCCGACGCCCGACCAGTCGGTGAAGCTCGTCCCGATGTTCATCAGGAACGGGACGCCGATGACGCCGGTGAACAGCAGCAGCCCGGGCAGCAGGTAGGGGAGGTAGGCGAGCCGGCCGCCGAGGCCGCCGGCCCGCCCGGACGTCCGCCCGCTCATTCCGGCAGGCCGTCCTCATAGGCGGTCTGCAGGGTGGAGAGGGCCTCCTTCGGGTCCTCGCCGTTCATGATCTGCTGCGTCTGCGCGACCAGGGCGTCGTAGAAGCCCGCCACCGGCCAGTCCGGGTAGTAGGCGAGCTTGCCGCCCTCGGCCAGCTCGTTGAAGTCCGCGATGAGCCGCTTCGACTTCTCGTCGGTGATCGCGCCCGGGTCGGCCGCGATCGGGATGCCGCCCGCGTTGCCGAGCTGGTTCTGGATGTGCTTCTGCAGCGTGATGTTGATGAAGTCGTAGGCGAGCTCCTTGTTCTCGGAGCTCTCCGGGACGACCCACAGGTTGCCGCTGGAGCCGAGCGTGAACTTCGCCTCGGGCCACACGAACGTGCCCCAGTCGAACTTCGACTCGGCGTTGACGCGGCCGAACCACCAGCTCCCGGAGAACATCATCGGGTACTCGCCCTTCATGAAGGCGACCCCGGCCTCCTCGGCCTTCTGCCCGACGGTGTTCTTGTCGACGTAACCCTTGCCGACCCACTCCTTGAACGTCGTCGCGCCGTGCGTCCACGCCGGGTCGGTGAAGTCGACCGGGCCGGTGTAGCGCTGCAGGCTGTCGATCCAGGTGCGGTCGGCCCGCGCCAGGGCGTGCTGGTAGACGAACTGGTGCGCCATGTACTCGGCGCCCGCGTTGGTCAGCGGCGTGACGCCCTTGGCGACGAACGCGTCGAGCGCCTCGGTGAACTCGGCCATCGTGGTCGGGACCTCGACGCCGTGCTCCTCGAACAGCTCCTTGTTGTAGTACACCATGACGTACTCGGCGTAGTTCGGGACGCCGAACCACTTCTCGCCGCCCATGACGCCCTTGTCGTCGTACTTGGCGGTGACGGCGACGTTCGGGTCGATCAGCTTGTCCCAGCCCCGCTCGGCCACCTCGGCCGTCATGTCGGTGAGGAGGCCCTGCTTGGACAGCGCCCCGGCCGTGGCGTTGCCCTTGTTGTACTCCATGATGTCGGGGGCGTCGTCGGAGTTCAGGACCATCGAGGCGGTCTTCTGGATCTGCTCGAAGCCCTTCTCCTCGAACTCGACCTTGACGCCCGGGTGGGTCTTCTCGAACTCCTTGATCGCCGCGTTCCACGCGACGCCCATGGCGCTGTCGGGGGACTCGTAGTGCCAGAGCCTGAGGACGTTCGGGTCGGACTCGGCGTCGCCGCCGCCGCAGCCCGCGAGCGCGAGGGCGCTCGCGGCCACCGCCGCGAGCAGGGCCGCGCCCCTGCCTGCCTTCATCATGGGGGTTCCTCCGGGGGTGGGACGGAGCCGGTGTCCGGGTGAGCGGACGTCCGGGGGTGGGGTGTGGGGGTGTACGCGTTCCAATCGAAGCGCTTCGACTCGTGCGTCGAAGCGCTTCGATTGCCGGGGATGCTAGCCCGAGGGCGGGCGCCGCACAATAGGTTGCCCCCACCCGATTTCCTGATCACCTCCGTGACCTGCACAAACAGGTTGGGAGCGCTCCCAACTCGGGCGGGCTCAGCGGCAGCGCGAGCCGTTCAGCACGAACCCCTCGGGCGTCCCGCCTCCCCCGGCGCCGCTCCCGAGGAAGCCGAACTCGACCGTGCCGCCCGCCGGGATCGACCGGTTCCAGTCCGCGGGCGTGACCGTCACCGCGGGGCCGTCCTGCACCGGCGTCCCGTTCCACAGCTGCGCGACGGACTGCCCGTCGGGCAGCTCGAAACCGAGCCGCCAGCCGTCGATCGGGCCGTCGCCGAGGTTGGTGATACGCACCGTCGCCTGGAACCCCTCCGGCCACGTCCCGTCGACCCGGTACGCGACCTCGCACGCCGCGCCCTGCGCGACGGCCGGCGGCCCGCCGTCCGTCCCGGCCGGGGGCGCGCCGCCCGCCGGCGGGTCGTCCGGCGACAGCGCCGCCAGCAGCACCGCCACCAGCGCCACCGCGCCCGCCACCGCGCCCGCGATGGCGAACGGCCGGCGGGCCGACGCGGGCCCGTCGGCAAGGCCGTCCGTGAGCCCGTCCGCGGGGGTGGCCGGGTCGGGGCCCGGGAGCGGGTCGTCGAGGACGCGGGTCCGGTCGTGCCGCCCCGGCCCGGGCGGCGGGGCCGGGGCGTCGGGCGGCACGCGGACGAGCCGGACGCCCGCGACCGCGGCGAGCGCGCGGGCCGCCTCCGCCGCGCCCGGCCGGGCGCCGGGGCGCGGATCGGCGCAGCGGCGGCACAGCGCGGCGAGGTCCGCGGGCACGTCGGCGGGCAGGTCCGCCGCCTCGGGCGGGCCGCCGGTGAGCGCCTGCCGGAGCACGACGCCGAGCGAGAACACGTCCGCGGCCGGGGACGGCGGCGCGCCCGCCGGCAGCTCGGGAGCGGTGTAGGCCGGGGTGCCGAGGACCGGCCCGCCCGCACCGTCCGGCCCGGTGAAGGCGATGCCGAAGTCGAGCACCTTCACCGCGACCGGCGTGAGGAAGACGTTCGCGGGCTTGATGTCGCGGTGCACGACCCCGGCCGCGTGGGCGGCGGCGAGGGCGTCCGCGATGACCGCGCACACCTCGGCCGCCTCCCGCCACGGCAGCGGTCCGCGCGCCAGCCGGTCGGCGAGGGTCTCCCCGTCGAGCAGCTCCATCACGACGTACGGGACGCCGCGGTGCTCGCCGTAGTCGTGCACGCCGGTGATGTTCGGGTGCACGAGCCCGGCGGCGGCCCGCGCCTCCCGCCGCAGCCGCCGGGTGAACTCGTCCGGCCACCCGTCGCGGGGCACCTTGACGGCGACCGGGCGGTCGAGGACCAGGTCGTGGGCGCGCCACACGGTGGCCATGCCGCCGCTGCCGAGGAGCCCCTCGATGCGGTAGCGCTCCCCCGGCAGGTCGCCCGGCCCCACGGTCTCCGGCATGCCCGCAGCCTATGCCAGCAGGGATCCCGCCTCGCGGAGGCGGGATCGCGGGGCGGGTCAGGGGACCAGGTAGTCGGTGTCGCGCGCGTCGGTGATCGCCATGTGCCCGGGGGCGTGGCCGATCGCGAACTTGGGCCGGGACGCCGTCACGGCGGCCTGCGGGGTGACGCCGCACGCCCAGAACACCGGGATCTCGTCCGCCCGCACCTCGACGGGGTCGCCGTAGTCGGGGCGGCCGAGGTCGGTGATGCCGAGCTCGGCGGGGTCGCCCACGTGCACGGGGGCGCCGTGGACGGACGGGTAGCGGGCGGTGACGCGGACGGCGTCGGCGACCCGCGCGGCGGGCACCGGGCGCATCGACACGACGAGCGGGCCGCCGAACTCGCCCGCGCGCCTGCACGTCCGGTCCGTCCGGTACATCGGGACGTTCACGCCCTGCTCGACGTGCCGGATCGGGACGCCCGCGTCGCCGAGCGCCGCCTCGAACGTGAAGCTGCAGCCGATCAGGAAGGACACGAGGTCGTCGCGCCAGTACTCGGTGGCGTCGGTGACCTCGGCGACCGGTTCGCCGTCCTCGTACACGAGGTAGCCGGGCAGGTCGGTGCGCAGGTCGCCGGGGAAGATCGGCGCGGAGACCGCGCCGGGGTCGGTGACCTCGAGCAGCGGGCACGGCTTCGGGTTGCGCTGCGCGAACAGCAGCAGGTCGTACGCCTGGTCGCGGGGGACGGCGATGAGGTTCGCCTGCGTCCGTCCCGCGCACCAGCCGGCGGTGGGGACGCGCAGCCCGGCGCGGAACAGCGCGCGGGCCTGGCCGGGGGTCAGGGCCTTCGGGTCGAGGGGGGCGGTCTGGGTCATGGCGACTCCTGCCTGAGGTCCGGTGCGGGGACGGGACGGAACCGGAGCCGCTGCCCGGGGCGGGCCTGGGCGGCGCGCCCCACGTCGGCGGCGGCGACGACGGCGATGACCGGGTAGCCGCCGGTCAGCGGGTGGTCGGCGAGGAACAGCACGGGACGCCCGGACGGCGGGACCTGCAGCGCCCCGGTCACCGTCCCCTCGCTGGGTAGCTCGCCGCGATCCGCGTGCTTCAAACGCGGTCCGTCCAGCCGCATCCCGACGCGGTCGGTCTCGCTGGTGACCTCGAACGCGCCGCCGAACAGCGCGTCGAGGGCGCCGGGGGCGAACCAGTCGTCCCGCGGCCCCGGGACGGCGCGCAGCTCGACGGTCCCCGCGGGCGGCGGCGGAACGGGCAGGACGTCCAGCAGCGGCGCAGCGTCCGGGGGCGGGCCGACGGGCAGGACGGCGCCGGGTGCGAGCGGCGCCGGGCCGAGGCCCGACAGCGTGTCGGTGGCGCGGGAGCCGAGGACGGGCGGGACGGCGACGCCGCCGCGGACCGCGAGGTAGCTGCGCAGCCCGGTCGGCGGCACGCCGAGCCGCAGCTCCGCGCCGTCCGGGACGTGCAGGACGGCGTTCGGCGGGGCGGGGCGGCCGTCCAGGACGAGCGGGGCGGGGGCGCCGGTGACGGCCGCGAACACGCCGCCGCGGCTGCGGACCCGCAGGCCGCCGAGGGTGACCTCGATCGCCGCGGCGCCCTCGGGGTTGCCGAGCGCGCGGTTCGCGAGCCGCAGGGACGCGGGGTCGGCGGCCCCGGACGTCCCGACGCCGAGCGCCGCGTGGCCGCGGCGGCCGAGGTCCTGCACGGTGGCGAGCGGGCCGGTCGCGAGGACGTCCAGGAGCCGCTTCACCGCGCCGCCCCGCTCTCCGGGGCCGCCTCGACGAACCGCACCCGCACGCCCGGCCGCAGCAGGGCGGGCGGGTCGCGGTCGAGGTCCCACAGCGGCACCCGGGTGGACCCGATGAGCTGCCAGCCGCCGGGCGACTCGGCGGGGTAGACGCCGCTGAACCGCCCGGCGAGGCCGACCGCGCCCGCCGGGACGCGCACCCGCGGGACCGCCCGGCGCGGGACGTCCAGCCGGGGGTCGCCGCCGTCGAGGTAGCCGAAGCCGGGCGCGAACCCGGTGAAGGCGACCCGCCAGGGCGCGGCGGCGTGCGCGGCCGCGACCTCGCGGGGCGTCAGCCCGGTCAGCCGGGCGACCTCGGGCAGGTCGGGGCCGTCGTAGGTCACGGGGATCTCCACGGTGCCGGCGGTCCCGGCCGCCGCGCCGGGCCGCGCGGTGCGCACGGCGCCGGCGACGGCGGCCGGGTCCGCGCCGCGGTCGAGCAGGAGGGTGAGGGTGCGGGCCGCCGGGACGATGTCGGCGACGCCGGGCGGCGGGGCCGCGGCCAGGGCCGCGTACAGGCCCAGCATCTCCGGCAGGCCGGGGAGTTCGACCAGGAGGGCGGCGTCGCCGCTCGGCAGGATCCGCACCCGCGCCTCACGCCCAGAGTTCGTCGAGGCCGGACAGCGAGTTCCAGCCGAGGTACAGGGACAGCAGCCAGGCGGCGATGCCCAGCGCGAGCAGCCACTTCGGGAACCGGTACCCGCCGAGCAGGTCGCGGCGGCGCGCCGCCACCCACAGCAGGACGGCGAGCCCGAACGGCAGGATCAGCCCGTTGAGGGCGCCCGCGAGCACCAGCAGCTTGGCGGGGGCGGTCCCGATCGCCAGGTAGATCACCGTGGAGACCGCGATGAACCCGACGACGAACCAGTTGCGGTACTTCTCGACGACGGACCAGAACGACACCAGGAACGACACCGACGTGTACGACGCGCCGATCACCGAGGTGATCGCGGCGGACCACATGATCAGGCCGAACACGCGGAGCCCCGCCTCCCCGGCGGCGTGCTCGAACGCCGACGGCGCCGGGTTGGCCTCCGCGAGCTTCGCGCCGCCCGCGACGACGCCGAGCACCGCGAGGAACAGCAGGACCCGCATCAGGCCGGTGACCAGGATGCCGGTGACCGCGCTGCGGTTGATGCGGGAGACGTGCTCCGGCCCGGTGATCCCGGACTCGATCATCCGGTGCGCGCCCGCGTAGGTGATGTACCCGCCGACGGTCCCGCCGATCAGCGTGGTGATGATGAGGAAGTCGACCTCCTCGGGGGCGGCGGCCTGCACGAGGGCGTCCCCGAGGGGCGGGTCGGACACGATCGCGACGTACAGCGTCATCAGGATCATCACGCCGCCGAGCACCACGACGATCCGGTCCATCGCGATCCCCGCGCGCTTGCTCAGGAAGATCGCGACGGCGACGAGCGCCGAGAGCGCTCCGCCGATCTTGACGTCCAGGCCGAACAGCGCGTTCAGGCCGAGCGCCGTCCCGGCGACGTTGCCGATGTTGAACACGAGGCCGCCGAAGACGTCCAGTGCCGCCAGGGCGTAGCCGCCGCCGGGCACGACGCGGTTGCCGAGGTCCTGGGCGCGCCTGCCCGAGACCCCGACGACGCGCCACACGTTGAGCTGGATCGCGATGTCCACCAGCACGGACACGAGGATGGCGAAGGCCATCGCGGCGCCGAGCTGGGCGGTGAACACCGTGGTCTGGGTGATGAATCCGGGGCCGATGGCGCTGGTGGCCATCAGGAACATGGCGCCGATGAGCGCGCCACGCCGGGATCGGTCCGGCGGGGCGGGGGTGGCGTCCACGCTGGTGGAGTCGGTCATGATCGGGCCCTTCGGGGGTACGACTTTCCGCAAGCGTAAGGATTGTTCAACAATCCAGCAATCCCCTTGTGGACCCATTCCGCTAAGCTGATCCCGTGACGTGGCTCGATGACATCGCGGCGGCCCGCCACGGACTGGACCGCTCGAGCACCGCCGCACGGGTCGCCGACCTGCTCCGCGACCAGATCACCGACGGCGCGCTCGTCCCCGGCGCCCGCCTCCCCGAAGAGGACCTGTGCCGCGCCGTGAAGGTCTCGCGCAACACGATGCGCGAGGCGTTCCGGCTGCTCGTCCAGGAGCGCCTGCTGGTGCACGAGTTCAACCGCGGCGTGTTCGTCCGCCGCGTCGGCGCCGACGGGCTGTCCGACCTGTACCGGGTGCGGCGGATCCTGGAGTGCGAGGGCGTCCGGTGCGCCCCCGCGGCCGGGCGGGAGGCGGTCGACCGCGTGCGGGAGGCCGTCGAGGACGGCGAGGCCGCCGCCGCCGCGGGCCGCTGGCCGGACGTCGGCACCGCCGACATCCGCTTCCACCGGGCCGTCGCGGCGCTCGTCGGGAGCCCGCGGGTCGACGAGATGATCCGCCACCTGATGGCGGAGATGCGCCTGGTGTTCCACGAGATGGGGTCGCCGCGCGAGTTCCACGAGCCGTACCTTGCCCGCAACCGGCGGATGTACGACCTGCTGGCGGCCGGCGAGCACGAGGCGGCCGAGCGGGAACTGCGCTCCTACCTGGACGACGCGGAGGCCCAGCTCATCCGGGCCTACCGCGAGAAGGAGTGACCGGCCCCCACGGTGCGCCGCCCGTTCACGGCGCGTAGTTCATGACGTGGTCGTGCAGCATGCGCGGAGCCTCGGGGTCGCGCCGCCGGAACGCCTCGATCAGCTCGGCGTGCTCGGCCGACTTGGAGTAGATCTCCGTCTGGTGCAGGCGCAGCGACAGCGTCGTCCACAGCTCGATGCCGAGGCCCTCCCACACCGACACCAGCAGCCGGTTGCCGGCCGTCTCGACGATCTCCCGGTGGAACGCGATGCTCAGCCGCATCTGCGCGTGCAGGTCGCCGTCCCGCGCGGCCTCCGCGAGCCGCCGGTTGTGCTCCTCGAGGGCGTCCAGCCGCTCGCCGATGTGCGGGAGCGCCAGCTCGACGGCCGTCCGCTCGAGGCCGGCCCGCACCGGGAAGATCTCGGCGAGGTCGCGTTCGGTGAAGTCGCGGACGCGCGCGCCCCGGTTCGGCAGCGACTCGATCAGCCGCTGCGCCTCGAGCTGCCGGAGCGCCTCGCGCACCGGCCCCTGGCTCACGCCCAGCTCGGACGCGATGCGCCGCTCGACGATGCGCTCCCCCGGCTCCCAGCGGCCGGCGCTGATGCCCTCCACGATGAACTCGCGGATCTGATCGGCGAGACCGGTGCGGAGCAGCTGGGCGGGAGTGGGCGCGTTCACGGTACTGCATCGTAGTCCTACGCCCGGTAAGTAAAGCTTGACCGGGGGGCCGTCCGGCGGCGGGGTAAGCGGGTCTTGACGAGGTAGAATATGATCGATCATAGATCAATGATGATCGGTGAGCGTCGTGGCGATCCTACGGCGTTACCCCCGAGTTAGGAAGGTCGCCGATGGCTGAGACGACCAGGTCGGCCGGCACCGCCGCCCCGGCCCGCACCCGCAGGACGCGCGGCGCCAAGGCGTCCGGGCGCCAGACCGCCCCCGAGACGGCGGCCGCGCCGGACGCGGACGCGCCGACCGGCACCGTCGGCCCGGACACCGACGCGGAGACGCTCATCGGCTACTACCGGCAGATGCTGCTGATCCGCCGGTTCGAGGAGCGGGCCGCGCGCGCGTACACCGAGGCGAAGATCGGGGGCTACTGCCACCTGAACCTCGGTGAGGAGGCCACGGTCGTCGGGCTGATGGCCGCGCTGCGGCCCACCGACTACCTGTTCACGAACTACCGCGAGCACGGCTACGCGATCGCCAAGGGCATCGGCCCCGACCGCGTCATGGCCGAGCTGTACGGCCGCTCCACCGGCGTGTCCAAGGGCTGGGGCGGGTCCATGCACATGTTCGACACCGAGGCGCGGCTGCTCGGCGGCTACGGCATCGTCGGCGGGCAGCTCCCGCTCGCCGCGGGCGCCGCGCTCGCCGTCAGCTACCGGGGCGGCGACGACGTCGTCATGTGCCAGATGGGCGACGGGACGACCGCGATCGGCGCGTTCCACGAGGCGCTCAACATCGCGGGCCTGTGGGACCTCCCCGCCGTGTTCGTCGTGATCAACAACGGGCTGGGCATGGGGACCACGGTGGAGAACTCCTCGGCCGAGCCGGAGCTGTACAAGCGCGGCGCCGCCTACCGGATGGAGTCCGCCCGCGTCGACGGGACGGACGTCGTCGCCGTGCGGGACGCCGCGGTGCTCGCGGTCGAGAAGGCCCGCGCGGAGAGCCGCCCCTACCTGCTGGAGACGATCAGCCCCCGGCTGAAGGGCCACTCGGTCGTCGACCCGGCCCGGTACCGGTCGAAGGAGGAGAGGGAGTCCCTCAAGGCCGCCGACCCGCTGGCCCGCATGGCGCTGGACCTCGCCGACCGGGGCATCCTGTCCCACGACGCGCGGGACGCGCTGGACGCCGAGGTCACCGCCGAGGTCGACGCCGCCGCGGCGTTCGCCGACGAGAGCCCCGCGCCGGACGTCTCCACCCTGTTCGACTACACCTACGCCACCCCGGTCCCGGGCGAGCTGCGCCGCCTGCCCGCGGACCCCGTATTCAGTTCCTGAGGAGCCGTCCGATGGCAACCGTCACCTACCGCCAGGCCCTCCGGGACACGCTCCGCGCCGAGATGATCAGGGACGAGAACGTCTTCCTGATGGGCGAGGAGATCGGGCTGTTCGAGGGCTCGTACAAGATCACCGAGGGGCTGCTGAAGGAGTTCGGGCCGCGCCGGGTGCGCGACACCCCGATCGCCGAGGAGGGGTTCGTCGGCGCCGCGATCGGCGCCGCCATGCTGGGCCTGCGCCCGGTCGTGGAGGTCATGACGATCAACTTCTCGCTGCTGGCGCTCGACCAGATCGTCAACCACGCGGCGAAGATCTACGGGATGTTCGGCGGGCAGGCCAGCGTCCCGATGGTCATCCGCACCCCGGGCGGCGGCGGGCAGCAGCTCGGCGCCACCCACTCGCAGAACGTCGAGCTGTTCTACTCGTTCATCCCGGGCCTGAAGGTCGTCGCGCCGAGCACGCCCGCCGAGGCGTCCGCCATGCTCAAGGCCGCGATCCGCGACGACGACCCGGTGCTGTTCCTGGAGAACCTCGCCCTCTACAACACCAAGGGCGAGCTGCCCGCCGCGGTCGAGGACGTCGCGCCCGGGCAGATCGGCCGCGCGGCCGTCACCCGCCCCGGCACCGACATCACGCTGATCGGCTACTCCCGGATGGCGCGCGTCGCCGCCGAGGTCGCCGAGACCCTCGCCGGCGAGGGGATCTCCGCCGAGGTCGTCGACCTGCGCAGCCTGCGCCCGCTGGACCGCGCGACGATCGTGGAGTCCGTCCGCAAGACGGGCTGCGCCGTCGTCGCCGAGGACGACTGGCTGACCTACGGCATCGGCGCCGAGATCGCCGCCACCATCCAGGAGGGCGCCTTCGACTGGCTGGACGCGCCGGTGCGGCGCGTCGCGATGGCCGAGGTGCCGCTCCCCTACGCCAAGTCCCTGGAGTCGGCGGCGCTGCCGTCCGCCGGGTCCCTGCTCACCGCCGCCCGCGACACCCTCCGCGCGACCGGCCGGCTCGCCGCCCTGGAGACCGCTTCATGACCGAGATCCTCATGCCCCGCCTCTCCGACACGATGGAGGAGGGCGTCATCAGTTCCTGGCAGAAGCAGCCGGGCGACGAGATCGCGGTCGGCGACGTCCTGGTGGACATCGAGACCGACAAGGCGGTCATGGAGTACGAAGCCTACGAGGCCGGCGTGCTCGAGAAGATCCTCGTCGGGGAGGGCGAGACGGCGGCGATCGGCGCGCCGATCGCGGTCGTGGTGCCGAAGGGCGCGGCGTCCGGCGCCGCCCCGGCGGCCGAGCCGGCGCCCGAGGCGAAGGCCGAACCGAAGGCCGAACCGGAGGCGGAGCCGGAGCCCGCGGCGGAGCCGGAGCCCGCGCCGAAGACCGAGGCCGCGCCCGCTCCGGCGGCGAAGCCGGAGGCGCCCGCCCCGGCGCCGCGGCGGACGGGCGCGTCCCGCCCGCCCGCGTCGCCGCTCGCGCGGCGGCTGGCCCGCGACCACGGCATCGACCTGGCCGCGCTGTCCGGTTCGGGCCCCGGCGGACGGATCGTCCGCGCCGACATCGAGGCCGCGGTCCGCTCCGGCGGCGCCGCGCCGCAGCAGGCGCCCGCCGCCGCGGCCCCGGCCGCCGCGCCGTCCGCGCCCGCGGCCGCGTCCCGGGCCGACGACCCGGACGTCGAGGCCGTGCCGCTGAACCGGTTCCGCAAGGTCGCGGCCCGGCGGCTCACCGAGAGCAAGCAGAACGCGCCGCACTTCTACCTCAACCGCGAGGTGGACGCCGATGCCCTCGTCGCGTTCCGCCGGACGGTCAACGAGGCGCTCGCCCCGGCCAAGGTCAGCGTGAACGACCTGGTCGTCAAGGCGTGCGCGACGGCGCTGCGCGAGCACCCGGCCGTCAACGTCTCCTACACGGAGGAGAGCCTCCTCTTCCACAAGCGCGTGCACGTCGGCGTGGCCGTCGCGGTCGAGGACGGCCTGGTCGTCCCGGTCGTCCGGGACGCCGACCGCAAGAGCGTGTCGGAGATCGGCCGCGAGACCCGGGAGCTGGCCGGGCGGGCGCGCGACGGCAAGCTGTCGGCGAACGACATGAGCGGCGGGACGTTCAGCGTCAGCAACCTCGGCATGTTCGGCGTCGACTCGTTCTCCGCGGTGATCAACCCGCCGGAGGCGGCGATCCTCGCCGTGGGCGCCGTCCGGGACGAGCCGGTGGTGCGGGACGGCCAGGTCGTCCCGGGCAAGCGGATGGCGGTGACGCTGTCGGTGGACCACCGGGCGTGCGACGGCGCGACGGCCGCCGCGTTCCTGGCGCGGCTGGCGGAGCTGCTGGAGAACCCGCTGCTCATCGTGGCCTGACGGGCGGCCCGCCGCTCGGCCGGCGGTCCGGTCCCGCCCGGGTTCCCCGGACGGGACCGGACCGCCGGTGATATGCGAAGATCGCGGTCATGGCGGTGAACGTTCCCCTGGGTCCGCTGCTCGACCCGGCCTTCCACCTCGGCTCGGTCCCGACCACGTGGGCGGAGCTGCTCGGTTTCGCGACGGGCGCGGTCAACGTGTGGCTGGTCGTCCGGCAGAACATCATGAACTGGCCGATCGGCATCGCCAACGTCGTCCTGCTCGGCCTGGTCTTCCTCGACGGCGGGCTGTACGCCGACGCGGGGCTGCAGATCGTCTACATCGGGCTGCAGGCGTACGGCTGGTGGGTGTGGCTGTACGGCGGCGAGGGCCGCGACGCCCTGCCCGTCCGGCGCACGACCCGCGCCGAGTGGGCGGCGCTGCTCGCGGCCGGCGCGGCCGGGACCGCCGCGATCACCTGGCTGCTGACGGCGTTCACCGACTCGACCGTCCCGTTCTGGGACGCGCTGACGACGGCCCTGTCGCTGATGGCGATCTACGGGCAGTCGCGCAAGCTGCTCGAGTCGTGGTGGATCTGGATCATCGCCGACCTCGTGTACATCCCGCTGTACTTCCACAAGGACCTGAAGCTGACGAGCGCCCTCTACATCGTCTTCCTGTCGCTGTGCGTGGCCGGCCTCACCGCCTGGTACCGGGACTGGCGGGGCACCGGACGCGCGGAGCCCGCCCCGGCGGCCGCATGACGTACGAGCACGGCCTCGTCATCGGCAAGTTCTACCCGCCGCACGCGGGGCACCACCATCTGATCGACACCGCCGCCGCGGCGTGCGCCCGGGTGAGCGTGGTCGTCGCGGCGTCCAGCGTCGAGAGCGTCCCCCTCGCACTGCGGACGGCGTGGCTGCGGGAGGCGCACCGGCAGCCGAACGTCGAGGTCGTCCCGGTCGTGGACGACGCCGAGATCGACTACGAGTCCGACGCGGCGTGGTCGGCGCACGTCGCCGCGTTCCGCGCGGGGCTCGCGCTCCGCTCGGGGCTCGGCGTCAACGTCCCGCCGGTCGACGCGGTGTTCAGCTCCGAGCCCTACGGGCCCGAGCTCGCCGCGCGGTTCTCCGCCGCGCACGTCCCGGTGGACCCGCCGCGGGAGCGGTTCCCCGTCAGCGGGACGGCCGTCCGCGCCGACCCGGCCGGGAACTGGCAGTGGCTGTCCCCGCCCGTCCGCGCGTACCTGGCCCGCCGGGTGGTGGTGGTCGGCGCGGAATCGAGCGGCACCACCACGCTGGCGCGCGCGCTGGCCGCGCACTACGCCGAACGCGGCGGCGTGTGGGCGGCGACCCGGTGGGTGCCCGAGTACGGCCGCACCTACACCGAGGAGAAGCTCGCCGCCGCGCGCCGGGAGGCCGGCGACGCGTCGCTGTGGCTGGACGACCTGGTGTGGGAGTCCGCCGAGTTCACGCGGATCGCCGAGCGGCACGCCGCGCTGGAGGACGCCGCCGCCCGGTCGGGCTCGCCGCTGCTCGTCTGCGACACCGACGCGTTCGCGACGGCCGTGTGGCACGAGCGCTACGTCGGCGGCCCGGCGCCCGACGTCGAGGCCGTCCACGAGCGCGTCCCGCACCACCTGTGGATCCTCACCGATCCGGCGGGCGTCCCGTTCGTGCAGGACGGCTGGCGCGACGGCGAGTCGGTCCGGACGTGGATGGCGGACCGGTTCCGGGAGGAGCTGAAGCGGCGCGGCCTCCCCCACGTCGCGGTCACCGGCCCCCACGAGGAGCGCCTGGCCGCCGCGGTCGCCGCGGCCGACGGCCTCCTCGCCGAGCCCTGGCCGTTCGCGGCTCCCCTGACCGCCCGGGGCTAACCGGCCCAGACGAGGTCGGCGACGTAGAACTCCTTGATGTCGGCGAGGACGAGGTACTCGATGCAGGCCGCGGTGCCGGGCGCGCTGTGGGTGTAGTGGACGCCGACGCCGTCGAGGGGGCGGCCCGGCGGCGGCAGGCCCGCGTCGACGGCGGTGCCGCCGTGCCGGGCGAGGTCGCAGAGGAAGTCGACCAGATCGTCCCGGATGGGCGGCGGCACGGACTCGAGCACGTCGGCCGCGACCTCCGAGCAGTAGACGGTCCAGCCGCTCTTCTCCCGTCGCGGCGCTCCGGCGGTCACCCGCGGGGGCGGGGACCGCGGCGCGCGGCGATGTCGTCGAGGGCGACGGCGCCCCGCCGGTCGAGGGCGCGGGCGCGGCGCCGCTCCCGGTCGGGCAGCTGGTCGAGCATCGCCTCGGCGTACCAGCCGGACAGGACGTCGTCGAGTTCGCGGCCCTGCTCGGCGCCGCGGACCTCGGCGATGAACGCGGCGCGCTTCTCGCGGGACAGGTGCGCGCCGATGCCGTCGATGGTGCGCGGGATGCGGTGCACCCGCCCGTGGTGGCGCGGGGGTTCGGCCGGCATGGCGCTCATCGGACTCCCCTCCGTCGGTCCCGGAGACGCTACCGCGCGCCGCCGACATCGCCTCCCATGATGGCCGGGGCGGGGCGCGGGCGTCCGGTCAACGCGCCGGGTCGAGGGAGAACAGGTCCTCGTCGACGCGGTCGAGGGCGAGCCGGACGGCGCCGAGGCTCACCGACTCGTCCCCGAGCGGGGACGCCTCGACGCGGACGGGCCGCAGGCAGAGCGGGCCGACGTGCGCGGCGAGTTCGGCGACGAGGGGCCCGCCGGGACGCACGAGGGGCCCGCCGACGACGATCGTCTCGGGGTCGAGGGCGAGGGCCATCGCGGCGACGCCGCGCGCCATCCGGGCGGCCACCCGCCCGACGGGTTCGGCGGCGAGGGCGGCCGCGGTGTCGCGGAGGCCCAGTTCGGGCAGCATGCCGATCTCCCCGGCCGCGCCGCTGCCGCGGTGCAGGCGGCCGCCGATGAGGACGCCGACGCCGGTGTGCAGGCCCGCGTGGACGCACACGACGTCGTCCGCGTCGCGCGCGGCGCCGCGCCACCGCTCGGCGAGCGCGGCGAGGTTGGCGTCGTTCTCGACCAGGACGGGGCAGGCGAAGGAGCGGGCCAGCTCGCGGCCGAGGGGCACCCCCGCCCAGCCGGGGACGACCGTGCAGGACGCGACGGTGCCGGACGGGTCGACGACGCCGGGGGTCCCGGCGGCGACCGCGCGCAGCGAGCGGCGCGCGACCCGGGCGGCGGCCAGGCACGTCTTGACGGCGGCGCGCACCGCCGCGATCCGCTCCGCGGGCGGGGCGTCCGGCGGCAGGTCGGCGCGGTGGCCGCCGGCGACGTCCCCGGCGAGGTCGGCGACCAGCAGCCGCACCCGGTGCGCGTCGATCTCGAAACCGAGGACGTGGCCGGCCTCGGCGCGGAAGCGGTAGCGGCGGGCGGGGCGGCCGAGCCCCGCCCCGTGCCGGGGCGCGACCTCGGCGACGAGCCCGCGGGCGGCGAGCTCGCCGAGCACGCCCTCGGCGGTGGGGCGCGACACCCCGACCCGCTCGGCGAGCCCGGACAGCGTGAACTCGCCGCCGGCGCGGAGCACGCGGAGCGTCGCGGCGGAGTTGAGGCGGCGCAGCACCGAGGGGTCTGCCCCGTGCGAAGGCGGTCGGGTCACGTCGCCCCTTGACAGCGGTCGGTGGACGGTCGACTTTGTGAAAGAAGATTGCGTAACGCCGGTCGGATGGCGGCGGGTCGAATATACCCAGCTCGGAGGGCGTGGCGATGGACGACGGGGGCCCTGCGGTCGCGGTGGCCGGAGCCGGTCTGCGGGGCGCCGGGTACGCGGCGCGGATCCGGCGGGGCGGACGGGCACGGATCGTCGCCGTGGCCGAGCCCGATCCCGTCCGGCGGGAGCGGTTCGCGGCCGAGCACGGGATCCCGCCGGAGCGCCGGTATCCCGGCTGGCGGGAGATGGCGGACGCGGGCCGCGTCGCCGACGGCGTGATCGTCGCGACGCAGGACGCCGAGCACGCCGGGCCCGCGGTCGCGTTCGCCGGGCTGGGCTGCCACGTCCTGCTGGAGAAGCCGATGGCGCCGTCGGAGGCGGAGGCCCGGCGCGTCGCGGACGCGGTCGAGCGGGCGGGCGTGATGCTCGCCGTGTGCCACGTCCTGCGCTACACCCCCTACACCCGGGCGGTGCGGGGGCTGATCGCGGCGGGACGGATCGGGACGCCGCTCAGCGTGCAGCATCTCGAACCGGTCGGGTGGTGGCACCACGCGCACTCGTACGTGCGCGGCAACTGGCGGCGGGAGGACGAGTCGGGGCCGATGCTGCTGACGAAGTCGTGCCACGACCTCGACTGGCTCGTCCACGTGATGGGCGAGGCCCCGGCGCGGGTGTCGTCGTTCGGGCGGCTGTCGCACTTCCGCCCGGAGAACCGGCCCGAGGGGGCCGCCGACCGCTGCCTCGACTGCGCGGCCGAGCCGCGCTGCGCGTACTCGGCGCCGCGCCTGTACCTGGGCGGGCTGCGGCGGGGCGAGGAGTGGCCGCTCGGCGCGGTCACCGGCGAGCGCACCGAGGAGGGCGTCCTGCGGGCGCTGCGGGACGGCCCGTACGGGCGGTGCGTGTACGCGTGCGACAACGACGTCGTCGACCACCAGGTGGTGAACATGGAGTTCCCGTCCGGGGCGACGGGGGTGTTCACGATGACGGCGTTCACCCCGGCCGCGCAGCGGCGGACGCGCGTGTTCGGGACGTCCGGGTCGATCGAGGGCGACGGCGCGAGCATCGCGGTGCACGACTTCGTCACCGGCGGGACGGAGGTGCTGCGGCCGGGCGGGGACGCCGGCGGGCACGGCGGCGGCGACGACGCGCTCGCGGACGCGTTCGCCGAGGCGCTGGCCACCGGGGACCCGTCCCGGCTGGGCACCGGCGCCGCCGAGAGCCTCGCCTCCCACCGGGTCGTGTGGGCCGCCGAGCGGGCGCGCCGCGACGGCACGGTCGTCGACCTCGGCGCGGGCGGTGCGCCGTGAAGGCCGGGCGGGCGGGCGCCGCGGTCGCGCTCGTCCCGGCGCTCCTCCTCGTGCTGGGGGCCTGTTCCGGGGGGTCGGGCGGGTCCGGGACGAACGACGGGCGCGGGCCCATCACGTTCGCGACCGGCAAGGACCTCACGCGGACGGTCCAGCGGCTCGCCGACGGCTGGAACCGGGCCCGCCCGGACGAGCGGGTCCGGATCGTGGAGCTTCCCGAGGACGGCGACCGGGCGCGGCAGCAGCTCGTCCAGAACATGCGGATCGAGTCGGACGCCTACGACGTGGTGCGGCTCGACGCCGTGTGGACGGCCGAGTTCGCCGCGCACCGCTGGATCGTGCCGCTGCCGGACGGGCTCGTCGACACCGGCACGTTCGTCCCGGCGTCCCTGGAGACCGGGAAGTACCGGGGCAGGCTGTACGCGGCGCCGTGGCTGACCGGCACGGGCGTCCTATACTACCGGACGGACCTGCTGGAGAAGGTCGGGTTCGACGCGCCCCCGGCGACGTGGGCGCGGATGCGCGAGCAGTGCGCCGCGGTGCGGAGGCTGCCCGAAGGCGGGGACGTCGGCTGCTACGCGGGCCAGCACGGCAAGTACGAGGGGCTGACGGTCAACTACGCGGAGGCGGTGCAGTCGGCGGGCGGCGCGGTGTTCGACGCGTCCGGGAGGCCCGCGGTGGACACGCCCGCGGCCAAGGCCGGTCTGCGGTTCCTCGTCGAGTCGTTCGAAAACGGGACGATTCCGGCGAAGGCCGCCACGTTCATGGAGGAGGACGGCCGCCGCGCCTTCCAGGAGGGCGACCTCGTCTTCCACCGCAACTGGGCGTACGTGTACGCGCTCGCGGCGGCCGGCGACGGGTCGTCCGCGGTGGAGGGGAGGTTCGACGTCGCGCCGATCCCCGGGCTGGACGGGCCGGGCTCGGGCACCCTCGGCGGCAACAACCTCGCGGTGTCGGCGTTCTCCCGCCACCAGGCGACCGCCCGCGACTTCGTCGCGCACATCGTCGGGCCGGAGGTCCAGCGCGAGTACGGGCGCGCGCAGTCGTTCCCGCTGTCGCTCGCGGCGCTCTACGACGACCCCGGGATGGTCGAGCGGTACCCGTACCTGCCGGTGCTGGAGGAGGGCCTGCGGACCGCGCGGCCGCGGCCCGCCGTCGTCCGCTACAACGAGGTGTCGGCCGCGATCCAGGACCACGTCGCCGCCGCCGTCGCCGGCGACACGACCGTCGACCGGGCCGCCGCCGACCTCCAGGCGGCCCTCACCGCACTGACGGGCTGACCCGGTTCCGGTACTCCGACGGCGGCACGCCCGTCCGGCGGACGACGTGCGCGCGGAGCGAGTCGGCGCTGCCCAGGCCCGTGAGGCGCGCCACCCGGTCCATCGGCAGCCGCGTCGTCTCCAGCAGCTCGCAGGCCCGGTCGACCCGCCGGTGCAGCAGCCACCGCAGCGGGCTGAGGCCGGTCTCCGCGCGGAAGCGGCGGGAGAGCGTGCGGGTGCTGACCCGGGCGTGCCGGGCCAGGTCGGCGAGCGACAGCGGCTCGGCGAGCCGCTCCAGCGCCCACGCGCGGGTCGCGGCCAGCGACGCGTCCGGCTCGGCGGGCACCGGGTCGTCCACCACCTGCACCTGGTCGCCGGGGCGCGGCGGCGCCGCCACGGTCAGCCGCGCGATCTCGGCGGCCGCCGCGGCGCCCCGGTCCGTCCGCACGATGTGCAGGCACAGCTCGATCCCGGCGGCCGCACCGGCCGAGGTCAGCACAGGGCCGTCCGCCTCGTACAGGACGTCCGGCAGCACGGTCGCCGCGGGGAACCGCTCGGCGAGCGCGGCGGTCAGGCCCCAGTGCGTGGTGGCGCGGCGGCCGTCCAGCAGGCCCGCCTCGCCGAGCACGAACACGCCCGTGCAGATCGCCGCGACGCGCGCCCCGGCGGACGCCGCGCCGCGCACCGCCCGCAGGACCCGCGCGTCCACGTCGGCGCGCCCTCCCCCGCCCACGACGAGGACCGTCCCGGCGCCCGCCGCGGCGTCCAGCCCGTGCGGCGCGACGACGTCGAGACCGCCCACCGTCTCCAGCGGGACGCCCGGCTCGGCCGCGCACACGCGCAGCTCGTAGCCCGGCCCGGCGCCGAACACCATGTGCGGGATGGTGACGTCGAACGCCATCACCGGCGGCACCACGACGACCGCGACCGTGTGCGCCTCCACTGCGCGCATTGGCGAGAACCTCCGGAGGGTTGGCGAGCGGACCCCTGACGCCGCGCCCGCGGCGGCCCGCACCATGGTCAAGCCGCGGCCGGAGCGCCCTGTTCCCGGCCGCCGTGACCCCAGGGAGAACCATGCCTTTCCACCTCATCGTCGGCCGGGGCGCCACCGCCTCGGCCACCGCGCGCCTCCTCGCCGACGGCGGCGACCGCGTCCGGATGGTGTCGCGCAGCGGCGCCGGACCCGACCACCCCGGCGTCGAGCGGATCGCGCTGGACGCGACCGACGCCGACGCCCTGTCCCGCGCCGCCGAGGGCGCCGCCACCGTCGTCAACACCGCCGCCCCCGCCTACACCACCTGGCCGGAGGCGCTGCCGCCGCTGTTCGACGCGATGCTCACGGCCGCCGAGCGGTCCGGCGGGAACTACGTCATGCTCGGCAACCTGTACGGGTACGGCCCGGTCGACGGGACGCTCACCGAGGAGCACCCGCTCGCGGCGGCCGGCCCCAAGGGACGGGTCCGCGCGCGGATGTGGCTCCGCGCGAAGGAGGCCCACGACGCCGGCCGCGTCCGCGCCGCCGAGGTCCGCGCCGGGCAGTTCCTCGGCGCCGGCGCGTACTCGATCTTCTCGCTGCTCGTGCTGCCCAAGGTGCTCGCCGGACGCCTCGCCCTCGTGCCCGCCGCACCGGACGTCCCGCACCCCTTCACGGCCGTCGGCGACGCCGCCCGCGCCCTCGTCGCCGTCGCCCGCTCCGCGGACGGCTGGGGCCGCGCCTGGCACGCCCCGGTGATCACGGCGTCCGTGCGGGAGGCCGCCGGACGGCTGGCCGCGCTGGCCGGCGCGCCCGAGCCGCGCCTCGCGTCCATGACCGACCGCGAACTCACCCTCCTCGGCCTCGGCGACCCCTTCTGGGAGGAGCTCTGGGAGACCGACCACATGGCGCGCCGCCCGCTCTCCGTCGACGCCTCCGCCCTCGCCGAGCGGTTCGGCGTCGAGGCGTCGCCGCTGGACGGCGTCCTCGAGGAGATGCTTCCGGCCTACTCGTAGCCGAGGCCGTAGCCGAACGGGAACAGCGGCTTCTTGCCGTCGCCCCGGTTGATCGGCTGCTGGCGCGAGTCGGACGGCCACGTGACCGGGAGCCGGCCGGTGGGCGCGGTCTCGCCGAACAGGACGTCCGCGACGCCCGCGCCCTCGGTGCCCGGCAGCCACGACGCGACCAGGGCGTCCCAGCCGGACAGCCGCCCCGCGACGTCGAGCGGGCGGCCCGACACCAGGACGACGATGACCGGGACGTCGGCGGCCCGCAGGCGCTCGATGGTCTTCACGTCGGCCTCGTCCAGTCCCAGGTCGCCGGTGCGGTCGCCGTGGTACTCGGCGTACGGGTCCTCGCCGACCACGGCGATCGCCGCGTCGTAGGAGTCGTCGACGCCGCTGCCGTCGGCGCTGTAGACGACCTCCGTGTCGGAGTCGGCGACCCGGCGGACGCCCTCCAGGATCGTCGTGCCGGGGGTGGTGTCGCCCGGTTCGCCCTGCCAGGTGACCGTCCAGCCGCCGGACTGGCGGCCGATGTCGTCCGCGCTGCGGCCCGCGACGAGGATCTTGTCGTCGGTGGCGCCGAGCGGCAGGACGTCCCCGGAGTTCTTCAGCAGCACCTGCGACTTCGCCACCGCCCGGCGGGCGAGGGCGCGGTGGGCGGCGCCGCCCACCGCGCCCAGCAGGCGGCGGTCCGCCATCGGCCGCTCGAACAGGCCCAGCTCGAACTTCTTCGTCAGGATCCGCCGGTTCGCGTCGTCGATCCGCGCCAGGGGCACGTCGCCCTCCCGCACCTCGGCGCGCAGGTAGCGGATGAACTTCTTCCACTCCTCCGGCACCATCACGACGTCGATGCCCGCGTTGATCGCCTTGGCGACCTCGTCGCGGGTGAAGCCCGGCTCGCCGTCGATCTGGTCGACGCCGTTGTAGTCGGAGACGACGAACCCGCCGAACCCCAGCTCGCCCTTCAGCACCTCGGTGATCAGGTACCGGTGCTCGTGCAGCTTCACGCCGTTCCACGAGCTGTACGACACCATGACCGAGCCGACGCCGCGCCGGACGGCCTCGCGGAACGGCGGCAGGTGGATCTCGCGGAGCCGCTCCTCGGAGACCCGCGCGTCGCCGCGGTCGTCGCCGCCCTGCGTCGCGCCGTCCCCGAGGTAGTGCTTCGCGGTCGCCAGGACGGACGCCGGCCCGGCGCCGAGCCGCTCGCCCTGCAAGCCGTCGATCATCGTGGTCATCGCCGAGGGCAGGCCCGGCACCTCGCCGAACGACTCGTACGTCCGTCCCCAGCGGTCGTTGCGGACCACGCAGACGCACGGCGCGAAGTTCCAGTCGACGCCGGTGGCCGCCATCTCCCGCGCGGTCGCGGCCCCGATCTCCCGGACGAGCCCGGGGTCGCGGGCCGCGCCGAGCCCGATGTTGTGCGGGAAGATCGTCGCGCCGACGACGTTGTTGTGGCCGTGGACGGCGTCCACGCCGTACATCAGCGGGACGCGCAGGGGCGCGGCGAGCGCGGCCTTCTGCAGCCCGTCGTACATGTCCGCCCAGCTCTCGGGGGTGTTCGGCGCGGGCGCCGAACCGCCGCTCGACAGCACCGAGCCGATCCGGTGCTCGGTGATCTCGGCGGGCCGGATGTACCGGCGCTCGGGCTGGGTCATCTGCCCGAGCTTGTCGTCGAGGCTCATCCGCGCCAGCAGGTCGTCCACGCGCCGCGCGACCGGCAGCTTCGGGTCGAGGTACGGGAGGGGGTCCGCGTCCCCGGCCGCGGTGAGCACCGCCGCGTCCCGGCCGCCCGCGCCCGTCCCGTCCGTCCGGTCCGTGCCGCCGGCGGCGCGCGCGTCGATGCGCGCGGAGCCGCCGCCGGTGCCGATCGCGAGCGCGGCGAGCATGCCGAGGGCCAGGACGCGGTGCCGGGCGCGGACGGTCCGCCGCGTCGCCTTCCCCGAGGAGCAGTACATGCGGCGAAGCGTTTCCGCGGACGATCAATCTCAACGCAACCGAATGCCACCACCTGGGCAATATCTGACGGTGCCGACCGGATGAATGCCAACAATCCGGACATTCAGGGCGACCGCCCGGTATCGAACCGAGGACCTCCGGGACCACAACCCGGCGTGCAGACCACCACACCACGGACGCCACGCCCCCTACCGGGGCAATGCCGGATGCAGGAATCGAACCTACCTATAGCGACTTATGAGATCGCCGAATGCACCAGCATTCCTATCCGGCGCGGAGGGTGCGGGATTCGAACTCGCGCAGGTGACCCTGACCACGGCTTAGCAAGCCGGTGCCTTACCGCTCGGCCAACCCTCCGGGAAAACAAAAGACCGCCCGTGGTCTGCGGGCGGTCGACGGACGAACGTGCTCGTCACGTCCCTCCGAGGCTCCCGAGACCGGGGTGGCTGCGGCTGTGCATTCGGTGTCGGCGCATCGCTTTCTCCCCTCCCGCTCTCGTTCGCTTGCACACCCATGATGCCCCCGCGCCATTGCTGACGCAAGCCTTTTCTGGGACGCCCCCGGAACTGCGGAGCCGCCTTTTTCCCGGCACGCGCCGCCCCGCCCGGCGGCGCGGAATGTGTCACCGGTCACCGTGACCGGGGCGGCGGCGCGGAAGCGTGGCGGCGGGCGCGCCTTAGGATGTGCACGGAAGGCGGTGGACGTTTGGACGAGCGCGGCAGGGGAACGTGCGGCGACCCGATCGACTACCCGCCCGTCGGCTGCCTCTACGAGGTGCGCTACACGCTCGGCCCGCACGGCGCGGGCACCGTGCAGTTCCCCGACGAGTTCGCGCTGGGCCGCTGGTTCACCGCGATGGCCGCCGAGGGCCTGTTCGCCCCGGAGGACTTCACCGTCCCGGACGAGGACGGCCGCAACGGCTACCGGATCTTCTGCGTCACCGGCGGCGGCGGCCGCACGGAGATCAGCTACTTCCATCCGCGGCTCGTCCGGGGCCGGATCGAGGGCCGCCGGCGCCGCCGCTGAGCCCGTCCCCCGCCGCGCCGGTGCCGCGTCTGGAGGGGGTCCTGGAGCGGCTCGGCGAGCACGGCGAGACCGACTCCCGCATCGTGCTGTCCACCGCGTACGACGGGCGGCGGGCGGGTCAGCCGGGCGCGCGGGCGCTGATCCGGCTCCGCGGGACGATCGGGACCGTGCCGCCGCGCTCGACGCTGCGGAGGCGGGCGTCCATGCCGCGCCGGTGGAGTTCGCCCTCGAAGTCCGACAGCGGCGACTTGAACACGGTGTAGTCGTCGTAGTGGACGGGCACGACGGTGGCGCAGCCGGACGTGCTGAGCCAGCGGGCGCCCTGCCGTCCGTCCATCGTGACGGTGAGCAGGCCGAGCAGCTTCGTTCCGCCCAGGTGGACGACGCCCGCGTCGATCCGCGGGTACCTGCGGGCGATCTCGGCGACGGCGTCGTGCATGAGCGTGTCGCCGCTGATGTACATGCGGAGTTCGGGGTCGCCGGCGCGCGGGCCGAACTCCAGCAGGGCGCCCATGACGGGCGGCAGGGCGTGCCGCAGCGGGCCGGGCGCGTGCCGTCCGGGCATCGCGGTGACGGTGACGCGGTGGTCGCCCTTGACGAGCGGCTGGCCCTCCCAGGTCCGCAGGCCGACGGCCTCCCGGAAGCCGCGGCCGTTCAGCGTCCGGGCGGCGGCGCCGGTGGTGAGGACGGGCAGGCCGCGGTCGAGGTGCCTTTCGGCGACGGGGTCCCAGTGGTCGTCGTGCAGGTGGGACAGGACGACGGCGTCGACGGCGGGCAGGTCGTCCACGGTGATCGCGGGGTCGCGGAGGCGTTCGCTGGAGAGGCCGTAGCCGAGGTACGCGCGGTCGCCGCGGCGCAGGAAGTTCGGATCGGTGAGCAGCGTGAACGGCCCGTACCGGATGATGGTCGTGGCGTTCCCGATGAAGGTCAGTGTCGCGTCGGGCATGGTTCCCCCTGCGATGGCGAGCCCGTTCCGGCAGGCGCACCCCCTACCCGGATATGTGCCTGCATACCGGGATCTACTCCGACATAGTGGAACCATGACGTGGACCGCTCCCACCGTGACCCGCTCCCATCCCTGGGCCGACCACCTGACCGGCGACGAGCGCTCGCTCGCCGACGCCTGGCTCGACCACCACCGCGAGACGCTGCTGTGGAAGTGCGCCGGGCTGACGGCGGAGCAGCTCAAGCTGCGCTGCGTCGAGCCGTCCGAGCTGTCGCTGCTGGGGCTCGTCCGGCACATGGCGGAGGTCGAGCGCGACTGGTTCCGGACGCGGTTCGCCGGGGAGAAGGTCGAGTACCTGTACGTGTCGGACGACGACCTCGTGGCGGAGTTCCGGGTCGAGGACGCCGACGCGGAGGCCGACCTGGCCGTGTACACCGCGGAGATCGAGGCGTGCCGGCGGGCGACGGCGGGCCGGTCCCTCGACGAGACCTACCTCGACCCGCGGCGCGGCGAGGAGATGAGCCTGCGCTGGGTGTACTGGTCGATGGTGGAGGAGTACGCGCGCCACAACGGCCACGCGGACCTGCTGCGCGAGCGCATCGACGGGAGCACGGGGCACTGAGGGGCAACGCGATCGTCCTGGGCGTCGTCCTGCTCTCGTCGTTCACGTTCCCGCTGACGATCACGGGGGCGTCGGTGGCGCTGCCGGACATCCGGGACGACCTCGGCGCCGGGCTGACCGCGTCGCAGTGGGTGATCACCGGGTACAACGCGTGCTTCGCGAGCTTCCTGGTCGCGATGGGCTCGCTCGCGGACGTCGCGGGCCGGCGGCGCATCTTCATCGGCGGCGTGGCCCTGTTCTGCGCGACGGGCCTCGCCGCGGCGGCGTCCCGGGACGTGCTGACGCTGAACGCGGTGCGGGCGCTCGGCGGCGTGGGCGCCGCGGCGGCCGCGACGGGCGGGTCGGCGATCCTGGCGGCGACGTTCCACGGGGCGGCGCGGACGCGGGCGTTCGGGGCGCTCGGGACCGTGCTCGGCATGGGCCTGGCGTTCGGGCCGACGGTCGGCGGGCTGCTGGTGGAGACGCTGGGCTGGCGGGCCGCGTTCGGGGTGCCGGCGGCCGTCGCGGGGCTGGTGCTGGTGCTCGTCCCGGTGCTGCCCGGGGCGCGGGGCGACGCCGGACGGCGCATCGACTGGGCGGGCGCGGGGCTGTTCACGGCCGCGCTGCTGGCGCTGATCACCTCGATCGTGGAGGGCGGCGAGCGCGGGTTCGGCGGCCCGCTCGTGCTGGGCGGCTTCGCGGCGGCGGGGGCGCTGGCGGCGGCGTTCGTCGCGGTGGAGCGGCGCGCGGACGACCCGATGTTCGAGCTCGGGCTGCTCGCGAACCCGAAGTTCTCGTCGTACGCGGTGGCGGCGGGGTCGATCGTGTTCGTGCTGGTGCCGCTGCTGGTGTACCTGCCGTCGTACCTGATCGCCGTGGTGGGGCTGGACGCGGGCGAGGCGGGCGTGTGGCTGCTGATGCTGACGGCGCCGACCGTGGTGCTGCCGATGGCCGGGACGGCGCTCGCCAAGCGGCTCCCGGCGGGCGCCGTGGTGGCCGGGTCGGTGGCGGTGACGGGCGTGGGCGCGCTGCTGCTGGTGACGATCGGGCCGGGCAGCACGCCGTGGGCGCTGGCCGTGCCGCTGGCGCTGACCGGGGCCGGGTTCGGGCTGTCCACCGGGCTGCTGGACGGCCTGGCGGTGACGGTCGTGCGGCCGGAGCAGGCCGGGACGGCGGCCGGGATGTTCTCGACGGCGCGGCTGGCCACCGAGACCGTCGGGATCGCGGTGGTGGGCGCGGCGCTCGCGGCGCTCAGCGGGGACCGGCTGACCGGGTCGCACTACACCGACGCGCTGCGGATCGTCTGCGCGGCGCTGGCGCTGTTCGCGGCGGCCGCGACCGCGTGCGTCCTCGGGCTGTCACGCAAACCTGTCGGGCACGGTGCGGCGCCGGGTGGTTGACTGTCCGGGTGCAGACCGAAACCCCCCAGTCAGCTCCGGCCGCCCGGTCCGCGCTGTTCGCCCGGCTCGTCGAGATCGGCGGCGGCCCGCCGGACGCGGCGGCCGCGGCGGCCGCGGCGGTGACGCTCTACGACCGGCACGGCGTGCTGGTGGTGCGGGTCGGCGACGTCGCGGTCAAGGCGCACCAGCCCGACCGGGAGCTCGGGCCGGAGTTCGCCGACCGGATCCGGCTGGCGGCGGCGCTGCCGCACATCCTGCTGGGCCCGGCCGGGCCTCCGGTCGACGCGGACGGCCGGACGGTGACCGTCGCGCCCTACGGGGAGCCGGTGGACCCGGCGCGGGACCTGCCGTGGGAGGAGGGCGCGCGGCTGCTCGCCGCGCTGCACCGGGTGCCCGTCCCGGCCGGCGCGCCGTCCTGGGGGCGTCCGGAGCGGGTCGCGCGGCTGGTCGGGCGGCTCGGGGCGGGACCGGCGGAGGACGCGGTGCGGCGCGCGTTCGCCGGGCTGCCCGCGTGGATCCGCGGCGAGGGCGCCGAGCCGCCGCGCGCCCGGGAGTGCGTCGTGCACGGCGACTGGCACCTCGGGCAGATGGTCCGCGCGCGGGACGGCTGGCGCCTCATCGACATCGAGGACCTGGGCCGCGGCGACCCCGCCTGGGACCTCGCGCGCCCTGCGGCGCTGTACTGCGCCGGCGTGCTGGACCCGGCCGAGTGGGAGCGGTTCCTCGGCGCCTACCGGGACGCCGGGGGCCCGGCGGTCCCGCCGGACGGCGACCCGTGGGCGGCCCTGGACATACCCGCGCGAAGTTTGGCGATCCAGATCGCCGCGACGTGCGTCCAATCCGCGAGGAAGGGCGATCGACCGCTGGACGGACCCGAGGAGGCGATGGTCGACGCCTGCAGGAGAATGGCCTGCATCGAAATCGGCGGAGAACCGGCATGACGTGACGGGGAACCTGCCCTAGATTTAGCCTCTACCTGGGGTTCCATAACGGAAGGGATGACAACGCGATGCACTGCCCTAAGTGCCGTGGCGTGATGCGGACCTACACCCGGAGCGGCGTTCACATCGAACAGTGTGACGCGTGCCGGGGCATTTTCCTCGACTACGGCGAGCTGGAGGCCCTCAGCCAGATGGAGGCCCAGTACCGGGCCGCGCCGCCGGCCGCGCCGGCCGCGCCCGCGACCCCGGGGTGGAGCGCGCCGGCGGCGGCGCCGCAGGTGCACCACCACCACCATGGCGCGCACCACCACCGCCCCTACGGCGGCAGCGTGTTCCACATGCTGTTCTCCACCTGACGCCCGCGCACGGCGACGGCCGTGCGGCCCGCTCCTCAGGGGAGCGGCGACCGCACGGCCGCTTTTTCGCGCCCGCCTTCCCGTGCCGCCTTCCGTGCCCGCCGGCCGTGCCCGCCGTCAGAGGCGGGGGTCGACCGGCTCCGACTCCAGCGCCAGCACCGCGAAGACGGCCTGGTGCACCCGCCACAGCGGCTCCCGGCCGGTGAGCCGGTCGAGCGCCTCCAGGCCGAGCGCGTGCTCCCGCATCGCGAGGGACCGCTTGCGGCCGAGCGACCGGCCGCGCAGCCGCTCCAGGTTCTCCGGCTCGGTGTAGTCCGGGCCGTAGATGATCCGCAGGTACTCGCGGCCCCGGCACTTGGTCCCCGGCTGGATCTTGACGTCGGCGGGGAACGGGCCGAGCGGCTTGACGACCATGCCCTCGCCGCCCGCCGCGGTCAGCTTCTCCCACCACTCGGCGACGGCGGCGTCCGCGTCCGGCGCGGTCAGGTCGGCGACCAGCGAACCGGTCCGCCGCACGAACCCCGTCGGGTCGGCGTCCGCGAGCCGCCCGGCGACCTCCATGTGCCAGTCGTGGTCGCGGGCGGTCGCCCATGCCCGGTCCTCCCCCGCCAGGACCTGGAACGGCGCGATGCCGAGGCCGCCGAGCCCGTCCGCGTCCACGTCCCAGCAGTAGCGGGCGTACGCGTCGCGGAACCGGGCGGCGTTCGCGGCGCGCCGGTCGACGTGCCCGCGCAGCCCGCCGACGTCGAGGCCGCGGCGCTCGGCGCGGGCCAGCAGGTCCGCCGCCACCGGCAGGGACGCGCGGGCGGCGGCGCCGGTCGCCGCGTACTGGGTGCGGATGAGGTCCATCGCCTTCGCCGACCACGGCAGCAGCTCGCAGTCCAGGACGAGCCAGCCGGTGCCGAGCTCGTCCCACAGCCCGGCGGCGCCGATCGCGGCGCGCAGCCGCGCCAGCGCCGCGTCCGTCCGGGCGGGGTCGCGGAAGAACGCGCGGCCGGTGCGGGTGTACAGGGCGCCGGCCGTCCCGTCGTTCACGCCGAACCGCGCGGCGGCGACGGACGCGTCGCGGCACACCACCGCGACCGCCCGCGAGCCCATGTGCTTCTCCTCGCACACCACCCGCAGGACGCCCTTGTCGCGGTAGGCGGCGAGCGCCTCCGCCGGGTGCTCCAGGTGGCCGGGCAGCGCCGACGTCTCCGCGGGCGCCATCGTCGGCGGCAGGTAGACGAGCCAGCGCGGGTCGACCGCGAACCGGCTCATCACCTCCAGCGCCGCGAGGGCGTTCTCCTCCCGGACGGTGACGCGGCCCATCAGCCGCGTCTGGACGCCCGTGTTGTCCATGACGTCCTTGATCTGCAGGAAGTCGCTCTCGCGCTGCCCGCCGGCTCCGGTCCCGGACGGCGGCGCCGCCAGCGGCCGGACGGGCGCGTACCAGGTGTCGCGCGCCGGGACGGAGAACAGCTCGCGCTCGGGGTAGCGGAGGGCGGTGAGCCGGCCGCCGAACACCGCGCCGGTGTCGAGGCAGATCGTGTTGTTGATCCACTCGGCGTCCGGGACCGGGGTGTGCCCGTACACGACCATGGCCTCGCCGCGGTAGTCGCGCGCCCACGGGTACCGGACGGGCAGCCCGTACTCGTCCGTCTCGCCCGTGGTGTCGCCGTAGAGGGCGAACGACCGGACGCGTCCGGACGCGCGGCCGTGGTAGTCCTCCTTCAGTCCCGCGTGGGCGACGACGAGCCTGCCGCCGTCCAGGACGTAGTGGCTGATGAGTCCGTCCATGAACCGCAGGGCGTCGGCGCGGAACTCCTCGGGCTCGCGGGCGAGCTGCTCCAGCGACTCGGCGAGGCCGTGCGCGACCCGCACCTTCCGGCCGCGCAGCGCCTTGGCGAGCTTCGCCTCGTGGTTCCCGGACACGCACAGCGCCTGCCCGGCCGCCACCATGCCCATCGCGAGCCGCAGGACGCCCGGGGTGTCGGGGCCGCGGTCGACGAGGTCGCCGACGAACACGGCCGTCCGCCCGCCCGGGTGGTTCGCGCCGACCGCGCGGCCTTCGGCGTCGTGCTCGATCTCGTAGCCGAGCCCGGCGAGGAGGTCCTCCAGTTCGGCGCGGCAGCCGTGCACGTCGCCGATGACGTCGAACGGCCCGGTCAGCTCCCGCCGGTCGTTCCACGGCTTCTCGTACGTGACGACGGCGGCGTCGATCTCCTCGACGCCGTTCAGCACGTACGCGCGGCGGAACTCGCGGCCGAGCGACCGCAGGCCGCGGCGCAGCTCGCGGCGCTGCCGCGGCAGGACGTGCGCGGGCAGGTCCGCGCGGTCGGGCCGGGCGGCGTTGCGCGCGGCGGCGACGCCCTCCGGCACGTCCAGCACGATCGCCGCCGCGAGCACGTCGTGCTCCTTCGCCAGCGCGAGAAGCTGCTGCCGTGCCTTGACCTGCACGTTCGTGGCGTCCACGACGGTCAGCAGGCCGCGCCGCAGCCGCTTGCCGACGATGTAGTGCAGCAGGTCGAACGCGTCGCCGGTGGCCGACTGGTCGTTCTCGTCGTCGGAGACGACGCCGCGGCAGAAGTCGGACGACACGATCTGGGTCGGCGTGAAGTGCTTGCGGGCGAAGTGCGACTTCCCGGAGCCGGACACGCCGACCAGCACGACGAGGCCCATCGCGGGAAGCCGGATCTCACGGCCGGTCATCGGGTGAACACTCCCATCTGCGTCGGGGCGCCGACCTCGGGGTCGTCGTCGCCGACCGGTACGTGCCGGACGCGGTAGCCGTGCGCGGCGGCGACCCGGTCGGCCCACGCGCGGAACTCGGCGCGCGTCCACTCGAACCGGTGGTCGGGGTGCCGCATCGCGCCGGGCGCCATGCCCTCGTAGCGGACGTTGTGCTCGGCGTTCGGCGTCGTCACCACGACGACGCGGGGCGCGGCGTGCCCGAACACCACCTTCTCGACGGCGCCGAGGCGCGGCGGGTCGATGTGCTCGACGACCTCCATCAGCACCGCCGCGTCGTACCCGCCGAACCGGTCGTCGGCGTAGGTGAGGGCGCCCTGGAACAGGTCGCCGACCCGCTCGCGGTGGCGGGACGGGCCGGGCCGGTCGAGCCGCAGCCGCCGCCGCGCGTGCTCGACGGCGCGGAACGACACGTCCGCCCCGGCGACCCGCGCGACCGCGCCGTCCTTCAGCAGCCGCGCGAGCAGCTTGCCCGAGCCGCAGCCGAGGTCGATGACGCTGCCCGCGTCCTCCTCGCGCAGCGCGTCCGCCACCGCGCGGATCCGCCGCTCGGCGAGCGGGAGCGGCCGCTCCTCCGCCGCCGCCTCCGCGCCGTCGCCGCTCCCCGCGGTCTCGCCGGTCGCGCCGGTCTCGCCGGTCTCGCCGGTGTCGGTCGCCGGTTCCTCGTCGATCTCGACGGGGTCGAGCGCGTCGTCGGGCGCGCCCTCCGCGTCGGCCAGCCGGCCCAGCGCGGCCCGGACGAGCGCGCGGCGGTTCGCCAGGTAGCGGCGGGTGATCGGGCCGCGGTCGGGGTGCGTCGCGAGCCACCCCTCCCCCGCCCGGACCAGCTTGTCCACCTCGTCGGACGCCACCCAGTAGTGCTTGGCGTCGTCCAGGACGGGCAGCAGCACGTACAGCTGGTTCAGCGCGTCGGCGAGCCGGACGGTCCCGGTCAGCGTGAGGGTCACGTACCGGGAGTCGCCCCAGGAGGGGAACTCGGGGTCGAGCGGGACCGGTTCGGCCGACACGTCCCACCCGAGCGGCCGGAAGAACCGCTCGGCCTGCCCCCGGCCGCCGCGGCACGGCAGCGCCGGGAGCGCGATCTCCAGCGGGATCGGCGCCTCCGCCAGGTCCGGGCGGGCGTCGCAGCGCCCGCGCATCGCCGTGCGGAACACCTGCGCCATCGCCGACGCGAGCAGCGACGACGCCGCGTACGGGCGGTCGTTGACGAACTGGCCGAGGGAGAAGTCCGGCGTGCCTCTGCCGCGCGTGCGGACGAGCCGGACCGGGTCGACGTCGAGCAGCAGCGCCGCCGTGCAGCGCCGCTCGTCCGCCTCGGGGTAGAAGACGTGCGCCGTCCCGTACGCCTGGTCGAACGCCTGCACCCGGTCCGGGTGCTTGTGCAGCAGGAAGCCCAGATCGCTCGCCGGGCTCAGGGTCGTGGTGATCGTCAGAAGCACCCGCCAAGTGTGGCCCACCGGGGGTGAGCTCCCGCATCCCCTTTTTCCGGTCAGGGCACGGCCGGGCCCTTGATGTACGCGCCGTTCTCGTCGAAGGGCCAGGGGTTCGCCACGCAGCCCTTCAGCCCGTAGATCTGCTGCATCATCACCGGCGCCGGCTCGCCCTTGCCGCCGCACGTCATGTGCCCGAAGCCGAGCCGGTGCCCGACCTCGTGGTTGATGGTCAGCGCGTGGTACTCGTGCGGGCGTCCCTTGTAGTACTTCGTCAGCAGCAGCCAGCGCTTGAGGTTCACGACGACCTGCTTGCCGGCGCGGCAGTTGACCTCGCCTTCGGTGTCCATCCCGTAGGCGGCGCACAGCTTGTCGGTCGTCGCCGGCGAGGACAGCTTCACGACGAACTCGTGCGCTCCGGAGTCGACGCGCTGGAACGCCCACTTGCCCTGGGCCGTCCAGCCGCGCGGATCGCCGAGGATGCCGTCGACCTCCTCGGCGAAGTCGTTCACGTCCTGCTTGAGGCCGCCCTCCACCGCGACCATGTACCGCATGACCTTGGTGCCCTCCCCGGTCACCCCGGCCCCTTCGGCGACGGTGAACTTCCCGGTGCCTTTCCGCGGGATGTACGGCGGCGCGGTGGTCGTCGGGGCGGCGCTGGGCGCCGCGCTCGCCGACGCCTTCGCCCCGCCCTCGCCGCTCGGGTGCGGCGCGGCCGACGCGGAGTCCGTCCCGCCCGGGTACCAGGCGACGAGCGCGGCGATGCCGAGGACGGCCGCCAGGACGAGCGCGACGCCGCCGACGGCCAGGCCGACGGCCCGGTTGCGGCGGGCCCCCGCGAACGCCCGGTCGAGTTCGTCCTCGAACCCCTCGGTCGTCGCCGGGCCGGGCGGGTCGTCGGACGTCGGTCCGGCGGGGTGCGCGCGCCGCCGGGACGGCCGTCCCCGCCTCGGCCCCGGCGGGCCGTCCGGTGCCTGCTCGTACGCGTGCGGGTCCGCGGGCGGGAAGGGCGGCCGCGGCGCCGGATCGTGCTGCGGCGGGTACCCGTGAGCCTGCTCGAACGGGTGCCCCGGGGCCTGGCCCGGCGGGTACGGGGGTTGCGGTCCGGCCTGATGCGGAGGTTGTGTTCCGGCGTCCCCGGAAGGTCGCTGGGGACGGCGGCGGGAGCGAGATCGTGGACGTTGCATAGCGTGCTCAGCATGGCAGATCCCGCCCGACAAAGGTGATCATTTTGTGACAATTCGCAGGTCAAGGGCCTACGTTACGTTTCTCACGGCTTCCCGGTGGTCACGGACGGTAGGCCGCCCGGCGCGAAAAGCGTTTGCGGACCGCCCGCCCGGACCGTGACAATCCGGGGCATCATGAGCAGACACCCACGGCGTTCCGTCGCGCAGGAGACCGTCGCGATCATCGAGCGGGGCGAGTACCGTGCCCCGTCCGGGCGCACCGTCCCGGTCGCCGCGAGCATCGAGCGGGCCAGGCGCGGCACCGTCCTGTACCGGCCCGACGACCTGGACGCCCTCCTGCGGAAGGCCGCGGACGAGCCCGCCGGCGCGGGCACCCGCATCGAGGTCACCGAGGAGACGACGCTCGCCGCCGCCCGGCGGCTCGTCGCCCCGGACGCCGTCCCGCTCGCGCTGAACTTCGCGTCCGCGAAGAACCCCGGCGGCGGCTTCCTCAACGGCGCGCACGCCCAGGAGGAGGGCCTCGCCCGGTCGTCCGGGCTGTACGCGTCGCTGACCTCGGCGCAGCAGTACTACGCCTTCCACCGCGAGCAGCGCGACCTGCTGTACAGCGACCACATGATCTACTCGCCGGGCGTCCCGGTGTTCCGCGACGACCGGGGCGTCCTGCTGGAGGAACCCTACGAGGTCGCGTTCCTGACGTCCCCGGCCCCGAACCGGGGCGCGATCCGCGACCCGGAGAAGATCGCCGAGTTGCCGCGGGTTTTGGACGTCCGCGCCCGCAAGGTGCTCGCGGCGGCGCTCGCCAACGGGCACCGGCGCATCGTGCTGGGGGCGTGGGGCTGCGGGGTGTTCCGCAACGACCCGGCCGAGGTCGCCGAGACGTTCGCCCGCGCGCTGCGGCCGGGCGGCCCGTTCGCCGACCGGTTCGAGCACGTCGTGTTCGCCGTGTGGGACACCGCCCCGGGCGCCCCGAGGCACGTCGCCTTCCAGCGCGTGTTCGGCTGACCCGGCGGGGAGGAGCGCCCTCCCCGCCGGGCCGCCGGCGCCCCGGTAGAGCTCGCCGGTCAGAGCTCGCCGGTCAGAGCTTGCCGGTCAGAGCTTGCCCATCACCTCGGCGGCGATCAGCTCCAGGTGCTCCAGGTCGGACAGGTCGAGCACCTGGAGGTAGAGCCGCTCGGCGCCCAGCTCGCCGAACCGGCCGATCTTGTCGACGAGCTCCTGCGGGGTGCCCGCCAGGCCGTTCTCCCGCAGCTCCTCGGGCTCCCGCCCGATCGCGTCCGCGCGGCGCCGCACCTCGGCCTCGTCCCGCCCGCAGCACACCACCTGCGCGGCCGAGTACACCATCGGCCGGGTCCGGCCCGCGTCCCGGACGGCCGCCCGGACGCGCTCGAACGCCGCGCCCGTGTCGTCGAGCCGGTGGAACGGCACGTTGTACTCGTCGGCGTACGTCGCGGCGAGGCGCGGGGTGCGCTTCGCGCCGAACCCGCCGACCAGCACCGGCGGGCCGCCGGCCTGCGCGGGCTTCGGCAGCGCGGGCGAGTCGGTGAGCGTGTAGTGGTCGCCGCTGAACGAGAACGTCTCGCCGGACGGCGTCCCCCACAGCCCCTTGCAGATCTGGAGCTGCTCCTCGAGCTTCTCGAACCGCTCGTTCAGGCTGGGGAACGGGATGCCGTAGTGGGCGTGCTCCTCCTCGAACCAGCCGGTGCCGAGGCCGAAGTCGACGCGGCCGCCGCTCATCTGGTCGACCTGCGCGACGGAGATCGCCAGCGGGCCGGGCAGGCGGAACGTCGCGGCCGTCACCAGCGTGCCCAGGCGGATCCGGCTCGTCTCGCGCGCGAGGGCGCCGAGCGTGACCCACGAGTCGGTCGGGCCCGGCTCGCCCGTCACGTCGCCCATCTTGGTGTAGTGGTCCGAACGGAAGAAGGCGTCGAAACCGAGGTCCTCGGCCGCCTTCGCGACGGTCAGCAGTGTCTCGTAGCTCGCCCCCTGCTGGGGCTCGGTGAAGATCCGTAGACGCATGACTCCATCCTCGTACCCGGGCGGCGGTGCTCGCACCGCGGGTCAGCCGGAGGGCGGCGAACCGGACGGGGAGTCGGGCCCGGAGCCGAGCGGGGAGTCGAGGGGGTTCCTCTCGGGCGGTGCCGCGCTCCGCGGGCCGCTCCCCTCGCTCGGGAACCACAGGACGAACGTGCTCCCCTCGCCCTCCGCGGAGAACAGCCGGACGTGCCCGTGGTGCGTCTCCACGATCTGCCGGACGATCGCGAGCCCCAGGCCCGTGCGGCGGTCGCCCGTCCGGCGGTCGTGGTCGCGCGTCCGGCGGTCCTGCGCGCCCCGGTAGAACCGGTCGAAGACGCGGTCCTGCTCGTGCGGCGCCAGCCCGGGGCCGGTGTCGGCGACCGCCGCCCACAGCCAGCCGCCGGACGCCCCGGCCCCGACCGTGATCACCGACCCCTCGGGCGCCAGCCGCACCGCGTTCGACAGCAGGTTCCCGACGGCGCGGCGCAGCGCGTCGTGGTCGCCGATCAGCACGAGGCCGTCCCGGATCCGGTGCTCCAGGGCCAGCCGCCGGACGGACGCGAGCGAGCCGAACTCCTCGGCGGCCTCCCGCGCCACGACCGCGAGGTCGACGTCGGTGTCCTCCAGCGCGGGCGCCGAGCGGCGGGCCGTGGCCAGCAGGTCCTCCACGAGCCGCGTCATGCGGGTGGTCGCGCGGTCGACGACGTCCACGGCGCGGCGCCGGTCGGGCTCGTCGGCGTCCGGCGCGCTGAGCACGGTGTCGAGGTTCGCGCGGATGATCGCGAGCGGGCTGCGCAGCTCGTGCGACGCGTCGTCGATCAGCCGCCGCTGCGACTGGAACGCGCTGTCGAGGCGGTCGAGCATCGAGTCGACGGTGTCGGCGAGCTCGCGCAGCTCGTCGCGCGGCCCGGACAGCCGGATGCGGCGGGACAGGTCGGTGGCCTGGATCTCCTCGGCGGCGCGGGCGATGGCGCGGACCGGTTTCAGCGCCCGGCCCGCCAGCACCCAGCCGATGCCGAGGCTGGCGACCAGCAGCCCGCCGAGCGTCCCGAGCGAGTAGTTGCGCAGGGTGCGGCGCGTCTCGTAGTTGACGGCCTCCTCCACCTGCTGCACCTTGACGACCTCCACGTCGCCGAGCCGCACGCCGCCGACGTACTTCTGCGCCTGGTAGGTCTCGGTGATCGGCTGCGCCTCGGTGCTGCGGACGACCGCGAGGTAGGTCCCGCCGAGGACGAGCGCGGTCACGGCGAACAGCAGCGTCGAGTACAGCACGGTCAGCCGGAACCGGATCGACTGGGCGAACCCGGGCAGCGGCGGGCGCCGCATCCGGAACGCGGGCATCACGCCTCCCCTCGCGTGGCGTCGCGGAGGCGGTAGCCGTGCCGGACGACCGTCTCGATCAGCGGGTCCTCGCCGTCCCCGGCGAGCTTGCGGCGCAGCGTCCCGACCGTCACCCGCACGGTGTTGGTGAACGGGTCGGCGTTCTCGTCCCACACGTGCTCGAGGAGGTCCTCGGGCGACACGACCTGGCCGGGGCGGCTCATCAGGTACCGCAGCACCGCGAACTCCTTCGGGGAGAGGTTCAGCCGCCGCCCGGCGCGGGACGCCTCGCGGCGGCCGGTGTCGAGCCGCAGCTCGCCGACCGTCCACACCGCCGACCCGCCGCCGCTGTCGCGCCGCAGCAGCGCCCGCACCCGCGCCAGCAGCTCCGGGAACGCGAACGGCTTGACCAGGTAGTCGTCCGCGCCCTCGTCCAGGCCGCGGACCCGGTCGGCGAGCCGGTCCCGCGCGGTCAGCATGAGGATCCGCAGGTCGGGGCCGCTCTCGCCGTCCAGCTCCCCGGCCCGGACGGCCCGGCACAGGTCGAACCCGTCGCCGTCCGGCAGGTTCAGGTCCAGGATCATCAGGTCGTAGGACGCCGCGTACAGCTTCTGCGACGCCTCGTCCACGTCGTACGCCACGTCCACCGCGTAGTCCGCACGGACCAGGCCGTACCGGAGCGCCTCGACGAGGTCCTCCTCGTCCTCCACCACGAGCACTCGCATGGCGTGACGCTATCCTCCCCCGCTTCCTCGTTCGCCCCGGTTCAGCCGACGATGCGGCGGACGCCGTCCACCGCCCGGTCCGCCGGGATCGCGAACCCGATGCCGATCGACCCGCCGCCGCGCACCGTCGCGATGGCGGTGTTCACCCCGATGACCTCGCCGCGCGCGTTCACCAGCGGCCCGCCCGAGTTGCCCGGGTTGATGGACGCGTCGGTCTGCAACGCGATCTGCCGTTCGCGGGGGCCGAGCCGCACCTCGCGGCGCGGCGCGCTGACGACCCCGGCGGTGACCGTCCCGGCCAGCCCGAGCGGCGACCCGATCGCCAGCACCGGGTCCCCGACCCGCGCGTCGGCGGACCGGCCGAACGTCAGCGGGGGCGGCGCCTCGGACGCCGGGACGGCCAGCACGGCGAGGTCGTTCGCGGTGTCGGAGCCGACGACGCGCGCGTCCAGCCGCCGCCGGTCCGGGAGCACCACGGTGACGTCGTCGCTCCCGCCCACGACGTGCGCGTTCGTCAGGACGTGCCCGGCCCCGTCGATCACGAAGCCCGACCCGCCGCTCCTCCCGCCGCCCGACGCGGCCTCGATCTGGACGACGCTCGGCAGGACGCGCGCCGCGACCCCGCTGAGGTCGCCCGCGCCGTCCACCGGCCCGGCCGCCGACTGCGTGACGACCGACGCCCCGCCGTCCCGCACGAGCACGGCCCCGGCCGTCCCCGCCAGCGCGCCGGTGACGGCCGCGGCGGCGATCGCCGTCACGACCACCCCGCGCGGGCGCCGTCCCGGCCGGCCCGCCCGCCCGGGCGGCGGCGCGACCGGCGGGACGGCCTGCGGCCACGCCGCCGCGGGCCGCACGGCCGGCGGCGGCTGCGGCGGCGCGAAGTCCGGCCCGTGCGGTTCGCCCAACCCGATGCGGCCGTCCCCCGCACGCCGCCAGCCCACCCCGCCGCCGTGGCCGTCGTCGCCGTACCCGGTTGCGCCGTAGCCGTAGCCGGTCGCGCCGTGGCCCGTGGCGCCGTGGCCGTCGTCGTGGTCGCCGGTGGGGTCGTGCTCGGCGTGGCGGGGGCCGGTGTCGCCGTGTCTCGTGTCGCCGTGTCTCATGTCGACTCCCTCGTGGGATCAGGGGATGCGGGAGAACCAGAGCAGCGACGTCAGCGCCGCGATGCACGCGGCGACCAGGCCCGCCCCGACGAACCAGGCCCAGATCTCGCGCTGCTCGACGCGGTACCCGACCGTGCTGCCGATGTCCGCGTAGACCTGCCGCAGCTCGTCGCCGCTGGCGGCCTCGTAGAACCCGCCGCCGGTCTCCTGCGCGAGCCGCTCCAGCGCGGGCCCGTCCACCGGCACCGGCAGCGGCGTCCCGTTCTGGTAGATGACGCCCTCGGCGGTGCCGTACGCGATCGTCGAGACCGGCACCCCGGACTGCACGGCGCGCCGCGCCGCCTCCTCCGGCGTGCGCCCGGCGGTGTTCGTGCCGTCGGACAGCAGGACCACGTGCGCGGGCGGGGCCTCCTCGCCGAACTGCGCCCCGAAGTCGGAGACCGCCTGCAGCGAGGCGAACACGCCCTCGCCGATCGCGGTGCGCGGGCCGAGCGCCAGCCCGTCGATGCCGGACCGGACGGCGCGCCGGTCGGTCGTCGGCGGCACCGTCACCGACGCCGACCCGGCGAACGCGACGAGCCCGACGTTGAACCGGCCGGGCAGGCCGTCGAGGAACGCGCGGGCGGCGCGCTGCGCCGCCGTCAGCCGGTCCGGCTCGACGTCCTCCGCCTCCATCGAGCTGGACACGTCCACCGCCAGCATGATCGTCGCCTGCTCGCGCGGCACCCGGACGTCCGCCGCCGGGCGCGCGAACCCGGTGACGAGCAGGCCCATCATCAGCAGGAACGCCGCCGCCGGGACGTGCCGCCGCCAGCCGGGCCGCAGCGGCGCGACCTTCTCCAGCAGCGCGAGGTTGGTGAACCGGGCCGCGTACCGGCCGCGCCGCAGCTGCATCACGACGTACGCGGCGGCGAGCCCGGCGAGCGCGACCGCCAGGAGCAGCCGCTCGGGCGACAGGAACGTCACGACGCGCCTCCCGGGACCGGGCCGGGCGCCGCCGCGGCGAGGCGCCGCTGCGCCAGCACGTGCCGGGCGATGTCGCGCACCCAGTCGCCGTCGGTGCGCAGCCGCAGGTGCGCGGCGCCCGCCCGCCGCAGCCCCGCCGCGACCGCGGCGCGCTGCTCCAGGGCCGCCGCCGCGTACCGCTCCCGCAGCCGGCGGCTCGCCGTCGGCACGTCCCGCCGCCGCCCCGACTCCGGGTCGACGACCGTGAGGACCCCGACGTCCGGCAGCGTCAGCTCGCGCGGGTCGACAACCTCGACCGCGAGGACCTGGTGGTGCACCGCCAGCAGCCGCAGCGGACGCTCCCAGCTCTCCGGGGGCTCCAGGAAGTCGGACACGACGACCGCGAGGCCGCGGCGGGTCCCGGCCGTGCGGCGCAGCAGGTCCGCGCCCGCGCCGAGGTACCGGCCGTCCGGGGCGTCCTGCGGGGTGCGGGGCGCGTCCAGCAGCACCCGCAGCAGCGCGAGCAGGTGCGGGCGGCCGGTCCGGGGCGGGACGAGCCGCGCCCCCGCGCCCCCGACGACCTGCGCGCCGATCCGGTTGCCGGCGCGGTCGGTGAGGAACCCGACGGCCGCGACCGCCGCCACCGCCAGGTCGCGCTTCTCGACCCGCCCGGTGCCGAAGTCCATGCTCGCGGTCGCGTCGACCAGCGCCCACGTCTCCAGCTCCCGGTCGGCGACGCGGTCCCGCACGTGCGGCGCGGCCGTCCGGGCCGTCAGCGACCAGTCCATCGCGCGGACGTCGTCGCCCGGGGCGTACGCGCGCCCCTCCGCCGGCTCGGAGCCGGGGCCCGGCACCAGGCCGAGGTGGTCGCCCTGCAGCAGCCCGTCGAGCCGCCGCACGATGACGATCTCCAGCCGGCGCAGCGCCTGCTCGGGCGCGAGGCCGCGCAGTCGGGGAGCCGTCACGCCGCCCGACCCCCCTCCGCCCCGCCGGGGCCCGGCGCGCCGGTCCCGCCGGTCCCGCCGAGCCCGTCCGTGCCGGGGTCGCCGTCGCGGGGCGCCAGCCGCGGCTGCGGGACGACCGCCGCGATCCGCTCGACGATCGCGCGGGGCGGCACCTCGTCGGCGAGCGCGTCGAACGACGGGACGAGCCGGTGCGCGAGGACGTCCCCGCACAGGTCGCGGACGTCCGCGGGCAGCACGTAGTCGCGGCCGCGCAGCAGCGCGAGCGCCCGCCCGGCGGCGACGAGGCCGAGGGTCCCGCGCGGGCCCGCCCCGTAGGTGAGCAGCCGCGCCAGTTCGGGCGCCCCGTACCGGGCCGGGTCCCGGGTGGCGCCGATCAGCCGCACCGCGTACCGGGCGACCTCGTCGTGCACGAACACCCGGTCGGCCGCGCGCCGCAGCTCCGCGAGCCGCGGCGGGTCCAGCAGGCGGGACGCCGCGGGCGGGTCGACGCTCATCCGGTACAGGATCGCCAACTCCTCCTCCTCGGAGGGGTAGCCGACGTCGATCTTCAGCAGGAACCGGTCGCGCTGCGCCTCCGGGAGCCGGTACACGCCCTCGGACTCGACGGGGTTCTGCGTCGCCAGGACCAGGAACGGGTCCGGCACCGCGAGCGTCCGGCCGCCGATGCTGACCTGCCGCTCGCCCATCACCTCGAGCAGCGCCGACTGCACCTTCGCGGGCGCCCGGTTGATCTCGTCCGCCAGCACCACGTTCGCCATCACCGGGCCCGGCTCGACGTCGAACGCCTCCTCCGACGGCCGGTAGATGCGCGTCCCGACGATGTCGGACGGCACGAGGTCGGGGGTGAACTGGAGCCGGGCGAACGAGCCGCCGACCACCGTCGCGAGGGTCTGCGCGGCGAGCGTCTTCGCGACGCCCGGCACCCCCTCCAGCAGGCAGTGGCCGCCCGCCAGGACCGCGACGAGCATCCGCTCGACCATGCGGTCCTGCCCGACGATGACCCGCTTGGTCTCGAACAGGAGCCGTTCCGTCAGCGCCGCCGCCTCCGGGCCGCCCGCCCCGGGCGGCCCGCCCGGGCCCCGCGGGGCCCGGGCGGTGTCGCGGAGGCTCACCGGGGGTCCGCGGCCGGCGACGTGCCGCCCTTGTCCGGGCAGTCCTTCCCGCCGGCGGACGCCCCGTCCCCGGGCGCGGCCGCGTACCCGGCCGGCACCGCGCCCGCCGGGTCGGCGTGCTCGACGATGCGCAGCTCCGTGCGCGGCGCGTCGCCCGTCCCCGCGAAGGCCATCCCGCCGGCGGCGAACGCGGCCGCCCCGGCCGCGCCCGCCGCCACCAACGTGATCTTGATGCGCCTGGTGAGCGTCATGCTCGTCCCTCCGTTCGTCCCGGGCCCGTCCGGACCCGACGGGGACGATCACAACAGGGCGCGGCGAAAGCGGGCTTAAAGAACCGCGGCCTCCGCGCGGGACGCCCCGGCGACCCGGACCGCCGGGAAGTCCCGGGCGGCGCGCACCTTCCCCCAGGTCACGACGCCGCGCGGCGCGATCTCGCGCTTCGGCAGGGCCCGCGCCGACACCTTCGCCCGGAAGGACCCCGCCGCCTTCCGGCCCGGCTTCACCTTGCCGAGGTCGCAGACGACCTTGCGCTTCGCCGCCTCGCACCCCTTGCCGGACACGAACTCCAGCGACGCGGGCAGCGTCGTCCGGAACACCGCGCGCGCCGCCTTCCGCCCGCCCCGCGGCGTGACCGTGAACGACCACGTGTACGTGCCGCCGGGCGCGACCTCCGGCGCGGGCGCGTCCGTCCCGAGCGCCACGCTCCGCTTCTTCTGCGGCTTCGGCCCGGCCGCCGCCGGCGCCGGCGCGGCCACCGCCAGCGGCACCGCCGCCAGCACCGCCACCGCACCCCTGATTCTGCTCACGATGTTCCCCCTGACCTGCGAGCCTGCATGATCAGCTCCGTTGTAAGCGATCACCGTCCCGGCGCCTAGCGTCAGGTCGGCGTGTCGCCACCGTCGGCGACGTGGCCGGAGGACGCCCCTTACCTGGGAGCAACCTCCGGATTAGGCTGCGACGAAACGGACGGACCCTGTTGAATCGACCTGTTGAATCGACCTGTTGAACCCGGTGAATCCATCGTTGACCGCGTGCTCCCGCACCCATGGAGGGATCACATGGCCGTCTTCGGCGTCGACTACGGCTGGGGCCGTCCCGGCGTCGCCGTGCTCAAGAGCGCCGGGGCCGACTTCGCCTGCCGCTACGTGTCGCACGACAGGACCGGCAAGAACCTGACCCGGGCCGAGGCCGAGGCGCTGTCCGCCGCCGGGATCCGGCTCGTCGTCGTCTGGGAGACCAGCGCCGCCCGCGCGCTCGACGGCCGCGACGCCGGCGCCGCCGACGCCCGCGACGCCGCCGCGCGGGCCGCCGACTGCGGCATGCCCGGCGACCGCCCGATCTACTTCGCCGTGGACTTCGACGCGTCCGCCGACCAGCAGCCCGAGATCGACGCGTACTTCGACGGCGTCGCGTCCGTGCTCGGCCGCGGCCGGACCGGGATGTACGGCGGGTACGGGCCGGTCAGCCGCGCCTTCGACGCCGGCAAGATCGCCTACGGGTGGCAGACGCACGCGTGGTCGGACGGCCGGTGGGACGGGCGCGCGCAACTGCGGCAGTACAGCAGCGGGCACACGCTCAGCAACGTGTCGGTCGACTACAACCGCGCGGTCGCCGACGACTACGGGCAGTGGCTCGTCGGGGCGTCGCCCGACGCCCCCGGCTACGTGTCGGTCGGCGCCGCCGCCCAGCCGCTCCCGCCCGCCGCGTGGACGACCGTGCGCTGGAACGCCGACCGCGCCGACCGCCGGGACCGGGACCGCGGCGGGCCGAGCATCCTGCGCGGCCCCGCCCGCTACGCGCTGACCGCGTCCGTGACCGTCGCCGGCGTCTCCCCCGGCACCCTGCTGCGGGCCCGAGCGATCGAGGTGCACGAGGACGACAGCGCGAAGTTCGATGCCGGGCCCGTCCACGAGCTCACCGCGTCCCGCGCCGACGTCCACGTCCTGTACGCGCTGCCCGCCGACACCGTCGCGGGCGGACGCCGCGTCCGGTTCCAAATCGTCCAGCACGGCGCCGCGGAGGCCACCCTCACCGGCGGCAGCGCCAAGCTGCTGTTCTGGCGATGAGCCCCGCGGCCGGGGCTCGCCGCACACGCCTCGTCCGGGAGCGCCGCCGTGAGCGGTGCGGCCGGCGGGCTCAGAAGTTGTCGCCGGTGTAGGGCGCGAACGGGACCGCGAGCGCGGCATCGAGGCGCGCCGCCGCGCCGGGCGTCCGCTCGGCGACCGTTCCGACGCGGACCAGCGTCCGCACCGGCGTGCCGCCCAGGTAGACGGCGCCCAGCTCCGCGACGTCCAGCACCAGGTCGGGCGCCGCGTCGGTCCGCGCGCAGTCGGGCGCCGCGCCGGTGGTGAGCCGCCACCGGCCGCGGTTGCCGGGGAGCCGCTCGTCCGCGACGTCCAGGACGAACGCGTCCTCGGCGGCCCACGACCGGGCGCGCAGCGCCGCCGGGACGTCGATCAGCCGGAGCCACAGCGCCGCCGCGTCCCGCGTCACCGTGACCTGGTCGGGGTCGGCGGCCATGTGGAGCAGGAGGTCGTCCACCGGCCGCTCCGGCGCGACGATCGTCCGGGTGAGGTCGATCGACGCGAGGTACCGCCAGAGCGCCGCCTCGACCTGCGGCGTCCCCGCCGCCATGTCGTACAGCCGGACGGTCCGCTCGTGCGTCCGGTAGACGGCGTACCCGTCCGGATGCACGACGATGCGCGGCTCGGTGAACCGCGGGTACGCGTGGTCCACGGGCGCCACCGTCCGCCGCAGCCACCACTGCTCGTCGCGCGCCAGCCCGCCCGGCCGCCGCGCCAGCTCCCGCTCGTACAGCGGGCCGAGGACCTCCGGGGCCCGCTCCCGGTCGAGCAGCCGCAGCGGGCGGTCGTCCGGGACGGTGCGGAGCCCGAGCGGCCGCGACGTGTCGACCTCGAACCCGATCCTGCGGTTCGCGACCCCGAACCCGTACCGTCCGTAGATCGCCCCCTGGGACGCCCACAGCGCCGCCACGGGACGTCCGGCGGCCGCCGCGTCCGCGTGCATCCGGTCGATCATCGAGCTGAGGACGCCGCGCCGCCGGTGCGTCGGCAGCACCCCGACGAACGTGACGGCCGCGCAGTCCAGCGCCCCGCCCGGCACCGAGAGCCGCTGCGGCACGACGCCCAGCTGCCCGGCGAGGACGTCCGGCTCGGCCCCGGTGATGTCGTAGGCCCCGATGCGCTCCATCCCCAGCACCCAGGCGCGCAGGGCGTCGCGGTCGCCGAACCGCAGGTGGAACACGGTCGCGGCGAGGTCGAGCATGCGGTCCGCGTCGTCCTGGGGAACGTTCCTGAGTTCGATCACAGACCCCACGCTATGCACCGCCGCAACCCGTTTTCCGGGCGGGTCAGCCTCGGACGAGGGTGGCGAGGAGCTCCACGTGGCGGGTCATCGGGAAGGCGTCGAAGGCGCGCAGGGTGTCGAGCGTCCAGCCGCGTTCGCCGAAGTAGGCGAGGTCGCGGGCCAGGGTCGCGGGGTCGCACGACACGTAGGCGATCTTGCGTCCGGCGAGCCGGGTGATGTGCTCGACGACGTCGCGGCCCGCGCCGGTGCGGGGCGGGTCGAGGACGACCAGGTCGGCGCGGCGCACGCGGGAGCCGCCCTGGTGGCCGGTGCCGCCGCGCTTGTTCTGCGTGCGGGACGAGGCGTCGGCGCGGCCGAACTCCAGCTCGGCGATGATCTCCTCGACGGGGCCGCGCTCGATCGACACGTTCGGCAGGTCGCGCAGGTTGAACCGGGCGTCGCGGACGGCCTGCCCGTCGGACTCGACGCCGACGACGAGGCCGTCCCGGCCGATCCGGTCGGCGAGGACGCCGGCGAACAGGCCGACGCCGCAGTACAGGTCGAGGGCGATGTCGCCGGGCTTGGGTTCGAGGGCGTCCAGGACGGCGTCGGCGAGCAGCTGCGCGGCGCCCGGGTGCACCTGCCAGAAGCCGCTGCCGCTGACCTGGAACAGCCGCCCGGAGACGGACTCGCGGACGTACGGGAGGGCCGCGCCGGGCTCGGGCTTGCCGCGGACGAGCCGGACGGGCACGTCGAGGCGCGGCACCCGGATCTTGCGGCGGTCGCGGCCCCGCAGGACGACGAGGCGGTCGCCGGTGGCGGCGGACACGACGCCCTCGACGCCGGACGCGCCGGGCCAGCGCTTGCGCTCGATGCCCATCAGCTCGACGCCGGGGTGCGCGATCAGGCACTCGTCGATCGGCTCGATGTCGTGCGAGCGGTGCTTGCGCAGCCCGACGGTGCCGCCGGACACGGCGAACTGGACGCGGGTGCGCCAGCCGAGGCCCGGCGGGGGGACCAGGCCGGCGTCGGTGTCGCCGTCCACCGGGTACGGGACCTCCTCGACGACGACCGTGCGGGTGATCCCCGCGAGGCGGCGCAGCTGCTCCTCGACGACGGACGCCTTGAGCGCGCGCTGGGCCGGGAGGGAGGCGTGCTGCCAGTCGCAGCCGCCGCAGCGGCCGGGGCCCGCGAACGGGCACGGCGGCTCGACCCGGTCCGGGGACGCCTCGATGATGTCGACGGCGTCGGCCCGCAGGTAGTTCTTGGCGCGCTCGGTGACGCGGGCCCGCACCCGCTCGCCCGGCAGGGCGTGCCGGACGAAGACGACGCGGCCCTCGTACCGGGCGACGCAGAATCCGCCGTTGGCGACGTCGCCGACCTGCAGTTCGAGGACGTCGGGGACCTCGGGCTCCGTTTCACTCACGGTCGGACACACTACCGCCGCCCGGGGGTGGTCCGGTCCGCGGCGAGGACTTCGGGGCGGGGCGCGGCGGGCGCCGCGACGCGCCGGGCCCCGGCGGTTCGACGCGTCCCCTGAGCCGGTCGGACGAGCGGAGCTGCCAGGGGACGCTCGTCACCATCACGCCCTGCTGGAACAGCAGCCGGCCCTTGAGCCGCAGCGCGCTCTGGTTGTGCAGGAGGTGCTCCCACCAGTGGCCGACGACGTACTCGGGGATGAAGACGGTGACGACGTCGCGGGGGCTCTTGCGGCGGACGCCCTTCACGTACGACAGCACGGGCCGGGTGATCTCCCGGTACGGCGAGTCGAGGATCTTCAGGGTGACGGGGATGTCGAGGGCGTCCCACTCGGCCTGCAGGCGGCGCGACGCCTCGGCGTCCACCGCGACGGTGACGGCCTCGAGGGTGGACGGGCGCGTCGCGCGGGCGTACGCGAGGGCCCGCAGCGTCGGCTTGTGGATGGTGGACACGAGGACGATCGCGTGGTTGCGGGCGGGCAGCGCGACGTCCTCGCCGGACGGCACGAGCTCCTCGGCGACCCGGTCGTAGTGCTTGCGGATCGCCTTCATCAGCAGGAACAGCAGCGGCATCGCGATGCACACGATGTAGGCGCCGAGGGTGAACTTCGTGGACAGCACGACGATCAGGACGATGCCGGTGAGGGTGGCGCCGAACGCGTTGATGGCGCGGGACGTCTTCATGTGGCGGCGCCGCACCGGGTCCTTCTGCGCGGCGAGCAGCCGGTTCCAGTGCTTGACCATGCCGATCTGGCTGACCGTGAACGAGACGAACACGCCGACGGTGTAGAGCGGGATCAGCTTGCTGACGGACGCGTCGTAGGCGTAGATCAGCAGCCCGGCCATGGTCGCCAGGATGATGATGCCGTTGCTGTAGGCGAGCCGGTCGCCGCGGGTGTGGAGCTGGCGCGGCAGGTACCGGTTCTGCGCGAGCACCGACCCGAGGACGGGGAAGCCGTTGAACGCGGTGTTGGCCGCGAGGAACAGGATCAGCGCGGTCATGGTGGTGACCAGCACGAACCCGGGCGTGAAGTTGCTGAAGACGGTGTCGGCGACCTGCGCGATGACGGGGTCGGGGTGCTCGACCGTCTCGCCGGTGGACGGGTCGACCATGCGGACGCCCTGGTCGCCTTCGGCGAACTTGGCGTCGGTGACGAACGCGAACGCGGTCACGCCGCCGAACAGCGTCGCCCCGATGAGGCCGAGCATGAGCAGCGTCCTGGCGGCGTTGTCGCCCTTCGGTTTGCGGAACGCGGGGACGCCGTTGCTGATCGCCTCGACGCCGGTGAGGGCGGCGCAGCCGGAGGAGAACGCGCGCAGCAGCAGGAAGACGAGCGCGAACCCGGTGACGCCCGCCTCGGAGCCGACGAGTTCGTAGCCGGCGGACTCGGCGCGCAGCTCGGTGCCGGTGATCAGCCGCATGGAGCCCCACAGCAGCATCCCGAACACGGCGAACATGAACAGGTAGGTGGGGACGGCGAACGCGACGCCCGCCTCGCGCAGGCCGCGCAGGTTCCCGATCGTCAGCAGGATGACGATGCCGATCGCGACGGCGACCTCGTGGGGGCGGATGAACTCCAGCAGCGCCCCGAGGTTCTCCACGCCGGACGACACCGACACCGCGACCGTCAGGACGTAGTCGACCAGGAGGGCGCTGGCGACGACGACGCCCCAGTTGCCGCCCAGGTTGGCGGTGGCGACCTCGAAGTCGCCGCCGCCGCTCTGGTAGGCCCGGACGTTCTGCCGGTAGGAGGCCACGACCGTGATCAGGATGACGATGACGCCCGCGGCGATCCACGGGGTGTAGCCGTACATGACCAGGCCGCCCGCCCCGAGGGCCAGAAGGATCTCCTGGGGCGCGTACGCCACCGACGACAGGGCGTCGCTGGCGAAGACGGGGAGCGCGATGCGCTTGCGGAGCAGCTGCTCGTGCTGCTGCCTGCTCTGCAGGGCGCGGCCCAGCAGCAACCGCTTCGCCAGGTCGGGAGCCTTCGACACGCAACGAGACTCTAGCCGTTGCGGGCGGCCCCGTTCCGGTGCGCCCCCGCCCACTGCGGAACCGGCGGCGAACACGCCGTGACCTGCCGGAAGCCCCGCCCGGCTAGTACTCCACCGGGCGGATGTGTAGGTTTGCCGTCCGGCAGGGATCATTCAGTGAGGAAGCGATCCTCGGGGTGCGGCACGGCGTCGGCGGCGCAGCGGCGACTGCCGCCCACCGCGCGGGGGCGCAGGGGCGCGTCCCCTGGTGAACAGAAGGAACGGCCGTGCATATCGTGATCATGGGGTGCGGGCGGGTCGGCTCGACGCTCGCCCACATCTTGGAGGAGAGGGGCCACTCGGTGGCCATCATCGACCAGAACCCGGAGGCGTTCCGCCGGCTGCGCAGCGGGTTCCGGGGACGCCGGATCACCGGGTTCGGGTTCGACCGCGATGTGATCGCCGAGGCGGGCATCGAGCGGGCGTCCGCGTTCGTGGCCGTCAGCAGCGGCGACAACTCCAACATCATCTCCGCGCGGGTGGCGCGCGAGACGTTCGGTGTCGACAACGTCGTCGCCCGCATCTACGACCCGCGCCGCGCCGAGGTCTACCAGCGGCTCGGCATCCCCACCGTCGCGACCGTCCGGTGGACCGCCGACCAGATCCTGCGCCGCCTGCTGCCCGAGGGCGCCGAACCGCTGTGGCGCGACCCGAGCGGCGGGGTCGTCCTCGCCGAGCTGGAGGCCGGGGAGCTGTGGGTCGGCGAGAAGGTCGCGGCGCTGGAGGAGCACGCCCGCACCCGGGTGGCGTTCCTGTCGCGGATGGGCGAGGCGCTCGTGCCCGCGGGCGACACGGTCGTCCAGGACGGCGACGTCGTGCACGTCATGGCGGCCGCGGACGACCTGGAGCGGATCAACGCCGCGGTGGCGGCGCGGGACGGGGAGGACGCCTGATGCGGGTCGCGATCGCGGGGGCGGGCGCGGTGGGCCGCTCCATCGCGCAGGAGCTGCTGGAGAACGGGCACGAGGTGCTCCTGATCGACAAGAGTCCCAAGGCCATCAAGGTGGAGATGGTGCCGCGCGCCGAGTGGCTGCTGGCGGACGCCTGCGAGATCTCCGCGCTGGACGACGCGGCTCTCGAACGCTGCCAGGTGGTGGTGGCGTCGTCGGGGGACGACAAGGTCAACCTGGTGGTGTCGCTGCTCGCGAAGACCGAGTACGGGGTGCCGCGGGTGGTGGCGCGCATCAACCACCCGAACAACGAGTGGCTGTTCAACGAGTCGTGGGGCGTGGACGTGGCCGTCTCCACGCCGCGGCTGCTGTCGGCGCTCGTCGAGGAGGCCGTCAGCGTCGGCGACCTGGTGCGGCTGATGACGTTCCGGCAGGGCGAGGCGAACCTGGTGGAGCTGACCCTGCCGGAGGACGCGCCGCTCGGCGGCCAGCGGGTCGGGTCGGTGGACTGGCCGCGCGACACCGCGCTGGTGGCGATCCTGCGCGAGGGCCGGGTGCTGGTGCCGTCCGCCGACGACACCCTCGAACCGGGCGACGAGCTGATGTTCGTCGCCAGCCAGGACGTCGAGGACGACCTCGCCGAGCTGCTCGGCGGCCGCTGACGCTACGTCCGGGGGCGCTCGATCGGCGTGCGCCCCCGGGCGAGCAGCCACGCCATCGCGGCGAGCGAGGCGACCTGCAGCGGCCACCCCATGCCGATCTTCGCGGCGCCGAGCAGGCCGCTCTGGTCGCCCGCCGCGATGTAGATCGGGTACTGGACGGCGACGCGCAGCACGCACGGCAGCACCAGCAGCCACGTCAGCCGGGAGCACAGCTTCACGATGCCGGGGTCGGACCGCCAGGCGGTCGGGTCGCCGGTGACCGAGCCGATGATGAACCCGACGGCGGGCCACCGGGCGAGGATCGAGAACGTCAGGCCGACCGCGTAGGCGGCGTTCAGCATGATCCCGGGCAGGAACGCGTCCTCGGCGTCGCCCGACCGCAGCGCGAAGAACGCCGCGATCGCGATGCCGAGGAGGCTGTTGAGGACGAACTGCGGGTTGGACCGCTGCGCGATCCGGACGAGGAGCAGCACCACGGCCGCGCCGATCCCCGCGAACACCGCCGTCCTGACCTCGTCCAGCAGCACGTACGTCAGGGTGAACGCGGTGACCGGGGCGGCGGCCTCCAGCATGCCGCGCACGCCCCCGAGCGCCTTGCTCAGCTGAGCCCGGACGGCCGCCTCGACGGTGTCGTGGGCGTCGCGCGGCTTCGCCTCCGCCTTCGCCTCCGGGGTCTCGGGGGTCTCGGCGGCGCCGTCCCGGCCCGCTCGCACTTCGCTCACGTGTCTCCCGGCCGCGGCGGCCTCACGAGCCGCCGCGCAGCTCGTAGCGCGGATTGAACATCGTCTTGCGCCCGTCCTGGAGGCTGACCAGCCCCTCGGCGCGGAGCCGGCGACCGGGGTCGATCCCGGCGATCTTGCGGCGGCCGAGCCAGACCAGCGTGATCACGTCGGTCCCGTCGTACAGTTCGGCTTCCAGGGCGGGGGCGCCGCCGCGCGGACGCAGCGTCACGGTACGTAGGGTACCCGCCACGCAGTGCCGCTTGCGCGAGCCGCAGTCGGTGATCGGCGTCGCGCCCTCGTCGCCGCGCTCCTTGCGCAACTCCTCGGCCTCGAGTTCCGCCTTGCCCGCCGTCATCCGGCGCAGGAAGCGCTTGAGCCCGCCCCGGCCGCGCTCCTGCGCGGCCTCCGGTGTGCGGGCCGAAACCTCGTCCATACGACGAAGCGTATGGCATCCCGGGGCGAATCGGACCCCCGCCGTCGAGTGAACCACCAGGGACCGAACCGAGCATTCCGTCCCTTCGCCGTGAACCGCCCGGCGCCGCGCCCGACCGGTCGTCCGTCCGAGCCCGGGCGGGGGGTTCAGAGGGTGCGGTTGTTCAGCGCGCGCAGGCCGGTGACGGTGCCGAGCACGGTGAGGACGAGCGCGAGGCCGGTGCCGACCCCGATGGTGACCGCGGACGCGGTCGGGTCCGGAACGGCCAGCGCGACCACGCCCGAGAGGGCGAGCAGCAGCCCGCCGGCGATCATCCACGGCTGGGCGCCCCGGTGCGCGATCCTCCAGGACTCCTCGTCGGCCATGGTCCGCTTGGTGCGGATGCCCGCGAAGGCGTTCCGGCCGATCCGCCCCGTCGCGGTGAGCCTGCCGATCACGATGACCAGCACCCCGGCCAACGCGACCACGAGTTCGCCCAAAATATCCATAGAGTCCCCTTTCCCTTTCATTATCGCTCAGGGGCGGGCGTCCGCCCGTCCCGGATGCGGCCGATGACCTCCGCGTAGAACCGGCGCCGGTCGGGGCGGGCGCGGCCCTCGGCGTGCCGCAGGTCCGGGATCGCCCGCTCGCCCAGCCGGACGAGCGCGTCCCGCGCGTCCCGCGCGACCACCGGCCGCGGATGGTCCAGCAGCGCGATGAGGCCGGGGACCGCGGGCGCCCACTCCGCGTGGGCCAGCGTCCGGATCGCCGTCAGGACCACGTCGGAGTCGCGGTCCTCCAGCAGCGCGACCGTCCGGTCCAGGTACTCCTCCCGGGGCAGGACCCGCCGCGCCGCCCGGAGCGCCTGCAGCCTGATCCTGCGCTCCCGGTGGCCCAGCAGCTCGGCGAGCAGCCCCGCCAGCTCGGGGTCGGGCGTCCGAGCCCCTTCCACGAGGCGGGCGAGCGCCCGCCGGACGTCCGGCACCGCGCCCTCGCGCGCCCGCGCGAGCAGCTCCGCCCGCGTCGGTTCGGGCGGCGGGTCCCGCCGCTCGCGCAGCGCCGCGAGCGCCTCCGCGTCCCGCCGCGCCGCGCCCGGCGGCCGGAACGGCCCGTCGACGAGGTCGAGCCGGTCCGCGAGGTCGCCGCGCCCGTCCGCCCGGAGCCGCTCGACGGTCCGCGCGAGCACGGGCGTCCGCAGCACCGGGCGTCCGGCGACGAGGTCGAGCAGCCCCCACTCTCCCGCCTCGACCCGGCTCTCGATCGCCCCGGCCACGAGATCGGCGGGCGCGCGCCGCAACGCCGCCCGGGCCCCCGCGCGCACCCCGGCCCCGCCGTGCTCCCACGCCTCGACGAGCACCGGGACGAACCCGCCGATCCCGTCCGCGTCCAGACACCCCACGACCCGCACGAACCGTTCGAGGGCCGCCGCGTCGGCCGAGCGGCGCGACGGCCGCACGGATGCCCCCTCTCCCGGGAGGTCCAGGAGGGTGCCGGCGAGCCGGGGCGTGACCTCGATGTCGAGGCGTCCGTCCAGGTAGGCGTGCAGGACGGGAAGCCGCACAGCGGGCTCGGGACGGTCGAGGAGCAGCCTCGCGGCGGTCGCGCGCTGCTCGGCCGTCCCGTCCTCCAGCATGCGCAGCAGCCGTTCGCGCTGGACCGCCGACCACGGCTGGTCGAGGTCGTCCGGGTGCGGCGTCCGCTCCGCGCGCGTCCGCCGGGCCTCCTCGCCGATCGTCCAGGCCGGGACGCCGAGCGGCTGGAGGGCGAGCATCCAGTCGAGCAGCTCGTCCCGCGCCTCGGGCGCCGCCGCCGGGAACACCTCGATCAACGCGCCCAGCCACTCCCGCGACGACCGGCCCGGTGCTTGCCCGGCGGTCGCACGCAGCCGCCGGACGGCATCGGCGGAGCGACCGGCATCACGCAACCTCGCCACAAGCCCGGCCGGCGCGTCGAGGCCCGGGCCGTCCCCCACCGCACGCCCGCTGCCCGCAGCCCCCGCGACCGCCCCGGCGGGCTCGTTGCGCGGCGGCTCGCAGGACCGGGAGGGGGTCGCCGCGCGGCCCCCCGAAGGCGCGGCACGGCCACCCGAAGCCGCGGGGGCCGACGCGGCGGGGTCCTCCGCCCGCGGCTCGCGGGGCGGGCGGGCGAACGCTTCGCGCAGGAGTGCGGTTTCGGCTTCCGCGGGGTTCTCGCCGTGGCGGGCGGCGGCGAGGGCCCGGCGGAGTTCGCCGCCGGTCGGGGCGTCGCCGCAGCGGTGCAGGAGGACGAACACGTCGCGGCTCGGGGGCAGGGTGTGCAGGCGGGCGGCGAGGGCGCGGCGGCCGGCGGGGCCCGTGCGGGGGATCACCGCGGCGAGCAGGTCGAGCAGGCGGGTCCGGGCGCACCCGTCGAGGTGCGGGACGGCGTCGGCGAGGGAGCGCGCGGACGTCGCGAAGCACGCGAGTTCGGCGTCCGTCCACGGGGGCCCGCAGAGGGCCAGGACGAACCGGAGGACGGACGCGCCGGGATCGCCGGAGGCGGCGAGGCCGAGCCAGTGCGGCAGCATGGCGCGGAGCGCGGACTGGTCGGCGGCGCGGGGCGTCTCGGCCGTCACGGCGCGGCGGGCGACCTCGGGCGCCCAGCCGTGCTCGGCGAGCCACGCGGCCGGATGCTCGCCCGTCCTCCGCAGGACCGACAGCAGGCGGGTGCGGGCGCGGGCGTCGTCCGTCCCGTCGGCCGCCGCCCGGACGGTCGCGGCGAACGCGCCGCGCAGGGTCGCGCGCAGGGCGCCGACGAGGGCGTGGCGGAACCCGGGGTTGTCGTGGCGGGCCAGCCAGGCGAGGAGGGCGGGGACGGCTTCGGGCGCGCGCACGGCCGACAGCGCCCCCGCGGCCGTCTTCTTCACGTTCATGTTCGGGTGGTCGAGGCAGGCCGCGATGGCCGGGGCGGCCCAGGCCGCGTTCGCCTCCTCCAGCGCGAGGAGCGCGTGCCGGACGGTCTGCGGGTCCTCGGCGCGGGTCAGCGGGACCAGGCTCGCCGAGAGCGCGCGGGCGTCCCGGCCGGCGAGCAGCCTGATCGCCTTCTTGCGGACGTGCGGGTCCCGGTGCCGCAGCAGCCGGTGCACCCGGGGCCGGACGGGGCGCCCGCAGCCGCACGGAAGGTCGAGCAGGATCGCCTGCTCGGCGGCGGTGAGGCCCGGACGGTCGAGGAGGTCCAGGGCGAGGTCGGTGACGAGGCCGTGCCCGGCCTCGCGTTCGGTCGCGGCGTCCAGCAGGCGGCGGGGGCGGATCGCGCCGCGCCGGTGCAGCCGCGCGCCGAGGCCGCGGACGGCGTCCACGACGTCGGGCGGGACGGTGGGCTCGGGGCCGTCGCCCCGGGCGGCGGCCAGATCGGCGACGACGCGCAGGAGGAGGTCGGCGATGGCGGGGAGGGACGTCGCGTCGCCGTTGCGGGCGAGGCGGCACAGCGCGTCGGCGGGGTCGCCGGGGTCGGGGTGCGCGGCGAGGACGGCGAGTTCGCGCGGGTCGGGACCGCCGAGGTCGTCGGCGACGCGGCGGGGCAGGTCGCGGGGGTCGAGCCGGTCGAGCAGCGCGCGGCGGCGGGCGGGATCGGCGGTGAGGTGCCACAGGATCTCGAGGGCGCGGTGGCGGTGCGGCCGCAGGTGGGGGGCGACCGCGCCGCCGTCGAGGCCGAGTCCCGCCCACAGGGCGTCGGCGGTGCGGGCGCCGCCGACGGCCTCGAGGGCGTCGAGCGCGGCGGCGGGCGCGCCGGGCAGCAGCGCGAGGACCGTCTCCTCGGCCGGGACGTGCCGCAGGTCGCGGATCGCCCGCAGGTACGGGACGGGGTCGGCGGCGCGGCGCGCGAGGGCGGTGACGGCGCCGCCCGCGTCCAGGCCGGGGGCGCCCTGGGCGTCGAGCGCCACGAGGATCTCGAGCCGCCGCGCCGCGTCGCCGTCCGCGCGGGTCAGCTCCCGCAGGGCGGCGCGGCGCGCGGTGTACAGGACGATCGCGACGTCCTCGGCGGGGATCCGCCGGTCGGCGAGCGCGAGGCGGACCACGGACGGGACGTCGCGGTCGCGCGGGAAGCGGCCGCGCCGGTGCAGGCCGGTCAGGCAGGCGACGGCGGGGGCGGCGAGCAGCTCCGGGTCGGTGCACGCGAGGGCGAGCAGGTCGGACACGTCGTCGCGGTCGGCGAGGCCGCCGAGCAGTTCGAGCGCCCGCCGCCGCACGGCGGGGGCCCGGCCGGGGTCGGCGGCGGCGTCCCGCACGAGGTCGCGGTGGCCGTGCCGGGCCGCGGCCTCGAGCGCGGCGCCGTCCGGTCCGGACGCGAGCAGCCGGAGGACGCGGCCGCGCGGCAGGGGGTCCAGGACGGCCCAGGGTTCGGCGAGCTCGCGCAGCGCGGCGGGGACGTCGGCGGCGAGGTCCGCGACGAGCGCGCGCGCAGGGGCGGGCGGCAGCAGGCCGGCGTGCAGGGCCTCCCGGACGACCCGGAACGCCTCGGCGCGCAGGACGGGGTCGGGGCGGGCGGCCAGTTCCCGGGCGAGCCGGCCGGGGTCCGCGACGGCGCCGGCGGCGAGCCCGCGGACGGCCTGGTACAGCGGCTCCCCGGCCGGTTCGTCCCGGACCTCGGCGGGACGGGCGGCGATCGCGCCGCGCAACCGCTCGATCCGGACATGCATCGCCGTTTCGGTCACGGCGCGATCCTAGGCGGCGGCGCGGTGCGCCGCTCGGCGATTATGGGGGCATGGAAGCGGTACCTGAGGACTGGGAGCGGGCCCTCGCGATCGTCGCGCACCCCGACGACCTGGAGTACGGGGGCTCGACGGCCGTCGCCAAGTGGACGGCCCAGGGCAAGACGGTGACGGAGGTGCTCGCCACGCGCGGCGAGGCCGGCATCGACGGGATGGATCCGGAGGAGGTGGCCCGCGTCCGGACGCTCGAGCAGATCGAGGCGGCCCGGATCGTCGGCGTGGAGACCGTCGAGTTCCTCGATCTCCAGGACGGGGTGCTCGAGTACGGGCTGCCGCTGCGGCGCGTCCTGGCGGCGGCGATCCGGCGGCACCGCCCGGAGGTGGTGGTCTCGGTCAACTTCCGGGAGTCGTTCCCGGGCGGCGGGTTCAACATGGCCGACCACCGGGTCCTCGGGCTCGCGGTCGCCGACGCGATCCGGGACGCCGCCAACCGGTGGGTCTTCCGGGACCTGGGCCTGGAGCCGTGGCAGGGGGTGCGGTTCGCGCTGTTCGGCGGGTCGCCGGAGGCCGGGCACTACGTGGACGTCACCGGCCACCTGGAGACGGGCATCGCGTCGCTGCGCGCGCACGAGGTGTACTTCTCGAACCTGGGCGCGGACTTCGACGCCGCCGCGTTCCTCACCGGCATGGCGGAGCCGGCCGGACGGGCCGTCGGCGTGGCGCACGCGATGCCGTTCGAGCTGATCGAGACGTGATCCGGGCGCGGCCGTCCGGGCGCGGCCGTCCGGGACGCGCCGACCGGGCGGCCGGGCGGGACCCGGCCCCGCGGCGGGCGGCCGCACGGCGCCCGGCCGCGGGTCGGGCGGCCGGGCGGGGACGGGTCAGCGCACCTCGGTGATCTCGGGGCCGCGCTCGAACGGCTTGAACTCCTGCTCGGCGGGCTCCTCGTCCTGCGCGTCCCCCTCGGACTCGCTGAACTCCTTCGGGATCTGCAGTTCGAGGAGTTCGCGGGGCGGCATCGGGGCGTCGCCGCGCACGACGACCACGCCGCGCAGCACGTCCTCGAGCACCTGCCACTGCTCCTCGTCCTCGATGGCGGCGCCCTGCACGACCGCCTGCAGGAACCAGCGCGGGCCGTCCACACCGAGGAAGCGGATGATCTGCGGCGCCCAGCCCTGCTCGACGAACTCGGCGGGGATCTGCTCGCGGACCTCCTGCGGCATCTCCGCGAGGACCTCCTCGGTCAGCGCGGCGGGCACCATCGCGAGGAGCTCGGCGCCGAACGGGCCGTCGCCCTCCTGGGTCTGCCCCTTCGCCTGCTCTTCGATGTCCTTGGCGGTCTCGGCGCGCACGTCGTCCCAGATGCCGCTGCGCTTCGGCGCGGCGAAGACCTGGAGCTGCATCGCGCTCTCCTGGTGCTGCACCAGGACGGCGACGGGACGGCCGTCGAGCGGCTTGCCCTGGTCGTCGACCCGGGTCGCCTCAAAGTTGACCTGGAACCCGAGGCCGGGCGCGACCGGCACCTGCAGGGACCCGAAGTCGAGGCGCTGCATCTCGGGGAAGGAGTCCTCGGAGTCCCAGGGACCGCCCGAAACGGCCTCGGGCTCGGCGGCGGCGTCCTCCGCGGCGGCGTCCTCGGCGTCCTGCTGCGCCGGCTCCTCGGTCACCTCGGGCTCCGCACGGCCCTCCTCGGCCCGTCGGCGACGTCCAAAAGCCACGACTCACACTCCTTCTCTCAACCTTCATCGGGGTGGGAGTACCCACCCGTGGAGCCGAACCCGCCGGTTCCGCGCGCCGATCCGGGAAGGGCGGCGACCTCGTGGAACACCGCCGTCTCCACCCGCTGCACGACCATCTGCGCGATGCGGTCGCCGCGCCGCAGCCGGACCGTGGCGCGGGGGTCGGTGTTCAGCAGGGTCACCTTGATCTCACCCCGATAGCCGGCATCGACGGTACCGGGTGCGTTGACTATGGTCACCCCCAACCTAGCGCCCAAACCGGACCTCGGGTGAACGAAAGCGGCGTAGCCGTCCGGCAGGGCGATCGCGATCCCGGTGGGGACGACCGCGCGCTCGCCCGGCGGCAGTTCGACGTCCTCGGCGGCGACGAGGTCGGCCCCGGCGTCCCCCGGGTGCGCGTAGGAGGGCAGCGGCAGCTCCGGATCGAGCCGTTCGATCAGTACGTCGACCTTGCCCACCGTCCACCTCGCGCTCGCGTCGAACCGCCTCGGAAACCACCTGACAATACCGACTCCGCGCACCCGTCCCGGCGCTGAAACGCCGCCGCGACACGGCTCCGGCCGGGTAAGTGATCCTTGACGTCGCCCGGCGACCTCGCTTCCATGGAAACCGAACTCCATTCGGAGACGAGCCCCCCAAGGACGGTGCGAAGTGGCGACGATGACGCGGGACCCGGCGACCGACCTGTCGGACCTGGAGTTCTGGTCCCGGCCGCAGCGCGAGCGCCTGGCGGCGTTCGCCCGGCTGCGGGAACGGGAGCACCCCGAGTTCTTCCCCGAACTGGGACTGCCGTTCATCAAGCAGGGCCCGGGCTACTGGGCGCTCACCCGGCACGCGGACGTGGTGGAGGCGAGCCGGACGCCGCAGGTGTTCAGCAGCGAGCCCACCTCCACCACCATCCCCGACATGCCGGGGTACATCGCCCGCTACCTCGGCTCGATCATCAACATGGACGACCCGCGGCACGCCAAGATCCGGCGGATCGTGTCGCGCGCGTTCACCCCGCGGGTCCTGGAGAAGCTGGAGACCGACATCCAGGCGACGGCGACCCGGATCGTGGACGACGTCCTGGAGCGCGGGCCCGGCGACTTCGTCACCGACGTCGCGGCCCGCCTCCCGCTGACGGTCATCTGCGACATGGTGGGCGTGCCGGAGCCGGTGCGGCCGATGGTCTTCGACCGGACGAACACGCTGCTGGGCATCGGCGACCCCGAGTACACCGCGGGCCGCGACTTCCGGGGCGAGATCACGCGCATCGGCGCGCTGTACGTCCTGGTGCGGGTGGTGACGGCCGCGTTCGAGCTGAACCACCTGGCGATGAAGCTCGCCCGGCGCCGCCGCCGGTACCCCGCCGACGACCTGATGTCCGCGCTCGTCACCGCCGAGGTGGACGGGGAGCGGCTCACCGACAAGGAGATCGGGTCGTTCTTCATCCTGCTCGTCGTGGCCGGGAACGAGACGACCCGGAACGCGATGTCGCACGGCCTGAAGCTGCTCACCGACAACCCCGAGCAGCGGGCGCTGCTGGCGGAGGACTTCGAGGCGCACATCCCCGGCGCCGTCGAGGAGATCGTCCGGATGGCGACGCCCGTCATCCAGATGCGCCGCACGGTCACCCGCGACCACGTGATGAACGGCCACACCTACCGGACCGGCGAGAAGGTCCTGCTGTTCTACAACTCCGCCAACCGGGACGCCGAGGTGTTCGAGAACCCCGACGCCTTCGACATCACCCGGTCGCCGAACCCGCACGTCGGGTTCGGCGGTCCCGGGCCGCACTTCTGCCTGGGCGCGAACCTGGCCCGCCGGGAGATCACGGTGATGTTCCGGGAGCTGTTCACGCGGGTCCCCGAGATCCGGGCGAACGGGCGCCCCGACCGGCTCTACTCGAACTTCATCAACGGCATCAAGCACCTGCCGTTCACCTACTGAGCCGCGCTCCGGAACGTTCCGGAGCGACGGTCCCGGACGTCGCGGGCGCGTCGTCGCGGCGCCCGGGACCGCCGCGGCTCAGGACGCCCGGCGCCCGGCGGCGGCGAGCGCGGCGGGCGAGGCCGCCAGGTACTCGGCGGCCCGCCGGGTGGAGCACTCGCGGGACGGGTGGTAGTCGCGCCGCAGGTAGGTGCGGGCCGCGGCGATCATGAACCGGTTGCCCGGGAACAGGCCGCGGCGCACGGCCCGCCGGTAGTCGCGGACGCGCGGCCGGACGCCGTGCAGGGTCGGGTCCGCGCGGCACAGGTACGCGGCGCCGACGTACACCGCCAGCGGCATCGCGACGAGGCCGATGGCGAACGAGCGCACCCGCTGCGCGTACCCGCCCGCGACGTGGTCGTACACGTCGAACGCGACGGAGCGGTGCTCGACCTCCTCGGCGCCGTGCCAGCGCAGCAGGTCCAGCATCGTGGGGTCGGCGCCGGCGTCGTCGAGCGCGCGGGCGTCCAGGATCCACTGGCCGAGCACGGCGGTGTAGTGCTCGATCCCCGCGATGATCCCGATCCGCAGCGTCAGCCAGCGGCGCCGGGACAGCCCGGGGACCGGCGGCCGGTCGCCGAGCAGGTTCTTGAACAGCCACTCGATGCGGCGGGTCAGCGGGCGCGGGTCGAGCCCCCGCTCGCGCATCTGCCGGTCGAGGACGCCCTGGTGGGAGTAGGCGTGCACGGCCTCCTGGCCCATGAACCCCTTGACCTCCCGGTACAGGCGCTCGTCGTCCTCCACGAGCGGCAGCGCCTGCTTGTAGACGTGCACGAACCAGCGCTCCCCGGCGGGGAGGAGCAGGTGCAGCACGTTGATGAAGTGCGTGGCGACCGGCTCGCCGGGGATCCAGTGCAGCGGCGTGTCCGCCCAGTCGAACCTGACCCGCCGCGGGGTGATCTCGGGGTGCCGCTCGTCGGTCCCGGTCATGCGCGTCCTCCCCGGCCCGCCCAACAATTAGATTCGACGTCTAATATCTGGAGCGGGCCGGGGGAAGTCAAGGCCGCGACCGTGTGACGGCCGTTACGCGGAACGCCCTCCGGACGGGCCGCGGACGGCCGCGCCGAGCGGTGCTACGTGGCGGGCGCCAGCTCGACCTCGACCGTCAGCGCGGCGGGCGCGGCCTCGAGGGTGAGGTCCGCGATCCGCCCGGCGGCGGCCAGGTCGGGACGGGCGACGCGCACCGCCTCCGCGCCCCGGACGACCGCGCGCGCGACGTCGGCGCGCATCGACGCCCGCGCCTCCGACTTCGCCTTGCGGACCTGCCGCAGCGCCTCGCCCGTCGCGGCCAGCACCGCCGGGTCGCCGTCCAGGGGCAGCTCGGCGGGCGTCGGCCACGCCGCCGCGTGCACCGACCCCTGCCGCCACCACGACCAGACCTCCTCGGTGACGAACGGCAGCACCGGCGCGAACAGCCGCAGCAGCACCGACAGGGCCGTCCGCAGCGCCGCGCGCGCCGACCGCGCCTCCGGCCCGTCCCCGTACGCCCGGGACTTCACCAGTTCGAGGTAGTCGTCGCAGAACTCCCAGAAGAACCGCTCCGTCCGTTCGAGGGCGCGCGTGTAGTCGTAGCCCTCGAACGCCTCGGTGGCGTCGCGCACGACGCCCGCGAGCGACGCCAGCATCGCCCGGTCCAGCGGCTCGGTGACCGCCGCCGGCCCCTCGTCCTCGACACCGCCCAGCCCGAGCACGAACTTCGACGCGTTCAGCACCTTGATCGCGAGGCGGCGGCCGACCTTGATCTGCCCGGTGTCGAACGCGGTGTCGGTGCCCGGCCGCCCGCTCGCCGCCCAGTACCGGACGGCGTCCGACCCGTACTCGCGCAGCAGGTCGATCGGCGTGACGACGTTGCCCTTCGACTTCGACATCTTCTTGCGGTCGGGGTCGAGGATCCACCCGGACAGCGCGGTGTCGGTCCACGGCAGCGACCCGTGCTCCAGATGCGAGCGGACGACCGTGGAGAACAGCCAGGTGCGGATGATGTCGTGCGCCTGGGGCCGCAGGCTGTAGGGGAAGACGCGGCCGAACAGGTCGGCGTCGCGCTCCCAGCCGCCCGCGATCTGCGGGGTCAGCGACGACGTCGCCCACGTGTCCATGACGTCCGGGTCGCCGGCGAACCCGCCCGGCACCCCCCGCTGCTCCTCGGTGTACCCGGGCGGGACGTCGGACGACGGGTCGACCGGCAGCGCGTCCTCGGCCGGGACGATCGGCTCGTCGTAGACCGGTTCGCCCGCCGCGTCCAGCCGGTACCAGACGGGGATCGGCACGCCGAAGAACCGCTGCCGGGAGATCAGCCAGTCGCCGTTGAGGCCCTCGACCCAGTTGTCGTAGCGGGCCCGCATGTGCGGCGGGTGCCAGTTCAGCTCGGCGCCGCGCGCGAGCATCTCGGCGCGCATCCCCGCGTCGCGGCCGCCGTTGCGGATGTACCACTGCCGGGTCGTGACGATCTCGAGCGGCTTGGCGCCCTTCTCGTAGAACTTCACCGCCCGCGTGACCTTGCGCGGCTCGCCGTCCAGGTCGCCGGACCCGCGCAGCATCTCCACGATCCGCTCGCGCGCCGAGAACACCGTCTTGCCCGCCAGCTCCGCGTACGGCTCGGCGGGGACGCCGCGGGGCGGTTCGGCGGCCAGCCGCCCGTCCCAGCCGATCACCGCGCGGGTCGGCAGGTCGAGCTCGCGCCACCAGGTGACGTCGGCGACGTCGCCGAACGTGCAGATCATCGCGATGCCCGAGCCCTTGTCGGGCTCGGCGAGCCGGTGCGCGAGGACGGGCACCTCGACCCCGAACAGCGGCGTGCGGACGGTCGTGCCGAACAGCTCCGCGTACCGCTCGTCGTCGGGGTGCGCCACGAGCGCGACGCACGCGGGCAGCAGTTCGGGCCGCGTCGTCTCGATGTAGACGGGCCGCTCGGGCGCGTGGAAGCGGAGCCGGTGGAACGCCCCGGGCTGCTCGCGGTCCTCCAGCTCGGCCTGCGCGACGGCCGTGCGGAACGTGACGTCCCACAGCGTCGGCGCCTCGGCGACGTACGCCTCGCCGCGCGCGAGGTTGCGCAGGAACGCGCGCTGCGACGCCGTGCGGGACTCCGCGCCGATCGTGGTGTAGAGGTGGTTCCAGTCGACCGACAGGCCGACGCGCCGCCACAGCTCCTCGAACGCCTTCTCGTCGACCTCGGTGAGCCGCTCGCACAGCTCGATGAAGTTCCGCCGCGACACCGGGACCTGCCGCTTCGGGTCCGGCTTCGCCGGGGGCTCGAAGGCGGGGTCGTACGGCAGCGACGGATCGCAGCGGACGCCGAAGTGGTTCTGCACCCGCCGCTCGGTGGGCAGGCCGTTATCGTCCCACCCCATCGGGTAGAAGACCGCTCGACCGCGCATGCGCTGGAACCGTGCGACGGCGTCGGTGTGGGTGTAGGAGAAGACGTGGCCGACGTGGAGGGAGCCGCTGACCGTGGGCGGGGGCGTGTCGATCGAGAACACCTCGGCGCGCGGCCGGGTGCGGTCGAAGCGGTGGACGCCCTCCTCCTCCCACGCGCGTACCCACGTGTCCTCCAGGCCGTCGAGTGAGGGTTTGGCCGGAACATGCGGGGTACGCGGACGCTCTGTCATGCGCCAATCGTATTGACATCGCCCCCGGGCGCATGCGCATTTCCCGGCGCGCCCCGACCGCGTCGACCGCCCGGCCGGGGCGGGCACGGTCCGGTAGCGTCGGAGACGACAGGACGACTGGAGGACGAACATGGCGGACAAGGGCGAACTCGGCTGGCGGCTGACGGCCGGGGCCGCGGCCTTCGCGGGCGGTTTCGTCGCGAAGAAGGTCATCACGATGGCCTGGAAGAAGAGCACCGGCAAGGAGCCGCCGACCAACCCCGAGTCGCCCGACGTGGCGCTCGCCGAGGCGATCGGCTGGGCCGTGATGATGGGCGTCGGCATGGAGGTGGCGCGCCTGCTCGCCACCCGCGCCGTCGCGCACCAGTGGGCCAAGGGCACCGGTGCGCCCCCGTCCCACTTCAAGGTCGAGGGCTGACGGCGGCGGGCGCGGCGGGCGGCGCACGGCGTCCCCGCCGCGCCCGCCGTCCGCTCGTCGGCCGGGGGCTGGATCGGGCCGGGGCCGAGGTTCGGCTTCGGGCGCGGTCTGGCTCCGGGTTCGGGGCCGGCTCCGGTCACGAGGGGGGCGTGTCCGGAACGGGCCCGCGCCGGTCGTCCCGGGTCAGTCCCCGGAGGGCAGCCGCGGCCGGTCGCCCGGAAGCGGGGGCGGCACGCCCGCGGACGCGCGCAGGTCGGTGCGGATCGTGTTGGCCAGGGCCTTCGTCGCGCTCCGGTTGAGCGCGGCCCCCGCCGCCGCTCCGGTGAGCAGCGGCCCCATGGTGGTCATGCTGCGGCCGAACAGCCTCAGCATCCGCTTGCGCAGCGCGGCCTTCGCGGCCGAGCCGAGCGCGCTGCCGAGGGTGCCCGCCTCCAGCGGGTTGATGCCGCGCTGCCGCGCCCAGGACACGACGAACGCGCGGCCCCGCACGGTGCCGGAGCCCTCGACGCGGACGCCGTACACCTCGTGCAGTTCGGCGATCAGCTTGACCTCGATCGCCGCCAGGATCAGGGTCTCGGCGGCGAGCTGCGCGGGGGCGGTCAGCAGCAGCGGCGGTGCGGTGAACTGCACCGCGGCGAGCGCGCCGCCGGCGGCGCCGACGCCGGTGGTGGCGTTGCTCGCGACCCGGACCAGGCTGTCGGCCAGCGCCTCACCGGTCAGGCCGTGGTGGTGCGCGCTCAGGGTCTCCCGGTCGCGGATGGGGATGTGCGGCGCCACCTCGACGAGCAGGTCGCCGAGCCAGCGGCCGCGCGCGATGCCCGCGGCCCCCGCCCTGCGGGCGTTCTGGCCGAGCAGTTTCGCCAGTCGCCCGAGGAGGCGGCCGCGGGTCTCGCGGTCCATGTCCTCGTCGGCGGTGAGCCGGCCGACCAGCTCACCGAGTTCGGCGGAGCCGCCGACGTGCGCCGGCTCCACCTCGTCGTCCCGCCGTTTCTCCAGGTCTCCCGTCACCGGCCCGCCCCCGGGTCAGGCGCACTCACGGCAGATGGGCTGGCCGTTCTTCTCCTTGGCCAGCTGGCTGCGGTGGTGCACCAGGAAGCAGCGGGTGCAGGTGAACTCGTCCGCCTGCCGCGGCACGACGCGGAACGTGAGCTCCTCGTTCGACAGGTCCGCGCCCGGCAGGTCGGCGACCTCACCGGCGTCGAGGTCCTCGTCGATGATGCTCGCGGCCTTGTCGGCGCGACGGGCCTGGAGCTCCTGGAGGCTGTCCTCGTTGATGTCGTCGTCTGTCTTGCGCGGGCTGTCGTAGTCGGTCGCCATCTTCTATCTCCATCCCCCTCAGTGCTTTATGCGCCCCGTCGCGCGGAACTAACGCTCGAGGGACCGTTCTTGTGCCCGATCCGGGCGGGAAATTCTGTCACGGTTGGTGACGTGCGACACACGAGGCGCGACCGTTCCCACGAGTGACACCGATCACCCGCTTCTCTTCCTCGTGATGTGTCTTCCGTCACACGCCCGGCGGGCGTCCACGGCACGGCGAGCACTGCGTTTCCGTACCGGACGACGACCATCGGGGTTCCCGCGGCGGCGGGGATCATACCGGTCCCCGGAGCCGGGCGCGCACCGACCGGCCGCGGCGCGCCGCCCCGTCCGCGGCGGACGGCCCGGACACTGAACCGGACGGGCCGGTGAAACGTCTGAACTAACGCGATATGGTGCCCGCTCGGAGAGCTGGGGGCGGACCCCCGCGCAGGGGCGTCCGGCACACGGCCGGGAGGTGACCTCGCGGCCGGGTCCGGCGCACAATATCGCGGAACGACACCGCGGGTCACGGGAGGGTCAGATGCCGGATGCCGCTCCGCTGGAGCCAGGCGATCCCCGGGCACTGGGACAGTACGAGGTCATCGGGCGGCTCGGCGCCGGTGGGCAGGGCGCGGTCTTCCTGGGGAGGGCGCCGGGGAGCGGCGAGTACGTCGCGGTGAAGCTGCTGCACGCGCAGACGGCGAACGACCCGTCCGCGCGTGCCCGGTTCGTCCGCGAGGTGTCGGCCGCCCAGCGGGTGGAGCCGTTCTGCACCGCGCGCGTGCTCGAGGCCGACGTCCACGGCGACCAGCCCTACGTGGTCAGCGAGTTCATCGACGGCCCGTCCCTGCACGACGTCGTCGCGCACGAGGGCCCGCGCAACGCCGCCGACCTGGAGCGGCTCGCCATCGGTACCGCGACGGCGCTCGCCGCCATCCACGAGGCGGAGATCGTCCACCGCGACTTCAAGCCCAACAACGTCATGCTGGCGGCCGACGGCCCGCGCGTCGTCGACTTCGGCATCGCCCGGACGGTCAACTCGCAGGAGAGCGCCGTCACCGCGACCGGCATGGTCGTCGGCACCCCCGGCTACCTGGCGCCCGAGCAGCTGACCGGCGGCGCCCTCACCCCCGCGGTCGACATCTTCGCGTGGGGCGCGACGATGGTGTTCGCCGCGACCGGGCAGTCGCCGTTCGAGGCGGACACCCTCCCGGTGATCATCAACCGGATCCTGAACGAGGACCCGGACCTGTCGGCGCTGCCCCCCGGTCCGGTCCGCGATCTCGTGGGCCGCTGCCTGAACAAGGACGCCGGCCTGCGCCCGTCCGCCCCGCAGCTGCTGCTCAACCTGCTCGGGCACGTCGGCGCGGCCCCCGGGACGGGCGAGGCGAACCTGCTCGACCAGGGCACCCGGATCGCCGCGCAGCTCCCGGCGCCGCCGCCGGTCCCGCCGGCGCGGCAGCCGCAGCAGCAGATCACTCCCCCGCCGATGCCCATGCACCAGGCCGGGATGCCGGGCGCGCACGGCGCGCAGGGGCCGTCGACGCCCCCGGCGCAGCCGATCACGCCGCCGCCCATGCCGATGTACCAGAACGCGGGGATGCCGCCCGGGCCGCCGCAGCCGCAGCCGGGGATGCAGCCGCCGCCCCGGCCGCCGGGACCGCCCGGCCCGCCGCACGGCCACGGCGCCGTCCCGCCGGGGCAGCAGTACGGCCGGCAGAAGTCGAACGCGGGGCCGATCATCGCGATCGGCTGCGGCGCCCTCGCGGTCATCCTGATCCTGGTGATCGTGTTCGTCGTGGTCGCCGCGAACTCCGACGACGACGACTACGACCCGCCGACCACCCTGCCGACGTCGCGGACGGAGGAGCCGTACACGCCGTCGAGCGAACCGTCGAACGAGCCGTCGACCCGGTCCTCGCCGGGCTCCCGCGAGGGGCTCGTCGGGGTGTGGAAGGGCAACGGGAGGCAGCCCGCGGCGCCCGCGGACGGCCGCAACTTCACGGTGCAGTTCGCGCTGATCTACTCCAGCGGCACCGCCAAGTACACCTACGGCTCCTCGCACCCGACCTGCTACACCCGGCTCGAGCTGCTGAGCGAGTCCGGCACCAAGGTCGAGTACCGGGAGAGCCCGATGGCCGGGCAGGAGAAGGAGGACTGCGCCCCCGGATACGTCACCTTCAACCTCACCGGCGACCGGTCGGCGCGGTGGGAGTGGCGCCAGGAGCGCTCGGCGGCGAGCCCGTCCGCGTACGGCACCGTCTCCAAGTGATGATCGTCCGAATGATGATCGCGTAAAGTCGCGAGAAGGACGTCGCCCTCCTCCCCCGAAGGACTCCACATGCCCGAGGCCGCGCCCCTCCGACCGGGCGATCCGGAGCACCTGGGTCCGTACCGGCTGACCGGGCTGCTCGGGGAGGGCGGGCAGGGCGCCGTCTTCCTCGGCGAGGACGAGGAGGGCGGCGCGGTCGCCGTCAAGCTGCTGCACGCCCGGTTCAGCGGCGACCCGAAGGCGCGCTCCCGGTTCGCCGCCGAGGTCGCGGTGGCCAAGCGGGTCTCGCCGTTCTGCACCGCGCGCGTCCTGGACTCCGACGTCGAGGGCGACCGGCCCTACATCGTCAGCGAGTTCATCGACGGCCCGTCGCTGTCGATGGTGCTCGCCGAGGACGGCCCGCGCCGCGGCGCCGACCTGGACCGGCTCGCGATCGGCACGATGACGGCGCTGGCCGCCATCCACCAGGCCGGGGTGGTGCACCGCGACTTCAAGCCCGGCAACGTGCTGCTCGCCCCGGACGGCCCCCGCGTCATCGACTTCGGGATCGCGCGGGCGCTGGACGCCACCGGGACGATGTCGAGCGTCGCGGTCGGCACCCCCGCCTACATGTCGCCCGAGCAGATCTCCGGCAACCAGGTGGGGCCCGCCGCCGACGTCTGGTCGTGGGGCGCGACGATGGCGTACGCGGCGAACGGGCGCCCCGCCTTCGGGCAGGACTCCATCCCCGCGGTGATGAACCGCATCCTGAACCTCCCGCCGGACCTCGGCGGCCTCCAGGAGCCGCTGCGCGGGCTCGTCCTGGCGTGCCTGGCCAAGAACCCGGCGCTGCGGCCCGCGTCCCAGCAGGTCCTGGCGCACCTGCTGACCCTCGCCGGGAGCCTGCGCCGCCCGGGGTCCGCCCCGGCGGCCGGGGACGCGGAGATGCTCACCAGGGGCGCCGAGACGGCCGCCGCGGAGTCGGCGCCGCGGCTGCGGTCGGGGCCGACGCCGCCGCCCGGGTCGCCCGTCCACCCCGGCGCGTCCACACCACCGCCAGGGTCGCCCGTCCACCCGGGCGCGTCGACGCCGCCGCCGGGGTCGTCCGCCCATCCGGGCGCGTCGACGCCGCCGCCCGGGTCGTCCGCCCACCCGGGGGCCGTGCCCGGTGCGCTGCCCGCGCTGCCCGCGCCGGGTCCGGCCCCGCAGCCGCCCGCCGTCCCGGGACGGCCGGGCGCCGCGCCCGGCTGGCCCGGCGCGCACCCGCTCCCGGCGGGCCCGACGGCCGGACGGCCGGGACCGGGCGGCACGTGGCCGGGCCGGGCCGCCCCCGCCGGGCAGGGCGGCGACCCCACCGAGCCGGTCCGGGGAGGCCGCGGACGGTCCCGGATGCGCGTGCTCGCGGGCGCCGGCGGCGCCGCGTTCGTCGCGCTGGTGCTCGTCGGCACCGTGGTCCTCGTGCGGATGGGCGGCGACGGGGAGGAGACCGGTCCGCCGACCGGGCGGACGGGCGGCACCCTGGCGATGTCGGCGCCCGCCCTGCTCGGCTCCGGCCGCGGGATCGACCCCTCGCACAGCTACGGCGGCACCGAGCGGTTCCTCGGCAAGCAGCTCTACACCGGCCTGACCGCCGTCGGTACCGACGGCCGCGTCCGCAACATGCTCGCCACCGAGATCCGGCCCGAGGAGAGCTGCCGGGAGTGGCACATCGTGCTGCGCGACGGGACGACGTTCAGCGACGGGCAGCCGGTGGACGGGCAGGCGTTCGCCCGCGGCTGGGCGCGCGCCGCGGCCACCGAGGAGGGCGCGGGCCCCTACCTGATGGCCGACATCGAGGGGTTCGACGCCGTGGCGAGCGGCGACGCGGACGCGTTCTCCGGGGTCAAGACGACGCCGAACGGCCTGTCGCTCCGGCTCACCTCGCCGAACTGCGACTTCCCCGCGCGGCTCGCCGACCCCGTCTTCGCGCCCCTGCCGGCGTCCGCCGGCGAGCCCGACAACGAGGCGTTCAACCGGCGCCCGATCGGCAACGGGCCGTTCCTGCTGGAGAGCTACACCCCCGGCAAGGAGGTCGTGCTCGCCCGCAACGAGACGTGGGCGTTCGGCGAGACCAAGCTGGACCGCGTCGAGGTCCGGCTGGCGCCCGACTCCGCCCTGTCGCGCGGGCTGTTCCAGTCGGACGAGATCGGCTGGGGCCACCTGGCCGGCATGACCGACTTCGGCTCCGTCGCCGACGACCCCGCCTTCACCACGCGGCCCGTCCCGTACGTCCGGATGCTGGTGCCGATCACGGCGCGCGGGCCGATGAAGTCGCGGGAGGCGCGGCTCGCGGTGTCGTACGCGCTGGACCGCGCCGCGCTCGCCCGGCTGACCGGCGGGGGCGACGTCCCGGCGCGCGGCCTGGTGCCGCAGGCCCTCCCCGGGTTCGGGCGGCCCGGCGTGTGCGCGTCCTGCGACGCGGCGGACATCACGCGGGCGAAGGCGCTCGCCGCGGAGGCCGACCTCGGCTCGGACACGACCGTCCGGCTGTCGTACCGGACCACGGGCGACGAGCAGAAGCTCGCCGAGGCGATCAGGCGGCGGCTGGAGCAGGTGCTCGGCTGGAAGATCGAGATGAAGGCCACGCCCGTCACCGAGTACGCCGAGTACCGCGACGGCCTGGTCGGCGACGACGCGTCCGGGCTGGCCCTGTTCTCCTGGGGCCCGGACTACGCGAGCCCCTACACGATGCTGTGGCCGCTGCTCGGCGGGACGCTCGTGGCGACCGACGACAACGACTACAACAACCTGTCCGGCTGGAAGAGCGGCCGGTTCGACGAGGTCATGGGGCAGGCGGTCCGCACGGCCTCCGGGCAGGAGCGCACCGGCCTGTACAAGCAGGCGGAGAAGACGGCGCTGGACGACATGGCCCTCGTCCCGCTGATCAACGAGGGCGCCGCCGCGCTGGTCGACGACCGGTACGTCAACCTCGAGATGGACTACGACGGCGACCCGACGCTGGCGACCGCCGCCCTGGAGTGACCCGGCGGGCGGCGGTCCGCGCGGCGGCCGTCAGCCCGGGGGCAGGCGGACGGTGACGATCAGCCCGCCACCGGGGCGGGGCGCGGCGTACACGGCGCCGCGGTGCGCCAGCACGACCGACCGGACGATCGACAGGCCGAGGCCCGCGCCCTTCGCCGACTCGACGCGGTCGGCGTTCAGCCGCCGGAACGGCTCGAACAGCCGCTCCACCTCGTACGCGGGCACCACCGGGCCGGTGTTCTCGACCTGGACGGTGGCGTAGCCGTCCAGCAGCCCGGTGCGGATCCACAGCTCGCCGCCGTCCGCGTTGTGCTTGATCGCGTTCTCCACCAGGTTCGACACCAGGTGCTCCAGCAGGACCGGATCGCCCGACGCGGTGCCGGACGTCAGCTCCGGGTGCACCGCGACGTCGTTGTCGTGCTCGCGGCGCCCCGAGTGCTCCAGGACCGTCGACGCCACGTCCGCGAGGTCCACCGGCGCGCGGGTGGTCAGCTCCCGCTCGCTGCGGGCCAGCAGCAGCAGGCCCTCGATCAGCCGCTCGTGCCGCGCGTTGGTCGCCAGCAGCGTCCGCCCGACGGCGCGCAGGTCGTCCGACGCCTCCGGGTCGCCGAGCGCGACCTCCAGCAGCGTCCGGTTGATCGCGAGGGGCGTGCGCAGCTCGTGCGACGCGTTCGCGACGAACCGGCGCTGCGAGTCGAACGCCTCCCCGAGCCGCTCCAGCATCGCGTCGAAGGTGTCGGCGAGCTCCTTGATCTCGTCCTCGGGGCCCTCCAGCGCGATCCGCTCGTGCAGGGTGCTCTCCGACAGCCGCCGCGCCGTCGCGGTCACCCGCTGCAGCGGGCTGAGCGCCCGGTCGGCGACGAACCAGCCGAGGACCAGCGTGATGATCCCGACTCCGGCGAGCGCCACCAGCGACCGCCCGACGAGCTGCTTCATCGTCTGCTCGACGAACTGGCGCTGCAGCGCCGCCGCCTCCTCCTGCGAGATGCCGAGCCCGATCACCTGGACGTTGCTGAGGATGTTCGCCATCAGGATCGAGACCACGAACAGCAGCAGCGCCCCGGCCATAAAGAACAGCAGCCCGTACAGCAGGGTGAGCCGCAGCCGGACGCTCATCCGGCTCGGCAGCGCCTGGACGGCCGAGGCCCCGTCGCCGTCGGCGCGCCACACGCCCTTGGGGCCGGGCGGGGGCGGGACCTGCTGCGGCCCCGGACGCCGCCAGGGGCCGGTGCGGCGCACCGGCGAGGGCTGCGTGTCCGTCGCGCCGGCCGCGGTCGCGCCGGGGCGGTCCCCGGCGTCTCCCTCGGGCGCCGTCACAGCCGGTACCCCACGCCCGGCACCGTCTCGATGACCGGCGGGTCGCCGAGCTTCTTGCGGAGCGTCATCATCGTGACCCGCACGACGTTCGTGAACGGGTCGATGTGCTCGTCCCACGCCTTCTCCAGGAGCTGCTCGGAGCTGACGACGGCGCCGTCCGCGCTCAGCAGCACCTCCAGGACCGCGAACTCCTTGCGCGTCAGGTCGACCTGCCGGCCGTCCCGCGCGACCTCCCGCCGGCCCGGGTCCAGGCGGACGCCCGACCGCTCCAGCACGGGCGGCAGCGGCGCCGCCGCGCGGCGGCCCAGCGCCCGCACCCGCGCGATCAGCTCCGCGAACGCGAACGGCTTCGCCAGGTAGTCGTCGGCGCCGATCTGCAGGCCCTCCACGCGGTCGTCCAGCTCGCCCGCCGCGGTCAGCATGATGATCCGCGCGGGGTACCGCTGGGCGACGAGCTGCTTGCAGACGTCGTCGCCGTGGACCTTCGGCAGGTCGCGGTCCAGGACGATCACGTCGTAGTCGTTCACGCCCGTCCGCTCCAGCGCCCCGGCGCCGTCGTAGGCCACGTCCACCGCCAGCGCGTCCCTGCGCAGGCCGGTGGCGATCGCGTCGGCGAGCACCCGCTCGTCCTCGACGACTAGAACACGCACTCGTTCCCCCTCCGGTCGGACGGGCCCTGCCGCCCCGCGTTACAGATATGCCATGCGCGCCGTAAGACCCCCGTAAGCAGGCGTTCAAGAGGCCGCCGGGTCCCGTACGCAAGAATCCGCGAAAATTGCATCGGCGAACAGGTTTGCTTCAAGCGTACGTGTGGGTAGGGATGGGCAGGATCCGGGAGGAGGCTCATGGGCGAGTTGACGCGCACTATCCAGCAGCGGCTCGACGACGCGTACGCGTCGCTGCGCAGCGCCCACGCAGATGGGGACACCTACCTGGCGGACATCCGCCGGGAGGAGATCAGCGAACTGCGCCGGATCGCAGCGAACCACGACATCGGGATCGAACCACCCCGCTGCGACTGATTCCCTGCGACTGGTTCGCCGGGGACTCCCCCGGAGGCCATCACTGATCGAAACCCCCGCCGCACGGCCCGGGACCCCACGGTCCCGGGCTCTTCACGTTCCGGGGGCCGACCCCCGCGCGCCGGAGGCCGTTCAGTCGCGGGCGGGGTCCAGGGGCGCCAGGAGGCCGTCGTGGAGGGCTTTGAAGACGTCCGGGGCGGCGGCCAGCGTGAACTCCGGGCCCGGGGGCGTGCCGTGCATGCCCTCGACCCGGCCGCCCGCCTCCTCGACGATCAGCGCGCCCGCGGCGATGTCCCACGCCTGGACGCCGCGCTCGTAGTAGGCGTCCACCCGGCCCGCGGCGAGGGAGCACAGGTCGACGCAGCAGGATCCGCCGCGGCGGATGTCGCGGACGTGCGGCAGGATCCCCGTGAGCATCTCGGCCTGGCGGGCGCGGCGGGCGGCCGAGTACCCGAACCCGGTCGCGACGAGCGCGCGGCCGAGGGGGACGCCGGTGTTCACGCGCAGCTCGCGGGTGCCCGAGGCGGTGTGCAGGAGCGCGCCGCCGCCGCGCACGGCCGTGTACGTCTCGCCGCGGCGCGGCATCTCGACGGCCCCCGCGACGGCCCGTCCGTCCACCTCGGCGGCGATGCTGACGGCCCAGTCCGGCAGGTCGTACAGGTAGTTCACGGTGCCGTCGATCGGGTCGATCACCCAGCGGACGCCGCTGCCGCCGGCCCGGGTGCCGCCCTCCTCGCCGAGGAAGGCGTCGTCCGGGCGGGCCTCCCGGATCCGCTCGATGATGAGCTGCTCGGCGGCGCGGTCCATCTGCGTGACGACGTCGGTCGGGCTCGACTTGGTCTGCACGACGTCCGGCCCGTCGGCGGGGCGCTTGTCGACGAGCATCCGGCCGGCCTCGCGGGCGGTCGCGAGGGCCAGGTCCAGCAGTTCCTCGGGCAGGCTCATGCGTTCTCCCGTTCGGTGAGCAGCTCGCGGGCCAGCGCGGCGAAGCGGCGGTCGCCGCCGGGCGTGGCGGCCCGCGCGAACGCCATGCCGAGTTCGGCGGCGCGGTCGGCGGCCTCCACGTCGAGGTCGAACTTGACCTCCATGTGGTCGGAGACGAACCCGATCGGGACGGCCGCGACCGCGCGGACGCCCGCGCCGTGCAGGGCGTCCAGGTGGTCGGTGATCTGCGGCTCCAGCCACGGCTGGGACGGGGGGCCGCTGCGGCTCTGGTAGACGAGGTCCCACGGCCTGCCGGGCGCGGCCGCCGCGGCGACGCGGCGCGCGGCCTCCTCGAGCTCGGCGACGTACGCCTCGCGGTTCGGCTGCGCGAGGGGCACGCTGTGCGCGGTGAAGACGAGGCGCGCGTCGTCCGGGAGCTCGCTCAGGGCGCTGATCGCGGCGTCCGTGAACGGGCCGAGGAAGCCGGGGCGGTCCCAGTAGACCGGGAGCTTGTCGATCTCAGGGGCGCCCGGGACCTCCGCCCGCGCGCGCGCGATGTCTTCGAGGTACTGGTCGTTGGTGGAGTAGCCGCTGTAGGCGGACGTGACGAACGCCGCGGCGCGCCGGATCCCGTCGTTCTTCATCTGGCGGACGGTGTCGGCCAGGTACGGGGTCCAGTGGCGGTTGCCCCAGTAGACCGGGATGTCGACGCCGTGGGCCGCGAGGTCGGCCTCGATCGCGGCCTTCAGCTCGCGGCAGAGCCGGTTGATCGGGCTGACCCCGCCGAAGAGGTAGTAGTGCTCCCCCACCTCCTTCAGGCGCTCGCGCGGGATGTTGCGCCCGCGGGTCACGTTCTCGAGGAACGGGAGCACGTCGTCGGGCCCTTCCGGCCCGCCGAAGGAGATCAGCAGCAAAGCGTCGTACGACGTCATGCCTCCATCCAACCAGCCGCCTTCCGGTGGCCGGTTCCGGCGGGGCCACGTGTCGCCAAAGCCACACGGGCCGCCCGGAGGGGATGTCCGGGCCCGATCGTCCGGGCGGGCTCAGGAGTAGGCGTCCGCGTACGCCTTGGCGAGGTTGAGCACCTTCTGCACGTACCAGTCGGCGTGGTTGTAGTGCCAGACGGCCCGGTAGAGCTGCTGCCCGCCCTGCCCGGCGCCGTTCGCGCACAGGTACTTCGCGGCGCCCGGGATGGCGTCGTAGGGGTTCATGATGTCGGCCTTGCCGTCGCCGTCGCCGTCCACCCCGTACGCCTTCCAGGTGGCGGGCATGAACTGCATGGGTCCGAGCGCCCCGGCGCTGGACGGGCCGACGTTGCGCCCGTGGCTGCTCTCGACCTGCCCGATCGCGGCGAGGACCGTCCAGGACAGGCCGGGGCACGTCGTCGCGGCCCGCTTGTACAGGTCGAGGTAGTCGGTCGCCCGGCCGCTGCCCGGCGCCCGGTGCTGGCTCGCGTGCAGGTTCACGACCTCCACGCCGCCGCCGAGGATCTGCTTCACCGCCTTGACGGTGGTCGCCGGGTCCACGCCGGGGGCGTTGACGAGGACCGCGACGTTCGGGACCAGGCCCATGTCCACGCCGGCCTTCTCGCTGACGAGCATGTTGACGCCGGGGAGCCCGAGCTCGCCCGATCCGCCCATCACGAGGTTCGGCATCGTCCGGCCGACCACCGGGTACCGGGTGCCGCGGGCGAGCCGGAGCTCCTCGGCGACGTCCGGGGTGGTGACGAACTCGTCCGCGGCCAGCGCCGCCCACAGGGCCGTGTTCTTGGCGGTGCCGGGCGGCGTCCACGAGCGGAACGCCGACGGGTCGACGGCCAGCGCGTTCACCGCCCGGTTCTGCAGCTGGATCGCGCCGCCCGCGACCGCCGTGACCTCGCCGACCCGCTTCAGCTTCGCCAGCCGCTTGATCTTCGCCTGCGGGATCGTGGCGGTGCCGACCGCGAGGACGTCCGGCGGCACCACGCGGCGCAGCGGCGCGACGTCGCCGCCGTCGGCCACGGTCACCGGCTTGCCGCGGGCCGCGCTCGGCGGGACGACCGTGCGCCCGCCGCCGTCGCCGTCCGGCCGCTCGGAGCCGCTCTCGGCCGCCGTCATGGCCGCGTACACACCGCCGGACGTGGTGCCGACCGCGAGGACCGCGATCCCCGCGATGATCAGGGGAAGGCCGCGGAGCGCCCGTCCGGGGGGCCGGGCCCCGGCGCGGTCCCGCTTCTTCTTCTCCGGCCTGCGCTTCGGCGGGCGTGTCACGGATGGAGGAGCCACAACATTTCCCAACGAGCGTCACTAGCGGTCGGTTACACGTCTGCGCACTTCTTGCCCGGACATACCCCGGTCAAGGGGGTGACGTCGCGGAATGTTCACCGCGAGGCCCCGGATCCCGGTGCGGGACCGCGCCCGCGGTTACCGGATAGTACGGTATCGCCCCTTCCGTCCCAGCGAGGGTCCTCCCGGGACGCCCGGACGGCCGGCGGACGATCAGTAAACGTGAACTTTCCTCACGATCGATTGCCGAGTAGAGTCGCCGCATGTCACCCGTGAGCAACCAAACGTGGCGGAACTGGGCCGGAAACCAGCAGGTCCGCCCGCACCGCGTCACGACGCCGCGGACGGCCGACGAGGTCGCCGCGGCCGTCCGCGCGGCGGCCGACGAGGGCCGCACGGTCCGGATGACCGGGACCGGACACTCCTTCACCGGCGCGGCCGTCGCCGAGGGCGTGCTGCTGCGCCCGTCCGCCCTCACCGCGGTCCGGTCCGTCGACACCGCGACCGGGCTCGTGACCGTCGAGGCGGGCCTCCCGCTGCACCGGCTGAACCGGCTGCTGGACGACCACGGGCTCGCCCTCGCCAACATGGGCGACATCCAGGAGCAGACCGTGGCCGGCGCGATCCAGACCGCCACGCACGGCACCGGCCGCGACGCCGCCGGGCTCGTCTCCCAGATCGCCGCGCTGGAGCTGGTGCTCGCCGACGGGACGACCGTGACGTGCTCGCGGGACGAGCGCCCCGACCTGTTCGACGCCGCCCGCGCGGGCCTCGGCGCCCTCGGGATCGTCACCGCCGTCACGTGGCGGACCGTCCCCGCGTTCCGGCTGCGTGCGCGGGAGGAGCCGATGGAGTGGGACGAGGTCCTCGCGCGGATCGACGAGTTCGACGAGGCCAACGAGCACTTCGAGTTCTACTGGTTCCCGCACACCGACGGCTGCCTCACCAAGCGGAACAACCGGGTCGAGGGCCCCGCCGAGCCGCTGTCGAGGTTCCGGTACTGGCTGGACGACCGGTTCCTGTCCAACACCGTCTTCGGGGCCGTCAACCGGCTCACGCACGCCGTGCCCGCGGCGACCCCGTTCGTCAACGGCATCTCCGCCAAGGCCCTGGGCGCCCGCACGTACACCGACACGTCCTACAAGGTCTTCACGAGCCCGCGCACCGTCCGCTTCAAGGAGCAGGAGTACGCGATCCCGCGCGAGGAGATCGTCCCGGCGCTGCGGGAGATCCGCGCCCAGTTCGCCCGGCGGGACTGGCGGGTCAGCTTCCCGATCGAGGTGCGGCTGCTCCCGCCCGAGGACGCCTGGCTGTCGATGGCGCACGCCCGCCGCACCGCGTTCATCGCCGTCCACGTGTTCAACCGCGACGCCCACGAGGACTACTTCCGCGGCGTCGAGGACGTCCTCACCGCGATCGGCGGCCGCCCGCACTGGGGCAAGCTGCACACCCGCGACGCCGCGTACCTGGAGAAGGCGTACCCCCGGTTCGCGGACTTCCGCGCGCTGCGCGACGAACTCGACCCCGACCGCCGCTTCGCCAACCCCTACACCCGGCGGGTCTTCGGCGACTGAGCCGGTTCCCGGCGACCGCGCCGGAACCGGCCCCGCGCCGATCCCCGGCGCCCGCGTCAGTTCCCGGTGTCCGCGTCCGTCCCGTTCTGCTGCTCCTGGCCGCCGCCGGACGGCGGGGACGCGGTGGGCGTGTCGGGGGTTTCGGGCGCCGTCGTCGGGGGCGGTCCGGTCGGCTCGTCCGTCGTCCCGCCGGTGGGCGCGTCGCCGGACGGTCCGGGCGTCGCGCCGCCCGTGGAGTCCGTCCCGGTCTCGCCGCCGGACTCGCCGGTGCCGCCGGTCGGCGCCTCCTCCGCCGGGCTCTCGGCGGGGGCCTCGGCGGGCGCGGTGCCCCCACCGGTCGGCGCGTCCGTCGGGGTCTCCTCGACCCGGCCGCCCGACCCGTCGCCGTCGCCGCCGAGGACGTGCGTGACGGTGAGGCCGCCGCCGCTGCCGCCGCCGATCGGTCCGCCGGTGGTCGCCTCGTAGACCGTGATCCCGCCGAGCACCACCGCGAACACCGCGGCGGACGACGCCGCGAGCTTCACCCAGTTCTGCTTCGCCCACGCGAGCGTCTCGTCCAGGGCCGAGCGCCGGGCGACCCGCCGCCGGGCGTCCTCGCCCGCCTCCGCGGCGAGCGCGCCGGCGACCGTGCGGGACGGGTCGACCCGCGTCGCCCCCGGGTCGCCGTGCGGGCCGTCGAGCCGGGTGGCGTTCGGGTCGCCGTGCGGGCCGTCGAGGAGGCCGGCGCCCGCGTCCAGCCGCGTCGCGTTCGGGTCCCCGCCGGGCGGCCGGACCATCGTGCGGGCCGGGTCCGCGCCCGCGGGCCAGACCGCGGTCCGGGTCGGGTCGGCGCTCGTCGCTTCCTCCGCCGCGTCCTCGGCCGTCTCCCGGCGGCGCGCGGCGCCGTGCACGTGGGACATGTCCCGGATCTGGTCGCGCCCCTGGTCCAGGTAGTGCTTGCAGACGGCGGCGCCCGCCGTCGAGATCACGCTCATCAGCGCGGTGCCGATGACCGTCCCGTACACCCCCAGGAAGGACGCGCCGATCGCGGCGACGGCCGTCGCGACCCCGCTCGCGATCACCTGCGTCGTGCTCAGATCGGGAAGCTTGCGGCGCATTACCCCGATTCACCCCCGTTGAATCCCCCAAAGTCTCCGGAATCGAAACTAACCGGACGATCACGGTGTTCCGAACCGCAACGTGACGCTCGCTACGCGAACCGGGTGGAGACGGGCGTTCGGGTGCGGCACAGTGGGGAAAAGGTTCCTCAAGTTTCAGACAGAGGGCCTTCGGCCGGACCCGGGCACCGGCAAGCTTGGTCAGGCGCCTCCTTCCTCGACGTGGAGGGGGCTTCGAGAGCGGCGATGTTCGGACATGCCGGGTACGGTGCTGGCAGCAGGTGTGTCCGGAAGAGAGACTCGGGAACCCGGGGGAAGGGCACGCATGCGCCCTCGGCGGGCAACGGACGGCCGGGCGGTGCGGGAGCGGTGACGCGCTCGCATCCGGCTCGCGGTCCGGCGCCCTCCGTGCCGTCAGGACAGGGCAGGAAGGACACGCATGCAGGAGCTGCGCCTCGTCGCGGTCAGCGAGGACGGTACGTACCTCGTCCTGGCCACCGCGGGCCGAGGCACCCGGTTCACCCTGCCCGTCGACGACCGGCTCCGCGCCGCGGTCCGTGGGCACTTCTCCCGCCTCGGCCAGTTCGAGATCGAAGTGGAGAGTCCCTTGCGTCCCAAGGAGATCCAGGCCCGCATCAGGTCCGGCGAGACCGCGGAGGAGATCGCCGAGTCCGCGGGCATCCCCGTGGAGCGGGTCCGCTGGTTCGAGGGCCCGGTCCTGCAGGAACGCGAGTACATGGCGCAGCAGGCGCAGCGCGTCACCGTCCGGCGGCCCGGCGAGTCCACGCCCGGCCCGCCGCTCGGCGAGACCGTCGAGGAGCGCCTCGGCCGCGGCGGCGTCGACCTCGAGGACGTCGAGTGGGACGCCTGGAAGTGCGACGACGGCACCTGGCGCGTCCGCCTCTCCTTCTTCGACAACGGCCGCCCGCACGCCGCCGAGTGGGCGTTCGACCCGCGCCGCCGGAACGTCTCCCCGCTGGACGAGATCGCCGCGCGGCTCAGCGCCGGCGACTGGGACGACGATGACGACCTCTCCGACACCGTCACCCCGCTGGTCCCCCGCCGCCCCGCGATGAAGGTCGTCACCGACGGCCGCGACGTGGGCCGCGAGATCCGCGAGGTGGGCCCGCGCGACTTCGGGCGCGGCCTGCCCGCCGACCCCGAGCCGCCGCTCGAGCGCGCGTCCGAGCCGCCGCTGCGCGCCGCCGAGCCCCGCGAGTACATCGTCGAGCGCGGCCGCATCGTCGACCCGCGCCCCGCGTTCCCGGGCGGCCGCGACCCCGGGCGCCCCCGCGAGGCCGCCGCCGGCCGCGAGCCCATCCGCCCGTTCGACGACGCCGAGCCCGAGGCGCCGTCCGCCGGGACGCGCCCCGAGGCCCGCCCCAGCGAGGCGCCGTGGCGCCGCGCGCCCGAGCCGTCCCTGGAGGAGCTCGGGGGCATCGAGGGCATCGAGGGCCTCACGGCCCCGGCGGAGGCCGCGAAGCCGGCGGACGCCCCGGCCGCCGAGGACGAGCCGGCGGCCGACGAGACGCCGCGGGAGCGCGCCGGCGAGGACGAGAAGACCCCCGAACCCGCCGCCGAGGCCGCCGAGACGGACGAGGACGCGCGCCCTGACACCGCCCACGAGGCGGCCGAGGCCGACGCCGACGAGCCTGCCGCGGAGCGGGACGACGCCGAAGCCGACGCCGACGCCCGTCCGGCCGGCGAGCCGGACGAGCCGGACGAGCCGGAGACGCACGCGGACACCGCGGACGAGACGCCCGCGGACGAGCCCGCGGCCGAGGCCGCGGCCGAGCCCGCCGCCGCGGCCGAGGAGCCCGCCGACGAGCCCGCTCCCGCCCGCCCGGAACCCCGCGACGAGCCCGCCGCCCGCGAGCCCGCCGCGCGCGAGCAGGCGCCCGCCGAACCGGCGGCGGCCCGCGAGCAGGCGTCCCGCGAGAAGGCCAAGCCCGCGCCGCCGCGCGCGCCGCGCCGCGAGCCCGCCCGTCCGGCCCCGAAGAAGAAGCCCGCGACGCGCCCGACCATGCCCGCCGCGCAGGACAAGCCCGTCACCGGGCCCCCGGCGGCGGCCGCCGCGGACGCCTCACCGGCGACGCAGCGACCGGCGCGCGCGCGGCGCAAGTCCAAGGGCAAGCGGGCCTCCGTGCCGTCCTGGGACGAGATCATGTTCGGCGCCCGGCGTCCCGAGTGACCCCCGCCCCGCGACCGGGCCACGGCGCGGACGCCCGCCCCGCGGGCGGGGCGGTCACTTCTCCAGGAAGGGGCGGACCCAGTCGGGCGTGATCTCGGCGGCGAACGCGACCGCGTCCTCCTCGGACATGTCGATCGCCGGGTAGCCGCCGTCGCCCGCGCCCACCGCGACGTCCAGGGTCGCCAGGCCCAGCCGCCGCTGGAACAGCGTCCGCCGGAACCGCCAGCCGACGATCGCGCCGTGCTCCACCACCACCTGGCGCCGCTTCAGCGATCCCGACCGGACGCTCAGCCGCTCGCCGTCGGTGACGTGCCCGAGCTGCCGGTACCGGTCGAGCCCCAACGGCACCGCGAGGAGCGCCAGGACCGCGCACGCCGCCGCGATCCACGGGCGTCCCGCCGCCACCGCCAGCACCCCGACGGCCCCCGGCGGCGCGACCGCCCGCACCACCCGGCGTCCGCGCGCGGCCCGCGGATGGCGGCGCAGCGGGCCGGGCACCGCGCCCACCACCCGCGCGGCCAGCTCCTCCGCGACCGGACGGGGCGCGGCGGGCAGCAGCCGGCCCCGGTGCGCCGCGTCGCCGAGCCCGGTGACGAGCGCGCCGAGCCGCCGGACGCCGCCGAGCCGCTCCAGCGGGTTGTCGGCCAGCTCCACCCCGCGCAGCCTGCGGCGCTCCAGCGTCACGCTGCGCCGCGTGGCCAGCCCGCGCTCCGCGACGATCGAGCCGTTCCGCTCCGCGACGGTGAAATCCCAGTTGAACAGGCTGAACGCGATCACCGACATGACCGGCAGCGCGAACAGCGCCAGCACCGCGAGCGCCACCACGGCCGCCGCCGGCAGCCCCACCACCTCGTGCCCGACGGTCTCGACGCGCTCCCGGGTGATCAGCCCCAGGTCGTCGCCGAGGTTGTAGAGCGTCCCGAGGAGGCTGCCCGCCAGCGCGAACGGCGTCAGCAGGTACGCGCCGCTGAGCGGGGCGTACACGAACCAGCGGCGCCGCATCCGGGCCAGGACGCGGCGCGGCGGCGCCCCGCCCCCCGCCGGCTCGTCGGCCGCCCGGTCCAGCAGCACCCGCCGCAGCCGCTCGGCCTCCCGCCGGGAGACGGCGTTCAGCGTCCCCTCCCCGCCCTCCGAGCCGGCGTCGACATGGACGACCGCGAGGCCCAGCGTCCGGTGCGGCAGCGACGTGCTGACGTCCACGCCCCGGATGCGGTCGCGCGGGATGCTCTTCACCGACCGGCCGATCAGCGTGCGGCGCAGCTCGATGCGGTCGTCGCGGACCGCGTACGTGAACGTCGCCCAGCCCGCCACGTGGAACACCAGGCCGATCCCGAGGCCCGCGAGGGTGAAGTAGAACGCCGTGGACAGCCCGCCCACCACCAGGCCCGTCGCCCCGGCCGCCAGCAGCGCGATCAGCTCCCGGACGGCCCCGACCACGAACGTCAGCGGATGCAGCCGCCGGACCCCCGTCTCGCCGGACGCCGATGAGTCCGGGACGTCCGGCGAGTCGGAGACATGTGGGGTTTCCGCTTCGTCAGGTGTTCCGCGCGGCGTCACGTGGCGTCGTCGCGGAGGTCGTGGGCCCGGTGGGCCAGGTCGTCCGCCAGCCGGGTCGCGACGCCCGCCGGCAGGCCGGAAACCTCGGACGAACCCGTGTGGGAGGCGGTGTTGATCTCGATGGTGGCCAGGCCGAGCAGCCGCTCGATCCAGCCCTGCTCGGTGTCGACGGTCTGGATGCGGCTCACCGGCACCAGCAGCCACTCGCGGCTGAACCAGCCCGTGCGGGTGTACACGACGTCGGCGCTGACCTCCCAGCGGTGCACGCGGTAGCGCCAGACGGGCGCGACCGTCACCATCAGCAGCCCGGCGGCGCCCACGCCCCAGGGCAGGACGCCGACGCGGTCGGACAGCCAGCCGGGAAGCCACTCGGCCTGCGCGTCGCCGAGCCAGGCCGCCACGCCGAGCGACAGGCCGAATCCCAGCCCCCACAGCAGCAGGTACTCGATCGCCCAGTGGGCGATCGCGCGCCGGGACACGCGGTGCGCGGGCGCCCGCAACCGCGGCGGGTGCGGCCTCCCGCCGTCCCCGTGCAGGTCGCGCCGCACCGACGTCACACCGCGAGTGTAAGGGCCCCGGCGCGTCCGGGCGCGGGTGCGCCGGGGCGATCAGCGCCGTGTCAGCGTTCTGTCAGACCCGGATGCGAAGGTGAAGGGACGCCGAGCGCAGGCGGCGGGGCGGCGAAAACCGAATGCTTCCGGCTCGGGGCAGGTCGTAGGTTGGCGTGTCCGCGCGCGGGGCACAGTCCGGCACACCACTTTTCCTAGGAGACCTCATGTCCTACGCGATCCAGGCCGAGGGCCTGGTGAAGCGGTTCGGCGACACGCAGGCGCTGGCGGGCGTCTCGCTCACCGCCCAGACCGGAACGGTGCTGGGCGTGCTGGGGCCCAACGGCGCCGGCAAGACCACCACCACGCGGATCCTCGCCACGCTGATCGAACCCACCGAGGGCAGCGCCCGGGTCGGCGGCTTCGACGTCGTCCGGGAGGCGCACAAGGTCCGCCAGCTCATCGGGCTGACCGGCCAGTACGCCGGGGTCGACGAGATGCTCACCGGCACCGAGAACCTCGTGCTGATCGCCCGGCTGCTCGGGATGTCGCGGCGCGACTCCAAGGCCCGCGCGGCGGAACTGCTCGACCGCTTCCAGCTCACCGACGCCGCCGAGCGGGCCGCGAAGACCTACTCGGGCGGGATGCGCCGCCGGCTCGACCTGGCCGCGAGCCTCGTCGGACGGCCGCAGATCCTGTTCCTGGACGAGCCGACCACCGGCCTCGACCCGCGCAGCCGGAACGGCCTGTGGGACATCGTCCGCGGCCTGACCGACGACGGCGTCACCGTGCTGCTCACCACGCAGTACCTGGAGGAGGCCGACCAGCTCGCCGACGACATCATCGTGATCGACCGCGGCACGGTGATCGCGCACGGCACGTCCGACATGCTGAAGGCGCAGGTCGGCGGGCAGGTGCTCGAGGTCCGCCCGATCAAGGAGAGCGACGCCGACGCGGTCGCGCGGATCGTGGGCGAGCTGGCCGAGACCGCCCCCGAGTTCAAGGACGGCCTGGTGGCCGCGCCGATCACCGACCCGGGCCTGATGCCCGCCGTGGTCCGCCGCCTCGACGAGGAGGGCGTCACCGTCGGCGAGATGTCGCTGCGCAAGTCGAGCCTGGACGAGGTGTTCTTCGCCCTCACCGGCCACCACACCGACGACGCCGAAGCCGAGGCGCAGGACGCGGCGGGCGACGCCGGCCGGGCCGCGGAGAAGGAAGGGATTTCCCGATGAGCACCGCGACCGCTCCCCCGCCGAACCTGTCGAAGCGGGTCTCGCCCGGCACCGGCGCCCGCAACGTCGCCACGCTGGCGTGGCGGAACCTGGTGCAGATCAAGCACAACCCGATGGAGCTGCTGGACCTGTCCATCCAGCCCATCATGTTCGTGCTGCTGTTCGCCTACGTGTTCGGCCCCGCGATGGCCGGCAGCGTCGAGGCGTACCTGCCGGTGGTCATCCCCGGCATCATCGCGCAGAACGCCCTGTTCGCCGGGATGAGCACCGGGTTCGGGCTCAACACCGACATCACCAAGGGCGTCTTCGACCGCTTCCGGAGCCTGCCGATCTCGCGCCTCTCCCCGCTCGCGGGGCGGATCATCGCCGACACCGCCAAGCAGGCGTGGTCGATGGCGATCCTGCTGCTGGTCGGCTTCGCGATCGGGTTCCGGCTCGAGACGGGCGTCCTCGCGCTGCTCACCGCGTTCTTCCTCCTGCTGGCGTTCGCGGTGCTCTTCTCGTGGATCTCGGTCTTCATCGCGATGATGGTGAACGAGCCGGAGAAGGTGCAGATCTTCGGATTCGTGGTGATCTTCCCGCTGAGCTTCCTGAGCACCGCGTTCATCCCGACGACCGAGGGCATCCCCGGCCCGCTCGCGTTCTTCATGCGCAACAGCCCGGTGACGCAGCTCGTCGAGGCGATGCGCGGCCTGCTCGTCGGCGGCCCCGTCATGGACCACGCGCTGATCGCGCTGGCCTGGGGCGTCGGGTTCTCGCTGGTCTTCGCCCCCCTCTCCCTCCGCGCCTTCAAGAAGCGGGCCTGAGGCACGGCCGCCCGCTCGGATCGGGGTGCAACGCCGGACGCCCCGGCGGTCGATCGACCGCCGGGGCGTCCGGCATTCGGGTCCGCGCTGCGCGGGGCGGGTCAGGCGGCGTTCTCCTTCGCCTTCGCCTCGCGGAGCTTCTCGTCGTCGAGCGCGGCGAGGATGAAGTCCGCGCGCGGCTGCTCGACCGTCGCGAGCGAGACGGTCTCGCGCTTGAGGAACAGCGCGAGCGTCCAGTCCGCGATGACGCGGATCTTGCGGTTGAAGGTCGGGACCATCGCGCCGTGGTAGCTGCGGTGGAAGAACCACGCCGGCCAGCCCTTGAGCTTGAAGCCCATCGGGTTCGCGACGCCCTTGTGCAGGCCGAGCCCGGCGACGGCGCCGAGGTTGTTGTGCACGTACGGCTTGAGCGTCTTGCCGCGCAGCGACCGGACGATGTTGTCACCGAGCAGCTTCGCCTGGCGCACCGCGTGCTGGGCGTTCGGCGGGCAGAACTGCCCCTCCTGCGTCAGGTCCGGGATCGCGGCGTTGTCGCCGGCGGTGAACGCCCGGACGAGGCCCTCGACCGTGAGGTACTCGGTGCCCTTGACGCGGCCGCGCTCGTCCACCGGCAGGTCGCCGCTGCGGACGACGGGCGACGGCTTGACGCCCGCGTTCCAGACGAGCGTCCCGGCCGGGAAGCGGCTGCCGTCCGACAGCTCGACGATCTCGTCCTCGGCCGACTGCAGGAACGTCTTCATCTTCACGTCGATGCCGCGGCCGCGGAGCTGCTCGGCCGTCCACTTGCCCATGTCCGGGCCGACCTCCGGCAGGATACGGTCGGCGGCCTCGACGAGGACGAACCGCAGGTCCTCCGGGGTGACCTTGCGCATGTACTTGGTGGCGTCGCGCGTCATGTCCTCGAGCTCGGCGACCGCCTCGACGCCGGCGAACCCGCCGCCGACGAAGACGAACGTCAGCGCCTTGCGGCGCAGCTCGACGTCGTCGGTCGACTCGGCGATCTCGAGCTGCTCGAGCACGTGGTTGCGCAGGTGGATCGCCTCGCCGACCGTCTTGAGGCTGATCCCGTGCTCGGCCAGGCCGGGGATCGGCAGCAGCCGCGGCACCGCGCCGGCCGCCATGACCAGGTAGTCGTAGGAGATCCGCTCCGGCGGCCCCGCCAGCGGCTGGACGATGGCCCAGCCCTCGTCGTGGTTGAGCTCGGTCACCCGGGCCTTGCGCACCGTGCACTTCGGCAGGACGCGGCGCAGCGGGACGACGACGTGCCGGGGCGAGATGTTGCCCGCGGCGGCCTCGGGAAGGAACGGCTGGTACGTCATGTACGAGTTGGGGTCAACGATGGTGACCTTGACCTCACCCCGCTTCAGCTCCTTGCGGAGCTTCTTCTGCAGGCGAAGCGCGGTGTACATGCCCACATAGCCGCCACCCACGATGAGGATGTGGGGAGCGCCAGGGGTCTCCTCGGCGGTCCTGGCCATTGCGGCCCTCCAATGTCACGGTCGGCTTGTGAAGACATTCACAAACTACTCGATGAATGCTCCTTGCACCAACCCGCAACCAGGAAAGATCTACAGAACTTCCCGGTACGGCAAACTAGACCGCTGCAAGGGCTGTGAACTTCACCACTCCTTCGCGCGGTTCTCGACGATCGGGCATGAAGTACGCATGACGCACCTCACATCCGTCCGACCGGTGGACGCCTCCGCCTCGCGGCCCGAAAGTCCCGACCCACCGCCGCCGAACCCCTAAGGTTGGGGCGGACGAGGGAAGGGAAGGGGGCGCCGCCCGCGCGGGCATCCGGCCGGGACGAAGTCGGACCGGCGGAGCGCGCCGTGCGAACTCGCGCGGGAGCGTATCGATGATGAGCAGAAAACGGCGTCCGGTCCTGGCCGCGGCGGCCGCGCTGGCGCTCGCGGGCACGCTGAGCGGGTGCGGGCTGATCGGCGGCCCCGAGCAGGAAAGCGCCGAGCTGTCGGAGTGGTTCACCGTGACCAGCCCGGTCTTCCGCGATGGCGGCGTCTTGCCCACGCGGTACGGCTGCACGACGTACCCTGGCGGGCAGGGCAAGACCCCGCCGCTCATCTGGTCGGGGGCGCCGGCGAACACCCGGTCGTTCGCGATCGTCGTGGACGACCCGGACGTCGAGGGCTCCTACGTCCACTGGGTGATCGCGGGCATCGACGGAACCACGCACGAGATCGTCGAGGGCGCCAGGCTGGACAACGCCGTCGAGGGACTGACCACGGGAGACAAGGTGGGCTACGCACCGCCGTGCCCTCCGCGCGGAGAACGGCACCTGTACCGGTTCACCATCTACGCGCTCGACAGCGAAGCGCCGTTCGACGAGAGCGCGCCGCTGGACGAGTCGCTCGGCGCCATCGCCGAGCACACCGTGGGCCGGGGCCGGATCACCGGGAACTTCGGCGCCGAACGGGCGCGTTGACCGTGGGACCTGGCGGCGGGTCGACGACCGGCGGGTTCGACCGATCGGTGCGGACCGTGTGAGGGTGTCTATGAGCACTAAGGGTGTGACAACGGTCATAGCGGTCGGACAGAATCGGACCGGCTCCGAGGACGGCCGGCCGTCGGCGGCGATCGGGACGGACCACGCGTCCGCGCCGGCGGCGCTCGCCGGGCCAAGGCATTGGGTGGTGGCATGACTTCAGCAATCGTGGTCTTCGGCCTCTTGGTCGTCGTCGTCCTCGTCGTCGTCCTTGTGGTCCTGGGTCTGCGGGCGAGCAAGGCGGGTCGCGACGACGACGACTGGATGGACGACGAGCAGCCGCAACCGCGCGGCCGCCGCGGCGCCGCGCAGCAGGACGAGATGAACGGGCCGGACGACTACGGCTACGACGACGGCGGTTACGGTGCGCCCGCTCCCGGCCCCGACCGCCGCGTCGCGGGCGCGGGTGCCGGCGCGGGCGGCCCGCTCGCCGCGCCCGCGGGCCAGCAGGGCCCCCCGGCTCCCCCGCCCTCCGGTCAGGCGTCCGACGAGATGGAGGACGACGACTACTGGGCGACGATCACCTTCGACAAGCCCAAGTTCCCCTGGCAGCACAACCAGGAGGGGCAGCGTCCCGACGGCGACCACGCCGCCGACCCGCTGCACGCGCAGGGCGGCGACGACGGTTACGGCGACCAGTACGGCGACCAGCAGTACGGGGACCAGCAGTACGGCGACCAGTACGCGGACCAGTACGGCGACCAGCAGTACGCGGACCAGCAGCAGTACGGGGACCAGTACGGCGACCAGTACGCCGAGCAGGACCCGCAGGTCCCCGACCACGGGATGAACCAGACGGTCACCCTGGGCCAGGAAGGCGGTGCCTTCGGCGCCCCGGGCGGCCCCGGGCAGGGCCCGCCCAACCAGGGCCCGCCCGGCCCCGGCGGCCCCGGCCAGACCGGCGGCCAGCCCGCCCCGACCGGCCCGCAGCAGGCCCCCGGCGGCCCCGGCGGGTTCCAGGGCGGCTCCCCGTTCGGCGGCGGCGACCCGGGCGCGACGGCGCTCGACCCGATCCCCGCCGACCTGGCCGGCGGCCCCGGCATGCAGGGCGGTCCCGGCGCGCACGCCCCGTTCGCTCCCGGCGGGCCCGACCAGCACGTCTACGGCGGCCAGGACGCCCAGCCCGCGTACGGCTCCGCCGAGCCGCCCTTCGGCGGGCCCGAGCAGCAGCCGCCGTACGGCGGCGACCGGCAGCAGCCCTACGCCGAGCCGCAGCAGCCCGGCATGCCGCCGGAGCCGGCCCCGTACGGCCTCCCCGAGCAGCCGCAGCCCTACGGCGGCGACCCGCTCGCCTCCGGCGGCCGTCCGACGCCCGCGTCCCCGCCTCCGGGCCGTCCGGACGCCTTCGACATGCCGCTGGGCGCCTCCGGCCCCGGCTCGACCGGCCCGAACCAGGGGCCGGGCTCCACCGGCCCGAACCAGGGCCCGCCCGCGCCGCCGCCGTCCGACCCGCTGGGGCTGCCCCTGGGCCGCACCGACGAGCCCGCGGCGACCCCGCCGCCCGCGCCCGCCGCGCCGCCGCCCGCCGCACCGCCGGCGCCCGCCGCACCGCCCGCACCGTCCGCTCCGGCGGCGCACGGCGGCTCGGGGCCCGATACCGACAACCACAAGCTGCCGACGGTGGACGAGCTCCTCCAGCGCATCCAGAGCGACCGGCAGCGCTCCTCGGGGCCCCCGTCCGGGGACTCGGGCGGCTCGTCCTACGGCGGGCCCCTGGGCGACCCGCTCAGCGACCCGCTCGCCACCGGTTCCTACGGCGGCTCCACCGGGTCCGGCCCCGGGACGGGCCAGGGCTCGTCGACGGGTCCCTGGTCCCCCGGCGGCGGCCTCGGCAACTCCGGCGGCTACCCGCAGGGCGGCCAGAGCGAGGGCTACCCCGCGTCCCCGTCGTACGGCGAGGGCAACCGCTACGACGACCCGCTGAGCGGCGGCCGCGACGCCTACGGCGGCGAGTCCGGGTCCGGCGGCGCCGGCGCCTACGGCGACTTCAGCGGGAGCAGCTACAGCGGCAACGACCCGCTGTCCGCCCCGCACGACCCGGGCGCCCAGAGCGGCGACCCGAACTCCACCCAGGCGTACGACCCCGGATTCGGCCGCCAGGGCGGCTACCAGGGCGACGATTGGGAGAACCACCGCGACTACCGCCGCTGAGGGCGCCCGCCGCGTTGCGAGGGCCGTCGGACGAACCGTCCGGCGGCCCTTTCGCGTTGCCGTGACGTACCCCACTTAACGGCGTAACGGTACGTAAGGGATGTCTACCCTCACTGTGTCGGAGTGCGAGTCGATATCGCGCTTCAACGCTGGTTATATACGTTGAGTGACATCAAACACACTCAACGTGTCCACTTTGCGGCGCGACGTGCTCGCGTCGTTCGTGGTCTTCCTCGTCGCACTGCCGCTGTCCCTCGGCATCGCGGTCGCCTCCGGCGCCCCGGTCGCGGCCGGGCTCGTCGCCGCCGTCGTCGGCGGTGTCGTCGCCGGCGCGCTCGGCGGGTCCCCGCTGCAGGTCAGCGGTCCCGCCGCGGGCCTGACCGTGATCGTCTTCAGCCTCGTGCAGGAGTACGGCTGGCGCGCCACCTGCACCATCACGCTGCTCGCCGGGGCGCTGCAGCTCGCGCTCGGCGCCGCCCGGGTCGCCCGCGCCGCGCTCGCGATCTCCCCGGCCGTGGTCCACGGCATGCTGGCGGGGATCGGCGCGGTCATCGTCCTCGCCCAGGTGCACGTGGTGCTCGGCGGCAACCCGCAGCAGTCGTCCCTGGAGGACCTGCGGGAACTCCCCGGGCAGCTCGCCGCACCGCACACCCACACGACGCTGCTGGGCGGCCTCACCATCCTCATCCTGCTCTGCTGGAGCCGGCTGCCGAAGCGCGGCCGGTTCGGCGCGCTGCCGCGACTGGTCCCCGGCCCGCTGCCCGCCATCGCCGCCGCCACCGCGGCCGCGTGGGCGCTCGGCTGGGAGACGGCCCGCGTCGACCTGCCCGCCTCGCTCATGGAGGAGTGGGCGCCGCCGGTCCTGCCGCACGGGCCGCCGGGCGGGATCGCCGGCGCCGTCGTCTCCGTCGGCGTCGTCGCCGCCGTCGCGTCGCTGCTGTGCGCCGTCGCGGTCGACCGCCTGCGGCCCGCCGGCGTCCCGCGCTCCGACCTCGACAAGGACCTGCGCGCCCAGGGCATCGCGAACATGGTGTCGGGCTTCCTCGGCGGCCTGCCGATCGCGAGCGTCATCGTCCGCAGCACCGCCAACCTCCAGGCGGGCGCCCGCACGCGGCTGTCGTCCGTCCTGCACGGCGTCTGGGTGCTGGTGCTCGCCCTCGCCTGCGGGCCGATCATCGAGCAGATCCCGCTGTCCGCCCTCGCCGCGCTGCTCGTCGTGCTCGGCTGCCGGCTGATGGACCTCGCGCACGTCCGCGACCTGCGCCACCACCGCGAGGCCCCCGCCTACTTCGCCACCCTCGGCGGCGTCGTCCTCCTCGGGCTGGGCAAGGGCGTGCTGCTCGGCATCGGCGTCATGGCGGTCCTCGCGCTGCGCCGGCTCACCGCCCTGACGGTGCGCTCGGAGCAGCTCGTCCCCGCCCCCGGCGACGGCCCCGCCCCGCCCCGCTGGCACGTCGTCGTCCAGGGGACGTTCACGTTCCTCGGCGTCCCGAAGGTCACCGCGCGGCTCCAGGAGATCCCCGCGGGCTCCAACGTCGACCTCGACCTCAACGTCGACTTCATGGACCACGCCGCGTTCGACGCCGTCCACCAGTGGCGTCTCGCCCACGAACGGCAGGGCGGGAGGGTCGACATCGACGAGGTTCACGAGGCTTGGTATGAAAGAGCGGTGACAGGAGACACGACCCCGCCCGGCAAGACCCCGCCGCAGACGCCCTGGTGGGCGCCGTGGGCGGACCGGCCGAGCTCCGATTCCCCGTCAGATTCCGGGCACCTCCCGGCGAGCGACCTGCTGCTCGCGGGCGTCCGCAGGTACCACGACAGCACCGCCCCGCTCGTCCGTCCGATCATGGCCGAGCTGTCGATGGAGCAGAAGCCGCAGAACCTGTTCATCACCTGCGTCGACTCGCGCGTGGTGCCGAACATCATCACCGCCAGCGGGCCCGGCGACCTGTTCATCAACCGGAACGTCGGCAACCTCGTCCCGCGGCACGGCGCCTACCCGGCGGACGACTCGGTGATGGCGACGGTCGAGTACGCCGTCAACGTCCTCGACATCCGCACCATCACGGTGTGCGGGCACGCCAACTGCGGCGCCATGGCCGCCCTGCTCGCCGGCGGCACCGAGGTCAAGCACCTGCACCACCTCACCCGGTGGCTGGAGCACGGCCGGCACAGCATCGCCCGCTTCCTGGGCACGGAACTCGCCGCGAACCAGAGCCCGCTCGTCCACCTGTGCAAGATCAACGTCATCCAGCAGCTCGACAACCTGCTCACCCACCCGTGGCTGGAGCACCGCGTCGAGTCCGGCGAGATCGAGCTCGTGGGCCTCTACCTGGACCTGCCGACCGCGAACGTCGAGATCCTCGACCGCGCGACGGGGACCTTCGCCCCCGTCCCGGGCGAGGTCCCCGCCGGCGACCGGCAGGACACGCGAACCCCTTCGTGACCCTGCACGCATGGGCCGTCCCGCGCGGGCGGCCCATGCCCTTCGGCGCCGCACCGCCACGCGGCGCCCTCACCATCGCCTTCAGCGCCCGACGAGCTCGCCCTCGCGCCCGGCGTCCCGTCCTTGCCGCTGGTCCCGTCCTTGCTGGTCGTCCCGCACGTACATCCCCGTCACCCGGCGCGCCAGCCGCGCGCTCCGGTCGCTCGCGGGCAGGAACAGCGCGTCCCGCCGACTGGCCCGCGCGAAGCTCCACAGCACCGCCGCCACCGTCACCGCCGCCGCACCGAGCACGAAGATCGTGAACGCGATGAACATCTGCGCTCCTCTCCACGGGACCCGTCCCCGCGGCCCCGCCGCCTGTCGCCGATCGAGGTCGACCGGCTCCATACCAGGACGTTAAGCGCGCTGTTTCCGCCCCACTGTGTCGTGTGACCCTAAACCGTCGGTTTCTTACATCCCCACCCGATTCCCCGCACATCCCAGCCCCGGGCAAGCCAACGCCCCAGGCCGGCCCCACACGGGCCGACCTGGAATTTCACGAACAGCGGGGGGTGGACGAGTCGGCCTGTAAGCCGGGTTTTGTGCCCGCCGCGAGGGGCGGCGGGTGACGGCCATCCATCTCGGGCCGCCGTTGCCGGCGGCCTCCAGCGGTCTACCCGCAGGCTCGGGCGGGCCGCCCTCGAACGCCTGCGCGGGGATCCTGCCGGATCCCCTTCTTGACCTTGCTCCGGGTGGGGTTTACCTAGCCGCCCACGTCACCGTGGGCGCTGGTGAGCTCTTACCTCACCGTTTCACCCTTACCACCGGCGGACCGGTGGCGGTCTGCTTTCTGTGGCACTGTCCCGCGGGTCGCCCCGGGTCGGCGTTACCGACCACCCTGCCCTGTGGAGCCCGGACTTTCCTCGACGGGGATCGCTCCCCGACGCGGCCGTCCGGCCGGCTCGTCCACCGCACCCAAGGATAGACCGTCCGCGGCGCCCGGACGGCAGGCGGGCGGCGGGCCCGGAGGGTCAGCGGTTCGCGTGGTGGGCGTCGTTGAAGGTGCGGAGGGTGGCGGGGCCGTCGTCGTACCAGTCGATGGTCGTCAGGGACGCGACGTCGAGGTGCATGCGGTAGATCGCGGGCATCGGGGCGCCGAGGGCCTCGCGGACGAGCAGCTTGATCGGCGTGACGTGGGAGACGACGAGGACGGTCTGGTGGCGGGCGCGGACCTTGAGCTTGTCGAGGGCCGTGCGGACGCGGCGGGACACGGCGGCGAAGCTCTCGCCGCCGGGCGGGGCGGCCTCGGGGTCGGCGAGCCAGGCGCGCAGTTCGGCGGGGTGGCGGTCGCGGGCCTCGGCGAACGTGAGGCCCTCCCAGGCGCCGAAATCGGTTTCGCGGAAGCCGTCCTCGACGCGGACGTCCAGGCCGGTGACGGCGGCGACCTCGGCGGCGGTGTCGCGGCAGCGCGCGAGGGGCGAGGTGACGATCGCGTCGAGGCCGCGGTCCTTGAGGGCGAGGGCGGCCGAGCGGGCCTGGGCGAGGCCGGTGGCGGTCAGCGGGACGTCGCCGACGCCGGCGAACCGCTTGTCGACGGAGTACGGCGTCTCGCCGTGCCGCAGGAGGACCGTGGTGGTGGGGGTGGTGGACGGCGGGACGGGCGGGGGTTCGGGCTCCGGCGGCGCGGCGGGCGTCCACTGCTCGCCGCGGGCGGCGGCGTCCATGGCCTCGTTGGCGAGGCGGTCGGCGTGCGCGTTGCGGTTGCGCGGGATCCAGCCGTAGGAGACGGCGCCGAGGTCCTCCGCGAGGCGGCGGGCCCGGGTGGCGAGGGGGATCATGTCCGGGTGCTTGATCTTCCAGCGGCCGGACATCTGCTCGACGACGAGCTTGGAGTCCATCCGGACGTCCACGCGGGCGTCCGGGTCGATCGAGGCGGCGGCGGTCAGCCCGGCGATGAGGCCCCGGTACTCGGCGACGTTGTTGGTCGCCTTCCCGATGGCCTCGGCGGTCTCTGCGAGGACCTCGCCGGTGAGGGCGTCGCGGACGACAGCCCCGTACCCGGCGGGTCCCGGGTTGCCGCGGGAGCCGCCGTCCGCCTCGACGACCAGTTTCCGGCTCACAGGCCCGACTCGGGGGTGCGGACGAGGATGCGGCGGCACTCCTCGCAGCGGACGACCTCGTCCTCGGCGGCGGCGCGGATGCGGTTGAGGTCCACGGTGTTCAGGGCGAGGTGGCAGCCCTGGCAGGAGCCGCGGAACAGCTTGGCGGCGCCGACGCCGCCGAACTGGGCGCGCAGCTTCTCGTAGAGGGCGAGGAGGTCGTCGGGGACGTCCTTGGCGACGGCCGTGCGGGCGGTGGTGGTCGTGCCGGCCTCGCCGTCGATCTCGCGCTGCGCGGCGTCGCGGCGGGCGGTGAGGTCGGCGAACTCCTGCTGCGCCGCGGCCTGCTCGGCGCGCAGCTCGCCGACGCGGGTCTCGGCGGCCTCGCCGCGCTCCATGATCTCCAGGACGACCTCTTCCAGGTCGGACTGGCGGCGCTGCAGGGACGCGATCTCGGTCTGGAGGCTGCTGAGGTCCTTCGCGGACGTCACCTGGCCGGAGTCGAGGCGCTTCTGGTCGCGCTCGGCGCGGGTGCGGACCTGGTCGACGTCCTGTTCGGCCTTCTTCTGCTCCCGCTGCAGGTCGCCGGCCTCGGTCTCGGCCGCCACGATCGCGTCGCGCAGCTCGGCGAGGCGGCTCTCGGCCCGCTCGATCTCGGCCAGCTCCGGCAGGGTGCGGCGGCGGTGCGCCAGCCGGTCCAGCGAGCTGTCGAGCTCCTGCAGGTCGATGAGGCGAAGCTGGGCTTGCGGTGCGGCTTTCACTGTGCTCCTTCGTCGTGGAGGCGCCACGCGTCGGTGACGAGCGTGGACACCCGGGTCTGCAACGCGCCCCCGGCGGCGGCGCGGAGGCGCCGTTCCGCGTCGGCCAGCCACGGCCACTCGGTGGCCCAGTGCGCGGCGTCGATCAGCGCTGGGCCGGCGTGCTCGGCGAACTCCGACGCGGGGTGGTGCCGCAGGTCGGCGGTCAGGTAGACGTCGACGCCCGCGGCGCGCGCGGTGTCGAGCAGCGAGTCGCCGGCGCCGCCGCACACCGCGACCGTCCGGACGGGACGGTCGGGGTCGCCGGCGGCGCGCACGCCCCAGGCGGTGGACGGCAGGCCCGCGGCGACGCGGGCGGTGAACGCGCGGAGCGCGACCGGCTCGGCGAGGTCCCCGATCCGGCCGAGCCCGCGGCGGGGGTCGTCGGCGGCGGGGACCATCGGGCGCAGGTCGCCGGTGAGCCCGACGGCGCGGGCGAGGGCGTCCGACACGCCCGGGTCGGCCACGTCGGCGTTGGTGTGCGCGGTGTACAGCGCGGTCCCGTTCCGGATCATCCGGTGGATCATCCGGCCCTTGGGGGTGGTCGCCGCGACCGAGTGGACGCCGCGCAGCAGCAGCGGATGGTGCGTGACCACCAGGTCGGCGTTCCAGCCGAGGGCTTCGTCGGTGACGGCGGCGACGGGGTCGACGGCGAACAGCACCCGCTCGACGTCCTGGTCGGGGTCGCCGCAGACGAGTCCGACGGCGTCCCAGGACTCCGCCCACGCCGGCGGGTAGAGCTCCTCGAGGGCCGCGATGACATGGGAAAGACGCACGTTCCGCAGGCTACCGCGCCGGGACGCCCCGCCGCGGTCACCGGACATCGCCACGGGAGGGTCGCGTCTGAAACGATACGTGGGCAGTGCCCGCACCGGAGGGAGAACGTCATGTCGGCTTCCGACGCCCAGTCGGAACCGGAACCCACGGCAGAACGTCCGTACATGCCGGGCTACGGCATCCGGGGTCCGCACGAGGGGAGCGGCCTGCTCCCGTGGTCCTGGGCCGTGGAGCGGATGCGGGCGGCGCGCAACTTCTGGCTGTGCACGGTCCGCCCGGACGGGCGGCCGCACGCGATGCCGGTCTGGGGCGCGTGGTCCGGGGAGGCGCTGATGTTCAGCAGCGCCGTCCCGTCCCGGAAGATGGTGAACCTGCGGGCCAATCCGGACGTGGTGGTGACCACCGAGGCGGCCGAGAACCCGGTCGTGATCGAGGGGCGGGCCGAGGTCGTCACCGAGCCGAGGACGCTCCAGCGGTTCATCGACCTGGTGAACAGCAAGTACGCCACCCGCTATCGTGTGGACTTCCTGGACCCGGAGGTGAACGCGACCGTCGCGGTGCGGCCTCAGCGGGCGTTCGGGTTGCGTCAGGGGGATTTCACCGGTTCTCCCACCCGGTGGAGGTTCACGCCCTGAGTCGTCGCCGGGATTTATCTGGCCATTCATCGCGTTGGAGAGTGTGTGAAGTCACCCTTTCGCCGCCGTAAGCGCGTCAAGGGCCGCCCGCTGGGCAACCGGCCCGAACCCGCCGAGCCCGAAGTCGTCGACTGGCCCCACGAGGGGACCGGCAAGACGTCCCTGATGGGCGCCATCCGCGGTGACGGCGAGACCGGCGCCGGGTTCGGCGGCGCCATGTTCGACGAGCTCGGCGCCATGTTCGAAGGCTCCCGGAAGGTCAAGCAGGAGGAGCAGGAGCGGCAGCGCCTGCTCCGGGAGGACGACCACAAGCAGGCGGGCTCCGGGCGCGACGACCTCGACTCGGGCAAGATCCGCATCCGCCGCACGCCGCCCGGCGAGCCGGGTCCCGCCGGGCCGCCGGCCCCGGAGTAGATCGAACACGCTTTCGACGCGGAGGTATCCTGGGCGGGTGAGCAGCTCCGTTCCGCCGGGCTGGCCCGTGCAGGTGCACCCGCCGGGCACCGAGCGCTTCGAGGACACCGCGCTGGCCTGGCTGCTGGACCTCGTCCCGCCCGAGTACCGGCGGTACGGCGTGCTGCGCCGCTACCCGCCGGTGCTGGCGCGGATGGCGCGGCACCACGTCGACGCGTCCGTCGAGGCGGCCCGCGAGGGCTACCGGACGGCCCGCGTCGACCTCGGCGCGGTCGTCCCGCCGCACGGCATCGAGGCCGTCCTGGAGGCGTACCGGCGCGAGGGCGCCCGGCTGGTCGAGCTGCGGCGCGCGGTCCGGCTGGTCGAGGCCGCCCTGCAGAACCGGGCGGGCCCCGCCGCGACCGGCGGGGGTCCCGTCCCCGGCTGACGGCCGGGCCGCCCGGGGCGGCCCCCGGTCAGGCGAGCTTCTCCAGGCGGTCGGCGGCCTCGGCCATGCCCCCGGCGGCGGCGAACGAGTCGCGGACGCGCGCGGCGGCGTCCCGGTACGCCGGGTCGGTGAGGACCTCGCCGAGCGCCGTGCGCAGCTCGCCGGGCGTGACCCGCGCGAACCGGACCGGGATCCCGGCGCCGGCCCGCTCGACCTGCCCGGCGACCACCGGTTCGTCGTCCCGCGCCGGTGCGAGCACCATCGGCACCCCCGCCGCGAGCGACTCGCCGACGGTGTCGGAGGCGCCGCGGCAGACGACCGCCGACATCCGCTCCAGCAGCTTGACCTGCGGGACGTGCTCGCGGACCAGGACGTTCGGCGGCGGGTCGGCGATCGTGCCGGGCGGCGCGACGAGCACCGCCTGGACGTCCAGGTCCCGGACGGCGTCGGCGGCGGCGCGCAGGAACCGCGCCTCCGCCGGGCCGGTGGGCGTTCCGGGCGCGACCAGGACGGCGGGACGCCCGTCCAGGCGCTCCCACGGGAACGCGCCGGCGGCGGGACGGCCCGGCGCGGGGCCGACGAACGCGAAGTGGTCGGGGAAGAACGAGACGTCCCCGACGAGCGCGCCGGTCGAGAACACCAGCACCAGATGGTCGGAGAACCGCAGGTCGAGCACGTCCTCGATGCCGTGGTCGAACTGGAAGTCGCCGATCTGGTCGCGCACCCACCGCTCCAGGAGCGGCGTCCCGGCGAGCGGGCGGGCGAACTCGGCGGGCGACGTCGCCGCCGTCGCCCACGGCAGCCCGCGCAGCCGCGCCGCGACGGGCCCGGCGAGGACCTGCTGGTCGCAGATCAGCGCGTCCGGGCGGAACCGGTCGATCGCCGCGTCGACGCCGGGCAGCATCGCGTGGCCGAGCGGGACGACGACGTCCTCCCAGTGGGAGCGGAGCGCGGCGGGGCCGCGCAGCCGCGCCCGCCCCTCGCGGGTCTCGCGCAGGTGGGCGGTGCACGCGTCGTCGGCGGCGGAGTAGATCCGGGAGCCGGGGCGCAGCAGCGGTTCGAGGACGGCGCGGTCGCCCGTCCAGGCGACCTTGTGGCCGCGCCCGGCGAGTTCGGCGGCGAGCGCGGCGGTCGGGGCGACGTGCCGGGCGACGGGCGGCACCGCGAACAGGAAGCGGCGCTTGGGCGTCTCGGCGCGGATCCCCTGCTCGCCGAGTAGGGACGGGACCTGCATGCGGCGGGCGCGGCGGGCGCTCATCGGGCGCCTCCCGTCCGGGGCGTGCGGATCGGCCGGGGCATCGTGACCTCCAGGTGGTCGGGGGCCCCCGCGCGCGGCGGGGCCGAGGCGTTCGGGCGAGCGGTGCTCGGGGCGGGCGGGGGCGGGTCAGCCATCGGCGTCCTCCCCGGCCGGGGCGTGCCGCGCCACGGCGATGTGCCGGGCGAGGTCGGCGACGGTGAGGTCCGCGAACTCGTCGACGTCCAGGTCGGCGACGATCTCGGTGAGGTCGACCCGGTCGCCGTGCCGGGCGCGGATCCGGCCGGCGAGGGCGGCGAACTCGATGCTCTCCAGGCCGATGTCCTCGAAGAAGGTGCTGCCGGGGCCGATCGGCGCGTCCGGCGGCTCCGCGCCGAGCACGACGACGAGGTCGTCGGTCAGCACGCGGACGACCTCGTCCACCTCGGCCTCGTCCACCTCCGCACCGGTCTCCGCGTCGGGCCCGTCCTCCGGCGCGCGCTCGGGCGCCTCGGCGTCGAACTCGTTCGTCATGTGGTGCACTCCTCCGTGTCGGGGGCGTCGTCGACCGTCCAGGCGACGACGTGTCCGTCGATCTCGCGGGTCTCGACCGTGGTGAGCGTCCCGTCCCCGGCGAGCAGCAGCCGGCGGGGATCGGACGCGGCGACGACCAGGGCGGACCGGTCCGCGGCGGGCAGCGCCCGCAGCACGGCCTGCTTCGCCGCGCGGACCCGGCCGTCCCCGTCGTGCACGGCGAGCCCGATGCCCGCCGGTGCGCCGCCGGGACGGACGAGCGCCACGCCCAGCTCGTCGTCGGACGCGATGCGGACGGTCAGCGGCTCGTCGAACGGGCCGGTGACGGCGTCGCCGGGCCCGACCGCCAGCTCGGCGGGGAACAGCGGGCCGTGCCCGTCCCGCCAGAGGCGGTCGCGGACGGCGTCCTTGGCGGCGATCCGGCCGAGCAGCCACGCCCCCCGCTCGGCCTCCGGGAGCCGCTCGTACTCGGCGCGCTCGGCGGCGCGCAGGTACCGGCGCATGAGCAGGTCGCGGGACGCGGCGCCGCGCCAGCGGCGCCGCGCGAGGCACCAGCCGCCGGGCTGCGGCTCGCCCGTCCCGGACACCTCGGGCGTGAACCTCATGCGCCAGAGGGCCTCGTCGGTGTAGAAGCGGCGGGCGGTCCAGCCGTCGAGGCGCGCCCACACCGTCCCGTCGGGCCGCACGAGTTCGGCGTCGCAGCACACGGTCGTGTCGGTGAGGGACGTGTTCCACACGGTCGCCGCGAGCGCCTCCCCGTCGGGCGGCCGCGGCCCGTAGAGGGAGACCGTGTCGACGCCCGTCGGGACGACGGTCTGGTCGGCGTCGCCGTAGACCTGCATCCAGTGGGCGCACAGCTGCCCGGCGGCCTCCACGAGGGCGCCGGGCGCGGGCAGGGACGTCAGGACGCCGCGGGCGCCGTCCTCGGCCAGCGCGGTGATCTCGGCGATGCCCCGGAACCGCGGGCCGTGGAACATCCACCGCTCCTCGTAGAGCCGGGCGGCGGACACGATGGGCGGGTTCTCCACGGTCAGCGCCGTGCCGTCCGGGCGCGGCGGCGCCGGGTGGCGGTCGGCGAGCAGGACGGTGCCCTCGGCGTGCCCGGCGACGACGATCCGGACGCGGCGGACGCCGCGCGGGGCGTCCGGCCGCCGGGACGCGCGGATCTCGGCGGTCGTGGGCGGCGCGGCCACGAGCCGGCGGACGGCGCGAACGTCCTCGAGGCCGATGACGGCGAGGCCGGGGAGCAGCTCGCGGGCGGTGTCCGCCATGACCTCCAGCAGGGTGCCGAGCGGGACGACGGGGAATCGGTCCGACATGTCGGGCCACCCGGGGGCCTGCGGGACGACGCAGTGGTCGTACAGGAACGGCATCGCGTCGAGGGAGAAGACCCGGGAGACGACGAGGTCGGCCGGTTCCGCCGCGCCGCCGTCGGCGGCGCCGCCGTCCGGCTCGGGGTCCGCGAACGCTCTGCCCTCCTCGGAGCCCGCGCCCGTCCGGCCCGGATCGGCGTCGCGGAGCCCGCTCGATCCCCCATCATCGCAGGTCTCAGGGCCCGCCTCGCTCCGGGCGTCCGCGCCGGACGGGTCGTCGCCGGTGCGTCCGGCGGGCTCGTCGAGGGCCACGCCGCCGTCCGCGGGGTCGGGCGGCGCGGCGCCCAGAGCGTCCGCGACCGACTGCGCGCCGGCCGCCGCGTCGTTGAGGAGCGCCTCCAGCTCGGCGATGATCGGGTCGTCGTCCGGCAGCGGCGGGATCGACGGGGCGAGGCGGACGGGCGGCACGGCCCCGGCCAGCCGGACGATCGGCGTGCCCAGCTCCAGCCGCATCCCCGACCGGGGCGGCGCCGCCGGGGACGCGCCGTACCCCTCGGCCCACAGGGCGGCCACGACGCGCCGCAGCTGCGCCGTCCCGTCCCGCTCGGGGACGGTCGCGGCCAGCGCGAGGTGCTCGCGGTCGCCGAGCCGGTCCCCGACCAGGCCGGTGAGCCCGCCGGGCCCGACCTGCACGAACGCCCGCACGTGCGCGGCGCCGTACAGCTCCTCGATCAGCTCGCTGAACCGGACCGGCTCCAGCAGGTGCCGGACGGCCAGCTCGCGGACCGCGCCGGGCGTGCGGGGGAACGGCGCGACGGTCGTCGCCGACCACACCGGCACGCGCGGTTCGCGGACGTCCAGCGCGTCGAACGCGTGCCGCAGCGCCTTCTCCCGCGCCTCCGCGTGCGGGGTGTGCAGGCCGAGCCCGAGGGGCAGCTCCCGGCCGAGGACGCCCTCCGACTCGAGCCGTTCGAGCACGTCCCGCACGTCCCGCGCCGGGCCGCAGACCACCGACCGGTGCGGGCCGTTGTCGTGGCTGACGAACACGCCGGGGCGGCTCCCGGCGGCCTCCTCGGCGCGGGCGGCCCCGCACCCGAGCGCGCCGTACACGAGGTCCGAGCCGTCCGGTCCGAGGGCGGCCGGGAGGGCCGCCGCGCCGTCCGCGTCCCACATCCCCGCGGCGACCAGCGCGGCCCACTCCCCCGGGCCGTGCCCCGCCGCCACGTCCGGCTCGACGCCCGCCTCGGCGAGCGCGGCCGCCAGCAGCGTCCCCACGGCCAAGACGTCCGCCGCGCGCCCGGCCGTGTCGGCGCGGCCGGTCAGGACCGGTTCGGGGAGGCCGAAGCGCGCCGCGACGTCCGCGACGCGCGGGGCGAAGGCGGGCTCGAACCCGGGGAACAGGAACGCGACGCGGCCGCCGTCGGCGAGCAGCGGCCGCGGCGCGAACCACACGTCGCTGCGGCCGCGCCACGGCGTCCCGCGCTGCACGACGGCCCGCGCCAGATCGAGGCGGCGCGGCGTCGGCGCCACGACCGCCACCCGGCACGGCAGGTCGGGGACGTCCCCGTGCGCCCCCGCGATCAGCTCGTCGTCGGGGGCCTCCAGCGCCGCCGCGAGCTCGCCGGCGGTGCGGGCCGCGATCCGCAGCACCGCCTCCTCGGCGCCCGGCGGCTCGATCCGCCGCCGCGCGCGCCGCACCCGCGCCCGCCCGGACGGCGCCTCCTCCAGGACGACGTGCGCGTTCGCGCCGCCGTACCCGAACGCGTTCACCGCGGCGCGCCGCGGCGCTCCGCCCCACTCGGCCGTCGCCCGCACCGGGCGGAGCCGGCCGCCGTCGAGCGCCGGATGCGGGTCGTCCACGTGCAGGGTCGGCGGCAGGACCCCGTCGCGCAGCGCGAACGCCGCCTTGATCAGCCCGGCGATCCCCGCGGCGGGCATCGCGTGCCCGATCATCGACTTGACCGTGCCGAGGCCGATCGGCGGCCCGTCCGTCCCGAACACCCGGCGCAGCGTCGCGAGCTCCGCCTCGTCCCCGGCGGGCGCCCCGGTGCCGTGCGCCTCCACGAGCCCGACCGCGCCGGGCGCCGCCGGGTCGAGGCCCGCGTCCCGCCAGGCCCGCTCCACCGCCCGCACCTGCCCGTCCACCAGCGGGCTCAGGATCCCCGCCGCGCGCCCGCCGCTCGCCGACCCCGCCCCGACGATCACCGCGTGCACCCGGTCGCCGTCCCGCTCGGCGTCCGCCAGCCGCTTCAGCAGCACCGCCCCGGCGCCCTCGGCCAGCAGCGTCCCGTCCGCCGCGCGGTCGAACGGGCGGATCGTCCCGCTCGGGCTCAGCGCGCGCAGCCGGCTGAACGCGCTCCACACCGTCGGGTGATGCCCCACGTGCACCGCGCCCGCCAGCATCGCGTCCGCCTCGCCCCGCCGCAGCGCCCGCACCGCGTGCTCCACCGCCACCAGCGCCGACGCGCACGCCGCGTCCACCGTGTACGCGGGGCCGCGCAGGTCGAACCGCTCCGCGACGCGCGCCGCCGCCGAACCCGCCGGCACGTCCGGGCCGTCCGGTCCGAGCCGCGCGCGGAACGCCCGGCGGATCTCCGCCAGCCGCTCCGCGCCGAGCTCCGGCACCAGCTCGGCCAGCACCCCGGTGAGCTGGTGCGCCGTCATGACCCGCTGGTCGGCGCGCGCCGCACCGGGCGTCAGATGCCCGCCCCGGCCGAGGACGACGCCGACCCGCTCGCGGTCCGGGAACCGGTCGTCGCCGCCCGCGTCCGCGACCGCCTCCGCCGCCGTGCGCAGCGCCAGCAGCCGGTCGGGCTCCATCGCCGCCACCGCCGCGGGCTCGATCCCGAACCGCTCCGGGTCGAACGTCGCGACGTCGTCCACGAAACCGCCCCGGCGGCAGTAGAAGCGGTCGTCGTCCGGACGGCCGTACGCGCCGGGGTCGTAGAACAGCGCGGGGTCCCACCGGCCGGGCGGCACGTCGGTGATCGCGTCGAACCCGGCGAGCACGTTGCGCCACAGCTCCGCCGCCGACCCGGCGCCGGGGAACACCGCCCCGGCGCCGACGATCGCGATCGGCTCCTCCGTCACCGGACCGGCCCCGCGAACACCACCCGGGCCTCGTCGCCGCGCGCGATCTCGCGGAACAGCGCCGCCACCGCGGGGTCGCCGTCCAGCGGCGGCGCCAGGTCGGCGACGAGCACCCGCCCCCGCAGCCGCGCGCGCCACCCTCGGGCCAGCGCCTCGCAGGCGTCGTCGGCGGCCGCGCGGTCCGCGGGCACCCGGCCCCCGGCGGCGGCCCCCAGCACGACGAGGAACCCGACGTCCGGCCGGACCGCCGCCGCGAGCGCCGCCGCCCCGTCGACCTTCGTCCGGTACGCCCGCTCGAACGACTCGGGCGACTTGTCCCGGACGAGCCGGTCCTCGGCGATCCCGGCGCCGTGCACGACACCGTCCAGGCGCCCGTGCCGCGCGTACACCTCCTCGACGACGTTCCGGACGAACCTCGCATCACGCACGTCCCCCGCGTGGTAGCGGACCGACGCGGCCCGCACCCGCAGCGCGTCCAGGTTCTCCTGGACCTCCCGCTCCGCGAGGATCCGCCGGATCGTCTCCTCGATCTCCTCCGGCCCGCGCGTCCCGTCCGCGACCAGCGCGCGCCGCAGCGCCGCCTCGTCCAGCGCCTCCGAGAACACCGTGCGCCCCACCGGCTCCGGTGTGCGGCCCACGACCTCCAGGTGGCACCCGGTCGTCCGCGCCAGCTCCCGCGCCACCCGCGCCGGCACGCCCCGCGCCCCGCCCGTCAGCAGCACCACGCCGTCCGCCCCGACCGGGACGCCCGCGTCCCCCACCGGCTCCGCGGCGACCAGCGCCGGCGTCCGCCGCCGCTCCCCCGCGTACCCGACGGTCACCGGACCGTCCGGCGCCAGCAGCTCCGCCATGATCCGCAACGCGATCATGCGCGGCGTCTCGCCGGTGTCGACGTCCACCGCCCGCACCATCGTCTCCGGGAACTCCCGCGCGACCGTCCGCGCCAGCCCCCGCAGCCCCGCGCCCGGCCCCGGCTCCCCGGCCCCGCCGCCGAACCGCCGCTCGGACGTCCCGCCCGCGCCGCCGACCGCGACGAACCACCGCAGCCCGTCCAGCAGCGCCCGGCGGACGCCCGCGTACGCCTCCGGCAACACCGCCGCCCCCGCGGGCCGCAGCGCCCCGAGATGCACGAGCCCGTCGCACGCCCCGTCCACCTCGAGCGGCGTCCGCACCTGCGCGCCGAACCGCTCCAGCGCGTCCGCCAGCTCGACCGCCACCCCGCACCCGTCGTCGACGATCACGAACCGGCGCCCCGCGAACGCCGTCCCGGAGTCGGGCGGCAACGGAAGCGGCTCGAGCACGCTCTCCCGAACGACGTACCGAACGACCTCCCCGGCCGACCCCCCGTCCGCCGCGAGAGCCCCATGCCCCCACTCGCCCGCAGGCGCCGCAGGGACCGAGGACGCCCCTCCGCCAACCGAGACACCCCCGGGCGCGGGCGCCATGCCCGAGCCGGGCCCCCGCTCGCCCCCCGGCGCCGCACCGGGCACGGGTGCTACGGCCGAAGCAGACCCACGCTCGTCCACCGAAGCCGCGCCGGGCGCGAACGCCCCCCCGCCCCCATGCGCTGCACCACTCACGCGCGCTGCGCTCGAGGCGTGCCCACGCGCGTTCCCCGGCACCCCGCCGGTAGAGGACGCCCCGCCATCATCCGAGCCGCCTCCGGGCGCGGGTGCCATGCCCGAGCCGTGCCCCTGCTCGCCCCTCGGCGCCGCACCGGGCGAGGACACCCCACCAACCCCATGCGCTCCGCCGCTCACAGGCGCTGCGCCCGCAGCGTGCTCCGACGCCCCACCGGGGGAGGACGTACCTCCGCCAACCGGGACACCGCCGGTCCCGGGCGCCATGCCCGAGGCGTACCCCCGCTCGCCCCTCGGCGCCGCGCCGGGCGCGGGTGCTTCGGCCGAAGCAGACCCACGCTCGTCCACCGAGGCCGCGCCGGGGGAGGACGCGCCTCCACCAACCGGGACACCGCCGGTCCCGGGTGCCATGCCCGAGGCGTGCCCCCGCTCGCCCCTCGGCGCCGCGCCGGGCGCGGGTGATTGACCCGAAGCGGGCCCACGCTCGTCCACCGGAGCCGCGCCGGGCGAGGAGGCCCCGCCCGCCGCATGCTCTTCGCCGCTCACGGGCGCTGCGCCCGCAGCGTGCCCCGACGCCCTACCGGTCGAGGACGTACCTCCGCCAACCGGGACACCGCCGGCCTCGGGCGCCATGCCCGAGGCGTGCCCCTGGTCGTCCCTCGGTGCCGGGCCGGGCGAGGGCGCCCCGGCGACCGCATGCGCTGCGCCACTCGCGGTCGTTGCGCCCGAGGCGTGTCCACGCTCGTCTACCGGAGCCGGGCCGGGCATGGACGTCTCGCCAGGAGGGGAGGCTTCGGCGGGCGCGGGTTCCGGGCGCGGGACGTGGTGCCGTTCGTCCATCGGTGCTGCGCAGGGTGTGGGTGCCTTTCCGTCGGCGGGTGCGCCGTCCGCCGCGAGGGCCCTGGCAGAGGCGTGTCTCTGCTCGGTCGCGGGCGCGGTGTCGGCCTCGTCCGTCGCGTCGGGCTCACCGGCCGGGCTCGTCTGGGCTTCTGCGTTCGCGGGGTTCCGCTCGGCGGTTCCGTTCGTCCCGCGCGTCGCCTTGGAGCGCGGCGGGATCACCCGGACGGACTCGCTGTGCACGACCGGCGCCTCCGGCGTCCCGGCGGCGCGTCCGTCCCGGTCGCGGAAGGCGGCGCCGGCCACGACCACGTCCGGCGGGCCGTCCGCGGCGGGCTCCGCGCTCCGCCGGCCGCTCGGCCGCTCGCCCGGGGGGATGATCCGCACCGACTCGCCCACGAACTCGTCGGGGTCGGGCCGTCCGTCCGACGCACGGCCCTGTGCGGTCCTCTCCTCGGCGCGGACGGGCGCGGCGGCCTTCCGGTCGGGGCGCTCACCCGGCGGGACCACCCGCACCGACTCGCGCACCAGGTCATCGACGTCCCGCGCGGCCGCGTCCGCCGTGCGGGGCCGCTCGCCCGGCGGGATCACCCGCACGGACTCCTCGACCTCCGCCGGCGCGTCCGCGTCTGCACCGGCCGGGGACCGTCCCGGACGGCGGGCGTGCAAGCGCCGCCGTCCCGCGGGCGCGGAGCCGTTCTCGCCCCGCGGACGCTCGCCCGGCGGGATCACCCGCACGGACTCGACGTCCTCGGCTTCGTCGGCGCGCGTCATCGCCGGCGGGCGGGCCTCCTCGGTCGCGGCGTCCGCCGCGCCTTCCCCGCCTGCGTCCGGAGCCGGGTGCCGCTCGGGGTCCGCCGAGGCCGTCTCGTCGGCCTCGGGCGCCGGACGGTCGTCCTCCCCATCGGCAGCCGGCGCGTCGTCCGCGGCGGGTGCGGGTTCGGCCGGGGGGCGCGGGGACGGGGGCGTCGGGCCGCCGGACAGCGCGGACGTCCCCACGTGCGCGGTCGGGACGGGCGCGGCGCGGTGCAGGCCCTCGAGCCAGGCGACGGCGTCGCCGATGGTCGCGACGCCGGACGGTTCGGCGGGGCGGGGCACGGCGCCCGCGCGTGCGGCGAGGTCGTGCAGGAGCGCGGTGCGTTCGGCGGGGTCGATGGCCAGGTCGGCCTCAAGGTCGAGCTCGTCGTCGAGGCGGGCCTCGGGACGGCCGGTGCGGGCGGCGACGGCGGCGTGCACGGCGGCGCGGGCGTCGAACGGGCCGTCCGGCAGGGCGGGCAGGGTCTCCCCCGGCAGGATGGGGCGCGGCGGCGGGACGGGCGCGTCGCCGCCGTCGAGGTGCCGGAGGATGACCTCGCGCTGGGCGGCGATCAGCTCGCGGCCGGCGCGCAGGTACTCCAGGACGGCCGCGTCGGAGCGGCGGCGGTCGCCCGCCGGGCCGTCGAGGCGGGTGGCGGGCCGCGGCGCGCCGGGCGGGACGTCGCCGTCGGCGGTCGTGACGGTGTGCCCGTCGACGAACCAGGCCGGTGCGGGCGCGGGCGCGTCGACGGGACGGGCGTCGCGGCCGGCGAACAGCGGCAGCGGGTCGACCGGGACGCCCGCGGCGGCGAGGCGCGCGAGGGCGTCGAGGAGGCCGTGCAGGCCGTCGCAGCCGACCGCGGTGTGCGGGCGGTCGCCGAGGACGGCGCCGACGAGCCGGGTGAGGACGCCGCCGGGTCCGGCCTCGACGAAGGTGCGGGCGCCCGCGGCGTACATTGCCTCGATCTGCTCGGCGAACCGGACGGGCGCGGCGAGCTGGCCCGCGAGGGTCGCGGCGAGGTCGGCGGGTTCGGCGTCGTAGGGCGCGGCGGTCGCGCCGGACCACACGGGGAACGCCGGGGACCGCAGGTCGCGGCCGGCGAGCGCGGCGCGGAGGCTCCCGGACGCGGCGGCGACGAGCGGGCTGTGCAGGGCGCAGCCGACGGGCAGGCGCTCGGCGGGCAGGCCGCGGGCGGCGAGGACGCCGAGGGCGCGGTCGACGCCCGCGGAGGTCCCGGCGATCACGGTCTCGCGGGGCGCGTTCTGCGCGGCGACCGCGATGTCGGACACGTCCGACAGGACGTCGCGCACCTCGTGGAGCCCGGCGGCGACGACGGCCATCGCGCCCGGGTCGTCCCCGGCGGCGGTGAGGATCGCGTCGGCGCGGGCGGCGCTCAGCTCGATCAGGTCGGCGTCGTCGAAGACCCCGGCGGCGCACAGCGCGACGATCTCGCCGTGCCCGTGCCCGGCGGCGAGGTCGGGGTGGACGCCGACGGCGGTGAGCAGCCGGTGGACGGCGAGGCCCGCGAGCCCGAGGGCGGGCTGGGCGACGCGGGGGTCGGCGAGCGCGGCGCGGCGGCGGCGGACGTCCTCCGGCGTGAACGCGGCGGGCGGGAACATCGCGGGCGCGTAGTCCCGGCCGAGCCGCAGGAGCCGCTGCAGGCGGGGGAACGCGATGAACAGGTCGGCCTGCGCGCCCGGCCGCGGGCCGAGCAGGCCGGGGAACAGGAACGCCACCTGGCCGGGGTCGCTCCCGGTCTCGGCGGCGCCGTCGAGCCGTGCGCGCAGGTCGTCGGGGGAGGTCGCGGCGAACGCCGCCGCGACCGGGCCGTCGTCGGCCGCGACGGTGCGGGCGAGGTCGCGCAGCCGGTGCCCGGACGCCGCGAGGGCGCGCAGCCGTTCGACGTCCGTGCCCGCGCGGATCACGAACAGTTCGGCGGGCCATTCGGCGAGCCCCGACACCGGTTCGGGCGCGCCGCCGTACCCGGACAGGACGGCGTGGTAGCGGGTGCCGTCGCCGGTTGCGGCGACGGCCGCGTGCCGGTCGCCGGGCGGGACGGCCCACGGGCGCGGGGACGTCCCGAACGCGAGGGGCCCGCCGGCGTCCCACGCGTCGTTCGGGCGGGCGAGGTGCGGGGTGCCGGGCAGGACGCCGGCGTGCAGGGCGCGCGCGGACTTGATCAGCCCGGCGAGCCCGGCGGCGGCGCCGGTGTGCCCGATCTGGGACGTCGCCGAGCCGAGGGCGACGGAGCCGGGCGCGGCGCGCGCGAACAGCGAGGCCAGGACGCGAAGTTCGGCGCCGTCGCCGGGCACGGTCGCGTCCCCGGACGTCTCGGCGAGGCCGGTGCGCTCGGGGGCGACGCCCGCGCGCTCGTGCGCCCGCAGCGCCGCCCGCGTCCGCCCGTCGGCCCCGGCGACGCCCTTGACGACCGCGTAGACGCGGTCGCCGTCGCGTTCGGCGTCGGCGAGCCGCTTGAGGACGACGCAGGCGACGCCCTCGCCGGGGGCGATCCCGTCGGCGGCGGCGTCGAACGGGGCGCAGCGGCCGGACGGCGACAGCGTCCCGGCGGCCGCGGCCCGCAGGTAGTCGTGGATCGCGGTGCGCAGGTCGGCGGCGCCGCACAGGACCATGTCGCTGCCGCCGGAGGCGAGCTCCCGGCACGCGGCGTCGAGGGCGGCGAGCGACGACGCCCCGCCGGCCGCGACGGTGTGCGCGGCGCCGCCGAGGCCGAGCCGGGCGGCGATGTCGCCGGGCCGGACGCCGACGAGCGACGCGGCGGTCGGGGCGGGCAGCCGTTCGGCGATCTCGGGCGGGACCTCGCCGAACCAGGCGGGGAGGGCGGCGCGGAACGCGTGGGCCGCGGCGAGGTCGCCGCCGCCCTCGGTCCCGAAGACCACCGAGGTGCGGGCGCGGTCGAAGGCGCGGTCGCCGTAGCCGGCGTCGTCCAGCGCCCGGGACGCGACCTCCAGCGCCAGCAGGTGCGCGGGGTCGATGCCGCCGAGGTCCGCCGCGGGGACGCCGTGCGCGTCGGCGTCGAACGGGGTCTTCGGCAGGAGGCCGCCCCACTTCGACGGCGTCTTCCCGTCCTCGGCGGCGCCGTGGTAGACGTCCGGGTCCCAGTGGGCGACCTCGGTGACGGCGCCGGACCCGCGCAGGACGTTCGCCCAGTACCGGTCGGCGTCGCGGGCGCCCGGGAGCACGCAGTCCATCCCGACGATCGCGATGTCGGCGGGGCGGGGCGCCGTGCCGCGCCCGTCCAGTCCGAGTTCGGCGGCGCGGCCGGCCAGCAGGGCGGTGGCGCCGGACGTCACCTGCTCGTGCAGGACGGCGACGCCGGTCTTCGCCGACCGCAGCGCGGCGACCTGGCCGAGCAGGTAGAGGCCCTCGGCGCGCTGCTCGTCGGTGTCGACGGGCGCGCCGCGGCGCAGGCCCTTCCCGGCGATCCGCAGCCGCGCCAGGTTCAGCTTCTCCAGCCGCCGGAACGCCTCGTGCCGCGACATGCCGGTGCCGAGCAGTTCGGTGCGGGTCTCCTCGAACGTCCGCACGTACGGGGTGACGGCGCAGCGGGTCGCGTGGCCGGGGGACGTCTCGAGCAGCGCGGTCGCGGTGCAGTCGAGCGCCGTCTCCTGGTAGCCCGGACGGACGGCGCCCGCCGCGACCGCCTCGGACGTGAACAGGTACGCGGTGCCCATCAGCACGCGGACGTCCGCGCCGCGCTCGGCGAGCGGCCCGGCGAGCGCCGCGACCATCGCGGCGGACCGCTCGTCGTGGATCCCGCCCGCGAACATGACCGACAGCCGCGGGGCCTCGCCGGGGTGCACGGCGCAGAACGCGTCGAGCCGGTCGAGCTGCGCCTCCCACAGCGGGAAGCTCGGGAGCGGGCCGACGGGCCCGCCGCACTCCATGCCCGCGAACACGAACCGGCGGGTGCCCTCGGAGAGGAAGCGGTCCAGCTGCTCGGGCGCCGGAACGTACAGGTACGTCCGGGTCCCGACCTCTTCGAGCGGTTCGGCCTGCACGGGCAGGCCCCCGGCGAGGAGCGCGTACGGGGGCGCCGCGGCGCGGACGGCGGCGAGCTGCTCGGCCCGCAGCTCCGGCGGGACGAACCCGACCATCCCGACGCCCCAGGGCCGCCCGCCGAGCCGGTCGGCGGTGTCGCGCAGCAGCTCCGCCACCGCGTCGCCGCCCATCGCGCCGAGCGCCAGGAACGGCAGCCCGCCGTCCTGCGCGACCGCCGCGGCGAACGCGGACGTGTCGCTGACCTCCGCCATCGGCCCCTGCGCGACCGGGTACTCGCCGCCGTGCGGGCCGTCCTTCGGGGCGAGCGGCGCGACCCGGACGGCCGCGCGGATGTGCTCGGCGATCCCCCGCCGCACGGCCTGCACCACGCCCCCCGCGGTCTTGTACCGCGCCGCGAGCGTCCCGTCCGGGGCGTCCGGCGCGTCCGTCTCCGCGACACCGTCCAGCTGGGCGTCCAGCACGACGCCCGCGGCGCCCCCGGCGACCGCGGCGGCCGCCGTCCGGGGCCCGATCCCGCCCGCCGCGTACGCGGGGACGCCCAGGGCCAGCAGATGCTGCAGCAGGACGAACGTCGTCGCGTCGTCCGCGCGGCCGCCCGCCTCGCGGCCCCGCGCGACCAGGCCGACGCCGCGCGTCCCGTCGATCCCGCGGGCCGCGTCCAGCGCCGCCGCGGCCTCGGCCGGGTCGACGACCTCGACCAGCAGCCGCCGCCCGCGCGCGAACGCCGCGACGTCCGGGCCGTCCGCGGCGCCGAGCAGCGGGGCGTCCACGAGGACGGTGCCCGCCGCGTCCGGCAGCTCCTCCGGCCGGACCCGGCAGCCCGCCGGCACCCGGACCCCGAACGGGCCCGGCCACCAGCGCACCACCTCGTCCAGCGCGGCGAGCCCGGACGCGCGGTCGGCGCCGAGGTCCAGCACCCCGAGTCCGCCCGCCCGCGCGACCGCCACCACCGCGCGCGGCGCCGCGCCCCCGGACGGGGCGACCCCGATGATCTCGGCCTGGGGGGCACCCCCCGGCCCGCGCCCGTACCGGTTCCCGCCCCTGTCCGCCGTCATGAACTGCCCCCCGACGTCCCGCGCCGTGACGGGCGCGGCTCGACAACGATTCGTCACACTACGTTCGGCAACCGAGCGAATACCGGGACGACACACCCGAGGGCGCGCCCATGGCGTCACCGCAAAGGAGATTGGGACGTCCCTTGACGGATCCGAGACCGGGGCCGCGTCCCGCCCGGCCGCCGCGGCACGGCCGATACCCTTGCTCGAATGACCGCCGAAGGACGGCCCGGCGAGGCCCCGGACGCGGCGCCGTTCGAGTACGGCGCCGACGGGCCCCGGGTGATCGTGACGGGCGTGGACGGATCGGACACGTCCCTGCGGGCCGCCGCGTACGCGGGGGGCCTCGCCCGCCGCGGCGGCGCGCGGCTGATCCTCGTGCACGCCACGCCGATCGCCGCGCTGTCCATGCTCACCCCGGGCGGCGCGGCCGTCATGCAGGAGGCCGCCGAGGAGATCGTCGGGGAACTCGAACAGGAGATCGGCCGCGCCTACGCGCAGGCCCCCGTCGACTACGAGATCGTCACCGCGCAGGGCGACCCTTACACCGTCCTGGCGCGCGTCGCCGACCGGTCCCGCGCGGACGCCGTCGTCGTCGGCGCGTCCACGCAGGCGGGGCACCGGCTGGTCGGGTCGGTGGCCGTCCGGCTGGTGCGCGCGGGCCGCTGGCCCGTCACGGTCGTCCCCTGACGGGTAGGACGACCGGTTCGCGGGGAAGGCTCCCGAGTGCACGGTTCGGGGCGTCCGGGAGGCGAGCGGCGATGTCGGATCCCTACCTGACCGAGATCGGCTGGACGGGCTCGGCCCTGCGGCTCGCCGGACGGCTCGAGCACCGCGGGACCCCGCGCCTCGAACTGCTGCTCCGCGAGCGCGGCGGCGAAGCCGTCGTCCGCGTCCCCGCCACCGCCCGGACCGACGGCCCGCACGTCGCGTTCGAGGCGCGGATCGACGTCGCCGCCGTCGCGGGCGGCGCCCCGCTCCCCGGCGGCGTCTGGGACGCCGGCCTGTCGGTCGACTCGGCGGACGCGGTGCCGCTCGCGCGCGCCCCCGGCCTCGACGCCTCCCCGCAGCGCGGGTTCCTGGACGGCGGCACGACCGTCGCGGCCTACATCAGCCCCCTCGGCACCCTCGCGATCGACGTCGGCGGGCGGACGCACCCCGCCGGCTCCGTCCGCGCCGACGGCCTCCGGTGGGACGAACGCACCGAACACGTCGAGGTCAGCGGACGGCTCGACGTCGCCGGGCTCGCGACGCCGATCTCCGCGACGCTGCACCTGCGGGAGCGCCGCGGCCGCGCCTACGAGGTGATCTGCATGCTCGACGACCGTCCCGAGGGCCTGCACTACACCGCCGTCCTGCCGGTGACCAGGACGTTCATCGACGAGCCGCTGCCCCGCGGCACCTGGGAGGTGTGGCTGCGCCTCGGCTTCTCCGGGATGCACCGCGAGCTGCGGGTGCTCGCGCCCGCCGAACCCGTCGACGTCCGGGTGTGGCGGCGGCTGTGGCACGTGCGGATCGCGTCCACGGCCGCGCCCGACCCGCTCACGATCACCGTCGGCCGGGCCTGAACGCCATCGACGCCGACACCACCGCGCACAGCAGCACCACCACGGCCGTCCCGCCCGCGAGGTTGATCCCGGCCGTGACGATCCGCGCGTCCAGCGGCCCGTTCAGCAGCAGCGGCACCACCGCCATCAGCGCCACCGCGAGCCCGCCGATGAACGCGAACGCCCGCACCGGACGCGCCGCACCCGCCAGCAGCAGATGCATCAGCGCGGTCCCCTGCACCGTCGCGGCGAGGACGCACAGCGCGTAGCTGGTCGCCGCGCCCTCCACGGCGACGTCCGTCCCCGCGAACACCGGGACCTCGATACCGAACATCGCCCGCAGGCCGAACACCGCCGCGAACGTCAGCAGCGACCCGCCCGCCGCGCACGACAGGCCCGTCCACCACAGCTGCCGCAGCGGCAGTTCGGGCTCGCTGTCGGCGTGCCGGGCGACGAACTCCTCGAACCGCCGGGGCGGGGCCTCCCGCCTGCGCACCGCCGTCGAGGGGCACCGGAACGACCGCTCCCACGGCCGTGCCGCCGGGCGGCTCCCGCCGGGCCGCCCGAATGGCGAATCGGGCATGTCCCCTCCCCCGCTGCGAAATCGACCAGGTACTACCCGGACCCGTTCGCGGGAACTCCCCGAAGCCCAACAATTTGCAGACGTTTGGCGGCATAACAGCACGACGCGCCGCCCCCTTTCGGGGACGGCGCGCCGCGTCGGGCCGTCAGATCTGGCCGGCCTTCTCCAGGGCCTCGCAGCAGGTGCCCGTGATCAGCCGCGCCACCACGTACGGGTCCACGTTGGCGTTCGGGCGGCGGTCCTCGATGTACCCCCGCTTGTCCACCTCGACCTGCCACGGGATCCGCACCGACGCGCCGCGGTTCGACACGCCGTAGCTGAACTCGCTCCACGGCGCCGTCTCGTGCATCCCGGTCAGCCGCCGCTCGATGTCCGCGCCGTAGCCCTCGACGTGCGCCTGCGCCCGGGCGCCCAGCGCCTCGCAGGCCGTGACGATCGCGTCGTACCCCTCCCGCATCGCCTTCGTCGAGAAGTTCGTGTGCGCGCCCGCGCCGTTCCAGTCGCCCTCCACCGGCTTCGGGTCGAGCGTCGCCGACACTCCGTAGTCCTCCGCGATGCGGTAGAGCAGCCACCGCGCCACCCACAGGTGGTCGCCGACCTCGACCGGCCCCGCCGGCCCGATCTGGAACTCCCACTGGCCGGGCATGACCTCCGCGTTGATGCCCGAGATCTTCAGCCCCGCCGCGAGGCACGCGTCCAGGTGCGCCTCGACGATCTCCCGGCCGAACACCTCGTCCGCGCCGACACCGCAGTAGTAGAACCCCTGCGGCGCGGGGAAGCCCCGCTCCGGGAACCCGAGCGGGCGCCCGTCCTTGAAGAACGTGTACTCCTGCTCGATCCCGTACCAGGAGTCCTGCACCTCGTACTTCTCCGCGACGGGACGCAGCTCGGCGCGCGTGTTCGTCTTGTGCGGCGTCCCGTCCACCAGGTACACCTCGGACAGGACGAGCTTGTGGTCGCCGCCGCGGATCGGGTCGGGGCACACGAACACGGGCTTGAGCACGCAGTCCGAGCTGTCACCGGGAGCCTGGTTGGTGCTGGACCCGTCGAACCCCCAGTCGGGCAGGTCCGCGCCGTCCGGAAGGATCTTGGTCTTGGACCGCAGCCGGGCGGTCGGCTCGGTGCCGTCGATCCAGATGTACTCGGCCTTGTAGCTCACGTCGGTCCCTCCGCAGGTGTCGGACTTCCACGAACGTGCCAACCAGCCGTTTCACATCCATTGCTCATTTGTGAACGACGTGTAAAACGCGGAACGTCGGTGACGTTTGCCATACTCCGGCTCCATGAGTCACGAGCCGGTCGCAACATCCCCCCACCACCACGTCCGCTTTCTCACGGCCCTCGGCCGCCACGACTTCGAATCCGTCGTCCGCCAATGCACCGGCCTCCTCGGCGACGACGCCCGCGGCGCCGTCGCCGACGCGTTCGCCGCGCACCTCGCCGACCAGGCGACGTGGCCCGACGACCTCGACACCGACCGCCTGCAGCGCGCGTTCCGCGAACTGGACACGTCCGGCATCGTCGCCCGCCTCGACCACGCCTGCTGCCAGAACTGCGGCCTCGCCGAGCTCGGCGGCGAGGTCGCCGCGGGCGACGAGCCCCGCGGCTACGTCTTCGCCCACCGCCAGGACATGGAGGCCGCCGTCGACGACGGGATCCTCACCCTCGCCTACGGCTTCTTCCACGAGGACACGCAACCCCCGGAAGCCCAGGCCGCCATCGGCGAGGACGTCGCCGCCGCCCTCCGCCGCCACGGCCTCTCCGTCGACTGGAACGGCGACCCCCGCCGCCGCATCGACGTCCGCCTCACCTGGCGCCGCCGCCGCTACACCCGCCTGGCCGCCTACCCCGGCTCCCCGCCCCCGACCGGCGGCCCGGTCACCGTCTCCTACGAGAACGGCCCGTCCGGTGGCGGCCAGTCCGAAGACCTCCCCGTGACCCCCGCCGAAGCACGGGACCTCCTCCTCACCCTCACCCCCTACAAGGGCAACTTCATCAACTTCATCACCCCGACGAAGTCCCTGATCGCCACCTACGACCCGGGCCCCCGCCTCAAGTTCGAAATCCCCGACCCCGCGAACCGCTGCTACCACAGCCGCCACGTGACCATCGAAGAAGCCGAACAGATCGTCACCGTCCTCGCCACCGAAGACCGCCAAACCCTCACCGACAACCTGACCACCGAACCCTGGGCCTGACAGCCGCCCCACCCCAAACCGCGCAATCACTCGGGCGATGGACGCCAAGGCCAGCGACCCGGGATGACGACGGGACGGCCGGAGGGCTCGCGCTCGTGGGCTATTGGCACGCTAATGGCACGAAGACCCCGTCTCCATGATCCGGAGCGGGGTCTTTCTGCTGGTGGGCGCGGACGGTTTCGAACCGCCGACTCCTCGCTTGTAAGGCATAGTCACGCGGTGTCTGATCTCCACTATGGGTGCTCGCGCTCAGGTGCCATCGTCCCCCGACATCCGTGGACGTCCCTCCAGGCTCGGGGTCGCTGTCACTCAGTTGGTCACCCACGCGAGTCCCTCCAATAGGACATCGGCAAAGCCCTGGTCATCCTTGCGGTGACCGGGGCTTTTTGTTTGCTTCAAGCCAGGAAGCCCGAACCACGAGGTCTTGGCCCGCTACAGGTACCCAAGAACTGCCGCACCGTTGGCCATGTATCTCCAGGCAGACGCATATCCAGCGGGAACCACACTCCGCGTCTGTCCCTTCCGAAGCCCTCGTGTACAGCTCTCAGACTGTGATGGGCCACTCGTGCGCGCGCCGGCGCGCCGCTGCACGCAGTGCTGTCAGCCGAGCATGGAAGGCGTTGTGCCGGTTCTGGTGCAGGTTCAGTGGCAGATCCAGCTTCGCGAGCAGGGACGATCTCACGTGGCGCGCCAGTTGCCAGCAACCTTGCGCGGGGGACAGTAGGGCGGGACACGGGTTGCAAGGTGCCGCAAGATGCGCGATGGCCTGCGACATGGGCGTGTAGTGGCTACCCTGTCCCCACGTCTGACCACCGCAGCTAGCCCCCCTCATGCGGAATCGACTTTTCCCCTGAACGGCACAGCGCACCCAGGAGCAGCTAGCTGCTTGCTCAAACATTCCGGTAACGCGGAGCAAAAAGCGATAGAAAAGTTGGCTTCGCCAACGACAAACGCCATAACGGGAGAAAATTCTATGTCCACCATTGAACGCACAACAAACAAGCGTCGACGCTGGCCCGCCTGGTCGGGTTCGATCTCAGAACTTCGTCGAATAAGTGTGATATTTGAAGGCCTGTGTGAAGCACGCAGGGCCGCTTTCTTGGCTGCATTCGACAACGAGACCCTTGAAATATTGGAAAATATAGACGACGCCATTGAACGCGATGTCAAACAACACACGAGAGCGCGTCAGCGAGAGGAGATAACACGGTCCCTTCTCGTGATAGCGACGATCGTAGACGGCGATGACAAGGTAGCAGGCCCCGTAGCCGAGATTCTGGAAGAAATAGATCGCCGCACAGTTCAGACAGTTGCTTTTTCACTGAAAAGTGCCAGCCATGAACTTCGAAGAGAAGATGTGTCAATCACGTTTACTCGTTCCGAGACATCCTGGCGTTCAGGCGTTTCTTTGGAAGTACAATCCACCGATCAAGGCTGGGGACGTCAAGTATTTGCCGGCCTCAGTGAGGAGATCGAAAAGGGAGTTCCAGCTTGGTCGTGGGTGCAGACGACCGGCGGGAGCATCGTCATATTTACGCTTATGTGCGCCTCCCTTATTGCCGGATCGTCTCTGTGTCTAATTCCGATCATTTGGCCTCCCAAAGAAGTTTCGCAGGTACTTGCCATCTCAATAGGAATATCATTGATGTCCGTTTACCCAAGCATGTTCCTGTCGGGACACAAGGTTCGCACTTGGCTATGCCCGCAATTCGAACTGCTAGGGGAAACCGGTGGAGCTTCGCAAGTCAGGCGCCTGACATTCTTGACGACAATTGCCATTCCTATTCCGATCGGAATTCTCATCAATCTGATCACCTGAAGCGGTTCCTGTGTGCGCAAGATGCCCGTACGGCTTGAGATTTAATGAAGAAGACGTGGAGCTGGGCACGCCCGCCTGTCGACATTACTAGTCGTGAAGCTTCAACGATGCCACTGCAAGTCGACAGGGGAACCAGCGGCGCGAGCATGACGAACTCACCCCTTGGCCTGAGCCACTCTTCGAGCTGCCCGCTCCCATCCCTGCGCCACCCGTCCGAGACTGTCGCGCACCTGCTGTCGATGCCTTGACGAGGCCAGGGGTGACGGCAGCGATTGCGGGCCCAACTTGCTGCCTACCCCGATGATCTACCGAGGGCGCGCCACCTCTGATCGTTGCCCACGATAGGCTGGACCGCGCCTGTGTAATAGGAGAAACTTGGAGCATGGCCAAGCTCACCATGACATCAAGCCGATGGGACGAACTCACCGCGCTGCTGGAGGATGAGCAGAGACTCCAGGTCGAATACCCCAAGGTGGCCGAGTACCTGGACATGGCCGCACGGCTAGCGGGCACCGGCGACGCGCAGGCCGACGCACAGTTCGACTTGCGCTTTGTTCACTACATGACCGGCGGAAGCACCGTAAGCGCGAACCCGTACTGGGACATCGTGGAACCGCTAGTGACCCAACATGATGGCCGACGAGTAGTGAATGGTGGCCAGCCACAAGGAAGCGCGCGCCTCGCTTTTGCGCAGACACTATTGCAGGCAACCTACGCATACGCGATACCCGCCCCAGAAACAATCGAATGGATGGCACGTCTCTGTTCCGGCCTCCCCATCGTGGAACTCGGAGCCGGACGGGGGTATTGGGCTGCACAGTTGGCCAACTCCGGGCTCACCGTGGACGCGTACGACTCCGAGCCGCCCAACAAGACGAAGAACGTCTCATTCCCCGGGACGGCTGGCCAAGTAGACGTCTGGCATCCGGTAGGAGATTTGGCCGAGTTTGCAACCAATATCCACCCGGCGAACTACGTACTGTTCCTCTGCTGGCCTCCCGGCTGGGGAGACCCAATGTCTTCCGAGGCACTCACACTGTTTGAAGAATCCGGAGGCGAGCGACTCATCTACATCGGAGAGCCTAAAGGCGGTAAGACAGGCAACGATGCCTTCTTTGACGCCCTATCAGCTCGCTGGACAGTAGACTCGACAGACCAAAATTTCGTCTCGTGGTGGACAGACGCGGACATCGCACAGGCGTGGGTTAGAAACTGATCCTGGACACAAAAAGGGGGCGCCGAACTGTTCGGCGCCCCCTTTGCTGTCCCCTACTTGAGGGCCATCCGGAACACGAACGCGTCGTACCGGTCCCTCGGGTACGACACGTCAGAGATCATGACGATGCGATCGTCAGCGGCGATGAACCGCTGGTGGACCGTCTTGACGAGATCGCCGGGCGTGGTCCGGAGCCACTCAGCGTGCACCGCCGACGGCAGCTTGTCGGAGATCGTCTCTTCCAGGAACGCGGCCCCGGAGATGTCGACGACGTCCAGCGGGTGGTAGGTGTCTGAGATCGAGATCGGCCGCCCGCCCTCGGTGGTTCGCGTGAGGACGTGACTGATCTCCTCGCCGGCCGAGATGCCGAGAGCCTCCGCGAGTTCGTTCGTTGCGGGGAGCTGCTGGACCTCACGTTCCACTCGGACCTGCTGATCGGTCTCGTTCTGGAACGAGCGCTCCGCGGTCTCCAACTGGCGCTCCGGCGACACCCGGATGAGGTTGGGGCGGTCAGCGACGAAGATGCCCCGGCGCCGTACGGACCGGGTGAGTCCCTGGCTCTGGAGGAGTTCGAGGGCCTTCCGGACCACGATGTCCGAGACCCCGTTCTGCTGAGCGATCTCGGCATAGCTCGGAAGTTGCGTACCGGGTGCGAGTTTCCCGTCGCGGATGCGTCGTGCGTACTCGCCCGCGATGCGGACGTAGGCCGGTTCTGCCACTGCGCGATCAACCCCTTCGAGTGCTTCGGTGGCGTCTCCACCAGCGTATACGCAGCATCGTATACCTAGGACTTGTGCGTATACGAAGTTACGTATACGCTGCCCCCTGTGACCCACCCCGTCCGGGTGAGTCCCTCGCAGTACGTAGACGTCACAACTGAACACGGCATCGCTGGTCGGAGCCCTGGTGTGTCTGGGTTGACGAGTCACGAGGTCCCTGGATCGGTGCTGGTCAGGCGATGCCCTCTCGTTTCGTAGCGCTTGCGCTGCCTGTCCTGTGCAGGTCGTCGGCTCGGTGATCCGGGCGCGTCGGTCCGTGCGGGGCGGGGAAGGCAAGAGCCACCCCTGGAGGGTCCACTCATGCGGCACAACGGTCAGCCGGTCATCCTCGCCAGCAAGCTGCCCCCGAACCTGATCAGCCTTTCGGAACGCAGTTGCGCGCTCGTTGCGTGCCCGTCCTGCGGTGCCTGGAAGTCGATCAAGCGCGGCATGATCTCCGCGCACCGCGGCCCGCACGTGCCGGGCGCGGACGCGTGGCCGGCCGAGTTCCGGCCGTCGCCGCCGCGGTGCCCGGGAAGCGGGCATCGGGTTCGGGTCGACCTCACGGTCGACGAGCACCGTGAACGGCTCGCGGAGGCGTGCCGCGATGCCGGTCGCCGCCGCGGCACGAAGGTGATGCCGCGTCCCAAGCCCCCGGTCGCTCCGCCGGTGACGCGCTTGGCCGCTGCACGGACCTGAGCGCTTCCGCCCCCGTTCTTCGGCGCCCCCGCCTGCACGACGGCGGGGGCGCCGTCGTCTGTCCGTCCACCCATGCCCGGCCCGGCCGGGCGGGGAGAGAGAGGAGCAACGAACCCGATGATGTTCCGTTTCCACGACGCCCACGACTGTGAACGCGCGTCGGACGGTGTGAGCAGGTACGGCGTGTACCTGCGGCAGAACGTGAGCCGGTTCGCCGACTGGGACGACCTGGTGACCACGGACCCGGCGATGTTCGCGCGGGCCGCGTGGCAGGTCGCGACGTCGCCGGTGATGGCGCCGCCGTACCTGGACTGGACGGCCGAGCGCGTCCAGTCGGTGACGCCGGCGCTCAGCGAGCACGACGAGTCGCTGATCGCGCAGGTTCAGGTGGCGGTGCCGCGCCCGGCCGCGCTGGCCGAGGTGCGGGGATTCGCCGAGTGGGCCCGCGGCAACTGCCGCAACCCCGGCTACCACACCCCCTACGACGACGCGGTGGCGCGGCGCCCGGCGATGCTGACCAGCACGACGCTGGTGTTCGCGATCGAGCCGGGCGAGTTGTACCGGCCGCAGGACGCGCCGGAGCTGACCGTTCGGGACGCCAAGCGGGCGGTGAAGCGGCTGGCCGCGCTGCTGGACGAGCGGGTGGCCCCGATCGTGGCCGCCCTCGACGCCCCGGTCGGGGCGGCGCGGTGAGCGGTCCGCGGCTGCGTCTGGTCAAGGTCCGTCTGTCCGGCGACGCCGACGACGTGACCGAGCTGGCCGAGCTGCTGGCCGGGTTGACCGGTGATGGTTGCGCGGTCGGCTCCCCGTCGGCGCCCTACGCCAACCGGCGTGACGACGGGGTCCGCCGTTACCTCGACGTCGTCCTGACCGGCCCCGCCCCGGACGACTCCACCGACCCCGAATCCACGTAGTACGTGCGGACCCGGGACGCCGACGCCGGCAAGCAGTGACGTCCCGGGGCCCCTCCTTCAGGAAGGAACCTCCCACGATGGCCGACAAGCCCGCGAACGACAAGTCCATCACCTGGCCCAACGGCGAGCCCAAGTGCGTCCGGGACGCCTACGACGCCATGTCCAGCAAGAAGAAGAAGTAGCCCGCCCCCTCACCCCCGAGCGGCCCCGGCTCCGGTCCCGACCATGCGGGACGGGCCGGGGCCGCCGCGCGCTGGAAGGAAGACGCCCTCATGTCGATCTCCTACGCCCGGCCGCGTCCCGCCGTCCGGCGGGCGGCCCCGGCCAAGCACTGCCCGAGCTGCCGCACGCTGCTGGACGGCGGCCCGGTCCTGTTCCGCTGCCCCTGCTGCCAGCGCGCGGTGCAGGCCGCCGACGTGCCCAGCGAGGTGCCCGCCCGCCGCCCGGCGGTGACCGCGTGACCGCCCCGGCCGACACCCGCCCCCGCCCGGCCACTGGCCAGACCACCGGCCGGGCCGGGGGCGCGGCGGGGTACTACGTGGCGGTGCGGACCGGGGAACGGCTCGGCCGCACCGCGCTGGCCCTGGGCCCGTTCTCCTGCCCCGACGCTGCGCTGGCCGAGGTCGACCGGGTTCGCCGGTTCGTCGCCGACCGGTTCGGCGACGGCGGGTGGTGGGGGTTCGACACCGCCCGCGTCCCGGCGCGGCCCGGTCGGCCGCTGCCCGCGGGGACGCTTAACGACGTGCTGTCGGCCGGGTAGGCCGCGATGGCGCGCCGCAGTAACGCCGTGTTCTTCGACCCGTGCGGGACCCGGTACGGCATCCCGACCTACCCGTGGCGGATGGCGCCGCCGCACCTGGCCACCCGCCGCCAGCTCGCCGCCGCCGGGCTCCGCCCCGGCGGGCAGGACGTCGCCGCGCAAGTGCTGTGGCGCCGGTGGCGCGGGCTCGGGGTGGCCTACCTCTACGACACCCGTCGCGCCCTGCCCAAGCGCGTCCCGTCTGCTGCGCAGCGGGCCGCGCTGGCCAAGGCGCTGGCCGCGCGGCGCACCTGCCCGCGCTGCCGCACCGACGTCGGCTACGTCCTGCCGCGGCGGCTGGGCTGCTGCCTGGAGTGCGCGAGCGATTGGGAACGCGCCGCCGCGTGATCTGCGGTTCTGCCCGGCTCCGGAACGCATGCGTCCGGGGCGGGACAGAGCTTCAGACCTGTCCATCTCCCCTTGAACGAAAGGCATCGTCATGGCCGCCAACCCGACCACCGCCACCGCTGCCCCGGTCGTCGTCTCCGGCTCCGGATACGGGCAGTGGGTGCTGCCCGAGGACGGGATCGTCGACGAGATCGCGATCGAGATCGCCGCCGCCGGAACCCGCCCGGTCGCCCTCACCTCCACCGAGCGGGTGCTAGCCGCGGCCCGCATCCTCGCCGCCGGCGGCACCCGCAACGACATCGCCGCCCGGCTCCACGTGTCCGGCACGACCGCCGCGACCCTCGCCCGCCAGGCCCGCGCCGTCCAGCACGACGGCGACGGCGCCCGCCGGGCCGCCTGACCCGTCCCTCCCCTTGCAAAGGAGCCGTTCATGACCGAATCCCCCGCCCCCCTCACGCTGATCGGTGGCACCGCCGCCGCTGACGCCGCCGACCTGGAGTTGCTGCACCGGCAGGCGCGGCGGCACCGCATCGTCCGCGGCGGGCTCGCCGCCGGGTTCGCGCTGATCTCCACCGCGCTGGCCGCGCCCGGCATCGCGGCTGCGCCGCCCTGGTTGCTGGCCGCGGTGCTGCTGGTGGTGCTGGCCGTGGTCGGCGCCGTCCGGCTCGTCCAGGAGGCCGCGCACTGGCTCCGCGCCCGCTACCTGCCGGTCGTGCCGGGCCCGTGGCGGGTGTGGCGGTGGCGGATCGTGCGCCGCTGGTACGCCCCCGGCGCGGTCGTCTGGCGCGCCCGCGGCGCCGACGTCGCGCCCCTGCACGCCGGGCCGCTGTCGGTGCTGGGCTGGCACCACGACCCGGCATGCCGGGAACGGTGGGTGCTGGTCTACGACGGCACCCCGCTGATGTCGGGCGGCGGCGCGCTGTGGCTGCCGCTGACCGGCCTCACCTCGACCCCGCCCGCCTCCCGGACCGGTGCGGGGGGTGGCCGCTGATGTGGGCCCGATGGTGGACCCGGCTGGCCCTGATCGACGTGCTGTTGCTGGCCGGGATCGCCGCCGCCGCGGTGTGGCTGGGGTGCCGGCACCTGACCGCGATGCGGCCCGCCGCGGCGGTGCTGCTGTCGGTGCTGGCCGCCGTCGCCGCGTTCAGCATGCTCGCCCGGCACCGGCGCCCCTGACCCTCGGGGGCCGCGTTTCCCTGTTCACCGATCCCGCACCCCGCCCCCGCACCGACCGGCCGCGGGGGCGGGGTGCGGTCGTTCGAAGGAGACCCTGATGAACACCCACCCCGCGCATGCGGGTGAGCGTTCACCGGCCTAGCCCGAGGCGTTCACCGCGTTCACGGGCGACCGGCGTTCGGTGAACGGGCTCATCGGCGCGATGAGCGAAGAACAGATCCGTTCATCCGAGCGGATGCTGTCGGCCGGGACGTGGCTGATCGTGTGCGGCGCGATGCTGTACTCGGTGCTGACCGTCACCCCGCTGATGCGCGCCCACACCCCCGAAGGCTGGACCTGGACGGCGCCGATCCTGCCCGCGGTGGTGGACGCCGCGGTGCTGATCGTGGTCCGCCTCGACGCGGTGCTGTCCCGCCTGGGCCACGACGGGGGCCGCTGGCCGGTCGTGCTGCGCTGGATGACCGGCATCATGACCCTGTCCCTCAACGTCGCCGATTCGGCGCTGAAAGGCGACCTGGTGGGCGTGGCGCTGCACGCTGTGGCGCCGCTGCTGTTGATCGTGACCGCCGAAACCGGGCTGGCCTACCGCCGCGCCATCACCGCCGCCCTAACCGCCCAAGAGGAACGCCGGCAGGCCGCGCTGGCCGAGCGGGAACGCGCCGCCCGCGAACGCGCCGCGGCCGAGGCCGAGCGGGAGCGGGAAGAGCGCGAGCATCAGGCCCGCCTCGCCCGCGAGCAACGCGAGCACGAGGCCGCCCTCGCGCGCGAGGAAGCCGAACGACGCGAACGCCTGGCGCGTGAGGAACGCGAGCGCGCCGAACGCGCTGAACGCGAACGGCAGGCCGAGCGTGAACGGGCCGAGCGCGAGCGTGAACGGCGCGAGCGTGAACAACGCCTCGAACGCGAACGGGCCGAGGCGCGTGAACGCGAACGTGAACAGGCCCGCCGCCGGGCCGAGCGTGAACAGGCCGAGCGTGCCGAGCGGCAGCGGCAGGCGTTGCTCGCCGCCGGACCGGCCCCGGGCAAGCTGCCCGAACCGCAGGCCCGCCAGATCGTGACCGCCGCCTACCTCGCCGGGCTGTCGGTCCGCCGCGCCGCCGAACGGTGCGGCTGGTCCGTCGGCTGGGTCTCGGGCCGCTACCAGGAACTGCGCGACGCGCACGCCGACGGCAGCGACGACTTGAGCACGCGGCCCCTGGCCGAACTTCCCCAAGGCGCCTGACCGGCCCTTCCGGTCCGTCTCTCGGATCCCGCCCACACCCCCGCCCGGACGGCGCCGCCGTGCCGGGGCGGGGGTGTGGGCGGGGTCGGCGGTACGGACCGCCGGAACCCGCCCGCTTCCCCCTTTTGGAAGGGATGATCCCCATGATTCTGCTGGCGCTGCTGACCGGCGGGCTCATCATTCTGGTCTGGGCCCGCCAGGTCTCCTACATGCTGGTGTTCCTGCTGTGCTCGTGGGGGCTGCTGGCCGCCTCCACCCCCTTCGGAGGCAAGCTCGTCGACGGGCTGAACTCCCTGTCCAGCGCGATCGACGGGCTGTTCGTATGAGCACCCGCGACGCCCGCGAGAACGCCGTCTCGGCCCGGCCCGCCGCCCCCGCGCGGCGGGCGGGCCGGGCCCGGCCCGTGATGCACCAGATGTGGGTCAACCGGCCGTCGCTGGGGACGGTGGCGTGCCTGCTGGCCGTCCCCGGCACCGCCAACGTGCTGCTGGGCTGGCCCCTGTGGCCCACCGCAGCCGCACAGTGCTCGCTGTGGCTGCTGCTGATGGTGGCCGTCTCCGTCCACGAAGTACGCCACCAGGCCCCGGCCGCCCCGCAGCACGACGAACCCGACGCCTCCGGCGGGCACGAGGTGCCGACCCGGTGGGGAACCGGTGAGGAGGAGGGCCGGTGATCGAGCTGCTGTTCCTGGGATCGGCCGCGTTCGCCGGCGGCGCCCACGCCGTCCGCCGCTCCCGCGCCCGCACCCCCGCCCGAGGCAACACCCGCCCCCGGCGCGATTCGCTGCTGGTCAAGGCGTGGAACTCCTCCGGCGCCCCGCACACCAACGAATCGATGCTCGGTGACGCGCTGGCCGACCTGACCGGCCGCGCCATCGGGACGACGGTACGGCGCACCGCGCCCCGCGCCCGCAACCGCGGCCGGGCCGCCCGCGCGCGGGCCGAATCCCGCTGGCAACGCCGCAGAGACGAGGGCCGCACCGTGACGATCTTCCGCCGCCGCAACCGCCCCGGCCAGGACCCCGGAAAAGGGTCCGGCCAGGGTTCCGGCGGCCCCAAGCCCGACGGCAACGGCGGGGCGGGGAAACGGCCGCAGAACGCGCCGCCGCTGCCGCTACCGAACCGTCCGGCGCCCCACCCCAGCAGAGGCCCCGGCGGCGCCGCCCCCGGCTCGCCCGGCTCGGGGGCACCCACCCCGCCGCCATCGCCCCCGACGGCCCCGGCACCGCCGCGTCCCGCCTCGCACGGGTCCGCCCCGTCCGGGGGTGCGGCCGGTGGCTGGGGCCGTATCCCCGCCGGGCGCGGCCGAGGCGGTTCACCCGCCGGTTCGCCCGCACGGCGGGCCGGGGCGCGGCGGGCTCGGGCCCGGATGCGGATGGCCGCGCCGCTGAACCTGGAATCGCCCGACACCGATGTGGAGTTCCTGGACTCCTGCGCCGACCTGCTCCACGTGCTGCGCGGCATCGGGGTGGCGATCGAGGACTTCAACGACGAACTGGACACCCGCCGCCTGCCGCGGATCGTCACCGGCCCGCTGGAACACGTCCACGAAGGGCTGGTGGAGGGCGCCGCCACCGTGGTGCTGGCCACGGTGCTGTTCGAGAACGCGTTCGCCGAGGCCCGCGAGATCGCCGCCGCCGGGATCGAGTTCACCGGCGACGACCCCGAATAGCCCCGCACCCCGCCATCCCATGTCCGAGGGAGAACCCGACGATGCACCACCCAAGCCCACGCAACCCCGGCGGGCGGCGCCACGGCCGCTACACCGTCGAGTTCGACGCGCCCGACTCCGACGGCGAGTTCATCGCCACCGCGCTGGCCATCGCCGCGCTGATGGGCGCGATGGCCGACGCGGTCGACGCCTGGGCCGACGACCTGGCCGCCAAAGGCATGCCGCCCGCGATCGTCCTGCAGTTCCAGCAGACCGCCGACAGCCTGTGGGACGCCGAAGACGCCGCGCGCCGGTCGGCGGGCAACTTCGCCGACTACTTCGAGGACGCCCGCACCATCGCCGCGCGCGGCATCCGGATCGTCGGCACCCGGCACCGCCGCCGCGCCGCCTGACACCCGCAACCCCTGCGAGAACGGCCGCACCCCCACCCCGGGTCACCCGGGGGTCGGGGGGCGGCCGTTCTTCGTGTTCGACCTGGCCAAGGAGTACCCGCACATGCTGAACCGTCCCGCCGGCCGCGGCTTCGGCCGCCCGCAACGCCGTACCTCCGCCCGCAAGACCTTCGGGGCCCGCACCGGTGGCCGCACGGGCCGGATGGGCGGGCGCCGCCGCGGCGGCTACACCGACGCCGACATGATCGACCCGCTGATGACCGCGCTCATCGCCGACCACATGGGCGGGCGCGCGGCCCCCCGCCGCTCGGCCGCGGGCCCGGTGGCCCGCGCGGCGGCGCGCGGCTATGTCCGCTGGGTGATGGCCTCGCCCGACACCCGCGGGCTCGGCACCGGCCTGGCCGCCCTCTACCCCGCCGGGCACCTCGCCCACGAGTACGCCCCCGGCGACGTCCTGCTGCTGGGCGCGTTCGCGCCGCCGGCCGCGCTGGCCGCATGGGTCGCCACCTACAAGACCCACGGATCCCCCCGCTACTCCGGCGCCGTCGCCGCGATCGTGTCCGGGATCCCGGTGTGGCTGGCCACCGCCGCCGCGACCGGCATCACCAACCTGCCCACCCTGCTGGGCTACACCGTCACCGCGTCGGCCGCATGGTCGGCCTACACCTGGTCCGACGTCCTCAAAGAGCGCCGCCGCGCCGCCGAGGTGCAGGCCAAGTGGGAGACGATCGCCGGGCTGGCCGGGCTGGAAGGGTCCCGGCTGCTGCGCACCGAACGCACCCGCACCGGCGTCAAGTTCAAGGTCGACCTCGGGGTCGAGGGCCCGTCGGCGTCCCGGCTCGAACGCGGCGACCTGGCCGAACAGATCGCCCGCTGCTACGGCATCGGCGCCGATCAGGTCCGCGTCAACGCCCACCGCAAAAACGCCCGCATCGCCTGGATCACCATCCAGCTGGTGGACCTGTGGTCGCAGATCGTCCCGCACCCCGCCATCGCCGACGGCGCCCCCGCCCCCGAGGCGGCCGGGAAGGGTCACCGGTCGATCCTGGACGGCCCCTACATCATCGGCACCGACCCCGAGAACGGCGCCGACCTGGAACTGGTCGTCTTCGACGACGGCGGCGCCCGCCACGTCGACATCGTCGGCTCCAACGGCGGCGGCAAGTCCAACGTGCTGTCCAACATCGTCCAGCAGGGCGCCGAATGCCGCGACGTCCTCACCATCGCGATCGACCTCGGCAAGGGCGTCATCCCCTCCCTGTGGAAGGAGCACCTGCACGACCACGCCGGCGTCGGTGAGGAGGACAAGGCCCTGACGATCCTGGCGTGGGTCGACGCGCTGCTGGACGAACGCGCCATCGCGCTCGGGGGCGCCACCCTGACCCCCTCGCCCACCTCACCGGTCGTGCAGGTGATCGTGGACGAACAGGACACCGCGACCGGGTTCCAGTCGTCCGTCGCCGACGCCTTCAAGCCCGTCATGGACAAGATCCACCGCCGGGGCCGCTCCCTCGGGGTGGTGCTCATCACGGCCAAGCAGCGCGACGTGGTCCAGCACACCGGCTCCAAGGAGGGCAAGGCCAACGCCTACACCACCATCGTCGGCCGCGTCGCCAACACCAAGGAGATGTCCAAGGCACTGCCCGACTGGGAGACCATCGGCTGCCCCGACATGTCCACCTACGGCGGCGACGCCCAAGGCGTCGTGCTGCTGGTCCGCCAGGGCGGCATCTGGCAGGCAGGCCGCACCCGCGCACTGTTCGACGACAAGCCCGTGCAGGCGCTGGCCGCCGCCTACGGCCCGGCCGACGCGCACCTGGAACCGCACATCGCCGCCGCGCTGCCCGGCTACGCCGACCACCACCGCGTCCCCACCACCACCGCGGCACCCACCCACGGGGCTCCGCCGCGGCACGCCCCCGGCGGGCGGCCCGCCCCGCCCGACGACCGCCGGACCGCGCCCGGCCCGCCGCCACAGACCGGCCCCGACAGCCTCAACGGCCCCGACGGCGCGGACGGCGACGGCGGGTGGGGATTCGACCCCACCGACGACGCCGCCGTCGACACCGCGGCCAAGGGGCTAGTGGAGCAACTGGACGAGTTCATCGCCGAAATCGTCCCGCCGCCCGAACAGCCCACCCGGCTGGACGACCTCAACGGCGCCCGGCGGCAGATCAACGACACCACCGTCCCCGAAGCGGTCATCAGCGCCGTCACCGGCCTGCTGGCCGAACGCGGACCCAAAGGGGCCCGCCGCACCGAACTGGTGGAGCACCTGAAGATCGGCACCTCCACCGTCGGCAAGTACCTCGGCGCCATGCGCGCGGCCGGGCTCATCACCTCGGCCGGCAGCGGCAAGGCAGCCCGGTACTACCTGCCCGACCACGCCCCGGACGAACACGCAACGTAACCGAAACGGGCGGGCGAACCGTCTACCGAACTGTCTACCAACTGTCTACGCCGAACTGTCTATCCAGCCCATACACGCGCGCACGTGGACGCGGCGCCACCCGCGTAGACGGTTGCGTAGACAGTTCCGCGAGACGGTTCCCCGCTGCACGCTGAGTAACTCCCGCCCGGCCCCGCTCCGGGCCGCGCGGGGGTCTCCGCGGGCCCACCCCCTTCCCTCTTCCGCACCGTCTTGTGGAGGCCCCATGCCGCCAGCACCCACGCCCACACCCGAGATCGCCGTCAGCATCACCCCCACCCCCGCGCCGACCCCGGCCCCGTCCGCCGACGGCGACGGCACCGGCCTGACGGTGCTGCTCATCCTCGCCGCACTGGTGTGGGCCATCGGCTACGCCATCTCGATCAACCTGCACCCGCTGCGCACCTGCCGCGCCTGCAACGGCACCGGCCTGCACCGCGGCGGCATCTTCACCGGCTCCATGCGCGTCTGCCGCCGCTGCGGAGGCACCCGCCGCGAACGCCGCCCCGGCGCCCGCTCCTGAACCGCCACCCACCGCACCACCGACGCACCCCGGCCCGTCTCGGTCCGGGGTGCTTCGCGCTGCCGACGACATCCCGTCCCGCCCAAGGGGGGCACCTCCGTGAGCTACCACCCGGACCACTTCCCGCCCATCGACCAATGGCCCACCGTCCACGAACCCGACTGCCCCACCTGCCAGGCCGCCACCGAGGTGACGTACATCGGCCCGGCCACCTACGCCGACGGCACCGAGGTCACCACCTGGCACTGCCGCCCGTGCCGCACCGACTGGGCCATCCCGGTCACCCACTGGCCGGTGCTGAACGGCCCCGACTGCCCGATCTGCCAGACCCCCGGCACGTTCTGGGCCACCATCGCCGCCGACCACCACGGCGACCTGTGGATCTGCCCCCGCGACCACGAATTCGTCCTCACCCGCGAGGGCCTGATCGTCCTGCCCGAGGACGCAGCATGAGCCATCGGCGGCATCCCATGTCCGTCGCCGTTGTGGAGGGGTTCGCCGGCGCCGGGGGGCTTTCGGAAGGGGCCCAGATGATCGGGCTCGGTCCGGCGCTGGGGTTCGAGGTCAACGCCGACGCGTGCGCCACCGCCCACGCCGCCGGACACCCCCGCGTGCTCGCCGACGTCCGCGCCCTCGACCACGCGGAGTTCGCCGACGCCCAGGGTTGGGTATCGGGGCCGCCCTGCCCCACCTACTCCGCCAGCGGCAAACGCACCGGCCACGTCGACTACCGCACCGTCCTGGACGCGGTCACGGCCCTCGCCGACGCCGACGACCCGCCCGCCGTCCTAGACCACATCACCGCGTCGGTGACCGATCCGCGGACCGCGCTCGTGTTGCTGACCCTCGACCTGGCGCTGTCGCTGCCGAACCTGCGGTGGATCGTGGCCGAGCAAGTCCCGGCCGTGGCCGGGATCTGGCAGGAGTTCGCGGCCGAGCTGGCCGCGATGCACCGGTGGAACTACTGCACCGTCCTGACGCTGCGCGCGGACGACTTCGGCGCCGCCACCCGACGCCGGCGCGTGTTCCTGATCGCCACCCGCGACCACGCCCCCGACCTCGACGGGCTGCCGTACCGGGCCCGGTGGGACTGCGACCGGTTCGGCCCCGGGCCCGTCGAGCACCCGCCCAACCCCATCAGCCCGTTCCCGCTCACCACGATGGCCGCCGCCCTCGACTGGCCGCCCAGCGTGCTGGTCAACACCCGCGGCAACCGCCGCACGTCCGGCGGCAACACCTTCCCCGCCGACCGGCCCGCCCCGTCCCTGACCGGGCGGGCCCGGTCCTGGTACCGCACCGACCTCGGCCCCGGCGGCGGGCACCTCACCCCGCAACAGGCCGGCGTGTTGCAGACCTTCCCGCCCGGCTACCCGTGGCAGGGGTCGCGGACCGCGCGGTTCCAGCAGCTCGCCGACGCCGTCCCGCCCGTGATGGCCGCCGCCGTGCTCGGCGCCGCCACCGGCCGCCCCTGGCACACAGCCGTCCACGACCGCCTCGCCGCCATCTACGGCACCCGCCGCGGCACCGGTGAACGGTTGTGCGGCGACCGGCCTGGCGCGACGCAACTCGACCTGTTCGCCCTGCAACCCGAGGAAGGACAGCAGCATGACCGACCCCGCCCCACCTCCCGGACCGTCGCGGCCTGACGCCGGTGTGCTGGTGCGGTACGCGCTGGCCGCCGCCGCCCGCGGCTGGCACGTCTTCCCCGTCGCGCCCGGCGACAAGGAACCGCCCCGCGGCGTGCGGTGGAGCAAGGTCGCCACCACCGACCCCGACAAGATCCGGCGCATGTGGGCCCACCGCCCCTACAACATCGGGATCGCCTGCGGACCGTCCGGCCTGCTGGTGATCGACCTGGACGTCCCCAAGCCCGGCGAGCGTCCGCCGGACCGGTGGACGCTGCCCGGCGTCAACGACGGCGCCGACGTGTTCGCCGTGGTGTGCGAGCAGGCCGGACAGCCGATGCCGACCGAGACCTTCCAGGTGCGGACCCGGCGCGGCGGGTTCCACCTGTACTTCGCCGCACCCGACGGGATCCGGCTCACCAACACCTCCGCCGACCGCGGCAACGGGCTCGGCTGGAAGGTCGACACCCGCGGCGACGGCGGATACGTCGTCGGCCCCGGATCCTTCGTCGACCTGCCGGACGGCACCGGCACCTATCAGCCGATCCACACCCCCGACCCGGCGCCGCTGCCCGGCTGGCTGGCCGAACGCCTCCGCCCCGCGCCGCTGCCGCCCCAACAGCCCGTGACGGTGCTGCTGGCCACCGGCCGTCGCGGCGCCTACCTGGACAAGGCGGTCACCGCCAGCCTGGACGCCATCGCCGCCGCGCGCGAGGGCAACCGCAACTCCACCCTGTACGGCGCCGCCGTCGCCCTCGGCCAGCTCGTGGCCGGGGGCGCGCTGGACCCCGACAACACCGAGCAACTGCTGACCGCTGCCGCCGTGCGCACCGGGCTGGCCGAGGGCCCCGCCCGCCGGACCATCGCGTCCGGGTTCCGCGCCGGCACTCAACGCCCCAGGAGGGTGCCAACATGACCGACCTGCCACGCCTGCAAGCCGGATCCGGTCCCGAAGCAATCCGCGTGCTCAAGGCCGCGCTGGCCAAGGGGACCCTGCCCGACACCTACGTCTGCGACGGGTCGCTGGTGCACATGGAGACGGTTTCGGGTGGGCAGGCGTCCCCGGCCGCCGACGAAGACTCGCCGCTGCCGGTGACCGCGAGCCCGGTCACCCCGGCCACCCTGGCCGGGCTGCTGGCCGAACACGCCTACGTCTACCGGCTCCGGTCCCGCAAGAACGGCAAGAACGGCAAGGCCGAACTCTACGAAGAAGAGGTCACCCCGCCCCGAGACATCTTGGCCTCGGTGCTGGCCGGCAAGACCTGGCCCGACCTGGCCCCGCTGCGCGGCGTGATCGGCGCCCCGGTGCTGCGCCGGGACGGCACCCTGCTGCAACGCCCCGGCTACGACCCCGCCACCGGCCTGTATCTGGCGTCGAAAGTCGCGCTGCCGACCGTCCCGGACGAGCCCACCCGCGAAGAGGTCGACACCGCCCGCGACTTCATCCTGAACCGGTTCCTGCGAGACTTCCCCTGGGCCAGCCCGGCCGACCGGGCGAACTACCTCGCGCTACTGGTCACGCCGATCCTTCGCCACTTCACCCGGTCGCTGACGCCGTTCGCGCTGATCGACGCGACCATGCCCGCGTCCGGCAAAAGCATCCTGACCGGCGGGCCCGGCATGCTCTACGGCCAGCGCGTCATCCCCTGGGCCTACACCGAAGAGGAACTACGCAAGTCCATCACCGCCGTCCTGGCCGAACAGGTCGGCGTGGTCGTGTGGGACAACCTCGCCGAAGGCACCGTGATCGACTCGGCCACCCTCGCCCTGCTGGTCACCGCCGGGGTGTGGTCCGACCGGCAGTTGGGCGCGTCGCGCAACGTCGCCACCGTCAACGACCGGCTGTGGATGGCCACCGGCAACAACCTGCAAGTCGGCGGGGACATGGCCTCCCGCACCGTCCGGGTGCACCTGGACCCCAACATGCCCCGCCCCGAGCAACGCGACCAAAGCCGGTTCGGCATCCCGCACCTGGACCAGTGGATCACCGTCCCCCGCAACCAGCTCACCGTGCTGTGGCACCTGCTGGTCCTGGTCCTGGACTGGACCGGCAACGGCGCCCCGCGCGCCGACACCGTCTCGATGCGGCAGTTCACCCCCTGGGCGCAAGCCCTCGGCGGGTTCCTGGCCCACCACGGCATCGACGGGTTCCTGGCCAACGCCGCCGACGTCCGCGGCATCGACGAGGACGAAACCCGCTGGCGCGCGTTCCTGGCCTGCTGGCACGACCTGCACGGCTCCACCCCCATGACCGCCGCCGAACTACGCAAGTCCGGCGAGCCCGACCGCATCGGGCTGGACGAACACGACCGCTGGGAAGGCCAGTTCATCACCACCCACACCGGCCGCCCACCCAACGTGCTCGGCCTCGGCCGTCTGCTCACCGGCCAGGTCGGACGCTGGCGCGGGGACTACGTCGTCCGCTCCTCCAAGAACCACCGCGGCGACCGGAACGTGTTCTGGGTCGAACACCACGACGCCGAGCCGGGCGAGGGAGAACCCCATGAGTGAAGCGGCCCGGAAAAGCGCTGAAACATCTCCGCAACGCCGCAACGCCGCACAACCAAGCCCTGACCTGCGGCGTTGGACTGCGGAGATAGCACACATCAGCGGAAAGCCATCTCCGCATCTCCGCACCCGCTGCGGAGATGACCCCCCGAATGCGGAGATGGCCCGAGCCCCACCACTTCCAACTCCGCACCCATCAACGCAGGTCAGGGCCACAAATGCGGAGATGCGGCGTTGCGGAGATGTTTCAGCCCCCTCCCGTACAGCACACCGGCCGCGGTCCCACACCAGGGACCGCGGCCGGTCGTCGTTCACCCCGAAACCAGCCGGCCCCGGCGGACACACCACCACGCACACCCGCCGGGGCCGCTACCTCGTGAAGGAGGCACGACCATCATGACCGCCGACACCCTCCCCGTCCCGGCAACGCTCCGACTCTTCAAGGTCGAAGAGGCCATGGCCCTGCTGTCGCTGGGACGCAACACCATCTTCGAAGAGATCCGCGCCGGCCGCCTCCGGTCGGTCACCATCGGCCGAGCCCGCCGCATCCCCGGCACCGCCATCGCCGACTACATCGCCCTCCTCGAACAGGAAGCCGTGCGGTGAGTCAACAGTCCAGCCCCTCGGACGACTCAAGGAAGGACGAATGACCAAACGACGCGGACGCGGTGAAGGCGGCCTGCACTGGGACGAGAAGCGACAGCGATGGATCGCCTCCGTCACCATCGGATATACGCCCGCCGGAAAGCGCATAGTGCGCAAGGCGAGCGACAAATCCAAGACCAAGGCGCGCGACAAGCTCCGGAAGAAACTCCGTGAGTACGAGGATGGCGTCACGCCCGGGCCCGACAACTACACGGTCGCCGATGCCGTGGACTATTGGCTGAGAAACGGACTCCGCGGCAGGTCAGAGAAGACCGTCGAGATGAACACGACCTACGCCAATAACCATGTCATCCCAGACCTGGGGGCGCGAAAGCTCCGAGATCTCACCGCGGAGGACGTGGACAAGTGGCTCGCAGACAAGGCCTCTGATCTCAGCACGAGGTCCCTGCAGATCATCCACTCCATCCTGCGCCGCTCGGTTCGAAGCGCTATGGCGCGCGACAAGGTGCGAAGGAACGTCGTGGACCTCTGCGAGGTCCCAGAGGGCAGGGCGGGGCGGCCGTCGAAATCCCTGACGCTTGACCAGGCGGAAGCGGTGCTCACCGCTGCGGAGGGCGCAGCGCTCCACGCGTACGTGGTGATGTCGGTGCTGATCGGAGCGCGCACGGAAGAATTGCGCGCTCTCACGTGGTCCCACGTGGACCTGGAGGGCAGGCCCGATGAGAACCCGCCCGTTCCTCCGTCCGTCGCGGTCTGGCGATCAGTGCGCAAGAAGGGGGACACAAAGACTCGGCGCTCTCGCCGGACGCTGGCGATGCCGATGCGATGCGTGGAAGCTCTACGGGCCCACAAAGCGCGGCAGGACGTCATCCGAGAGAAGGCCGGCGAGAGCTGGCAGGACACAGGGTTGGTCTTCGCAACGCGAACCGGCACGGCCCTGAGCGCCGCCAACGTCCGCCGGGACGTCCGGAAGATCTTCGACCGGGCCGGCCTCAACGGCGCGGAGTGGACTCCGCGGGAGATGCGGCACAGCTTCGTATCCCTGCTGTCCGACTCAGGCGTCCCCATCGAGCACATCGCGCGGCTGGTCGGGCACCGAGGGACGGCGGTCACCGAGACGGTGTACCGGCTCCAGATTCGGCCGGTCATCCAGGAGGGTGCCATGGCCATGGATCGCATCTTTCCGGCCAACGCCGAAGAGCCCTAGTCACCCAATTAGTCACTCAGGGGCCGGTCTCTGGATCGAGACCGGCCCCTGACCTGGTGGGCGCGGACGGTTTCGAACCGCCGACTCCTCGCTTGTAAGGCGAGTGCTCTACCCCTGAGCTACGCGCCCGCGTGCTCGCCGGGAAAGCGTACCCCGACCCCGGGGACGATCGCGAAACGGTATCTCGGGGCGGCGGTGGGGGCAGATGTCCGTGAGGTCGGTCGACGGGTGGACCGCATGGGGCCTGCGAACGGACGAGCTCGGGCGGTGGCCCGCGGAGCGTCCGGGGGACGTCCGGGCGGCGGGAGTGCGGCTTCGGCGGCTCTGTGCCGTGGGCCGGACATAGGGGGCGGTTCGGTGGTGCGCGGGGGCGTCGATACGCTGGCGGGGTATGTGTGGGCGTTCGCGGGGATCGGTGAGGGTGCTGTGGGCGCTCGCGCTCGTTCTCGGTGTGCTGCTGATGCACGGGGTGCAGGCGTCCGGGAGTCCGGTGGACGCCGCGGGCATCGCCGTCGCACAGCACCATCCGGCGCCCGACCACGACGGCGGTGAGCACCATCCCGGCGGGCAGGTGTGCCTGGCGTTCCTGAGCGTGCTGCTGCTGGGGTTCGCGCTCGTGCTCGTTCGGTGGCGCCTGCCGGCGGTGCGGGACGTGCGGGGCCGGGGCCACCGGGTCGCGTTTCGCGGCGGGCGCTCTCCCCCGTGCCCGACGCCCTTCCAGTTGGCCGTGCTGCGGCTGTAGAGGTCCGCGCACCTCGACGGCAACGGCACGACAACGGAAGGTTCGATGATGAAGCGTGTTCTCGGGACGATCCTGCTGCCGGCCCTCGCGATCGGGCTGGGGGCCTGCGGGGACGGTGGTTCGGCGGGGCCCGCGCCGGCGAGCGCGGCGTCGTCCGCCGCGCACAACGCGCAGGACGTCATGTTCGCGCAGATGATGATCCCGCACCACCGGCAGGCGGTCGAGATGGCCGGGCTCGCGGCGACGCGGGCGGGGTCGCCGGAGGTGAAGGAGCTGGCCGTGCAGATCGAGAAGGCCCAGGGGCCGGAGATCCGGACGATGGCCGGGTGGCTGCGGTCCTGGGGCGAGCCCGAGTCGGCCGGGCACATGGGGCACGGCATGGACGGGATGATGTCCGACGGGCAGATGGCCGAGCTGAAGGGGCTGTCCGGCGCGGCGTTCGACCGCGCGTTCCTCGAGATGATGATCGAGCATCACGAGGGGGCCGTCACGATGGCGCGGGAGGAGCAGGCGGGCGGCGGGTCCCCGGACGCGAAGGCGATGGCGGGCGCGATCGTCCGCACGCAGCGGGCGGAGATCGCCGCGATGCGGGAGCTGCTCGACGGGATGTAGCCGGTCAGCGGCGGGTCGCGGCGCGGGTCAGGTGCCGGTTGAACCAGTCGGCGGCCTGCGTCGTGACCTCCTCGAGGGCGCCGGGCTCGTCGAACGCGTGCGCGGCGCCGTCGACGACGTGGATCTCGGCGGTGTCGAGGGTCCGGGCGGCGCGTTCGGTCAGGTCGCGGACGGGCGTGTCGGCGCCGCCGACGATCAGCAGGACGGGCGCCCGGACGCGGGGCAGCGACGGGCCCGCGAGGTCGGCGCGGCCGCCGCGCGACGCGACCGCGGCGACGCGGGGGCGGGCGGCCGCGGCGGCCAGCGCGGCGGCGGCGCCGGTGCCCGCGCCGAACAGCCCGACGGGCAGCCCGGCGGTGTGGGGGGCGGCCTCCAGGCCGTCGGTGAGCCGGTCGATCGCGCCGATCAGCCGGAGAGTCAGCAGTTCGAGGTCGGAGCGGAGCGCGGCGGTGACGCGGTCGAGCTCCTCCTCGTGCCCGGTGAGCAGGTCGAGCACGACGGTGCCGAGGCCCGCCGCGTTCAGCCCGCGCGCGACGGTGCGGTCGCGGGCGCCGTCGCCGGTGTGGACGACGAGCACGATGCCGGTCGGTTCGTCCGGGATGTCGAGCTCCGCGTCGAGGGCGGTGTCGGCGAGGTCGAGCCGGACGATGCTCATGTGTTCGGCGGCTCGGCGCTGATGTCGGCGAGGACCGAGTGGTCGTCCCGCTGGATCGCGAGGTCGCCGATGGACACCATGCCGACGGGCCGGTCCCCGTCCATGACGGGCACCCGGCGGACGGCGTGCTCGCTCATCAGCCGGACGGCCGTGTCGGCGGCCGAGCCCGCCGGGACCGTGATCACCCGGGTGCTGCAGATCTCGCCGACGGCGGTCGCGGCGGCGTCGCGGCGCAGGGCGACGCCGCGGACGACGATGTCGCGGTCGGTCACCAGCCCCCGCAGGCGGCCCTCGTCCACGACGAGGACGTCCCCGATGCCGTGCTCGCGCATCAGCTCGCCGACCCGCGCCAGCGGCGTGTCCGGGGACACCGTGACCGGCGCGGGCGTCATCACCTCGTTCACCGTCATACCGTGGGTCATGTCGCGCCTCCCCTCTCGGGGGCTCGCGTACCCAGGCGCCCGGCGGGCATGCGCGTCAGGGCGAGGCGTCCGGCCCGTCCTGCTCGGCGAGGAAGCGCTCGAACTGGGCGCCGAGCTCGTCGGCGGTCGGCATGTCCTGCGACTCGGCGAGCAGGTTGTCGCGCTGCGCCGCGCCCGCGAACGCGTCGTACTGCTGCTCCAGCGCGCGGACGACCTTCTCCACCTCGTCGTTGCCCTCGACCTGCTCGGCGATCTCGGCGTCGGTGGCGGCGGCCGCGGTGCGGACGGCGTCCACCGGCAGCGCGAGGCCGGTCGCGGCGACGATCGCTTCCAGGGTCGCGACGGCCGCCGCCGGGTACGCGGACTGCGAGAGGTAGTGCGGGACGTGCACCGCCAGCCCGACCGCGTCGTGCCCGGCTTCGCCGAGCCTCAGCTCCAGCAGCCCGGCGGCGCTGCCGGGCACCTGCACCTTGTCGAACCAGGTCCCGCGGTCGATCAGCTCGGGCCGGGTCGCGTGCGAGGTGATCCCGACCGGACGGGTGTGCGGCACGCCCATCGGGATGCCGTGGAAGCCCACGACGAGCTTCACCCCGAGCCGCTTGACCAGGTGCAGGACGGACGCGGTGAAGCCCTCCCAGAGCCGGTCGGGTTCGGGGCCGGTGAGCAGCAGGAACGGCGTGCCGGTCTCGTCCTCGACGAGCCGGACGACCAGTTCGGGCGCCTCGTAGGAGGCCCAGTGGTCGCGGTCGAACGTCATCGGCGGCCGGCGGGCCCGGTAGTCGATCAGCGAGTCGACGTCGAAGCGGGCGATGACCCGGTGGTCCAGCGCGTCCAGGATGTGCTCGCGCACGAGCTGCCCGGTGGACCCGGCGTCCACGAAGCCGTCGAGGCTGTGCAGCAGCACCGGCCCGGTCAGCGCCGGCAGATCGGTGTCGAGCTCGTACAGATCCTCAGGGTTCAGCAACTTCTCCCCCACATCATCATGTCGATGTTCTCAACACTAGGACATGCGGGGGTCATCCCTCCGGCACGAGTCGGTCGCTCCCCGGGCGGGGCGGCGGGTCAGCCGAACACGCGGCTGGCGAGGAAGTCCTCGGGGCGGAGGGTGGTGAGATCGGCGCGGCCGACCTCGCCGGGGCGGTCGAGGAGGCGGGCGGCGTGCCGCAGGCGGGCGCGCTCGATGGCGTTGCGGACGGAGCGGGCGTTCGCGAACCGGGGGCGGGCGCGGCGGCGGTCAAGGTAGTCGCGGAAGACGGGTTCGGCGTCGGGGGCGAGGACGTAGCCCTCGCGCCGCAGCATCAGGTGCCCGATGGCCTCCAGTTCGTCCGGTTCGTAGTCGGGGAAGTCGACGTGGTGGGCGATGCGGGAGCTCATGCCGGGGTTGGACGCGAAGAAGGAGTCCATGCGGTCCTTGTAGCCGGCGAGGACGACGACGAGGTCGTCGCGCCGGTTCTCCATCACCTGGAGCAGGATCTCGATGGCCTCCTGGCCGTAGTCGCGCTCGTTCTCGGCCCGGTACAGGTAGTACGCCTCGTCGATGAACAGGACGCCGCCCATCGCGCGCTTGAGGACCTCCTTGGTCTTGGGCGCGGTGTGCCCGACGTACTGGCCGACGAGGTCGTCGCGGGTGACGGAGACCAGGTGGCCGCGGCGGACGCGGCCGAGGCGGTGCAGGAGTTCGGCGAGCCGGACGGCGACGGACGTCTTGCCGGTGCCGGGGGCGCCGGTGAAGCACATGTGCAGGTTGGGGCGGCCGGAGTCGATGCCGAAGCGGGCGCGGGCGCGGTCGACGAGGAGCAGCGCGGCGATCTCCCGGACGCGGGTCTTGACGGGCGCGAGGCCGACGAGGTCGGCGTCGAGGGCGGCGAGGACGTCGTCCACGCGGGAGTCGGCGCGTTCCTTCGCGAGGTCGACGCGGGCGTCCGGGGGGAGGGGCTCCCCGGCGGAGGGCGAGGTGTCCGCCGGGGAGCCGGCCCGGTCGGCCGCGCCGTTCGCGCGCAGGCCGAAGGCGGGGCGTCCGGTCAACGCTCCGCTCCGTAGCGCTCGCCTTCGGGGCGGTCGGCCGCGTAGGGGTGCAGCGTGTAGCGGATCCGCCGGTCGGAGGTCTCCTGCCGGTCGAGGCGGAAGCCGGGCTCGGCGGGCGGGCGCTGCACGATGAACGACAGCGCGGTCGTCTGCCGCCCGTAGCGGGCGTCGTAGGCGTTCAGCCGGACGTAGTGGGACGGGTACGCCCTGCGGCACTCGTTGATCTCGTAGAGGACGCCGGCGGGGTCGGCGAGGTCGAACATCGGCAGGCCCCACATGTCCCAGTACGCGTTGCGCGGGTGGGGGTCGTCGGTGAACTCGACCGAGCAGGGCCAGCCCTGGGCCAGCGCGTAGCCGATCTGGAGGGTGATCTCCTCGTCGGTGAGGTCGGGCAGGTAGGAGAAGGTGCCTTGGGTGATCCGCATCAGATGCTCACCGGGGTTTCGACGGCGTCGGGGGTGTCGGTGGACGCGTAGGTGAAGGTGATGTCGCCCCAGGTGGACAGGGCGACGTCGAGTTCGCGGCTGTGCTTGGCGGCGGCGCGCAGGATGTCGGGGCCCTCGGCGAGGTAGTCGCGGCCCTCGTTCCGCGCCTTGATCATCGCTTCGAGCGCGACGCGGTTGGCGGTCGCGCCGGCGGCGATCCCCATCGGGTGGCCGATGGTGCCGCCGCCGAACTGCAGGATCGAGTCCTCGCCGAGGTAGTGCAGGAGCTGGTGCATCTGGCCCGCGTGGATGCCGCCGGACGCGACGGGCATCGTGCCGGGCAGCGACGCCCATTCCTGGTCGAAGTACAGGCCCTTCGCGGGGTCGGCGGCGATCCTGTCGAGGCGGAGGGTGTCGTAGTAGCCGCGGACGCTGTTCGGGTCGCCCTCCAGCTTGCCGACGACGGTCCCGGCGTGGATGTGGTCGACGCCGGCGAGGCGCATCCACTTGGCGATCACGCGGAAGTTGACGCCGTGGTTCTTCTGCCTCGTGTAGGTGGAGTGCCCGGCGCGGTGCAGGTGCAGCAGGACGCCGTTCCTGCGGGCCCACGCGGCCATCGACTGGATCGCGGTGTAGCCGATGGTCAGGTCGATCATGACGATGACGCTGCCGAGTTCCTTGGCGAACTCGGCGCGCTCGTACATGTCCTCCATCGTGGCGGCGGTGACGTTGAGGTAGTGGCCTTTGACCTCGCCGGTGGCGGCCTGCGCCCGGTTCACGCCCTCCATGCAGTAGAGGAACCGGTCGCGCCATCGCATGAACGGCTGCGAGTTGATGTTCTCGTCGTCCTTGGTGAAGTCCAGGCCGCCGCGGAGCGCTTCGTAAACGACACGGCCGTAGTTGCGGGCGGAGAGGCCGAGCTTGGGTTTCACGGTGGCGCCCAGGAGGGGACGGCCGAACTTGCCCAGGTGTTCGCGCTCCATGACGATCCCGTGGGCCGGGCCCTGGAACGTCTTCACGTAGTGGGTCGGGATCCGCATGTCCTCGAGCCGCAGCGCCTTGAGGGCCTTGAACCCGAAGACGTTCCCGATGATGGACGACGTCAGGTTCGCGATCGAGCCCTCCTCGAACAGGTCGAGGTCGTAGGCGATGCGCGCGATGAACTGGTCGTCGTGCCCCGGCACCGGATCGACCCGGTAGCACTTGGCCTGGTAGTTCTCGTACGCCGTGAGCCGGTCGGTCCACACGACCGTCCAGGTCGCGGTGGACGACTCGCCCGCGACGGCCGCGCCCGCCTCCTCCGGCGGGACGCCCGGCTGCGGGGTGATCCGGAACGCGGCGAGGACGTCGCCGTCCTTCGGCTCGTAGTCCGGGCGCCAGTAGCCCATCTCCGCGTAGGGGATCACGCCCGCCGACCATCTGCCCGAGCTCATCGCCGCTCTCCTTCGCGCTGGGGGACGGGCGCGGCGCTCCGCCCGCGGAAGGACGGCATGCCCAGGGGATGGGGCGGGCGCCGCGCCCCGGTCGGATGACCGTGACGGGACCGAGCGTGCCCACCGGACACTTGCGGTGTCCATCAAGTGTTCTACGGTGACCGTCAAGCATTCGGTTGAACCAGGAGGCCGGGCGTGACGGAGGCGCGGTTGCGGACGCTCGTGGCGCTCGCCGACACGGGCTCGGTGCGGGCGGCGGCGCGGCGGCTGTACGTGACGGAGTCGGCGGTGTCGGCGGCGGTGGCCGCGCTGACGCGGGACCTCGGCGTCCCGCTCGTCCGGCGGGTCGGGCGGGGCGTGCGCCTCACCCCGGCCGGGTCGGTCTACGCGGGGTACGCCCGGCAGGTGCTGGGGCTGCTGGAGGAGGGCCGGGCGGCGGCGCGCGGGGCGGCCGACCCGGGGCGGGGCCCGCTGCGGCTCGCGGCGGTGACGACGGCCGCCGACCAGATCCTGCCCGAGCTGCTCGCGTCGTTCCGGGCGCGGTGGCCGGACGTGGAGCTGACGCTGGAGGTGGGGCCGCGCCGCCAGGTGTGGAGCAGCCTCGCCGCGCACGAGGCCGATCTGGTGCTGGCCGGACGTCCGCCCGCCGACGCCGCCGCGACCGTCCTGGCGCGGCGCCCGAACGAACTGGTCGTCGTGGCCGCGCCGGACGTCGCGGCGGGGTTCGCGCTCGACCGGACGCCGTGGGTGATGCGGGAGCCGGGGTCGGGGACGCGGGCCGCCGCCGACGCCTACCTGGCCGAGCGGGACGCGTCCCCGCCGCGGCTGGTGCTCGGCTCGAACGGCGCGGTGATCGCGGGCGCGGCGGCGGGGCTGGGCGCGGCGCTGGTGTCGCGGGACGCGGTCGGGGCGGAGCTGGACGCGCGCCGCCTCGTCGTCGTGGCGGCCCCGGGCCTGCCGCTGAACCGGCCGTGGCACGCGGTGGGCGGCGCGGCGCCGACGGCGACGACGCTGCTGTTCGTCCGGCACCTGCTGGGCGCGCCGGGCTGGACGGCGGCGGGCCCGGCGGCGGCTACGGCAGGGCCCACAGGGGGATCGACAGCAGGACCAGGCTGACCGCGATCAGCGCGAGGGCGGCCGACTGCCCGGCGTCGCCGTCGGGTTCGTCCCGGTTCCGGCGCAGCACGGCGGCGCACCAGCCGAGGAAGATCAGTGCGGCGACGTCCATCGCCGCGGCGAGGCCCGCCACGCGTCCCTTCCCCTTCCGTTCACCTGCGGTACGGCCAACGTTCCCACATCGGGCGGCCCGGTGTGGCCGCACCCACACCGCGCTTCGCGCGCGCACGCCCCACCGGGACGACAGAATGGGGTTCGGGACCGCGAAAGGGCACCGAAAGGGGCACCCATGACCGCCGACCGCCCGTACGACATCGTCCTGTACGGGGCCACCGGGTTCACGGGCGGGCTGACCGCCGAGTACCTCGCCGGCCACGCCGACCCGGGGACGCGCTGGGCCCTCGCCGGACGCAGCACCGCCAAGCTCGAGAAGGTGCGCGACCGGCTCGCCGAGATCGACCCCGCCTGCGCCGAGCTGCCGCTGCTGCGGGCCGACTCGTCCGACCAGGGCTCGATCGACGAGCTGGCCCGCTCGGCGCGCGTCGTCATCACGACCGTCGGCCCGTACCTGAAGCACGGCGAGCCGCTCGTCGCGGCGTGCGCGCGCGCCGGCACGGACTACGTCGACCTCACGGGCGAACCGACGTTCGTCGACCGGATGTACGTGAAGCACCACGCGGAGGCCGTGCGCACCGGCGCCCGGATCGTCCACGCGTGCGGCTTCGACTCGATCCCGCACGACCTCGGCGCCTACTTCACGGTGAAGCAGCTCCCCGAGGGCGTCCCGCTGCACGTCGAAGGCTTCGTCCGGACGCGCATGCAGGCGTCCGGCGGCACGATCCACTCGGCCCTCGGGATCTTCGCCGACCTGCCCGCGATGGCGCGGGCCGAGCGCGAGCGCCGCGCCGCCGAGGGACGTCCGGACGGCCGGACGGCGCGCGTGTCGCGGCGCCCGGCGCCGAGGAACCGCATCGGGGACGGCTGGCCGCTGCCGATGCCCACGATCGACCCGCAGATCGTCGCCCGCTCGGCCGCCGCGCTCGACCGGTACGGGCCCGAGTTCACCTACGGCCACTACTTCGCGGTGAAGCGGCTGCCGGCGGCCGCCGCGCTCGCCGCCGGGGCGGGGGCGCTGACCGTCCTCGCGCAGGTGCCGCCGGCGCGGCGGCTGCTGACGAAGCTCAAGCCCGCCGGGGAGGGGCCGTCGGCGGAGACCCGCGCCCGGAGCTGGTTCAGCGTGAAGTTCGTCGGCGAGGGCGGCGGGCGGCGCGTCGTCACCGAGGTCCGGGGCGGCGACCCCGGCTACGGGGAGACGGCGAAGATGCTGGGCGAGTCGGCGCTGTGCCTCGCGCACGACGCGCTGCCGAAGACGTCCGGGCAGGTCACGACGGCCGCCGCGATGGGGGACGCGCTGCTGGCGCGGCTCGGCCGGGCGGGGCTTGAGTTCCGGGTGCTGACCTCCCGGTAGCGGGCCCGGCCCGGCCGGGGACCGGGACGACGGCCTCGATCGTCGTGCCGCCCCCGGGCCGGCTCGTCACCGTGACCCGCCCGCCGAGCAGCTCGGCGCGCTCGGTCATGCCGCGCAGCCCGTAGGAGTCGGGACGGCGGCCCGGCGCGAAGACGTCCCGGATGGAGAAGCCGACGCCGTCGTCGGCGACCGTCAGCCGCACCCGGTCGCCGAAGTGCTCCAGCAGCAGGTCGACGCAGGAGGCGGACGCGTGCCGCAGGCTGTTGCCGACGGCCTCCTGCGCGATCCGGTACAGGGCCGTCTGCACGTGGTCGGGCAGCGCGTCCTCCAGTTCGCCCTCGACGGTGACGGTCACGTCGAGGGGGCGCCCGGACGGCCCCGGGCCGTCCCCCGCCTCGCGGGCGAGGGTCGCGAGCGCCGCCGACAGGCCCAGGTCGTCCAGGACGGGCGGGCGCAGGCCCCCGACCGCCGCGCGGGTCTCGGCCGCCGCCAGCTCGCACAGCGACCGCGCCATCATGATCTGCGCGAGGCTCTCGGGATGGTGCTCGGGCAGCGCCCGCTCGGCCGCCGACAGGTGGAACCCGAGGCCCGCGAGCCGCTGCGCGATCCCGTCGTGGATCTCCCGGCTGAGCCGCGACCGCTCGGCCTCCTGCGCCTCGACGGCGCGTTCCGCGAACCGCTCGGCGGCCTGCTCGCGCTCGCGGGCCGCGCGCAGCCGGCGGCACGAGCACAGGACGGGCGCGAACAGCTCGGCGAGCGCCGCGACCAGCGCGACGTCCTCCGGCGGGGCCGGCCCGGCGGACCGGACGTCCAGCACCGCGATGACCGAGCCGCCGCTGTGCATCGGGACGGCCGCGCCCCTGCCGTCCGCGTGCGCGCGCGCCCGTCCGTGGGCCGCCGCCCGCCCGACGTCCCCTTCGCCCAGGGGGACGGAGCGTCCGGCGCACTCCAGGAAGCGGCCGTCGTCGTCCAGGACGTAGACGTCGCAGAACGTCAGCGCGCGCGCCGACCGGACGACGAGCCCGGCGAGGTCGTCCGCCAGTCGCGGAAGCCCGCGGTCGGAGCAGGCGACCTCGACGATCCGGACGAGCAGGTCGGAGCCGCGCCCGGCCAGCGTGTCCGGGACGGTCACCGGAACAGGCCCTCGCGCAGCGCGACCGCGATCGCCGCCGACCGGTCGGCCACCTCCAGCTTGCGGTACAGCGCGCGCAGGTGGCTCTTGACCGTCTCCTCGCTCAGCACGAGCCGGGACGCGATCGCCTTGTTCGACAGCCCGCCGACCAGCAGCGACAGCACCTCGCTCTCGCGCTGGGTGAGGCCCCGGTCGGCGCCCGGCCAGAACTCGCCGCGGGTCAGCCGGGCCGCCGTCACCGCCATCCGCCCCGCGAGCGTGGGGTCGACGACGGTCTCGCCCTGCGCGACCTCCTCCAGCCGCCGCACCAGCTCCGGCCCGTCCACCCGTTTCAGCAGGTAGCCGCCGGCCCCGGCGCGCAGCGCCTCGAAGACGTACTGCTCGTCGTCGTACACCGACAGGAACACCACGCGCACCTCGGGGACCCGGCCGGTGAGCTGCCGGCACAGGTCGAGCCCGCTCTCCGGGCCGAGCCGGACGTCCAGCAGCACGACGTCCGGGCGGAGCGCGGCGACCAGCCGGGTCGCCTCCGCGCCCGTCCCGGCCTGCCCGACGACGCGCACGCGGCCGGAGAACCCGGCCAGCATCGCCTGCAATCCGGCCAGGATCATCTCGTGGTCGTCGACCAGGACGACGCGTACGGGGGCGCTCATCCCGGCACGATAACAACCGGAAGCTACTCGCCAGTAGCCCCCGGGGCGGCCCCGTTCCGGCGTCTCACCCGCGCTCTCCCCTGATTGGGGGAAGCGGCCACGGGACGTCCAGCATAATCTTCATGGCGAAAACTGAATTTCGCAGGACGGAGGAGCGAGGTGCCCCATCGGATCGTGCATATGCTCCGGGCGCGCGGCTCGGGCCGCCGCCCCGTCATGCTCGCCATCGCCGGGGACAGCGCGGCGGGCAAGACCACTCTCACGCGGGGGCTTGTGCAGTGCCTGGGGGCCGACCGGATGACCGCGGTCTGCGTGGACGACTACCACCGCTACGACCGCGAGGAGCGCGCCGGCAAACCCTTCACGGCGCTGCACCCCGACTGCAACCACATCGACATCATGGAGCAGCACCTGCAGCTCCTGTCGATGGGCGAACCGATCCTCAAGCCCGTGTACGACCACTCCACCGGACGGCTCGTCCGGCCGGAACCGGTCGAGCCGCGCGACTTCGTGATCGTCGAGGGGCTGCTCCCCCTGCACACCCGCCTCGCCCGCGCCTGCTTCGACATCACCGTCTACCTCGACCCGCCCGAACCGCTGCGGCACTCCTGGAAGATCGCGCGCGACTGCGAGAAGCGCGGCTACTCCCCCGACCAGGTTCGCGCCGAACTGGACCGCCGCGAGCCCGAGAGCGCCGCCTACATCCGCCCCCAGCGCAAGCACGCCGACATCGTCGTCCGGTTCGCGCCCGTCGCGGGCCGCGTCGACCCGCCCGGCACCCCGCTGTCGGCCGAACTGCTGCTGCGCCCGACGATCGACCACCCCGAGCTGACCGGCGTCCTCGACGCCGAACCCGGCGCCGGGACGGCCATGCACCTGCGGCTGCACCGCGACACCGACGGCCGCCCCGTGGACGCCCTGCACGTGCACGGGTACGTCTCGCCCGAGGAGTCGCAGGTCGTCAAGAAGGCCATCTGGGCGCGGCTCGGCGCCCGCGCCGGCGACGGCCTCGTCGACCCGGACGCCCTCGGCCGGCTCGGCGGCGCCGGCACCAGCGACCCGCTCGCGATCACCCAGCTGCTCCTGCTCTACCACCTGCTCGACGCGGACCACCGCCAAGCCGCCTGAACCGTAGAGTTCGGGCTCCGCGGACGCGCGGGGAGGCCCCGGGGCTTCGGACCTGTGCCCCGGGCCGCGCGGCGCGGCGGCCGGGAGGGCGCCCAGCGGGCGCACGGCGCCCTCCCGGCCTATCCACGGCCCGGTCCACGGGCTCGCGTCCACGCCTCGCGCAGGCGGCCGCGGGCGGCCGGAACCGGACGTCCGGCCGGTGCTCCGCTCCGGTGCCGAACGGGACCGTGCGGGTCAGCCCGCCGGGCCCCGGCTGAGGACCCGGCTCAGCGCGGCCGCGACCTCCGCCGACAGGTCCCGCTCGTCCGCCCCGCCGGGCGCGCCCGCGCGGACGAGATCGTCCCGGACGGCCTCGCGGGTGTGGCCGCAGTCGCGGCACTCCACCTCGCCCAGCCGGCACACCAGCGCGGCCGACTCGCACGCGGTGCAGCGGTCGAGTCCGTCCGCCCAGCCGTGGACGGACTGGCAGCCGGGGCAGACCAGGACCTGGCGGTCCGCCCGGACCCCGCGCCGCCACGGGCTCGCGCCCCGCACGGGATCGGTCTGCCGCGCCCCGCAGCTGAAGCAGGGCATCACACCTCCAGGGGTGCGGGGGCCGGTTCCGGCCACCTGTCCGGAACCGGCCCGTTCGCTCAGAGACCGGCGAGCGCCTTGCGGTACTCGTCGATGTCGCGCGCGTCCGGGATGGCGTTCTCCACCTTCCACCGGACGACGCCCTCGGTGTCGATGATGAAGGTCCCGCGCGTGGCGAGGCCCTTCTCCTCGTCGAACACCCCGTAGCGCTGTGCGACCCCGCCGTGCGGCCAGAAGTCCGCGAGCAGCGGGAACTGGTACTTCTCCTGGTCGGCCCAGGCGCGCAGCGCGAACATCGAGTCCACCGACACGGCCAGGACCTGCACGTCGTCCCCGCCCAGCGTGGGCAGCTCGTCCCTGATCTCGCACAGCTCACCGGTGCAGACGCCGCTGAACGCCAGGGGGTAGAACACCAGGACGACGTTCTTGCGTCCCCGGAAGTCCGACAGCTTCACCGGCGTCCCGTGCTGGTCCTTCAGTTCGAAGTCCGGGGCGCCGTCGCCTACCTCAACCGCCAAAGCCACTCCTGTTTGTTTGCAAGACCCTCGGCGTCGGGCCCTGGGGCCCTCCTTCATCGGGCCTTGCGTGCGATTGCTGCATCGCTCCGACTCGCCCCAGGGGCTCGCTGGGCGACCAGGTTCTCGCTCCGCTCGCTTTCCGCCCCCGGCCTTGCCTTCGGACGCGATCGCAGTGCTTCCCGTCCGCTCCGGCCGGGATGTGGGCTGAGGTCTTGTCCGGAGGTCCTTCGGCGAGTCGTGAACGACTCTACGGTAAGGCACCCGGGCAGAGCGGTAGCGCGCGCCCCGGCTTCCGGCGGGACGGCTGAGGGACGGGCGGCGTGCGCCCGTCCCCCGCGCGTCTACTTCCCTTTGACCTTGGGCGCGGCGAGCCTCGTCCCCGACCATTCCTTGCCGGCGCTGAGGCTGCGCGACTGGGACAGGCCGGCCGTGGTGGCCGCCTCGCCGATGTCGCTGGGCTCCACGTGGCCCTCGCGTCCCGCCTTGGGCGTCAGCAGCCAGATGTCGCCGCCGCTGGTGAGGGGGACCATCGCGTCGGTCAGGCCCTCGAACAGGTCGCCGTCGTCCTCGCGCCACCACAGCAGCACGATGTCGACCACGTCGTCGTAGTCCTCGTCGACCAGCTCGTTCCCCGTGACGGCCTCGACGGAGTCGCGGAGCTCCTCGTCCACGTCGTCGTCGTAGCCGATCTCCTGCACCACCTGGCCCGCCTTCAGGCCGAGCCGTTCGGCCAGGCTGCGCTCAGACTGCGCCTGACCCGCGGTCGCGCTCACGAAAGTCCTCCCATGTCGTTCGTCCGCACGGTGCTCCGTGCACCTGTGCACATCTCCTGTACGGCCCCCCGGAGCGGGCGGCCCGTCCGCACCTGTGCGGTGTTTGCGGGACAGTCCACACAAGGGTGGGCCCCTAGCGCAAGTGTCTTCACGGCATTTGGCGCCCTCATTGGGCCGATGCCGGAATCGGCCGTCACGATGCGGCCACCGAGGGTGTGGTTCGAGCCCGTTTCTTGATACAACCGTCAACCCCTGAGGAAGGACAACCGGACCTGGCGGTCGGGGTTGTCGACGTTGAGGTCCACCAGTGCGATCGACTGCCACGTGCCGAGCGCGAGGCGCCCGGCCAGGACCGGGACGGTCGCGTAGGGCGGGACGAGCCCGGGCATGACGTGCGACCTGCCGTGGCCGCGCGACCCGTGGGCGTGGCGCCACCGGTCGTCCGCGGGCAGCAGGTCGCCGAGCGCGGCGAGCAGGTCGTCGTCGCTGCCCGCCCCCAGTTCGATGAGCGCGACGCCGGCGGTGGCGTGCGGCACGAAGACGTGCAGCAGCCCGTCGCCGCCGGCGTCGGCCGCGAACCTCTGGCATTCCGCCGTGATGTCGTGCACGGCCTCCTTCGATCCGGTGGACACCCGGATCACGGTGCTCTCCATGGCATCGGGTCTACCCCATCGGCGGCGCGGGACCCGTCCGGCCCCGCACCGTCGCTCCCGTTCCCCTCAGCGGGACGCCGTGTGCGCCTCGCGGCGCTCGATGACGGCGTCGGGCCCCGGGAAGACGAGGGTCTCGTGCCCGTCATCGAAGCGGACGAGGTAGGGCGGGCCGCCGTCGTCGCCGCGCACTTCGATGATCTCGCCCGCCCGCTCCGGCATCCCGACGATCTTGCCGTGGACGTGCAGCTTGTCTCCGATGCGTCCGTTCATGTCTCCCCCAAGTCACGGTCGCTTTTCCCGGCCTCCTACGTTCGTTCCCCGCCCGGACGGGCAATCTCACGAGGACGCGCAAAAAAACGCGTCGCCGATCCGGCCTGCGCCACGGCCGCGCGGGCAGCCGGTTACCGGACGGTAGAGATGCGTTAACCGTCGTGAGCGGCGACGATGGACGCGAATGCAGGCGACGAACAGTCGTGCGGAGACCGGCGGCCTCCGGCCGGGGTCTCACCAGCACAGACGGTAAGCACAGAGGGGACCCCGTGGCTTCCGGACGTCAACGCTACTCGATCATCAGCGACGGCCTGCCGAGCCAGCTGCCCGACATCAACCCGGACGAGACCCGGGAGTGGCTGGAATCGCTGGACACGGTCATCAAGACCGAGGGCCGGGGCCGGGCCCGCTACGTCATGCTGCGGCTCCTGGAGCGGGCCCGCGAGCTGCAGGTCGGCGTGCCGGGCCTGCGCAGCACCGACTTCATCAACACGATCCCGCCGGAGCTGGAGCCCTGGTTCCCCGGCGACGAGCACGTCGAGCGCCGCATCCGCGCCTACATCCGGTGGAACGCCGCGATCATGGTGTCGCGCGCGAACCGCCCCGACATCGGCGTCGGCGGGCACATCGCCACGTACGCGTCGGCCGCGTCGCTGTACGAGGTGGGCTTCAACCACTTCTTCCGCGGCAAGGACCACGGCGAGTCCGGCGACCAGGTGTTCCTCCAGGGTCACGCCTCCCCCGGCATCTACGCGCGCGCCTACCTTGAGGGGCGGCTGCCCGAGGAGAAGCTGGACGGCTTCCGGCAGGAGCAGTCGCACCCCGGCGGCGGGCTGTCGTCCTACCCGCACCCCCGGCTGATGCCGGACTTCTGGGAGTTCCCCACGGTGTCCATGGGCCTCACCGCGATCGACGCGGTGTACCAGGCCCGGTTCAACCGCTACCTCTACAACCGCCGCATCAAGGACACGTCGCGCTCGCACGTGTGGGCGTTCCTCGGCGACGGCGAGATGGGCGAGCCCGAGTCGCTCGGCGCGATCGGCCTGGCCGCCCGCGAGGAGCTCGACAACCTCACGTTCGTCGTCAACTGCAACCTCCAGCAGCTCGACGGCCCGGTACGCGGCAACGGCAAGATCATCCAGGAGCTCGAGTCGTTCTTCCGCGGCGCCGGCTGGAACGTCATCAAGGTCATCTGGGGCCGCGACTGGGACCCGCTGCTCGCGCAGGACGTCGACGGCGCGCTCGTCAACAAGATGAACACGACGCCCGACGGCCAGTTCCAGACGTTCAGCGTCGAGTCGGGCTCGTACATCCGGGAGAAGTTCTTCGGCGACGACCCCCGGCTGCGCAAGATCGTCCAGGACCTGACGGACGACGACCTGCGCAAGCTGTCGCGCGGCGGGCACGACTACCGGAAGGTGTACGCGGCGTTCAAGGCGGCCCGCGAGCACGTCGGCCAGCCGACGGTGATCCTGGCGCACACGATCAAGGGCTGGACGCTCGGCTCCGACTTCGAGGCGCGCAACGCCACGCACCAGATGAAGAAGCTCACCAAGGCCGAGCTGAAGGAGTTCCGCGACCGCCTCTACCTGGACATCCCGGACTCCGCGCTCGAGCAGCCGCTGCCGCCCTACTACCACCCGGGCGAGGACTCCGACGAGATCCAGTACATGCGCGAGCGCCGCGCGGCCCTCGGCGGGTTCCTGCCGAAGCGCGTCGTGCGGGCCAAGCCGCTGAAGCTCCCCGGCGACCCGGTGTACGCCGAACTGAAGAAGGGGTCCGGCAAGCAGAACGTGGCGACGACGATGGCGTTCGTCCGGCTGCTCAAGGACCTCATCAAGGACGAGAACATCGGCGCCCGGTTCGTCCCGATCGCCCCGGACGAGTACCGCACGTTCGGCATGGACTCGCTGTTCCCGACGTCCAAGATCTACTCGCCGCACGGGCAGACCTACGACGCGGTGGACCGGAAGCTGCTGCTGTCGTACAAGGAGTCCGAGAGCGGGCAGATGCTGCACGAGGGCATCAGCGAGGCCGGGTCGATGGCCTCGACGATCGCCGCGGGCACGTCCTACGCGACGCACGGCGAGCACATGATCCCCGTCTACATCTTCTACTCGATGTTCGGGTTCCAGCGGACCGGCGACCAGATGTGGGCGCTCGGCGACCAGATGGGCCGCGGGTTCCTGCTCGGCGCCACCGCCGGCCGCACCACCCTCACCGGCGAGGGGCTCCAGCACGCCGACGGCCACTCCCCGCTGCTCGCGGCGACGAACCCCGCGTGCGTCCACTACGACCCGACCTGGTCGTTCGAGCTGGCGTACATCACGCAGGACGCGCTGCGCCGCATGTACGGGACGTCCGAGGAGCACCCGGACGGCGAGGACGTCTTCTACTACCTCACCGTCTACAACGAGCCCTACCAGCAGCCCGCCGAGCCCGACGGCCTGGACGTCGCCGGGCTGCTCAAGGGCCTGTACCGGTACCGGTCCGCGCCGGAGACCGCCGCGGGCGACGGGCAGCCGCCGCGCGCGCAGATCCTCGCGTCCGGCGTCGGCGGCCGGTGGGCGCTGGAGGCGCAGCGGCTCCTCGCCGAGGACTGGGGCGTCGCCGCGGACGTCTGGTCCGCGACCTCGTGGAACGAGCTGGCCCGCGAGGCCCGCGAGTGCGACGAGCACAACCTGCTGAACCCCGAGGGCGAGCAGCGCGTCCCGTACGTCACCCGCACCCTCGACGGCGTCGCGGGGCCGATCGTCGCGGTGTCGGACTTCGCCCGCGCCGTCCCCGACCAGATCGCCCCGTGGGTGAACGGCGACTACACGTCGCTCGGCACCGACGGCTTCGGGTTCTCCGACACCCGCGCCGCCGCCCGCCGGTTCTTCCACGTGGACGCGGCGTCGATCGTCCTGGCCGTCCTCACCCGGCTCGTCCGGCAGGGCGAGGTCAAGCCGGAGACCCTCCCGCAGGCCATCGCGAAGTACCGGCTGAACGCGGAGGTCAGCGACGTGTTCGCGGGCGGCGCCGGCAGCGCCGAGAGCAACACCGGCGGCGAGAGCTAGCCGGCCCGGGCGGGCGGCGCGCGAACGCGGAGGTGGGGGCCGCGTCCGCCGCCGCCCGGCGGCGTGCTCAGGGCGCCGGCGGCGTGAACACGCCGAACCGGTTGCCGGACGGGTCCTCCAGGTAGGCGAAGCGGAGGCCCCGCGCCGTCGCGGCCGTCGCCGCCGCCACCTTCCCGCCGCACTCCTCCGCACGCGCGCACGCCGCGTCGACGTCCTCGACCATGACGACGAACAGCGCGTGCGCCCCGCCCGCCCCGGGCTCGTGCGAGAGCCCGCCGCTCGGCGCGTCCGCGCCCGCGTAGCGGACCAGGTCGTACCCCTCGCTGCCGGGGAAGGCCGAGCCGGGGTCGGCGTCGAACCGCCAGCCGAACATGTCGCCGTAGAACCGGCGCGCCGCGTCCGGGGCGTCCGTGCCGATCTGGAACCACGCGACGGTGTTGAACGCCGGAATCGCCATCGTCTTCCTCCTCTGTTCGGGTGACGCGCCCAGCTTCGAGCGCCCCGGCGACATCCCCCTGTCGGAGTTTTCAGACGAATTCGAGGCGGTGGGTGACGTAGTCGAGGGGGACGTCCTTGATCATGACGTCCTCGTACCGGCGCTCCGGCGCGGTCTCCTCCAGCAGGGCGGCGCGCCGGATCCGGTCGATGCGGAAGATCCGGGCCTCCCCCCGCAGCCGGCACCAGCCGATGAGGTACCAGCGCAGGGACGCGCAGGTGAACGCGACCGGCTCCACGTCGCGCTCGCTCGTCTCCCCGGCCCCGTTCACGTACCCGAGGCGGACGACGCGGCGCGCCGACACGGCCTCCTCCAGCACGGACGGGACGGACGTCGGCGCGTCGGCGCCGTGCGGCGTCAGGAACCGGACCCGGTCGGCCAGCTCCCGCGCGGACGCGCCGTCGTTCGCCGGCATCGCAGAGACGATCTTGTGCAGTGCGGTGCGGGCCGCGCGGGCGTACGGGGAGCCGTCGGCGCGGGCGAGGGTGATCGCGACGGCGACGGCCTCGGCGGGCGTGAAGTTGAGCGGCGGGAGGGTCCGCTCGGGGTCGAGCGTGTACCCGCCGCCCCGTCCGACGTCGGCGTAGATCGGGACGCCGGCCTGCTGCAGTGCGCCGATGTCGCGTTCGATCGTCCGCGTGCTGACCTCGAAGCGCGCGGCCAGCTCGCGGGCGCTGACCCGGCGGGGCGCGCGGGCCCGCAGTTCCTCCACCAGTGCGTACAGGCGATCGGTCCGGTTCACGCCGCGACCGTACGCCCCGCCACCGACATCCCGGCCCGCGTCCCGGCCCGCGCCGGGACGCCGGCCGGGGGTCAGAGGCCGCGGAGGAAGTCGAGGAGGGCCCGGTTCACCTCGTCGGGGCGCTCCTGCTGGGTCCAGTGGCCGCAGCCGGGCAGGGAGACGGTGCCGCGCAGGTTCGGGACGAAGTCGCGGAGGCGCGCGACGGCGTCGGGCGCGGCGACCGGGTCGCGGTCGCCGGCGACGAACAGGGCCGGCGGGGTGACGGGCGCGCGGTGCCAGGCGGCGGTGAGCTCCCAGTTGCGGTCGAGGTTGCGGTACCAGTTGACCGGGCCGGTGAAGCCGCTGTCGGCGTACTCGGCGACGTAGGCGTCGATGTCGTCCGCGGTGAGCCAGGCCGGGAGCTCGTCCGGTTCGGGGAGGGCGTCGAGGACGCCGCCGCCCGCGGGGGCGACGAGGGCGCCGGAGCCGTCGCCGGAGATCGCGTGGAACATGCGGCGGAACGTGGCCGCGCGGTCGCGGTCGAGTTCGGCCTCGGGGGCGTCCGGTTCCTGGAACCGCACCATGTAGAAGCCTTCGCCGAAGTAGCGGCGCATCGTCGCGACGGGCGGGCGGGAGCCGCGCGGGCGGTGCGGGACGGACATCCCGACGACGCCGCGGACCTTGTCGGGGCGCATCTGGGCGACGGCCCACGCGACGGGCGCGCCCCAGTCGTGCCCGACGACCACCGCGCGTTCGGCGCCCAGGGCGTCGATGAGCCCGACGGCGTCCCCGGCCAGGTGCATGATCGTGTACTGGGAGGGGTCGGCGGGGCCGCCCGTCCGGGCGTAGCCGCGCTGGTCGGGGGCGACGGCGCGGAAACCCGCGGCGGCGAGCGCGGTGAGCTGGTGCCGCCAGGAGTACCAGCACTCGGGGAAGCCGTGCAGGAGCAGGACGAGCGGGCCCTCGCCGGCCTCGGCGACGTGCATCCGCAGGCCGCCGTTCCCCTCGACGAAACGGTGCGCGATCTCGGTCATCCGACCAACGTAGACGGCGCGGCGGGGCCCACACCGGTCGGGCCGGGATTGTGTGCCCGGGCCACATGGGTCGCGGGTGGCGGGCTGCGTAGGTTCTGCCCATGACGAGCGTGACACCGGACCTGACGGGGCGGCGGGCCCTGGTCACCGGCGGGGCGAGCGGGATCGGGCTGGCGTGCGCCCGGCGGCTGGCGGCGGCGGGGGCGCGGGTGACCGTGGCGGACCTGGACGGGACGGCGGCGGAGCGGGCCGCGCGGGAGTTCGGCGGCGCCGCGCTGGCGGTGGATCTCGCGGGGCCGGACGTGGCCGGGGCGGGCGCCGGGTTCGACGTCCTGGTCAACAACGCGGGGGTGCAGCATGTGGCGCCGCTCCACGAGTTCCCGCCGGAGGTGTTCTCCCGGATCCTGCGGCTGATGGTGGAGGCGCCGTTCCGGCTGGTGCGGGACGCCCTGCCGGGGATGTACGAGCGCGGCTGGGGCCGGATCGTGAACGTGTCGTCGGTGCACGGGCTGCGCGCGTCGCCGTTCAAGGCCGCGTACGTGACGGCCAAGCACGGGCTCGAGGGGCTGTCGAAGGTGATCGCGCTGGAGGGCGCGGCGCACGGGGTGACGTCCAACTGCGTCAATCCTTCTTATGTGCGGACCCCACTGGTGGAGGGGCAGATCGCGGATCAGGCGCGCGCGCACGGCATGTCCGAGGACGATGTCGTCGAGCGGGTCATGCTGCAAAGGGCGGCCGTGAAGAGGCTCGCGGAACCCGAGGAGGTGGCCGAAATGGTCGCCTACCTGTGCTCCGACGCGGCGGCCATGGTCACGGGTGCGTCGCTGACCCTCGACGGAGGCTGGACGGCCCATTGACAATGTCCCGTATGTCGTGCGGCGTCTTCCTTGAACTGCTCGCCCGCGAGGCGTCCCCCGTCGAGTTCGAGGGACCGCTGGTGCAGGCGCGGGCGGAGGGGGCGCCGGCGGCCGTGCTGGCCGAGCTGGAGGCGGCGAAGCTGGCGGCGCTGCGGGTGCGGGCGGTGATGCGGCGGCACGCGCGGCGGGAGGCGGAGCTCGCGGCGCTGTTCGACACGGCGGGCGATCTGGCCGGGCTGCGCGATCTGGACGCGGTGCTGGAGGCGATCACCCGGCGGGCGCGGCGGCTGCTGAACGCCGACATCGCGTACCTGACGCTGAACGACGACGCGCGCGGCGACACGTACATGCGGGTGACGGACGGGTCGGTGTCGGCGGCGTTCCGGCGGCTGCGGCTGCCGATGGGGACCGGGCTGGTCGGCCTGGTCGCGCAGACCGCGATGCCGTACAACAGCGACCACTACCTGGTCGACGCGCAGTTCCAGCACCGCGGGTTCATCGACGAGGCGGTCTCCGAGGAGGGCCTGGTCGCCATCCTGGGCGTGCCGATGAAGCTGGGCAGCCGGGTGATCGGCGTGCTGACGGCGGCGAACCGCAGCGAGCGCCCGTTCGACCAGGAGGAGGTCGCGCTGCTCGGGTCGCTGGCGGCGCACGCGGCGATCGCGATCGACAACGCGCGCCTGCTGGAGGAGACCCGCACGGCTCTGGAGGAGCTGAGCGCCGCCAACGAGGAGGTCAAGGCGCGCAGCGCGGCCGTAGAGGTGGCGGCGCGCGCGCACGACCGGATGACGGCGGTCGTGGTGCGCGGGGGCGGCGTCGAGGACGTCGCCGCGATCGTCACCGAACTTCTGGGCGGCACCCTGCACGTCCTGGACGCGGACGGCGCGCGGCTCGCGACGACGGGGGCCGCGTCGGCGCCGTTGAGCGACGAGGAGCTCGCCGGGGTGTCGGCGTCCGCGCACTCTGCGCGCGCGCAGGGACGGACGGTGCGGCGGGGCGACCTGTGGACCGCGTCCGTTTCGAGCGGGGACGAGATGCTCGGGACGCTGGTGCTGCGCACGTCCGACGAGGTGTCGGACGCCGACCAGCGGATCCTGGAGCGCGCCGCGCTCGTCACCGCGCTGCTGCTGCTGTTCCAGCGCAGCGTGACCGAGGCGGAGGGGCGGGTGCGCGGCGAGCTGCTCGACGACCTGCTGTCGGAGCGGCGGACGGACGGTGCGGCGCTGGCGGCGCGGGCGCGGCGCGTCGACGTGGACCTCGGGGCGCCGCACGTGGTGCTGTCGGCCCGGTACGAGTCGCGCGACCACCGGCGGCGCGCGGAGTTCTGGGCGTCGTCGTTCGCGGCGGTGGAGCACGGGCTGGCCGCGTCCCGCGGCGAGGAGGTCGTGCTGCTGCTGCCGGGCGAGCGTCCGGGCGACGCGGCGCGGCGGGTCGCCAAGGAGCTGGGCGCGTCGCTGGGGGCTCCGGCGACGGTCGGCGCGGCCGGCCCGGTGCGGGGGCCGGGCGAGGTCGCCGGGGCGCACCGGGAGGCGCAGCGGTGCGCGGACGCGCTGGTGGCGCTGGGCCGCCGCGGGGACGGGGCGGGCGCGTCGGAGCTGGGGTTCATCGGGCTGCTGATCGGCGACGACCGGGACGTGCCGGGGTTCCTCGCCGGGTCGCTCGGGCCGGTCATCGACTACGACGAGCGGCGCGGGACCGCGCTCGTCCGGACGCTCGAGGCGTACTTCGGGGCGGGCGGCGGGCTCGCGCGGACGGCGCAGGAGCTGCACATCCACGTGAACACGGTCAGCCAGCGGCTGGACCGGATCGGGCGGCTGCTCGGCGAGGACTGGCAGTCGCCGGACCGGGCGCTGGAACTGCAGCTCGCGCTGCGGCTGCACCGCCTGCGGTAGGCGCGCGAACGGGCCGCCGCCCCTGAGGGGCGGCGGCCCGTTCCGTGCGTTCACGCGGGGGTTTCGACCTTGTCGCGCGCGGGTTCCGCCGGACGGCGGCGCGCCGCGCGGGCCGCGAGCAGGTCGCGGGCGGTGCCCCAGACGCCGCGCCGGAACAGCAGCACGACGAGGATGAAGATGCCGCCGGTGATGATGCCGGTCTCCTGGAACCCGGCGGTGGCCAGGTAGTCGTTCAGCTCGACGATCAGCGCGGCGCCGACGATGCCGCCCCACAGGGTGCCGATGCCGCCGAGGACGACCATCATCACGGCCTCGCCCGAGGTCGTCCAGTACACGCCCTGCAGGGACGCGAAGCCGTGGCCGATGGCGAACAGGCCGCCGGCCAGTCCGGATAGAGCCGCCGACAGGACGAACGCGAGCAGCTTGAAGCGGTCGACGCTGTAGCCGAGCGCGCGCGCCCGTGCGGGGTTGTCGCGGATGGACATCAGTACGCACCCGAACGGGGAACGGACGATGCGCCAGGCGGCGAACAGTCCGGCCAGGATGAACGGGAGGCCCGCGTAGTAGAAGTAGAACGGGTCGGACAGGTCGAGTCCGAACAGTTCCCTGGGGATGCCCTGCAGCCCGTTCTCGCCTCCTGTGACGTCCCGCCACTGGTTGGCGACGAAGTACACCATCTGCGCGAAGGCCAGGGTGACCATCGCGAAGTAGATGCCGCGCAGCCGGACGGACAGGAACCCGATCGGGAGGGCGAGCAAGGCGGCGAACGCCGCGCCGCCCAGGATCGCGACGGGGAAGGGCAGCCCCGAGTGCAGGGCGATCAGGCCGGTCGCGTACGCCGAGCCGCCCCAGAAGGCGGCGTGCCCGAACGACAGCAGCCCGGTGAAGCCGAGCAGCAGGTCGACGGCGACGGCGAACAGCGCCCAGCAGGCGATGTCCAGCGCGACCGGCGGGTAGACGAACCACGGCAGCGCGAGCGCCGCCGCCAGGCCGACGGCGAGCAGGACGGGTCGTCCCGCGAGCTTGGAAAGGATCACGGCGCCACCTCCGGATTCACAGTGCGGCCTCCTCGCGCCCGAACAGGCCGGCGGGGCGCCACAGCAGCACGGCCGCCATCAGGATGAACACGAGCGTCTGCGACAGCGACGGGACGTAGTAGTTGCCGAGCGCCGACACGAGCCCGACCGCGAACCCGGCGGCGACCGACCCGAACACCGAGCCGAGTCCGCCGATCACCACGACGGCGAACACGGTGACGATCAGGTCGGCGCCCATCAGCGGGTTGACGGCACGCATCGGCGCGGCGAGCACGCCCGCGAGCCCGGCGAGCGCGATGCCGAAGCCGAACACGGGCGTCACCCAGCGCGCCACGTCGATGCCGAGGGCGCGGCTCAGCTCCGGCCGTTCCGTGGACGCCCGGACGATCATGCCGACGCGGGTGCGGGACAGCACGAACCACACCGCGCCGCACACGACGAGCGACACGGCCAGGACGAACACCTGGTACGCGGGGTAGGTGAACAGGCCGAGGTCGATCGAGCCGCTCAGGGCGGACGGGCGCGGATAGGGCTGCGACTGCACGCCGTACTGCCGCTTCACCAGGTCCTGGAGGATGAGCGCCAGCCCGAAGGTGAACAGGAAGTTGTAGAGGGGGTCGAGGGGCGCCAGCCGGCGGATGAACAGCCGTTCCACCGCGACGCCGACCGCGCCCAGGACGAGCGGGACGAGCGGCAGCGCGACCCAGAAGCTCACGCCGAAGGAGTCGAGGAGGACGTAGGAGCCGAACGCGCCGAGCATGTAGAACGCGCCGTGCGCGAAGTTGACGACGCCGAGCATCCCGAAGATGACCGCGAGGCCGAGGGCGAGCAGGGCGTAGAACGCCCCGCCCACCAGGCCGTTGAAGGCTTGCTGCAGCATCCGGCGGCCTCAGAGCTCGCAGGCGGGGCTCGGCTGCTGGAACGCCTCGGCCGCGGGGATCGTCTCGATGATCTTCTCGTAGTCCCAGGGCTCGGAGACCTCGCTCTCCGGCTTGACCTCGGCGAGGTAGGCGTCGTGGGTCAGCAGGTGGTCCTCGGCCCGGATCGTTCCAGTGGAGGTGAACACGTCGTTCACCTTGTGGCCTTCGAGCTCCTTCACCACGGTGTCGGAGGCGTCCGTCCCGGCGCGCTGGACGGCCTCCAGGTACTGCAGGGCGGCGGAGTAGTCGCCCGCGTGGACGGCCGTGGGACGGGCTCCCGTCTCCTGCTTGAACCGGTCGGCCCACGCGCGGTTGTCGTCGTCCTGGTTCCAGTACCAGAAGTCGGTGAAGCGGGTGCCTTCCAGGGCCTTCGGGCCGAGCGAGTGGATGTCGGTGATGAACATCAGCCCGACGGCGAGGCCCACGCCCTCGTCGCGCAGCTTGTACTCGTTGTACTGCTTCACGAGGTTGACGAGGTCACCGCCGGCCTGCATGGCGCCGATGACGTCCGGCTTCGGGTCCAGGTCCGGGGCCTTCAGCAGGAACGTGGAGAAGTTGTCGTTGGGGAAGGGGGTCGGGTCGGACTTCACGACCGTCCCGCCCGCGCCCTTGACGGCCGCGCCGAACGTCTTCTCCATGTCCTGGCCGAATGCGTAGTCGGGGTAGACGAGGTACCAGTTCTTCGACCCGGACTTGGTGAGCGCGGTGCCCGTCCCGTGGGCGAGCATGTAGCTGTTATAGCCGTAGTGGAAGGTGTACTTGTTGCACTGCTCGCCGGTCAGCGCGGTGGTGGCGGCGCCGACCGAGATGAACACGCGCTTCTTGCCCTTCGCCACGTTCGCGACGGCGAGCGCGGCCGACGATGTGGGCACGTCCACGATCATGTCGGCCTTCTGCCGGTCGTAGAGTTCGCGCGCCTTGGTGTTGGCGATGTCGGGCTTGTTCTGGTGGTCGGCGGAGACGACCTCGATCTCCGTCGCGACCGCCTTGTCGCCGTACTTCTTCTTGAAGTCCGCGACGGCCATCTCGACGGCCTGCACGGCGTTCTCGCCCGACAGGTCGGCGTAGACGCCGGACTGGTCGGTCAGCACCGCGAGCACGATCTTGTCGTCGCTGATCTTGCCGCCGCCCCCGCCGGGTCCGCCCGCGCCGCAGCCGGCCAGCAGGGCTCCGGCGGCCGCGAGCGCGGCCGAGCGTCCCATGAGTTTCATCGGGCTCTCCCTAGATTCCGAGGTACTGCAGGAGTTCGCTCTCGCGGGCGCGGACCTCGTCGTTGTCCATCGACTGGACGATCCGGCCCTCGGCGAGCAGGTGGTGGCGGTCGGCGACGGTGGCCGCGAAGTGCACGTTCTGCTCGATCAGCAGGACGGTGACGCCCGCGGCCTTGACCTCGCGCAGGATGCCGCCGATCTGCGCGACGATCAGCGGCGACAGGCCCTCGGTGGGCTCGTCGCACAGCAGCAGCCGGGCGCCGGTGCGCAGCACGCGGGCGAGCGCGAGCATCTGCTGCTCGCCGCCCGACAGCTTCGTCCCGGGGAACCGGCGGCGCTCCCTGAGCCGCGGGAACGTGTCGTAGACGCGGTCCAGCGGCCACGCTTCGGGGCCTTTGCCGTTCGCTGGACGGCCGGGCGGCAGCAGCAGGTTCTCCTCCACCGACAGGGTGGCGAAGATGCCGCGGTCGTCCGGTACGTAACCGAGGCCGCGCCGCGCGCGCTTGTGCGGGCCCAGGGCGGTGATGTCCTCGCCGAGGAATTCGACGGTTCCGGACGCGCCCGCGTGCAGGCCCATCAGGCAGCGCAGCAGCGTGGTCTTCCCGGCGCCGTTGCGGCCGACGAGGGTGACGATCTCCCCCTCGTCCACGTGCAGCGACACGTCCCGCAGCGCCTGCGCCTCGCCGTACCAGGCGGACAGGCCGTCAACTCGCAGCATGGGCGTCTCCGAGGTAGGCGGTGATGACCCGGGGGTCGTGGCGGATCTCGGCGTACGGGCCCTCCACCAGGACCCGGCCGTGCTGCAGGACGGTGACCCGGTCGGCGAGGCTGGAGACGACGCTCATGTTGTGCTCGACCAGCACGACCGTCCGCCCCGCCCGGACCCGCCGGACGAGCTCGACGGTGCGCTCGACGTCCTCGACGCCCATCCCGGCGGTCGGCTCGTCCAGCAGCAGCACCTTCGGGTCGAGGGCGAGCGCGAGGGCGAGTTCGAGCGCCCGCTTGCGCCCGTACGCCAGCGCGCCCGCCGGGGTCTCGGCGTGCTCCTCCAGCCCGACCTGCGCGAGCAGTTCGGCCGCGCGGTCGGCGAACCGCCCGAGCGACCGGTCCGATCTCCAGAACCGCCACCCGAGGCCGGTGCGCCCGGCGAGCGCCAGCTCGACGTGCCGGCGCGGGGTCAGCTCGGCGAACAGGCTGGTGATCTGGAACGACCGCGCCAGCCCGAGCCGCGCGATCCGCTCGGGACTGCTGCCCGCCAGTTCCCGCCCGGCCAGCCGCACGCTCCCGGACGTCGGCTTGAGGAAGCCGGTGAGCAGGTTGAACAGCGTCGTCTTGCCCGCGCCGTTCGGCCCGACGAGCGCGTGCACCGCGCCCTCCGCGACGGCCAGGTCCACGCCGTCCACGGCGCGGAACCCGCGGAACTCCCTGACCAGGCCGCGCGCCGTCAGCACCGGCGCCGGCCGGACGGTAGCGCCCATGCGCCCTCCTCCCATGGTGACCCGGACCACACCGGGCCGCCGTGCTCGGGAACGCTAGGCCGCCGCCGCGAAACGGACTATGTGATCAATCGACACATTCCGCCCAACCGATACGGATGTGACCCACATCACGCGCAGGTCGGAGGCCCGTTCACATGGGACGCCGCGCGCTTATGTGGGCCGGACACGTGGCCGCCGCCCGCCGGGGTCCGCACCATGTCGGCACTCGCCTCCGTCCAGAGGAGCCGGAATGCCGACCACCCGCCCCCTGTCCACGACCGGCCTGTCCACGACCGGCCTGCTCGCGACCAGTCTGCTCGCGACAGGCGCCCTGACCCTCGCGCTGGCCGCACCGGCGCGCGCGCACGAGAACCGCTGCGCGCCCGCACCCGGCGTGCCGGGCGCCCAGAAGCAGGTCGCCGCCTGCCTCGACGACCTCACGACCGCCGGAACCGTCGCGTCGGGCCACACCGTGCCGGGAGACTACGCGGGACTGCACGCGTCCGGAACCCGCAACCCGAGCGGCGTCCCCGGCGTCCAGATCGACGGGTACTTCCCGGACGACTCCGCGTTCAACACCCACCACGGCTGGAACCACGACGCGCAGTTCGTCATCCGCCTCCCCGAGCGGTGGAACGGCGGCCTCGTCGTCGCCGGGTCGCCCGGGAACCGGCGGCAGTACGCCAACGACGCCACCGTCTCCGACTGGGTCCTCGGCCGGGGCTACGCGTACGCGGCGACCGACAAGGGCAACAGCGGCACCGAGTTCCACCGCGACGGCCGCCGCCCCGGCGACGCCGTCGCCGAATGGAACCGCCGCCTGACCGAGCTCACCCGCGCCGCGCAGCGGACGGCGGAGCGCCACTACGGGCGCCGCCCGTCCCGCACCTACGCGGCGGGCATCTCCAACGGCGGGTACCTCGTCCGCTGGCAGCTCGAGAACCGCCCTCACCTCTACGACGGCGGCATCGACGCCGAGGGCACCCTGTGGCGGGCGGACGGCCCGAACCTGTTCACGTACCTGCCGCCGATCCTGCGCGCGTACCCGCCGTACGCCGCGGGGGACGCCTCCGCGCACCGGGCGCTGCTCGACGCCGGCCTCGCCGCGGGCTCCGAGTTCCTCTGGCCGTACCACGACCAGGTCTACTGGGAGCTGACGCAGCGCATCTACCGCGAGGAGTTCGACCCCGCGTACACGGGCGCGGAGGCCGAGTACAACTACGCGTCCCGCCCCCGCGAGGTGCGGCGCGCGGTCGGGCGCGTGTCCCTCACCGGCCGCATCCGCAAGCCGCTGATCAGCCTCCAGGGCACGTACGACGCGCTGCTGCCGATCGGCCGCAACGGCGACGCGTACGCCGCGCTCGTCCGCGACCGCGGCCGGGCCCCGTTCCGCTACTACCGCGTCGCGGGCGCCAACCACACCGACGGCCTCGTCGACGCCCACCCGGGCCGCCTGCGCCCGCTCCTGCCCTGCATGCGCTCCGCCTTCACCGCCCTGGAGACCTGGACGTCCGGCGGGGGCGCCCCGCCGCCGAGCGCCACCCTGCCCGAGCCGTCCGGCGACGTCCTGAACACCTGCTCCCTGACCGGCTGACCGCGCTCCCGGACCGCCCGCCGCGCGCCCCGCCTGCTACGGCGCGTTCGTCCAGGCCAGGAGGTCGGCGGCGGGCAGGGTGTTGACGATCCGGTCGGCGGGGACGGCGCAGCGCGCGGCGCGGTCGCAGCCGTGCGGCTGCCAGTCGAGCTGGCCGGGGGCGTGCGCGTCGGAGTCGATCGCGAACCGGCAGCCGGCCTCGACGGCGAGGCGCAGCAGCCGCTTCGGCGGATCGAGCCGCTCCGGCCGCGCGTTGATCTCCACGGCGACGTCGTGGGCGGCGCACGCGTCGAACACCAGCTCGGCGTCGAACTCCGACTCCGGGCGCAGCCCGCCGCGCCGCCCTCCCGCCTTGACGATCCGCCCCGTGCAGTGGCCGAGGACGTCCACCGCCGGGTTCATGACCGCGGTGACCATGCGCGCCGTCATCGCGACGCGGTCCATGCGGAGCTTCGAGTGGACGCTCGCGACGACGACGTCGAGCCGGTCGAGGAGGCCGGGCTCCTGGTCGAGGGCGCCGTCGTCGAGGATGTCCACCTCGATGCCGGTGAGGATCCGGAACGGCGCGAGCTCGGCGTTCAGCTCGGCGACGGCGTCGAGCTGGCGGTGCAGGCGGTCCGCCGACAGCCCGTTCGCGACCGTCAGGCGCGGCGAATGGTCGGTGAGCGCGATGTACTCGTGCCCGAGCGCGCGCGCCGCCTCCGCCATCTCCCGGATGGGCGAGCCCCCGTCGGACCAGTCGCTGTGGGTGTGCAGGTCGCCCTTCAGCGCGGCGCGGAGCGCGGCGGCGGCCGCGTCGAGCGGCTCCCCCTCGGTGGCCTCCAAGCGCCGCAGGTAGACGGGCGTCCCCCCGCGCAGCGCCTCCGCGACGACGAGGGCGGTGACCTTCCCGAGGCCCGGCAGGTCGGTGAGCGTGCCCGCGCGGGCGCGGGCGTCCAGCTCGTCCGGGGGCGTGTCCTCGACCCGGGCGGCGGCCGTGCGGAACGCCCGCACGCGGTAGGTCGGCTCCCCGGCGCGTTCGAGGAGGAACGCGATCCGGCGCAGCGCTTCGACGGGCTCCACGCCCCGGGGAGTACCCAGGTATGACGCAAGTGTCCCACCCCGGTCTCATCCGGGCGCGGCCCGCCGATCCCTAGCCTGGTCGGCATGGCCGAGACGAAACCCGCGAACGAGCCGGGGCTGCTGCGCATGGTGCTGCTGGACGGGGCGCTGGCCGCCGCGGCGACCGGCCGGGCCGAGCCCGCCCCCCTCGACCGTCCGTGGCCGGCCCCGCTGCGCTGGACCGCCCGCATCGGCCTCGGGCGGTTCCCGTACGGCGTCGTCGTCAACCTGTTCTGGGCCGCCGTCACGATCGGGGCGATCGCCGCGACGCGGTCGCTGCTGGAGACCGAGAGCGCGGAGCGCGGGCGGTTCCCCGGCGACGCAACCCTCCTGCTGATCTCGGTCGCGGCGTGCGCGCCGCTCGCGCTGCGCGACCGGCACCCGCTGGGCGCGTGGCGGCTGAGCTTCGTGGCCATGGCGCTGATCAGCGTGAGCAACTGGCTGACCGTCCCGTACGTCCCGGCCGGGGCGTTCGCCATGGTCGTCTGCCTGTTCACGGTGGCGGTGCGCTGCGCGGGGAACGTGACGCTCGGCGCCGGGATCATGACGGCCGCCGGCACGTGGATCAAGGACCCGGAGACCGGCGCGGGCGCGTCCGTGCTGGTCCTGCTGCCGCTGGCGGCGGGCTACGCGGTGCGGGTGCGGCAGACGTCGCGGCGCGAGCTGGCCGAGCAGAAGCGGCGGCACGCCGACGCGGAGGCCGTGCTCACCGAGCGGCAGCGCATCGCGCGGGAGCTGCACGACGTCGTCGCCCACCACATGTCGATGATCGCGATCCAGGCGGAGGCGGCGCCGTACAAGAGCGACGCGGTCCCGGACGTCACCCGGCAGGACCTCGCCGAGATCCGGTCGACCGCGCTCGACGCGCTCACCGAGCTGCGCCGCATCCTCGGCGTCCTGCGGTCCGAGGACGGCTCCGACACCGCCCCGCAGCCCAGCCTGGAGCGGCTGGACGAGCTGGTCGCGGGGGCCCGCGGCGCCGGACTGGACGTGACGGCGCGGCTGACCGGCGACCTCGCGGGGCTCCCGTCCGGCGTCGGGCTGACCGCGTACCGGATCCTGCAGGAGGCGCTGAGCAACGCGATGCGGCACGCGCCCGGGTCGCGGGTCGACGTCGAGGCCGCCCGCGCGGACGGCGTACTCTCGATCAGCGTCGTCAACGGCCCCCCGGGCGACGGCCGCGACCGCGCGCGGTTCGCGACCGGCGGCGGCCACGGGCTGGTCGGGATGCGCGAGCGCGCCGCCATGCTGGGCGGCTGGCTCACCGCCGAGCCCACGTCCGAGGGAGGATTCGCCGTGACCGCCACGCTGCCGGAGAAGGCCGCCGAGAAGGCGCAGGGCGCGCCGTGACCATCCGCGTGGTGATCGTCGACGACCAGGGCATGGTGCGCTCCGGGTTCGGGGTGCTGCTGAACGCCCAGCCCGACATCGAGGTCGTCGGGGAGGCCGTGAACGGCGAGGAGGGGCTGCGCCGCGTCGCCGAACTGCGCCCGGACGTCGTGCTGATGGACGTCCGCATGCCGGTGATGGACGGGCTGGAGGCCACCCGCCGGCTGCTCGCGGACGGCGCCGGGGACGCCCCGAAGGTCCTCATGCTGACGACGTTCGACCTCGACGACTACGTGTACGAGGCGCTGCGCGCCGGGGCCGGCGGGTTCCTGCTCAAGGACGCGTCCGCGGCCGAGCTGTCGGACGCGGTGCGGGTCCTCGCGGCGGGCGACGCGCTGCTGTCGCCGTCCATCACCCGCCGGCTGATCGCGGAGTTCGCCCGGCTGGGCGGCCCGCGGGCGCCGTCCCGCGAGCGGCTGGACGAGCTGACCGGGCGGGAGACCGAAGTGCTCACGCTGGTCGCGCGGGGCCTGTCCAACGGGGAGATCGCCGAGCGGCTGGTGCTCGCCGAGCAGACCGTGAAGACGCATTTCGGCCGGATCCTGATGAAGCTGGACCTGCGCGACCGGCCGCAGGCGATCGTCTACGCGTACGAGGTCGGGCTCGTCCGCCCCGGCGACTGAGGCCGCACACCGTTGCCCGCACCCCTACCCGGGTCCCGCGGGTCATACCGCGGTGTGAGGCGAAAAGACGGCTCCGCCGGTTGATCTCGGCGACGGTGTCCGATTCCTACCTTCCTTGTCAGTGCTTCACCCCCACTGACCAGGAAGGACGCCCCCCATGCGCTGGGTTCGCAGAACCGCGGCCGCCCTCACGGTGCTCTCCGCGGCGGGCTCGACCGTCGCCGCGACGGGCGCGTCCGGGCCGTACACCGCGCCCGCCCCCGTCCCGGCGCTGTCCGCCGCGACGCTGGACGCCCGGTTCGCCGCCGCCGCCCGGGACATCGCCGCCGCCCGCGCGACGGCCGTCCGGACCGGCGACGAGGACCGGGCCCGCGCGCTGGCGGCGTTCCTCTCCCCCGGACGCCGCTTCCTGGCCTTCGACCCGCGCGGGGACGGGCGCGCCGTCGAGGTCTTCGGCGACCTGCGCGGCGCCGACCGGATCGCGGTCGTCGTGCCGGGCGCGGACAACGCGCTCGCCAACTTCGACTCGGTCAAGTTCGCGGGCGGCGGCGCCCGCGCCCTGTACCGGCGGATGGCCGCCGAGGCGCCGTCCGCGCGGGTCGCCGTGGTCGCCTGGCTCGGCTACCGCGCCCCGGCGACGCTCGGCCCGGGCGTCCTGAGCGCCGACCGCGCCGAGTCGGGCGCGCGGCGCCTCGCGGACTTCCTCGGCGGGCTGGCCCGGGTGAACGGGGACGCCCGGATCGCCCTGCTCTGCCACAGCTACGGGTCGGTGGTGTGCGCCGCGGCCGCGCCCGGGCTCGGCGGGGTCCCGGTGGACGACATCGCGCTGTTCGGCAGCCCCGGGACGACCGCCGGCGGCGTCGCGGACCTGCGCACGTCCGCGACCGTCTGGGCCGGCCGCTCGTCCGGCGACTGGGTCCGGTTCGTCCCGCACGTGCGCTTCGCCGGGCTCGGCTTCGGGACCGACCCGGTCTCCCCCGGGTTCGGCGCCGTCCGGTTCGACGCCGGGACGGGCCCGCACAGCGGCTACCTGAAGCCGGGCTCCGCCGCGCTCCGCAACCTCGCCCTCATCGCACTCGGCCACGACTCGGAGGTCCCCCGTGCATGACACCGCCCGCCCCGCGCCCCCGACCGCACCCGCTGGTCCCGCCGCACCCGCTGGTCCCGCCGCGCCCGCACCTCCAGCCGCGCCCGCACCTCCAGCCCGTCCCGCGCCCCCGACCGCATCCACGCCTCCGGACCGTCTCACCGAATCAACACCTCCCGCCGCACCCGCGCCTCCGGCGGTCGAGCGCGATCGCGCGATCGACGCGCTGCGCGCGTTCGCGGTCCTCGGGGTCGTCCTCGGGCACTGGCTGGTCACCGCGTTCGTCGGGCACGGCGCCGACCTGCGCACCACCAGCCCGCTGGCGTCCATGCCGGAGTTCACGCCCGTCACCTGGGTCCTGCAGACGCTCGCGCTGTTCTTCCTCGTCGGCGGGTACGCGGCGGCGAAGGGCCTGCGGCCGGACGAGCCGTGGGGCCGCCGGTTCGCGCGGCGGCTGGGACGGCTCGCGCGGCCGCTCCCCGTCCTGTTCGCCGCCTGGATCCCGGTCGCCGCGGCGCTGGCGTGGGCCGGGTTCGACGGCGCGACGCTGACGACGCTGGTCAAGCTGGTGCTCAGCCCGCTGTGGTTCCTCGCGGTGTTCGTCGCGCTGACCGCGCTGACCCCGCTGCTCGCCGTCCTCTGGGACCGGCTCGGCGCCCGGGGCGCGCTGCTCCTCGTCGCCGCCACCGCGCTCGTCGACGCGGGACGGTTCGCGCTCGGGGCGCCCGAGTGGATCGGCTGGTGCACCGTCCTGACCGGCTGGCTCCTGCCGTTCTACCTCGGCGTCGGCTGGGCGCGCGGCGCGCTGCGCGCCCGCCGGACGGCCGTCGCGCTGCTGGCCGGCGGCGCCGCCGCGGCGGCCGCGCTCGTCGCGTTCGCGGGCTACCCGGCGAGCATGGTCGGGGTGCCGGGCGCCGACGTGTCCAACCTCAGCCCGCCGACGCTCGCCGCCGTCGCGTTCGGCCTCGCGCAGACCGGGCTCGCGCTGCTGCTGCACGGGCCGCTGACCCGCTGGACGCGACGGCCCCGGGTGCGGTCGGCGGTGGCCGCCGCGAACCGGTCCGCGATGACCGTCTACCTGTGGCACCAGACCGCGCTGATGGCCGTCACGGTCGCGGCCGCCCTGGCGTTCGGCGCGGCCGAGGGCCTGCACACCCGCCCGGACGGCGCGGCCTGGATCGTCCAGCGGGTCGCCTGGCTGCCGGCCTTCGCGGCCGTCCTCGCCGCCCTCGCGGCCCTGGTGCACCGGTTCGAGAAGCCGCGGCGCCGGTGAGACCGCCCGCGTGGTTCCGGACGGGTCATCGGCGGCGGGGTGGCACTCTGGGAAGGTGACCACCGTGAACGACCCCGACGCCGACACCGATCCGTCCGACACCGATCCCGCCGACACCGACCCTGCCGACACCGACCCCGCGAAGATCCGCGAGCGGACGACCCTGCGCCTGGAGAAGGCGATGGGCACGTTCGGGACCGCCGCCCTCGCCAGCATGGAGCGCAAGCTCCCCTGGTTCCGGCGGATGCCGCCCGACCAGCGCTCCTGGATCGGTCTCGTCGCCCAGGCCGGCATCGCGGCGTTCGTGGAGTGGTTCAAGAACGACGAGCAGTCCCGCCCGGCCATCGCCGGCGAGGTGTTCGGCACCGCGCCCCGCGAGCTGATGCGCTCCATCAAGCTGCACCACACCATCGACATGATCCGCGTGATCATCGACGTGGTGGAGACGCGGCTGGACGAGCTGGCCGCGCCCGGCGGGGAGCAGCAGCTCCGCGAGGCCATCCTGCGGTACACGCGGGACGTGGCGTTCGGCGCGGCGCAGGTGTACGCGCGGGCCGCCGAGACCCGCGCCGCCTGGGACGCCCGCCTGGAGGCGCTCGTGGTGAACGCGGTGATGCGCGGCGAGGTCGACGACGGCATGCACTCGTGGGCGGCCGCGCTCGGCTGGACGTCCAAGCCCGTCACCGTCATCGCGGGGTTCACTCCGGAGGACGAGGAACCCGAGGTCACGATCGACCAGATGCAGCTCGCCGCGCGCCGCGCGCGCGCCGACGTCCTCGCGGGCGTGCAGGGGCACCGCGTCATCGTCATCGTCGGCGGCGACACCGACCCCCTGGAGGCGGCGCGGCCGATCGCGGCCAAGTGCGGCCCCGGCCCGGTCGTCGTCGGCCCGCAGGTCGGCGACCTGTACGAGTCGACGGCGTCCGCGCAGGCCGCCGTCGCCGGGCTCCGCGCCGCCGCGGGCTGGCCGGACGCGCCGCGTCCCGTCCTGGCCGTCGAGCTGCTGCCCGAACGCGCGCTGGACGGCGACGACGACGCCCGCCGCTACCTCGTGGACTCCGTCTACAACCCGATGCTGGCCGCCGGCGCGCCGCTGCTCGACACGCTCACGACCTACCTGGAGCAGGGGTCGTCGCTGGAGGCCACGGCGCGGATGCTGTTCGTCCACCCCAACACGGTCCGGTACCGGCTGCGGCGGGTCACCGAGCTGACCGGTCTCGCGCCGACGGACGGCCGCAACGCGTTCACGCTCCGGATCGCGCTCGTCCTCGGCCGGTTCGCGGGCCGGGCGAACCGGCCGGGCCAGGTGTGAACCGGACGCGCCGCGGGAAGTGAACCGCACGCGGCGCCGCGCACGTGATCTGGACAACGTCGCGGCTCCGCGCTTGTAGGGGTCTTACAAAGCCCCACGAGGAAACTTCGTACTCATCCGCATCGGCACCCGGGACCCCTTACGGCAGGCTTGTCGCTGTGATTCTCGTCGCCTCGCCCGGCCAGGGCGCTCAGACCCCCGGCTTTCTAGAGCCATGGCTAGAGATCCCCGGCGTCGCCGACCGGCTGGCCTGGTGGTCGGCCGTCACCGGGCTCGACCTGGTCCGGTACGGGACGACCGCCGACGCCGAGGAGATCCGCGACACCGCGGTGGCGCAGCCGCTGCTGGTCGCCGCCGCCCTGGCCGCCAACGAGGTGCTGTTCGCCGAGGCCGACGCCGCCGCGCCGGACGCGGTGGCCGGGCACAGCGTCGGCGAGCTGGCCGCCGCCGCGATCGCCGGGGTGCTGACCCCGGAGGCCGCGCTGGTGCTCGTCCGGGAGCGGGGCCGCGCGATGGCCGAGGCCGCCGCCGTCACCGAGACCGGCATGACGGCCGTGCTCGGCGGCGACGCCGACGAGGTCCTCGCCGCGATCGACAAGCACGGGCTCACCCCCGCCAACGTCAACGGCGCCGGCCAGGTCGTGGCCGCCGGGACCGTCGAGCGGCTCGCCGAGTTCGCCGAGGAGCCGCCCGCGAAGGCCCGGCTCCGGCCGCTGTCGGTCGCCGGCGCCTTCCACACCGAGCACATGGCGCCCGCCGCCGACACGCTCCGCCGGCTCGCGCCCGGCGTGCCCGTCGCCGACCCCGCGCCGCGGCTGCTGCAGAACCGCGACGGCGCCGTGGTGCGGGACGGCCGCGACTTCGTCGGGCGGCTCGTCGAGCAGGTCAGCGCGCCCGTCCGCTGGGACGCCTGCATGGACGCCATGCGGGAGCTCGGCGTCACCGCGATCATCGAGCTGCCGCCCGCCGGGACGCTCACCGGGCTGGCCCGGCGCGAGCTGAAGGGCGTCGAGCTGGTCGCCCTGAAGACCCCCGCGGACCTCGGCAAGGCCCGCGAGGTCATCGCGGCGCACACGGGACGCACGGCATGAGCGCCGGGCTCCGCATCCCCGAGGTGGCCGCGGGCGCGCGCATCCTCGCGTTCGGCGACTACCGGCCCGCCCGGGTCGTCACCAACGACGAGCTCGCGCAGACCGTCGACACCGACGACGCCTGGATCCGCAGCCGCGTCGGCATCGCCGAGCGCCGCATCGCCGCCGACGACGAGGGCATCGTCGAGCTCGGCGTGCACGCGGGCGGCAAGGCGCTCGCCAACAGCGGCCTCGCCCCGTCCGACATCGACCTGGTCATCCTCGCGACCTGCTCGGCGGAGTCGCCGATGCCGAGCCACGCGGCGGCCGTCGCGCACCGCCTCGGCATCGACGCGCCCGGCGCGTTCGACCTGAACGCCGCGTGCGCCGGGTTCTGCTACGCGCTCGGCACCGCCAGCGCCGCCGTCCGGGCCGGGAGCGCGCGCAACGTGCTCGTCATCGGCTCCGAGAAGATGTCGCAGTGGCTCGACTGGACGGACCGGTCGACGTGCATCATCTTCGCCGACGGCGCCGGCGCGGCGGTCGTCACCGGCAGCGACGAGCCCGGCATCGGCCCGGTCGTGTGGGGCAGCGCCGGAGACGGCGCCGACAAGATCATCATTCCGGACCGGCACTCCTTCATCCGGCAGGAGGGCCAGGCCGTCTTCCGCTGGGCGACGACCGCCATCGCGCCGGTCGCGCTGGAGGCGTGCGAGCGCGCCGGCGTCGCCGCCGAGGACCTCGCGGCGATCGTCCCGCACCAGGCCAACCTGCGGATCATCGAGGCGATCGCCCGCAAGGTGAAGGCCGTCAACGCCGTCGTGGCCGACGACATCGTCCACTCGGGCAACACCTCGGGGGCCTCCATCCCGCTGGCCATGTCCCGGATGATCGAGCGCGGCGACGTGCCGTCGGGCGCCCCCGCCCTGCTGGTCGGGTTCGGCGCGGGGCTGTCCTACGCTGCCCAAGTCATCCAGATCCCGTAGGCCGCGGCGCCCGCGCCGCGGTCCGGACCAACCCACTAAGGAAGAGAGCGAAACCATGGCAGTCGCCACCGAAACCGAGATCCTCGAGGGCCTCGCCAAGATCATCGACGACATCGTCGGCATCGACAAGGCCGAGGTGACGCCCGAGAAGAACTTCATCGACGACCTCGACATCGACTCGCTGTCGATGGTAGAGATCGCCGTTGCCGCGCAGGACGAGTTCGGCGTCGAGATCCCCGACGACGAGCTGCGCAACCTCAAGACGGTCAAGGACGTCATCGACTTCGTCCAGAAGCTCAAGGCCTGACGACGCGGGGAAGGCGCGCCGCCGCCCCGGACGGCGCGCCCGAACCCACCCCCCCATCAGCCGGCAAGGAGAACCGACATGAGCAAGAGCCAGACCAGGGTCGCGGTGACCGGTCTCGGTGCAACGACTCCTCTCGGCGGCGACCTGCCGTCGACCTGGTCCGCCCTGCTCGCCGGAGAATCCGGGGTCCGCAAGCTGGACTGGGACAACATCGACGACGTGCCGGTGAAGTTCGCCGCCACGCTGAAGGTGGACCCGTCCGAGGTCGTGCCCCGGCAGACGCTGCGCCGGCTCGACCGCAGCCAGGCGATCGCGCTGATCGCCGCGCGGGAGGCGTGGACCGACGCCGGGTTCGCGCCGCCGACGGGCGGCAAGTCCCAGAAGGGCATGGAGAGGGCCGGCGTCGACGGCGGCTTCACCGTGGACGGCGAGCGCCTCGGCGTCGTGCTGTCCAGCGGCATCGGCGGCCTGCACACCGCCCTCAACAGCTATGACGTCTTCCGGGAGAAGGGCTGGTCGCGGGTCTCGCCCTTCACCGTCCCGATGCTGATGCCGAACGGCGCGTCCGGGCACGTCGGCATCGAGTTCGGCGCGATGGCCGGCTCGCACGCGCTGGTCAGCGCGTGCGCGTCCAGCGGCGAGGCCGTCGGCTACGCCATCGACATGATCCGCGCGGGCCGCGCCGACGTGGTGATCTGCGGCGGCACCGAGTCCTGCATCCACCCGCTGCAGATGGCGTCGTTCGGCGCCATGCGGGCGATGTCGACCCGCAACGACGAGCCGGAGCGCGCGTCCCGCCCCTATGACAAGAACCGCGACGGGTTCGTGCTCGGCGAGGGCTCCGCGGCGATGATCTTCGAGTCGGAGGAGCACGCCCGCGCCCGCGGCGCGAACATCCTCGGCTTCGCCGCCGGCTGCGGCTACTCGGGCGACGCCTACGACATCGTGCTGCCCGACCCGAGCGGGGCCGGGCAGGCCAAGGCCATGCAGCGGGCGCTCAAGGACGCCGGGCTGGAGCCCGCGGACATCGTGCACATCAACGCGCACGCCACGTCCACGCCGGCCGGCGACGTCGCCGAACTCGCCTCCATCAAGGCGGGCCTCGGCGAGGAGGCCGCCCGCGGCGCCGTCATCACCGCGACCAAGTCCATGACCGGACACCTGCTCGGCGGCGCCGGCGCGCTGGAGTCGATCTTCACGCTGCTCGCGCTGAAGGAGGGCCTCGTGCCCGCCGTCGCCAACCTGGAGGACATGGACGACGAGGTCGACCTGGACATCGTGCGCGACGAACCGCGCAAGCTCCCGGACGGTCCCGCCGCCGCGCTCAACAACTCGTTCGGTTTCGGCGGGCACAACGTGTCGGTCGCGTTCCAGCGCGCCCTCTGACCGCCCGCGGCCCGTGCGGCGGCGTCCCGCCGCCGCGGCCGCACCGCGCGTCGCGGCCCGGCGCCCCGCGGGGCCCGGGCCGTTCGGCTGCGCCCGTCCGCCGCCGCGTCCGCCGGTCCCGGCGGGCGGCGGCGCGGATCAGCGGGTCTTGAGCGCGACGACGGCGATGTCGTCGCGGGGCACCCCGTCCTGGAACTCGACGACGGCCTCGGCGATCCGGTCCGCGATGCCCTGGGCGCCGAGCGTCCGCGACCGCGCCAGCAGCTCGGCGAGCCGCTCCTCCTCGAAGAAGTCGGTGCCGTCGCCGCGCGCCTCGGTCACCCCGTCGGTGTAGAACAGCAGCGCGTCGCCGGGGTCCAGCTCGACGGACACGTCGGCCACCCGCACCTCGTCGAGCAGCCCGAGCAGGTTCCCGACCGTGCCGAGGGCGGTCACCGCGCCGTCCCGCGCGACGCGCAGGGGCGGCGGATGCCCGCCGACCGCGATCGTCACCCGGGGCGGCGATCCGTCCGGCCGTTCCTCGATCACGGCGTAGACCGCCGTGCAGAAGCGCTCCGACCTGTCGCGCAGGACGGCACCGTTGAGCCGGTGCAGGACGTCCGCGGCGCGAGGCGACTCCGCCGCCACGGCCCGCACCGTGTGGCGGGCCAGGCCGGTCACCACCGCGGCCTCGGCGCCCTTGCCGGAGACGTCGCCGAGCACGAGCCCCCAGCGGCCCGGCGCGATCTCGAACAGGTCGTAGAAGTCACCGCCCACCTCGTCGCCGTGCCCGGCGGGCCGGTAGGCGCCGCCCGCGTCCAGGCTCGGGATGACGGGGAGCTCGTCGGGGAGCAGGCTGTCCTGGAGCGTCCGGGCGAGCTGGCGGGCACGGGCCTCCGACTCCCGCGCGCGCTGCCGGGTGCGCAGCAGCTCGCGCTCGTACTCGCGCCGGTCGGTGGCGCGGAAGACGCAGACGCGGACGGTCTCCGCCGCGCCGCCCGGCTCCTCGACGAGCATGCCGTTGAGGAGGACCGGGAGCCGCGCGCCGCCGGCGCACGTCACGTCCACCGCGATCTCATGGACGGTGCGCTGCATGGCCAGCAGCGGCGCGAAGTGCGTCTCGTAGTAGAGCCGGTCGCCGATCGGGAGCAGCTCCTGGAAGCGGACGCCGGCCGTGAGTTCGTCCCTGGCGCGTCCGGTCCAGTCGCAGAACGTCGCGTTGACCAGCGTGATCAGGCCGTTCGCGTGCATGAGCACGTAGCCGCAGGGGGCGCGCTCGTACAGGTCTCGCAGCAGCTCCAGCTCGTCATCCGGACCGGCCATCCGGCTCCTCCGCCAGGAACGCCTTGATGGCCGCGAGCGTCTCCTCGGGCGCGCTGAGGTTGGGGCAGTGGCCGGTCGCCCCCAGCCGGACGATCTCGCCGTCGGGGAGGGCGCGGTGCACGTACTCCCCCACCGGGGCGGGTGCGATGACGTCGTCGGAGCACTGGAGGACCAGGGTCGGCACGGCGACCTGGGGCAGGTCGGCGCGGTTGTCGGAGAGGAACGTGACGCGGGCGAACTGGCGGGCGATGTCCGGGTCGGTGCGGCAGAAGGAGTTCGTCAGCTCGTCGCCCAGTTCCGGACGGTCCGGATTGCCCATGATCGCGGGGGCCATCTGGCCGGACCAGCCCAGGTAGTTGCTCTCCATGGACGCGAGCAGTTCGTCGATGTCGGCCGCGGAGAAGCCGCCGACGTAGTCCCCGTCGTCGATGTACCGGGGCGAGGGGCCGATCATGACGAGCCGGTCGAACCGGTCGGGGGCCTTGATCACCGCCAGCGCGCCGATCATGGCGCTGACCGAATGCCCCACGAAGACCACGTCCCGCAGGCCGAGGTCCTCGATGATCTCGAGCACGTCCGCGGCGTAGGCGTCCAGCGTCCCGTACCGCTCGGCGGAGTAGGCGGACAGGTCCGACCGCCCGGCTCCGACGTGGTCGAACAGGACGACCCGGTGGTCGGCCTCGAACGCGGGCGTGACCATCCGCCACATCGACTGGTCGCAGCCGAACCCGTGCGCGAACAGCATCGGCTGGCCGGACCGTTTTCCCAGGTCGCGGACGTTGTTTCGGGTCAGCGTGCGCATCGCCGCTACCATGCCCGGCCGCCCCGGGTTCACACACGGGAAAGCCCGCCGTGCGGGCGGGCGCGGGCGGGTGCGGCGCGCGGACGATGCCCCGCGCCCGCACGAACGCCCCTCCGCCCCCGATCCGGGGCGGCGGGGCGCGCGGTGGTGCGGGGGGCCGGGCCGGAAGCCGGTGGGGCGTGCTCGTTGCGGGGCGGGCACGCTCCAGCGGACGACCGGCGGACGGGCCGGGCGCCGGTCAGACGGCGGCGTGGAGCCAGCGCACGGGGGCGCCGTCGCCGGCGCGGCGGAACGGCTCGAGCTCGTTGTCCCACGGGGTGCCGAGCAGGCGTTCGAGCTCGTGCTCCAGGTTGGCCTTGCCGACGGCGGCGTTGGCCATGATCGAGCGCAGCCGGTCCTCGGGGACCATGATGTCGCCGTTGGCGCCGATCACGCCGGTGAAGACCCCGAGCGACGGGGTGAAGCTGTAGCGGACGCCGTCGGTGCCCGGAGTGGGATCCTCGGTGACCTCGAAGCGCACCAGTTTCCAGCTCCGCAGCGCCGACGTGATGCCGGCGGCCGTCCCAGGCTTGCCCTCCCAATGCAGTTCGGCGCGCAGCGTCCCCGGCGCGGCCGCCTGATCAGCCCATTCAAGGGAAACGGGCACGCCGAGGACACCTGCGGCGGCCCACTCGATGTGCGGGCTCAGCGCAGGTGGCGCGGAGTGGACGTAGAAAACGCCACGTGCGGTCACCGGACCTCCTGGATCTGTACCGAGGCTCGTCTTCCCCTACGGCCTCGTACGTCCCAGGTCGGCGTCCGCGTCCCTCATTGTGCATCATCGGCACGGGTCGCACCACCGCGAGTTCGCTGTTTGTCGAACACTTGACCACGCCATGCACACCGTTGATCGTCCAGGGTGAGCGCCTCACACGCATTTCCGCTACGCACGGTCATCATTGCGGCACCATGTGTGCGGACAGCGAACGACGGGAGGCGAGGGCGGATGTTCGATCAGCAGGCGGTCCTGGAGAGGGTGCTGGCGCGGCACCGGGACGCGGTGGTGGTGGAGCCGGTGCCGGGACGTCCCGCGCTGGTCCGCCGCGACCAGCTCCTGGTCGCCGGGCACGACGCCGCCGCGGCGGAGGACCGGGTGCGGCGGTGGTGCGACGCGCGGGAGGACGGTCCGGGGGTGGCACGGCTGCGGCTGCGGTCGCGGCCGGACGTGTGCGAGCTGGCGGCGGAGCTGGGCGGGGACGGGCCGCACCGCCGGCTCGCGGTGGCGCCGAACCACCTGGTGCTCGGGCAGCCGCTGTGGTGGAGCGGGCCCGCGGACCGGCCGCGTCCGGCGGGCCCGGTCCCGGCGCCGCGGCCCGCCGCGGACGCGTGCCGGGACGTGACCGTCGCGATCCTCGACACGGGCCTGGCGGCGCACCCGTGGTTCGAGGGCGCGGAATGGTTCCGGGAGCGCGGCGCGGAGGACGCGGACGTCCTGGACGCCGACCTCGACCGGGAACCGGACGCCCAGGCGGGGCACGGGACGTTCGTCGCGGGCGTCGTGCTGCGGCACGCGCCGACGGCGCGGCTGCTGCCGCGCCGCGTGCTCGGCGGGGACGGCATCGGGGACGAGCTGGGCGTGATCCGCGCGCTGGCGCGGCTCGCGGAGCGGGACCACGCGGACGTGGTGAACCTGTCGCTCGGCTGCCACACCTACGACGACCGCCCGTCGCCGGTGCTGTCCCGGGCCATCGCCGCGCTGGGCCGCCGGACGGTCGTGGTGGCGTGCGCGGGGAACGCGGCGAGCGACCGGCCGTTCTGGCCCGCCGCGCTCAAGTCGGTGATCGGGGTCGCCGCGCTGGACGGGGACGACCGGGCCTGGTTCTCCAATTACGGCTGGTGGGTGGACGCCGCCGCGCCGGGGGTGGACGTGGCCAGCAGCTTCGTCCGGTACGACGGGCCGCGGCCGCCCGCGGACGGCACCGATCCGGACCGGTTCGACGGGTTCGCGACGTGGAGCGGGACGTCGTTCGCGACGCCGATGGTCGCGGGGCTGATCGCGGGCCTGGCGGCGGCCGAGGGACTCGGCGCGGCCGCCGCCGCGGACAGGGTCCTCAACCAAACGGCTCGCCCTACCCATCCGGACCTCGGCGTAATCATCAGGTCTTGACTACGACACGATGGCAAAAAGGTAACTCTGAGTACGTGAGATTGTTCGGAACGTAAAGTCGTCGGTCCGCGGGTGGCTCGGAGGGAGTTCTCATTGGCCCGGCATAACGAATCCGCAGGCGTCCGCACGGACGCCGACACCTTCAACGCCGACACCTCGAACGCCGACACACTGGACGCCGACGCGCTGTTGGCACGGGCCCGCGACGGCGACGGCGCCGCGTGGGCCCGGCTGGTGGACGAGCACAGCCCGCTGCTGTGGGCAGTCGCCCGCTCGTACGGTCTGCACGACGCCGACTCCGGCGACGTCGTGCAGACCGCGTGGCTGCGGCTCGTGGAGAGGATCGACACGGTGCGGGACGCCGGGGCGGTCCGGGTGTGGCTGGTGACGACCGCGCGGCGCGAGAGCCTGCGGGTGGCGCGCCTGCGCGGCCGCGCGCTGCCGGTGGCGCGGCCCGCCGAACCGTCCGCGGCGGGCGCTGTGGGGCCGTCCCCGGAACCGGCCCCGGAGCGGGTCGTGCTGGACCGCGACCGGCTCGACCGGGTCGGCGCGGCGCTGCGGGAGCTGCCCGCGCGCTGCCGCGCGCTGCTGCGGCTCTCCGCGCTGGCCCCCACCTACAAGGAGCTGGCGGCGGCGCTCGGCATCCCGCTCGGCAGCGTCGGCCCCACCCGGGCGCGCTGCCTGGACACCCTGCGGAGGGTCCTGCGGTGAACGACGACGAGCTGATGGCGGGCGTCCGGGACGCGTTCACCGTGCTCGATCCGGTGCCGGGCGACGTCCTGGCGGCGGGCCGCGCGGCGCTGGCGTGGCGGCTGCCGGGGGCGGCGCTGGCGGCCCTGGCGCGGGACGGGGCCGCGGGCGCGGCGCGCGGGACGCGCGGCGGGCCGGTGCGCGCGCTGACGTTCGCCTGCCCGGACGCGACGGTCGAGGTGGAGGTCGCGGAGGCGGGCCGGTTCCGGGAGCTCACCGGACGGATCGTCCCGGCGGCGGCCGCGTCCGTCGCGGTGCGGCACCGGGACCTGCCGCCGGACCCGGCGGGCGCGCCGGTGGAGCCGGGCGGGCTGTTCTGCCTGCCGGACGTGCCGGCGGGCCCGGTGAGCCTGCTGTTCCGCCTCGACGGGGGCGCGTCCGTCGTGACGAGCTGGGCGCACGTGTGACCGAGGCCGACGACCTGCTGCGGCTCGTCGCGGCGGACCCGGCCGCCGCGCACGCGCGGGCGCTGGCGCGGGCCGGCGGGGGGACGGGCGGCGCGGCGGTCGCCGCGCTGCGGGCCGCCGGGCTCGCGGCGAAGGAGCTGGGGCGGCTGGCGGAGGGCCTCGACCTGCTCCGGCGGGCGCTGGAGATCGCGGAGGCGTCCCCGGACTGCGGGTACGCGGCGGCCCAGGTGCGGATGAGCCTCGTCGGCCTGCTCGCCGCCCGCGGCGACACGGCGGGCGCGCTCGCGCAGGCGGCGCGGGCGGAGGACGTCCTGACGGGGCGGGACGCGGCGCGGCTGGCGGCCAACACGGCGTGCGCCCTGGCGCGGGCGGGCCGTCTCCGCGAGGCGCGGGACGCGGCGGCGCGCGCCCTGCCCGTGCTGCGGCGGGGACGCGATCCCGCGGTGCTGAACGGGCTGCTGACCAACCTGGGCCTCGCGCGGGCGCTGCAGGGCGAGTTCGCCGCGGCGGAGGCGGCGCTCACCGAGGCGGTCGACGTGGCGCGGGCCGCCGGATTGCCGCACCAGACGGCGATGTCCACGAGCAACCTGGCGTTCGTGGTGTCCCGGCGCGGGGACGTCCCGCGCGCGCTTCGGCTCTACGCGGAGGCCGAGCCCCATCTGTCCGGGGAACGCTTGGCGCAGTGCCGGTTCGACCAGGCGGAGACGCTGATCTCGGTCGGGCTGCCGCGCGAGGCGCGTCCCGTCCTGGAGGCCGCGCTGGCGTCGGCCGCCGACCACGGCTACCGGTGCGACACCGCCGACGGGCTGCTGCTCCTCGCGCACGCCGAACTGGACGACGGCGACGCGGAGCGGGCCGTCCGCACGGCCGAGCGGGCGCGGGCGGCGTTCGCCGAGCAGGAGCGCGCGGGGTGGACGCTGCTCGCCGAGCACCTGCTGCTGCGGGCGCGGTGGGCGGCCGGGGAGCGCTCGGCGGTCCTGCTGGGCAGCGCCGCAGCGACCGCCGACCGGCTGGCGCGCGGCGGGTGGGCCGACGCCGCCGCCGACGCGCGGCTCGTCGCCGCCCGCGTCGCGCTCGCCCTCGGCCGTCCCGCCGGGCGTTTCCTGGCGCCGCCGGCCCGCGCCCCGGGGTGCCGCGCCCGGGGGTCGCCGGCCGCCCGGATCACCGCCTGGCACGCCGCGGCGCTGGAGCGCGCCGAGCGGTCCGACCGGCGGGGCGCGGCCGCCGCCGTCCGGGCGGGCCTGCGGGTCGCCGAGGAGCACGCGGACGCGCTCGGCGCCCTGGACCTGCGGGCCCGCGCCGCCGGGTCCGCCGCCGAGCTGGCCGGGCTCGGGCTCGTCCTGGCCCGGTCGGCGCGGGA